>NZ_JAVIYT010000001.1:4352500-4817328 GCF_031453245.1 Siphonobacter sp. SORGH_AS_0500
CCATCGGCCACGGGGTCAGAATAAGGCATACCGATTTCTACTAAATCGGCCCCCGCCTCCTGAAGACTTTTTAGGATGATACGCGTATCGGTTAATTGGGGAAAACCGGCTGTGAAGTATACATTAAGCAACTTCTGAGATTGTTGCTGAAAAAGCTGAGTAATCCGATTCATTGTTTCAATGCTGTTCATGAGGGCCTACAAGAATTTCATGTACGTAGAAAGGTCTTTATCACCGCGACCAGAAAGATTAACCACTACTACATCATCAGGATTTAAGGTCAACGTCTTTAAAGCGGCTAAAGCATGAGCTGACTCTAAAGCAGGAATGATACCTTCGAGTTTAGCCAGTTGGAATCCGGCGGCTAACGATTCCTCATCCGTAACAGCTCTGAAAATGCCCCGACCACTCGTGGCCAGGTTGGCGTGCATAGGTCCGATACCAGGATAATCAAGTCCTGCCGAAATAGAGAAGGGCTCTACCACTTGTCCATCTTCCGTCTGCATAAGGATACTGCGGCTGCCATGTAACACCCCTGGTTTCCCTAAGAAGGTAGTAGCTGCTGATTGTCCGGAATTCACTCCTTTACCGGCCGCTTCTACAGCAACCAGTTTTACGGATTCTTCATTTAAGAAATGATAGAATGCTCCGGCTGCATTAGAACCTCCTCCTACGCAGGCAATCACGTAATCAGGTAATTCTGTTCCTGTTTTTTCTGCTAATTGGTTCCGCATTTCTTCGGAGATCACTGACTGGAAACGAGCTACCATATCAGGGTATGGGTGAGGTCCTACGACACTACCTATTATATAATGCGTATCGACGGGGTTGTTAATCCAGTGACGCATGGCTTCATTAGTTGCGTCTTTCAAGGTACGGGAACCACTGGTTGCGGCCCGGACTTCCGCTCCGAGCATTTTCATGCGGGCTACGTTGGGAGCCTGACGTTCGATGTCAATCTCACCCATATATACGATGCACTCGAGTCCCATCAGAGCACAAACGGTGGCCGTTGCTACTCCATGCTGGCCAGCTCCGGTTTCGGCTACAATTTTGTGTTTACCCAAACGCTTGGCCAAAAGAATCTGACCGATGGTATTATTTACCTTATGAGCTCCAGTATGACACAGGTCTTCTCTTTTGAGATAAATTTTCGCGTTAAAAGCCTCCGAAAGGCGTTCGGCGAAATACAGTGGCGTGGGGCGACCAACGTAATCCTTTAATAAGTGTTCAAAATCGGCCTGAAACGATGGATCGGCCATAATTTTCAGGTAGTTTTCCCGTAGTTCTTCAACATTAGGGTATAACATTTCGGGAATAAAGGCTCCACCGTAGGGACCATAATACCCTTTTTCATTAACCTGATAAGGATTGTTAACCTGCTCTGCAATCTTCATAATCCTGATTTTTGACTAATAAAAAACCCGCTGTTCAGCTGAACAGCGGGCGTGTGATATAGAGGATTACTCCTTACGCAAAAGAAAGCTGTTCAACCGAGGATTCCCAGTTGCCACCACCATGCTTTTGCGAATGAGTTGTTCATTTTCGTTTCGAATTCAATTGTACGGCAAACTTAGAAAAGTTTTTGGTTTGATTGCCTATCGGATAGATAAATTTTATGAAGATTCGAAAAACCAGCAGGTTCTTCTCTTTTAATCGAAAATAGACCCTTATTGCTAGTAGCACATCCTTACTGAAACTCAGCACATGGATGCTAGGGGCGAAAGCTCATTCTTTTTGAAATGGATGTTACTTACTGAATTTTCATCCCCATAAAAAATAAGGGACCCAATCCGGTCCCTTATCATAAACACTTTTAAAGAAAGACATTCTCAGGCTTCAATTTCTTCCACCTTTAGCCGCTGAATAAATTCCCGCACGGCTTCAATGTTTTTTATTCCTGGTTGTTCTTCAAACTTGCTATTAATATCTACAGCGTGCATGCGAAGACCCGTTTTTTCCTTCAGTTCCAGAATGGTTTCGGCATCTTCCAGGCGAATTCCTCCCGAAAGGAAGAAAGGCTTTTCATTATCGTATCTCTTCAACAAACTCCAGTCGAAAGCTGTTCCGGTACCTCCATAAGCAGCAGCTTTGGTATCGAAAAGAAAGTAATCACAAACGGGTTTGTAATTGTTCAGTTGAGTAAAGTTAAACGTCTCATCTACCCGGAAAGCTTTGATGATGTTGATTCCCTTGAATTGTAAGCTGCGGCAAAAATCCGGCATTTCATCGCCGTGCAACTGCACGAAATCCAGTCCGTAGGTCTTTACCGTCTGAACGATCTGGTTGATGCTGGCATTCACAAAAACGCCGACCTTTTTTGTGTCTTTAGGTACATTTTTCACGACTTCCGCATCGAGTGTTTCTCCCATAAACCGAGGAGAATTTTCGTAAAAAATAAATCCTACGTAGTCGGGTTGTAACTCAAGTAAATCCTGAAGGTTTCCCTCCTCTTTCATTCCACAGACTTTAATTCGCATAGGTTTCTGGAGTTTAGGTACAACAAAGGGAAAAACACGGGGCACTTATAAAGTCACGTACTGTAAACCTCCCACAAAATCGGCCAGGGCCTCACCGGGTTGGGACGTTTTCATAAAATTTTCACCAATCAAAAAGCCGCGATACCCTGCGTTATGGAGTTGATGAATCGTTTCTGTGCTACTTAACCCGCTTTCTGATACCTTAACAAACTCTTGAGGTATTTGTTCTACGAGCTTAAGCGAGGTTTCAATTGAAACATGAAATGTTTTCAGATCACGGTTATTCACCCCTACCATATTCAGGTAAGGATTCAGACTGCGTTCGAGTTCTTCCTGATCGTGAACTTCCAGTAATACTTCCAGCCCAATGGACTGAGCAAACTGACCGAAACGTTTGATTTCTTCAGGAGATAAACAAGCAGCAATCAGCAGAATTACGTCAGCACCCCAAGCTTTAGCCTCCAGAATCTGATATTCATCGACAATAAATTCTTTCCGTAACAGCGGCGTTCCGGGGTTGGACTTACGAGCCAGTTGCAGATCGTCGGCATTCCCTCCGAAAAACTCTTCGTCCGTCAAAACCGACAATCCGGCGGCTCCGGCTTCAGAGTAAGCGAAGGTAACTTCCTCTACCTTCACGCGGTCATTAATGATACCTTTGGAGGGAGACTTACGCTTGAATTCGGCAATAATACCGGAAGAATTTTCCTGACGTAATCGCTGGGATAAAGAGTTAGTGGCCCGTCCGAAACTAGGGAACAGTTCAAGTTCACGAGCCGTAATATTGGCTTTCGCCTGAGCTACTTCTTTATGTTTATGAAGAACAATCTTTTCGAGAATATTCATGATCTGGTTAGAATGCAGAGGGGAAAATTATCCGTGGTGAATAGCTTCGTTTACTTCTTCGTCAAACTCTAAAAACTCTTCCCAGAACGAATTCTGCGGAACTGCCGCCTTACAAATCACGGCTTCGTTTTTGATGGGATGAATAAAGTATAAACGGCGGGCATGCAGGTTAATGCTTGCGTCGGGATTCGGACGGGGGTAACCGTATTTCAAATCACCGCGAATGGGACAGCCCATCGAAGCCAGTTGCACCCGAATCTGATGGGGACGGCCCGTTACGGGATTCACCTCCAGTAAAAAATGGTGATTCATTTCACCAATTAACTTGTAGGTTAACTCCGCCTTTTGCGAGCCGGGTCTTTCGTAATCGTAAGCCGTTACTACGTTGCGAGCCTCGTCTTTTACGAGCCAATGCGTTAATTTTCCGCTTTTCTGCTCGGGCTTTTTACCCACAACGGCCCAATACGTTTTCTGAATATCCCGGCGACGGAATAGTTCATTCATGCGTTCGAGGCCTTTGGAGGTCCGGGCAAATACAACCAGCCCGCTCACCGGGCGATCCAGACGGTGTACCGTTCCCAGAAAAACCGCTCCGGGTTTGTTATATTTTACGCTGATATATTCCTTAACGTAATCGGAAAGAGTTTTGTCGCCCGTCTGATCTCCCTGCACGAGTATCCCCGCTGCTTTGTTGACGATGATGAGGTGGTTGTCCTCGTAAACGACGTTAAATGGTTTTGCCATATGATGCACTTGTAAAAACCCAAAGTTACACATTCTCAGGCGTAAATAGAATCTCCCTTTGTCATTACGGGGCTTACTTTCGAATTAAAATCACGACTCAGACGTTCTGATTCTGCATTCATCTTAACTTGCCTGTATGAATCAGCTCGATTTTACGGAAGAGGTAACGCAGTTTGCCGACGTTATTCTGCCCATTCCGATTCCCCGCTTATATACCTATCGCGTGCCCCGGGAATTTACGGGACAGTTACAAATGGGTGCCCGCGTGATTGTTCAGTTTGGAAAAACTAAAATTGTTACGGCTCTTATTGCCCGCATTCATAACCAGCCGCCTAAACAGTATCAGGCCAAATACATTCTGGAAGTACTAGACGACACGCCACTGGTAACTCGCTGGCAATTAGAGTTATTTCAGTGGATTTCCGATTATTATATGTGCCATATCGGGGAAGTGATGAACGTGGCTCTTCCCTCAGGATTGAAGATTTCGAGTCAGTCGAAGGTACAGTACAATCCCGATTTTGAACACCCGGATTTACTCACGCCCCGCGAAAAGGAAATCATTGAAGAAATCAAAGCCAAACAATCTTTGAGTTACGACGAGCTGGCCCGCTTTGCGGATGTTAAAAACGTGTATCACCTCATCAAGTCGCTCATCGGCAAACGGGCGGTTATCGTTTTTGAAGAAGTTCGTGAAAAATATACGCCCAAAGTTGTTCGTAAAGTTCGGTTAACTTCCTTTTTCGCCGATCCTGAAAACTTAAAAACCTTGATTGGGCAACTGGAGAAAACGCCCAAACAGTTAGATATTTTACTCGAATACCTCCGGCATGTGCCCGCCCTTCGCGATCCGGAAAAAAATACTGAGGGGTTACTTAAGTCTACGTTTTCAAAAAACGATGAGTTATCAGATTCTTCGCTGGATACCTTACTAAAAAAAGGAGTCTTCGAAAGTTTTGATATCGTCATCAGCCGTTTTGCTGAAGATACGGGCACGATTGCCACCATGCCTGTGCTGTCGGATTCCCAGCAGCGAGCGGTACAAGAAGTAACGCAATCGTTTCAGGAAAAAGATACCGTATTACTGCACGGCGTAACCGGAGCCGGTAAAACTGAAGTTTACATTCACCTGATCGAGCAAGCTTTAGAAAGCGGCTCGCAGGTTTTATACTTATTACCCGAAATTGCTTTAACAACCCAGATCGTCGTCCGTCTGAAAAAGATTTTTGGGGAACGGGTTGGGATTTACCACTCTAAATTCTCGGATAACGAACGCGTGGAAGTCTGGAAAGGTGTGCTTTCCGGGCGTTTTCAGTTTGTCATTGGCGTACGGTCGGCCATTTTTCTGCCCTTCGATAGTTTGGGGTTAATCATTGTCGATGAAGAGCACGAAGCTAGTTACAAGCAGTATGATCCCGCTCCGCGTTACCACGCCCGGGATTCGGCCCTGGTAATTGCCAAAATGCAGGGAGCTAAGGTATTATTGGGTTCCGCTACGCCCAGTATTGAAAGTTATCACCATGCTACACAGGGTCGGTACGGGCTTGTGGAACTAAAAGAGCGATTTGGAAATGCTTCATTGCCTTCCATTGAGCTTATTGATATTCGGCAGGCCCGAAAGAATAAAGCCATGAAGGGCGATTTTTCGAGTGAGTTATTATTTGAACTGGGTGGAAATCTGGAGCGAAACGAGCAGACCATTCTCTTTCAAAATCGCCGGGGTTACTCACCTTACCTGACTTGTGATGATTGTGGTTGGATTGCTAAGTGTGATAGTTGCGATGTGAGTTTGACGTATCACCAACGCGATGCCGAGCTTCGTTGTCATTACTGCGGCCATAAAGAGCGGCTACCCAAAACTTGCCCCGCCTGCGGAAGTACGAAAGTGCGAACGCAGGGATTTGGTACCGAAAAACTCGAAGAAGATTTACAGCTGCATTTTCCCGCCGCCCGCATTCAACGGATGGATCTGGATACGACCCGCTCGAAAACCGCTTTTCAGCAGATGATTTCTGATTTTGAAAAAGGCGAAACGGATATGCTTGTAGGAACACAGATGGTCTCCAAAGGCCTCGATTTTGACAAAGTAAGTCTGGTCGCCATTTTCGATGCCGACCGCATGATTAACTTTCCCGACTTCCGGGCAACCGAGCGTTCCTTTCAGTTATTAACGCAGGTTTCTGGCCGTTCGGGTCGACGCAGTGGTAAACAGGGTCGCGTATTAATTCAGACCAATAATACCCAGCATCCGCTGCTGGCCAAGATTATTACCAACGATTACGAGGGTTTTTATGCGGAGGAAATCGAGGAACGACAATCGTACGCCTATCCGCCTTTTTCAAGGGTTATTCGCTTAACAACCCGCCATATTGAGCAGCAGGTAGCGGAGGCAGCTTCTAAAAAACTGGCCACTCTACTGATGCAAAAATTGGGGAGTGATCGCGTGAAAGGACCGGAAACGCCCCTCGTCGAGCGAATTCGGAATCAGTTTCTTTTTGATGTGTTACTAAAGTTTGAGCGAAACCTCAATCTGAAAGCCATTAAAGAATTCATCAAAGAAACAATTGAGGAAGTAGTAACCCTTAAGGATTTTAAAGGCGTGAGTATCGTCATTGACGTGGACCCCGTATAATCATTCGACTTTTCTACCCTTTTCAAAAGGATATACTTGTAAAGACGAGTATATCCTTTTTTCTTTATAGGCTTTCCTAAACGTCTTCCCTATGAAAAAATGGTTTCTCTGCCTTTGGGCTCTATTTAGTATTCCCACACTTTTTGCCCAGACACCCGCTAAAGTGCGGGCGTATCGTCAGCAAAATGAGCAAGCTTTATTGCAGGAATACTTTAAGTTTTTATCCATTCCGAATATTCTGCTTGATACCACTAATGACGTTCGCAAGAATGCCTTTTTCATTCAGGATTTGATGAAGCGGATGAAAATTCCGGTACAATTATTAGAACTGGATGCGAAAACCCCGCCCGTAGTATTCGGTGAAGTGAAAACTCCTGGAGCTACGCAGACGCTTTTATTCTACGCTCATTACGATGGGCAGCCGACGAATCCATCAAAATGGGCCAAGGGAACAGCCCCATTCAAACCCGTATTAGCCACGAATTCCATTGAAAATGGCGGAAAGATTTTATCCGAAGCTGAAACGAGAGGTAAGCTTTCGCCGGAGTATCGCATCATCGCCCGTAGTGCAACCGATGATAAAGCTGGTGTTTTTGCCATTCTTTCGGCTTATGAAGCTTTATTGAAAAGTGGCATCAAGCCCACCTATAATCTCAAATTCTTCTTTGAAGGCGAGGAAGAAAACGGCTCGCAGCATTTAGGTGAATATTTAACCAAATACAAGAATCTGCTCGACGGCGATTGCTGGATTTTCTGCGATGGCCCTGTTCACCAGTCAGATAACAAGATTATTGTTTTCGGTTGTCGGGGTGATATTAATGTTGAGATCGCTACTTACGGCCCGCGTCGCCCCCTGCACAGCGGCCACTATGGCAACTGGGCCCCTAACCCTGCCATGCGACTGGCAAAGTTACTTTCGTCGATGAAGGATGATTATGGACGGGTATTAATCAAGGGTTTTTATGATGATGTAACGCCTTTAAGCGAATCAGAAAAGAAAGCCATTGCGGCGATTCCTCCCGTTGAAAAGGAAGTTCAGAAAGAACTAGGCATTGGACAAACGGATGGAGCGGGTAAAACATTAGCTGAATTAATCAATGAACCATCCTTAAATATCAACGGCATCGTTAGTGCTGGCGTTGGGGCTCAGGCAGCAAACGTCATTCCTTCCACGGCTGTAGCTACGCTTGATTTGCGGGTGGTAGCGGGTAATGACCCTCATAAACAGGTACAAAAACTCATTAACCACGTGAAAGCTCAGGGATATTATGTAACGGATAAAGAACCCACGATGGAAGAGTTACTCAACTATCCACTCGTGGCCCGCGTAAAACCTCTGAAAGGATACCGGGCTCAGCGAACGCCGCTGGATTTACCCATTGCTCAGAAAGTAGTGAAAGCTGTACAAAGTACTACCAAAGATCCGATCGTAATCATGCCCTCTTTAGGGGGAAGCTTACCGCTGTATCTGTTCAGCGATATTCTTCAGCAAAAAGCTATTATTACCGTTCCCATTGCCAATTACGACAGTAACCAACACGGCGAAAACGAGAACATTCGTTTGCAAAACCTTTGGGACGGCATTGAGTCCATGGCTTCCATTATGACCATGTAAGTTCCTGGTAGGATTTAGCCTCATTACAGATAAAAACTTTGTATCTTGAGGCTAAATCTCCCCTCCTAACCATGTCGTTATCAATCTCTTACCGTTCTAGAGTCAGTAGCATAGACTGGCTCCGTGGCTTAATTATGATGATCATGGCTCTTGATCACTGCCGCGAATACCTACATGCAAATGCATTTTTCTCTAACCCGCTGGACCTCGAACACCCTTCTTACTTGTTATTTTTCACCCGCTGGGTTACTCATTTCTGTGCTCCCAACTTTGTATTTCTAGCGGGAATTTCAGCGTATCTATCTGGGCTAAAAAAAACGACTCGTCAACACCGCTGGTTTCTATTCACCCGTGGCCTCTGGCTTATTTTTCTCGAATTAACCGTAATTACCTTCGGGCTATGGTTTGATATTCATTTTTCTTTTATCACACTTCAGGTAATCTGGGCGATTGGTATAAGCCTTCTCCTTCTAAGTGCTTTACTTGGGCTACCGAGTTATGCTATTTTATTGCTTGGCGTGCTCATCATTGCAGGGCATAATTTACTAGACACGATCGCCCCCACTGAAGGTTCTTTACTTTGGATTAGCCATCAACCAGGATCGCTACCTATCGGTTCAGGTCGTTTCTTGCTGAATCTTTATCCCTTTTTAGCTTGGACGGGAATTTTGTTAACAGGTTATGGAGTAGGAGCCTTATTTCGCCCTCAGGTTAGCTCTGCTGAGCGAAAGCAATGGTTGGCTTCTCTGGGTTTAGGAGCTCTGCTTCTTTTCTTAATTATTCGCTGGATTAATCACTATGGGGACCCCTCCCCCTGGCAATCGTACTCTTCTTTCGGTATCACCTTTCTTTCCTTCATTAATACATCTAAGTATCCCCCTTCCCTGCTTTATACCTTAATGACCCTTGGCCCCACTTTACTGGCCTTATCTTTATTGGAAGGTCGTAATACAGGTTATTTTTCCTGGATTGAAGTATATGGGAAAGTGCCTTTGTTTTATTATGTGTTGCATTTCTACCTCATCCACGGACTTTCAGTACTACTGCACCTCTATCAAGGCATTTCCTGGGAAAATCTGAATTTTCAGAATGGCAGTGCTGGGGTTACTCCTCATGTTGGGCTTCCTATCTGGAGAGTTTATTTGGTTTGGCTTACGGTCTTAGCCTTTTTGTACCCTTTATGTAAAGCCTATGGAGCATTTAAAAAGCGGCAACGTCATCGCCTTTGGAGTTATTTGTAAGCTCTGGATATAATTCCCCAATTTCAAGATTGGAATGACCTTTTTATTTTACAAAGCTCAACCAACGTGAAAAAGTCATGAGCAATCACACCTCTAATACAAAAGATCCGGGAACCCAGGGTGTCCCCATCAAAGATAGACCCGAAGGAACGGCTGAGCTGACTGAAGTAGAACGCACGGGTGAAATGCCAATCGTCGATACAGTTGCCGACGGAGAAAGTGATACCTCCGGTGAAGTAAAAGCTTCGACCCTCGAAAAACAAAAAGTGGACGCTCTGCTGGATGCAGAAGAAGCTCGCGAACGAGCCAAGCATACTAAAAAATAGTACATTTAACAAAGACTGATCTAAATTATTTTGGATGTTATTTATGTCAGTCTTTGTTGAATTACCAACAAAAAGCCCCGTTCAGCAATTGCCGAACGGGGCTTTTTTATTGTTTAAGAGAATTGACTTAAGCTAGCTCTTTCTTCTTACGAGAAGTAGATTTGCTTTCAGTGAATTTCTCTCCTTCTTCTGGATTGGTTACCAGCAGGTCCTGATAGCGACGAACGCCGGTACCTGCAGGAATCAGGTGCCCTACGATAACGTTTTCTTTCAGACCTTCCAGACGATCGGCTTTCGCACGAACGGCTGCTTCCGAAAGTACTTTCGTAGTTTCCTGGAACGAGGCTGCTGAGATAAACGATTCAGTACCCAGAGACGCTTGTGTAATACCCATCAACGTTGGACGAGATACCGCTGGCATGGCATCGCGAACGAGTACCAGAGCTTTATCCTGACGTTTCAGAGATGAGTTTTCATCGCGTAACTGACGAGCAGTGATGATCTGACCTAACTTAACGTTACTTGAATCACCCGCATCGATAACTACTTTACGATCCAGGATCGCGTCGTTTTCAGTACGGAATGTCCACTTATCTACACCTTGATTTTCAAGGAAGTTCGTGTCGCCTGAGTCGATAATTTCCACTTTCTGCATCATCTGACGAACGATACATTCAATGTGTTTATCGTTGATTTTTACCCCTTGCAGACGGTATACTTCCTGAATTTCATTTACCAGGTATTCCTGAACGGCGGTTGGCCCTTTGATCGAAAGAATATCGGCTGGTGTAATGGCTCCATCGGATAATGGCAGACCCGCCTTGATGAAGTCATTGTTCTGAACCAGAATGTGTTTAGACGTTGGTACCAGGTATTTTTTCTCCGTTTCGTCTTTACCACGTACGAAGATTTCACGGTTACCACGTTTTACAGCACCCAGAGAAACCACACCGTCGATTTCAGAAACAACCGCAGGGTTCGATGGGTTACGAGCCTCAAACAATTCCGTTACCCGAGGCAGACCACCGGTAATATCCCGGGTCTTACCAACCGAACGAGGAATCTTAGCCAGGATGTGACCTGGTTTGATTTCAGCTCCTACTTCTACGCCCAGACGAGCACCTACAGGCATGTTATACCCACGAGAACCCTCTTCCGTATCGTTTTTAACCCAAATCGTTGGGTTTTTCGTACGGTCACGGCTTTCAACGATTACCTTCTCTTTAAATCCGGTAGTTTCGTCAAATTCCTCTTTGAAGGTTAATCCGTCTTCAATGGCTTCGTAATCAACTTTACCGCTGATTTCGCTCAAGATCACGGCGTTATAAGGATCCCAGGCACAAAGTTCCTGACCTTTAGTTACCGTTTCTCCGTCTTTCACGCTCAGGTAAGCACCATAAGGTACGTTCGTTGAGATCAGAACCTGACCAGCATACGTAGTTCCGGGAGCTCCAACAACTTGAAGTTCACCTGAACGACCCATTACTACCAGTGTATCTTCACCCGTTGGACGTTGCGTTTCCAGCGTACGTAATTCCTCGAAACGAACGATACCGTCAAACTTCGCCCGGATACTTGCATCCAGAGCAATGTTTTGAGCAGTACCCCCTACGTGGAACGTACGGAGAGTCAGCTGCGTACCAGGCTCACCAATGGATTGTGAGGCAATTACCCCTACGGCTTCACCAATGTTCACCATACGACCCGTTGCCAGGTTACGGCCATAACATTTGGCACAAACTCCATTACGAGTTTCGCAGGTTAATACCGAACGAATTTCAACACTTTCAATGCTGGTTTCGTCAATCTGCTTGGCTTTATCTTCATCGATAACATCACCCGCTTTTACGATCGTTGTTCCTGAAAGAGGATCAACTACGTCGTAGGTAGTTACCCGACCCAGAATACGTTCTGACAGCGGTTCAACCACGTCATCGTTTTCTTTCAGAGCC
The DNA here is from genome assembly GCF_031453245.1 of Siphonobacter sp. SORGH_AS_0500. Lineage (NCBI taxonomy): Bacteria > Pseudomonadati > Bacteroidota > Cytophagia > Cytophagales > Cytophagaceae > Siphonobacter > Siphonobacter sp. SORGH_AS_0500. The sequence goes on from NZ_JAVIYT010000001.1 coordinate 4,364,337, forward strand.
GAAATGGTAATACCACGTAGCGTTTGGCAATCTTCTTCATTGATAACCACATCCTGGGCTACGTCATGGAGACGACGAGTCAAATAACCAGCATCCGCCGTTTTCAAGGCAGTATCGGCCAGACCTTTACGAGCACCGTGCGTAGAGATGAAGTACTCCAATACGTCCAGACCTTCTTTGAAGTTCGAACGGATCGGGTTCTCAATGATTTCCCCAACCGAACCTTGTAAGTTCTTCTGAGGCTTGGCCATCAGACCCCGCATACCACCCAACTGACGAATCTGCTCGCGAGAACCACGGGCTCCCGAGTGCATCATCATGTAGATCGAGTTAAATCCACCCTGATCTGTTTCCAGTTGTTTCATCAGTGTATCTGTGATTTTCGAGTTAACCCGAGTCCAGATATCAATGATTTGGTTATAACGTTCGTTGTCTGTAATCAGACCCATATAGTAGTTATCCCAAACGCCCTTCACTTCACCTTCTGCTCCAACGAGTAACTCGTCTTTTACTTCAGGGATTTTAATATCGTTCAGACCGATAGATAAACCACCTTTGAATGCCATCCGGAAACCTAATTCCTTGATATCATCGAGGAACTGAGCAGTCCGGGCAACACCCGCGATTTTGAATACGTGAGAAATGATTTGCTGAAGTTTCTTCTTCGTCAGCAGTTCATTCAGGTAACCTACCTCTTCAGGAACTGCCTGGTTGAAGAGTACACGACCCGCTACGGTTTCAATGATTTTGGTCTCGAATGTACCATCTTCATTACGAACCCGTACTTTACACTTGATATTGGCGTGTTTCGAAATACGACCTTCGTTTACGGCAATAATCACTTCTTCTGCACCGTAGAATGTCATACCTTCTCCGGCGATCGGGTATTCTTCCGTGTGCACACGGCCTTTCGTTACGTAGTACAGACCAAGAACCATGTCTTGAGAAGGTACCGTAACGGGAGCACCGTTGGCAGGGTTCAGAATGTTGTGCGAAGCCAACATTAACAGAGAGGCTTCCAGAACGGCTTCATGTCCCAGGGGAACGTGAACGGCCATCTGGTCACCGTCAAAGTCAGCGTTGAATGCCGTACAAACCAGTGGGTGCAACTGAATTGCTTTACCTTCAATCAGCTTGGGCTGGAAAGCCTGAATACCTAAACGGTGCAGCGTTGGAGCCCGGTTAAGCAATACAGGGTGACCTTTCAGTACGTTTTCCAGGATGTCCCAAACAACGGGATCTTTCCGGTCAACGATTTTCTTAGCTGATTTTACGGTCTTAACGATACCTCGTTCGATCAGTTTCCGAATAATGAACGGCTTGAATAACTCGGCAGCCATATCTTTAGGCAGACCGCATTCGTGCAGTTTCAATTCAGGACCAACGACGATTACCGAACGACCTGAATAATCCACCCGCTTACCTAATAAGTTCTGACGGAAACGTCCCTGCTTTCCTTTCAGCATGTCTGAAAGTGATTTCAGGGCACGGTTACCTTCTGAACGAACGGCGTTTACTTTCCGTGAGTTATCGAAGAGCGAATCTACTGCTTCCTGTAACATCCGTTTTTCATTACGGAGGATTACTTCAGGAGCTTTGATTTCGATCAGACGCTTCAGACGATTGTTACGGATGATTACACGACGGTATAAATCGTTCAAATCAGACGTAGCAAAACGACCCCCATCCAGAGGGACAAGCGGACGTAATTCGGGTGGAATAACAGGAACCATACGGATCACCATCCACTCAGGACGGTTTTCAATACGAGTCTTGGCATCACGAAGGGCTTCTACTACCTTCAGACGTTTCAGAGCTTCCTGTTTCCGTTGTTGTGACGTATCATTAGCAGCGGCGTGACGCAGTTCATACGAAAGCTCATCCAACTGAATGCGTGACAACAACATTTCCAAAGCTTCCGCACCCATCTTCGCAATAAACTTATTGGAATCAGTGTCTGGCAGCAATTGGTTTTCACGGGGCAGCTTGTCGATGATATCCAGATATTCGTCTTCCGTTAAGAAGTCCAGCATCTGCACACCGTCTTCGGCTTTAGCACCGGGTTGAACGACTACGTACCGTTCGTAATAGATAATTTGATCAAGCTTCTTGGAAGAAATTCCGAGCAGATAACCAATTTTATTAGGTAAGCTACGGAAGTACCAGATGTGAGCTACAGGAACCACCAGTTCGATGTGTCCCATCCGCTCACGACGTACTTTCTTCTCGGTAACTTCAACGCCGCAACGATCACAGATAATGCCTTTATAGCGAATCCGCTTGTATTTGCCACAGTGACATTCCCAGTCTTTAACCGGGCCGAAGATCCGCTCGCAGAACAAACCACCCATTTCGGGTTTGTAAGTCCGATAGTTGATCGTCTCGGGCTGGGTCACTTCACCGAACGAGTTCTCAAGAATCGACTCGGGAGACGCCAAACTAATAGTGATCTTCGAGAAGTCACTATTTAGTTTTTTGTTTTTCTTTAATGACATTTTCAAATATGGTTTTGAATGAAAATGATGCTTTATCAGGCTTTTCCGATGTCAAATCAGAAAGGTAAATAGAACTAATCTACCTGTACATTATTTCACTGGAACTCTACTCGTACTACTTATCTCATTGCCGGAAGCTCTTTTATAATCGAAATACTTTTTCAAATCAGTAAAACGCTTCTCAAACAAGTACCAGGACAAGCTGGCTAAGACCATCAGAAAAATGAAACAAAATGAAATGTAGATAGCCTGACTGCTGGTAATGAACTGTGAAATCCGGCTGGGTGTATAAGTTAATAATCTTGGAACAAACACACTGGGGATAAGCATATGGAATACATAAAGCCCATAACTTATTTTTCCGATGTAGATCAGCACGGGGCTGTTTAAAACTCGTCCAAATATTCCTTTAAACCCAAGGCTGGCTCCACATACAAAATACATAGAAACAGCCGCAATTGAGAATCGTTTAAAAACCAGAACAAACCACGACTGAGGATCCATTAGCTGGCATGGAATAAACAATAATAAGCCAATAACCAATAACTGCTTACTCCTTTTATCAACCGATTCTACTGTATCCTTACTATTGGTAAACAAGTAGGCAAATACCGCACCAATACCGAAAGCATCCAGACAATAAATGGTAGCTAATCCATCCGATCCAGTAGCTGATAAGGCTAGTATAACCCTTGATACCAACCCTACGGCTATAGCCGCAAGAGCTAAGTAAGGCTGATGTTTAGCCGGTATTAGTAACAGTAATAAGGGCCAAACAACATAAAACTGTTCTTCAACAGATAAACTCCAGAACGGCGAGAGTAAATCCTGCCAGTTCCCCGTTGAATCCAGGTAATGATTATATAAATAGAATAAGTAATAAAGAGGATGTTCAAAAAAGTCGGTTTCAATTCGGATATGAGCGAACTTGTTTAACGCATAAACCCCGAATAATATTCCATAATACAAAGGAAAAATTCGTAACGCCCGCCGTACTAAAAAATCCCGATACTCTTCTCTAAACGATCGCTCGTTATTCTCAATCCGGTTTCTTGCTATCATTAAAATACGAGAAACCAGAAAACCACTAATCACGAAAAATAAGGTAACTCCGATCGAACCATTAGGCAGTTTATTAATCCAACTATCTTTTGCAAACCAGTGAAAAATAATAACGGATAATACGGCATACGCTCGCAGGGAATCTATTTGTCGGAAATAGCTGGTTTTTACTTCCATTTACAGGTTGGTATTTAATTAAAATTAGCCAGAGTAAGTTTTTCTCACTCTGACTAATTTCTCAGACTTATTAATCCAGCGTGATTTCTAACGCCAGACCACGCAATTCGTGAATCAATACGTTGAAGGATTCAGGAATGTTTGGTTTAGGCAGGTTTTCACCTTTCACGATGGCTTCGTACGCTTTCGCACGGCCCTGCACGTCATCTGACTTCACCGTCAGAATCTCTTGCAGAATGTGAGAAGCACCGAAGGCCTCGAGTGCCCAAACTTCCATCTCTCCAAAACGCTGACCCCCAAACTGAGCCTTACCACCCAGCGGTTGCTGCGTAATAAGTGAGTATGGTCCGATAGAACGGGCGTGCATTTTGTCATCAACCAAGTGACCCAGTTTCAGCATGTACATGATACCTACCGTTACGGGTTGATCAAAACGATCTCCTGATAAACCATCATAGAGGAACGTACGACCGAACGAGGGCAGACCTGCTGCGTCCAATTCTCTCACTACTTCTTCTTCAGTAGCTCCGTCAAAGATTGGCGTTGCGTATTTTTTACCCAGTTTCAGACCAGCCCAGGCTAATACGGTCTCGTAAATCTGACCGATGTTCATCCGGGAAGGTACCCCTAGAGGGTTCAATACGATGTTAACCGGCGTACCGTCTTCGAGGAATGGCATATCTTCTTCACGAACAATCCGGGCTACTACCCCTTTGTTACCGTGACGACCTGCCATTTTATCCCCTACTTTCAGTTTACGTTTCTTAGCGATGTAAACTTTAGCTAATTGTACGATACCTGCGGGTAACTCATCCCCTACTTCCAAAGCAAAACGCTCACGCTTGAAGTGACCGGCTACTTCACTACGATTAACGATGTAGTTTTTAACCAGTGTTACAATGAGTTCGTTAATATGCTGATCATCCGTCCAGTTATTTAAATCCAGATCGGTCAGCAGGTTTACTTCTTCAGGAACGGCGTAATTACTTTCATCTCTGTAAGGGTTCTTTTCAGGGAATAAGTAATTTTCAATATTCGCACGGGTAAAACGAGTCGTTTTCGGCATTACTTCATCACCGAACTTGTGTTTTACACCTTGTGAAGTTTTACCTTCCAACAACTGAGCCAGCTTGTCGATCATGGTATCCTTGATCTTATTCAAGTCACGGCTGTATTGCTTCATCAGTACTTTGAGATCTGCTTTCGCTTTCTCACGTACTTCTTTCTCCTTGCTTGGACGCTTGAAGAGTTTGGTATCGATTACCACGCCTTTGAGCGATGGGGGTGCTTTTTTGGAAGCATCCTTCACGTCACCGGCTTTGTCACCGAAGATGGCACGAAGCAGTTTTTCTTCAGGAGTAGGATCGGTTTCTCCTTTAGGAGTGATCTTACCAATCAGAATATCTCCTTCTTTCACCTCAGAACCAATCCGGATGATACCGGTTTCGTCCAGGTTTTTAACCATATCCTCAGATACGTTCGGGATTTCAGAAGTTAATTCTTCTTCACCACGCTTGGTATCACGCACTTCAAGGTCGAATTCTTCAATGTGAATCGAAGTAAATACGTCGTCACGAACGATTTTCTCCGAAATCACAATCGCATCCTCAAAGTTGTATCCTTGCCAGGGCATGAATGCTACCAGCAGGTTACGACCCAAGGCTAATTCACCCTGCTGAGTTGCATAACCTTCCGTCAGGATTTGGCCTTTTACTACCCGTTCGCCTTTGAATACAATCGGCTTCAGGTTAATACAGGTATCCTGGTTGGTACGACGGAATTTAACCAGATTATACGTACGTACTTCGCTATCGAAGCTTACGAGTTTTTCTTCATCCGTTAGATCGTAACGAACCACGATTTTGGTGGCATCCACTGATTCGATGACACCGTCACCTTCAGCAGCAACCATCGCACGTGAATCTTCCGCTACGCGAGCTTCCAGACCCGTTCCTACGATTGGAGCTTCAGGACGTAACAGAGGTACGGCCTGACGTTGCATGTTAGAACCCATCAGGGCCCGGTTCGCATCATCGTGCTCCAGGAAGGGAATCAACGAAGCTGCTACCGAAACAATCTGGTTTGAAGCAACGTCCATCAACTGCGTTTCGCTAGGCGATGCCATTGGGAAGTCACCTTCAAATCGAGTTTTGATTCGATCTACTTCGAAATTTCCATTCTCATCAACAGCCGCATTTGCCTGGGCAATGTACTGACCATCTTCTTCTTCAGCCGTCAGGAAACGTAAATCGTCCGTTACTTTACCATCTTTAATAATCCGGTAAGGCGTTTCGATAAAGCCCATTGAGTTGATTTTCGCGTGTACACACAGCGAAGAAATCAGACCAATGTTTGGACCTTCAGGTGTTTCAATCGTACACAGACGACCGTAGTGCGTATAGTGAACGTCACGAACCTCGAAACCAGCACGCTCGCGAGACAGACCACCAGGCCCCAGAGCTGACATACGACGCTTGTGCGTGATTTCAGCCAGCGGGTTAGTCTGGTCCATGAATTGAGAAAGCTGGTTAGTTCCGAAGAACGAGTTAATAACCGAAGACAACGTACGAGCGTTGATCAAATCAACGGGCTTGAAATCTTCGTTATCACGCACGTTCATCCGCTCTTTGATGGTACGAGCCATCCGAGACAGACCTACACCGAACTGAGCGTATAACTGCTCACCTACTGTACGAACGCGACGGTTTGACAAGTGGTCAATATCATCGACTACTGCCTTCGAGTTGATCAGTCCGATCAGATATTTCACGATAGAAACGATGTCCTGAGTGGTCAGAACTTTCGTATCCATTGAAATATCTAATTGAAGTTTCTTGTTAATCCGGTAACGACCTACATCACCTAAATCGTAACGTTTGTCAGAGAAGAACAAGCTTTGAATAATGTCACGGGCCGTCTGTTCATCAGGAGCTTCCGTGTTCCGTAACTGGCGATAAATCTGCTCTACGGCTTCTTTCTCGGAGTTAGCGGAATCTTTCTGTAAAGTGTTGTAGATGATGTTATAATCGGCGATGTTCATATCTTCCTTGTGCAGGATGATTGATTTAACGCCGCTTTGTAAGATCATATCAACGTCTTCAGCCGAAACAACAGAATCCCGTTCCATCAGGATTTCGTTCCGGTCGATAGACATTACTTCACCCGTATCTTCATCTACGAAGTCTTCCTGCCAGGTACGCAGTACACGAGCAGCCAGCTTACGACCTAACGCTCGTTTCAGAGCAGCAGGAGTAGCTTGTAATTCTTCAGAAAGACCGAAGAGATCAAGGATTTCTTTATCAGAACCAAAACCAATCGCCCGTAACAACGTCGTAACCGGGAATTTCTTCTTCCGGTCAATGTAAGCGTACATTACGTTGTTAATATCCGTCGAAAATTCAATCCATGAACCTTTGAACGGAATGATACGAGCAGAGTACAGTTTTGAACCGTTTGTGTGCTTACTCATAGAGAAGAACACACCAGGAGAACGGTGCAACTGAGACACGATTACGCGTTCTGCTCCGTTGATCACGAAGGAACCGCGTTCGGTCATATAAGGAATATTACCTAAGAAAACTTCCTGCTCAATAGTTTCGAAGTCTTCATTATCAGGATCTTCACTACGCAGACGCAATTTCGCTTTTAAGGGCAACGCATACGTTAATCCACGGTCGATACTCTCATCTACAGAGTATTTAGGAGGATCAATAGAGAAGTCAACGAACTCAAGAATGTAATTTTCCCGAGAGTCAGAAATAGGAAAGTTTTCAGCAAAAACTTTGAAAAGGCCTTCATTTTTCCGGCGGTCAGATGGCGTATCTAACTGGAAAAACTCTTTAAAGGACTTTACTTGCAAATCCAGGAAGTCAGGGTAATCAATGACTGCACGGATTCGGGCAAAGTTGTGTCTGGAAGTTCGGTTTGTTGCCAAGGCACTACGGTTTTTAAAGTCCGAATTTGACTATTTGAAAATCGATCAGGCTTTTTGCCTAAATCTCAAATTAGTACCTCGTAGTTGACAGCATTAATTCCCTTGCGACTCCCCTACGAGTGGAATCGTGTGTCGGAATTAATACTCAGGGGTAAGAACTAGTAGGATGAAGATTCATCCTTTGGGATCATGTACTCAAAGCCTTTAGGCCCAAGTCTATAATCAACAAATGAATAGCGATCTAAGTTTCAAGGTGAAAGCAACTAATCTTTAATCAATTAATAATCAGATTATTAAGATCAAAAATAAGTCTATCAAAACCAAGACCTTTTAACGCAGGAAAGACCCAGCCAAAAGACTGGGTCCTAACCATGAGATTACATCTCTGTGCAATAGAAATTATTTGATTTCTACTTCAGCACCAGCTTCTTCAAGAGCTTTCTTCAGTGCTTCAGCTTCATCTTTCGTTACACCTTCTTTAACGGCTTTAGGAGCACCGTCAACCAGTTCTTTCGCTTCTTTCAGGCCAAGACCAGAAAGATCTTTAACAACTTTCACTACTTGAAGTTTACCAGCACCAGCTGACTTCAAGATTACGTCGAAAGAAGTTTTTTCTTCAGCAGCAGGAGCAGCATCTCCACCACCTACACCACCAGCTACCATTACGGGAGCAGCAGCAGCAGGTTCGATACCATACTCATCCTTCAGGATTTGTGCAAGTTCATTAACTTCTTTAACCGTCAGGTTTACAAGCTGCTCAGCGAATGCCTTTAAATCTGCCATTGTATTATGATTTTAATTTTTTCGAAATGAGTTAAAAACAGAGTGATATATATTCAGGCTTGGAAGCCACTTCAATGTCAATAAGCTTCAACAGCCTATTGAGGGGATTACTCAGGACGCTCTGAAAGCGTTTTGAGGATACCAGCCAGTTTGTTGCCACCACCTTGCAGACCGCTGATAACGTTCTTGGCAGGAGATTGTAACAGACCAACGATTTCGCCAACGAGTTCTTGTTTCGATTTCAGAGAAACCAGGGTATCTAATTGATCTTCACCAGCGAATACACTGTAATCAACAGAAGCACCTTTAAACTTCAACTTGTTAGCTTTACCTGATTCCTTGATGAAATCTTTGATCAATTTCGCAGGAACCTTACCTGACTCCGTGTGGAACATGATACCACTGAATCCTTTCAATACTCCTTCATTGAATGAAGAGTAATCTGTATCCAGTTGCTCAAGAGCCTTAGCAATCAGTGTATTTTTTACTACCCGATACTCAACACCAGCTTGGAAACATTTGCGGCGAAGATCGTTTGTCTGAGCTACAGACATACCAGCGGCATCGGTGATATAGAAGTAAGGAGTGGTCTTGAATTTTTCAGCCAGCTCCTCAATGATTAAGCCTTTTTCTTCTCTCGTCATGACTTACAGACCGTTTACAGTGTTTTTATCAATTTGTACACTCGGGCTCATGGTACTAGACAGGAAGATGCTCTTCACATATGTACCTTTTGCCGAAGAAGGCTTCAACTTCACCAGAGTATTGATTACTTCCAGAGCGTTTTCTGCCAGCTTATCGGAATCAAAAGAGACCTTACCAATGGAGGTATGAATGATACCCGTTTTATCAACTTTGAAGTCAATTTTACCCGCTTTAACTTCGCGAACGGCATTGCCAACTTCCAAAGTCACTGTACCAGATTTAGGGTTAGGCATCAAACCACGGGGACCCAGGATTTTACCCAGACGACCGATTTTTGCCATTACCGTAGGCATGGTAATAATTACATCGATATCAGTCCATCCACCCATGATCTTCTCGATATACTCGTCCAGACCTACGTGATCAGCTCCAGCGGCTTTCGCCTCTTCAACTTTATCAGGAGTACATAATACTAATACGCGAACATCTTTACCAGTTCCGTGAGGCAGTGCAACTACACCACGAACCATTTGATCCGCTTTACGAGGATCTACACCTAAACGAACGTCGATATCAATCGAAGCGTCGAATTTAGTGTAAGAAATCTCTTTCAAAATCGATGCAGCTTTTGCCAGTTCGTACGCCTGAGTCTGATCGAATTTCGAGCGAGCTTCTTTTTGTTTTTTAGTTAATTTAGCCATGAGAATGGTTATTTTGGGGTAATATCGAATGTGCTTCGGTACGCTGAAGGTTATTCTCCCCCGTTAGGAAATTATTCTTGCCAGGGAGCAGTACCAGATACCGTGATACCCATACTGCGAGCTGTACCAGCAACCATCTTCATTGCTGCTTCGATTGTAAAGCAGTTCAAATCAGGCATTTTGGTTTCAGCAATAGTTTTAACCTGATCCCAGCTAACTGAACCTACTTTCTTCAGGTTAGGCTGAGCAGAACCCAACTTAATTTTAGAAGCTTCCAGTAATAAGTTAGCAGCGGGAGGAGTTTTGATTACGAAATCAAACGATTTGTCTGAGTAGTACGTAATCAGTACAGGCAATACCTGACCCATTTTGTCTTGGGTACGAGCATTGAACTGCTTGCAGAATTCCATGATGTTCAGACCCTTGGAACCCAGTGCCGGACCGATTGGGGGCGAAGGGTTTGCCTGACCACCTTTAACCTGCAACTTTACATATCCGGTGATTTGCTTAGCCATTGTATAATAATATTTGAGGCTCTAAGGCCCACGTTACATTTATCGAAAGAAGCATTAACGAAGGGGCAATTCCTTGGAAGCTTGAAGTGCCAGTACCGCGATGGCTCACAACATCTGCGGAAAGAATGGTTCGTATTAGCCCTCTTTTTCCACTTGAGCGTAACTCAGTTCAACTGGCGTATTTCGGCCAAAGATTTTAACAGTTACGTGAAGTTTCTTTTTGTCATCGAAGATTTCTTCGATGGTGCCGGTAAAGCCACTGAATGGTCCGTCCATTACTTTCACTGATTCTCCTTTCAGGAAAGATACCGAAGAGGTAGACGTTTCTTCAACGACTTCATCCACCTGACCCAGCATACGCTTTACTTCAGAAGCTCGCAGTGGTACAGGAATTTTGGTTTTATCTTTATCATTACTTCCGAGGAAGCCAATTACGCCTGGCATACTGGTAATCAAGTGCATCACTTCGCCGTTAGACAAGTCAGCCGAGATCATGATATAGCCGGGGAAAAATGCTTTTTCGCGAATGCGTTTCTTACCGTTACGCATTTCAACAATTTTCTCGGACGGAATCAGAATTTGCGGAATAGACTCCTGAAGCTCTTGTCTGGCTACTTCCGTTTCCAAATAAGACTTTACTTTTTTCTCTTGTCCGGAAACAGCCCGCAAAACGTACCAATTCACGTTACTCATATTCTTCTCAGTTTTCAGTTTTCAATCTTCAGTTTCCAGTGATAGCGGAATGAATGCGTCAACTGAAAACCTCAAACTGGAAACGCGTTACTTACTTGGAGAGGCTATAGAAAAGATCCAGCAAATTCTGGAAACCCGCGTCCATCAGACCTACTACAATAGCGAAGATCAGAGAGGCGATCAACACTAACCATGAGCTCGATTGCAAATCCTTGAAAGGAGGCCAGGTGATGTGTTGCGTCACTTCGTCCCAGGAAGCCTTAAATAATGACGTTACCTTTTCCATGTGTTTAGTTTAAAGCTTTCAGGTTTAAAGCTTAAAGCCTGACTATCAAGATAATGTCAGAATTCACTTTAAACTTTAAACCTGAAACTTAGTTGCACGGGCACCAGGATTCGAACCCAGACCGAAGGTTTTGGAGACCTCTGTACTACCCTTATACTATGCCCGTGTGTGCTTGTACCTTAATTTTGGGACTGCAAAAATACGTTTTTGTTTTAATTAGGTCAACTTTTGGCCGACTTTTTTTTCTGAAAACAAAAAATAATTTTTAAATAAAGAAAGCGTCCCGATTAAAGGACGCTTTCTTTTGCTGCTTATAATAAATTATAAGATTTCAGTTACCTGACCAGCACCTACAGTACGGCCACCTTCGCGGATAGCGAAACGCAGACCTTTATCCATAGCGATAGGGCTAATCAAAGTTACGTCAATCGTGATGTTATCACCAGGCATAACCATCTCTACGTTCTCAGGTAACATGATTTCTCCTGTTACGTCCGTGGTACGGAAGTAGAACTGAGGACGGTATTTGTTGAAGAATGGCGTGTGACGGCCTCCTTCTTCTTTAGAAAGGATGTAAACCTCAGCTTTGAAGTGAGCGTGAGGCTTCACTGAACCTGGTTTACAGATAACCATACCACGACGGATATCAGTTTTCTCAACACCACGTAACAGCAGACCTACGTTGTCACCAGCTTCACCACGGTCAAGGATTTTGCGGAACATTTCCACACCCGTTACCGTAGATTTCAGGTTTTCAGCACCCATACCTAAGATCTCTACAGGATCACCAGAGTTGATTACACCTGTTTCGATACGACCCGTAGCTACCGTTCCACGACCTGTGATTGAGAATACGTCCTCAACAGGCATCAAGAAAGGCTTGTCAGTCTCACGAGCAGGAGTTGGGATCCAGCTATCAACAGCAGCCATCAATTGATCGATCGTTTCAACCCACTTAGGCTCGCCATTCAGACCACCTAAAGCAGAACCCTGGATTACAGGAATGTTGTCACCATCGAATTGGTAGAAGCTCAGAAGCTCGCGGATTTCCATCTCAACAAGTTCTAACAGCTCAGGATCGTCAACCATATCCACCTTGTTCATGAATACAACAAGCTGGGGTACACCTACCTGACGAGCAAGCAGGATGTGCTCACGAGTCTGGGGCATAGGACCATCCGTAGCAGCTACTACGATGATTGCACCGTCCATCTGAGCAGCACCTGTTACCATGTTTTTCACGTAATCGGCGTGACCTGGGCAGTCTACGTGTGCATAGTGACGGTTCTCAGTTTGGTACTCAACGTGTGCCGTGTTGATCGTAATACCACGCTCACGCTCTTCAGGAGCATTATCAATTTGAGAGAAATCTCTCTTTTCTGCCAGACCTTTTTCAGAAAGAACTTTCGTGATCGCAGCAGTCAAAGTCGTTTTACCGTGGTCAACGTGTCCAATAGTACCAATGTTGACGTGTGGTTTCGAGCGGTCAAAAGTCTCCTTTGCCATTTTTTGAAAGAATTATCGGTTTCGCGATTGGTTATTGTTCTGATGAAAGTGTACTTGCGAAAAGAGTCACTTGCACCTTTCGTTACGAAAAAAGTCCCTCTCTATACGGAGAGGGATTTCGCAATATCTGATCTTTCAACCTAAAACTCGGACCGAAAGTTTCAGAGCCTTTGAGGGGATTTGAACCCCTGACCTCTTCCTTACCAAGGAAGTGCTCTACCCCTGAGCTACAAAGGCAATACTCTAAAATCTTAAATTTACAAGCTTGAGAAAGGATTTACGAGAGAACGTTACGTAAATCAATTATCGCGTAACTTGTAAATCTTATGAACGTAGTAGAAACTGTTTTATCGCTACGAAAGCGAAATAACTTTAAAATGTTACGCTCAACTTATTGAGCGGGCGACGAGGCTCGAACCCGCGACCTGCAGCTTGGAAGGCTGCCGCTCTACCAACTGAGCTACGCCCGCATTTACTAAAAATGACTATCGATTTTATAATACACTTACACAATCAATAGTCATTGAAATTGTGGGGCGAGATGGATTCGAACCACCGTAGGCTGACGCCAGCAGATTTACAGTCTGCCCCATTTGGCCACTCTGGTATCGCCCCAAATGAGATGTTACTAAGCTTGTATTAAAGAACGTTTTCTCCCCTTCCTTCGAGTAAGTTTTGTTTTACCTTCCGGTTTGGAGTTGCAAAAGTATAGCGTTCTCGAGCCCTTGTCAAGAGGTGACTCAAAAAAACTTATACTTTTTTACGGAATTTAATCTTCCATTCCTCTTAATTCTTTCATTTTCAGAGCAATCCATCAAAAAAAATCTACAAAAAAAGGGAGCCATCTTTTTAGACTAGCTCCCTTTCTCTCGTATTTCCTTTGTTTAATTCAGACGCACGCCAAAACTGACTGCCTGTACCTGGGGTCCACGAGCTACCTGATATAACTCGTTCAGGTCATATTGGAAGAACAAATCCACCGAGTTACGGAAACCAATCTCAGCCATTAATCCGTAGCGAAAATCGTTTAGCCAGTACCCTCCATGGTTATGGTCTTTTTTGCCATTTTCTGTTTTAGTCTTGGTATAACTGTCCAGCCGATAGCCTACATACCCTCCTGCCCCAATGTGCGATATGACTCCTTTTCGAATCGCAATGCTTGGCATAACTGGAACCGTTACGTAACAAACGGTTAATTTATTTTTCCGAAGCGGTTGCCCAAACTCCCGGAATTCTACTCGTTCTTCTCCTTTGTAAGCTACCTTATCCCCATCAAACATGAAGTTATACCAGGAAAATTCCAACCCTAGCCTTACTCGTAAAGCGGCATCCTGACCTTTCACTAACGTAGGATTACGGTAAAAGCCTAAAGCAAAGTAACGAGAGCCCAGAGGTCGAAGGTCATAATCATCTGGATTCGGGTACGCCGCCGTATTCTCCTTGCTGCCGTACGCATTCAAACCGATTGAAATAACAAAATTGTCCTGATCATTTTGCCACCAGGGACGGGTCTTTTTTACGGTTCTTTTGGTGTAACGAATGGTATCACCTTTAGCGGTAATCTTATACCCATTACGTTCAATTACTGTTTCATTCATTAAATACTGCTCCCCGTTGATTTCATCCAATACAATACGAGTTGTCCCGTTGGAATCAGCTGCGTCAATTTTAGCTCCTACATCCTTCAATAACTTATTTACATCATAATGGAGTAACTTCTTAAGTTCCTCTTTATTCTCACCGTAAATAATAATCCGGGAATTATCCCCCATCACCACTATAATGGAATCTTTTTGAACCTCTTTGGCAGAAGCGATTCCGAACGTTCCTAAAACGGCAAGCAAAGCGAATACGATGCGTTTCATGTTCTTAATTCAAAGGATTTACTTTTCAGATGTAACTGAAGGAGCAAAAGTTGCTTAGTGCTTCTTAAAAATATTATCTTCTGTCCGGGCTAGGATAGCTTTTCCATCTAATCCCACTTCTTTCCATTCGCCCTCCTGGATATGCTTCAGGCTTTTAGCTATTCTGGAGAAAAATTTCTTCTTCTTAGCAGGCTTTTCATCCTTAACATCTACCGCTGCGATTTCCGATTCAACTACTTTAACAATAAAGGTCTTGTCTTCCTCAGGCTTTTCTGGCTTAGAAACCGCCACTTCTGTCGCTTTAGGTATTTCTATAGTTAGTGGTGTAGGTGCCTTTACCTCGGCTTCGTTTCTGGCTACTGATTCTACCACCGGGATCGTCTCAAGAGTCATCTTGTCCTGACTTGGTACCGGACGAGTGTTCTTGTGAGGCACTACCTTTACTTTAGATTCCTGTACCTGGGGCTTCTCTTGTTCCGTGCGACCCTCCTTAGTAGCTATTGCCACTTCCGTCTCAGGGGTAAAAGCTGGTTCAGGGGTAACGACTTTAGGAGGAGTAATTGCCTTAGGCTGCTGCACCGCTAACTCCTGTGAGTTAGGCTGACTCGCTTTCTGGAACCACCAACCTGCCATCATTAATAAAGCAATGGAAGCCACAGCAGAATACTTGGCCCAAAGGGGCAAGCCTCTACGCTGGGTATAGCTGGAGTTGAGTCGGCTCTGTATCTTTTCCCACGATTGAGATTGCGGTGCCTGCTCATGGGTTTTTAGCTTTCTGGCAAACAACTCATCAATCGGATGATTTTCTTTTGGCTGTTTCATAAGCTTAATAATTTATTGACAACCGGGTATCGCTTTCAGCAATCATGCGTTGCAACAAAGCTCTGGCCCGGTGTAGTTGCGATTTAGATGTACTCTCCGTAATTCCCAAACTCTGACCGATTTCTTCATGCGTATACCCATCAATGGCATACAGGTTGAATACGGTTCGGTAACCTACGCGGCAATTGTTCAACCAGCTTTAAAAGGTCCTGAGCTTCTAATGACGTTTCAGGCAATTGCGGATTAGGTTCATAGATTATATCATCATAACTCATCTGATTCCCCATCTGTTTTTTTGCTCGTAGAGCCATCAAACATTCGTTTACCACAATCCGGCGAATCCAACCTTCAAAACTACCTTCTAATTTAAACTGACTAATCTTCTCAAAAACTTTGACGAAGGCTTCAATCATGCATTCTTCCGCTTCGTACTCATCTTTAAAGTATCTCCGACAAACAGCATTCATCCGGCTGGAATATTTATCATATACCCTCCGTTGAGCTCTGGGGTCGCCCTTTTGACAGGCTTTTACCAGTTGTTCTTCTGTTTGAAATAAAGATAAGATTTTCACGGGACTCGGTCTAAGGCTAGTTACCTGCAAGACAGATGCACATCCATTAGAAAGGGTTGCATAATTTGTTTAACTAATTTTAAAAATATTGTTTTTCACGTTCATTATTTTTTTATCCTTTTGATTCCCAGAAACTTATTAACTCTATCTTTTGGGGTTACTAAAAATAAAACCTCCTGACCGAAGTTCAGGAGGCTATTATCAGGCAATAAATCTAATCACAAAGTTCTTAAGACTGGGTAATACTCTTCATTCGTTCCCACAAAGCCAGTTTCTGAGCGTGCTCTTTGCGGCTACCTTTGTACCACAAATAGGCAATCAGAGCTACTAACAAATAAGGCATAACCAGTAAGTATAGAATGCCGGTATTGAGTCCAGAACCATTTAAGTAATGCCCATCGCTATAGGTACTTTCCACAGAAGCCCGGCACATGGCACATTGAGCAAAGCTCATCGTAGAACTCCAAAGGAGCAATACAAAAGCGGCAATGAGTTTTTTCATGAGTGGTAATAAGGACTAATCATTAAATAAGCAATGACACCAGTTACTGACACATATAACCATAAAGGATACGTAACCTTCACGATACGTTTATGCCGTGGGATCTGATTACTCCAGGCATAGTATACTGCTAATAAAACGAACGGCACAACTACCACTGATAGTACAATATGCGTCACTAAAATAGTATAGTAAAAGCCGCGAATAAACGCCCCTTCACCACCAAACTTTGTTGATTCGGTGGTCAGGTGATACAGTACATAACTAACCAGAAACAACGATCCCAGCACAAAAGCCGCCTGCATACTTCTACGGTGCCCGGCAATGTTTCCCTTTTTAATAAAGATGTAACCTGCCAGTAATAGAATTGAAGTGGTGGTATTAATAGCCGCGTTTAAATGGGGTAATATCTTGGTCCACTCTCCTAAGTTTACTTTAGGTACACGAGGGTTCAGTAAAACGGCCACCGCAATAGGAATCGCAAAGGATAAAATGCGAATCCACATCAGATAGCTCTTCTGCTTTTCCTGGGGTATAATTAACTGACTCATTTTGATTCTCGTTTTTTGTAAATATCCTGCAATACCCGTATTTCCAGAATCAGACGATCCACTTCTTCTTTATCTTCTGCGTCGTAATAACCTCGGATCACGCCTTCCTTATCCACTAAAACCAACTTACTGTCGTGCGTGAAAGTTTCATTCGAGCCCGTTTTTGGAGCATCATCCTGAACGGCCAGTTTGTAGCCTTTTATCGCTAGCTGGTAGATCTGGGATTTATCTCCTGTCAGAAATACCCATTTATTAGTTTCCGCATCATAACGTTTGGCATAGGCTTTCAACACCGACGGTGTATCATGAACGGGATCAATAGAATGCGAAACAAGCAATACTTCGGGATAATTCAGAAATACATCCTGAATCCGATTCAATTGACTCGACATTTTAGGGCAAATCGTTGGGCAACGGCTAAAGAAAAAATCTGCTACTACAATTTTTCCTTTAATCAGGTTTCTATCGACAGCTACACTATCCTGATTCCATAAATGAAAATCTGGAATGGTATGGAAAAGTGTATCCTGTTCAGGCTCCCACCATTCGCGGTCAGGACCATTTTTTACGATTGCTACCTGATTCGTAACTGAATCACGGAGGGGGAAGTACCGGGGTAAAGTATAATGATTTACGCCCCCAAAACGAATCCACAAAAAAAACAAAACCGGAATCACCAACATGAGAGTCAGGATTCCGGCTTTTTTAAAATTCCACATAACTAGCTCTCTTAATATGCACAAAAGTACATATTAATGTTATTAGTAAGTAGATATAAAACCACCTTCTAGTAAAAGAGCCAGTACTAACCATGCAATAAACACGATAGGAACCAGGATGGTCCAGAAAAGACCTTTTGTTTCCTGTGATAAGTGCATGAAGTCGCCCATGATGTAAGCCGCTTTAATAAGCGTCATACCTACGAAGATGGCTACCTTCAAAATGTGATAGTGGTGAGGCAACGAGAATGCTACCACGAATTCCAGTACAGTGATAATTAATAAAATCCAAAATGTTTTCCAGATGGCTTTGGTTTGAGGCTTAGCAACCATCTTACCGTCCTTCTCGATAAACTCGTTATATTCAGATGCCATGACGACTTATGCTTTTCAATTAAACCAGATAGAAGAATGTAAATACGAAGACCCAAACCAAGTCTACAAAGTGCCAGTAAAGACCTACTTTTTCAACCATTTCATAATGTCCACGACGCTCGTATAATCCCATACAAACGTTGAAGAAGATGATGATGTTCAGGATAACTCCAGACGTTACGTGCGTTCCGTGGAAACCTGTAATGAAGAAGAAGAAATCAGCAAATGGCTGAGGGCCGTATTGGTTGACGTGTAAATTAGCTCCAAATACTTCTTTAGTTACCTGTACTCCGTTGATGATGTCGGTTACAATGGTTGGCTTGTCTGTTCCGGTAATAAAGTGACCCCACTCCCAAGCCTGAGAACCTAAGAAAGTAATACCACCTAAAATCGTCCAAAGCATCCATTTCTCTACATCTGCTTTGTCTTTGCGGTGTCCTGCTTCAACCGCCAATACCATCGTTACAGAACTGAAGATCAGAATGAACGTCATGATACCTACGAAAACCAGGGGTAACTGATAACCGTGGAAGAAGGGTACTGCCTCAAATACTTTTTCAGGAACAGGCCAGTATTCCGTAGAAAAAACGAAATCTTTTGGCTCTCCCTCGAATGCAGGGTGACTATAACGGACTAAGCCGTAAGCAATGAGTAATCCAGAGAATGTAAATGCATCCGATACAAGGAAGATCCACATCATCAATTTACCATAGCTGGCCTTCATTGGTTCAGCACCACCCAGCCATAGTTGTTTCGGTTCAGCAGCAGCGTGTGTTGCCATGTACGCTAATTCGGTTTACAGTTAATAATTTCGTTTTTTCGCTCCGTTGAGAGACGTTTGGTGAATAAATCACCGAGGCGTTTGTTCTACCGGAAATTCAAAAGGAAGACAAACAGGTATAACCACAATCCATCCAGAAAATGCCAATACATGGCAGCCATCTCGATACGGTTTCTATTGTTTAGAATGAATCTTCATTTGCCAGGCCGACACAAAAGAGACGATCAAAACAATCAAGCCACTGATGACGTGCAAACCGTGAATGAAAATTAAAACATCAAAAAAAGAAACTGCTGGATTGCCGACGAGGAATAGCTTCTGGCTTACCAATTCATAAAATCCCTGAACCTGTAAGTAAAGAAAGACCAAGCCGAGTGCAAAAGTAATCGAAATCGCTGTTTTCAGAGGACCAAATTGGTCTTTTTTTGCAGCACGTACTGATAAATGCATAAAAATGCTACTAATCAGCAATACCCCTGTGCTATACCAGAAAATCATGGGGATTTCAAACTCTAACCAGTTTCCTTCTGCCCGGCGAACCAGATACGCACTCGTCCAACCAGCAAAAGACATGGTAATACTGGCAATAGCCAGCCAAAGCATAAATTTTTTCGGATTAAACGAAAACGTAGGTTTCGCTTCTTCCGTAAAGTTTTTTACCGATGTTACTTCCGTATTCATAACTACAGTGATTACTCCCGTGGGAATTAAATGAGTTTACGCTTTATCTAACAAAAACACGATCTGAAGGATCGGCAGATAGGATATAGAAACAAAGAATAATCGACGGGCGGCGGCATCATTCACAACCCGGAATAAGTAAATGCCATGAGCCAGGAAGAGCAGACCTCCAATCGTTGCTAGAATGGCCGAGGTAATGCCTGTAATTCCCAATTCATAAGGTATCCAGCCTAAGGGTAACAGAAAAAGGGTGTACCCAATAATGGCCTTAGCCGTCTTGCGATCTTTACTTCCGTTATAAGGTAATAATTGAATGCCCGCTTGCTTATAGTCGCTATCAATCATCCAGGCCAAAGCCCAAAAGTGAGGAAATTGCCAGAAAAACTGAATTGCAAATAATACACCCGGTTCCCAGCCAAACGCATTGGTAGCTGCTACCCATCCAATCATAGGGGGAAAAGCTCCGGGAAAGGCTCCCGCAAAAACAGCAATCGCTCCCGACCGCTTAAGAGGCGTATAGACAAATCCGTATAGTACTACCGAAAGCAGAGCTACAACAGCCGAGCGGAAATTAAAGAAGTGGACAAACAGAAAAAGACTGATTACCGTTAAAATCAGGCAGAACACAGTCGCTTCAGTAACCGTCAACCGATTGGATGGTAAGGGACGATTTCGCGTCCGTTTCATCATATAATCAGTATCTTTCTCGTAAATCTGATTGATTATATTGGAAGCTCCCGTAATGAGGAAACCAGCAATCGTGATGAGAATCAGATTAAACCAGTTAATCTCTTTGACTGCCAGATAATACCCAAAAGTTCCTGATAAGGCTACGTAACTACTTAAGCGGTGCTTGAGTAACTCGAAGTAAGCCTTGGCTTTTTCCTGCCAGGTAAGATCCAGTACGCTCGTTTTAATTTCGGACATTGCTCGTATGTAAGGGCGTTGCGAATACTTCCGCGTCTACCCTATTAATTCTACCGAAAACGTTCTCGGCATTCAATAATAAAAAGGCTACAAACTGTACGCCTAACATGATAATCGACAGCGTCAAATGTACCGGCTGTAAGTACGCAGGAATGGAAAAATACGCCATGATTACGCCCGTGAGGATTTCTACCCCTACCAGAGCTAGCATCGCTTTTCCATACGATCGCAGTAGGCCATTCTGACTCGTATTCTTCATTAACGAACGAATGAACCAAATATGAAAACCAAATACGATTAGAGAAAAAGAGCGGTGTACATAAAACCAAAGTCCTGATTGGCTGGCTTGTTCAATCCACTGATCGCGGTTATCATAACCAATTCTGAATATTACTTCATCAATGGCTTCACGTACCTGCGTCCCCATCAGGATTTGAACCACTGATAAAATAATAGCCGTCGCTAATATAAAATTCAGCTTAGGCTTATGAGTTACTTTTTCAACTTCACTAACCTCAGAATAAGCTCGGGCAACAGCATAAATCAATACGAAAACTATGATGATGGCTACCAGCATGTGCAGGGTTACCATCAAAGGTTTCAGCTCAGTTGATACCACTTTTGCTCCCAACCAGCCTTGAAAACCCATTAATAGAAAAGAGAGGAAAGACAGCCCTACTATCGTCTTGTCACGTTTCCAGTATTTAAGGGAGGCAATAAAGGTAGCAAAAACAAATATTCCCGCTAATACTCCTACCAGTCGGTTTACGTATTCAGTCCATGTTTTTACTGGATTGAAAAGAACTTCACCTTTGAGTTTTGCTCCGAAAATTTCCTGATAATTGGCGGGTAATTGGGATATATCAGTGGGAGGAACCCAGCTACCAAAACAGCGGGGCCAGTCAGGACAACCCATTCCTGCACCTGTACTACGTACCACGCCTCCGGCTACAACAACCAGATAAACGACAATAATGGTAGCAATACCTAACTTTCTGTAATTCATACTGCCCTTCGTTACTTGCCTACAAAGATACTACTGAATTTTCTTCAATGATAAAAAGATTTCAATCTAATCTTTAAGTATTTGCTTAAAATTCAACCTTTCCTTTTGCCAGGCTCACAAAAAAACGGAACCCCGTAAGGTTCCGTTTTTGAAAGTTAGAATCGCTTCTGGCTTAGTGTCCACCAGACTTAGCTGAAACTTCTTTTTGATAAGGGTGTAACTCCTCAATTGTTTTCTCGAGAGCAATTTGCTCATTTTCTTCAGGAAGGTTAGACTCTGGCGTAGCAGAGAAAGGAACCGTCTGAGGAATGAAGTCTTCTACTGCTCCTGGTTTCGAGAAGTCATAAGGCCAACGGTATACCGCAGGAATAGGACCTTCCCAGTTGCCGTGACCTACTACTACTGGTGTAGTCCACTCCAATGTAGTGGAACGCCATGGGTTTTGAACCGACTTCTTACCTTTAAAAATCGAGTAGAAGAAGTTAAAGGCGAAAATACCCTGAGCTGCAAACGTTATGATCGCCGCAACGCTGATGAACTGGTTCAAGTCAGCGAAAGAGTTCGTCATATCGTACGTAGAGAATGAGTAGTAACGACGTGGGAAACCAGCGATACCAATGTAGTGCATGGGGAAGAATACACAGAATACACCAATGAATGACAGCCAGAAGTGAATATAACCTAAGGTGTTATTCATCATGCGACCGTACATTTTGGGGAACCAGTGGTAAACCCCTGCCATCAGACCGAAGAATGAAGCAGAACCCATTACCAAGTGGAAGTGAGCTACTACGAAATAGGTATCGTGTAACTGGATATCCAAAGCAGCATTACCCAGAATGATACCCGTTACCCCACCAGCGATGAACAGAGACACCAGACCGATAGAGAACAACATCGCAGGCGTAAAGACGATGTTCCCTCTCCAGAGTGTGGTAAT
The DNA here is from genome assembly GCF_031453245.1 of Siphonobacter sp. SORGH_AS_0500. NCBI lineage: Bacteria > Pseudomonadati > Bacteroidota > Cytophagia > Cytophagales > Cytophagaceae > Siphonobacter > Siphonobacter sp. SORGH_AS_0500. The sequence goes on from NZ_JAVIYT010000001.1 coordinate 4,386,875, forward strand.
GTAGTTAAAGCCTTTTACTGCTGAAGGTACGGCAATAATCAGCGTTAAGAACATGAACACAGAACCTAAGAAGGGGTTCATACCTGTTACGAACATGTGGTGAGCCCAAACGATGAACGCTAACAGCGTAATACCTAACATCGAACCAATCATGGCACGGTAACCGAAAATAGGTTTACGTGCGTTGGTAGCGATAACTTCTGAAGTAATACCTAAAGCAGGTAATAATACGATGTATACCTCAGGGTGACCTAAGAACCAGAATAAGTGCTGGAATAAGATCGCAGAACCACCTTGTTGGGGAAGAGCTTCTCCACCAATGTAGATTTCAGAAATATAGAAGCTCGTTCCGAAGTTACGATCAAAGATCAGTAACAGAGCTGCTGATAACAGTACAGGGAATGAAAGAATACCTAATACGGCTGTCAGGAAAAATGACCAGATGGTCAGAGGTAATTTGCTGAATGAAAGACCACGAGTACGTAAGTTGATAATCGTCGTTACGTAGTTAAGTCCACCCATCAACTGAGAGACAATGAATAGAGCCATTGCAACCAGCCATAGCGACATACCCATTCCTGAACCATTCGATGCGGTTGGAATAGCAGATAAGGGAGGATAAATTACCCAACCGCCCGCTGCTGGACCTGTAGAAATGAACAGAGAGCTTAACATGATGATACTAGCCACTAAGAAGAACCAGTATGAAAGCATGTTCAAGAAGCCCGATGCCATATCACGAGCACCAATTTGTAGAGGAATTAAGAAGTTGGAGAACGTACCGCTCAAACCGGCTGTCAATACAAAGAATACCATGATGGTACCGTGCATCGTAACCAGAGCTAGGTAGAACTCAGATTCTAATTTTCCTTCTGGATTGATCCACTCGCCTAATAGCCAGCGGAGTCCGTCCAGCTTCATGTCAGGGAAACCTAACTGAAGACGGAATAAGATAGAAAGCAAACCACCAATGAAAGCCCAGATAATACCCGTAATCAGGTATTGCTTAGCAATCATTTTATGGTCTTCAGAAAAAACGTATTTCTGAATAAAATTTTGCTCGTGATGCTCATGCTCGTGCTCGTGTGCATCATGAGCGTCGTGAGTCAGTGCAGCCGTTGCCATATCGCGTTATGATTTAAAGATACAAGATTAACGAAGTGAAGCAGTAGCAGCGGATGCTGACGCAGTGCTATCAGCGGGAGCTTCTCCTTCAGCAGGAGCTTCTTCCGATCCAGATTCTGTATACTTCATCGCTTTAGCTTTTAAACGAGCAGGTACACGATCTAAATAACTAGCATTGGTAGCCAGGAAAGATTTCTGAGTCTTCAACCAAGCCTGAAAGTCTTCTTCTTCCAATACAACTACGTTCATCTTCATAGAAAAGTGCCCCTGACCACAAATTTCAGTACAGTTCAAACGGTACTCAAATTTAGGATCATTGGTTTCAGCTTTCATTTCGTCCGTTGACTTAGTAGCCTTGAACCAGAATTTGGTAGGCATACCAGGAACGGCATCCATTTTCACGCGTAAGTGAGGTAAAAACACACTGTGCAATACATCACGAGCACGGATTTTCAAAAGAACGGGAACACCTTTAGGAATGTAAAGCGTATTGCTGATTACGTCATCGAATGAGTTCTCGTCCGTCATATCGATACCTACTTCATTAGTAGCGTCAATTAACTTGTAATTGTAACTACCTAACTTGTTGTTATCGACACCGGGATAACGAGCAATCCAGTTAAACTGTTTACCCGTCACTTCAATTACATAAGCATCTGCGGGTGCTTCGCTAGTGATATCACGCCATACTCTCCAACCCATGAACACCATGATTGCCATTACAATAGCAGGAACTACGGTCCAAGCTAATTCAAGGCGGTGGTTAACAGGATAAAACGTAGCTCTACGTTTCGGATCGTATTGATACTTGAACGCAAATACGAATAATAAAATACTAGTCAGGAAGAAGGCAGTTGTAACAATTGCCATAAACCACCAGAACATCGTATCGGTATGCACGCCGTGCTCCGAAGAAGGAGAAGGCAAGAATTTAGGAGCCGCCTCAACGAAAGACCAAACTCCGGCAGCACTTCCAAGCAGGAATACAATTGGCAATAATGCCGCATTGATTTTGTTTGCCATACCCGGGGTATTCGCGTCCTGAGCAGAAGCGAATCCTTTGGTAAACACGGACATTCTATTCAGTACTACCAGAGTTAGTACCAAAAGAACCGCCGCCAGCAAACCAACGATATAAACCATGACAATCTTTGTTTTTAATACTTTCTATTTCAAAACAGCTCTACGAATACTAGACTAAATATCGTGATGAACAGCTTCTTCTAACATCGGGTGGTTTTTAGCCACTAACGAAAGCTTCGTTAATTGGTTGTTGATCACAAAACCAAAAGCAGAAGCAAAGAAAAGAGTCGTTCCCCATTCGATCAAACCAATTCCACCGTGTTCACCCATAATACCTGGCATCATCATCTGATAGAAATCAAAATAGTGAGCCACCAGGATTGCACAAGCTCCAACTTTCAGGAAGGTAAAGTTACGTTTAGCATCACGAGTCATGAACCATAAGAATGGAGCCAAGAAGCCCATAATTAAGTTGATGAAGAAAGGAGCTTTGTAGATTCCACCGTATCCGCTGAAACGCTCACGGAAATAGATCGTTTCTTCAGGCATGTTTGCATAGTAGATCAACAGGAATTGAGCGAACCATACATAAGTCCAGAAGATAGAGAAGGCAAACATAAATTTACCTAAATCGTGTAAGTGGTTCTCATTTACACTACGCAGGTATCCTTTTTCTTTCAGGAAAATAACTGTCAGAGTAATAACAGCATAGCCTGATACGTGCCATGAAGCAAAGTGGTACCAACCAAACATCGTTGAGAACCAGTGCGTATCAATCGACATAGCCCAGTCCCAAGCACAGGTAGAAGAAGTAACGGCAAATACTAAAACGAAAGCCCGTGAAAGGTTTTTCATTTTGTACCACCACTCGGTTCCACCGATCTCATCTTCCTGCTTCGAAAGGTTCCGCAGGAATACCCAAAGGCCATACCATAAACCAATGTAAAGTACCGTTCTAATAACAAAGAACGCGTTATTCAAATACCAGCTCTTGCCAGCAATGATTTTATCGTAATGATCGCTTTCAGGATCCATTACTCCTTCATGACGCCAGTGGAACAATTCCTGTCCAAAAGCAAAATAAAGAATTAACAGTACTGCTCCTGAAAAAGGTAAGAATGCTGGGAAAGCTTCAGGGATACGTTTGATGATCGAAGACCATCCCGCCCACGAAAGGTACTGAATCGCAATGAAGAACATTCCGATTACTGAAATACCTGTAAAAAACTCAGCGTTCATCCAAAGGTTAGCTACTACACGTTTCGCCCAAACGGGTAAACCATGATGAGCTTCATGACCATGAGCGGCGTGTTCTGCGTGCTCGTGGGCATGTTCGATTCCGATTCCAAGACCTTTCGATACTAAAAACGCACCAATCAAAAGAGTAGCCAGACCTGCCAGCATACCGATAATCAGCTTCCGTTTCGAGGAGGAGGTAAAGTCATACCATTCTTCCATCTCCGCTGGATCAAAATGGTGATTGTGCTCTGCCATTATACTTACGTTATTCGTTATCAGTTATTCGCCAATCGTTGACACAATTAACAACTAACTCTCTTGATTGATTAGGGTTCTTGCTGAAGTTTGTGAACATATTGAACGATCTTCCAGCGATCTTCAGGAGAAACCTGAGAACCGTGAGGCCACATCCGTCCTTTTCCGTAGGTAATTACGTGGTAGATATGTCCGTCATTCAAATCTTTCAATGCATCACTAGAGTAAACCGGTACCCCACCATATTTCTTACCTACAGGGCCATCTCCTTTACCGCTTCCGCCGTGGCAATGCAGGCAGTAGCGACCGTAAAGTAACTCACCCTGTTTGGTCACTTTCTCATCAGTTGGGAAAGGATTAGTTAGTGCAGTTTCAGCGACAGCCAAGTCATTTGGACCAATGTTACGGGCAATCATGTCCATTTTTTCCAATTTGGAAATAACTGAATCTCCATCTGTACTAGCAAAGTACTGACGAGGAATCGTGCCTTTTACCGGAACACGCATGTTCAAATTTCCTTTACCCGTTGCACTGTTAATAGGGTTAGCGTCAATTTGAGACAGGGGCTCGTATCCTACTGGATAGTACATGTTAGGAGCAAACTCCCATGCCTGATGCTGAGGATCACGTTTCAGGGACGCTAGCCCAACCACCACGAGGGAGGCTGCAATCCACACAAACGGTAGGTATTTTTTCATTGTACAATCAGTTGATAATTACTGATAGAAACACAGAGGTAGTTCTATCGGATTTTTAAGCTTCTTCTTCAATTACTTCTTTCACATTCACCTCGATTGCTCCTGTATCACGAAGAGCTTTCTCGATTTCTGCTTCTGATTTCTGGTTAGAAGCGGTGTCAATAGCCATTACGAATTTATCGTCCGTACTACGCAGATCGAAAATAACCGCTTTGTTACCCCACCATAAACCATTTGTAATAAAGAAGCTAAATACCATTCCGAATGCAGTAAACAATACTGTAAACTCAAACATCGGAGGGATGAAATCAGGGAAGGCATAAAAGTCCTTACCACCAATATTCATAGGCCAGTCGATTGCCATGGTGTATAGTGTGAATACAAACATGGTTAGCAAACCTAAGCAGCCGAACATAAAAGCTGCCATAGGAATACGAGTACGGGGATGCCCAATGGCTTTATCTAAACCGTGAACGGGGAAGGGCGTGTATACATCGTGGATTTTGATGCCGCTGGAACGAACTGCTTTTACAGCAGCCATTACTTCATCATCATCATCGTATACCCCTACTAAAAATCTTTTGTTAGTATCCATAATACGGATTGTATGCTTTATCCTATTAATGAGGTTATTCGGTCACGTGTTCGCCTGGTTTCTTCGTGTTTGGTTTCACTTTGTAAGGGAAACGCTCCGAAGAACTCTTCATTACTCCTTTTACTTCCGCCATGTTAATTACGGGTAAGTACTTAGCGAAAAGCAGGAACAGGAAGAAGAATAAACCGAATGTGAATACGTAGTCACCAATATCGATGATTGTTGGAGAGAACATAGCCCAGCTTGAAGGCAGGTAATCACGGTGCAGAGAGGTTACGATAATTACGAAACGCTCAAACCACATACCGATGTTTACTACTACAGACAGAGCAAAAGTCCAGGTAATACTACGACGGATGCTACGAACCCAGAAGAACTGAGGAGTGATTACGTTACAGCTCATCATCGCCCAATATGCCCACCAGTAAGGACCGAAGGCACGGTTAATGAAGGCATAACTTTCGTATTCTACGCCCGAGTAAGCGGCAATGAAGAACTCAGTAATATAAGCAATACCTACAATCGATCCCGTTACGGTGATGATTTTGTTCATCGTTTCGATGTGCTCGATCGTGATGTAATCCTGTAACTTAAAGGTCCAGCGAATAATCAACAGCAGGTTGTTTACCATGGCGAAGCCAGAGAAAATTGCCCCTGCAACGAAGTAAGGAGGGAAGATCGTGGTGTGCCAGCCTGGAATAACAGACGTAGCAAAGTCAAACGATACAATCGTGTGTACAGAAAGTACCAGAGGAGTAGAAATACCAGCCAAGATCAGCGATACGTATTCGTAACGGAACCAAGTTTTAGTATTACCGTTCCAACCCATGGAGAGTAATCCGTAGATGTACTTGGATACTTTGTTTTTCGCACGGTCGCGAATCGTAGCAAGGTCAGGAATCAGACCTACGTACCAGAACAAACAAGATACGGAGAAGTACGTAGAGATAGCGAATACGTCCCATACCAGCGGAGAGTTAAAGTTAACCCAGATTGAGCCGTAGGTATTAGGGAAAGGAATACACCAGTAAGCTAGCCACGCACGACCTGCGTGCATTAAGATAAAGCTAGCTGCACAGATAACCGCGAAAATTGTCATTGCTTCCGCAGCACGGTTAACTGAAGTCCGCCACTTCTGACGGAATAAAAGTAAGATTGCTGAAATCAGCGTTCCAGCGTGACCGATACCTACCCACCATACGAAGTTGGTAATATCCCAGGCCCAACCTACCGTTTTATTTAATCCCCAGTTTCCTAAACCGTCCCACCAGGTCCAGAATACTGAAGCAGTTCCCAGAAGCAGTACGATAGTAGAAATGCCGAAAACGATTTTCCACGAAGCAGTAGGCTTGCCTTCTACCTGCCGACATACGTCCTCGGTAATATCGTGGTAGGATTTCCCACCAGTCACCAAAGGAGGCCTTACAACAGCACTAACGTGTGACATATTTCTAAATTTTCAGAGTTTCGAATGAATACTGAGTCCAGAACAAGTCTGAACTCAGTGTTTACTTACTTATACGTGTGACTTAGGATGCTTGTGTTCGTTCTCTTTGTGCTTTTCCTCTTTGTGAGGAGCTTGCGAGTCCGCTTCATCCTTATTCCGAATCTTCGTCAGGTAGCTGATCTGTGGCAACACGTTAATCTCTTCAAGCATGTGGAAGGCACGACCTTGTTGTTCCACTGCCAGAATTTGTGAGATTTCGCTTTCTGGGTTGTTCATATCACCGAAGATAATCGCACCCGTAGAGCAGGATTGCGAACAAGCTACCTGTACTTCGTTAGCATAAGGTCTGCGACGTTCTTTTTTCGCAGCCAGTTTTGTCGCCTGAATACGTTGAACGCAGAATGAACATTTCTCCATTACCCCACGGCTACGTACAGTAACTTCAGGGTTGATGACCATTTTACCCAGATCATTGTTGTAGTGATAAGGGAAGCGATCTTCATCAAAATATTTGAACCAGTTAAAACGACGTACCTTGTAAGGACAGTTGTTCGCACAGTAACGAGTACCAATACAACGGTTGTACGTCATCTGGTTAAGACCTTCATTACTATGCGTCGTTGCTAATACTGGACATACCGTTTCGCAGGGAGCATTCGAGCAGTGCTGGCAAAGCATAGGCTGGAATACTACCTCTGGGTTATCAGAAGCAATTTCAAGCGTTTCTAATTCCTGGAATACGCTTTCGCCTTCTTTAGGCTGTACTGAAGAATAGTAACGGTCAATGCGAATCCAGTGCATTTCACGACGCATCACTACTTCTTTACGTCCTACTACAGGAACGTTGTTCTCAGCCTGGCAGCTCACTACGCAAGAACCACAACCTGTACAAAGGTTCAGGTCAATGACCATTCCCCAGCTGTGATTTTTCTTTTCGTGACCATTCCAGAGCGTGATGTCCGTAGCATCTTTTGCTCCTTCAGAAGTCTGAATTTTAGGAATAAAGCGGCCAGCCTGTACGTTTTCCTGGTATTTCGCCAGAATCGTTTCTTGTAACACAGACTCACGAGCCATTACGGTGTTGTGAGTTTGAGTCTGACCGATACCCCACTTATATTGGCTACCGGTTGGCGTTACCTTAATTTCAGCACCAACTGATTTAATCCAGGGGAATACATTCTTACCTACGCCATCTGCTGCTTTACCTGCTTTCGAACGACCGTAACCGATAGCAACCGATACGGTGTCGTTAGTTTGGCCAGGTTGAATCAGAACGGGAAGTTCAATAGCTTCTTTACCAGCGATTTCCAGTTTCACCATGTCATTCTGGTGAACGCTCAATTTCTTCGCAGTAGCCTGAGAAATAGCTGCGTAGTTGTCCCACGTAGCTTTTGAAATCGGATCTGGGAATTCTTGTAACCAAGGGTTATTAGCCTGAGAACCAGTACCCATACCTACTTTTTCGTAAGGTACGAATTCAAGTACGGTAGACGAAGCTTTATAGGTACCACTGATTTTACCTAAAGCTGTAATCAGATCGCCTGTTACTGCGGGAGCAGCTCCTACCGTCCCTTTAGCAGGCTCAAATACGCCTTCGTAAACAGCTTTGTTCCAAGCTTCTTTGCTAGCTGTTTTCAGGATATTCGTAGCCCAGTTCTGAGTCAGGAATTCGTAGTAATCAGCATTTTGTCCAGCCCATGTTAATAAGCTTGCCTGAGCCTGACGCGTATTGAAAATCGTTGAGATTGTAGGCTGTACAATAGAATAGAACCCTGGTTTAGGTTCTGCATCACCCCATGATTCTAAGTAGTGAGAATCAGGAGCAATGAATTGACATAGAGAAGCCGTTTCATCCGCACGATCAGAGAACGATACGCTTAGTTTCGTACGAGCAAGGGCGTCAGCGATTTCTTTACCACGAGGGCTGTCGTAAACAGGGTTAGCTCCGTAGAACAGAACCGCGTCAACACGACCGCCTTTCAGGTCATTTACAAATCCGTCAAAAGCCGCGTCATTACCTTGTTTGTAGTTACTTGTACCAGCAATCGTTGTACCGTAGTTACCTAAGATACGGTTGATTTCTGCAACAACTACCTGTACGTTAGGATCATTCGAACCAGAAACTACCAGTGTAGTTCCGGGAGCAGCTGCTTTCAGATCGCGTGCTGCTTTTTCAAGGAATTCAACTTTAACGTCAGCCGTACTTGAAGAACCACCCACCAGGCGAAGTAACGTAGACGCTACCAAGCCGGACTGAGAAGGCTTCAAACGACCCCGGTAATCCGCATTAGCACCCGTCAATGTCATCAGTGTGCTGAAGTCATAGTGACGAGACATTTGCTTATTACCACCTTTTGCCGAAGATAACTTACGACCAGCAGCCCACTGTTTCGAGAATTCGTCAGGAGCAATCCAGGTACCTAAGAAATCGGCATCAAGGCTTACTATAACTTTAGCCTTACTGAAATCAAATGCAGGTAGTTGTCCACCATGTACTTGGGTTAAGCCGTAAGCAGAACTGGCGTCGTAAGCTACATGAACTGTAGAAGGGTATTTCGCTTTGAATGCTTCGATAACCGCTTTCGTCGTTGGGCTCAAAATCGTACCAGAGACGATGCGAATATTCTGAGCAGAAGCTAATCCAGCGGCTACTTCTTTATCTAAAGCAGTCCACTCAATTTTCTTGCCCCCTTTTTGAGGATCACGCAGTTTTTCGTTGTCGTATAAGCTCAGCACTGAAGCATGTACGCGAGTACCTACGCCACCCTGAGAAATACTTGACTGAGGGTTACCCTCAATTTTAATAGGCCGACCTTCACGGGTTTTTACCAAAATGGAGCAGTACTCACCCCCATCAGTAAAAGTTGATGCGTACCAGTTAGCAATCCCTGGTTCAACATCAACGGGTTTGTTTAAGTAAGGAATAACTTTCCGTACAGGAGCTTCGCAGGCAGCTAAAGAAACAGCTGCTACACCAAAGCCCAGCATTTTAAGGAAGTCACGACGGTAGGTTCCACCTCCGTCGGTAATATCAGATGAATCGGCAAATTCGCGATGAGCATTCTTTACGAACTCAGGATCGTTTCGTAACTCCTCTATTCCTCGCCAGTATCGCTTCGTAGTATTTTCCATTCTATTAGAAAAACTCGTGTTGGGGAAAGGCGGCTCTTTATCAGAGCCGCCCTATTATATTAATAGTGACACTTAGAGCATTCCAGCCCACCGATGTCAGCCACTTTCATGTCTTTAACACCGTCTTTTTTGTGAATCTCAACCAGTTTGTCATAGTAATGGTTGTCTTTAGAGTTCACGCTAGTTTTACGGTGGCAATCAATACACCAGCCCATGGTCAGCGTAGAGCGTTGTTCGATTACTTCCATTTTCTCTACTTCACCGTGGCATTGCTGACATTGCAGACCGCCTACGTTTACGTGCTGAGAGTGATTGAAGTAAGCCAGATCAGGTAAGTTGTGAACGCGAATCCACTCGATAGGTTGATCTTTCTCGATAGCTCTGTAAATTTTCTGAATTTCAGGGGAAGATCCTTTGATTGCATTATGGCAGTTCATACAGATGTTAGGCGAAGGAATATTCGCTTGCTTGCCTTTGTTAACACCCGTATGGCAATAGTTACAGTCAATTTTGTATTCACCTGCGTGCAGCTTGTGTGAGAACGCGATGGGTTGCTTAGGAGCAAAACCCTGGTGGATACCAATTCCGTACATACCATCTACAGTAGCTTTACCTGCCAACAGGACGAATAATAATAAAGCACCTGTACGGAACGCAGGACTGCTACCTAGTTTGCCAGTACTTTCTTTCAAACGAGCAAAGAAGGGAATCTTCTGAGCTTCGGGGGAAGAGGGATCAACTGTCGCTAAACGATTCAGAACCGTCAGGATGCCAAACAGAGCAACCAGCATCAGAATCATTACTACCAGTAGAGCTACTAAAACAATACCGAAGAAACCAGATGATTGTTCACCGTCGCCTTGAGCAGCACCACCGCCGCCGCCAGCTACTGCTGTACCTGCTGCTGGAGCAGCTGGAGCTGAATTCTTTTCTTTAACGTAAGCTAAAATGCTTTTGATGTCGTCGTCGGAAAGGCTTCCGAAGGCGGTCATCATAATAGGCTTATACTGATCGTACAGTTTAGTAGCTGCTTCGTCACCGCTAGCTACCATGCCGGCTGGGTTTTTAATCCATTTGATTAACCAGGCTTCGTCATGACGCTTGTCAACGTCTTTTAAACCGGGGCCGATCAGCTTTTGCTCTCCTACATTGTGACAGGAAGCACAGTTGTTGGTGAAGAGCTGTTCGCCTTTTGCGGGATCCTGTGCAAAGCCGGACGTGCTACTCCACAACGTCAGAACGATAGCCGTTGCGGTCCCGAAGAAGTAGCTAAGTGCTCGTTTGATCATAATAATACTTTTCAACTTTTATTTTCAGTACGGGATGCCCGTATAGACCCATTCCGGGCTCACAAAACTACAATCGGATCGTTGTTCTTCAAACTCAGGATTTTTCCGAAATGCCAAAACTAGATGAAAAATATCTATTTAAATTTATTCTAAATAAGTAAGCAAACTTTTGTCAGCCTGATCAGCGATTTAGAAGCCCCTTCTCCTATTAATTCAATCTTCTTTTTACTGAAAAATGATTAATGTTCTAATAATCAATAACTTCTAACAAATTTTCAAAGTATTGCACAATAAAATCTACAAATAAAACAAAAAGCTCCTACCCAAGAGGGTAGGAGCTTTTTGTTTTAGTATTCAATTATCAAGACTTACAATCGGGGCAGGTGCCCTGCACAAGAAGATTGATTTCCTGTCGTTTATATCCTTCGGGTAGAGCTAGGCTGGGTATCTTTACGTGATCCAGACAAGTAGTCTGACCACAAGACAGGCACTTAAAATGCACATGATCGTGATGATGGGTGTGATCTTCCGACTGACAGGCATCTTTGCACATGGCGTACTTCACAGTTCCTTCGTCATCCAGAACTTTATGAATAATGCCTTTATCCAGAAAGGTTTTTAGGGTTCGATAAATCGTTACCCGATCGAAACGCTCCTGTAGCTCACTTTCCAGCCCCCCATGCGAGAGGGCAAAGCTTTTATTATAAAATAAGTCAAGCACTTCTTCCCGGGCTTCGGTATGCCGCAGATTATGTTGCTTTAACGTAGCAGGCACGAGCTTGTTCATGGGTATTAGTATAGTTAGGCTGGCAAAACTCCGTGGGAAGCTGGAAGCCAAGTTATTCCATTTTCAGGGCATTTTCAAATTGTAACTTCACGAGCCCACTGTATAAACCATCTTCGAGTAAAGACAATTCCTCGTGCGTTCCTCTTTCGATGATTTCTCCCTGCTGAAGTACATAAATCTGATCAACATTACGAATTGTGGCCAGACGGTGAGCAATAATAATCGTAGTCCGATTTTCCATTAAGCCATCCAGGGCTTCCTGGACGAGTTTTTCTGATTCCGCATCCAGTGAAGACGTCGCTTCATCCAAAATTAAAATAGCGGGATCTTTCAGAATCGCCCGGGCAATGGCAATGCGTTGCCGCTGACCACCCGAAAGTTTAACCCCCCGTTCGCCGACAATGGTATTGAATCCTTCGGGAAAAGAGGTAATAAAATCATAGGCATTGGCTTTACGGGCCGCTTCTACGATTTCCTGGTCCGTAGCTCCAGGACGACCGTATTCTATATTTTCGCGAATGGTACCCCCAAATAGCATCACTTCCTGCGGCACAACGGCCATGTGGCTGCGGTAATCAGTGATTGAGTAATGATCAATCGGCTGTCCATCCACTAAGATATGTCCCTGCTGGCTCCGGTAATACCGCATTAATAATTGCACTATAGTCGACTTACCGGCTCCTGAATAACCCACTAAAGCAATTTTCTCGCCTTTCTGAACGTGGAGGTTAATATTTTTCAATACCTGAATATCGGGGCGGGAAGGGTAACTAAAGCCTACATTCTTAAATTCAATACTGCCGTCCAGAGTAGGTTTGCGAATCAGATTGGTTTGATCAAGTTCAACTTCTGAAGATTCTTCCAGAATTTCCAGAATACGCTCGGAAGCACCAATGGTTTTCTGCACCTGAGCATACATGTCACCTAAACCACCCACTGACCCACCGATGAAGGCAGTGTATAATACGAAGCCAAAAAGATCGGCCATGATCATTTCACCGTTTAATACTAGTGTTGCTCCGTACCAAACTACGCCAATGATGCCGCCGAAGAGAGCAAAAATGATGAAGGAAACAAAGCCACCTCTGTACATGGAAGCTTTCAAGGCGGTGTTAACTACCCGATTCAAAGCCGTCGTATAACGGGTTACTTCCAGTTTTTCATTAGTGAATGCTTTTACTATATTAATAGACTGAAGCGTTTCTTCCACAATAATATTAGCCGAAGCTAGTTCGTCCTGGGCCTGCTTGGACATCGTGCGAATGAACTTCCCAAACACCATCGCGGCTACTACTAGCACTGGAAAAGTAGCCAGCATGAATAAGGTAAGTTTCCAGGAAATCGTCAGAATCACTACGATTCCAATCACCAGGGTTGCCACGCCCCGTAATAACTCTGCCAGGGTGATGGTTAACACGTCCTGTAACTGAGTGACGTCGGAAGTCATACGACTCATCAGCTCTCCTACTCTGCGTTGCTCGAAGAACCGAATGGGTAAGGTTACAATCTTTGTGTATAAACTCTTGCGAACATCGGCCATTGACCGCTCACTCACCCGTGTGAAGTAATAAATCCGGGCAAAAGAGAAAATCGCCTGTCCTACCAATACTGCAAATAAGGCAATGAGTACCTGATTGAGTGAGAACTGTGATTTCTTTTCCAGTACTGCCACGATTTCCCGAATCAGTAAGGGAAAAGACATCATGGTTAACTGAGAAAGAGCCAGAAAAACCAAACCGATCAGAAAAAGCCCACGATAAGGTTTAACGAACCGAAAAATATGTAATGCTTTATTAAGCCCCGCCCGACTGACTTTCTTTTTGTCTTCGGGAGATGGTTCCTGACCAAAGGAGCTTTGACGTTTAGCCATAAATGCGTTTTACGTTTTGAGTTCGGGGTTTTGCGTTCATTCATCCGTCACTTAACCCCAATCTTTCTACTTATTAGTGGCAAAGCGGAGCATGTTTTCCAAAACTGCAATGGGTGCTTTACCCGTCCGCTGGTCCCAGGCGGCCCAATCAGCCAGCAAGGGGCGGCGGCCCTGAACCTGGGCATATAGCCGCTCTGCTAAATCCGTAATGTTTTCTTTGGGAATCCAGTAATCTTTTTCGGCATTATCTGAAGGATTAAGGCCAAACTGAGGTTGTTCAGAAAGATACCAGGCTAATTCAGAATAAAGCTTTTTGACTAGTGACTCTTCGTAACCCTTCTGGATGAGAGCGGCGATAAACGTTTGCTCATCCATGGAAGGACGTTCCGAGATGAGTTTTTTCAGACGGCCTTCCCGCATGGACTCTCCCTGAGAGAGCGTCACAATCAGAAAAATAATTCCGCCCAAACCTAATAATACGACAAATGCAAAAGCAAAAAGTAAAAACATGAGAAGGAGCCGCAGACGTTTGAGTCCTGAGCTTTAAGTGAAAAAAGTCATTTATTGTTCCGCCTGCCCCCAATATTTAGAAGATTCGAGAATCTGTCGGGCATTCTGATTTTTCATCAATTCCTGGAGACTAACATTCGGGTTATTCATTTCATAATACCGAACGATCTGCCAACCCAGCCAGCGACCAATACTGCCCGGACAACGAGGGCCAATCTCCGGTGTTTGGGGACGATCACCGAGGTACTTTATCCACTTGTTAGGATTGGTTTCATAGAGAAGTTTATTATCTATGAAATGCCCCCACACTAAATCCTGGGCGATTTTCGTTTCCGCTAACTGCCGGCCCGTGTAGCCAATTAGCAAACTATCGGGCGTTTGAGGTAACATGGTTTGAGCAAAAACGTAACCTTTGCCGTAGTTGATCATCTCGGATAGCATAGTCTGGTCTTGTGGATTGTTTTTGGCATATTGCTCAGACAAAACGAAGAGAATCTGAGGTACCAGAGCTTTGGGATTATACCGCCACATCTGATAGCCATACACGTCAGGCCGAAACTTAGCTTTCGAACCGAGAAAATAATCCAGACCAATAATGATTACACTATCGCTAACGATTAGATCAGAGCCCAGAAAACCAGAAAATGCCAGCTGAATGCGGGGTACTTTGAAACTGGAATCATAAGCTTTCATATTTTTGAAGGCCGTAGTGAGTTCCGAGCTTAGCGTGTCAAAGTTACCGAAGCTGGCTTGCGTTTGTTTATAAAATTCCCGAAGGCTGGGCTCGTTGACTCTCCGGTACAATTCTGTTAGCAGTTGCGTTGAGTCCTGGAGTCCATTTTTCAGGAAATAATTGTTGACAAACGCCGCGTGCGAATCAACCCAGAGCTTGAATTGCTGAGGCGTAGTACTAGCAAAAAGCGAAGAATCCAGCCGTTCGATGGACAACTGAATTTGAATAGCATCAGCTCCAGGAAGGCTTTTTACCGTATATTGATCGGAATCCTTTGTTTGATCGCAGGCTACCAAACCACCCAAGATTCCAGCTAAAAAGCTGATAATCAAAATTTTTCTCATGAAAACGTTCTTCAAAAAATCGTGCAAAATTAGTCAAAAAAATGGCCTGTTGGGGCTTTTCTTTATTCTTTCGTTTTCAGCCTCTGCTCAATACCGAAAAGTGCAAGAAACGTATCCTACCACCAGGGGCATGGTTCGCTATCGGCCCATGGGGGTACAAATGGGTTTTAAATTATCGCCTTTTATTAGTGGCAACCGCCTGGAAAGCCGGGGGAATTATAACTCCTTCGATAATAACGGAGCGGTAGTGCGAATGAGTCTCGGACCCATTGCGGATATTTTCTTTTCTGAAAAATATGCCTTCAGTACGGGCTTGTGGTACACCGTAAAGGGCGTTCATGTAAGAAATTCAACCTCGTTCCTGCAGGACTTAACCCCTCCCGGCACGGCGACGTCTTCCTTATATAACCTCCAGTATCTGCAAATTCCTTTGACTTTTAAATTATTAACTAACGAAGTAGCCGATCGGCTGCGGCTGTTTATGCAGTTTGGTGGGGTAGCGGATATCAAGCTGGCCGAAAAAGCCATTAATGCTCCTATTAACGCTCTTTACATCTATAATGAATCGAAGAACAGAAGCACCCGGGCTTTTGGATTCGGAGATTTTAACTTGCTACTAGCCGGCGGCGGAGAATATGCCTTATCCGGAAGTGATGCCCTGGTTTTTGGGATAAGCTACCAACGAGGCCTGATTAACATTTACCGAGACAATGATTTATCTATTAAGAATAACTGCTTCTTTCTGGATTTAGCGTATAAGTTTTAAACCGTTGTCTGTTTTCAGTTTGCCGTTGTCAATTTTTGCCACTAGGGGACTCTCTTAAACAGCCTCTCCCTACTTCAGGGAACATTAGAGAAAGAGCTTCCCCGGATTTCATCCGGGGCTATCCGTATTTAACCCTTCCAGGGTTATTTTTAGTAAACCTATTTTAATAATGTTAACAACAACCCTAGCGGGGTTGAATATGAATAGCCCCGGATGAAATCCGGGGACACGGTTGGTATTTGAGACCCATACCTGAAGGTCATCATCAACGTCTGTCATTCAGAGCAAAGCGAAGGATCTTATGACCTTTTTCGAGCTGGTTGGGTCATTCGGTAACTTGGCTAAATTAGCTCCGCCCATTCCACCCAAGGTCTCTCGCTACGTTCGAGAGGTCAGTTAAGGGTTAATCATTGCTGCGAGATTCCATCTCGTTCCTACGATCAGGCAGGTTCCACCTGCCGTTATTGCTCAAGGTTTCAGAAGCCCTGATTGCATGCAGGTCTTCGATTAGAAGTTTCAGACAGCTTTTAAGAGGAAAAGGCACCAAGCGTACGCCTGAGTTGAGTTCTGTAATGACTTAAACTGAAAACAGTAAACCGACAACTGAAAACTAATCAGAATTCAATCCGAAAACCTACGCCGTGTACACTTACGAGGCGTAGGTTTTTATCTTGAATAAGGTATTTGCGAAGGCGGCTGATGAAGACATCCAGACTCCTTCCTAAAAAGTAATCGCTCTTCCCCCAAAGTCTGCTTAAGATTTCTTCACGGGGAATGATTTCGTTGGGCCGCTCGGCCAGCATTTTTAGTAGATCCGCTTCCCGGGCGGTTAGGTTAATAAAACTGGCTCCGTAAATAAGTCGCTGGTTTTTTAAGTCCAGTTGATACGCTCCCAACGTTAAGCCTTGATTAGTCACTGCTTTAGCATCCATTCGTCGAAGAATAGCCTCAATGCGAAGGGTTAATTCCTCCATGCTAAAAGGCTTGGTCAGGTAATCGTCGCCCCCCAGTTTAAAGCCCCGAATGCGGTCTTCCGGTAAAGATTTTGCCGTCAGAAAAATAACAGGAACTTGGCTGCCGGTCGAACGAATTTTTTCGGCTAAAGCAAAACCGTCCATTTCCGGTAACATCACATCCAGCAAACAGACATCGTAGGATTGCTGCGAAAAAGCTTCCCAACCCCGTTTGCCGTCTTTTTGTAAATGTACTTCGTACCCTTCCTGAAGCAGATTATCCGCCACGACAAAGCCGAGCGTTTCATCGTCTTCAACCAGCAAGATTTTAATCATACGTTTCTTTTAATTCAAGACAGGATAAATCAAGGTAAAGCAACTGCCCTGCCCTTCCACACTTTCCATGGTTACCTGCCCACCCATGGCTTCGGTTATGGTTTTTACGTAGTATAACCCTAATCCAAAGCCCTTCACGTTATGCACATTACCCGTAGGAACGCGGAAAAACTTATGGAAAATGCGGGATTGATGTTCCTTCGAAATTCCAATACCCCAATCCTGAATATCTATCCTCACCCGCTGCTTAATTACCTCCGTACGAATGCTTATTTCAGGATGCTGACTGGAATACTTAATAGCGTTATCCAGCAAATTATACAAAGCATTCGTCAGGTGCATGAGATCGGCCTGAATAATCGAGGGCTGAGCTTTTAGCTCCAGGGTAATGTGAATATGTTCTTCCTGAATGCGGGGTTGAAAGCGATCGACTAAATCCTTAATGACTTCGTGAATATCCAGATTTTCTAATTGTAGTTTTTGCTGATTGCTTTGAGCCGTTTGTAGTACTGTGTCTACCTGTTGCTTCAGCCGTAATGCCTCTTTGCGAATAATACCCGCATAACTGGCCAGCCGTTCAGAGGATTGATTGGGTTTACTTAATACATCCGTCGAAATAAGGATCGTCGATAAAGGCGTTTTGAATTCATGCGTCAGGTTATTCACAAAATCGGTTTGTAACTCCGACAATCGTTTCTGTTTAAAAATGACGTATAAAGCGTAACTAAAAAAAAGGATAACCAATAGAATTCCTACCGAAGAAATGGTCCATGATTTAAGCTGATCAAAGACATAATTACGCTTTTCGGGAAAATAGACCCCAAAGTAATAATTCTGTCCGGCTACTTTAGGAAAAGACGTTTTAATGGCCTTCTGCTCATCGCAGTTAGCGGTATGGCAGACAAAACCGCCGTATTGAATCTGATGCTGCTCGCAATCGTAAATCCCGTATTCAAAATTAGCTTTAAGGTCATGCCGGGAAAACTCCTGTTTCAGAAAAACCTCCAGAGCAGACGGATCCATCTGATCATTAATCTGAACGGTATAATAATTGGCAGATACCCGTTCGACGGGTCTTAAAGGTAAGCTATTGGGGCGATTATTATAGTCGATCATTCGCCGGCAAACGATCCGTAGAGCAGAGGTAACTCGCTGATCAAAATCACGGTCTTCCAGTTGATAGGCCTGTCGGAACCAGTAAAATTGCACCAGAGCCAACCCCAGCAACAGCAGGACGGATAATACCGTAAAAATGCGAAGTGTACGACTGGACATGTAACAAAAATAGCAGTTGTGCTGAAAGCCCGCCTGTTATTAACATTTCATTAACTCATAAAAATCAGACAGCTACCAATTTGGAAATAAAGAAAAAGTGCGATCTTTGTCCCCGCAATGCAAAATTTCGCCCTAGCATACCGTCAAGAGATGAGCTTACGTCAAAACCCGGCATCGGATTTTGGACGGAAGGATCGTGATGGTTCCGGGCGGATGAGATAGCACCTCAAGGATGACTTAGGCCTAAGTATCCCTATATAGCCCGGAACTGCGTGTTTCGGGCTTTTTTGTTTTATTTCAACCTCAATTCACATGGAAACCCTTATTACCCAGGACGAGTTACTGGCCCTGGGCATTGACTCTCCCGAATTACAAAAGCAATTTCTACGAGTCTCTAACGGCCTGATTTCAAACGGCGTTTATCCTAAAGATAAGGTAATGACGCTCTTTGCTCAGTTGTTGGAGAACCCAAAGAAGTTTGCGTACTCTAAAAATAAATTAACCAACCTCGGACTCGCCGTAAAGAAGATGGCAGATGCCGGGCTATCCATCACCCTGACTGATTATGCCCGGGAAATTCTGGCGGTAGAAGCCGCCCGCACCCCCGTATATGAGTTACCTGCACGGCCCGGTCAGACTACGCGGGAGTTTATTTTACGCGAAGAACCCCTGCCCTACCAGGTTTACGGACCGGATTTTATCGAAGAAGGAGCGATCAAACAGATGCAGACGGCGATGCAGTTACCCATTGCAGAAGCCGGAGCCTTGATGCCCGATGCTCACCAGGGTTATGGTTTGCCCATCGGCGGGGTGCTGGCAACGACGGCTAATACCGTCATTCCTTACGCCGTTGGTGTGGATATTGCCTGCCGGATGTGCCTGAGCGTGTTTGACTTACCTGCTTCGATGATTCAAAACGAAACCCGTTTGCTGAAGTCGCTTTTAAACGAACATACGCATTTTGGTATGGGAAGTGAGTCACGGAAGAAATTTGACGATACCCTTTTTGAAAAACCTGAATGGTCGGCAACCAAGCCCATTCGCGAGTTACGCGATAAGGCCTATCGTCAGTTAGGAACATCCGGGACGGGAAATCACTTTGTGGAATGGGGCGAGCTGGAAGTACTTTCCAACGAGTTATTACCCGCTGGAAAATACCTGGCCTTGCTTTCCCATTCAGGCTCGCGGGGTTTTGGTGGTAACATTGCCAATCATTATTCTAAACTGGCTATGCAGAAGACAAAGCTTCCTAAAGAAGCTCAGCATCTGGCCTGGCTGGATTTAGATTCTCAAGAAGGGCAGGAATACTGGATTGCCATGAATCTGGCGGGAGACTACGCTTCAGCCAATCACCACGAAATCCATAATAAAATGGCTCGAGCGTTGAATCAGTCACCTCTGGTAATGGTGGAAAACCACCACAACTTTGCCTGGAAAGAAACGCTGGCCGATGGCCGGGAAGTGATCGTTCACCGCAAAGGAGCTACGCCTGCGGGTGAAAAGGATTTAGGGATTATCCCCGGTTCGATGACGCAGCCTGGTTATGTCGTTCGTGGAAAAGGGCTCGATGCTTCGCTGCAATCAGCTTCACACGGAGCAGGGCGACTCATGTCAAGAACCAAAGCTATCCAGACGATTCAAAAGTCTGACGTAAAGAAAGCTCTGGAAGAGGCGGGCGTTACGCTTATTGGAGCCGATCTGGACGAAGCTCCCATGGCCTATAAAAACTTGGAGCATGTCATGGCGGCTCAAACGGATCTGGTTAGTGTATTAGCGAAGTTCTCACCCAAAATCGTCCGCATGGCTGATGGTCGCGAGAAAGCGGAAGATTAATCTGGTTTGAGAGATTTGATTTGACAGGGTTTGAAAACGTTTTGATTCTATCAAATCTTCAAACGAAATCAAAACCTGTCAAACTAATAAACCACAGAGTTACTCAGAGTTATGCACAGCGTTTACTGTGTTGACTTTTGAGTAACCCTGTGGTTAAAACTTTGCACTAATAACTCTCAACCCAACAACCAACAACTACTTTTTAGCCGTTGAGAACGAGTAAGGGGCATCTGAGGCAGCCGTTCCACGTTGCTTGTTAGGCTTGGCAGACATTTGGAAATTGATGGTGGCTCCCTTCATTAATTCCTGATGGCTCAGCCAGTTTTTCGTAGAGGCCTTGCCGTTCACGTTTAAAGACTGTACGTAGCGATTATTATCATTGTTGTTAGCCGCTGAAATCACCACTTTCTTGCCATTTTCCAGCTCAACCGTTGTTTTCTTGAACAAGGGCGTACCCAATACATATTGGTCGGTGCCGGGACAAACGGGATAGAAACCCATCGCGGAGAATACATACCAGGCCGAAGTCTGACCGTTATCTTCATCCCCACAATAGCCATCAGGCGTGGGTTTATACATCCGCTCCATTACTTCCCGCAGCCAGTACTGAGCTTTCCAGGGTTCGCCCGCGTAGTTGTAGAGGTAAATCATGTGCTGAATGGGCTGGTTGCCGTGAGCGTAATTGCCCATATTCATAATCTGCATTTCACGGATTTCATGGATAACTCCACCGTAGTACGAATCGTCGAAAATCGGAGGCACTACGAATACCGAATCCAGCATTTTCACGAATTCTTTCTTACCGCCCATTAAATCAGCCAGACCCTGTACATCATGAAAGACCGACCATGTGTAGTGCCAACTGTTTCCTTCGGTGAAGGCATCCCCCCATTTGAAAGGATTGAAGGGCGACTGGAATTTACCGTCCTTATTTTTACCCCGCATCAGCTTGGTTTCAGGATCAAACAGATTGCGGTAGTTCTGGCTGCGTTTCGCAAACAAATCAATCTCCGCCTGCGGACGGTTAAGGGCTTTCGCTAACTGATGAATCGTCCAGTCATCATAGGCGTATTCCAGCGTCCGTGCCGCGTTTTCGTTGATTTTGACATCGTAAGGAACGTAACCTAGCTCATTATAGTACTTTACCCCTTTTCGGCCAACGGAACTCAATGGGCCTTCGTTCTGGGTATTTTTCAGGATTCCTTCGTACAGCGTATTAATATCAAAACCACGAGCCCCTTTCAGGTAAGCATCCGCAATCAGCGAAGCTGAATTCGAGCCAATCATACAGTCACGATGACCAGGGCTGGCCCACTCGGGTAAGAAACCACTTTCTTTATAGGCATTCGCCAGACCTTCCATGATGTGGGCATTCATACTGGGGTACATCAGGTTAAAGAAAGGAAACTGTGCCCGAAAGGTATCCCAGAAACCGTTATCCGTAAACATGTACCCAGGTAACACCTGACCATTATAAGGACTGTAGTGCATGACTTTTCCAGATGCATCCAGCTCATAAAACTTGCGGGGAAATAGCATCGAACGGTACAGGCAGGAATAAAACGTCCGGGTTTGGTCTACCGAACCGCCCTCTACGTTCAGACGGCCCAGCTCCTTATTCCAGATTTTGCGGGCTTTTTCTTTGACCGTCGCAAAGTCATCCTTACCAATTTCTTTTAAATTCAATTCCGCCTGCTCGGCACTGATAAAGGAAGACGCCACCCGAGCATATACTTTCTCACCTTTCTTGGTAATAAAACCAACGACTGCTCCTACGTGGTTATCCTGCACCTGCATTTTGTTGGGGACAGCATCTTTTCCACTCCAAACCATCGTGTTGGCAAAGGGACGATCAAACTGAATAACGAAGTAGTTCTTGAAATTGGAAGGCACTCCACCGCTGTTTTTGGTCGTGTAACCTACAATTTTATTCTCTTCAGCAATAATTTTCACGAATGAACCTTTGTCAAGGGCATCGATAACCACACGGGATTCTTTACTGTCGGGGAAAGTAAATTGTAAAGCCGCCGCTCGCTCAGTCGGAGCAATCTCGGTGGTTACGTCGTGATCCGCCAGATATACTTTGTAGTAATAAGGCTTAGCTACTTCCGATTTATGCGAAAACCAGCTGGCCCGCTCGTCTTGATCGAAACGAAGCTTACCTGTAGTAGGCATGATGGCAAACTGACCGTAGTCATTAATCCAGGGACTGGGTTGGTGAGTTTGTTTGAACCCGCGAATTTTATCCGAGTCATACGTATAAGCCCATCCATCGCCCATTTTACCTGTCTGGGGCATCCAGAAATTCATTCCCCAGGGCAGGGCAATGGCGGGATAAGTATTACCAGTAGAGAGACTGTGCTTCGATTGGGTTCCCATGAGGGTATTCACCCATTCCACGGGTTCGGCTACTTTGGTCACCTCCTGAGCGGTTGCCGTCAACATCGACAAGCCCAGCAGGCTAAGCAGACAAGAGCGTATCATTAATGAAATGTTTAGAAAGTGGTATTCAATGGAAAAAGTAGCAATTTGGTGGTTTCAACTCATTTTCCAGCAGAAGAAAGCCGAAAAACCTTTGGAAAGCCAAACGAAGTTTGTAGCCATTGATCTATTCGGACTTTAAACAAACGATTCCCCTCCTAGTCTCAACCTTAATCCAAACCTTACACTCATGTTTACCGTAGAACAGATTGAACAGGCTCATGAAAGAGTAAAATCAGGAGCCGATTTTCCAAAATATATTCAGGAAATCAAGGCCCTAGGCGTAACGACATTTGAAACCTGGGTAAAGGACAGTCACACGGACTATTTCGGCGAAAATGATTATCAGACTTCATCTCAGCCACAATATGAGGAGCTAAGCATTGCAGCTACCAATCAATCTGAAGCATTCAAGCAATACCTGAAAACTCACCAGCGAGGAGAAACGGATTATTACACATTCTGTCAGCATTGTGCTGAAACGGGCATTGAGAAATGGATAGTCTCTTTACAGCAGATGACCTGTACTTATTATGATCAGGCAGGTAATGAGATTTTGGTGGAACAGATTCCTGGTTACTAACTTATTACTCGGCTTTTCCTGCCATCCTGCGTAAAGCGACGGCTAAACCCCTCGCCTGTCATCTCGAACGACGTGAGAGAACTTCTACAGAAGGAGACGGATTTAGAGGAGTAAAGCTTTCCCTAAGCCAAGTAAGCTCGTCAAATCAATAAGATCCTTCTTCGCTCTGGATGACAGGCTTGTTTTCTTGTGTCATCTCAAGAGTCATTAATCTACCATCATTTCCCACTACCTTAGGTCATTCAAAGCCAACGGCTGGTACGCTATGAATGCAACCCTTTCGAACACTTATTACGACGATTATCTGTCTTCTCTACTTACTTTATTTCTGCAGCTTTTGCTGAGCTAAAAAGCAAAGACTGGACGATTGATAATTTCAAGTTTTACACCGCGGTATCGGTCATGGCTTCTTCCCGAATCGAAGGTGAAAGCCTGGAGGTTGACAGTTACGTTAAGCATAAGTTGCTTGATATCGAATATTTACCAACGCTAACCGAGAAACCCAATGATTTGTATCGGGCCTATGAATTTGCCCGGGATCATTCGCTAACACTTAACCATTTTCTTCAAGCTCATTCCATAGCTACTGAACATTTATTACCCGAAGCTTTTAGAGGAAAGGTAAGAAACCGAAACATGCTAATTATGGATCAGCAGAGTAATCGTATTCGCTACGAGGCTGCTTCAGGAAATGTAGTAAAAGAAGAATTTGAGATTTTCTGGAGCGAAGTAAACGCCCTGATTCAGCAGGAATTAAGTCTTGAAGAAGCCTTTTATTATGCCGCTTTTATTCATCTGGTTTTTGTAAAAATCCATCCGTTCAACGATGGGAATGGACGAACGGCCCGCTTGCTAGAAAAGTGGTTTCTCGCCAGCAAGCTGGGTGAAAAAGCCTGGTACCTCGGGAGTGAATTTTATTACTATACTCACTTGCAGGACTACTATAACCATCTGGGAAGAGTTGGGTTATTTTATAAGGCTTTGGATTATGACAAGGCTTTACCTTTTTTGAGGATGTTACCCTTGAGTTTGGTGTATAAATAATACCCCTTAGTATTTTCTATTCTTACCGCTTCATTAACATACATTTTTACCTAATCTAAATGAATAAAATATTTACTTACCTCAAGGTCATAGCTATTCCCGTTGCCTATGGATTAATACTCCGTTATCTATTTGGGGTTGAGGATTGGCAAAGACTGTATTCTGTCATGTCCCTTACGTTTCTGGTTTGCTTACCAACCATCATGGGCATCCTGACCATCTTTTTTTCCAGTGAAGAAAAAGCGAAAGAACGTTCTTATCGCTTTTTTGCTCCCTGGGTTCCTATTCTGTTTTTTTTCGTACTCACTCTACTAGTGGGATGGGAAGGATGGGCCTGCTGGCTTATGGTATTACCGCTTTTTTTTCTAGCTGCTTCCCTAGGGGGCTTTATTGGCTGGAGACTTAAAAATAGGAATCGGAACAAAAGAGTATACTTATCTACCATCCCCTTAGTACCTTTACTCATTACCCCACTTGAAATGACAGTTGGCTCAATACCAGGCACCTATCAAGCTTATACCTTTATCGATATTCAAGCTCCTGCCGAGAAAATATGGAGTAATGTTACCAGAGTTAAAGAAATCAAAAAAGAACAAGATACAGGTTGGCTAACCAACGCCTTAGGCTTTCCTAGACCCGTCAAGGCCATCCTCAATTATGAAGGAGTCGGAGCGTATCGCGAAGCTATATTCACGAATGGATTAGTTTTCCATGAAACTGTTTCTGAGTATATTCCTCAAAAGAAAATGGTATTTTCAATTAAGGCTTATCCCCACGAAATTCCATCAACGACGCTGGATGAACACGTAGTTATCGGAGGTAAATACTTTGACGTATTGAATGGAACGTATGAATTAGAAAAATTGAATTCCAAAACGTATCGATTGCATTTATATAGTCACTTTAAATTAACAACTACCTTTAATTTCTATGCAAGCTGGTGGGCCAGATGGATTATGCAGGATATTCAGGATAACATTTTACAGGTAGAAAAGTATCGAGCAGAAAATGAATAAATTACCCATTATACAGATTGATTTCATGAAAACTACGAATGATCAGTGGAGTGTTACGATTAGAGTATCTACAACATTTTATGGCTTCTAATTGTCTCTTAACCATGCCGTCTTAAAATTTGTCAACTAGTTAATAGATAATTATTGTAAATAATCAAATCTTCATTTAGTACCCATAACGGATTTTATAGTAAACTCTTTAGTTATGCATTTAATAAATTATTATGCATATTTGAAATCTTTCACCATAAACTTCCTATCTATTACGATGAGCTTATTTTTTCGATTGACTTTTGTTATATACTTTTTTAGTTATTTAAACTTTACTGTTTCAGGACAGCATATTATCGAGTTACCAGAACACACTTTAACTACTAATAATCTTGGATTTAATTTTAAAAAGGTTATAGATGCCCGACTTTTTAAGGATAATATAGGCCTATTACAAATGAATTAATCGAATGCAATTTTCCAGCAGATGTATCAGAGTATTTAGAAAGTTACCTTAAAAGAAATCTTTCTTCTAGTGGAGACAGCCTAGTTCTAGTAATAAATGATTTATGGGTTAGTAACAAATCAAATAACAATACTGGTGAAAAAAAAGTAGGTCTTTCGTTTACTATCTGTCGTCAAGACACTTTAGGTAAACTATGGAATATTTATTACGTTGAAAACTTAGCCGAAATAAGCGATTGGAGTGGTCAGGCAAGCTATGGAAAAAAAATTAGGAAATTATTTGATATTTGTCTTAGTGAATTCTCAAAAACTAACTGGAGAAACAATGCCGGAACCTTATTTGAGCTGGGACCACAAACCAATGATAAAGTAGCCAGTTTATTTGAACAAGTTATATTTCCTGCAGGACTATATTTTTCTATTCCTGAACTTATGGATAAGAAACCTAGCATTTTGCCTAACTATATTGATAGTAAACGGTTAGATGGCAAATATTTGGCTATAAAAAACTTGAAGGCTCTTTCTGAAGGAAAAAAGGCATTCGCCTATTCGGATGGGAAGCGTCTGTATATATATGCGAATCAGTACAAAGTGGGAAATAAGGCTACTTACTTTGCACCGGTTCGAGAAACGGGTCGGTTCTTTTTAGTTGAAGATGAACTTGATGCTAGTAATATGAGAATATTGTATTCTTATGGATCAATTGGATTGGCCATTTCTGGGGCAATCTCAGGAGTTGATAGAACAACCGTCATTAATAGGAATGACTTAGGCTTTATTGTGGATTTGTATACTGGACAAACCTATACATGTAACGATAAAGGAATATTGAAACTTCTTACAGAATTTCCAGAAGCTCGGGAAAGATACTTAAACAAAAAGGATCGTAAAACAGCTTCTGTATGGCGTTCCTGCATTATGTATTTGAATCGAAATGAGTTTAATAAATTAAGTAAAAATTAGTTATTTAATCTAAAACTTAAAAAACGGAGGCCGAGCTATTTACTCGGCCTCCGTTTTTATTGCCTACTCATTCTTATAAACCACTCCATCCTTCATAACAAACTTGACATTCATCATCGTTTTAATGTTCTGTAAAGGATTTTCAGAGGTAGCTACAATGTCAGCCATTTTTCCGGTTTCGATGGTGCCGATTTGTTCTTTAATTCGTAGCAAATCTGATGCACTGGCTGTGGCGGCTTTGATGGCCTCCATGGCGGGCATACCGGCTTCTACCATATATTCGAATTCCTTGGCATTAACGCCGTGAATGGAAACGCCCGAATCGGTGCCGAAAGCGATTTTCACGCCTTCTTTATAAGCCTTCGCAAACATACTTTGAATCTTTGGCCCTACTTCCAGGGCTTTTCGGGCTTGAACCAGCGTGTAATACCCCATGATTCTTGCTGAATCTGCTACGGTTTTTCCCGCCAGAATCGTTGGTACTAAGTAAGTCCCATGCTTTTTAAACAAAGCAATCGCTTCATCATCCATATACGTGCCGTGCTCCACACTAGTAACCCCCGCCCGGATGGCCCGCTTCATGCCTTCGGCTCCGTGAGCGTGGGCGGCAACCGTAAAGCCGTAATCCTGGGCTGTTTCCACGATTCCCCGAATTTCATCTTCGGTAAACTGTGGGTTTTGTGAATTGGAAGCCAAACTCAGCACGCCACCCGTAGCTGTGATTTTGATCAGATCGGAGCCATCTTTATACCGCTGCCGAACGGCTTTACGGGCATCTTCTTTTGAATTTACTACTCCCTCCAGCGGCCCAGGGTCACCCATCAAGTCTTTCCGATACGCATTCGTCGGGTCAGCGTGCCCTCCAGTGGTGGCAATGGATTTTCCTGACGTATAGATTCTTGGGCCTACTACCAAGCCTTTGTTAATCGCGTTTCGTAAAGCCACGTTAACGCCACTCCCGCCCAGATCACGCACAGTAGTAAAACCAGCCAGCAAGGTATTCTTGGCGTTTCGAGTCGATTCAAAGGCAATGTCGGCAGGGTTAAGCGTAAAGCGGTCAATTGCCCCTCCACGACGAGTCTCGGATTCCAGATGCACGTGGCAATCAATTAGCCCCGGCATTACCGTCTTACTTTTCAGATCAATAACCTTTTCCCCGGATTTGGCTGATTTATAGCCCTTTTCAATGCCAATGATTTTATTTTTCTCAACGACAATCGTCATTTGGCTCTTGGCTTCGTTTGCTACGCCATCAATCAAGGTACCACAATGAATGAGTGTATTCTGAGCAAAAAGACCCCCTGGCAGCAGACAGAAGAATAGAAGTTTTTTCATAAACTAATTTTGATATGGAAAGATGATCGGTATTTAGCCTATAAAAATATAAAATTTTAAAATAGCATCTATTTTATATATAAAATTTTGTCAAACATAGTATTATCAAAACATACATCAGATCACTCCTAGTAATTCAACACACCTATGATTCACCTTAGAGGTTGAATCTCAAAAGATTATATAGGTATTGCCAGAAGCTTGGCAGGTAGAATACTCAAGAAGGCTTAAAATGCCCTGCCCCAGCTCTTCTTTCCAGTTATTAAACATTAGTTATTTAATTGAATCGTCATTTCATCTGATTAACAAGCATTCATAGCCCATCTTATTTTCTCTTCTACTGATCTTAAGTTGCGTGCATTGAACGCTAACTATAGCTCCGTTAATTATAAATTTTTCCCACCATATTATAAGTTAACTTATTATTTAATCTTACTAATAAGTGTTCATTTATATAAAATGTAAAACTTGATTCGTCTCAATATTTAACTTATCTCAATACCTGACGCATCACTAAATGATATATAATTAATCTATTAATCCCGCACCATTACTTATCAAAAGTTACTCTACTTGATATAATTCAACAAAGAATGTCCATTACCTCTTACAAAACGTATTATCTATAATGAAACTACTATGAGTAACAAGTTAAATAGTTAGGTACAAAATTTACAATTAACCTACAAAAATCAATGTACTAATACCAAACACTCAATTTTATTAATTGAGTGTTTATAAATATTAAAATAATTTTAATAACCATTAATGGTTAGCAATACAAAAGGCTCAAATTCAATATATTTGTTAGGCAGATATTCCAGTATTTGCAAGTAAGTATAACCTCTATCTCTATCTTATTTAAAGCCTTAAAACTCCTCCCTAAAACCAGCTATTTTTTCAATAATAGGCACTATATACAATCAAAAATTAACAAATTTCAATTGAGTATTTTTATAAACATTCTTTTCAACCGCAATCTTGATCTATAATTTAAACCCTAACTATTTGTCTAATGAAAAAAGTTTTACTACTACCTCTATTGTGGGGGATTACTTTTCAGAGCTTTGGGCAAGACGTCGACTCCAGTAAGTCGGAACGTCCGCTCCCAACGTATACGGAAGGTTTTGCTCTGGGTTTGAAAGCTGGAACCGCAGGCTTTGGGCTCGATCTGTATCATTCTATTAATCGCCACTTCACCGGAAGAATAGGTTTTGGACTCTTCAATTACAAAACCCGGTTCATTTCTGGATCTAGTACAGATGATGTTCAAATCGGTTTGGATGGAAATATCAAGATTAAAACGGTTAACGCCCTGATCGATTATTACCCTTTTAAACGCATGGGATTTCGTCTGACGGGAGGAATAATGCTTAATCTGAATGAGGTAACTCTGGACGGAAAGCCAACCCGTGACGTAAAACTGGAAGATTTAACCTTTACAGTGGATGAAATTGGCACGCTTTCGGGTAAAGCTGAATTTAATAAACTAGCTCCCTACATAGGCTTGGGGTTTGGGCAGCCTTTTCTTCGCAATCGACTTAAGTTTAACATTGACTTAGGATTCTTTTATCAGCAGTCGCCCAAAGTATCCCTGACCGCCACCAAGATGTTAGAGCCTTCGCAGGACCAGGCCGCTATTATTGAGCGAAACCTAAAGCCTCTCAAGTATTATCCTGTTTTGAATTTAGGTGTCTCCTACCGTTTAAATAAATAATCCACTGCCTTCATGAAAGATACTGTTTTTTCTAAAAAACGGATGCTTGGCGGAGTTCTGCTGAGTTCTTTTCTTGCCGTAATTGTCTTTGCCTGTAAAGACTTAAAGGATATTGCTAATCTGGATCCATTGGAAGATGTAAATTTTTCAATTAATGCGAATCCATTTACTGCTCCGGTGATGATTCGGTTTGTTAACGCAAACCCTACTGCAACCAACCAGCCGGGGGCTTTCGACATAAGCGTTTCGGGTACTAATGCGGACGTTGTTTATATGGCAGATGGTTCAAAAACTTTTAAGGCCTCTCAGGGGCTACTGCCTTTAGGTATGCGATCAAAGGTTACTCCATCAGCCAGTACTCCTTTGAAGTTTACCATTCATGCAACGGTCTCTGGCTTCAGCCCCGTTTCTTATAATGTGATGTTGACGGATACTTCGCAAAGCGAAATCCAGATTCCACTCGTTGAGTTGAACAATCCAGCCGAAGGGACTTCGGCCCGCGTAGCCAGCACTACGGTAGACGGAAACGGAAACACCACAGCTGCCGTCACCATTGTTACCCCCAAAACCGCTGCTACCGCAGATGAAGCTACATTAACTATTGCGTCTGGGACTCAGATGCAGGATGCCTCTGGCAAAGCTCTGGCAGCGGGTCAGGTTCGGATGGAGGTAGTGAATTATACCACGACATCCGATCAATCGCTAAGCTCGTTCCCCGGCGGATTTGTTGCTGATAACGTGCTCAATGCCAGTGGTCAACCCATGAGTCCCATTACTTTTAGTACGGCGGGATTCATTTCCATTAATATGACCTCGGGCGGAACCAGTGTGAAGAAATTCTCTAAGCCCGTAGAAGTTACAATGGATCTGGATGAAACCTTAACTAACCCTACTACAGGCCAGACGATTAAAGCCGGTGAAACGGTTCCACTGTGGAGTTTGAACGAAGAAACTGGCCAATGGAAAGAAGAAGGTACGGCAACGATTTATGCCGATGCCAATGGAAAACTTCAGGCTAAATTTAATATTACTCACCTTTCTAGCTACAATCTGGACTGGTACACTTCCGCCTGTGTTAATCACGTATTAAACATTCAGTTTCGCTTCAGTTCTTCCTCTACGGTCGGTCGGTATTATTACGTTGTCTTCCGGGATCAATCTGGGCGGCTTTTAAGTTACAGATATGTGTATGTACGAGACGGTGAGGTTGCTTCCTTTTATCGCCACCCTTCCTCTCCAAACTTAAAAATTCAGGTGTACGATAATTATTTTAGCTATGGTTCAGCCAAAATCATTGGACAGGCTACCGTAAGTAATCCTTGTTCCAGTGGAACGGTAACTTTAACCGTTACTCCTCCAGCACCCCCTGAATTTGTGAATGTCAAACTTAATTTCACTGCAACGAATACCAAGAGCAAGTACAGCTACCGCCCATCTGGCTGGATCTATTTTTACCGAACGGGAGGTTCCTATTGGTGGGAACCTGGTAGTTATGCGTATCTCTACTCCTATTATGGACAAGGAAGTACTCAAGTCATCAAAAATGGCACCTACTATGTATACGCCTACTTCAATCGGAAATGGGAGTATACCCTCATCAAATTCGATCCCTCAAGTCTGCCTCAAACAATCAATGAGCAGACTTTAAAAGGAAAGGCTAGTTATAATTCAGCTACCAATACTATCGATATTGCCTTGACAGCAGATATTAAATAGGACAGATATACAGTAAAAAAGGTACTTCAACCTGGGTTGAAGTACCTTTTTTATTAATCAGTTTTATGCAATCCAATTGATACAGCTGAAGCTCATAACGAAGTTTTCCTCCAGGCCTTTTCTTTCCAGTTTTTTAATCACCCAGGCTCCTACTTTCTCCCCCTGCGTACGGCCATTCACAATAGCGTCCATGAAGTGAATACCTCCGTATAAACGAGACATCCCCGCCTCATCGGCGGCTTGCATAAACGAAGTAAACGAGCGGGCTTTGAGTCCAAAGGGTTCTTCAACCGTATCGGTATAAGCAAAATGGTCCCCTAAATAATGCGTTAACACCGTAGCAACAGCCGTTGAAATAGTGGAATGCCCGCTGAGGTACTCCGGGAAAGGTGGCGTTTGCAGAAAGGGTCGCCAGTTAGGATCGACTAACTGCCGAATGGCCGTTTCGGGGCGGATGCGATTACTGCGGTATTTCTCATCCCAGCAACAAATAAATCCATCCATTAGGGTAATGGAAACGATGGTGCTCATCTTGAGCGTTTGAGCTAAATTCAAACCCGCTTTTTTGCAGGCTATGCCCGTAATTCCCAGCCAGTGAGCCCCCGGAGAAATTTTCTTCATGCCCACCATCAGGTGGCCATTATCTTCCAAAGCAAAGGGATTACAGTCCCAAAAAGCGGCAATTTCCTTATGATCGTCCGGGAGTTTTTCCTCAACATTAATAAGCATCAGCTTATAAAATTCAGAGTTTTTATCCTTTGAAAAGGCAACCGGCGGAACCGGTTTAAACTGTGAACAGGTATCGAGGGTAAAGGGACGAACCGTGGCAAAATAAGGTTCTACGGGCGAAAAATACCCCGGGGGTGTAGGATACCAGTTCCCTTCCTGATTTTTAGCCTGATAACGCGGATAGTTACTAATGCGGTTATAGCGATCTTTCTTTGCGTATTTAAGTAACTGCTGACTAATCTGCTCGGCATATTTTTGAGAATGCTCCAGCGTTTGTTCCGAAAACCCAATGGCCTTGCAGGAATCAAGAAAATGCTTTTCATAAGCCGCCATGCGACTGCCCGAAGGCTGCATTTTCTTTGACGTTTCCATGACTGCCAAAACTGCCGCCAGAGAAGCCGAGTGCGATTCTAATCCCTGCGGTTGCTCGATTTTGGGACAACCGTTCAATACCCCATACATGCTGTGAATGGAGGAGTCATGCTGGGCCATGACTTCATACCCCGACAAACAGGCGTAGGAAAAAAAGCGGGCAGCCAGCGGCGGATTGGTTACATCATGAATCATGATCTCCGTCATCTCATTCAAAACCCCGGTTAGGGCTTCGGGAGATACCTCGGGCTGCTTTTCTTTCGAACAACTAAACAAAGTAATCAGCAATAAAAAGAGACTGTATTTTTTCATGGCTTGCGGAGTTGATACGCTTCCAGGGGTTTTTGATTGATTCCAAAAAGCAGACGGTTTTCCAGGGGTAATACGCTCCGCACATCACCGCGTAACAGGAAGCCGGATTTGCGTTGAGGAATGTACTGAAATTGTCCTTTGCCGTCTCCTTTCAATAGTACCCCATCATTGGCATTGCAATTCCCGAAACGCAGTCGAGCTTTATTAACATTTCCACAAAGAAGCAGATCCTTTTTACCGTCTTGGTCAAAGTCGAGGCTGGTCACGGTAAATACCGGAGCCAGCTGAGCCTGTATGGGTAAGGCCTGTTCCTGAAAGGTCCCCTTAGGCGTTTGTAACCATAAAGTCGTTTGTAAGGTATTCGCCGATAGCTTCGTACTGCCCTGTAATTCTTCTGGGGTGAAAATGTCCGTAAGCGTGGCTTCGGCGTAGCTTTTATAATCCGGGAATCGCGTCCGCATGATACTCATCTGATCAAGCAATTCATCGCGAGAGACGTAGGGATAGCTTTTTCCCTGAATGTAAAAACAAAGAATAGGGTCCACAGAACCATTATCGTCGAAATCCTTGTACACTAGCTCAGCGGGTTCACGGTCGGAAACTTTGCATTGGGTATTCAGGCCCTGATTACCTCCCAACAAGTCCATTCGTCCATCGCCGTTTACATCGTCCACCAGCAGTTTGTTCCACCACCCCCGATAAGATTTTGGGAAGTATTTACTCGTCTGATCCGTCCAGGTATTCCCACCACTTACAAAGGCCGTAATGGGCATCCACTCGCCTACCACTACCAAATCCGGTTTCTTATCCTGATTTAAATCCAGCCAGGCTGCATCACTTACCATTCCTATACGAGCCAACGCCGGGGCTAGCTTTGCCGTCTGGTCACTGAAATTTCCTTTACCGTCGTTGATTAACAGGAAGCTCGGTGGTGTTTCGGGATACCGCCCGGGTATTACTCTTCCTCCCACAAACAAATCCATGGCTCCATCACCGTTCACATCGGCGGCCCGAACGCAACTTTTGCTAGCGATCATAGTGGGTAAGGCTCCTTTACTGAGTGCGAAATTTCCTTTACCATCATTCAAATACAAATGATCCGACAACCGGGCATCGTTAGGCATGAGGTCACCGTAACCGCCACTCACCACGTATAAATCCGGGAAATTATCTTTGTTTACATCGACAAATAAGGCATCAGCGTCTTCGCTGGAGGTCTGGAAACTCTGTTTACGAGTGAAATTTCCTCCTTTTTGCTGGAGGAATAACTCCCCTACCTTTCCATTACTGCCGCCCACGAATACATCTTCTAATCCATCCCCGTTTACATCGGCTTTTACCATGCAAGGCCCCGTAAACGACAGCGGATTAACCAGTAAAGGTTGTCGCTTGAAATCATTTAAGGAATTGGACGTTGCCTGAACCAATACGGGAGACTTAACGGAATGATACCAGGGGGCTTCACTAGTTCCAGGCTTTTTGCCAGCAGAGGCTTCAGACTGTTTAAGCGTCAGTAACTGATCAGCTTTGACAGCCGTTTTCGTTTGCTGTGAACCGTCCAGCCAGGTAATAGTCAGGGAATCAATCTGAGTAGCTGATTTCAATCCAAAATGCAGTACAGAGGACACGCTCGATTGATACCCTCGGGTAGGCATCTGCTCAAGAAATTGGCGTTGCCCATTTACTGAAATCATTACTTTGGCCCCAATTCCCTGGGTATTCCCCGCCTTGCCTTCGAGTTTTACATTCAAAAAATGATTCTTCCGACTCGACTGGTTTTCATACACACTAGCGACATGATTAACATTATTGACGATTAAGTCCAGATCGCCGTCGTTGTCCAGATCTGAATAAGCAGCTCCATTGCTATTCAGGGGCTGATTAACTCCCCAGGCCGCACTGACATTACTAAAGGTCAGGTTCCCATTATTTCTGAATAGATAATTGGTTACGTTAGAGGACGGAATCTGCTGAACCAGCGTCAGTACATCCTGCCGGTGAATATTACCCTGACGATTTTTCATAAAATCGCCCATGTATTTCAGGAAATCCATGTTGGTGTAGTCCCGCAGATAGCCGTTAGAAATGAAGAGATCTTTCCAGCCGTCATTGTCATAATCCGCAAATAGAGCAGCCCAGCTCCAGTCGGTGTTGGAAATACCCGCGAGTTGACCGATTTCGCTGAAACTCCCATCTCCATTATTTACCTGAAGCATGTTTCGCATGTACTGGTAATAAAATCCCGAACGCAGATTCAACTCAAATTTTTCATAGTTGTCCGCACTCATCAACAGTTTCTGCCTCCGGTTATCTTCGGGTAACATATCCAGCGTAAAAATGTCAGGCAGAGCGTCGTTATTAATGTCAGCGATATCATTACCCATTGAAAATTGGGACGTATGCCGTAAGTAGTTTTGAATTTGATTACGGAAAGTTCCGTCCTGATTATTGATGTATAGAAAGTCTGGAACGGCATAGTCATTCCCAATGTAAAGATCCGGCCAGCCGTCACCATTCATATCTGAAATTCCAATTCCAAGTCCATACGACAGGGAAGCACTCTGGATGCCCGCCTTTGCCGTAACGTCCCTAAAGTGATTACCCGTATTCTCAAACAATCTGGAACCAACGCTGGGATCTTCCTTTTTGAGAATTTCTTTGGTGGCAACCTCATCCAGAACAGGCAGCGATTTAGGATTATGATTTAGTAAAAAAAGGTCCAGATCGCCGTCTTTATCATAATCGAAAAAAGACCCCTGCGTACTATAAGCGGGCTGGTCAAGCCCATACTCCCGAGCCAATTCTTTAAACTGCGGAATTCCATTTCCATTCACACCCTGATTAATAAAAAGCTGATTGGTGCGGTTCTCAGGAGATACATTCCCCGAATAACACACGTAAATATCCAGCTTGCCGTCGCCATTCACATCGGCCATGCTTACACCCG
The DNA here is from genome assembly GCF_031453245.1 of Siphonobacter sp. SORGH_AS_0500. Taxonomy (NCBI): domain Bacteria; kingdom Pseudomonadati; phylum Bacteroidota; class Cytophagia; order Cytophagales; family Cytophagaceae; genus Siphonobacter; species Siphonobacter sp. SORGH_AS_0500. Next base: position 4,422,756 of record NZ_JAVIYT010000001.1, read on the forward strand.
TTTTCCAGGGACCGGGTCGGCCTGCCGCTCCCGAAGCATCCGTAATATCTTTAAACTGTAAATTGCCCTGATTTAGGTACAGTTTGTTGGGAGTCATGTTAGCCGTAAAGTACAGATCATCCCGGCCATCATTATTCAGATCCCCAACGGCTACCCCCCCGCCGTTGTAGAAATATTCATACATTAATATATTGGTATTCAGCCCTTCAGATAAGGTATTACTAAAGTCGATATGCGTCTGATCCGTAGAAAGTTCTTTAAAAAGAGAGGGACCATTATCGGCAGGAAGACCTTCCTTTTTGTCCTTTTCCTGACAAGCCAGAATAAGAACCAGAAGGCTCAGGGGTAAAAAGCGATTCATGCAAAGTTTCAGTTTGGGGGGACACGCGAGAACCAGGTATTCACGTTGCGAAGAACAGTGCCTAGCCTATTTTACGAAAATAATCTACGCCCTTTCAGACGTAGATTATTTGGTAAAAGTATTTTATCCTTTCTAAGAGATTAGTAACCTGGGTTTTGAACCAGTTTATTATTTCGGTTCATTTCATCCCGATTGATAGGAACAAAATACATTTTATCCAGCCACTTACGATTCTCAATACCGGGATCAATGTTGGTAACCTGATATTTGTAGGTATAGCTGTTTGGATCGTATTTGTAGAGACTTACCGTCTTACCCGATTTGAGCGTACCCGTAATCTGGACAATCCGAGCCTGCTGACCGAGTGTGTTTGGAGCAATCATCCAGCGACGGGCATCGTGATAGCGTTGCTCTTCGTAAGCCATTTCAATACGACGTTCGTTACGATAGCGGTCCCGGAGGGCACTTCCCGTTTCAGTAATCGCAGGCATACCGGCCCGGAAACGTATTTTGTTAAGGTACGTTTTTGCTTCGGCATCTTCTCCCAATTCGATACAGGCCTCAACGTAGTTAAGTACCGCTTCCGTGTAACGGATCAAAGGCCAGGGAACCTGTTGACGAGTATTTTGATCAACAATCGATGGGTTCGGATCAATGAACTTACGCATGTAATAACCCGTACGACTTCCGTTCCAGTCTTCTACTGAACTTTGACGAGTATCTAAACCAGCCACCGCAACAACGGCTCCACTGGAGTTGGTTACCTGATACTGCCCAGTCTGAATCTGGTTGTTGGGGTCTTTACCCGCTACATCCGAAGGACGGGGCTTCCAGGGTGCTCCATCGTAAAGGATTGTACCGTAGAAGCGAGGATCGCGGTTCTGGTAAGGCGTGGCCGCTTTCGTAGCATCGCTCCAGTCAAACTTGCTACCATCCATCATTTCATAATCATCCACCAAATTCTGAAGTGGAGTATTACCTGCCCAGTTGTGGTAACCGTTGGGTCCGTTGTTACGGCCTACCCAGGCTCCGGCTTCGTCCTTAAGATCCGTGAAATAACGACCCAGAATCAGGTCTTTCTCTCCACCGTTCTTAGCAGTGGATACATTGATGTAGTTAGTGGTTCCCTGATCTTTGGAAACGGGAGCCGACAAGTTCAACTCATATCCATACGAACCCAGGCTTATGACAGCTTTTGCCGCTGCTTTTGCCTTCTGCCAACGATCAGCCCGGCTACCACTGGTGTACCCTAACACTTCGGGATTGGAAAAGCCAGCAATAGTGGTTGATTTCGTTTTAGCCGTAGGGATATCATGTAAATCACTGGCGGCATACAATAGCACGCGTGATTTAAGAGCCAGAGCAGCCGCTTCAGTAGCCCGACCGGGAAGTAATGACTTTCCTTTCAAAGCCGTAGCGGCATCATCGAGGTCTTTCGTAATGAAAGTGATGCATTCTTCGTAGGTATTCCGTTTTACCGTATAATCGGCTTCTCCCAGTTTGTAGGCACGATCAATGATGGGTACACCACCGTAATATCGCGTTAGTTGCTGGTAAAAATACGCCCGCATAAATTTAGCTTCTCCCAATAATCGAGTCGCCAAGGTAGCATCGCTGAACTGAGGGGTACTCAGGTTCTCGATAGCCAGGTTACAAGCCCGAATCCGGCTGTACATGGCTCCCCACTCGTAGGTATTATTGATCCATCCGATGTCAGCCGGATTGGAGCGAGCTTCCGTAAAGGTGTTAATGCCCCGACCTGGGTGGGTAAATAGAGCCTCGTCGGTCAATGAAGCCAGCATCTGTTCATCAAAACCTCCCTGACCAAAGCCGTTGTAGATTTCGCTCACAAACGCCTCCGCCAGTGGTCCATCCTGCCAGACTCCTGACAAAACCACTTCTCCCAGGGGTTGCTTATTAACAAAGTCTCCATTACAGGAAGCCATAAACGCCAGCACCGCAACGAAACCCAGTTTTTGAATTGATTTTCTCATAGTATGTATTTCATTTCAAGCCTGGATGCTATCCTTAGGTAAGAACAATAGCACCCAAACTAACCTTCCTTAGAATGTGATAGACAAGCCCGTGTTGATGATGCGAGCAGGGGGATAGTACTGACCCGTAGTATTATCTGCTTCAGGATCGTACACTTTCAGTTTGTCCACTGTAAAGAGGTTCAGACCATTTACATAGAAACGCACTGCATTCATGCCAATCTGCTTGCTGATGGTTGAAGGCAGGGTATAGCCTAACTCCAGGTTTTTCAGACGAATGTAATCGGAGCTACGCAGCCAGTACGTGTTGTCGTAAGAATAATACTGGTTACTACGGTCCGCAATCCGGGGGTGTTTATCACTTGGATTGTCCACTGTCCAGCGGTGTTGGTATACGTCCAGCAGGTAGTTACCAATACTTCCAGATTCACCCGTACTAACGTACAACTGAGCACCCGTAGCGTACTGGAATAACACCGTTAGATCGAAGTTTTTGTAGTAGAACGAGCCGTTCAAACCGCCTTGCAGCGTAGGAATGGTGTTCTTGTTACCACGAACGCGATCATCTGGATTAATTTTTCCATTGCCATCGTAGTCTTTGTACTTCATATCTCCAGGACGAACGGTATTCGTAATGGCTGAGTAATCCACCTTGGCAAGCGTGGCATCAATATCGGCTTGGTCCTTGAATACCCCGTCGTATTGATAGAACATGAATGCATTCAGGGGTTTACCCGTCGTACGCTGCCAGGCAGGGGCTCCTGCTGCTTCATCCCAGAAGAGAACTTTGTTTTTGGCGTAACCTCCGTTGAAGCTAATGTTATAGCGGAAATCACCCTTCTGTCCGTTGTGACCAACCTTGAATTCAAAACCGGTATTCTGCATTTTACCGATGTTCTCGGCAGGCAGGTTCATACCCGTTGTTTGAGGAATGGAAGCATTTTTACGCCAGAGGATACTCGTCCGTTTGTTGTAGAAATATTCAAACTCGAAGTTGATTTTTCCATTGAACAACTGACCTTCCAGACCGATGTTTGAGTTATTAGCTACCTCCCAGGTAATGTTAGGGTTAGGAACGCGAGACTCATACAACGTTTTCTGTAACTGGTTATTGATTACGTACGTACCAAAACCTGCCGTCGAATAATACTGATATTCCTGAAGGGACCCGTTATAATAGATCTGGTCATTACCCATTTGGCCGTATGAAGCCCGCAGTTTCAGGTAATTCACGAAGTTGACATTGTTCTTGAAGAAGTTTTCTTCTGAAATCTGCCAACCAGCCATGATACCGGGGAAGAATCCGTAACGGGTTGCTTGGGGGAACATGTAAGAACCATCGTATCGCCACAGGAACTCAGCCAGATACTTCTCTTTGTAGTTATAGGCCACCCGACCGAAGTAGTTCAAACGAGCACGTTCCCAGGCACCACCGTTGTTCGTACGCTCCAGGTCACCACCCGCGAAAAGCTGATCAATAGCGGTAGAGATAAAGTAACGACGGTATGCACTGAAGTTATCGTTACGAACGGTTTCCTTGTTCACACCCGCTAAAACCGTCAGGGCATGGTTTCCAAACTTACGTTCGTAGGTTCCGATTCCACCTAACAGTACGTTCAACTGATCTTCATTACCCTGGGTCAGTCGGGGTTCCGCAGGACCACGTTTGCCTCGTACTAAAACAGGCGTTACGCCATCACTTTCGTACGCTCCCTGGAATGTATACAGATACCAGGGGATTTCCCAGCGTTTGGTTTGTCTGATGTATTTATCCAGAGCAGCCGTTCCGGTAAATTTCAGTCCTTCTACACCCGGAATTTTAATATCAATCGAACCGTTCGTTTGCCAGTAATAACGCGTATCGCGGTCATATCCCGTCTGATTTGTCGTGATTACCACAGGGTTTTCACCGTTTTCAATGTCAGGGCCAGGCATGCCATTAGGCCAGTAAGCTGGCTGCGTAGGCAGACCACGCATCAACATCCGGAAAATGGTTCCAGCTCCTTTCGTAGGGAAGCGACGGTTTTCCTGACGAGCAATACTTCCCAAACTCACGTGTACGTACTTATTGATATTCGCATCCAGATTCAAACGAAGGTCATACTGTTTGTAACCCGTGGCTGAATTTTTGTAATACGCATCCTGGTTTTGATAGCCGATAGAAGTCAGATACTTCACATTTTCAGTACCTCCACTAAGCTGCACATTGTGCCGCGACTGCGGAGACCAAGTTTTCAAAGCATCTTTAAACCAGTCAGTATTGGGGTGGAACCAGGGATCTGAACCGTCCGCAAATTTCTGGAAATCTTCGGGTTTATAAGGAGCTGCTTTTACCGTTCCGTCTGGACGCGTGTAGCTACCTGTAGAGCGGAACGCATCCGTGGCTGCCCGCCATTCATTGGCAGGTAAGTTAAAGATTTCCAGCTCATTACGCATTTCCGCAAACTGAGAAGAATTCGCCAGTTTAGGAATAACCGTTGGCTGCGAGAAACCCTGATTAAAGGAATAGGATAACTCAGGCTTACCCGTTTTTCCGCGTTTAGTTGTAATCAAAATAACCCCGTTGGCGGCCCGGGCACCGTAAATGGCAGCCGAAGCATCTTTCAATACAGAAATCGTCTCGATATCGGCTGGGTTAATGCGGTCAAAACCACCCGCCCGTGCCGGAATTCCATCTACTACGATCAAGGCATCGCTGTTACCCAACGTGTTTGTACCACGAATCCGAATACCGGCTCCGTCATAACCTGGCTCACCACTGCGTTGCACGGCGATTACACCTGGCATCCGTCCAGCAATAGAGTTCGATAAGTTAACGGCGGGAGATTTCACCAGATCCGTACCTTTTACCGTAGTCACCGCACCCGTTACCGTTTCTTTTTTCTGCTCACCGTAACCTACTACGACTACCTCTGACAAAGACTGAGTATCACTTTGTAGAATTACATCAACGGTCGACTTGGTTCCTACGGGAATTTCCTGTTTGAGGTAACCCACGTAACTGAAAATAAGTACGGCTTCGCTGTTAGGCACCGTCAGTTGATAGGAGCCATCGGCTTTAGTTGTTGTTCCGATAGTCGTTCCTTTTACCTGCACACTCACACCTACCAGAGGTAGGTTATCCTCACCAAGCACTACCCCTTTGATAGAAATATCAGCGGGTGTTTCGGTCGTTTCGGTTTTAGTGATTTTTTCACCAGAAATCATCACCGTATGGGCGGCCAGCATGGGTTTCCGCTTCACTACAATTTGCTCATCCATGATCTGGTAGGTTAATTCCAGAGGGTTAAGCAACTCCTGTAAAGCCGAACCAATGGGCTGGTTGCGGAGAGTCAGGTTCACTTTACGATTAGAAGCCACCAGTTCAGGGCTATATAAAAAATGAACGTGGGCAATTTTCGAAAGTTGAGCCAATACTTCTTCCAGTTCCTGATTTTTTACGGCAATAGTAACTCGTTGGCGGAGAACTTCCTGTCCGGAGCTCTCATGTGCGTGACTGACTCCAACAAAAACTACTGCCATGAAAAACTGCACAAAACTGACTTTCATAAGGTCGTACAGCAGTTTGTTTGAGTAGCTAATTTTTTGCATAAATTTGGGAGGTTTAATAAACCAATTAGACAAACAGATCCCCTGCATCCTTTCTGAGAGGATGTGCATTTTTTTGCAAGCTTTTAAGGGGAGATTTTTCGGCCTCCGATGCGGCAACATCGGGGGCTTTTTTTTCATTGGGGTGTTAAAGTTCTACATAGGCAAATCGTCAAGAAGAAACTAGAAATTGATTAAGGTTTAGTACAGCCTTTTCCGTAAATAGCTACTTCGCCATTACGATATTCATACTTGGCTTCAATAGCGGTACATATCAGGTTTAGCTTTTCCTGTAAGGGCCGATCATCCAATACTGCCGTTAGAGAGCAGTACTTCAAGGCCTCCGAATCGTACTGAAAAGCTACTCCATAGGTTTTACTCAGTTTTTCAAATACTTCCTTGATCGGTGTATGAACGTAAGAAAAGGTTTCTTTTTCGAGACTTGATAGTTCAGGCAACGTAATATTTTTGAGATGGAGACTGTAATCCTGTCGCTCAAAGGTGGCCTGCTGTTTAGGTAATACGATCATCGAAGGCGTTTGGCTCTGCTCTTTTTTATAAACCGCCACTGACCCCGTCTTGACCGTTACTTTCACTTCTTCGTCCGTATCAAAAGCCCGGATATTGAAACTTGTACCGGTTACCTTCGTAATTACTTCGTTAGCGTAGACATAGAAGGGTTGCTTTTTATTCTTTTTAACTTCAAAAAAGCCTTCTCCCTTTAGCGTTACCTCCCGTTTATCTGCCTGAAAGATGGTCGGAAATTCTATTTGACTTTTAGGCTGCAAAAGCAGTGAACTGCCATCGGGTAATAACACCAGCTTCGTCCGCTGACTTGTATTTCTGACGATTTCCCAACCTTTTTTATCCTTTTCTACCGGCGTAGTTACTTGTGCCCATTCGGCTTTTACTGGCCGTTGCGATTTCCAATAGATCCAGCTAACGGCTATAGCTCCCAGAGCTACAAAAACAGCCACCGCGATATTCCATCTCCACCAGCGTAACTGATAAACAGGCGTTTCGGGAGCTAGCTGACTTATAATTTCATTGGATCTTTCCTTGATATAAGCATCTGAAAGCTCAATCTCTTGCTCTGTCAAGGCTTGAAGCAGATGTTTTGCCTGGCTGATTGCGTCTTCTGCTTCGGGATATCTTAATAGAAAAGCGACCCAGAAATTTTCTTCTGATTGTGTTGCTTTTCCATAGACCCAATGCCGAAAGGACGGGTTTTCCAGAAAATCCTCTACCTTGAAATCATTATAACTATCCATGAAATAATTAAAGAGAGAGCTTACTTCAATACGATTAGGAAAATGGATCATGGATATACTCTTTGATAATAAATTTTCTTAAAATAATTTTCCATGAAACCAGATTCTACTCTTTTCCTGAGAGTAAAGCCCTGTATAGCAGATTAAGTATGAAGGGAACGGAGGTGTAAGACTAAAAATCCGTTAGTAATAGAGGTAAACAGCCAATGATGTTAAAAAACAATTGCTGTTTCTGAACATGGCCTTTTAAGTAATGAATGGCTTTCTGAAGATGATTGGAAACGGATTGCCGGTTAATACCCATGATATCCGAAATCTGCTGAATATCGCAGTCGTGATAATATTTCAGAAATAAGGCTTCCCGTTGGCGGTCAGGCAGTTGGGAGACAATTGAAGCCAAATGGGAATTCAGATGCGTTTCAGTTTCCGTATGGATCCAGCTATCCTGAATGCCCCCTTCTAGAAAATCATCCCGATCCTCATGTTTTTCAGAGAAATCAGTTAATCGCTGATGTTGCTTCAGGTCAAAGATAACCCGGTTGCGAAAGGCCTTAAAGAGGTAGTTTTTAACGGAAGCCGGTGTCTCTGTCAAATCTTCCTTATGCTCCCATAAGTAAATAAAGAGGTCCTGAATTACGTCCTCAACGAAATCCTGATCGCGACAAAATCGCATGCCGTAATTAAGCAATGGCTTGTAATGCGAAAGAATGAGTTCCTGAAAAGCCTGACGATCTCCTCTGATGAATTTTTTCCATAAGAGCGGTTCTTCGCTCACGAGTCGATTAGTAGTCGTTTTCATAGAGTTTAGAAGTAATCAATTCCAAATATATAAATTACAGCAATATTATAATTTATTATATGTATAATCTTATTCGATTTAAATGAATTTTTAACCAATTCGCATAGATTCAGCTTGTTAGAAACGAAAAACGGTCTGTGGGAAAAATCCACAGACCGTTTTGTCATCCTGATTAAGTTATGTGCTTAGCCTACCAGCTCCATCAGATCCTGATCGTGGATCATCTTACGCTCATCGGCCATTAATAAAAATCGTTCGTAAAGACTATCGATATCCAGCTTATCTGATTTAAAGCCTAAAAGTTGTAGACGGTGACGCAAAGCAGCCCGTCCGCTACGAGCCGTCAGAATGATTTCTGAGCTAGGCACTCCTACATCTTCAGGGTTAATGATTTCGTAGTTAGATGAATTTTTCAAGTGCCCATCCTGGTGAATACCCGAAGAGTGAGCAAAAGCATTACGGCCTACGATGGCTTTGTTAGCTTGTACGGGCATCCGCATCATGCCAGATACCAGCTTCGAAAGGGGGTACAGACGTGTAGAATCAATGCCCGTTTCAAATCCCAGATCTTTATGTACTTTCAGAGCCATGGCAATTTCTTCCAACGAAGTATTACCCGCTCTTTCACCAATACCGTTGATGGTTACCTCCACCTGACGAGCTCCAGCCCGAATACCAGCCAGGGTATTCGCCGTTGCCAGACCTAAGTCATTATGGCAGTGCATAGAGATCGTTGCCTGATGAATGTTAGTTACGTTGGCAAACAAATACGAAATACGCTCGTACATCTGCTCGGGAAGTAAATAACCCGTTGTATCAGGAAGGTTTACTACCGTAGCACCTGCTTTAATAACGCCTTCGGTCAGTCGAGCCAAAAATTCGAGATCTGCTCTACCCGAATCCTCGGCAAAGAATTCCACGTCTTCAACGAATTTCTTGGCATACTTCACGGCCTTCACGGCCCGTTCCAGAATTTGGTCACGGGTGGAATTGAACTTATGAAGAATGTGTACGTCTGAGGAACCGATACCCGTATGAATCCGGGGACGTTTGGCATGCTTGAGAGCTTCAGCGGCTACTTCAATATCCTTCTCAACGGCTCGGGTAAGTCCACAAACCGTAGGCTCGGTTACTGCCTTGCAGATTTCTTCCACGGAGCGAAAATCGCCGGGACTTGAAATCGGAAAGCCCGCCTCAATAACATCCACTCCGAGAAGCTCAAGTTCCTTGGCAATTACTACTTTTTCTTCGGTAGTTAATTGACAGCCGGGCACTTGCTCGCCGTCCCGCAGGGTGGTGTCGAAGATTTGAATTCTTTGGCTCATAAGTAAACAATGTGATCGTGAATTAACGCTTGGTTAGGTTAAACCTGATAAACAAGCGGGGATTTCTTTATCAAGTCAAAACAATAAAAACGCCTCATAAAAAAACCCTTTCCCAGAAGTCTGAGAAAGGGCTGAGTATGGCTACAACCAGCTCCCGTTCTCAGACAGTGTGACCGAGAAGAATAAGAGAAAGGTTGAGAGTCTTCGCAAACATAACACAGGCGGTTTCTATTGTGAGGACAAAAATAGCCGGAAATTTGATTCTGACAAATATTTATTGTGTAACAAGAGGACTTTCTTATTACCTTTTTTCGCTTTGAGGATTAAGCAATCCGCTTAAGCAGTTCTGCCCCCATGGCATCCGTTCCCAGGATTTTGGAAGCATCTGTAGTAGCGTCAGCAATATCTCCCGTACGGAACCCATCTTTCAATACGCTATCTACCGCTGCAATGATGGCTTCGCTTTCGGCTTTCATACCAAAAGAAATATCCAACATGAGAGCCGCCGAGAGTACAGAAGCCAGAGGATTGGCCACGCCTTTTCCGGTAATGTCGTGAGCTGAACCGTGAATGGGCTCGTAAAGACCTACCGAATCTCCCACCGAAGCCGAAGCCAGCATACCCATGGAACCCGCAATCTGACTGGCTTCATCCGTCAGGATATCCCCGAATAGATTAGCCGTTAACACCACGTCAAAACGACGGGGATCCTTAATAAGCATCATGGCCGCCGAATCTACAAACTGGTGCTCTACTTCTACGTCAGGATACTGTTTTGCAATTTCCTGCACAACTTCACGCCACAGACGGCTCGTTTCCAAAACGTTGGCTTTATCAACCGAACACAATTTTCCGCGACGGCTCCGAGCAGCTTCGAAGGCTTTGTGAGCAATGCGTTCTACTTCGTATTTACTGTATTTTGCAATATCATACGCGGTAGCTCCTTCGTCCTGGCGTCCTTTCTCACCAAAGTAGATATCGCCGGTTAATTCCCGGAAGAAGAGAATATCCGCTCCGCGAAGGATTTCTGCCTTGATGCTAGACGCTTCCAAAAGCTCATCAAATAGTTTGATGGGACGAAGGTTTGCGTACAGTCCCAGAGCTTTGCGAATGCCTAAAAGCCCCTGCTCAGGACGTACTTTCGCCGAAGGGTCATTATCGTATTTGGGGTGTCCTACGGCACCGAATAAAATGGCATCGGAAGCTTTCGACTTTTCAATGGTTTCTTCAGGGAGCGGCTGACCCGTGGCTTCGATGGCCGCGTGACCAATTAGGGCATAATCAAACGTAAACTCATGACCAAATTTCTGGCCAATGGCTTCTACTACTTGCTTGGAAACGGCTGTCACTTCCTGACCAATCCCATCACCGGGAATTACTAAAATGTGCTTCTGCATTCTTTTTTTGCCACTAAGACTCTAAGACACAAAGGTTCACTAAGTTTTATACTACAATCCTTTTGACGCCTTGTTTTAATAGTGGTACGTTGAAGTTTATAAGATAACCTAAGCGTTTGCCTGTTAATTTCAAGTAACTAATCAGTTGGGCTTCCCAAACTGGATGATATTGTTCAACGGCTTTCGTTTCAATTATAACCAGATCATTGATTAATAAGTCCAGTCTAAACCCTTCCTCGAAAATAATCCCATCATAAATAATAGGTACTCCTTGTTGCCTTCTAACAGAAAATCCATTTTTTGTTAGCTCATGTTCCAGACAAGCTTCATATACTCTTTCCAGCATACCAGGCCCGAGTGACGTATGAATTTTGAAGGCGGCATCTAATATTGCTTTACCAATTCTTTCTGCTTCCCCTGAAATAGGCTGGTAATGGTTCATTCTTTGTGAAACTTAGTGCCGTTGTGCCTTCGTGGCGAGATTAAAGAGCTGCCTGAAACGCTTCGATTTCTGGGCGTAATGAGATCAGATAATCGATATCATCATAGCCATTCATCAGACAGTTTTTCTTGTAGGGATTAATCTCAAAAGAAGTCGCCGTTCCGTCGGGTAGAGTTACCTGCTGATTTTCTAAATCAACAGTAATCTGAGCCTGAGCATCCGCTTCGATGGCGGCGAAAGTCTTGGTCAAGAATTCTTCGGATACCTGAACGGGTAATACAAAGTTATTGAGCGAGTTATTACGGAAAATATCCGCAAAGAAACTAGAAATAACGACACTGAAGCCGTAATCGTGAATCGCCCAGGCTGCGTGTTCACGGCTGGAACCCATACCGAAGTTCTTACCCGCTACCAGAATTCTGGCGGCTTTATAGGTAGGATCATTCAAAACGAAATCCGCCTTCAGCGTATCATCTGAATTATAACGCCAGTCCCGGAATAAGTTATCGCCAAAACCCTCACGAGTAGTTGCCTTTAAAAAACGGGCGGGAATAATCTGATCCGTATCTATATTTTCAATAGGCAGCGGAGCCGCCTGTGAAGTCAATTTGGTTATTGTTTCTTTCATTGTGTTACTAGTTATTCGTTGTCTGTTGTTTGTCTTTCAGTTGCTCAAAGTATTTAATAAATCCGTTAAGCAGTTTTTTACAAGTTGACAATTGAGAAAACAACGTATTTACCTCACTTTCAAGAATATAATTCTGGTCGCTGGCGATGTACATCTGCGTTTCCAATTCATACAGGGATCCTCTGGAAATGAAGAAAAACTGTAAAGAATCTCTAAAATGATTTCGACCACAACCTTCCGCAATATTGGAAGGAATAGACACCGCACAGCGACGCATTTGGCTGGTTAATCCGAAAAGTTCTTCTTTAGGAAACCCTCTAGTAACCCGATACACCTCAGCGGTTAACATTCGGCATTCCTTCCAAACTTTTAGTTCGGCATAAGTAGAGTAAGACATTATTTCGTTAGGTTGAATGTAGTAGAACAACGAAATTCCGTAAATTCTACCAACAACAAACAACCATTAACGAACAACTACTCTTACACCAATTCCCGGATGTCGCCCACTTTCCCCGTAACAGCAGCTACAGCGGCAGTCAGAGGAGAAACCAGCAACGTACGAGCTCCAGGTCCTTGCCGACCTTCGAAGTTTCGGTTAGACGTACTCACGGCATATTTGCCTGCGGGTACCTTGTCTTCGTTCATACCCAGACAAGCCGAACAACCGGGACCGCGTAATTCGAAACCGGCTCCTTCAAAAACTTTATCGAGCCCTTCGGCTTTGGCCTGTTCAGCTACCTGATTAGAGCCGGGTACGATCCACACCTCTACCCCATTAGCCTTTTGCTTGCCTTTCACAAACTCAGCTACTTCGCGAAGATCCTCGATGCGGGCGTTCGTGCATGATCCAATGAAAACGTAATCAATAGCTTTTCCCAGCAGACTTTCACCGGGCTGTAAACCCATGTAATTCAATGACTTCTGAAAAGAAGGTTGCTCCGTAGCAGGAATCTCTTCCAGCGTTGGCACGTGATCCGTCACACCGATACCCATACCTGGATTCGTTCCGTAAGTAATCATCGGCTTGATATCGGCAGCATCGAAGGTTAATACCTTATCAAACTGAGCACCTTCGTCAGTTTTCAACTGCTTCCACTCTTCTACTTTGCGGTCAAAGTCTTCGCCTTGAGGTGCAAAGCGGCGACCTCGCATATAATCAAACGTTACTTCGTCGGGGGCAATCATTCCGCCGCGAGCTCCCATTTCAATACTCATGTTACATACCGTCATTCGGCCTTCCATTGTCAGGTTGCGAATGGCTTCACCCGCGTATTCGACGAAATAACCCGTCGCACCTGCCGCTGAGATTTTAGCGATGATGTATAAAATCAAGTCTTTAGCCGTCACGCCTTTTTCCAGCGTTCCGTTGACTTCGATAAGCATTTTCTTAGGCTTCGACTGAATGATACACTGCGTCGTCAAGACCTGCTCTACTTCTGACGTACCGATGCCGAAAGCTACATTACCGAAAGCTCCGTGGGTCGAAGTATGAGAATCGCCGCAGACGATGGTCATCCCCGGTTGCGTAATACCTAACTCGGGTCCGATGACGTGTACGATACCCTGGAAGGGGTGCAACAAGTCGTAAAGTTCAATGCCAAACTCTTTGCAGTTTTCCCGCAGTTTTTCTACCTGATGCCGTGAAAGAGCTTCGCGGATGGGCAGGTGCTGATCCTTGGTAGGAACGTTATGGTCAGCCGTAGCCGTCGTACGGTTAATGTTAAAAACTTTGGCTCCGCGTTTACGCAGCCCATCAAATGCTTGAGGGCTGGTTACTTCGTGAATGAAGTGACGGTCGATAAATACCACATCGGGGTATCCTTCCTGGCGTTTCACGACGTGACTGTCCCAGATTTTATCGAATAATGTTTGAGGGGTATTGCTCATTGTGATCAGGAAATCAATATTGATTACAAAAGTGGGGGATCAATCTAAATTCATGCTATCGTCAAACGTTCAAACGATAGCGTTTTTAGTCCTATTATATAAAGTGGGCGTTGAGCCGTATTGTTCCTTAAAGGCTTTAATAAAATGGGAAACGCTTTCATACCCTATTTCCAAACTGATTTCGGAGACGTTTTTTCCAGAGTTTTCCAATAAAAAAACAGCGTGTTCCAGTCGCTTTTTTCGAATCCACGCGGCGGGACTACTGGCAAACTGTTTTTCAAAATCCCGTTTAAAAGCCGAAAGACTCCGCCCCGACAGTCGAGCTAACTCATTTAAGGACAACGGTTTGAGGTAATAACTTTTCAGCAACCATTCCAGATCAAGTTTTTCTCCCTGATACAAGCTATGAAGGAAAGCCTTTAACTGACCCGTTTCGTCATTTTCCATCAAAAGCAATAATAACTCGTGGGATTTCAGTCGTAGAAATTGATTTAAAAACGGTGTAGGACGCTGAAAATAAGGAAAAATCGAATCGGCAAATGCACTTAGGCTTTCATTACCAGCAAACACCAGTAATGGGTTTTCAATTTCCCGTTTCTGCAGTGGACCGGAGATTAATTCAATATTTTGCTCAACGAAGGATTTCAATAGCTTTTCATGAAAGAAAAAAACCAGACTTCGATACGCCCGGTCTAAGGCTTCCTGCATAAAGTAATAACCTCTTCGAATAAATACGACGTCTCCTTTTTTTACCCGGGTTTCGCCTTCGGGAGCCAGAAAACGCTTTTCTCCTTCCAGCACGAAAATAACGGCGTGTTCTTCAAAAAATACTTCGTTACGTAGCGGAGGGTCCTGATTTCGATAGGCCACAAAGGTCATGTCCTGAATCTTGAGGGATTCAAATTCATGGGCATGCATGAAGGCAGGGACACGGAGCACAGCAAACGGGGGTTAAAAGAAGCAGGTTTGACCGTTTGAACCCGTTTGAAAGTAAATAATCTCTCAAACTTCAAACACCGTCAAACCTGCTCAAACTAAAATTCTAAAAACTAAGCAGCGTTTTTACTTTCTGCACTAGCAATGGGTTTTGCTACAATCTTATGGTCTTTTTCCTGAAAAGCTTCCCATTCCAGAAGCTGGCGGGTTTGATGTTCGGGAGAAAGATTGGAAAATGCGGCTAATTGCCGATGTAAAAACTCTAGTTTCTCTTCTTCGGTTGGGAAAGCCGCTAAATTGGCAGCCAGCTCCCGTAGTTCGGATACTGTATTCATGATATGTACTTCTATTGAATTGTACTTTATAACATAAAAGAGGGTCAATATAGTTTATTATTTGATTTTTATATAATAATTTAAAGAAATTCTTGGCTGAACGAAAAAGGTAGCGTCTGCTCTGCTCTTGAAAAAGAGGCTAGTAAAATGAGATACTTCCAGCTCTAAACGCTTCTTGTAACTGATGCCTGCACTCGGCTGTAAAATCGTGTAATTATAGGTAGGGTACAGAATTCTTTTACTCGAAGGTGGAGATATCCAGTAATGTCCAAAACCAACGCTAATAAATGGCTGAACCTTGGCTAAACCAATATAGGTTCCTACTGACACTTCAGCTGCACTTCCCCATTGAGGCTGACCTTGCTCCGTGTATATATTATAGTAATACATACTAGGAGTCATAAAATAACTGGCTTTTAGATAAGACCGCTGATGATTACGTGGGAAGTGCACCCTTACCGCAAGTCCTGCAGTGAAATCGTTATCACGTCGATTTAGATCATAACTATTTAATCGTTCAATCCCGGCTCCTAATCCTACGAAGATTGCCATTTTTCGCTCCGTTGATTGCTTAACCTGTTTATGACCCGTTAATTTTTCATTATATGCATTGAGATACTTAATAATTTGACTAGAAAAATACGTAGGTGCTGAAGCAGAAAAACCCGATGTTCCGGCCGTTAATTGAGCAAGCTGATCCTTATATTCATCAATGGTAACACTGTATTGTTGACCATCTTTAATTTTATTGTATTTGAAATTAACCAATTCGTAAAAACGGTTGGACTGACTAATGAAGAAACGTTCTCGCTCATCGCGTGGGCTCTTTCCACGATACAGGTTAATAGCCCCGTTAGTCCAGATTCGTTCAATAAATTCCTTTTGCTCTACGTAGGTATTAGGTATAGAAGCATAGAGATCACTAGTAACAATTAAAAGCTTTAATTGACGGGATTCAAAAATCGACTGATCCGTTTCAATATAAAAAGCAGAAATCTGCTCAACCGTAAAAATTTGTTCTTTCTGGGAAAGATCTTTTTTGAAAGCGATCTGAGTAGGGCTGATATCCCAGTCTTTATTATTGATGTAACCCCTCAACGTATCGGATGGATTGACTACAATATAGCCGGATTGAAATTGGGTTTGGGCTAACGTTGTAATAAATGAAATAAAAACAAATGGTAAGATTAATAGAGATCGGGAAAGCATAGGGTAAATCTTAAAAGTATTACATCTAGATAAAACTTCATTTGTTAAGCCTCTTCTCGCTAAATGCAATGACTAGCTGAGCTATCATTCCAATTCTGAATAGAAGCTATCTAAGTTCTATTTATCTAGCCTTAAAGAAATAGTTGAAAGTAATCCGGGTAGGAATTAAAGAAGGAGTTTCATCCTGAATCTGAAAAAACAGAGGTGAAAAATGAGCTATTTCTAGTTCCATCTGTTTTTTATAAGCGATTCCTATGGTCGGCGTTATAAACCCAAAAGACTTGACGGGGGTTTCAAAATACGTCATTCCAAGTGAGTAGAAGGGCTGAATTTTGCCGCTACCAATGTATTGACCAGCTACTAATTCCAGGTTATTTACTCGACCAGCACCCTGTTTTTGATTTAGTTCGTCAAAAATCATCATTTTGGGTGTGACATAGAAGGCGGTTTTAATAAAGGTATTCTGATGATTCCTAGGGAAATTAATTCGCAGAGCCAGCCCCAGACTTAGATTATTTTCCTTCTGCCGGATGTTGGTAATGTTTAACCGCTCTGACCCTGCACTCAAACCTACATAAAAGGAAGAACGCTCATCTTCCTTTCTAAACTTTACCGACTGCCCTCCGGTGCGTTTTTCATGATAGGCCTGCAAATATTTGATAAGATATCGCTCAGCATAAGATGGTGTAGGCATTGAAAAACCTACCGCATCGCTTGTAAGCTGGCTGAGCTGTTTTTTGTATTCTTCAATCTTAACCAGATAGTTCTGACCGTTGACTTCTTTATAGTAGCTGTAGTTAAGTAACTCGTAGAAGGAAGTAGAATCTTTAATAAAAAAACGGGGTTTACCGTCTTTTTCACTCTGTCCGTAATACAGACTAATGGTTGTATTACTCCAAAGTTTTTCAAGAAATAACGTTTGCTGAAAATAGTGATCCGGGCGACTTTCGTATACCTCAATGCCTACGTATAAAAGATTAAGCAAATGAGATTCATAGTGTTCATTTTTACCTTCGATGTAAAAACCCTTACTACTTAAAGCCGCTAGACGTTCTTCTTTTTGGGTAAGATCTCTTTTAAAGTAGACTTCAGATGGGCTATCGGACCAATCCTGGTAGTCAATATAACAGAATAAAGTATCCCCTTCTGTTTTTACAATATATCCTTTTTGGAAATTGCTTTGAGTAAATCCACACTCTGCCCAAAATAGCAAAAGTGCACTTATTAAAAAATAGCGGAACATTAGATTAGGTAGATAAAATGGGAAAACAATATTAATGATTTTCCCATTTTATCTGTATCCTTATACTAATATCCCAAATAAATCCGGCTTGTCATTCAAATATTCATACGTGATTTTTGCTTCATTCATGCGGTGAATTAAAGACGAAAAGTCACTCTTGGATTTCAATTCAATACCTACAATAGCGGGCCCCTGCTCGCGGTTGGTTTTCTTTACATATTCAAAGCGAGTAATGTCATCATTAGGCCCTAATACGTTTAAAAATTCCCGGAATGCACCTGCCCGCTGAGGAAACCGGATGATGAAATAATGCTTCAAGCCTTCGTACAAAAGCGAACGCTCTTTAATTTCTTCCATCCGGGTAATGTCATTATTACCCCCACTTACCAGGCACACTACGTTTTTTCCCTTGATTTCATCTTTCAGAAAATCAAGAGCAGCAATACTCAGAGCCCCGGCGGGTTCAGCTACAATGGCTTCTTCGTTGTATAACTGCATAATCGTTGTACAAACTTTACCTTCCGGCACTACTATTACGTCGTCAAGTAATTCTTTACAGATTTCATAAGTCATGTCTCCCACCCGCTTCACGGCTGCTCCATCGACAAATTTGTCAATATCGTCAAGCGTTACAATTTTGCCATGATTAATGGATTCACGCATGGAAGCAGCTCCGGCTGGCTCAATGCCGATGAGCTTGGTATGCGGAGACAGATGCTTGAATACCGTAGCGACGCCCGAAGCCAACCCACCCCCACCGATGGCGAAGAGCACGTAATCAATTTTAAAATCGGCATCCTTGAAAATTTCAAGGCCTACCGTTCCCTGCCCTTCCATTACGCCCAGATCATCAAAGGGGTGTACGAACGTAGCTCCCTGTTCGCGTTCGAAGGTACGGGCAGCCACGTAAGCATCGTCAAAAGTATCGCCCGTGAGTACTACTTCTACTTCTTCCTTACCGAATAATTTTACCTGCTTTACTTTCTGGTTGGGCGTGGTGCTGGGCATGAAAATCGTCCCTTTTACTCCCATTTTATGGCAGGCATAGGCCACGCCCTGAGCGTGGTTACCCGCACTGGCACAGGCTACTCCGTTAGCCAGAGCTTCGGGGGGTAACTTGGCCATGCAATTGTAAGCTCCTCTTAATTTATAGGAACGAACAATCTGCTGATCCTCGCGTTTGAGGTATACATTGGCTCCAAACTTAGCTGATAAGTTCAGATTTTGGGAAAGGGGGGTGTGCGTAACCACTTTACGCAAGCGTTCGGCGGCAAGGAATATGTCGTCAAGCTGGGGGAATAGCGTCGGGGAATCAACGGTTTCTTTCATCTTCTCTTCAATGCGACGAGCTAACGTCTGTGCCGGGGTAGTCACTATAGATATCTTTTAACGCTGGGCTGGAGTAGTTTACAGTTTTGAGCGGCCGCCGCTGCGGTTTCCTGTTTCCAGTTTCTCTTCCCTGTTCACTTGACTGTACGCTGTTATTCTTCACTCTTTACTAATAAGGGTGAATGAACGAATGGATTCACATTCACTCATTCACCCCAATTGAGTTTGGGGTTTTGAGTTTAACGTTGTGAGTTATTTTTTTAACTCTAAACCCTAAACTCCAAACCCTAAACATATAAACGCTACTAGCTACGCTCGGGACGCAGGCTACGTACGGTAGCACCGGCTTTCCACATTTCAGATTCACGCAGTTCAGCTAATTCTACTTCCAGTTTCTCACGGTAATCTGACTGTGAGTTACGAGTGATGGAAATCTGAGCTTGCTCGCCTGATTTAACCGAGTTGTATAATTTTTCGAACACAGGCTTCGTAGCTTCTTTGAAAGGCTTCCACCAATCCAGAGCACCACGCTGAGCTGTAGTAGAACAGTTGGCATACATCCAGTCCATTCCGTTTTCAGCTACTAAAGGCATCAGAGACTGAGTCAGCTCTTCTACCGTTTCGTTGAATGCTTCAGAAGGAGAGTGACCGTTCTCGCGAAGAACTTCGTACTGAGCCGCGAAAATCCCCTGAATAGCACCCATCAGCGTACCACGCTCGCCCGTTAAATCAGAAGTTACTTCTTTGTAGAAATCCGTTTCGAAGAGGTAACCTGAACCTACGCCGATACCCATAGCGATACATTTTTCACGAGCTTTACCCGTAGCATCCTGGTATACAGCGAAGCTTGAGTTCAAACCTTTACCTTCAACGAACAGACGACGCAGTGAAGTTCCTGAACCTTTAGGAGCTACTAAGAATACGTCAACATCCGCAGGAGGAACGATACCCGTCTGATCTTTGTAAGTTACGCCAAAACCGTGTGAGAAGTACAGAGACTTACCAGGTTTCAGAGCAGCCTTTACGGTTGGCCATACTGCGATCTGAGCAGCGTCAGAAAGCAGGTAGCAAATGATGGTACCTTTTTCCAGGGCTTCTTCGATTTCGAAAAGCGTTTCGCCAGGAACCCAGCCATCTGCAACGGCTTTATCCCAGGTCTTAGAATCTTTACGCTGTCCAACGATTACATTGAAGCCATTATCTTTCATGTTCAGACCCTGACCAGGACCTTGAACGCCATATCCGATTACCGCGATAACTTCGTCTTTGAGGACCTCACGAGCTTGCTCAAGGGGAAACTCTTCCCGGGTTACTACTTCTTCTTCGACTCCGCCAAAGTTCAACTTTGCCATTTTGATTAGATTTGATGGTAATAAAATTGTAAAAGCTCTTTCTAGTTTGGAGTTTGGGGTTTAGAGTTAAAACAACTCACAACTTTAAACTCAAAACCCCAGACTCTTATGCTATTTCCCAAACGCCTTCGGAAGGCAGGTACTCTACGAGTCCTTTTTCTTCTTTTGATACACTGATACGGCCTGAACGAACGAATTCCAGAATACCGTGGGGCTTGATGTAATGGTAAAATTCCATAATTTCCGCTTCGGTTCCCGATTTTTCGATCACGACCGAATCCGTTCCCCAATGCACAACCCAGGCGTTGAAATCCTTGTTTACACGCTCAATGTCCAGTGCAAGACCTCCCAGCGGCGTTGAGATTTTAAACAGGGCTGTCTCATTAAAGACAATATCTTCATCCAGATACCCGTATACAGCCAGCACATCGACCAGTTTACGAATCTGGCGAACCAGTTTCTCGACCGATTCCCGGCTTTCGGACTTGAGTACAATGGTAAAGCGGGATACGCCTTTACGCTCGGTTTCGCAAACCGTCAGCGACTCGATATTCAAGCGGCGACGCGTAAAGACAATCGTAATACGATTCAGTAAACCAACCGTATTCGTGGTAAATATGGAAATGGTGTAATTAGTCATCGTAGTGTTTGGTTGATGGTTATTGGTTAATCTTGTTTGTTTTTACTGTCAACGAGCAATGATCAACCAACAACAACTAAGTCCTACTCTAATCTGATTTTATCAACCGCCTGCCCCGCTGGAACCATGGGGAATACGTTTTCTTCTTTCTCGCAAATGACTTCGAGTAAGTAAGGTCCGTCATGATTCAGCATGGTATCGAGGGAGTCACTTAAAGCCGCCCGATCCCGGCAGGTATGTCCTTCAATGTGGAATCCTTTGGCAATCGTTACGAAATCCGGGTTCTTAATGTCCACAAAGCTGTAGCGATTGTCAAAGAACAATTGCTGCCACTGCCGCACCATACCCAGGAAGTTATTATTGAGGATAACGATCTTGATATTCAGGTTTTCCTGCCAGATGGTAGCCAATTCCTGGAGCGTCATCTGGAAGCCGCCGTCACCAATGAAGGTAATTACTTCGCGATCCATCGCTCCTCTTTTGGCACCAATGGCTGCGGGTAAGGCAAAACCCATCGTTCCCGCCCCGCCAGAGGTTACTACGGAATTGTGCTTTTTAAAACGGTAATACCGATTGGCAAGCATCTGATGTTGTCCAACGTCCGTTACGACTACCGCTTCACCTTTGGTTTTTTCCGAAATCAAATGGACTACTTCACCCATTTTAATTTGATCGCCTTCGTGGAAGAGCGTCGCCCGGGTGATTTTTTCGTCTTCAATCGCATCGTACGCCCGGAATTCATTCCGCCATTCTTCGTGTGAACGTTCTTCCACCAGCGGTAATAAGGCTTTCAAAGCTTCTTTGGCATCCCCAACAACGGGGGCCGTTGCTTTGACATTTTTATCTACTTCGGCGGGATCGATTTCGATGTGAACGACTTTAGCCTGAGTAGCGTATTTGCTTAAATCGCCGGTTACCCGGTCATCAAAACGCATCCCGATGGCGATTAATAAATCGCACTGGTTCGTTAATACGTTTGTACCGTAGTTACCGTGCATGCCCAGCCAGCCTACGAAATTAGGGTGGTCTTCGTCAATGGCTGACATCCCTAAAAGCGTAACCGCCACCGGAATACCCGTCTTTTCGGTAAATGCCTTGAGTTCTTCTTCGGCCTTCGCTAAGGTAATACCATGACCAGCTAGAATATAAGGTTTCTTAGC
Source organism: Siphonobacter sp. SORGH_AS_0500 (assembly GCF_031453245.1). Lineage (NCBI taxonomy): Bacteria > Pseudomonadati > Bacteroidota > Cytophagia > Cytophagales > Cytophagaceae > Siphonobacter > Siphonobacter sp. SORGH_AS_0500. The sequence goes on from NZ_JAVIYT010000001.1 coordinate 4,444,652, forward strand.
CCGGTTAATCAGTTCGGCTGCCGCCTTCAGTTGATCTTCTTTAGGCACCATCCGGGGCTTGTAACTCACCATTGTTTCGCACTTTTTATACGAAAATGGCTTCGTCATCAGCTCCATCTGGGCCGTCCGTGTAAAGTCCAACACCACTGGACCGGGACGACCGGTTTGAGCAATATAAAAGGCTTTGGCCAGTACTTCAGGTACTTCATCCGCATTGGTAATCTGATAGTTCCATTTGGTAATGGGCATCGTCATACCGATTACATCCGCTTCCTGAAAAGCATCCGTTCCGAGAAGTTTATTATATACCTGACCGACGATGCATACCAGGGGGGTCGAATCCAGCAGAGCCTCATCGCAGATGGGCGTCATCAGGTTAGTAGCTCCGGGACCGGAGGTTACCATACAAACACCCGCCCGATTTTGCATGCGGGCATACCCCTGAGCGGCATGACCCGCTCCCTGCTCGTGACGAACCAGAATATGATGAAGGACCTCCCGGTAATCGAAAAGAGCGTCATAAGTAGGCATGATTGCTCCGCCGGGGTATCCAAAAATGGTATCTACTCCTTCAGCCAGTAACCCCAGCATCAGGGCATGAGAGCCCGTTACTGTACGTTGGGAGGCTTCTTCCAAAACCTCGGCAGCGGTTTGCATCTGGTGTGCCATAGGATTCTTCCTTTCTGTTAACGATGAGTCGTTAAGCGTTTATTTTTAAGTAGTTACTCTATTGACAATCAAATCTTATAAATCCGTCACGCAACCCAGACTAGCCGAGGAAACGTTTTTGATATACTTACGAAGAATACCACGCTGGAAGGGGTTCTCTGGAGCTACCCAGGCAGCCTTCCGGGCGGCCATTTCTTCATCAGAAATATGCACCTGAAGGACATTGCTTACGGCATCAATCGTAATCAGATCGCCATCTTCAATAAGAGCAATGGGGCCGCCGTCGTAAGCTTCGGGCGTTACGTGACCCACGACAAACCCGTGCGTACCACCCGAGAAACGTCCATCCGTAATCATGGCAATCGAGTTACCCAGACCTGCTCCGATAATAGCCGAAGTAGGCTTTAACATCTCGGGCATTCCGGGACCGCCTTTGGGCCCTTCGTAACGAATTACTACCACCATTCCGGGTTTAATGTCACCGTTGGCCAGAGCTGCCATGAGCGTTTCTTCTTTGTCACAAACTTTGGCAACACCTTCAAAACGCTCCCCTTCTTTACCCGTAATTTTAGCTACTGCACCCGTAGGAGCCAGGTTACCATACAGAATCTGTAAATGCCCCGTAGCTTTGATCGGCGTTTCAATCGGGAAAATGATTTTCTGAGTTTCAAAATCCAGATCAGGTTCTTCAGCCAGATTTTCAGCGATGGTTTTACCTGTGATCGTCATACAATCGCCGTGTAATAAGCCTACTTTGAGCAGGTATTTCATGACCGCCGGAACGCCCCCAATGGCAAGCATATCTTCCATGAAATACTTACCAGAAGGCTTCAAATCAGCAATAAGTGGAGTACGGTCACTAATGTCCTGAATATCTTTCAGGGTAAATTCAATTTCAGCGGCGTGAGCAATCGCCAGATAATGCAGAACGGCATTGGTCGAACCACCCATCGCCATTACCAAAGTCAAGGCATTTTCCAGTGACTTACGGGTAATGATATCGCGGGGTTTCAAATCCAGTTCGAGCAATTTCTTCATGGCTGCCCCAATGGCCAGACATTCTGCTTGTTTGCCTTCGTGCGTAGCAGGGTAAGAGCTGGAATTAGGTAAGCTTAAACCTAATGCTTCGATACTGGAAGCCATGGTATTAGCCGTATACATCCCGCCGCAGGCTCCAGCTCCGGGAATGGCATTCTGGATTACTCCTTTATAATCTTCATCGGCAATGGTTCCGGCAAATTTCTTACCCAAGGCTTCAAAGGCAGATACGATGTCGAGCTTCTGACCTTTCCAGCTACCCGTGCGGATCGTCCCTCCGTACACCATAATGCCGGGACGGTTCAGACGAGCCATAGCCATAATGGCTCCGGGCATATTTTTATCACAACCCACCACCGTAATGACGCCATCGTACCACTGTCCTGCCACTACATCTTCAATGGAATCAGCAATAATATCGCGGCTGGGAAGAGAGTAGCTCATGCCATCATTCCCATTGGTCATCCCATCCGAAACACCAATGGTATTAAAGATGAGTCCAACCATTCCATTACCCTGAATTCCTTTTTTTACATGAACGGCAAGACCATTCAGGTGCATGTTGCAGGTGTTCCCTTCATAGCCCGTGCTGGCAATGCCAATTTGGGCTTTACTCATATCCTCTTCTGTCAAACCTACGCCATACAGCATGGCCTGAGCAGCGGGATTGGTTACTTCCTGGGTAAGCGTACGCGAGTACTTATTCAATGGGGTACTTTCCGTTACCATATCAACTCGTTGTTAAGCGAAATCAGCAAAAGAGCCAAGCATGCAATCAGAGCTAAACTCCTCTGTAGTCATCCGTTGATGGGATATATAAATCGACCAAAAATTGTACTAATCAAACAAATCTTGCCTTATTCTAAGACGGGGATGACCAGATAACAAAAAGACCTTTCTCGGGATGTGAGAAAGGTCTTTCAAGGTGAATATCAACCTGTCTCACACGGATTGTCGGATGAGTACGAGAATAATAATCACGAGAATATTTGAAACAAATCGGATCATCAGGAATTGAATTTTGCCACTTTTTGGGTTGGCATATCGCAAAGGTAAAGGCTTCTATTTTTCAAATCCAAAAAAAAAAGAAACAAAATTTTGCCTTTATTTATGCTTACCACATTCTATTGTCATTTTATTAAAAACGGCTTCACAATTTTATAAAATTCGCATTACACTAGGATAATACTAAGTATTAGTTTTGCATCAGCATTGAGAAGGGCGTCGCTACCTTTTTAGTAGTCTCACTAAACTTCTGAGTTTGATGTAAAACCGGGTCTAAGGTCAAACTGGAAGTTTCCGCCAGTCCGTTTATCACCTCTAAAGAAGTAAGAAAATGGATTGCCTTTCTGCTCATAGCCCCTGAGGAAAGATGTAATTTTTTAAGATTCAGAAAAACCATCCTTCCTGGATTTACCGTACATGTAGAAGGTTTACCCCAGAAGGATTAACAAAATTTACAGGCGTGCGTAATTCCGTCAGTCTTTTTATTCTTAAGTAGAAACCTGAAATATGCCGTTTATCACGATTTAACAAATTTCTGTTTTTCCTTTCTTTTTTTTGCAACAGCCTTTCCAAAGGCTCATCATTCTACCTTCAATCATAGGCCCCCTCTTTTGGGGGCTTTTTTAGTAACTCGCCAACAATACGGCCAGAATACCACTTACCACTACATCTTTGAGAAAATGGAGAGCCCGACTGATATGATTGGTTACGGACTGCACATGGATACCCATGATGTGGCCGATTTCCTCGTTGGAAAGGTTATCAAAAAAAGCCAGCATTAACGCTTCGCGTTGTCGTTCGGGAAGCTTACTGAGCCCCTGCCGAAGCCGGTTGAGTTGTTGTTGGCGATCTTCCTCTTCGGTAATGGTGTATTCTACGGAAGGAAGCCAGGTTTCCGGCGACCAGAGAGCTCCCCATTCCAGCGGCTCTTCATCCATTAAATGCTTCCGATTTCTGGAAAGAGCATTTCTCAGGACTCGAAATAAGTAAAACTTGATGGTTTGTAAATCGGTAAGGGTTTCTCTTCGCTGCCAGATTTCTACGAATACGTCCTGAATCACATCCCTGACCAGATCGTAATCCGAAGTAAGGCGTTTACCGTAGGAAAAAAGAGCTGGAGCGTAGCGGCGATAGATGGCTTCATACGCCTGGAGATCTCCCCGGCGAAAGGCATTCCAAAGCTCCAGGTCAGACTGAGTAGAAACGGTCATACATATTGAGTTGGATAGATTTCGTGGTCAACTTTAAAGAAAAGATGACCACGAAATGTTGATTAAATCATCGCATTAACTCCAGTCCCGATCCCAGGAGTCCGGAGTATTCCAGGCCTCCGTTGGGGCAAACCACTGCTCGCCTTTTTTGAGAAACTTCTTGGCAAAGTCCTCGTTAAATTCCACCCCCAATCCGGGTTTGTCAGGAACTTTTACGAAACCATTGGTAAAGGGTTTATCAATACCCGTCACCAGATCCTCCCAGCCCACTACATCTACGCCGTGGTGCTCCAGAGCAATAAAATTCTGCGTAGCTGCCGCACAATGCACATTAGCCATCATACAAATGGGTGTTCCGGCAAAGTGCATGGCCATAGGAATGCCGCGTTCTTCAGCATAATCCCCAATTTTCTTGGTTTCCAGAATGCCGCCTGACGACGCCAGATCCGGGTGAATGATATCCACGGCTTTGGCATCAATGAGCTTGATGAATTCTTCTTTACCGAAAATATCCTCGCCCGTGAGCGTCGGCGTTTCGATGGCTTCGGTAATCTGCCGCCACTGGTCGTGATAAAACCAGGGAACTAGATCTTCCAGCCAGGCCAGTTGATATTTTTCCACTGCTTTTCCAATGCGAATGGCTGTATTTACATCAAAATGACCGAAGTGATCGGCTGAGATAGGAATATCATAACCTACTACACTACGCACCTTTTCCACGTAATCAGCAATGTACTGAATGCCTTTTTCTGTCACCTGCACCCGGGTAAAGGGATGTTTGGTTAGTCCATAACTACCTACCCGACCTATTTTACTGTTTCCGTACTGATTCTTAATATCCCACAGACCCGCTCCAATCAGCATTTCGGGTTTATCGGCCAGCAGTCCAATGCCGAAGTCCATCTTTAGCCAGGTATAACCCCGATCCAGCCGAGTTTCCTTGAGTTTTTTGCCAAAAGCTTTTGGATCATCCACTTCGGGGGTATCCGCATAAAGCCGGATTTCATCGCGATACTTTCCACCCAGCATTTGATAGACAGGTACGTTATAAGCCTTGCCTGCCAAATCCCAAAGGGCCATTTCTACTCCGCAAACTCCGCCCGCCGCCCGTCCATGATTGCCAAAGGGCCGAATCATCTTGAACAGTTGCTCGACGTTACAGGGGTTTTTACCCAGCAGACGGCTTTTTAGCATTAAAGCGTATTTGGGGCTACCGCCGTCGCGAACTTCTCCCCATCCTACTAATCCCTGATTGGTTTCGATACGAATGACAGGGCTACTGAAAGGCACCCCCTGCAAATGAGCAATGCGTAAATCGGTAATCTTTAGCTCCGAAGGTTTAGAAGCCCGCTTGACTTTCTGGGTGATGTACTCCATCTCCTCTTCAATGTGATTGTCGAAACGTAAGCCTAGAGCTAATCCTCCGAGAGCTGCTTTTTTCATAAATCCCCGACGGTCGGCTCCTGGTAACGTTTCAGGCGGGGAAACAGCCGACCGGGCCGGCTGCTTGAAGCGGTCGAAAATGTTTTTCATAGTACTTTATAAAGTTTAGAGGTAATTTTTCGACGAAAAGTTACACACAATACATCTTATCCAAGAAAAAATTGTCTTTTTTTTGCAGTAATTCCTGTGTAATCTTAATTCTTACTAAGCTCAGGGAAGATTTTTACCTCTAAACATTATCTATGAAAAAGTTATTCACTTTCGCTCTGATCCTGAGCGGAATAAGCCTATTGCTTGCTTTGGGCTTATTTCTGACGGGATCGGGCCAGTTGACGGCCCTGCCCGTAGTTGGGGGACTGCTGCTGCTAGCGTTGGGGGTTAAACGATCCCCCGCTACCTCAAGTCTTAGTTACACCGTTCTGATTCTATCAGCCGTTTCCGTAGCCATGTATCAGCCGCAATGGTTTTTGAAATGGGGTGATTTTGAATTAAAACGACTCATCATTCCCCTGCTTCAAATCATTATGTTCGGCATGGGGTCACAGTCAAGTCTGGAGGATTTTGCGGGTATTGCCAAGAACCCTAAAGGCGTATTGGTGGGTATTGCCAGTCATTACCTGATTATGCCCAGCATAGGCTTTTTGCTGGCTATTTCCTTTCCATTACCCCCCGAAATTGCAACGGGTATTATCCTGGTAGGCTGCTCGCCCAGTGGACTGGCTTCCAACGTCATGGCTTATATTGCCCGAGCCAATGTTCCTCTATCGGTTACGGTAACGGCTTTCTCTACGCTGCTTTCTCCGGTATTAACGCCTGCTTTATTACAAGTGCTGGCGGGAGCTTTCTTACCCGTTGATTTCTGGAAAATGGTAATGGAGATTTTTAATATTACCATTCTCCCCATCGTAGCGGGTCTTTTGTTTAATGCCCTGGCCTATCCCGGCCAAAGCCAGCGGAGTATTATAATTCAGACTGCAGTTTATCTGGGAATTATTCTGCTGAAAAACACCATCGCCCTTCAGGAAGGAGCTACCAATTTCGCCGAAACCGTAGGCTGGAATTGCTTCTGGTTCATTGGAATGCCCCTATTGGGCGGCTGGCTTTTTCAGCGATTGGCGGGTGGAAAACGGGAAATCATGGATCGGGTTCTTTCTTCACTTTCCATGGCGGGTATTACCACTATTATTGTGGTGATTACCGCCGCTGGTCAGCAAAGTCTTTTGCAGGTAGGGCTGATTCTGGTACTGGCCTGTTTTCTGCATAATACCCTGGGTTATTTTCTGGGTTACTGGAGCTGCCGACTCGTGGGACTTAGCGAGCAATCCAGCCGTTCGGTGGCTTTTGAAGTTGGCATGCAAAACGCAGGGATGGCCTCGGGTTTGGCCCTTCAGATGGGCCAACTGGCAACTACGGGACTGGCTCCCGCCGTGTTTGGTCCGTTAATGAACACTACGGGATCCATGCTGGCGAACTGGTGGCGAACCAAGCCGCCCCGGGAAGAAGAACCCGTAGAATCCCAGCCTTCGCCTATTGCTTCTTAATGCCTGATTACCTTTTACATACCTCTAAATTCTATCGTACTTATGATTCGTGTCAGCTTTCTGGTAACCGCCTTCTGGGCCGTTACCCTGGCGGTTTCCGCCCAGCAGATTAATGCTCCCAAAGAGCTTATTCAAACCTATACCTCTCAGTACAAAGGCGAACGCTTTCCCGATGGCAGGCCCAGAGTCTCCGATGATCTGGTGAAACGACTCAAAACCATTTCTCTGGAAGAAGCCTGGGGTGTACTTCGCAGTGAAGGCTATACCAACCAATTCGAAGCGGGCTGGATGCGGATTAATGCTGGTCAGGTATTAGCCGGACGGGTATTAACGGCTCAATACATGCCCGCCCGCCCCGATATGGAAAACCCTATCAAGGAAAAAGGTAAAGCCGAAAACCGGAAAGGGGCTCCTAACTCCTGGCCCATCGACCAGCTTAATGAGAATGATGTATACGTAGCAGATGGGTATGGAAAACTAGTGGACGGAACCCTCATTGGTGATAATTTGGGTAACTCCATTTATGCTAAATCGAAAACGGGCGTCGTATTCGACGGCAGCGTTCGGGACCTGGAAGGACTGGAGGCCATTCAGGGTTTTACTGGCTTTGTTCGCGGGTTTGATCCTTCGTTCATTAAGGATATGCTCATGACGGGCATCAATTATCCCATCCGCATTGGCCGGGCCACCGTATTACCAGGCGATTTGATCTTAGGAAAAACCGAAGGGGTAATATTCATTCCCGCTCACCTGGCCGAGAAGGTCATTACTTCCTCGGAGTGGATTGCCCTTCAGGATGATTTTGGCCATCAGATGCTACGGGAAGGTAAATACACGCCCGGAGAAATCGATATGAAGTGGTCGGCTGCCATTATCCAAACCTTCCGCGATTGGCTTAAAAAACATCCCGATAAAGTAAAAATGACGCCCGATCAACTGGAGGAACGGATTAAGAAGCTTTAGGTTAGGGAGTTATTGTTGTTAGTGGCTGCGGTTGTTAGTTGTTAGTTGTTAGTTGTTAGTTGTTTATCAAACTTTCCGAAGGTTTAAAACTTTCGGAAAGTTTAGTTCGCTGTTTCATGCATAACCCCATTGGGGTTAAATTATGAATAGTCCCGTATGCAATGCGGAGTTAAAATAGGTCATAAAGCAAACGTTTTCTTAGCCCTTTTGATCTAAAATCGCCATTGTAATCCGGCTAATACAAATGAGCTGCTCTTTTTCGTTAGTAATACGAATCTCCCAGACGTGTGTGGTTTGTCCCACGTGAATGGGTTGGGCTTTCGCATACACAAAGCCCTCTTTCACTGCTCGCAGGTGATTGGCATTGATGTCCAACCCTACGGCTATTTTTCCTTCTCCTATACTAGCATAGGCCGCTACGCTTCCCAGCGTCTCGGCTAGTAATACCGAGGCTCCTCCGTGCAGTACGCCGAAGGGTTGCCGGGTACGATGATCCACCGGCATTCGAGCCATCAGGTAATCAGGGCCGACCTCCGTAAACTCAATCCCCAGGTGACCGGCAGCCGAGCTGGCATTGAGGCGATTAAGGGCTTCAGGTGTTAATTGTTTTTGAAATAACATCATAGACAAACGCTTATGAAAAGCTTAGACTCCTACCAGAGTTCACTTTTCCAGGATAAGGATGATCCGTTTTTCGTGAAAAATACATCCGTTCACTGAAAATACTAGCATTTTATACAAGCCCATAGGTAGACACTCGCTTGATAATCCGTACTTTTGCGGAAATTTTGCTCAAAGCAGATGGTTCTCATCTCAAGAGTGTTAGCAATTGGGCAAGTGATTTCCACGTTACTTTAAACTAGGGCTCAGGCCTTACACCCCCTTGACAGCTTTGAAAATAATTTATCTGGTACGGCACGGAGAAACGGAATATAACCGATTAGGAATTGTTCAGGGCTCAGGCGTTGACTCTGATTTGAACGACCGCGGTCGGGCTCAGGCTCATGCTTTTTATGAAGCTTACCAGCAAGTACCTTTCCAACGCATCTATACTTCGGCTCTTAAACGTACGGTTCAGTCGGTTCAGGACTTTATTGACGCAGGCATTCCCTACGAACAACATGCGGGTTTGAATGAGTTTGGCTGGGGAGATATGGAAGGCAAAACGCCCCATTACACTGAAGACGACTATTACCGTAGCATGATCTACAACTGGCGGATTGGCAACGTCGATGTCCCCGCCATTGGGGGCGACAGTCCGCTGAGCGTTCTCAATCGTCAGATTCCCGTCATTGAACACATCATCAGTCGTCCTGAAGAGGAGCAGGTGTTGGTTTGTATGCACGGTCGGGCTATTCGGATTTTGTTAACGCATTTATTCAAGGAACCTTTATCGGAGATGGATCATTGGGAACACTCTAATCTGTGTCTGTATAAAATCCGGTACGATTACAATACGGGTAATTTCACCCTCGAACTCGGTAACGACACCCGTCACCTGGCCGGAATCGAAAAGGAACCTGAAGTAAGCAACTCTTAATAGTTTACTGTTGTCAGTCTACCGTTTTCAGTTATTACTGACGAACAAAACGGACAACTGTAAACCGTAAACTGACAACTCATTTCTCCCATGGTTTACGACATAACCTTGATTGGTGGAGGGATTGTGGGGCTGGCGACGGCTTTGCAACTCAAACGCCAACGCTACGATCTGAATATTCTTCTCCTAGAGAAAGAAAATCACGTTGCCGCCCATCAGACTGGCCACAATTCGGGCGTGATTCACTCGGGATTGTATTATAAACCCGGTAGTTTGAAAGCTACCAATTGTATCCGGGGGTATGATATGCTGCTGGATTTTGTCCGCAAAGAAGGCATCCCCTTTGATCTCTGCGGAAAGATCGTTGTGGCGACTAAAAATGAGCAAATCCCTTTGCTTAACAACCTTTATGATCGCGGGCAACAGAACGGTCTCACCAAGATTCGCAAGATCAGTCTGGGTGAAATGAAGGAAATTGAGCCTTACGTTTCCGGCGTAGCAGCCATGGAAGTTCCTTACACGGGAATTATTGATTATAAAACAGTTACTGAAAAATACGCCGAAAAATTTCAGGCCTTAGGCGGGCAAATTCACCTCAGTGAAAAAGTAATTGGTATCACCAAGGGCTCAACCATTAGTATCGTCAAGACCGAAAAAGCTTCTTACGAGACCAAACTCGTCATTAACTGTGCAGGTTTGTATTCCGATAAAGTCGCTCAGTTTAGTCAGGATCAGCCCGTTAACGTTCGCATTACCCCCTTTCGTGGTGAGTATTACCAGTTAAAACCCGAACGCGAGCATTTGGTGCGTAATTTGATTTACCCCGTTCCTGATCCGAATTTCCCCTTCCTCGGCGTTCACTTTACCCGCATGATTGGCGGTGGTGTGGAAGCAGGGCCTAATGCCGTGCTGGCTTTCCGCCGCGAAGGGTATAAAAAGTTAGATATTGATTTTAAGGAACTCTACGAAACCTTTTCCTGGCCGGGCTTTCAGAAAGTAGCCGCTAAATACTGGCAAACGGGCCTGGGAGAAATGTATCGAAGCTTCTCGAAAGCGGCTTTCACGAAAGCGTTACAGGAGTTGATCCCCGATATTCAGGAAAACGATCTCATTCCCGGTGGTGCGGGCGTGCGAGCTCAGGCTTGTGACCGAACGGGTGGTCTGCTCGATGATTTCTCAATTCTGGAAGACGCTAAGGTGATTAATGTACTCAATGCCCCTTCCCCGGCGGCCACTTCCTCCTTATCCATTGGGTTGACCGTATCTGAAATGGCACTTAAACGTTTTTGATAAATTAGGATTATCCTTGTTTATTGCCCCAGGCCGCTCAATTGAGCGGCCTTTTTCTTGATTACAAGTTCCCGAATTTCATCCGGGAACACTGTTATTAATAGCAAACTTCCTCCCTGCCGTCGCTCGGCTCTAGCTGAGTGACTACCTAGCTCTAGGCCTCTGGCCGGTAGACTGCGAACCCATAACTAGTTACAAAACAACTTTCCCCAACCCAAACAGACCTGCTAACATCGGCCAGAGCCAAGGGAGGAAACCTAATTGGTCAAAATTGAAAGAGGCCCGATTCGTATTAAGTTCTTTAATTATAAATTTTAGACAGCTTTTAATTCAAAATAGCACTTTTATTAAATCATTGTAAATCAGTATTTTAAATTCACAAAAAGCCTAATAAGTAAATTTTTTATATTTTTTTTCCTATTTACTGAGTTAAAACCCACCCTTGCTGCCTCTTGATGTCAAATTGCTCAACAGATGAACTATCAGAACTTTAGTCGGGAGGATTTTGTGAAAGACTCGTACTTCCGCAAATGGGTTCAAAAACCCGACGAACTGACTCGCCAGTTCTGGTACGATTACCTGACGAAATACCCCGAGCAGACTGAAACTATTCGTCAGGCGGCAGAGATGATTCTGCAACTAGCAACAGTGGTCAGGGAGCAAAATCCGGTAACTCCCTCCGAAGAAATCGAACATAGCTGGCAGGAAATCAATCATCGAATCACTCATCCGGTAACTGGCGTAAAACCTTTCTATCGTCAGCGTTGGGTATGGGCATCGGCTGCCTGCCTCGCTTTTTTGATTAGTTGGGCCGGGTATTGGTATGCCCGTCAGGATCAGAGCTATCAGCACAACGTAGCCCATGCAGATCAGGCTTTAAAGGAATGGGTAAATATTACGGATCACGTCCAAACTATTGCCCTCCAGGATGGCAGCTCTGTGCTTTTACATCCGGGCAGTCGGCTGAGTTACCCTCAGCAATTCAAGTCTTCCAAACGGGAAGTCTTTTTGTCCGGCGAAGCTTTTTTCGAAGTAGCTAAAAATCCTAAACAGCCCTTTTTTGTCTATGCTAATGAAATCGTCACCAAGGTATTAGGTACCAGTTTTAAAGTCAGTGCTTTTCCTAAAGATCAGAAAGTTACCGTAATGGTACAGACCGGAAGGGTTTCTGTTTACGCTCAGTCAGATCAGCAGGCCAAAGAGAAAGCCGAATCTACCGAGTTGGAAGGGCTGGTCTTAACGCCTAATCAACAGATTGTTTACTCTCGCGAGCAGGTTCGCATGGTTAAATCACTAGTTACTCAGCCCTCCGTTTTGGCGAAATCCGCTAGTTCCGCTTTCGTTTTTCGAAATGCCAGTGTGAAAGACGTGTTCTCGGCCATCGAAAAAGCGTACGGTGTACACATTATCTATGATGAAGATACCTTCCGCCATTGCCAGTTGAATGCCGACTTAAGTGATGAACCTTTGTACCAGAAAATGGAGATTATTACCAAAAGCATTGAAGCCCGCTATCAGGTCGTAGACGCTCAGTTTGTCATCTCCGGCGAAGGTTGTTCCCTCTAACTAAAGCCTTATTATTCAATACCAGTACAGTAGCTTAACCTCTAAACCGCTTACTCCGTAAGCACCTATGAACAGTCCTAACCCCTTTCCCTCGTGGAAAGGGGGTTTAGGTTTCTTCTCCTTTCCATTCCTGAAAATTATTGCCCTACGCTGCCTTCGCCAGGTTGCCATAAAGGTTCTCAACAAAACCTAATTACTCGTTAAAACCTAATTACTCGTTCTCGCGTACCCCATGCCTTTTATCTGACGGCGAATGTCCGATCAATGGGGCTGTGGACTTTTACTTCTAAACCTCCAAAACGTATGAATTCATCCTTACTTCCAAGGAGAAATCAATGGTGGCTTTACTGCTGCCTGATGCTGAGTTTGCTAGTTAACCTGCCCTTACTGGCTGGCCCAGGAGCGGACATTCTTGACCGGAAAGTAACTCTTAAAGCCGATCAGGACGACATTAGCTCGGTGCTTTTGCAACTGGAAAAACTGGCGGATGTCAAATTTTCCTACAGTCCACAACTCATCGGAGCCCGCCGAAAAGTTTCTATTTCGGTCATTGATGAAAAATTAACACTGGTACTGGAACGGCTGCTTCAACCCCTGCGACTGAATTATGAAGTCGTTGGTAATCAAATTATTCTCAAGAGAAAAACCACTACCGAAGCCGTTATCCCCTTGCCTCAGGCCAATCAGGTACGCATTCCCAAAGTTATCATTACCGGAAAAGTCAGTGATGAAAACGGCCAGCCCATTCCCGGGGCTAACGTTCGTTTAAAGGAAAATACTTCCATTGGTACGACCACCAACGCCGAAGGGCAGTATTCACTCAACGTGCCGGATAACACGACTGGCGTACTGGTGTTTACTTCCGTTGGGTATCTGCCCGCTGAAGTAAGCCTTTCCAGCCAAAGCGTAGTGGACATTACCCTGAAAGCAGGTACGACCTCGCTTTCTGAAGTGGTGGTAACGGCTTTGGGAATTAAAAAAGAGGCTAAAAAACTGGGCTATTCTACTTCCACCGTCAATACCGATCAGATCACTACCAATCGTACTGTCAATTTGGGTAATAGTTTGCAGGGAAAAGTAGCGGGGGTGAACGTGACGGCTCCGGCGGGCGGCCCCGGTGGAACTTCTAAAATCCGAATTCGGGGGCAGTCTTCGTTTAAAGGCGATAACTCTCCTTTAATCATCGTCAACGGCGTTCCCATCAACAACTCTAACTTTTCCAGCCGTCAGGGGGATAGCGATGGCACTACGAACCGAAGTGGCTCAGCTTCCGACGGCGGCGATGGATTACAAAGTATTAATCAGGATGATATTCAGAGCATTACCGTTTTAAAAGGTTCAACTGCAGCGGCATTGTACGGCTTTCGGGCCAAGGATGGAGCCATCGTGATTACCACTAAAACGGGTCAAACCGGCCAGGGTATTGGTGTAGAAGTCAACTCCAACTTTATTGCCGAACGGGCCCTCGACTATACTGATTTTCAATATGAATACGGTCAGGGGGAATACGGCAAACGGCCCCAAAGCGTGGGAGATGCTCAAAGCTCGGGCGTGTTTAGCTTCGGAGAACGATTCGATGGCAAGCCGACCTACCAGTTCGACGGGGTACAACGCCCCTATCTGGCCCAGCAACACCGCATTCGGGATTTTTACCGGACTGGAACCAGTTGGAATAACTCCGTGGCTTTATCGGGCGGTAATGAAAAAGGCGGGTTCCGCATTTCATTTTCCAACATGGATGCCAACTCGATCATGCCTAACTCCGATTACCATAAGAAGATCTTGAATCTGGGGCTTAATTACAACTTCACCCCAAAACTCTCGGTGCAGTTAAATGCTAACTATTCCAACGAATACAATCATAACCCGCCCCAGATTGGTTTGCAGGATCTGAACGCCAATACTACGGTCTATACCACAGCCACATCGGTAGCGATGAAAACGCTGGAGGATAACCGATACGATGCGAATGGGTTTGAGCTGGCTACCTCTCGTTTTACCAACCGCAATAACCCTTACTGGGTGGCTTACGACCGCTTTGAACACGTACGCCGGGATCGGATTTTTGGTAATGCTTCCGTTCGCTATCAACTCACGGACTGGCTCTACGCTCAGGGCCGGATTGGCCAGGATTACTTCACGCGTCCTTATGACTTTAACCGCCCTACGGGTACGCGATCCCTAGCCGCCGCGGCTACTGGCTTTAACGGTTACTTCTATCAGGAAATCTCTACCTTCCGTGAGCGAAATCTGGACTTTCTGATTGGATCAACGCATAAACTAGGCGTTTTCGGACTGGATATAACGCTGGGAGGCAACTCGCTCCAGCAGATTTATACCAACAGTAACGTTTCGGCCACTAACTTTTACATTAGGGATCTATACACCATCATGAATGGTCAGAATAAAGAACCTCAGTATGCCTATACCCGCAAGCAGGTCAATTCTCTCTACGGCGTAGCGGAGCTTTCCTATAAAAACTTCCTGTTTTTAAATGCTACGGCCCGCAACGACTGGTTTTCTACCCTGAACCCGCAATCGAATAGTTACCTCTACCCTAGTGTGAGTGCCAGTTTTGTGCTCAGTGATGCCTTCAAAGAACGCCCACGCTGGATGAATTTCATGAAAGTCCGGGCGGCTTACGCTGAAGTCGGCGGAGATACCGATCCGTATCAAAACAATTTGTATTACAACCTGAATGCCAACTCCATCCAGGGGCAAGCTCTGGGCTATATTGCTACCGATGTTAGTCCCAATAATAACCTGATGCCACTCAAGGTAAAAGAAGCTGAACTGGGGCTGGAGTTCCGAACACTCGATAATCGGATCAATCTGGATGTAGCTTACTATAATAAAAAGACAGTTGATGAAATTCTCAACGTAGATATTTCGACGGCTTCAGGTTATAACAAATCCAAAGTGAACGTGGGTCAGCTGCGTAACAAGGGAATTGAAGTCTTACTCACGCTGGTTCCGGTGAAAAAGGAAAAGTTCACTTGGGAAACGACTTTTAACTTTACCTATAACCAAAGTGAAGTACTGGCTCTGGCCGACGGTCAGGCTCGTTTAAAAGTAGGTCAGGGAGATTTCTTCGGCGAAGTATGGCACGAAGTCGGCATGCCGATGGCATCGCTACGAGGCATTGCTTACAAACGCGACAATCAGGGAAGAATCATTACCGCGGGCGGTAAACCCGTGGCGGGCCCTATTACCACTTTTGGAAGTGCCATCCCCAAATACACGGGCGGCTGGATTAATACGTTCAATGTAGCGGGCTTTAAAATCTTCACGCAAATTGACTTTAAGGGCGGTCATAAAATCATCTCGAATTCAAACCTGAATTTCCTGCGTCACGGACTTTCTAAAGAATCATTAGTTGGTCGGGAAGGTGGTGTATTATTTGAAGGCGTAACCGCCGAAGGAGCTCCTAATACCACTCGGGTAGAAGCCGAGGATTTTTACTCCAGCTACCGCAGTACCAATAATGCAGAACGCTTCGTGTATAATGCCAGCTTCATTCGGTGGCGTTCGCTCTCGGTGAGTTATGATCTTTCCCGCTTCCTGAATAAAGGATTTGTGAAGTCCCTAAGCCTTTCTGCCCTTTGTAATAACGTCCTGCTGATTAAAAAGCACCTGCCTAACCTCGATCCAGAAGCCGTTAACGGAGCCTCGGATAACATTCAGGGTATTGAAACGCACACCCTGCCTACTACCCGCAGTTACGGCATGAATCTGAACCTGAAATTCTAATCTCCATGAAAAAAATACTGGCTCTTGTCGCTCTGGCCACTGGTTTGATCAGTTGCGATAAAAACTTCGAAAGTATTAACACAAACCCGGTTCAGTCTACCAGCATTGATCCTTTGTATTTGTTTTCCAATGCTCAGCTCAATACGACCCTGGCCTCTCAGACCATGTTCTATGAATCGGCTATTGTTCAGCAGACCAATACCCCGTTTGGAGGTCTGAATACCGGAGCTAACTTCAATCAGGATAACCGCGACAACACGCGGGTGAATTGGCTTTATCTCTACAGCGGAACCAATAATGGCAATAATGGTCCCATCAAGCTACTTACCGCCGT
Organism: Siphonobacter sp. SORGH_AS_0500; assembly: GCF_031453245.1. Taxonomy (NCBI): domain Bacteria; kingdom Pseudomonadati; phylum Bacteroidota; class Cytophagia; order Cytophagales; family Cytophagaceae; genus Siphonobacter; species Siphonobacter sp. SORGH_AS_0500. Next base: position 4,461,002 of record NZ_JAVIYT010000001.1, read on the forward strand.
GATGAACCAGACCCAGAACGATAGCACCCGCAGCAACCTCTACCACATGTCCCGAATCTGGAGGGTTTATGTATTTCAGGTGCTGGTAGATACGTATGGGGATGTACCTTATTTCGATGCAGGTAAAGCCTTTATTAGCGGAAACAAGTTACCTAAGTATGATCCTCAGGCGGAAATTTACACGGATCTGGTGAAGGAACTCGACCAGGCTATTGCGGGACTGAACGCCAGCAAGCGAATTGAAACCGGAGATTTGTTTTATCAGGGGAATATTGCCCAATGGCGGAGACTGGCCTATTCGCTCATGCTGAGAATTGGCATGCGTTATACTAAAGTAGATGCGGCGAAAGCCCAAAGTATCGTCCAGAAAGCTTTTCAGGGTGGTGTTTTTCAATCCAACGACGACAACGTCAAAATTCAGTACACCAGCATTTATACCAATCCGCTGGGGAACCTCTGGAATAATACCGAAAAAGCCAATTTCTATTTGGGAGCTCCTTTCGTGAATTTCCTGAAAACAACCAATGACCCCCGCCTGACGGTCATTGCGGCTCGTTACGGAGAACCCAGTAAAAATCCCGAACAAACTACGGTGGATCGCACGGCAGCCAATCAGATTGGCATGCCCTACGGCTACGACGACGGCTCGATTGCCACGGCTCCCAACTTTCCCGGAAGAGTGCCCTCGGGTGGATGGAATTACTCGCAGGTCAATCGGCGGACGCTGGGAAAAGTGGATGGTCCTAACTTTTACCTTACTCACGCTCAAACGCAGTTACTACTAGCGGAAGCGGCTCAACGGGGCTGGATTACGGGCAGTGCCGCTAATTTTTATCAGGCGGGCGTTACGGCTCACATGGCCCAAATGAGTAGTTATGATGCCTCAGCGACCATTCCTCAGTCTGCCATTGATACCTACCTGGCGGCTCAACCTTACGTGGCAGCGACGGGTCTTCAGCAGATTAATACGCAGTACTGGGTCGCTTCTTTCCTGAACGGCCCGGAAGCTTTCGCCAACTGGCGAAGAAGCGGTTTTCCCGTCTTAACACCCAATAAATATCCGGGCAGAACCATTACGGGAGATTTCATCCGGCGACTTACCTACCCGATCTTAGAGCAGTCTGTAAATGCCGAGAATTATAATGTAGCCGTGAGCCGTCAGGGACCCGATGATTTAGAGACCCGAGTCTTCTGGGACAAGCCTTAATAAAATACAATTTTCCTACTAATAAAGTCTTTAATCTACTAAGATTAAAGACTTTATTTTTATGTGGATAAAGCAAATGTCTTCCCAACAGCTCCATTCCCGGCAACAGTCAAAACAGAATATAATTTCGTTTTTGATGTTATTCGTAAATACGGCAATTTGTAAACAGCTACACTCAGCTTTGGGGAAAATTGTATTTTACTTATTCAACTTACTGATAATCAAAAATTTATATAAAAATATTTGTTCATTTCGTGCTAACAATCTTACCTTTGCCAGCGTTATAAGAATACAGCAGGCCCGGAGACGAGCCAATGTTAACAGAATATTATTTCGTCGCCCTGTTTGTTCTAATAAACTTTACTTTCAACATTTTCTATTAAAACATCTTCTAGCCGCGAAGACCATTTTTGTTACATATCATAGCCATGAAAAACATCATCAAGTCACTCGCTTTAGTATTCGCTTTAAGTTCATTTGTTGCTCAGGCTTCAGACATCGAAAAGAATCCTGGTACAGATAAAGAAGCAAAGGAAGCTACCTTTCACACGAACGTGTTCAAGGGTAAAAACGCTACGCAATTCTACTGCTTCGTTGATAAACAAGCGGGTCAGCGTTTAACGATTACCGTCCGTGATCATAAAAACAATATCATCAATGAGCAGTATGTTTCTAAAAACGAAACGCACGTAGCTCAGAAAATGGACTTGAGCCAATTGCCCGACGGCGATTACTCCCTGACCGTTGCTAGTGCAGATCGGATGGTTGTTCATCCCGTTCGCATCACGACTGCTGCTTCTGTTCGTTACATTTATCTGACGGAAGAAGAAGCTGCCGCTCGCAAATAATCTAACTAGTAAAGTTTACCGCCATGCATCGGCAACTCTGCAAAGGGTTGCCGTTTTTTTATGGTGTTCACTTGGTGGAAAAGCCAACAGCGGTAACCATGGCTACTAGTGAAATGACTGGTAAGCTTTTTAGGGGAATCATCCACGCTTGCGACTGAAAGAAAATGGCTTAGGGTACGCTAACCTTAGTAGAAGGGGGTACGAGAAGTGCAGGCAGAAATCCGGACGGCAGGTGAAAGTAGTTTGCAAATTTTGCAAAACCTTGGAAATAAAAAAACCCGGCGGATTCCACCGAGTCTTTCCCGTAAAAGCCATGAAAACAATAAATGATGTTCAAACTTACGCTAAGTTTTCGGAAAATCAAAACCACCAAAGCCCCTATTTTCAAAATTTTTATAAATCCATCTGCTTTTTTAGTAATAAAAAATGCGGCGTTACCGGGGTAAAGCCGCATTTTTTGGAACAATTAGAAGAGCTTAGGTTATTTTTTAGGATACGGAATAATTAACTTTTCACCCTTCTCTACGTAGTTTTTCGTCTTTCCATTGGCCTTCATCAGGGCATCTACAGAAACGCCGTATTTTTCAGCAACTACCCGCAAAATGTCTCCCTTCCCTACCGTATGTGTGGCATAAACGGGAATCTTCAGACTTTTTCCTGCCTGTAATTTGTCAGGGTCCACATCGGGGTTTGCTGACTTAAGCTGACTAGCGGATAATCCGTATTTAGTAGCCACGCTATAGAAGGTTTGGCCACCGGTTACTTTATAAGAAATATTTCCACCCCTGGAGCTAACCGATTTAGTTTCTTCGGTCTTGGCTACTTTCGTTTCGGAAGCTTTCTCTTTTTTTACCTCAGCAGTTTTAGCCGTTTGCTTGGATTCCGAAGCTGCTTCCTCCGAGCTCGTACTGGTAGTAGCTGCCGAAGGTGTAGCGTCAATGGCCTCGGGCTCAACAGCCGTAGGCGTGGGAACGTCCGAATCCATGTTATCGGCAGTGTTTTCGGTAACCGCCGACTTTTCTACTTTCTGAGGCGTTAGCGTTACGGCGTCCTCATCCATAAAGTAAGCATAACCAATGTAAAGTAAAGCCGCTACGATAATAGCCAATACTCCCAGCGTAATTGTGGGTAAACTGGAACCTTCTTTGGGTCGTTGGTTTCGCTCTTCCATACGTTAAGATTGGGGCTGAATGATTAATTAGTAAATCCCGGAAGTACCCTTTTTGTTTTATACCGGCGGTAATCCTTCGCGGGCCTGCTGACTCATTTCGGCCACTTTGGCTTCTAACGAAATTTTATACGCCTGTAATTTATCAGCGATTTCTTTATTTGCTACACCAATAATTTGAACGGCCAGAATTCCGGCATTTTTTGCTCCATTTAAAGCCACCGTTGCGACGGGTACGCCACCGGGCATTTGCAAAATGGAAAGAACTGAATCCCAACCGTCAATAGAATTGGAAGATTTCACCGGAACGCCGATAACGGGTAAAGTCGTCACAGCAGCCACCATGCCGGGCAAGTGAGCAGCTCCGCCGGCACCCGCAATAATCACTTCTACACCCCGTTGACGGGCCTGCTGAGCGTACTCAATCATTTTCAGAGGTGTACGGTGAGCCGAAACGATGTCAATTTCGTAAGCTACTCCAAATTCATTACATACGTCGACAGCTTCCTGCATGACTTTCAAATCAGAAATGCTGCCCATGATAATACCTACCATTTTATTTGAGTTATCGGTTGATGGTTGTTTGTTGTTAGCTGATGAAAGTTAAAGTCTTTACTCTTCCTAACAACCCTTAACAAACAACTAAAAACTAGATTTATGAGATGATGCGAACGGCGTTTTTAAGGGCTTCTACCTTCTTTTTCAACGTTTCAAGTTCCTTGTCTACGACGGTAATATGGCCCATTTTGCGGAAAGGCTTGGTAATTTTTTTGCCATAGAGGAAAGGATGCACGCCGGGGGTTTCCAGCAGGGTCTCCATGCCTTCATACTTAGCTTCGCCTTCGTAGCCTTCAGCTCCCAACAGGTTAATCATAGCCGCATAGGAATGGGCTTTTGTGTCGCCCAAAGGCCAGTTCAATACAGCCCGTAAGTGCTGCTCAAACTGACTTACGTCGTTAGCCCGCAGCGTATGATGCCCACTGTTATGCGGACGGGGAGCTACTTCGTTAATGAGAATTTCGCCGTCTTTAGTTAAGAACATTTCAACGGCGAGAAGACCCACAATGCCAAAAGCTTCGGCTGTACGGCTGGCAATAAACTGAGCCCGGGCATCTACTTCAGCGGGAATCGAGGCCGGAGCAAACAGATAATCCACCATGTTGGCTTCGGGATGGAAAACCATTTCTACAGTAGGGAATGTCTTGACGTCTCCCCGCTCATTACGAGCGACGATGACGGCTAATTCCTTTTCAAAATCAACGGCTTTTTCCAATAACCCCGGAGCATCGAATGCTTTGTCGAAATCAGCAGCCGTAGCAATTCTTTGTACGCCACGACCATCGTAACCGCCTTTCCCCAACTTATTAAAAGCAGGCAGAAAATCTGCGTGACGACGGGCATCTGCCTGATTTTCGACTAACACAAAATCAGAAGTAGGCAGGTTATGATCGCGGTAGAATTGTTTTTGCAGGCGTTTGTCCTGAATAATCTCAACAATTTCGGGCTGAGGAAATACCCGAACGCCTTCGCTTTGCAGCTTTTTCAGGGCATCGAGATTCACTGCCTCAATTTCAATTGTTATTACTTCCAGGTCTTTACCAAACGCATAGACGGTATCAAAATCCTGAAAAGACCCTACCACAAATTCGGGGGCGATTTCCGCACAGGAAGCCTGAGCATCAGGATCAAGTACTTTAATGGATAAGTCAAAATCAATGGCAACCTGTAGGAGCATACGACCTAACTGGCCGCCGCCCAATAGGCCAAACCGAACACCGGGATTAAACATGTAAGAATAATAGAAATGAATGAAGAGGCTTCCCTCAGATGATGATGCAAAGATAAGTTGGAGTTTTCAGTTTATAGTTTTCTGTTGCTTGCTATTAACCTTTTTAGTATTTCTCTTTACCTTCACAATTACGAGCCCGTTCACTCTCCTTAATTGAAAACTGTCAATAGCAAACGGACAACTAATCACTGAAAATCAGATTTCTAAAGTATACCGGATGGCCATTAACGCTTTATTGGCCGGGGCTTGGGGTGAATGGTATTACCCTTTGGCCGTTTATTATTGTTAGTACGCCCCGTCCCTCAGCCTCGCTGATGAATCATGAACGCATTCATATTCGTCAACAGGCGGAGTGGCTGATTTTGCCCTTTTATCTCTGGTACGTTAGCGAGTATTATTACCATCGATTGAAAGGTAAATCTCATCACGCTGCTTACCGGGCTATTAGTTTTGAAAAGGAAGCCTATGCTTTTGAAGAAGATCTGGAATACCTAAGCAAACGCAGGTTTGGGGCCTTTCTTCGGTTTTTGAAATGATTTTTATTTTATGGATTGGCATACGGTGCTATCCAGACTGGGGTTATTCAAGTCCTCTGGACTTGCAAATCATTCAACTTAAAACCCCAGAGGGGTTCCATATGAATAGCTCCGGGTGTCAACCCGGGATTTCCTGATGGATGAGCCCGGTCTGGTTGGCACTGAATGATCTATTCGAGGGAGTCCTTCAAGTAACACCTGTTGCCAGCGAAAAAGCTGGCAACGGCAGGATAAGGATGTACTTTCAACCCCAGCATGAAGTTATTGAATGATCTACCAGTACTTTGGAGGTTTATTAAGTTCTACCAATCTTCCCCCCAAACAAAAACGGCCAGCAATCGCCAGCCGTTTGATTAAGCTTCTCCTACGGGACCCGTGTAGGGAAGTTGAAAACCGGAATGCCCGCCACCTTCGTTAATGGGGCCGTAGTTTTCTTCGTATTTAGCCAGGTTATCCTGCAAGGCATGCATCAACCGCAAGGCATGGTCGGGCGTGATGATTACACGTGATTTTACTTTTGCTTTAGGAACGTTAGGCATTAATCGTACAAAATCAATAACAAATTCGCTTTGGGAATGCGAGATAATGGCCAGATTCGAATAAGTACCCTCTGCCATTTCTTCGGACAATTCGATTTCGATTTGATCGTTCTGCTCTGCAGCTGGTTGCTTTGACATAGCTGTGTTCATTAATGAAATAATCTCTACCAGTAAAAATTTAATCCAGACAAGCGAACTTCCTGGAAATGAATCGAATTCTTACTTTAGAACGGTTAGAAGAAAACTAAGGTAATTCATGGACTACCGGATTTGCAAAAAGTCAAAGATAATCCTTGTGATCCGATCGTCTAAGCAGGTTATTACCTAACTATGAATTTTGTAAAAATCCTAGTTCTTTCTTCTGCACAAGGGCCGTCTTTTCTGTGTATATTTGTCCTTTGTTTCCATCAACAATAATGCTCCATGCAGGTTGCTCTTCGTTACCAGGAACTTTTCGAAAATCGTCATAATAATGCAGATGAGGCCGATCGTCAGGCTATGCTGGCTGAAATTGGCGTAACTTCGGTTGAAGAACTCATCAACCAAACAGTACCTTCGGCCATTCGCCGGGCTAATGCCTTGAATCTTCCTCCCGCTCAAACGGAATTCCAATTTTTGGACGATTTCAAGAAGCTTGCCAGTCAAAATAAAGTCTTCAAGAGCTACATCGGTACGGGTTACTACGATACGTATACCCCTAATGTAATTCTGCGTAATATTCTGGAAAATCCCGCCTGGTACACGGCCTATACGCCTTATCAGGCCGAGATTTCGCAGGGACGCCTGGAAATGCTGCTGAATTTCCAAACCATGATTTTGGAATTAACGGGCATGGAAATCGCCAATGCTTCTCTGTTGGATGAAGCCACAGCCGCTGCGGAAGCTCTGCATTTATTACATGCCCTGAAAAAAGGAGCCAAGGCGAAAGCAGATACGTTCTTTGTTTCAGATCGATGCCACCCACAAACGATTGACCTGCTTTATACGAGGGCTACTCCGATTGGGGTCAAAATCATGGTGGGTGATCACCGCACGGTTGATTTGACCAACGAAAGCATCTTCGGTGCTTTATTACAATACCCCGCCACCGACGGAGCTGTATTTGATTACGGTGACTGGATTGCCTCTGCTCACGACTTAGATATCAAAGTAGTAGTAGCGGCGGATCTACTGGCTCTTACTTTACTGAAAGCTCCTGGTGAAATGGGTGCGGACGTAGTAGTAGGCTCTGCTCAGCGTTTTGGCGTACCCATGGGTTACGGCGGACCACACGCGGGTTACTTTGCTACCAAAGACGATTACAAACGCCAGATGCCCGGTCGTATCATCGGGGTATCGGTAGATGCGGAAGGAAACCGTGCCCTTCGCATGGCTCTGCAAACTCGTGAGCAGCACATTCGCCGCGAGAAAGCCACTTCTAATATTTGTACAGCTCAGGTACTTCTTTCGGTAATGGCGGCGGCTTATGCCGTATACCACGGCCCTGAAGGCTTGCAGAAAATTGCTCACCGCACGCATGCTTTAACGCAACTGACGGCTCTGGCCCTTAAGGAACTGGGTTATGAAGTAGTAACAGAAGCTTTCTTTGACACCATTCAGGTAAAAGTTTCGGATGAAAATGTGGTGAAAGCTGCCACAGAAGCCGCTGAAATCAACCTGCGTTACTTCGGAGATAATCTGGTTGGTATTTCGTTTGACGAAGTAAAAACCTATCAGGATGCCGTTGAACTGATCAACATCTTCTCGACACTGGTAAGCAAAAGTGTTAACCTGTCGGAAATTGAATCAGCCTTAACCTGGGAGTTTAACGAAGTTCTTACCCGGGAATCTGCTTACTTAACAAACCCCGTTTTCAATACGCATCATTCCGAGCACGAAATGTTACGTTATCTGAAATCGCTGGAAAATAAAGACTTATCGCTGGTACACTCCATGATCTCACTGGGATCGTGTACTATGAAGCTCAACGCCACAACCGAAATGATTCCGGTAACCTGGCCTGAGTTTGGTAAACTTCACCCCTTTGCTCCTAAAGCTCAGGCGGCGGGTTACCAGCAGTTATTTAAAAACCTCAACGACTGGCTTTGTGAAATCACAGGTTTTGCGGCCATGTCTCTGCAACCTAACTCAGGTGCCCAGGGTGAATACGCGGGTCTGATGGTGATTCGGGCGTATCACGAAGCTCAGGGTAATAGCCATCGCAACATCGCTCTGATTCCCGCTTCTGCTCACGGAACCAACCCTGCCTCAGCCGTTATGGCGGGTATGAAGGTAGTCGTTACCAAAACCGACGAGAACGGGAACATCGACCTGGCTGATTTAAAAGCCAAAGCCGAGCAGTACAGTGAAAACCTGTCCTGTCTGATGGTTACTTACCCTTCGACGCACGGCGTATTCGAAGAGTCGATCATCGAAATTTGTAATCTGATTCACCAGCACGGTGGTCAGGTATATATGGATGGAGCAAACATGAACGCTCAGGTAGGACTTACCTCTCCTGGTACGATTGGAGCAGACGTTTGCCACCTGAACCTGCATAAAACGTTCTGTATTCCTCACGGTGGTGGCGGTCCTGGCATGGGTCCCATCGGTGTAGCGGCTCACCTGGCTCCCTTCCTGCCCGGTCACGCTGTGGTAGAAGGCGTGGGTGGCGAGCAGGCCATCTCAGCCGTTTCGGCAGCTCCGTATGGTTCAGCGAGCATCCTGACGATTTCTTACGCCTACATCGCGATGATGGGCGGCGAAGGTCTGACGCACGCGACAGAAACGGCCATTCTGAACGCCAACTACATCAAGGCTCGTCTGGAATCACACTTCCCCGTGCTGTACGTAGGTTCGCAAGGCCGCTGTGCTCACGAGATGATTCTCGACTGTCGTCCGTTCAAGCAATCAGTAGGCATTGAAGCCGAAGACATCGCTAAACGTTTAATGGATTACGGTTTCCACGCTCCTACCCTTTCGTTCCCCGTAGCCGGAACGCTGATGGTGGAGCCTACCGAATCAGAGTCTAAAGCAGAACTGGATCGTTTCTGTGATGCCATGATTGCCATCCGTAACGAGATTAGAGAGATTGAAGAAGGCGAAGCGGATAAAACGGTTAACGTTTTGAAAATGGCTCCTCACACTCAGTTTGTGGTTCTTTCAGATGCCTGGAATCGTCCTTACTCGCGTGAAAAAGCGGTATTCCCGCTGCCTTACGTAAAAGCCAGCAAATTCTGGCCTACGGTAAGCCGCATCGATTCAGCCTACGGAGATCGTAACCTGATCTGTGCCTGTCCTCCTTTGGAAGAATATGCTACGGCTGAATAAGTCATAGCTGGTATTAATAGTAAAGCCCGCCGCAAAGTTTTGCGGCGGGCTTTTTGTTTATTGAATTACTTTCGTTTTCCGTATCTTGTTTTGTCTGGTAGAGTTGGGCAACTGCGGGAAAATCTAAAAAGCTAACGCGTGTATTCCAGCGTACTTGTGAGGGTTGCCAAATTGCCTTTATCAAAGGCAGTCAGTGCTTTTTTATTCCATTCGGCCATATAACCTTCTGCAAATTGGTTTCCCTGTGCAGGATTAGAAAAGAATTCTGGTTTTAGATGACTCACAAGTTCTTTAAGTAAGGCTTTTTGTTCAGCAGTAGCGTCTGAAAGAGATGCATAGTGATTAAACTTCCGAACCCAGAAATAATAGCGTTCTCCCGAGTTCAAGGTATTTATATAGAAGCTCTTTTTAGCAGGAAGGCTTTTTAACACTAGCATCTGGTCTAGTTTCGATTCGTCAATAGTATTTCTGAGCTGATTCAGATACTGCTCTGATGTTTTTTCCTGAAGAGTATTCCTAAATGAGCTTTCATAATTATGCTTAGAGCATCCTGACAGTAGTAACGTAAGTGAAGCGAGGGTAAGGTAAAAACCTTTTTTCATAAGCGTAATTAATATTAATGATGTAATTTGGGATATAGAATAATACGAATTCATTTAATAATTTTCACAGTCGCTCGGCTCTGCCGAATAACTAGCTAAAGTTAAATAAATTTTAACTTTTATTAAATTTCAAAATAACCATTCATCAATATTTTAATGTAGACTTTAAATTCTAAATTACCTTTAATGAAAAATCATATAATCTATGCTTTTTCATTGTCTTAATTGCTACCAACCTATATATCGCATTTTATCTACCTCTACTTTTATAAACTGTAAGTACTGTCAACATGTACATATGGTAGTCAACAACAAATTAAAATCCTTCTATCAAAACAAGGTATATAACGTAAACTATAAATCAACTGAGCCTATAGAACCCGGAGAAAACATAATTATCGATAATCAAAATTATTCACTTCTGAATCGAAGTATCTGGGTGGGTAACTATTGGCAACGTCATCATTTGAAGGATGAAGGAATATCTGTTCACTATTTTTATGAATGTGTAAAGACGGAAATATTTGAATTAGTGAATTCTAAAGGCGGAAAAGTATGGATTGAAAAAAAGTATGATAAAATATATTTAGTAAAAGAATACAATGCATTTTATAAAAATTTTGCAAGTTTAGGGGTAAGATATTCTGGATTTGGTTTCCTGAAAAAAGAATATGATTATGTAACTATGCAAAATTTCGACAATGATAAAATAATAGTAGCCTTTCAGGACGGAGCTTACCATTTTCACTATTTTGAGGGGGAAACCACAAAGGAATGGAGTGATAACTCTTACGTTCGATTTTCAAGTTATGAAAACAATAATTCTTTGTTCTTTATTATCAATCAAGATGGTAAAGAAGATATTGGTAACTCAACAACTTATTATAAGTTTCTTATTAAGCGTACTAGCAATAAATCATATAAGACTAAAAGCTTTTTATCTAGATTATTTTCTTCAATGAATTAATTGACATTCCCCAATCAATCAACAGAGCTGATCGAATGAGCATTTGGAGCCATAATAACGATTACTTCTTCAAATCCCCAATCTCTCCCAAATGCGTATATCCAAAACCCGTATCAAACTTCAACCCATACCCAAACATCCGATCCATCGAAGAATGACCGAATAAGATAATACCTGCCAGCAATACATATTCATTACCAAGATAGAAACCCAGGACTCCGATCAAAATAGCTACTGCTTTGTGATGAAATACATTATAAATAAAAGCTCCTGTTTTACTATTAAAGACGTAACCCACCATACTTACATCAGGAACTAATAGTAAAGCCGGAAACACCCACCAGGCAAACGGTAACTGGGCAAATAAGACAAGGGAAAGAATAACTTGAGCGGCTTCTTCAAACTTTATGAGCGTTTTCATAACAACAGTATTTGTTGTGGTTTTTGATTCGCTATAAAGGTCCGATGGAGAACAGGGTAAAATTCTTTACATAAGTTAATAAATCAGGAAGTGGCAATCCGGCGGCGAATGCGACTTAGTGAAACGGGAGTTATCCCCAGGTAAGAAGCGATATACTGCTGAGGAATGCGTTCGAGAATCTTACGTTTAATTGACGTGTTGATGAATTTCAGATAACGTTCTTCTGGAGTTAGGGTTAGTAACTCGGCTAGTCGTATGTCCAGCCCCATGAATAAATACTCCGCCAGCTTACGCCCGAAAATCTGATAGACGGGAAATTGCTCATATAGCTTGGTTAGGGTTTCATACTTAAAATACATCAGCTCGCAATCTTCCAGGGCCTGAATATTGATCGTACTCGGCTGACTTGTTAAGCAACCCAAGTAGTCGCCAACCAGGTTATTTTCAAAAAAGAAGTAAGTCGTTTTTTCGTCACCGTCTTTCTCGTAATAAAGCCGGGCAGAACCACTGATGAGGAAGAAAATCTCTTTAGCCTGTTCACCCTGTCTAATGAGATGTTGTTTTTTGGGAAGTTTCCTCACCCGTAGCTGTTCCTCCAGAGCAAGCCACTCGTTATCCGTTAAATCTACAAATCGTTTTAGGTAAGAGTGAAATAGAGGGAACTTGATTTCATCCTTGTTTACTGACATGAATATTCTCTGGTTATCTTTCTCATTATACTTCCGCAATTAACGGATATTTCCGTAACCGCTGATTCATTACCATTGTCAGTATATATAAAGAGTGTTTGTTACTTTATTATTCATACAAAAACGGCCTGCCCCCCATGTAAACAGGAAGCAGGCCGTTTTAAGTAATCCTGATTTCTACTGATTAATAAGCCTATTATTTACAATTTCACTGTTAGAGATTGGCCAGATATAGTTCTCAGCAGCCGGAGATACTGCATTAGCACTTACAGTAGGACCTGTTTTTGCTGGAATAGTTTGCAATCTACGTAGCAAATCATTGGAGCGGAAGCCTTCTCCCAACAGTTCAATTCTTCTTTCCACAAGAATTGAACTGATTAGAGCGTCTTTCGTAGCTGTTGCAGAGGCCGGAAAGGTGTAGGAAGCATCTGAACGAGCATGGACGGCTTTAAGTAAATTCGTGGCCAAGGTTAAATCTCCCGTTTCTGCTGCTGCTTCAGCGTAATTTAGCAGTACCTCGGAATAACGAATCAAAGGCATGTAAATTAGGTAAGGGGCAGTACGGCCAAATTTAGAAAGATAATTAGTAGAGCCACTCGCTCTCAGAAAGCCTCTTCTGGCATCGGTAGTAGGCCACTGAGAAGAACCTAAAATCCCCGTTGGGTTCAGATAGTACTCAGCTACGTTATTATAGATATATCCAATAGCCGACTGACCACTATACATATCAAGTGTGCTAAAGGGAGCTGAAAGGATGGATTCAGTAGTTGTATAATCTGTAGTAATCACAGAAATAATATTAGACTGTAAAGCATGCTTCACTCCGGTAGTAGCGGAGAAAGGAGCTACTGTTTGAGGCACAATTTTCTTAGCTTCTTCTACCACTTTTGCGTAATTCCCCATGTTTAAATACACCCGTGTTTTCAGTGCTATGGCTGTATTTCGGTGAGCTCTGGTAACTTTTAGGGTTAGAGCCGTTGAGCCGGTGTAATCTGTCGGTAAACCTGCTTCGGCATCATTCAAATCTTTTAAGACTTGGGCATACACTTCCGCTACCGTACTACGGGCTAAATCGTTATTCTCCATTGTCGTTTCAGGCTGTAACCGTAAGGGTACCCCCGGCGACGTTCCATTATTTTTATTGTAAGGCTGTCCAAATACCGTTACAATGCTATAATAAGATAAGGCCCGTAAAAACTTAGCTTCAGCGATGTATTGATTCCCTAACTCATCTGAAACAATCCCTGGATTTTTAGGAATACCATCAATGATGATGTTAGCCTGGTTAATGGTAGCATAGGCTGCCGTCCACAGGTTATTAATATCATTCGAGCCCGAGTTATAGCGGTTTGCCCAGCTATCGTAACCCGTAAAACTATTACCCGTAGTATTAATGAAATCCTCTCCACGGACATCCAGATAGAGCTGAAAACGTCCGCCGAAGTAGTTGGCATCCTTCAAAGATTTATAGGTTCCGTTGACTAGCCCAAGTATACGACTCGGGGTGTCAAAGATATCGTTAGCGTTTACCTGAGTAGGAGGAATGGTATCCAGATATTTGGATTCATTACAGGAAGATACCATTAGTAAAAGCCCTCCCGTAATTAAGTAAGTTACGGTAGATAATATTTTATTTTTCATGCCAAGATTGCTTAATCCATTCAGAAGATCATTTCTAGAAGCTAAGATTCACACCAAACGTGATGGTACGGCCATTCCCCAAAGAGTTATATTCAATACCTGGTGAAGTATTAGTATTGCCATTTACGGAAGATTCAGGTTCTACGCCTGAGTACTTCGTAAGAAGAAATACATTAGAGGCCTGGGCATACACACGAAGCGAGCTAATACCCGATTGTCCAAATACAGCAGCAGGTAGTTTGTAGCCTAACACCAGGTTTTGCAACCGAAGGAAATCTCCTTTCTCTACATAAGCTGAAATGTTTGGAATATTAGCCGCAGCAAAGTTGTCTCCATAAACCAGACGAGGTACATCCGTAACTTGACCCGGAGTTGTCCAGCGATTGAGTACTTTTTTGGAGTTATTAAACATCCGTTGATCCAGCCAGGTACCCGTATTCCCGTTTAAAATGTAGTTACCACCAGAGTAGGTAAAGTTTACATTCAGATCAAAGTTCTTATAACGGAACGTATTATTAAATCCACCATACCATTTAGGCAGAGCATTACCCATAGGTTTGTAGTCATTAGCTGTAATAGCAGGGGCAGCTCTCCCATCCAGATATGTCCAGGAATTTCCATCAGTAGGAACTGCCAAACTATACTGCACCCGCTCTCCAGCAGCGTTAATGAAAATACGCTGTCCGTTTTCAGGGTTAATACCGTCGGTAATAGCACCGTAGAGCGTCCCTACCGACGAACCTACCTGTGTGATATTGAAGATATTAGCTGAACTGGCAGTAGTGCTTAAAATAGGCTTCCCATCACTAGCCAAAGAGGTCACTTTGTTACTCAGACGGGAATAGTTGAAGCTGATATTCCAGGAGAAGTCCGATTTACGAATTACCGTCGAGTTAATGCCTAATTCAAGTCCTTTGTTAGATAAGGATCCTACGTTAGATAAAATAGCGTTATTAGGGATTCCCTTGGATGGGGCTTGTGGAACATTCAGAATCAAGCCATCAACGTTATTATTAAAATACGTTAATTCTACCTGAAGCTTACCATTCCAGAAATCCAGGTCAGCTCCTACGTTGGTCTGTTGCGAAGTCTCCCAACCTAAATTGGCATTGCCCGCCTGATTATATGCCCAGGTAGGCACCGTTCCGTAAAGCGATGAAGAATATAGGTTTAAAGAAGCATATGGGCTGTTAAGGTTCCCATTTCCTACCCGTCCCCAGCTAGCTCTCAGCTTAGCACTGGTCATGACCTTGCTCAGCGAAGAAGCTTTGTAGAATTCTTCTTCGGACAAAGACCAGCCACCAGAGATACCTCCGAAGTTACCCCACTTCTTATCTGATCCTAAAGAAGAATTACCATCCCTTCTAAAGTTTATCGTAAAAAAGTAACGGTCATTAAAGTCATACGTTACCCTTGAGAACATCGACAGGAAGGATCGATTAAAGAGGCTGTTTCCTGAAGGCGTAATATTACCCCATGTTCCCTGGTAATCATCAAAGTAAGGGTCAGCCGCCTGAGTTACGTTCACTCCCCATATGTTAGTATCAAACACCTGAGCATCATAACCTAGTAATGCAGTTAGGTGGCTTTTTCCAAAACGAGTGTCATAATTCAGCGTATTGGTGAAATTCCAGTTATTCCGAAGACCGGTAATATTAGTTACCGAGCCATTGGTAGAAGAACTACTCCCCCGGACAGCACTTAATGAGGTAATATTCTCATTTCTTAGACGGTCAATAGAGTAATTAGTTGTAAAACTAAGCCCTTTCAGAAGACTAAAAGTCGCACCCGATATTAGCCAGGATACGATCATTTTCAGAAGTATAACTCGCCAGCTTAAAAAGTGCGACAGGGTTAAAATAAACACTAACCACTTTGTTCCCATCATTATTGATAGGTCCTCCGTCATTGATAGATCCTGCGTTTACATCCCTGATGTTAGGGGTACCATCCTCTTTATAAGCTGCTACGTTAGGTGCCAACGTATAGGCCATCCGGGCAGCCCCCACGATAAGTTGTGCATTACCCTCCAGTGAGCCAGAATTGGGTGACTTGTTAAAAGAGTTAGTATAATTAATACTTCCCCTTAGCTTCAGCCATTTATTAACCTGATGATCCAGGTTCAGGCGAATTCCTTTCCGTTTAAAGTTATTGGTTCGCAAAATCCCGTTCTGATCGGAATAGTTAGTCGAGAAGAAATAACTCGTTGTTTTATTACCACCACTTACGTTAACAGCGTGGTTTTGCGAAACTCCTGTTTGGAAAATGTGATCGTACCAGTTGGTTTGCACCAGTGAACCGTCGGCATTATAAGAAGGGAAAAATAACTGGGAAGGAACATTAGCATTATTAGCGTTACCTTCAATGATTTTCTTGTTATTAACCGCTTCGTTCTTAATCATCATGTAGTCTTCCGCACCGAGCAGTTTAGGCAAACGCACGGGACTCGTCACACCGACCCAGCCGTCGTAACCCACTTTCACCCGTCCTTCTTTCCCTCTTTTTGTGGTGATTAACAACACCCCAGCTGCCGCCCGCGAACCGTAAATGGCCGTGGAAGCAGCATCTTTCAACACATCAATGGACTCAATATCCGAAGGGTTAATATCCCCCAGCGGGTTATTAGGGACGTTACCGTTACCCACACTACCAGTGGTTAAAGGGATACCATCCACTACAATTAATGGATAGGAACTTAGAGAAATCGAGTTGATCCCCCGAATCCGAATTACGGGAGCATTGTTAAGTACGCCATTGGCTACGGCAATATTCACCCCGGCTGCCCGGCCCGCCAGAGCCTGGTCAAAACTTTGCACGGGAATTTCTTTGAGTTTCTCACTATTGATACTTGCTGCCGAACCCGTAAACTCTTTCTTGGTTTGCGTACCGTAGCCCACCACTAATACTTCCGTTAAGTCTTTTGAATTAGTGGCTAATTCAACGTCCAGTGTAGTTTGTGAAGAAATGGGTTGTTCAATTGGCGTGTAGCCCACGAACGAAAACACCACTACACTTTGCTGGTCGGGAACGCTCAGTTTGTATCTTCCCTGAGCATCCGTCGTAGTACCGATGCTGGTTCCTTTGACCTGAACCGACACACCCGGTAACCCTTCTTTTGATTCTTTGTCTGTTACCTTTCCTGTAATCACGCGATCAACAGGGGCACTGATAGTCAGACTGGTAGGCACTTTTACTTTTTCGGACAAGTTTACCCCGGAAACAATCGGGCTTAATCCCAGGACCAGTGCGGGGAGAATTAATTTACTCTTAAAATTCCTTTGCCCAGCCACCTCCAGGAGAGTGTGGTACTTTTTTTTCATACTTTTGCTTTGTTTTGGTACATGTAAACAGACACATGGAAATCAAAACCGGAGTTTCGTCGAGTGATTGGCGTTACAGACGAAATTTCCAGTACTTGAAATCGGTGACCCTGGCAGGTCACCGATTTCTGTTATATAAGGATAATGAATGTTTCTATACCGGGCGGAGATTGTAAACGGATAATGGGCAACTATTACTTAAATCCAATTTCTTTATAAGACTACCTTCAACCTCAAAATGGACCTAAACTGACCGTTTACTAAAAATCTGGAATAAAATTAGTCGTTTTTCAATATAGTCAATACACTTACTATGTTTTTTTATAAAACTTAGATTAATAATAAACCTATTTTAATAAACTCAGAATATTACCTAAGTCGGAATATGTCAACTATATTATGTAAATAATTATATTTTTATTTGGTCTTTGAGGTACCACCTGCGAATGGATGTTAACGTAAAATGCAGCTATAAGCCTAGAAATTAAGCTTTTACTTGGCTTTAGTTGATTTTGAATACCTACGGGATAGCAAATAAAAGAGCAGCTTTCTGCTCTAAACAAAAAGCTGCTCTTTTATTTATCAACCTCCATTAAATTGTCCGATAGGAAACGTAGGTTTTGGCCAGCATCATGAGTTTTTGAAAATCTGGCACCCGAATGCGTTCTTCCTGAATTCGGGCAAAAGGTACGGCCTTGATTTTGGCAAAAAGTCGCAAATAATAACAATAGGCCAGATATACTCCCATCCGGGCCGAACGAGGCAATCGCCGAATACCTACAAGAGCCGCATCAAAATCCTGTTGAATGTCGTCTTCGATGATGAGTTTGTCTTTGGCTGAAAAACTATTGAAATCTACACCGGGAAAATATACTCGACCCCGGTCGTGAAAATCGGATTTAATATCCCGCAGGAAATTTACTTTCTGAAAAGCCGAACCCAGCCGGCGGGCGGGTTCACTCAGGGAGTTATATTCGTTACAGTCACCTTCACAAAACACCCGAAGACACATCAGTCCAACCACTTCGGCAGAACCGTAGATGTACGTTTCATAGCCATTTTTGGTATAACTGGTTTCGTCCAAGTCCATTTCCATAGAAATCAGAAAGGCTTCAATAAGCTCTCGCTCGATGCCAAATTGATTGACTACTTTCTGAAAGGAATGCAGCACCGGATTCAGGCTGATACCTTCTTCAATGGCCTGATAGGTATCTTTTTTAAAACGCAGCAGTAAGTCTTTTTTATCAAAATCATGAAAAGTGTCCACGATTTCGTCCGCATATCGAACGAATCCATAGATGGCATAAATGGCCCAGTGGAACTTTCGGTCCAGTGTTTTAATGCCTAAAGTAAACGACGTGCTGTAGCGTTGGGTAATGAGCCGACTGCACTCCAGTGTCGTTTGTTCGTATAATGCCATCATATTTTTCATCAATTTGCCGTAGGTTTAGTAAGGATAAAACCCTAAAAAAACTATACTCTCTTTTTCTGTTCGCGGTCTAATTCCTGAGCTACCACTAGTCCCGAAATCAGGGATGGCGGTACGCCGGGGCCAGGAACCGTTAACTGACCAGTATAATACAAATTTTTTACCTTATAACTTTTAAGCGTAGGTTTTAATAAAGCTGTTTGGCTGAGCGTATTAGCTAATCCGTAAGCATTACCCTTAAAGGCGTGATAATCCTGTATAAAATCCGAATGAGCGTAACTACGTTTATAAACCACATGACTGCGAATGTCGTGACCTACGTAACGCTCCAGCCGCTCCATAACCATATTATAATAATAGTCACGAGTGGCTTCGGTATCCCCTTCCAGGTCGGGAGCCACGGGAATGAGAACGAATAAATTCTCACAACCCTCAGGAGCCACCGAAGGATCGGTTTTGGAGGGAGCGGATACGTAAAACAAAGGTTTACTGGGCCATTTCGGCTCGGTATAGATTTCGTGCGAATGCAGCCCGAAGTCTTCGTCAAAGAATAAGTTATGATGAATCAGCTTATCTACCCGGCGATTTACCCCTAAATAATATAGCACACAGGACGGAGCCAGAATCCGCTTTTGCCAGTAGCTTTCGGAATAATTCCGATACTCGGGTTTCAGCAACCGATCTTCTACGTGATGATAATCGGCCCCCGCTACCACTGCATCGGCGTGATAAGTGCCCGTCGTGGTGACAACTTGCCGTACCTTTTCATCCTTGATGACCAATTCCTGCACTTCTTCTTCGTAATTAATCTGAACGCCTTTCTCATGGGCCAGTTCCACCATCGCTTTGACGATTTCGTGCATGCCGCCCATGGGATACCAAGTACCCAGAGCAATTTCCGCATAATTCATCAAACTGTACATAGCCGGTGTGTTTTCAGGAAGGGCTCCTAAAAACAGAATCGGAAATTCCATGAGCTTGAGAATTCGCTCGTGCCTGAAGTATTTCCGAATGTGGGAATGAAACGATTGCAGCACATCCAGACGACTCACGTCCAGCAGTAATTTAAAGCTCAAGAACTCGGTAATGCTTCGGCTGGGTTTCCAGACGAATGTATTCATTCCGACGTCATACTTATAGGCTGCCTGCTTGAGAAACTTTTGAAGGTTTTGGGCGGCACCGGTTTCCAGCTTTTCAAACAAAGCTTCAAGTTTGGGCAAACTGGCGGGAAGATCTACGGCATCGTTAGAGCCAAAAACCACGCAATAGGAAGGATCCAGACGGATGAGCTGGTAGTAGTCGGAAGGCTTTTTACCGAATTGAGCAAAATACTTTTCAAACACATCGGGCATCCAGTACCAACTCGGGCCCATGTCAAAGACAAAACCCTGGGTTTCAAACTTTCGGGCCCGTCCTCCAGCCGACTCATTTTTCTCTAGTATGGTTACTTCATACCCCTGATCCGCCAGAGCGGTGGCGGCGGCTAAGCCCGAAAAACCGGCACCAATAACAATTACTCGTTTGCCCATGAAATTACTTAAAATACTACCAGTCTAACTGGGACGAAGTCAAATTGTTTGGGGGGTAGACACAAAAAAAGCCGGAAGAATCCGGCTTCGTTATTCTAATCAAGATGAAGGTCCTAGTACGCGTATTCGTACATGCTCAACTGATCTTTTAATTCCTTGCGGGCCAAGTGAATTCGGTTCTTCACGGTACCGATGGGAATTTGCAGACGATCAGCAATCTCGTGGTATTTGTAGCCTTGAAAATACATCATAAAGGGCGTTTTGTGAGAATCGTCCAATACGTGAATGGCGGCATTAATGTCTTCCAGAGCAAAGGTTGAATAAGCTTGATTGTCGGTAGAACTCTCCAGCGAGTTTAAGTAATATAAGTCGTCTGATGTATCAATAAACGTGTTCTTACGCACCATCCGCTGATAGTTTGTAATGAACGTGTTTTTCATAATCGTATAAAGCCAGGCTTTGATATTAGTGCCGTCCGCATACTTATCACGATTGGTGAAAGCTTTGAGTAACGTGTCTTGTAATAAATCATTGGCCTCTTCAACATCCTTCGTTAATCGTAGTGCAAAAGGCCGCAGTGATTTCGAGACGTGTCCAACGTGATGAGTAAATTCAAGAGCAGTCATGGGCTGAATAAGGCGACGTTTGTTTAATGAAATTATTTATTAGGTTAAACAATATTATGTTTATGTCCTAGCAATAAAAAATCTTGCGTGAATTTTTGATCGAACGGTTCAAATCAGGTTTCACCCAGCAAATCAGGTGTTTAACAAAACTGGACTCTAGGTTGAACAATCGGGAATTAATATTAAAAAACCGGGCCACAGCCTTTTGACTAATTGATTTTAATAAATTATTAAACAACCTACCTGGTCATATACACTCAAAATTCATTCCATAATCTGTCTTTTTGCAATAGTGTTGCACATACGTTACTTTTGTCGTTACATTCAAGCGATGGAATTCATGATGCGTTGGTTATTGATTGGGGGACTGTTACTAACGGGGTCGGTGCGAGCCCAGAATTGTAACTGTGTACTGAAAGGAGAAGTGAATGAGCATCAAACCGGCAAACCCGTCGCCGGAGCTGTTTTGTTCTTACCGGAAATAAATCGGACGACTCTTACCGACGGTTCCGGTAAATATGTGCTTAGGGGTTTGTGCCAGGGTAAGTATACTCTAATTTGTAAACTCATTGGTTATCAGTCTGATACTCTTTCTGTTAATCTTATTCATGAAGAAGTAGAGCAAAATCTTCATCTGGAAGAAGAAGACATTCACCTGCAAAACGTAACCGTTACGGCTCATAAGCTGGAGAATTCTACGCTGAATCGTTCGGTGTTATCGGGAGAAGCTCTGGATCAGACCCGGGGGCAAAGTCTGGCCGATGCTTTGAAAAACGTTACGGGTGTATCAACCCTTCAAACGGGCAGTAGCATTGGCAAGCCCATTATTCACGGCATGCACTCCAATCGAGTCCTGATTTTGAACAATGGCATTCGTCAGGAAGGACAGCAATGGGGCAGCGAACACGCTCCCGAAATTGACCCTTTTGTTGCCAAACAACTTACGGTGGTAAAAGGAGCCGCTGGCGTTCGCTACGGTCCTGAAGCAATTGCCGGAGTGGTGCTGGTAGAGCCTGCCTCTATTCCACAACATACTGATATACAGGGCGAAGCAAATTTAGTTGGCTTCTCTAATGGTCGTCAGGGCGTAGCTTCTTTACAGGTAGAAGGGGGCTTAAAAGCACTACCCGGATTAGGCTGGCGGGTACAGGGAACGCTCAAAAGGGGCGGTAATATTCGAACTCCTCATTATTTTTTAGATAACACGGGCATTGCCGAAGGTAACTATTCGCTGGCGGTGGGTTACCGTCACGGTAACTGGAATCTGGAAGGATTCGCCAGCCATTTTGATACTAAACTAGGTATTTTCAGTGGTTCGCACATTGGCAGTGTTAGTGACCTGGAAAATGTACTTAAAAATGGAGAACCGTTCGTAAAAAGTGGTTTTAGTTATGCCATTGGGCGTCCTTATCAGCAAGTATCCCATAGTCTTGAGAAACTGAAAATCAGTTATTCACCCTCCGAAAAAGGCCTGTGGTCGTTAACGCTGGCTCGTCAACGAAACAAACGGGCAGAGTACGATCTTCACCGACCCCGAAATGATAGTTTAGCGGCTTTAAACCGACCTGAACTTAACTTTGAAATCTCGACCTATACAGGAGATCTGGTTTACGAGCATCGACCCATTGCCCAAAAAATCACGGGATCAGCAGGATTAAGTCTTCAATACCAAAGAAATCTGGTTTATGGCCGGCCCCTGATTCCTAATTTCAGACAAGGAACAGCGGGGTTATTCTGGCTTGAAAAGTACAGCAGTGAACAATGGGATCTAGAGGCAGGCGTACGATACGACTTTCGTTATCAGCGAGTTACTCTTTTTCCTCGTCGCGGAGTTCGGGAATATAAGTATATGCGATTTGGTAACGTATCGGGCAGTTTGGGCCTTGTGCGTCGCTTCGGGAAAGCATGGAATACACGGCTGAATGCTGGGGTGGCCTGGCGGCCTCCTTCCATCAATGAATTATACAGTGCAGGCGTTCACCACGGAGCAGCAGCGTATGAAGAAGGCGACGCCAACCTGCAACCCGAAACGGCTTTTAATCTTGACTGGACGACTCAATACAGTAGCAAATGCTTGACGGCTGAAGTTTCTTTCTACCGTAATTACATCCATAATTTTATTTACCTGCAACCCCAGGCTACGCCTATCCTTACCATCCGGGGGGCATTTCCGTATTTTAAATATACACAGGTAGATGCTCTTTTTCAGGGAATTGACTTTTCCTTTAGTTATTTGATAACCAATCATTTAACTATACAAAGTAAATATGCAATGGTTCGGGTAATGGATGTTAGAAACGACGTTCGGCTAGTTCAAATTCCTCCTGATCGGCTGGAAAACTCACTTCGTTATGCGTGGACAAAGCCCGGTTGGGGACTGGATAAACTTTACCTCCAGGCGGGCCATTCCTACGTAGCCAAGCAAATCAGGGTCCCCCCAAACAGTGACTTTGCTCCTCCACCAGCAGCCTACTGGCTCTGGAATGCGGCGTTAGGTACTTCCATTCCACTTCATAAAAAGAATCTGGATGTGAGCTTGAGCGTTCAAAATATATTCAACACTGCTTACCGGGATTACCTAGACCGTTTTCGGTATTATGCTGACGAACAGGGAATAAATATCAGCCTTCGAACGAAATTCAACTTTTAAAACCAGTACATAGCAAAGCCACAGCTCTTTGAAGTGCTGGGGCTTTGCTATGTATATTAACTATTCATTAACCTTTCGAAGCTAAGCTATATACCTTTCACTTTTCAACACTTTTCCCCATTAATGGGAATATAATTCCACAAAAATCGAACAAATTGGGAGCTTTTGTTACATTATGTCTTCATTTTATTACCAAACAGCAACTCGACAGAATTATTCTGTAAACTCCTAGTCAATGTTATCCTTCGTAAGTGATTTCTTATCGACCTCGAAGTCTACCCGTTTTAAAGAAGGGCTCTCCTTTCGTTCGAGAGAACAGGCTTGAACGAAAGAATGTATCTGTCTTACCCTCCGATTCCCAATCAGTGTATTGAAGTCTGACAATTATAAATTTTAGCCCGTTTCTAAAAGCTAAAACAAGCGACGAATCAACCACAAGATTACGTTGAGAATGATGGTTACGAGGATGCAGGTAGCAATGGGCATGTAAATCCGAACGTTTTCCCGCTCCAGATGTAGATCGCCGGGTAATCGTCCTATCCAGTGCAGTTTATCGTGAAAAAAGTAGATCACGATTCCCAGTACCATTACAATCCCACCCAGAATGATCAGTCCTTTGCCCAAGTTTGGATTCATGCCTTTTGCTGATTAATACTCCTCCGCTGCCGAAGGAAAGTCTTTCGTTTTCACATCGTCTACGTAGCTCGATACTGCCTGTTGAATCACCTCGGCGACATTGGCATAGCGACGCAGAAAACGCGGTTTAAACTCCTGATTAATTCCTAACATGTCGTGCATGACCAGAATTTGACCATCGCAACCGCCCCCAGCTCCAATTCCAATACTAGGAATGTGCACCGAAGCCGTAACTTCAGCGGCCAACTGAGCCGGAATCTTTTCGAGAACGTAAGAAAAACAACCTAACTCCTCCAGCAAACGAACATCGTCACGCAGTTTTTGAGCTTCTGCTTCTTCCTTTGCTCGCACGGCATAAGTGCCAAATTTGTAAATAGATTGCGGGGTCAATCCCAAATGTCCCATTACTGGAATACCTGCACTCAGCACCCGAGCAATGGATTCTTTTATCTCGGCTCCGCCTTCCAGTTTCACGGCATGAGCTCCCGATTCTTTCATAATCCGAATAGCCGAACGCAGGGCTTCTTCGGAGTTTCCCTGGTAATTGCCAAAGGGTAAATCCACTACGACCAGGGCTCGCTTCACGGCTCGAACCACCGACTGAGCGTGGTAAATCATCTGATCCAAGGTAATAGGCAAGGTGGTTTCATGCCCCGCCATCACGTTCGAAGCGGAGTCTCCTACGAGAATAACTTCCACGCCAGCCGCATCGATAAGCTTGGCCATGGAGTAATCATAGGCCGTTAAACAACTGATTCGTTCGCCTTTGGATTTTAATTCTTGCAGGGTATGCGTAGTAACCCGCTTAATATCAGGATTATGAACAGACATAGTAGTTTTCTGTTTTCAATTTTCAGTTTGTGATTAATCGTTTTCAATTTTACCCTGAAGACCCAAGGACTCAACACAGCGTTTCACAAAGTATTACGCCTGGTACGTTTCTGGTTATCGTCAACTGAAAACAGACCTCCGCAAACTGAAAACAAATAAAATAAGCTGCGAATTTAGGTTTTGTAGGGTGTAAACAAAAAATCCCTGCGGGTGAAGGCAGGGACTTTTCCATCAGACGAAACTGATTAGTTATGTTGTTTGAGTTTATCCTTGAAAACTTTCTCAAACTTTTCAACCTTGGGTCTTACCACAAACAAACAGTAAGGCTGACGGCCATTCTGGTTGTAATAATCCTGATGGTAAGCTTCGGCTTTATAAAAATTAGTAAAAGGCGTAATTTCCGTCACCAGCGGATCGGGGTAAATCTTGGCCTTGTCTACTTCTTTCTTCCAGTGTTCGGCTTCTTCTTTCTGTTTTTCGTTATGATAGAAAATGGCCGAACGATACTGAGGACCTTCGTCATTTCCCTGCCGGTCAACTGTGGTTGGGTCGTGCGTCCGCCAGAAAACGGCTAACAGATCAGCAAAGCTGATTTTCTTCGGATCGTAAGTAATGTTCGTTACTTCAGCGTGTCCGGTTTGACCGGTGCAAACGTCTTTGTAGGAAGGATTTTCCACAAAACCACCGGAATAACCTGATTCTACTTTTACTACACCCTCCAACCGTTGAAAGACCGCTTCGGTACACCAGAAACAGCCCGATCCTAAGGTGGCTACTTCGAGTCCAGCGGGTACTTGTACGGTTGTTTTAGGCAGAGGTTTATCCGTTGTCATAGCTTTCTTCTGCTCCTGAGCCGGCGACTGGCACGCAAAGAGCGTGGCCACAGACAGGAGACTTAGTTTGAGCGTTCGAAATATTGTTTTCATTAGATAGATAACAGGAACAGAACCAGGATAGTTTACCTAAGTAAAAGAATATTATTACCTTAATTCAAGCAATTTAGAGCAGTCCAACATTCCCTATCTGTATGAAATTAAATCTCGATACCAAACCGTTTTGCATAACGGGTTCTGACAAATTTAAAATCAAAGACCATTCGACTCAAATCAAGGATCTCTACAAAACGAAGGAAGAGTACGAAAGCCTTTTAGCAGAATACCGCGAAGAGATTGACGAGCTGCAAAGCCGCATGTACGCCCATAACCGCTTTGGTTTATTACTCATCTTTCAGGCCATGGACGCGGCGGGTAAAGATGGCACCATTGGGCACGTCATGAGTGGAGTGAATCCCTTCGGCGTGGAGATTCATAACTTCAAACGTCCTTCTACGCTCGAACTGGAACACGACTTCCTCTGGCGAACCAGCCTCCGGGCTCCACAGCGGGGCACCATTGGCATTTTCAACCGGAGTTATTACGAAGAAGTTCTGGTGACAAAAGTTCATCCCGAGATCATTCTTGATACCCAGCGATTACCCGAAGAGTTGACCAAAGACCTGGACAAACTCTTCAAACATCGTTATAAGGATATTGCCAATTATGAGAAGTATCTGGTGCGGAATGGCATTCACATCATGAAATTCTTCCTCAATGTTTCTAAAGAAGAGCAGGGCAAACGCCTCATCAGCCGGATTGAAGACGTTTCTAAAAACTGGAAGTTTGAGGAAAACGACGTAAAAGAACGGGAATATTGGGACGACTATCAAGAGGCCTACGAGGAAGTCATCAACCAGACCTCTACACCCAAAGCTCCCTGGTACGTTATTCCGGCGGACGATAAGAAAAACATGCGACTCATTGTTAGTCAACTTATTCTGGAAAAGCTCAAAACTTTGCCTATGAGTTATCCCGAATCTAGCCCAGCCCGTCAGGAGGAACTCTCTAAGTTTATCAATATCATCAAAAAACAATCAGCCAGTAACGGCGACTAGTTGCTGCCTGATCTTCTCTTCCAATTGATGCTGCCAAAGGCGAAAGGTGTCTTCAATGGGCTGGTGAGTAGGCAGGTAATCGAGAAATCGATCCATTTCAAGGAAAGAAGTGGCCTGAATTCCTGCTCCCGCCCGAGCGGCATCAATGGCATTAACGGCCTGCTCAAAATGCTGGGGCGTAGGAAAAAGCATCACGGGCTTACCCAGATACATCGCTTCACAAATGGCTTCAAAACCCGAAGTACTCACCAATCCCCGGCAACGACGCATGGCATCCAGAAATAAATGGGCATCCACGCGATGCAATCTGTAATTGGGTAAGGGCGTTTCAAGTTTTTGAGCTTGCGGATGAGCCCAGAAAGCTACTACTGTTGTTTCTGGATGGCGACGGCACCAATCCCGTAGGTCATCTTCCAGCTTATAATGAGTCATATAGGCCAGAATAAAATCCTCTTTTTGCGGGACTAAATCCTTTACCTCTGCTCGCAGTAAAGGAGGGATGACGTAAATATCCTGCTTCGTGTCATCAGGCATTTCGTAAAAGGAAAGAGCCAGTTTACGAGTAGTTCCCAACGCTGAAAGTCGGGTAACCGTATTGACAATGCGGTGATGAAGAAAACTACTGGTAGGAAGTCTAAACTGCGAATGTTGTAATAAATACTGGTGGGCAATGGAAAGCACCGGAATACTGGTTTTATACCGTAATCGCCATAAGCCGCAAAGCATTTCGTAAAAATTGATAATCACATCAGGACGTTTTTCCTGAATATAGGCCTCTACTTTACCCGCCTGCTGCATATAAACGCTACCCTGTTTGAGGTTTTCCCAAAAGGTTTTCCAGACGGCTAGTGATTTACTTTTTTCGCTATAGAGCAAAGCCGGGCTGGGGAAAGCCCGCATTTCTACCGACAGGTGTTTTTCGAGTAAGACCGGAATGCCCCGGCCCTGGGTTGTGCCGACAATTGCTCCTACTAATTCATGTCCGGCTTTTTGCAGGATCTCGGCCATCGCAATAGCCTGGGTCTGATGGCCCCGACCTTCGCCCTGAATAAAAAAAAGAATTCGCATACCTTAGCCTTTGACTGAACTCAAAGATATAAGGCTTTTGAGAATGTCATCTTCCTGTTCCTGATCGTCTTCAGATATTTCTTCTTCCAGGGGTAAATTCGAAGAAATGGGCGTATAATAAAGCAGGTTCCAGTTTCCTTCGTGATCTTCCACCAAAGCCGAAAGTGATTCCACCCAGTCACCGGAATTCAGATATTGTACAGAACCGATCATGCGAATGGAGGGTTGGTGAATGTGCCCACAGATGATCCCAGTGCATCCTTTGGACTCGGCCAGATCAGCTAGTTTCTCTTCAAAATCGGAGATGTAATTAACCGCCGCTTTGACTTTATGCTTGATTTCCTGCGAAAGGGAGTAATAAGGCAATCCACGCCAGGCCCGCCAGTGGTTATAAAACTTATTGATTCCCAGCAGCAGGTTATACCCTACGTCGCCTACGTAAGCCAGCCATTTCAGGTGCGTGGTAATACGGTCAAAAATGTCGCCGTGGGTGACGTAATATTGCTGGTTTTTCTGGGTTTTGAGGATATAATCCCGGCGGATGGAAAAGTACTTTCCAACTTTGATGGGTAACACATGATCCAGAAAATCATCGTGATTACCCCGCAGATAAATGACTTTCGTGTCGTAGGCCTCAATCATTTTAAGGACCTGACGAAAGAACGAAGTATGCTTTTTCTTCCAGCTATTGCCGTATTTTTTTAGCTGCCAGCCATCAATAATATCGCCGTTGAGAATTAGCTTATCGCAGGTATACTGCTTAAGAAAAGCGGTGACCTCCCGGGCCTTGGCTCCCTTCGAACCTAGGTGAATATCCGACAGGACAATGGTGCGAAAATGCGTGCGTACATCCATGCTGCAAACTACCGCCTATCTGTGACCCACGCTTGAATTTCATTTTACTATATCAATAAAGTTATAACTCACTGGTTAACAATTACTTCACATTAGATATTCTGATAACTTTTTCACTCAAAATTCTAGTAATTATCCATAAAAAAGCCGCTAAGTTGAATAACTCAGCGGCTTTTTTATGAACGTGTATGAGCTTACCACCAGCGGTAAAACAAACCAGCCGAAGCCGATACATTCGCTACATTAGATACATAGCTACTTTTGAAAGGCGAGTAAAAATAAGTAGCCTGAACGTCGGCTCCGAAGTTTCCATTTTTAGCAAACAGGAAACGGGCTCCTACCCCAGCCTGACCACTAAACGCCAGCGTGCTTTTTCCATCTTCCAGGTAGCCGTAATAAGTCAAATTCCGCATACCGGTAGCTCCCAAACCTAACATGGCGTAAGGCCGAACGGGGGCATTCGGTGACGCGAAATGGTACTTCCCAAAAGCATGAAACGAAGTAGCTCCCAACGAGTGCGTTTCAATAGAGGAAATGTCCTGATTACCCGAGGTATAAATCCGGCGGGGCAATCGATCCTTGAAATAGGAATAATTGAACTGCAAACCGAAGGAGTAATTCTTCGGCGTTACGAACTCTCCTGAAAGATTGTAATGATACTTAGCCATTCCTCCGGCATAATCTTTCAAACTTCCCAGCGGCGAGGCTACGCCATAGCGGGCGGTAATCTGATAGTGCGTATACCGTTCGAAAGGAGATTTCATTGTACGAGTCGGAACACTGCGATACTCGTAATCCTGTTTATTATAATGTCCTGGGTTTTGCTGAGCACTTACCCCGAAAGACAAGCCAACAAAAGCCAGCAATAATAGGCGTTTCATAAGAAGACTAGATTAATACAATTAATTGGCTTTCAAGTAAGTAGACTGAGCAAATACGCCATCCACCACTGTTCCTACGGATGAAGTATCATAAATTCCGTCCCCGCGAATCTGGGCGTCCCAAACAACCGTAGCCTGATTGTTGCTTACATTTTTAACGTCGGCGATACGAATGTACCAGTAGTTTTCGCTGTACGAGTAATAGCTGTAATACGGAGCGTAACCGTAGCCGTAACCATACCCATAGCCATTCCCATAGCCCCAATAGGGATCATAATACCAGGGGTTATACGTAGGCACATACCCCGACTGCGAGTAGCTGATTTGAGCGGGAGTTACCTCCAGATCGGGCTTGGCGTTATGAGCCACGCGGGTAAAGCCCCGATTAGTCAAATTAGTAATAATGCGGTCAATGAAAATCAGATCCTGGGTACGTACCATTTTCGTTGATTTTTCATTTTCTACTACCAACACCGAATCGGGGATCGAAAAGGTTTTATAACCCGTAAAATTGGTAGTCGCGTGGTTGGTAATAAATACCTGAGAGTCCTTAGGGTCCAGGTCATTGACGGGATCACGCTCGCAGGCTGCCAAAAGTCCAACGCTGCATACCAAAAGCAGGAGCGATTTTGAGATACGTTTCATGTCTTTTATACAATTCAAATACTAACTACTTTAACGAAAAAAACGCTGATAAATTTTACTTTCATACCAGACACCAATAGGATGGTCCAGGTTTAAAAGAAACTTCTTTATTAATACCTCAAAGTATTGTTTCTGGTTTGAGAATTGCCTCAATTTCTCGAATCGCTTGCCTGAAACGTTGCTCATAATCGCCTGAAATGATGACGTAAGGCCGTTGTTGCTCTTCGAGTAAGGCTTTTAGCCGATCAAAATGCCATTGCCGCCGATCTGCAAATAAACGAATACTGTCGTTGATCCAGGGCACATCCGTATTCAACAATAGATACAAATCATAAAACTGACTGGCCGCCCATTTTTGAATCAGCTCCGGCGACTGCCCCAGATATAGTTCTGCAAAAGTTTGAGTAACCAACAAATCTGTATCACAGATGAGAAGACCATGCCGGGCATTAGGCAACGCCTGCTCTTCGAGAAAAAGTTGGCCGGCGGCAATATGGCAGTGATCCATGGCATCACAGTCATTCCCAAATTTTTCGCAGTAAATCCGGCCATATTCCTCCACCAGAACGGTATTAAAATGCTCTGCCAGGCGGCGGGCCAGCGTGCTTTTACCCGTAGATTCCGGGCCCACTAACACTACTTTTTTAATCATCCGAAGAAGAATACACTTACACTAATGACGGTTCAGGAGTTCACTAATACGTGATTTCGATGCAGGGAAGGCTGCTCAACGTTGAACAAAGCTACGAAATCTGCTCCCAGTTTTTGTCTGGAAAATTGAGTTTCGGCCAGTCGCCGGGCATTTTCACTGGCCTGATGAAGAAATTCGGGTTGCTGAAGGTAAGGTTTCAGTTTATCGTAAAACTGCTGAGGATTCTTCTGATCGGCGTAAAACCCGCATCCTTCGCTTTCAATCATGTCGCAGTGCCAGCCTCGAATGTTAATAACGCATAGCTTTCCTGCCGCCAGGGCTTCAAAAAGTTTATTGGGAGAGTTGGTACCCAACGCCGGCACATCCAGGTAAGACAAATACGCTACATCAGTGATGCTAAGAATGTCCCGAAGTTGTCCTTTATTGACATGACCCAGAAACTGAACATGATCCAGGCCCACGGCTTTCTGCTTGAGATGAGGCAGCTCCGAACCTGTACCAACGATAAGAAAACTCAGATCGGTACGGTTCTGACCCAGCCGGGCAATGTCAAGGAGAGCATCCAGAGCTACGACCTTTCCAATGGAACCAAAGTAAGTAATAACCGTTTTTCCGGCGGCATTCCAGCGATTTTCCAAAGCCGGATCTTTTGAACGAGGCTGGTAAAATTCGCAGTCGGCTATGTTAGAAATATAAGCTACAGGGCGGTTAATCCGCTCTTCAATATCACTCTGAATCGCCGGAGAAAGCCCAATGACTTTTTCGGCCTGTTCGTAAAACAGGTGCTCTAAGCCGTATAAAAATTTTTGCAGGAAACGATTTTTGAAATACCCCATTTCAATAGGCGTGCGGGGCCAAAGATCGCCCACTTCAAAGTAGTAAGGAACGCCTTTGAACCACTTCATAGCCAATCCGATAAAACCTACACTCAGCGGCACCGAAGCAATGTAACAGCGATACACATTCCTGATGCGTAGAGCACAACCAATGGCCTTTAATACAAAAGCCAGATACACATAAAGCCGGCGAAACGTGCCATAACGCTGCTCATAGTGTAACGGTAGGTAATGTACGGTAAGGCCTTCGATTTGCCTGCAGGCGTATTGTTTTTCGTTATGACTCGTAATCACTTCTACCTCGTAACCGGCATCAACCAGAGACCGCGAGAGGTAATACGAGCGAATAATGCCGCCCTCTTCGGGTGTTCTGAAAAACTGATAAACGTATACGATCTTTTTGGGGAGCATTGAGTATTTACCTCTGTATATCTAACACGAAACTAACAAATAATAAACAAAACTTTAGATTATCACAGGGAATTAATAAGACCAGCTAAAAATTAGGCATTACTGACTAGGGAAACAAAATAAAATGAGAAAAATGGATTTTGTTTTCTCTTTGAGGCCATCATTTAGAAATGAATCATTGAATTTAGCTGATAGTCACTGTACCTTTGCCCGCAAACACCACGAATATGCCAATCACCCGCGAGCCTATCTCCCGAAAACCGGGCACTACGACCATCAAAGCAGCCATCGACGAGATGCTCCGGGCTTATGAACTGAAAAATAAGTACAGTGAAACATATCTGGTGGCGTTTTGGGAAAAACTGGTGGGCAAGTCTATCGCCAGCCGAACTGGACGTTTGTACGTTTCTGAAGGCACGCTTTACGTGCAGATTGTTTCGGCTCCTTTGCGACAGGAATTAGTGTTGGCTAAAACGAAGCTCATCGAACTATTAAACCGCGAAATGGGCGAAGAAGTCGTACGGGAAGTCATTTTTATTTAAGCTATCCGTCAGGGTTACACATAAAAAAGGGCGATTGAATTAATCAATCGCCCTTTACTTTTTATACCAGATATTTCAATCGAATTACTTCTTTTTCAGTCAGGTATCTCCACTGTCCCCGGGGTAACTCTTTTTTATTGAGGCCCGCGATAACCGTGCGATCCAGTTTGGTTACATCATAACCGAATTTCTCAAAAATCCGGCGAACAATGCGGTTCCGACCCGAGTGAATCCGAATGCCTATCACTTGAGCGTCTGGCGTAATGATGCTTACTTCATCGGGCTTGATGAAACCGTCTTCCAACTCCACCCCATTTTTAATGGCCTCGAAATCTTCCGTGGTGATGGGTTTATTAATCTCTACCTGATAGATTTTCTCAATCTGGTTAGAAGGGTGCGTCAGCTTTTCGGCTAGCTCTCCGTCGTTCGTCAACAGTAATAAACCCGTTGTGTTGCGGTCCAGACGGCCTACAGGATAAATGCGTTCGCCAGCGGCGGCTTTTACCAGTTCCATCACGGTTCGACGATCCATGTCGTCTTCCACCGTAGTAATGAAATCTTTCGGTTTGTTGAGTAACACGTACACCATTTTCTCAGGATTGAGCGTGCGACGACCGTAACGAACCACTTCGCCGGCTTTCACCTGATAGCCGAGTTCTTTGACTACTTTACCGTTTACTGAAATTTCTCCGGCTTCAATCAAAGCATCTGCATCGCGACGCGAACAAACTCCCGAAAGAGCGATGTATCGGTTCAGCCGCGTAGTATTTCTTCCTTCTTTCTCCGTCTTATCAATTTTCTTACGGATTTTCTCAGGAGCGTTTTCTTTGTACTTGTCTAAATTATACGTAGGCGTTTTGATGTTTTCGGCGTCATCCGAACGCTGAAAACGGCCTTTCTTGCGAGTAGGATCATGATCGGCCCGCTTGCCATAACGATTGGGCGTTTCGCGATCCTTGTTTTCATCCCGGCGGGGCTTGTCAAAGCTACGCTCTGGTTTAGCATCGAAGTTACGTTCGCCGCGTGGTTTGTCGAATGAACGCTCCCCTCGTGGTGCGTCTGATCGGCGATCGCCACGGGAAAAACCGGGCTTCGAGTCGAAATTGCGTTCGCCACGGGGTTTATCAAACGAACGTTCACCCCGAGGTGCGTCTGCATTACGATCATTGGAGCGATCAAACGAACGGCCTCCACTGCGGGATTTGTCAAACGAACGCTCCCCACGAGCATTATCCGAATTCCGATCACTGGAGCGGTCGAAAGAACGCCCCCCTACACGAGGCTTATCGAAACTACGCTCACTACGGGGTGAATCCGCGTTACGATCTCCACGGGAAAAGTTACGTTCAGGACGAGAATCGGAGTTACGATCATTGGAACGGTCAAAGGAACGACCACTACTGCGGGGCTTGTCAAACGAACGTTCGCCCTGAGGTTTATCAAATGAGCGGCGGGGTCTGTTTTCTGAGTCTCCTTCGCTGCTGCGACGAGGACGGAATTCGTCAGTACGACGTTCGGGGCGGCTACCTGAAAAAGTGCGGCCTTCTGAATTGGTTTTGCGGGGTCTACGTGAAGACTCCTCTTGCTGTGCCATAACTATGGTTAAATTTGAAGAAAGTATGGGTTAAAGGGTCTCCCTTCGAATATGGCCTGAAAGCTTTTTCTTGCGAAAACCTTCTCGGGTTTCAGCCGTTTTTATAGCTATATTCTCTGGTAATGGACCCGGGCAGCCAAATGCTGAAAACCCAAAACTTCGTGTTGCAACATCCCTGCTGTAACTGACTGATTTTTAAATAATTAACAAAAACCAGTAAATAGGGGCGGCAAAGATAAAATAAATTCTTTGCTTCATTAGATGATTGGGCAGGAATTATCCGTTTCTAGTAACGAAAAATGTACCGAAACATTCCCGGAGGTCTGAATTTTATCTGGTAATTTTTTTAGAGAAGAAAAGCCTTCCTTTCAGCCATAAGTACTGATCGTCGGATTTTACCTAACTTGAACCCGCAAACTACCGCAGCCACTATGAAGTTGATTACTACTTCCCGTATTTTTCTACTCCTGTTAAGCGTCTGTCTGGCCGCTTGTAATTCGGCGATGCAGGCTTTTAAAAAGGGCGAAAGTCACTACGAAAACGGTGAATATGAATTAGCCATCAAGCAATTTCAAAAAGCGATTCCTCAGGATGCCGCTAAAGCGAATCTATACATTGCCGAAAGTTACCGCCGTTCCAATCGCATTGCTCAATCGGCTGATTATTATCAGAAGGCTCTGGAAGCGGGCAGTAAAGAACCAACATTACGTTTATACTATGGCTATGCCCTGAAAGCTCAGGGAAATTACAATGGAGCCGCCGATCAATTACGGGGATTTACCAAGCAAAAGGGTAATAACCGCAACCTGCTTTCGCTGGCTCGCCGGGAGCTGGATAACTTAACCCTGCTTGATTCCATCAGTCAGAAAGTAAGTCCTTTCAAGATTACTAACGTTTCGAACCTAAACTCGGCTTCTTCAGAATTTGCTCCGGTATTGGTACAAAACGAGCTGGTATTCACTGCCTCCCGAAAAGACCGTATCTATAAAGCCAACGGTCAACCCATGCTGGGTCTTTACAAGGCTAAGTTAACCTCTCCTACCGAAGTGAGTACGCCAGAACTATTCAGTCAGAGCATTTTTGGCGAGAACATGAACGAAGGCACTCCCGTGTTTTCAGCCGATGGCAAAATGATGGTATTTGCCCGGGGCAATACGGGCCGTAGCAAAGGCGAGGGGAACACATCTGCCGACGTGGATCTTTACATCAGTCGTAATGCGGGTACGGGCTGGGCTGAACCCGAGCGGCTGGCCTTTAGTGATTCGGCTTCCTGGGATGGCTCGCCTGCGTTTTCAGCCGATGGAAAAACGCTTTACTTTAGCTCCAATCGGGCTGGTGGTTCGGGCGGACTGGATTTATGGCGAGTGAACATTGATAAATCGGGCCGTTTTGGTCGTCCGGCTAACATGGGACGTGAGCTCAACACCCCCGGTAATGAGATTTTCCCCTACGTTTCGCCCGATGCCAAATTATATTTTGCCTCTGATGGGCACCCCGGTTTTGGCGGACTTGATTTATTTGAAGCCACCCGTAACGAAGGGGTGATTCAGGTGCAGAACCTGGGACAGCCTTTTAACTCCAAAGCCGATGACTTTGGTCTGGTTTGGGCCGACTCCACCCGGGGTTACTTTGCTTCGAACCGTGACGGTGGTAAGGGCGACGATGATATTTATTACTTCGAGTCCAGTAATGAGCCCGTTCAGATTGCTCAGCAACCGCCTTTAACACCCAAAAACCCGGATAATAAACCGGGTAAATCCGTTCGTTACTTTATTGCCGGAACCATTATTGATGCCAAAACCCAGCAACCGCTGGACGGAGCGAAAGTAATAGTAGTTGATGAAAATGAAACAACTATTGGTGAAGCGGTAACCAACACCGATGGTAAATTCGGCGTTTATCCCATCCGCATTGGTCGAGATTATAACATCGTAGTTGAACGCTCAGAATACATCAAAAAGCAGGAGTTATTCGAAACGGAAGGGAAAGCCATTCCTACGGATCGACTTACGAAGGCCATTACCGACACCACACTGTATGCAACGGTAGATATGCTCAAAAAAGAAGTGGGAACGGAACTTTCCAAAGCCTTTAAAATTGAAACGATCTATTACGATTTCGATAAATTTAACATCCGGGCCGATGCTTCGATTGAGCTGGATAAAGTGGTTCGGATTTTGCAGGATAACCCTGATATTAAACTGGAGCTAGGTTCGCACACGGATGCTCAGGGTTCAAACGCTTACAATGAACGCTTGTCTCAGCAACGGGCCGAATCAGCCGTTAACTACATTATTTCAAAAGGTATTTCTCCTGATCGTATTACGGCTAAAGGCTACGGAGAACGTCAGTTAGTAATCCCTAATGCGAAAAACGACGAAGAACATCAGCTAAACCGTCGTACCGAATTCAAAATTATCAGCCTGGATTAAACCTGGCTCAGGTAATCAAATGCCGACGGATCTCGTCGGCATTTTTTGTTTCCATTCAATAACTATTTATCAATTTTTTAAGTTAAATAACTCAAATTGGTTGATTATTTTTTCGACCCATGAAATGGCTATTTGTTTTTCTGTTATTACCCTGCATTAGCCGGGCCCAGGAGCCTGTTCGGCCAGAGGTAGATCCTGGCATCCTCTTACAACAACTATTACCGAATCAATCCGAAAATGTATCCGAAGAGGTGCTGGATAATCTCTATCAGCTTTATCAACAGCCGCTCAATCTGAATGAAGTCACGCTCGAAGAACTCACGGGATTATATATTCTCTCCGAACATCAGCTTACCCACTTCTTTCAGTACCGTCAACAGGCCGGGCCGTTTGTGTCACTTTACGAACTTCAGTCCATTCCTGATTTTGATTTAGTTACCATCCAACGCCTACTCCCTTTTGTTTACGTCGATGTTCAACGGCTTTCTGGTAACCCTAATCATACGTTAATCCTGCGGTATGATCGTTCCCTCGAACTTCGCAAAGGCTTTACCTCCGATGCCAAGGGTAACCCCCGATACCTCGGAAGCTCTTACCAGCTATTCATGCGGTACAAAGGGTACGCTGCCCGAAATTTTAGCCTTGGCGTTACCACCAAGCAGGACGCCGGAGAACCCTTTCGTTGGAACCCGGCAACACGGAGTTACGGAACGGATTATCTTTCTTTTCAGGCCCATCTACAAAACCGGGGCCGACTCAAGAGTCTCTCTGTGGGTGATTACCAGTTACAAGTCGGTCAGGGGTTAGTGTTGGCGGGAGGGTTTTATCTGGGTAAAGGCTCAGAAGCTGTGCTTACCGTTCGTCGTAGCCAACTGGGCATTCGGCCCTATACTTCTTCAACGGAATACGGTTTTTTTCGCGGGCTGGCGGCAACGGTTCAGCTAAGTGCCCGGCTGGAGTTCACAGGTTTTTATTCCCGAATTCGCCGGGATGCGAACTTGGTTGACGAATACACCGTCAGCAGTTTACAAACGTCGGGATTGCACCGGACAGCCGCAGAAATCAGTGACAAGGCCAGTCTGCAAACGCAGGATTATGGCGGTCATCTTCGCTGGCAAAACAGCCGGGTGAGTTTGGGGTTCACATATCTCCAAACGAATTATGACAAAACCCTGCAAAAAGCGAATCGAGCCTATAACCAATCCGAGTTTTCGGGAAAAACGAATACGCTTCTTTCACTGAATTATAGTTACCTCTGGCGAAATTTAAACGGTTTCGGAGAAATAGCCCGCTCAGCTTCCGGCGGAATTGGACTGGTAAGCGGTGTGTTGACCAGCCTCAGTAAACGCTGGGACGCCAGCCTGATTTTTCGGCACTATGATCGAAATTTTCACACGTTTTACGGTAATTCCTTCAGTGAAAATTCACGCCCTATCAACGAAACGGGTCTATACGCAGGACTGAAATACACGCCAAATAAACGCTGGCAGGTGGGTGGTTACCTGGACTACTTCCGCTTTCCTTCCCTAAAATATTTGGTTGATCAACCTTCGCAGGGATATGGGTACCTGCTTCGTGGCACGTATCGTCCCAGTAAAACCAGAGCCTGGACGCTACAGGCTTTTTTTGAGCGTAAAGAAAAGAATATTCCCTCGCGACTTTCTAAAACCTCTTTTGTTACCCCTACTGAAAGAAGCGGGGTCTGGGCTGGCTACAGCCGGGATGTTACGGCCCGTTGGTCGCTTCATAGTCGAATCTATTATGCCCGATTCAGTTACCGAGACTATGCTCCTTCGCACGGTTTCGCGTTGATTCAGGATGCTCGCCTGAAGATGAAAAAGGTAACCCTCACAGGCCGTTTGGCCTATTTCCACACCAACGATTACGACAGCCGTATCTACGTCTACGAAGACGATGTACTGGCGGCGTTTTCCATTCCTGCCTACGCCGACGTAGGGATTCGTACGTATGCTTTGTTTCGGTATTCGTTTTCCAAACACCTCGATGCCTGGTGCCGGATTTCCCGAACGCAGTTATTCAATCAGCCCACGGTAGGTTCAGGCTTAGACGAGATCCCGCATCCGCACCGTACGGATGTGAAAGTTCAATTGCGTTACCAATGGTAATTTTATGTAAAAGCATTTTATAAACTCGTCAGGAAAGCTCAAATTAGTGGTTTACCACCTTATTAATCGAAGCCATGACTCTTCCCATTTATCAGGTAGATGCCTTTACCGCTCAACTTTTCAAAGGCAACCCCGCCGCTGTCGTTCCGCTGGAAAGCTGGCTGAGTAAAGAAGAAATGTTACACATCGCCGCTGAAAATAATCTGGCCGAAACGGCCTTTTTCGTAAAGTCTGGCGTGGATTATGAATTAAAGTGGTTTACGCCACTGGTAGAGATTGATCTTTGCGGACACGCCACAGTCGCTACGGCAAAAGTCCTTTACGATCATCTGGGATACAGCGAAAGCGAGATCCGCTTTCAGACGAATTCGGGTTTATTGACCGTTCGTAAAGACGGGAAAAAATACACACTCAACTTCCCCGCTAACGTCCCTTACGCCGAATCGACGCCAGAAGGATTACTGGAATACTTGGGAGTTGGGAAAGCCCTAGAGGTACTAAAAGGCCGCACGAATGATTACCTGGTAGTACTGGAAAGCGAAGCCGAAGTAGCTGCGTTAACACCCGATTTTAGAGCTCTGAAATCAGTGAATGCCCGTGGCATCATTGTAACCGCCAAAGGCGATGAAGCTGATTTCGTTAGCCGATTTTTTGGTCCTGCCGTTGGCGTAGATGAAGATCCCGTAACGGGTTCGGCACATACGGTATTAGTGCCTTACTGGGCTGAAAAACTCGGCAAATCCGAACTATTCGCCCGGCAAATTTCCAAGCGGGGTGGTGAGTTATGGGTGAAACTCCTAGGCAATCGAGTGGAGATGTCAGGCGAAGCCGTGATGTATTTAAAAGGAGAGATTTTCTTACCTTAATACGAACCAACCCCATGCCTTAAAACCACCGGAAGTTACTGCTCAGGTGGTTTTAATGACGTATATTAATAACAAGACAATGGTCAGGAAAAGCAAGGCCGTTAACAGTTGATTCAGTAAAGAGGAATAGTAATACTCGCCCTGATCAAGCTGTTTTACGAGTAAAATTCCAATTAAGGGAAAGTAGCTTGTCATCCAGAGCCAAGCAAAGGAACTTGTTGGTTATGCGAACGGACTTAGTTTCGGGAAGCCACCGCAGTTACTCGGCTAGAACCAAGCGACTGCGGTAGCCAAATACCATAAATTGCTAGTGCTTTCCTCAAAGAACTATTATCAATCAGAAGCTAAATGAAATTCACCTCAGCCGAGAGCTGAATGCCATATTTTTCCAGCACCGAAGCCTGTACTTTTTCGGATAAAGCTTTGATTTCAGGACCCGTTCCCTGACCGTAATTGACTAGTACCAGAGCCTGTTTGGCGTGTACCCCCACAGAGCCTTCCCGATACCCTTTCCAGCCCGCCTGTTCAATGAGCCAGCCCGCCGGCACCTTGATTTGTCCGGGCGTAGTTAGATAACCGGGTATATTGGGGAAACGGCTTTTGAGGGCTTCGTACTGCCCCGCAGGAATTTCCGGGTTCTTAAAGAAACTCCCCGCATTACCCAACTCCGCCGGATCAGGCAGTTTCGAGCGACGGATTTCAATCACTGCTTCGCTAATGGCCTTGCTACTTAGTTCGGTAACACCCCTGGCCTCTAGCGTTTTCTGAATATCTCCGTAACTAATCTGATAATGTGGTGTTTTTGAAAGCTTGAAGGTAACCGCAACGATAACAAACTGATTTTTGAGTTCATGCTTAAAGACGCTTTCCCGATATCCGAACTGACATTCCTGGTGACTAAAAATGCGAAGCTCACCGGTTTGACGGTCAATGGCTTCCAGCGAATGAAACACATCCTTGATTTCGACGCCATACGCTCCAATGTTTTGCATGGGCGAAGCCCCTACCGAACCGGGAATGAGAGATAGATTTTCCAGTCCTGACAGGCCTTTTTCCAGACTTTCCAGAACTAACTCGTGCCAAACCACTCCGGCTCCGGCTCTTACATACGTGTACAGTTCGTCTTCCGCCGAAACGCTGATACCAGTAATAGCCATGCGAATGACTAATCCGTCAAAATCTTTCGTTAATAACACGTTACTTCCACCACCCAGAATCAGTTTTTCGGTAGCAGCGAAAGCGGGTTCTGCCAATACTTGTCGTAAGCTTTCCAATGAATCGACTTCCACGAAGTAACGGGCCGTAGCTTCAATTCCAAACGTGGTATAAGGCTTTAGAGAGATATATTCCTGAATATGCATAAGCTGATTATTAACTAAAGAGAAAGCAAACTTTGGTAAAGATGACGCACAAATGCGTTTGAATTCTGGGATTTTACCTGAAAATTTGTAGCCCTGTTCAAAAATGCGATGTATTTTTTCTTCCAATCATCGCGAATCCATGATTGCGTATGAAATCAAGCGTAAAGTACCTGTGTTTTTTGTTAGTGATTATTCTGTCAGGCTGTGCTTCTAAAGTATTGCCCAGCAGCTCTTCCAAGGCCTACACTCTGGATTTGAATACGTATCGCCCCACTTATAACCTGAGCGATGTCAAGGAAATAGAAAAAACGGCAGCTCAGGAAAAAAATACGCCTGTTACGCCAGCGATTCCAGTCAGTACGCAGCCCCTGAATATTAATAAAAAGCTTGATACGATCCTCGATACGATGGCTCAGCGGAATAAAGCAGCCAAGTACATCGCAGGTTACCGAATTCAACTCTACACCGGAACCAAACGCAACG
This sequence comes from Siphonobacter sp. SORGH_AS_0500, assembly GCF_031453245.1. Classification (NCBI taxonomy): domain Bacteria; kingdom Pseudomonadati; phylum Bacteroidota; class Cytophagia; order Cytophagales; family Cytophagaceae; genus Siphonobacter; species Siphonobacter sp. SORGH_AS_0500. Next base: position 4,502,421 of record NZ_JAVIYT010000001.1, read on the forward strand.
AGCTCGAAGCAGCCAAACTCTTTATCTATCAGCGATTCGCTGATCTCAATACGTATATTGCCTACAATCATCCAACGTATCGCCTCCGCGTGGGTGATTTTGCTACCCGACTGGATGTAGAACGCTACTTCAATAAAATCAAGGATGATTACCCAACTGCTACCATTATTACAGATCGGGTAACACTTCGGGATGCTTTAAAAATCATGGACAATCGGGCAGCGGATAAAGACGAGCTGTATGAGCCTTAATCCTTTCTTATCATTGATCATTTTGGTTTCATATTGTGGTATCTTTGTAATGATTATTAGCAAAAGGCAACTTTCTATTCCCCCTAAAGGTATAGAAAGAGTGGCCAGGCCAATCATTATTCTTATACAACCACATGAAAAAAGCCCTTATCACCGGCATTACCGGTCAGGATGGTGCCTATCTGGCAGAATTATTACTGGAAAAAGGATACGAAGTTCACGGCGTGAAAAGACGCAGCTCGCTGATTAATACTGAACGTATCGACCACCTGTATCAGGACCCGCATGAGCAGGATGTTCGCTTTCACTTGCATTACGGTGATTTAACGGATTCTACTAACGTCATTCGCCTGATTCAGGAAGTTCAACCCGACGAAATTTACAACCTGGGAGCTCAGTCTCACGTTCGGGTGAGTTTTGATGAACCTGAGTATACCGCACAAGTAGACGGTTTAGGTACCCTTCGCATTCTGGAAGCCGTACGCTTGTTAGGATTGACGAAAAAAACCAAGATTTATCAAGCTTCTACTTCAGAGTTATACGGCTTGGTTCAGGCCGTTCCCCAATCGGAAACGACGCCTTTTTACCCTCGCTCTCCTTACGCCGTGGCTAAGTTATATGGGTACTGGATTACGGTTAACTACCGTGAAGCTTACGATATGTTTGCCGTTAACGGTATTCTCTTTAATCACGAATCTCCCCTTCGCGGAGAAACCTTCGTAACTCGTAAAATTACCCGTGGCGTCTCGCGTATTGCCTTAGGTCTGCTCGATAAAATTCACATGGGTAATCTGGATTCCCTGCGGGATTGGGGTCATGCCAAGGACTATGTAGAGGCCATGTGGTTAATCCTTCAGCAGGATAAAGCCGAAGATTTTGTTATTGCTACGGGCGTAACTACTAAAGTGCGTGACTTTATTCGCATGTCCTTCAATGAGGTAGGCATTGAGCTGGAATTCAAAGGTGAAGGCGTGGATGAAAAAGGATATGTGAAGGCTTGTCACAATGCAGAGTATCAATTAGAAATTGGCAAAGAAGTGGTTGCCATTGATCCCCGTTATTTCCGTCCGACGGAAGTAGATTTACTGCACGGCGATCCTACTAAGGCAAAAACCGTTCTGGGCTGGGAGCCTAAGTACGACTTACCCGCTCTGGTAAACGATATGATGACTTCAGATTTAGCTCTCTTTAAAAAGGATCTTCACCTCAACCAGGGTGGTTTCCGGACACTTAATTATTTCGAGTCGTAAAAATTGGTACGAAAATCCGTACTCTTTTTTTCAAAGCAGCGATGATCCCATCGCTGCTTTGTTATTTTGTAGGGTAATTGAGAAGAACGCTAAGGGTGATCCGAGGCAGAATCTAAGGCTTATGTTTATTGAACGTACGAGTGGTCTGCGGGCAGGTGATGAGAAACACGCGGGCTGGATGGAAGTGGTCTGCGGCTCTATGTTTTCAGGGAAAACGGAAGAACTTATCCGCCGAATCAACCGGGCTCTGATTGCCCGGCAAAAAGTGGAAATTTTCAAACCCGCGATTGATACCCGTTATCACATTGAAGACGTAGTTTCTCATAATTCGGCTTCCGTTCGCTCCCGCCCTGTTACCTATGCCCGCGATATTTTAGAGCTAGTGGGTAAGTGCGACATTGTAGCTATCGACGAAGCTCAGTTTTTTGATGCGGAAATTGTTGAAGTGTGCAATGAACTAGCCAACAGAGGCAAGCGGGTTATTATTGCGGGCCTGGATATGGACTCGGACGGTAACCCCTTTGGCCCCATGCCCGCCTTAATGGCCGTAGCAGAATATGTAACCAAAGTGCAGGCCATTTGCGTGGTTTGTGGAGAACTGGCTAATTACTCATTTCGTAAAGTAGCTACTCCAGGACAAGTATTACTCGGAGAAACGGATAGCTACGAAGCCCGATGCCGGAAGCATTTTCTGGAGGGAAAAAAGTTACAGTAGAACTTTACGTTCTTTTACAAGAAAGCCTCGGTAAGCAGAAAACTTACCGAGGCTTTTTGCAAAAGAATTTACCTTATTTGGAAGTATTTGATGCGGACTCTTTCACTACCCGCATAACACCATTCATGATTCGCCAGTGGCCGGGGAAGGTACATACAAATGGATAATCACCAGCTTCTTTGGGAGCGACAAACTTTAGATGGACGTTTTCGTCGGGATTGATGAGCTTAGTCGCAATGATTACCTGCGGAATTTCAGGCACGTAACTCTTATACACGGCATCAGGGCGAGTAATCATGGCATCGGCGGCTTTACCGATGATTTCCAATGATTTAGGTTTACCAATCACGAAGTTATGCTGCATCTGATCGGGGTTATCAATGATGATCTCTACGGGCTGACCAGCTTTCACGCTAAACTCTTTCAAATTGAATTGCAGTTTTTCAGTCACCGTTTTCAACTTGATTACCTGAAGATTCGGATCATCCGATACCTCATCTGATTTTTTCAAACCTGCCGCTTCCGCCCAAAGGATTAAGCTTTTCTTATTATCGGTCGAAAATTCCTTTTCAAGACTGGCCAGTAATTGCTGTGAAGAAGCCTCCGGACTCATTTTTCGCTTGGGATCCCAGCCACGTCTCAGACCTGCTAGTACTGCTCTGGTATCTGCGTCATCAACTTCTTTCAACTCGCTTACCAGAGATAGAATTTCCTCATCTGTCGCCGTGGCCGCATAGGCCCGGCTGGCATTTTCAACCACAAATCCAGTCAGATTACTCAGAGGCTGGTATTTGAGAACATGGCGATAAGCATTGTTATTTTCGTTATTCTCTGGAATTTTATTATCTGGATCCACGGTAACGGCAATGGTGAAATTGCCAGGAACGTCCGAGTTCATGCTCATATTTCCTACCCAGGGGCCGTTATTTACTTCTGAAATCAGGGCTTTTTCGCCAGCGGCAAGACCTTTCACGAACGTATAACTTACCCAGTCCCGGGTCATGTTAGGCCCGGCAACGTTAATTTTCAAGGTAATAGGTGTTCCTTCGGGAATGGCTTTAGAGCCCCGGTTTTCAACTTCTACGGATAATGTCACCCCTTCCCGTATGGTAGGAATGGCCGTCGAAGACTTTACCTGGGTCACCACCAAATCCGCCTTAGGTCCAGTTGATTCCGTCTTTTTAGCTTCGCCGTGGTTCATTCCGTGATGATCATGATTCATCCCAGTTGAAGCATTCGCAGTAGAAGTCGTTGACGACTTACGGGGGGCTTTGGCTAGATACTTTTTCAGTAACTCTGAACCACGGGCATTAAATACGGTGGTAAAGGCGTCCGGCATCCAGCGATCCGAAACAAAATTAGGATTAGACAAAGCCGCTAATACCGCCTTTTCAACAGCCGGGCTGAGCGGAATCTGCGTAAACGCTAATAATGTGTGCAAAGCCACTAGTGGCTCGGAGTCGTTGAGTGAATTAGCAGCCAGTAGGGCTTCGGCTGTTTGAGCAGAAGCTGGTAGTACCTGAACAGCCGTCTTACGAACACTTGCCGCCGGATGTTTCAGGGCAGCCTGTGCTACTTTTAAAGCTTCCGCATTCGATCCATCCAAAACACCCAGTCCATGCAAAGTCCAGAGGGCATGAATCGCTCCGGGGTTTGATCCGATTTCATCCAGCGATGGATTCTGAATTAATCCTAGTAGCTTACTTACGACGTCTTTATTACCCCGTTCAACTAGTAATCGCTGAGCGGTTTGTCGCCAGAACATATTGTTATTACTTAAGGCTGCTACCAGCTCATCAGGCCGATCTTTCGATAAAGCCAGGGGCTGATACGCAGGAGCCTTTTTGTAAGCGACGCGGTAGATTCTTCCGTGTGAGTTATCGCGAAGATCCGTTACGTAGGCATTACCTTCGCCAGTTTCGAAACCTCTGGGCGTTGGATTATGCTGAATAATGAAGCTATACCAGTCTGCAAACCAAACCGCTCCATCGGGACCCACTTCGGAAAAAACGGGCGAAAACCATTCATCTGCTCCAGCTACTAAATTAAAGTCATTAATATCATGGAAGTCAGTACCTTCTTTTTCTAGGGTATTCTGGTGGATGATGTGCCCCGTAGGTTCGTTTACAAAAGCAACGCGATTCCAGTATGATTTTGGAAAGCTGCGGGCCGTATAGAAGTTATGACCCGCCGCAGATGTATATCCGCCAAACACGTCTACCTGACGAATGCGGGTAAGTACTTTCATATCCTTGTGTGTATCCGTGCTACGACCGCCGCGAATGCGAAGTTTATCCCAGCCCAGTATATAGCGGTTAGGAATAGCCATGTACCAGCCGTGATCGTTATTAGCCGTCGATCCAAACAGGTTACCCGTTTCATCAAAAGCCAATCCCCAGGTGTTATTCGACGTATTAGTTAAGAATTCCATTTCGGAACCATCCGGCTTAAATCGGAAAAAGCCCTGACCAAATTGATGCTTCTTGCCACCCACGGTACCGTTAAAGCCCGCATAACCAATGGCACCGTAAATCCAGTTATCAAAGCCGTAGTGCAGGTTACTAGGCCCGGCATGGGTATCCGTCGTACCAAATCCTTTGATCAATACCTTACGAACATCCGCTTTTCCATCACCATCGGTATCTTTCAAAAAGAGCATATCCGGTGCCTGAGACACAATAAATCCGCCATCGTATGCCACTAAACTAGTGGGAATGCTCAGATCTTCAGCAAACTTGGTAAACTTGTCGGCCTTGCCATCTTTGTCGGTATCTTCCAGCATAAGGATGTAGTCCCGACCGCCGGTTTCCTTACGTTCGTTGGGATAATCCAGCGTTACGATCACAAACATGCGGCCTTTTTCATCCCAGCTCAGAGCAATGGGGTGCTGCACGTTGGGTTCGTGGGCGAATAATCCCAGCGTAAAATCAGGATTAACCTGTAAAAATTTCATCGACTCTTCCGGCGAAAGCGGATCAGGCTTCAACTGAGGCCCCGGACGTCCTTCGTAATTAGGCAACTTGGCTTCCTTATACACCAGCGTGGGAACATTGAGTTTTTTAAGCTCCTCAACGACTTTATCTCCCACAGCCCATTTGATTCCCTTTTCCATTAAGGTATGAAAATCGGGCTGTTTCCAGGTAATTTCATCATGACCATAAGCAGTATAGAATACACGGCCTTTACCGAAATTCCGCACCCACGTATAAGGTTCGGTTTTCTGTCCGGGCTTGTCTTGGGCCTGTTTTTCATTGATCAACCGCTCGGTTAAGACCACATTGTCAGCCGCCAGTTTTTTATGCAAGTAGGTTTCATCAACCGTCTTGAACTTTTTGGCACCAAAAATGGCCGGATGATCGGGCTTCGTCCATACGGGTTGAATGGTGTCCCAGCCATGTTTCCAGAACTGTCCACCCACCATTTCATTGACGAAAACATTCGAATTGCGAAAACACCAGGAAGCACAATGCACGGCGATGAGTCCCTTGCCATTCTTAACAAAGTCAATCATGGCTTTTTCGGGGGCAGCCGGAATGCTGTCCCAGTTGGCAAATACCAGTAACCCATCGTACTTGCTTAAGTTCTCTGGATTAAGGTCTTCCAGTTTATCGGTATAGCTCAGGTTAATTCCCTTATCTCCCAACCCAGCCATTAACAACGGAGCCATCTGAATCGGGCGGTGATGTCCCTTATCGCCCAGGAAAAGAATTTCGATGCGTCGGCCTTTGGATTCAACTTTCTTGGTCTGGGGTTGCCGCGTACAGTAGGTAAGCGTCAACAGACTCAAAGCGACTAGTCCGGCCAGAATTTTTTTCATCATTTAAGTGGATTTAGCATGCTCAGGCTTAACTGGTAGCCGCAGAGTACGGCTACCAGCATTAAATCGTTATGCATTCTCAAAATCGGGTAAGTACATCAACTTCCCGCCCTGTAGAGCTGATTCATGGGCCAAAATGCCTACACTCGTCCATTCGGCTGACTGTACAGCATTTGGGAAAGGCTCGCGATTTTCCACGAGTGCCGAAAGAAATTCATGCACTAAATGCGGGTGTGATCCTCCGTGACCGCTGCCTTGTGTAAAGCTCAGGTGCGTGTTATCAGCTACGTCGTAAACGCCTTGGGTGGTGAACGCCTGAATTTCTTCGGGTAAGTAATGAGCAAAATCGGGAACAGTAACCCGCTCAGGAATTTCGTGTTCTTCTTTTTTAGCGGTATGGATGACGGCCTCTTCGCCCTCAATCAACGGCCACTCAAAAGATTTTTTCGAACCGTATACTTCAAAACTTTCCCGGTACTGACGGGCAGTATCAAAGAGTGAACGGTAGACATAAGCAGCTAAATCGCTGTCTTTGAATTTAATGTGTGCTGATTCAATGGCAAAAGGCGAATTGTGAATTTTCGCCAGATCTTCGCTGATCGTACCCGAACCAAAGCAGGAAACGTACTCAGGACTAGACTTCAGTAAACCAGCCACCGGACCTACGCAGTGGGTTGCATAATGCATGGGGGGAAGTCCAGGCCAATAGTCTGGCCAGCCTTCCATGTCCTGCTGATGGCTAGCTTTTAAAAACTGTACTTTACCCAGTTCACCTTTTTCGTATAAGTCCTTGACAAAGAGGAATTCGCGGCTATAGACCACTGTTTCCATCATCATGTACTTCTTGCCCGTTTCTTTCGAAACCCTTACGATTTCCAGGCAATCTTCTACACTCGTAGCCATCGGAACCGTACAGGCTACGTGCTTGCCCGCCCGAAGAGCTTTCAGGCTCTGCTCGGCATGATTGGGAATGGGTGAATTGATGTGAACGGCATCTACCTTAGGATCTTTGAGTAACTCGTCAAAATCCGTGTAACGAACCTCGATTCCGAAGGCATCTCCCACGGCGTTGAGTTTCTCAGGTGTACGCTGGCAAATGGCGTACATGTTAGCTAAAGGGTGACGCTGATAAATGGGAATGAATTCGGCTCCGAATCCCAGGCCAACAATGGCAATATTGAGGGGTGAAGACATGTAATTAGAGGTTAAGCCTGATTGAAAATAGTAAGGTTAATAAATTAAGACAAATCGTTAAAACTGACCGTTACTGACTACTTGGGGAACCGACTCCCACTGACTTTTAATGAACGACAGACCATCCCGCATGAGTTGTTCTTCTGAATCGAACATCTGTCGCCAGATATTGGCTACACTGAGTTTGGGACTGAAAGCTTCGATGCTCAACCAGCCCTGGTAATCAATGTCGCGAAGGCCCGCAAATACTCCTTTCCAATCCACATTACCCTTACCAGGAGTAGAACGATCGTTCTCTGAAAGCTGTATGAAGGTGATGCGGTCTCCTAACTGCCGAATGGTTTCGCCAATGTTCTTTTCTTCAATATTGGCATGAAATGTATCGAACATGATCTGACAATTGGGATGGTTCACCTCATCGACAAAGCGGGCTAGCTCGGCTCCACAACTCGTCAGATACATTTCAAAACGATTGAGGTATTCCAATCCTAGAGTAATCCCCTGGCTTTGGGCATATTCGGCCAGAATTTGAATGCCCTCCACGCCCCATTTCCATTCATCCGCAGTAGCAGGTTGTCCCGTAAAAACGCCCAAAGCAGAATGATAAGGACCCATGAGTTTTTCAGCTCCCAGTTCTACAGCACAATCTACGCTGCGAAGCAAATGCTCCAGCGTAGCTTTACGCATCCCTGCATCCGCACTAATCAGGTTGGCTTCGGGTCCGCAGATTACGTCGGCCTGCCGCTGAAGGCCCAGCTCATCCAGTTTTCGAGCCCAGGGCTTCCAGTGCTGACGATCGCTCGTAGACAAGGGCACTTCGACCCCACCGAAACCAATAGACTGGATTAATTCGAGCGTTGGAAAAAAAGATTCATCGAGATTACCACCCCACAGGAGCAGATTCATGCTGTAAATCATTATGCAATTTTATGATGGAAAAATGATAAATACTGTCTCCGCATTGACCATGTCCTACTGTATTTTGACCTATATTGCAGAATCAACTTAATTAAGCATCAAAATACAGAATATTGTCGATTTTTAATATATCGTCGAATCTTTTCCACTATGAAATTAGCTCTGCGTAAATCCATTGAAAACCAAGTGGCTTCCTTTACCATGCAGGAACTCACGGCTCCTCATTTTGATCCCAACTGGCACTTTCATCCGCATTACCAACTTTTTACGGTTGAAGAAGGCACTGGAACCCGTTTCATTGGCGATAACATTCAGCCTTTTGAACCAGGAGACACCGTTTTTTTAGGGCCGAATATTCCACACCTCTGGCGAAGTGATCCGGCCTACTTTCAGACCCCCTCCGGGCTTTCCACCAAGGGAATTGTGGTGTACTTTACCGAAGATTTTCTGGGTAATGACTTTTTCAAACGGCCCGAAATGCACGGCTTACAAAGTTTTTTTACGGACGCTACGCGGGGCTATGAAATTACCGGAGTGTTGAAGAGTCAGATTCGGGAGCGAATGCACAAGCTTTTGCAGGCGAGTGGGTTTCAGGCCATTTTGCAATTACTAGCCATTTTAGACGAATTAGCTCACGCCGAAGAATGCCAGCCTATTGCTAGTCTGGGTTACGTCAATACGCACAAAGTATCAGAAACCGAACGGATGCAAAAAGTACACGATTACGTACTCGATCATTTTCGACAGGAAATCAGACTTGATGAAATGGCATCACTAGCAGGGATGAGCCCTTCGGCATTTTGCCGGTATTTTAAAACAAGAACCAACCGGACTTTTTCTGAATTTGTCAGTGAAGTTCGCATCGGTTATGCCTGCAAATTATTAATAGAAGGGAAATTTACCATAACCCAGATTTGTTACGAAAGCGGCTTTAATACCATTTCTAACTTTAATCGGCAGTTCAAGGAAATTACTACATTAACGCCCGCCCAATACCAAAAGGCGTATCAATAGAAACAAAAAAGAGCAAGGCCTAAGCCTTGCTCTACATCGTTTCAATACACTCGTTGTTGTATAGTCTTTATTTGTGTTCGGGCTGACGCTCTAAATCAAAGAGCTCCACCAGAACATCCGCCAGTTGGTCGGCATCTCCGCGACGGCAGGCGTTTTTAAGATTCACAGCGGGTGAACGCAGAATGCGGTTCACAATATTTGCCGTGAGCTTATCAAATTTATCGGCTTCGGCAGGCGTCAGGTGTTTAAGCTGACGGGCCAGTTCTTCTTTACGAATCTGATCCAGAGCCTGCTTGAATTTCTGAATCGTAGGTGATACCACCATTTCTTTCGACCAGTCCTGGAATCCGGCCATGGCTTCATCCAGAATCCGGTGTACGGCTGGTACAGACTCCAGTCTTCGCTGCAATGCGGCGTTGGCTTTCGCCTGAATATCGTCGATGGAGTACACTAGAGCTCCCGGAACTTCTTCTACCTGAGCTTCAATGCTGCGAGGCACTGATAAATCAATGAAGTACTTAAAGGTCAGAATGTCCAGACTCTCTACAAAAGCTTTGGTAAACAGCGGCGTTGTTACCCGCAGAGAGGAAACAATTACATCCGCCTGACGCACTTCAGCTTCCAGGTTTTCCCAGTCAGCCACCCGGAAATTGGTTCCTTCCGCCAGGCTAACCGACTTAGCATACGTACGGTTAACGAGCGTAATCTGAGCAAATTCCTTATCGGCCAGGTTCTTTACCACATCCGTTCCAATTTCACCCAAACCCACTACCAGCACGCGAGGCTGAGCATGGTTTTGCGTTAAATCAGCAATTAGATCTACCGTTGCATACGAAACCGAAGCAGCTCCATCCCGGAAACTGGTTTCCTGATTAACCCGCTTGCTGGAAAAGAAAATCGTGTGCATCAATCGGTGCAGAAAAGGACTTGCTGCATCTACATCCACTGACCACTGGTACGAATGCTTGACCTGGTTAGGAATCTGAAGATCACCTACTACCTGCGAATGAAGACCCGTAGCTACCTCAAATAAATGACGAATGGCTTGAAGCTGATCGTCCAGTACTACAAAGTAATCGGGCAGGTCTGAGGGCTTTTCCAGACCTTTTTCAATGGCTAATAACTTAATAATTGACTCGGCGTAGTTTGCTGACGCCGTATAATATATTTCCGTACGATTACACGTGGAAACCACCAGAATGTCCTGAAATCCAAAATGCTCTTTCAGTTTCAGGGAAAAAGTCTTGGCCTCGCTTTCATCCAGTGCCACCTGCTCTCTTATGGCCAAGGGAGCAGTTTTGTACGATAAACTGATTGCTCGAAACGTAGTAGTCATTTCCTTCACTAAAAACACAAAAATACGTCAGGATAACCTTCCGACGGATGTAATAAATCCCATTCTGTTCTATTTAGAATGAATCAAAACTACATCGGTCTTTTTCCTGACTCCTGAGCAAGATTAAGGCAACTTTTCAACTTAATCTATGACATTTGTCATTTCCTAATCCGCTCATCCAGAGCATTAGACTCAGGCTTGCCCCAATCGTCAAGCCATTGCTAAATGATGGGATCACTTAGGCTGGAATTATTTTATTGGCTGTATATAAATCCAAAAGCCTTTGGCGTTGGTTGAAAAGAAATGAAACAAAGCGTTGCTAATCCTCCATTGAAACCATCAGCCGACAACCGCCGGGGTAACTTAGCCGCCCGGATGCGGTCGGGTGATTTATACCAGCAGAAAAACCAGGTTAAAATCGGTATTCTCCTGACTTTGATGGCCTTTTCCATCGGATGGTTTTACTATACAAATTCCCTGATTTCCCGACTAGAAGCTCATGAGCTTGAAGAAGTACGCCTCTACGCCAAAAGTCTGGAATATGCTTATACCAGTTCTGCCGAGACCGATCTTAACTTCTTCTTTGATAACATTGTAAAGGTTAATACCGAAATTCCGGTTATCGTTGAGTATCAAAATACATACACGCCTCGAAATATTATCTTACCCGAGAATCCAGATGAAGTTCATGATTTCTTAAAACAGAAAGCCGCTGAATTCCAAACAGATAATGCTCCAATAGAATACGACGGAGGTTTTGGCAAGGGATACATCTACTTTAGCCACTCCTTTCTTTTTACGCAGCTTCAGTATTACCCCCTAGTAATGTTCCTGGGGCTTTTAGTGTTTGGTTACCTGGCATACCTGGCCTTTAGTTCTTCCCGCCGCTCCGAGCAAAACCGGGTCTGGGTGGGCTTGGCTAAGGAAACGGCTCACCAGTTAGGTACGCCCCTGTCAGGTTTGAAAGGCTGGGTGGAATACTTCAAGACTGATCCCGATCGCTACGAAACAGAATACGTGCTGGAGTTGGAAAAAGACGTTGAGCGGCTGGAAACCATTACGGCCCGGTTCTCCAGCATTGGCTCCATGCCTACCCTTTCGCCGGAACCACTGGATACTCACATTGAAAAGTTTGTGGACTATCTCAAACGTCGGGTTTCGTCCAAAATCAAGTGGCAGATTACCAATCAAATTCCGGCGGGCAAGCTTATACCCATCAACCGCTATCTTTTTGAATGGGTGATTGAAAACCTCTGCAAGAATGCCGTGGATGCCATGGAAGGCGTGGGCGAGTTGCGAATTCAAATGACAGAAAAGCCCGGTCAGATTGTGATTGACATCAGTGATACGGGCAAAGGCATTCCTAAATCCAACTGGAAACAAGTGTTTAACCCCGGTTTTAGTACCAAAAAACGTGGCTGGGGTTTAGGCCTGACGCTGGCTAAACGCATCATCGAAAACTATCACAAAGGCAAGTTATTCGTCAAGAATTCCGAGCCGGGGAAAGGCACTACCTTCCGAATTACCTTACCCGTAAAGACCTAACAAAAAAGAGAATGACTGTGAAGCCATTCTCTTTTTTATGATTGAAAAATTGTATGGCTTACTGCTGCACCCGAAGAATAACGGAAGGCGTTTCTACTTCATTACTTACATTGAGGGCCCGATCCTTGATTCTGATTCTAAATTTCAGGGTATCGTTTCGGGAAACGGCTAAATGCGGAATCATAATAGACCGCGAAAGCGTACCTTCAATGGGTCCCACTTTGTTATCCTGACGAAGTCGGGGGAAGTTACCTGAGTTGGAAACGCCAAAGCTTTGCGTCACGTCCTGAAACTGGCCCCGAATGCGACGGAGGGTTTTTACTTCATAATTATACCCTTCTTTTATTAACACTGAATCAGGATACATATTACTGGATAAGCCCAAATCCCCATCTCCATCCTGAAATTTGACGCCAATCACCAGCGAATCCTGAGCATTACCTAGGCGGTCGGTGTTGGTTGTTTTACTAATGGTAGTGCTTCCGTCGAGCAAGTTAGGCACATTCGAAAAGTCAGGCTCGGTCGTACAACTCGCTAGATATAGCCCCGCACCAAGGATTAAAAACGTAAATAATACCCGCATCATAGGAACCTAATTTTTATAGTCACTGTCATAAACGACCAATTCACTCTTAAAGTTACATTAGCCCCTGCTAAATTAAGTAAGTTTGTAAAAATTCACCCTATAGGGTTATTTAAGTCACAGACAAATGCCTATTACTGAAGAACTTAAAGATAAAATAGTATCGCTAAATCCCCACCATTTTGAGGATCTGAGCCTGGAAGTCTTCCGGCTTCAGGCCCGGCAGAATGCCATTTATCAGCAATACCTTTCTCATTTAGCCATCAAGCCTGAGCAGGTTCATTCGCTTGAGCAGATTCCTTACTTACCCATTGAGTTTTTTAAATCGCACCGCATATTAAGCACTTCTGCAACGGTAAAAACAACCTTTGCCAGCAGTGGCACCACGGGCCAGATCACCAGTCAGCATCTGGTAACGGACCCTGATTTTTATGATGCGGTGAGTGAACGTATTTTCGAAGCTTTTTACGGTCCGCTTCAGGATTTTCATATCCTGGCTCTGCTGCCCTCGTACCTGGAACGGTCGAATTCATCGCTGGTCCACATGGTTCGGCATTTCATTGCTAAAACCCAATCCGACTATTCGGGCTTTTACCTGCATAATACCGACGAATTGCTGGAACGACTCTCTGTTTTGAGGCAGAAACCTGAGAAAAAAGTCCTGCTTATCGGAGTTACTTTCGCCCTTTTAGATTTGGCCGAAACTGCTGATTTATCTTTTCTAGAGGGAATGAATCATTTGATTGTCATGGAAACGGGGGGCATGAAAGGCCGTAGAGAAGAGTTACTTCGCGAGCAGTTACACGAAATTCTCACCCAGGCTTTTCATGTTCCTGTGATTCATTCAGAATACGGAATGACGGAGTTACTCTCCCAGGGCTATTCTTTCGGCGAAGGTTTGTTTCACTTGCCCGCCAGTATGAAAATTACCCTTCGGGATGTGAATGATCCGTTTCATCTGTATCAGCCCGGTCGGCAAACCCGCAGCACGGGCGGCATTAATATTATTGATTTGGCCAACATTGATTCCTGTAGTTTTCTGGAAACGAAAGACTTAGGAAGTTACGGCAGGGAGCTTCAAACTTTTCGGGTGTTGGGACGTTTTGATAACTCAGACCTTCGGGGCTGTAATCTCATGGTTCTATAAATCCACCCCTGACTTATGCGTTTGCTTCTTCGTTTGCTCTTCCTAGTTCTGCTCGTAGTCGGTATCATTTACGGCTGGGAACAAATCAAAGCCCGCAAGTTTTTTGATCCCTCGGGCCGCTCCGAAGTTGTTACCAATCACAACGTCGTTCTTCAGCAAATCACCTCGCTGGGAAAACTGGAGTTAGTCAAGTATAACTTCCGAGATGTCGTCGATCAAAAAATTACCCGTCAGTTTCTGCCCGACGGCAAAGCTCTGCTCATCATTCAGGGCGAAGCCATTGGCTGTCTGGATTTAACTAAAATGACCGTTGCCGATATTGGTGAAATGCGGGATACACTCATCGTGCGTTTGCCCGAACCCGAAATTTGCGTTGCCAAAATTGATCATTCCAAATCCAAGGTGTATAACACCGAATATGCCTTTACCGATGAAGCGTTGCTGATTGATGAGGCCTTTAAGAAAGCCGAAGAGCAGGTCAGCCAATCGGCTATTAATCAGGGGATCTTAGAACAAACCCGCGAGAATGCTAGTAAAATTTTACGGCCTATGCTTGAAAAAGTGTCCGGTAAAAAAGTATTACTTCGTTACCGCATGAAGGGCCAGATTGACGATCCCCGTTAGGACTTTGTATGCTTTTTTAAGCGATCTTTTCCAGATCATTTAAGAAAATCATGCAGGGAAAAGTAGCCATTATTACCGGCGGTGCTCAGGGAATTGGGCGGGTCATTAGCCAGCGATTACTCGAAAAAGGTTGCTCAGTAGCCATTTGGGAACAGGACGAAAAAGCGTTACGTGAAATCCAGAAGGAATTCGAGAAACTCGGTCACGTACTGGCTTTACCCTGTGATATTGCTCAGCCCAAAGCCATTGAAAAAGCTCTGGAGCAAACCGTTGAAGCTTTCGGCCGCATTGATATACTCGTAAATAATGCAGCCATTTTTGAAAATAAGCCGCTGGAAGACTGGAGTTTTGAAGATTGGGCTCAGGGTATAAATGTCAACCTTTCGGGTCCGTTTTGGGGTAGCAGGGTTTGTGCTCCTTACCTGAAAGCAAGTAAAGGAATCATTATTAACCTCTGCTCCACCCGGGCTTTTCAGTCGGAGCCCGACACGTTTGCTTATTCAGCCTCGAAGGGAGGAATTTTTGCTCTGACACATGCTCTGGCTATCAGTCTGGGTCCTGACATTCGGGTAAATTGTATTTCTCCCGGATGGATTGACGTTACGGCCTATCAAAAATCTTCGGATCAAAAACCCGCAAAACTCAGTAAAGCCGACCACGAACAGCACCCAGCGGGTCGTGTAGGTAACCCCGACGATATTGCCAATCTGGTTATCTTCTTAAGTGATCCCGCTAATTCGTTTATTACAGGTCAAAACTTTACCGTTGATGGGGGCATGAGCCGAAAGATGATTTATGTATAAAGGCAAAAGCAGCAGGGAGATCCATTCCTGCTGCTTTTGTGATAGCCTTATTTCTATCGATTAGCGATAATAACCAGAGCGGCGACATTAATACCGAAAGCTAAACCCCAGCTAGTCCAGATTTTCTTTTGTTTGATTTGTTTGGCTCTTTGCCTATAACCCGAAGCATAATCGGGCGACTTCATTAGATCAGCGTTCGGAAAACCCAAGTTTTCTAGTTTAGGGCCTTTGTCTGAACTTATCACGGCAGGAATAATTCCAATGAAAGGAACCAGCACACTGCTTAGAAAAGTAGCATTGCGAGCCGCTTTGTACTTTTTATAATGCAGCTGAGCATCTTGTCTTCCTTTGGTAAATAAATCCTTGGAGGTGTCTTTTGCGACCAGAGTAGAAGACTTGGCCGAAGCCAGTAAAAGACTATCGGGTTGCTGAGCCCGAAGAAGGGCTGGAAAGCCTGTCAGTAGTAACAGGGTAATCAGGATATTTTTCATGAGTTGGCGGGGATAATTCCATTGTCTTTGGAAAGATACTAAGATTTACTGGTAATAATTAAAGTCAGTCCGCTATTAATTTATTCTAATGACTGCTGAATCTGCCTTAAAACGTATACTGATTATTGAATGTTTATAAACTATAAAAGAAAACCCTACCGACTATAATAGTCAGTAGGGTTCTTCGAAAACGATAATACAAATACTTATTCTTCTTTACCGTCGTCAACAATGTTAGGCTCGAGTGTGTCCACTAAAGCTTCATCATCACCTTTTACTTTTTCCTTGATTTTAGCTTCCAGTTCGTCCAGCAGTTCGGGGTTGTCCTTGAGGATCTCTTTTACTGCGTCGCGACCTTGGCCCAAACGGTTGGTACCGTAGCTAAACCAGGAACCTGATTTTTTCACGATTTCGAGTTCAACAGCTAAATCCAGCACTTCGCCCACTTTCGAGATTCCTTCGCCATACATGATGTCGAATTCAACCACTTTAAATGGAGGAGCTAATTTGTTTTTAACCACTTTCACCCGCGTACGGTTACCCGTAATGCTGTCCGCTCCTTCTTTGATCTGACCCGCCCGACGAATATCCAGACGAACCGATGCATAGAATTTCAGAGCATTACCCCCCGTAGTGGTTTCGGGGTTACCGAACATCACACCAATTTTTTCCCGTAACTGGTTAATGAAGATACAGCAGCAGGAAGTTTTGTTAATGATACCAGTCATCTTACGTAAAGCCTGCGACATCAAACGAGCCTGCAAACCTACTTTCGAATCCCCCATATCGCCTTCGATCTCAGCTTTAGGAACCAAAGCGGCGACGGAGTCAATCACAATAATATCAATAGCACCGGAGGAAATCAGATGCTCGGCAATTTCAAGAGCCTGCTCACCGTTATCAGGCTGAGCAATGAGAAGATTACCTGTATCGATGCCTAATTTTTCTGCGTAACTACGATCAAAGGCGTGCTCTGCATCAATAAATGCAGCTAAGCCTCCTTTTTTCTGAGCCTCAGCGATGCAATGCATGGCAATAGTCGTCTTACCTGAAGATTCAGGTCCGTAAATCTCTACCACCCGTCCACGCGGAACCCCGCCAATGCCCAAGGCCAGATCCAGTCCTAAAGAACCCGTTGAAATAACAGGAATATCCAGAACTTTCGCATCTGAAAGACGCATGACCGTACCTTTACCGTAGGCTTTGTCTAATTTTTCAATGGTGGTTTGCAAAGCTTTTAACTTTTGCCCTGCGTCCGTACCTTTTGCTTCTGCCATGTTTAAAAAAACGAGCTATTGAGTGAAGAATTTGACCTAAAATTACACATTAGGGGCCAAATATCCTAATCACCCCTAAATATTTGTTCTATTTTTTTAATCAATTTGAACACCGAAACGTTCCGTCCCGGATTGATTTTAAAACATATTTACGAGGAAAATGGATATATCTGGTTGCCGTTTACAAAAAAAGCGTTTTTATTGAAGTCCAGGTTATTGTTTAAAGTCAACCATGAAACATATCATAAAAAAAATTGCCCTGTCCATCGGTTTGCTAGTGCTGGTAGTAGGCATCTGGCAGTGGGACTGGGTAAGTTACAGCTACGGGCAACTCAGCGGCGGGGCCAGAGTCCTGCTGGAAGCTAAACCCGTTAGTGAAGTACTTCAGGATTCTTCCGTGCCCGATTCCATTAAAAGCAAACTTCGCTTTATTGAAGAAATCCGGCAGTTTGCCATTGATTCACTGGGTCTCAACGACACCCCCTTATATCAGTCTTATTACGATCAGCACAATAAACCCATTTGTTACGTTCTGACCGTAGCAGAGCCCTACCAGGTCAAAGCCATTGAATTTTCTTTTCCCATCATCGGTTCTTTTACCTATAAAGGTTTTTTTGATTTGCAACGAGCCCAAAAAGAAGAGAAGCTCTGTTCAGGTTACGATACCGAAATCAGCCCGGTTTCGGCCTATAGTACCTTGGGTTACTTCAACGATCCTATTCTGTCAGGCATGCTTTCATTGCCTGAAGGACGATTGGCCAGTCTGATCATGCATGAAATGACTCACGCCACTGTCTTTATTAAAAATCAACATGAGTTCAATGAGAATCTGGCTAACTTCATCGGCGATTATGGAGCCGTCCGATTTTTGGCACAGCGTTTTGGCACTAGCTCCCCGGTTTACCAAACCTATTTGCAGGGTAAAGTATTCAGAGATCGCTATGTACAGCACTTCAATCGGGGTAAACTATCACTAGATAGTCTATACGCAACTTTTTTGCCCCAGTGGTCGAATCAACGAAAAGATCAGTTGAAACACCAGCAGATTCGTTATATTATTCAACAGGCTGATACGTTATATAAAGGCCTTACTCAGGTGCGGCGGCGAAGCTGGAAAGCTGATGAATTACCAAATAATGCTTTCTTTGTAGGGTTTGCCACGTATAATTCTCGGCGAAATGAGTTTGAAATTGAATTTAAGGAAAAGTTTCGGGGTGATTTCAAACGATACCTATCCTATTTAAAAACTAAATACGACTCTTAATATCCTTTACAACCGGATTCATTACGATCATTTACTCCCCTTTTACATGCGAATGTCCCGCTTCTCTTTACTAGTGTTTTTCCTAAGTGGTTTTGTTGGATTAGGATTTATTTCACTTCAGGAGCTAACTCCAAGGACCACTTTTCAGGCAACGCCCGGCGAACATCTGGAGTACCGCGTTCACTATGGTTTTATTAATGCTGCCGAAGCCACCGTGGATGTCAGCGATAAATTTCACCGTGTGAAGGGAAAAGCCTGTTACCGCGTGACGGCCACGGGCAGAACCACAGGAGCATTTGATTTGGTAACGAAAGTTCGGGACTCCTGGCAGTCCTACATTGATCCGCAAACGCTGTTGCCTATGGAATTTTCCATGCGGCAGCAGGAAGGACGTTATCAGAAAGAGCAAAAGGTTAGCTTCGATCAGGAAAGCGACAAGATCGTTTCGGTAAGTAAGGGCAAGGATTCAAAGGAAGAAGTGAAGGAATTTAAAGCTCCTGGCTCGATCTATGATGTCATTAGTGGCTATTTTTTTCTGAGAACGGTGGATTTTAACCGCATGAAAGAAGGCCAGATTACAACGGTCAAAACCTTTTATGACAACGATTTTATTAACCTCCAGATTCGCTACGTTGGCAAAGAAGTGGTGAAAACCAAATTTGGTAAGCTCAACACGCACCGCATCATTCCCATCATGCCTCAAAATAAACTTTTTGACGGCAAGGAAGCCATCCGTATCTGGGTTTCGGATGATGCGAATAAAGTACCGGTCAAGGTAGAATTTGATCTGATGGTAGGTGCTGTAGCGATGGATCTTAAAAACTACAGAGGCATGCGGGAAGAATTCCAGTGGCAATAGTTACCGCATGCGATTACGCAGTTCCCAGAGGGTATTCACCCATCCGGGTAACTGATTGGCTCGGAGTTCGTAAAAGGACATTACCCTGCTTCCGAAACTAGCATAGAAGTTAGCAATATCGGTAACCTGAGCACTTTCAAAGTCAAATAAGCCGGAAGTTCCGGCTTTTTCGTTTAGGTAACGATCAATAAGATAAGTGCGGGCATTACCCCGGCGGCCTTCCTCATTGGCTGCATTGAACAAATACAGCGTACGTTTTTTCCAGGTAACAAACCAGGCTCCGGCTTGGATTTCGCCTGCCTTCTCCGCATACCATAACTCGGAAAAGCCCCTTTTCTGACTTGCTTCAAACAAGGAGTTCAGTAATTCATACGTCCTGGGATGAGCTCCGCCCTGAATCTGATGCTCGTGGTAGTACCGGAATAAGTCGGCTAATGACGTGATTTGATTCCCTACGGAAATCGTCCATTGAGCTTTTTCAGCCCGCTTTACGTTCATTTTCCGATCCCGTTTATACGCTTCACGAATCGACTCATAGGATTGGCCGAGTGAAAGCACATGGGTTTGAAAAGTAGTAATGCGGGCGAAAGAATAGGTATTTAATAAAGACAGAGCAGGAAAGCTAAGGGAGAAACTGGCAATGAAGCGGTATTGGCGGAATAAAGCATCCAGAAATAGCTTTTGATCATCAAGACTAAGACTTTCACCAGCGTATAAAGCCAGAAACTGACAGAAGAGCGGTTGATGTACGAAACGGAAACCATAACGCTGCTGCACGGGAACGGGGAGAACGGCCCGGTATTGACCCTTCGTACTTTTCCAGACCAGACATTCCCATTGCGGAGAAACCAGATCTAACCACCAGGAAAGGCCGTAAATCGTACCCCACTCACTGGCTTCTACGCAGGCATCATAGGCGACAGTATTAAGCTGAGAGCGACGAAGGCAAGTAATCATACGGTTGGACTGAAGTAGTGTGTGAGCTGAAATAAGAATTTCCCCTCCATAACTCCAAACCCAACGTATTTCTAATTTCGCTTCCCGAAGTTTTTCTGAAGTTCGAGCAGTTGAGCTTTTACGTCTTTGTTATGCTCCTTTAACTCGGAAATGGTTTGAATGGCGTGGATCACCGTCGAGTGATCGCGGCCTCCAAAGTGGTAACCAATGGACTTAAGCGATAAATCCGTGTATTCCTTGGCAAAGTACATCGCTACTTGACGAGGGAAAACGAGTTCTTTCTTGCGACTCTTTCCCTTCATATCCTGAAGCGTAGTTTTATAATGCTGGCAAATGGTTTCCATAATGGTTTCAATGGTAACCTCCCGCTCTGAGTCCTGAACGATATTTCGAAGCACCTGCCGGGCCAGATTCATATCAATCTCCCGACGTAACAGGGTAGCCTGAGCAATCAGAGAAACCACGACACCTTCAAGCTCCCGCACGTTGGTATCAATGGAGTGAGCCAGGTATTCAATGACTTCGTAATCAATATCCACCCCATCGCCGTGTAGTTTCTTCATGATGATGGCAATTCGCGATTCCAGATCGGGCATCTGTAAATCGGCGGAAAGCCCCCATTTGAAACGCGAAAGCAAACGATCCTGAAGCCCCTGTAAATCTTTTGGGGGACGATCGGACGTCATAATAATCTGCTTACCAGTTTGATGAAGGTGATTAAAAATATGGAAAAATGTCTCCTGAGTTCGTTCCTTACCTGCCAGGAACTGTACGTCATCCAGGATGAGTACGTCAATTTGCAGGTAGAAATTAGTGAAGTTCTGAATGGAGTTATTCCGCACCGCCATCACGAATTGATTCATGAATTTTTCGGTGGAAACAAATAACACAAATTTCCCCGCGTCAGACGCTTTGATCTGATTACCAATGGCTTGAGCGAGGTGCGTTTTCCCCAAACCTACCCCGCCGTAAATCAGCAGTGGATTAAAGGAGGTAACTCCGGGTTTGGTAGCAACGGCATGTCCCGCCGAGCGGGCCAGCCGGTTAAAGTCCCCTTCAACGTAATTCTCGAAGGTATAAATGGGATTCAGATAGGACGTTAATTCCAGCCCATCTAAATCGGGTAATTCAAAAGGATTTCGAAGTTGCTCGGGTTCCGCATTTGCCTTCTTCTGCGGAGCGGGTGCATTTTGAGGAGCAGGTCGCTGGTTCGGAACGGTATAACCCATCGGCGGCTTCTTATCGTCGCCTTTATCCACAATCACTGCGTATTCCAACATGCCCTGACGGCCAATGGCATGGTCAATGGCCCTTCGCAGCACGTGCACGTAATTTTCCTCCAGCCATTCATAGAAGAATTCGCTTGGTACCTGAATGGTCAAGGTGTTTCCAGACAGACGTGCGGGCACGATCGGCTCGAACCAGGTCTTAAAGCTCTGGTCGGGCACGTACTCACGTATGATCTTTAAACACTCTTGCCAAACGGATTTGGCATCTCTGATGGCAGTCTGCAAGGCTCTTTTCAGGCTGGATTTTTCACAAGGGGTGCAAAGATAAATAAACAGAATGGCCCCGTAAAAAGTATTTAAGCAAATTCCTCAAATTTTTTTGAGTACGCTCTTTTTAGAGAAAAGCATTCCCAAATTATGCATTTTCAGTTAAGAAACCGTTACCCCCTAGCTGCCTTTTTGTAAATACGTCACTTTCAAACGACCCCAACCATGACTTTTACCGACAACTTTACTACTCCTTTAGCTGAATTTTATTACCCTAATCATACGCAGTTTATTCCGCAAGGACTACGAGAAGCGGCTCTGGCTTTGTTGAAGGAATGGAACCTGGAGCTAGAAGATTTTGCATCTTCCTTTCCCGGCCACTCCATCTCTGAAAGCCAGCGATTACAACCTGAGCTTTTAGCCCGATCACTGGTTTTTATTACCGATCCATCCCTACCAACCTCTCTGCCCCAGAGCAAGGCTACTGAATTAGTAATTGAAAGCCCAGAATTGGATTACGATTTACTAGCCACTCGCCTCAACCCCACTGATCAGAAAATCTACTTCTCAGGATCAGTGGATTACTTGGCTTTGGCCGATACCCTGCAGCGTCATTTTTCCACGGCCCTTGAAGGGGGCTTTGGTAGTAAACTCAATCCTGACCTACCTGGTTTTGAAGAAGGGCTTCTTCGTAAAACTTCTTTTTCGACCTCCTTCAAACCTTTCCGCCTTATTTCTCCTATTTCTCCAGTAGAAGAGAACATCGCCAGACGATTAAGCCATGTACTGCATACGCTGCAACGCTGGCTGAGGTCATTAACTGACCAGGGTCATTCGGCAGAAACCTTACTTACGAAAGTGGAGGTTTGCCTAGAGCTGACGGGCCAGAATTTACTAGATGCTGTCATGATCCGAACACTACGTTTTTTGCTTCATCATTTCCAGCTTGTGCAGTCTATTCAGCCCCCAGTGTCGGTCTTTATTTATGCGTATAGTCATCAGAGTACGGCTCACTGGGTACTTTCCGCTTTTGATTCGTATGCTTTTACAGAAAAAAATGCGGAGGTATTAACTGCGGATGTCCCTTCTACCGACTTACTGGATTTGGTTAGCTGGAGTCTGGCTCAGCAGGTCTGGAATTTATTCGTTTCTGAACAGTAAAAGGCTGTCTAAAATGGCTTTTTCGTATAAAGAAAGGAGAATCTTAAGCTAGCTTCTCCCTTCTTTCATAGATGCCTCTTAAGTAAAGCTGGCAGATACTTTAATCTGTCATCCAGAGCGAAGCGAAGGAACTTACTATTACTGGGATATACGGCCTGAGTAAGGTTTCTAACAAATTAGTAAGTACATTAAAAAAGGCAGTTTATTCACTTTTTCAGGTAAGATTAAAGCTAATTTCATATAATTGGTATTTTTCTACCAAACCTATGATCAAGTCCACTGCTTTTTTCCTTGTCTTCGCCTTTCTAACTAGCTGCGTTTCCGTTCGTTCCAGCTCGAAAACGCATCAGGAGGCTTCTTTTCGTAAGATTTTAGTACTCCTGCTGGATTCTTCCCATGATGTTAGAGACTCCCAGCGTTTCTTGAAATTTTGCCCGGAAGGCTATTCACTGTGTACGGTTTCTCGTTCGCAGGAGCTAGCTTTTGACTCCGTGGATAGCTTCATTACCAAAGAAAATAAAGTCTGTCAAGCCGATGTAGTGATGATTGTCAAACGTACGGGCGATATCATTCAGCAAAACAGTTACGGAGCCACTCGTGTCACGGGTAACGAATACAGCGTCGAATTACAAACCTTACCTGATCAACAGGCTTTCTGGAAAGCCTCCATTCGTTCGGAAGGAACAAATCTGGTGCCGGCTCGAACCATTTTCAAACGCCTGATTCAGGATGGCTGGATCCACACTAATCAGCTACACCTCGAAGCAGGCCCAAAGCATTAATTTGGCTGCTTTGGGTAAAAACCCGTCAATACTACTCAATTTTAATATTTTAATTATATTTTAAATTTGATTAATACAAAATACATGAAAATAATACGCGGATATTAGCTTCAAAATTTTTATTTTTGGTTTTTCGCTCGTCAAACGACTAGCCCTTTCAATCCTATTTGTTAATCATTGGCGAATGTTGCTCTATAGTCTTGGCTTTTTAGACGTTGCCTTTTCTGACCTTATCGACGTGATATTGGTCGCTTTTCTGATGTATCAGATTTATTTTCTGATCAAAGGCAGCATTGCAAGCCGGGTTTTTCTGGGTTACCTTCTTGTATACGGTTTTTACCTGATTGTCAAAGCCTTAAACATGGAGTTACTCTCCACGATTTTAGGTCAGTTCATGGAAATTGGCGTACTGGCTCTGGTGATTATCTTTCAACCCGAAATCAGGCGATTTCTCATCTTTGTAGGCCGTTCCACCAACCTTCAGCAGTACCCCATTTTAAACCGTATTTTTCAACAGAAGTCCGAAAATCATAACACTTGGGAATTAGCCCCCGTGATAGACGCCGTTAAAAAACTAGCCGCCAGCCGGACCGGAGCCCTGATTGCCATTAAAAAAGAAGATTCGCTTAAACGATACATTGAATCCGGCGATAGTATTGATGCGGAACTTTCCAAGGCTATTCTGCTGGCAATTTTTCAGAAAAACGGCCCTCTGCACGACGGAGCCGTCATTATCTCTGATGGCCGTATTAAAGCAGCCCGATGTATGTTACCCGTTTCTGAAAGTCCTCATATTTCACCCATCCTGGGTTTTCGTCACCGGGCCGCTATTGGATTATCCGAGCATTCGGACGCCGCTATTATCGTTGTTTCAGAAGAGCGGGGCGAAATCACGCTCGTCACAGAAGGCGGTCGAATTCAACGCCACATTCTCGTACAGGAACTTCAGAACCACCTTACTGAATACCTTTCTCAGTAAGAATCATTTTTTCTTTACCGCTTTTCGATAGGTGGTAATGGCCCGTTCCCGAGCCGTTTCGTGTTCTACAATCGGGTCGGGGTAATGAGCTTCACTTACCTCGGGTATCCAATGCCGAACGTATTCCTGTTTGGCATCGAATTTCTTAGCCTGCAAAGCTGGATTAAACACCCGGAAATAAGGAGAGGCATCACAGCCACTACCTGCTGCCCACTGCCAGCCACCGTTATTAGCCGAAAAATCGTAATCCAGAAGTTTTTTGGCAAAATAAGCTTCGCCCCACCGCCAGTCGATTAACAGATGCTTAGCCAGAAAACTTGCCGTAATCATCCGAACCCGATTATGCATAAAGCCTGTTGCATTCATCTGCCGCATGCCCGCATCCACGATGGGATAACCCGTTTGTCCTTCACACCAGGCTTCAAAATCTTTCTCATCATTACGCCACTGAATTCGGTCGTATTCAGGCCGAAACGCGTGGCCTGAGTTAATATGCGGGAAGTGATAAAGTACCTGAAAATAAAAGTCCCGCCACATGAGCTCATTGAGATACGTAGCGTTGAGTTTTTGAGCCACCCGAACCAGTTCCCGAATGGAAACAGTACCAAACCGCAAGTGAATCGACATGCGGCTTGTGCCTTCCAGATTTGGGAAATCACGGGTTTTGTCGTAGTCTTTAATGAGTTCTTCATTAATTTCTGACGAAGGGAAGGGCTCGCCTACGGCCTCAAAATTCATCTCCTGCAAACTGGGAATAGCGGGAAGTTTGGCCTTAAAAAAGTTTTTAAAGTATTTCTCGGTTGGATACGACTTTACGTAAAAGTCATTGACTTTAGTTTTCCAGGCTTTACTATAGGGCGTGAAAACAGAGTAAGGTTTTCCGGCCTTACTCAACACTTCGTCTTTTTCGAAAATAACCTGATCTTTAAAACTATGCAGGGGAATTTGTTTAGTTGCCAGCAAGTCAGCTACGGCTTTGTCCCGTTCTAGAGCATACTGTTCATAATCATTATTCGTGTAGACTTCGGCAATGTCATATTCCTTCAAAACCTCTTTCCAGACGGGTAAGGCCGAACCGTATTTCACCAGTAGCCCCGACTTATGCTTTTGAAGCTTTTTATCAAGGGAAAGAATTTGCTCATAAATAAACTCTACCCGACGATCCCGGCGATCTTCCAGGTCATCAAGAATTTCACGATCAAAAATAAAAAAGACCAATACGGGATACGTTCCGCGTAAGGCGTGATATAAAGCAGCCTGGTCGTGCAGACGAAGATCCCGCCGCAACCAGCAAATTGAAATTTTTTCCATCCGTATTCGTATAGCAGGTCTCTTTGGGGCTTACCTGTTTTATCTCCCGCTTCTTCACTAGCAAAAAGTATTGCCAGCAATAACCCGACCGCATGCTACTTGTTTTACAGAAGAGGGCGGAATGGCACCATGTTTTTTAATCAAAGACAAGGATAAAATCTGGAAAAGAAATAAATTTCTTACCTCAAGGTATTGCCATCCTTAATTCTTGGTTTAGGT
This sequence comes from Siphonobacter sp. SORGH_AS_0500, assembly GCF_031453245.1. Lineage (NCBI taxonomy): Bacteria > Pseudomonadati > Bacteroidota > Cytophagia > Cytophagales > Cytophagaceae > Siphonobacter > Siphonobacter sp. SORGH_AS_0500. Next base: position 4,528,414 of record NZ_JAVIYT010000001.1, read on the forward strand.
TTGTTACCAGGCAACAAATCAGTAAAAACCATTTTAGAAAGGGAAATCACGCATTCCCGAACCCTTATCATAACACTATGCTGCTTTATAACGTCACGTATAATATTGAACACGCCGCCCATGATGAATGGATTGAATGGATGAAAAACACCCACGTTCCGGCTGTCCTGGCAACTAATCTTCCCATTGGTAATCGCATTTTTAAACTACTCACGGAAATTGATCAGGGTGGGGTAACCTATACGTTCCAGTTCTTTTTTGCCGATATGGACGATTATAATACCTACGTTAATGATTATTCGGCCCGTTTAGAATCTGAAATTGACCGTCGTTACGGTTTGCAATTCGTTCATTTCAGAACACTTCTTCAAGAAATCATCTAGGATTTTTCTAGCTCTTTCTTTTTCCGCTTCCTTTTCATGGTGAAGGAAGCGGATGAAAAATCTACTACATTTATCGGGTCTGGCAGAATCTTCTCCGTCTTTTCCATAAGGCTTTACAACGCTTCATTCAACTCTGATTTATAGAAGATTACATAAATTTCTTTTCATCATGAGTACGCTACGACTTGAGTCTCTCTTTCCCCTAGCGGAAGAAATTCCCGCCGAACACGCCCTTTCAGCCCCCCTAGAGCAGCGGGAATATCTGATTGGAGGAACCATGAAATCCTGGCAAGGTAAAACCCAGGATGTGTATTCGCCCATTCATCAACGCACCGCCGACGGTTGGGAACCCGTTCGCATCGGTAGTTACCCCGTAGTGGATGCTGCCGACGGCATGGAAGTATTATATGCCGCTTTGAAAGCGTACGATAACGGTCGCGGTGAATGGCCGACCATGTCTGTTGCGGGCCGAATTGCCTGCATGGAAACCTTCACCCAGAAAATGCTGCAAAAGAAAGCCGAGGTGGTGAAGCTGCTCATGTGGGAAATTGGTAAATCGCTGGCCGACTCGGAAAAGGAATTTGACCGCACCGTGCAGTACATTCACGACACCCTCGATGAGCTCAAACGCATTGACCGCGAGAATTCCAAATTCATCATCGAGGAAGGTATCATTGGGCAGGTTCGCCGCTCGCCACTGGGCGTAGTGCTTTGCATGGGACCGTTCAATTATCCTTTGAATGAAACCTATACGATGCTCATTCCGGCAATTCTGATGGGTAACGTGGTGTTATTCAAACCTCCCAAACACGGAACTCTGCTGCATTACCCACTGCTGGAAGCCTTTAAAGAAAGTTTCCCTCACGGCGTAGTTAATACACTGTACGGACGCGGTAATACCGTCATTCCGGGATTAATGCAATCGGGTAAAATTGATGTATTAGGGCTCATTGGCTCCAGCCGTGTCGCGTCGGATCTTAAGAAAATGCACCCGAAAACCAACCGTTTGCGGGCCATTTTAGGACTGGATGCCAAAAATGCAGGTATTATTCTTGAAAATGCGGATCTGGATTTAGCCGTAAAAGAATCGGTACTGGGTGCGTTATCTTTTAATGGACAACGGTGTACGGCCCTGAAAATTCTCTGGGTTCATAAAAACCGGGCTGAAGAGTTTCTCTCTAAACTCAGCGAAGCCGTAGCCAAACTGCAACTGGGTATGCCCTGGCAAAAAGGCGTGAACCTAACGCCTCTGCCCGAGCCTAATAAGCCCGCTTATTTGATTGAATGCATTGAAGACGCCAAACTCAAAGGTGCTCGTGTAATCAATCCACACGGCGGTGAAAACTTCAAATCTTTTGTGTATCCAGCCATTCTTTATCCCGTGGCTGAAGGCATGAAGGTGTATCGGGAAGAGCAGTTCGGCCCCATTATCCCAGTGGCTACTTTTACGAGTGAAGAAGAACCCATCCAATATTTAATTGATTCTCAGCACGGACAGCAGGTTAGTATTTTTGGTAACGATCCCGTGGAAATTGCTAATCTGGTGGATCAGTTAGTAAATCAGGTTTCGCGGGTTAACATTAACGCCCAATGCCAACGTGGACCGGATATGTTCCCTTTTACGGGTCGTAAGGATTCCGCCGAAGGTACCTTATCAGTAAATGATGCCCTTCGCTCTTTCTCCATTCGAACGATTGTCGCCACGAAAGAAACCAGTGAAAACAAAGCGATTGTTAATGAGATTCTGCAAAAGAACGAATCGAATTTTCTTTCGACGCGGTATATTTTGTAGATACTGATTTTATACAAAAAAGGCAGAAATTCTGCCTTTTTTGTATAATGTCTGTTCTAGACCCTTCCACGCTATGAATCACGTTTTCCTAAAAACACAGGTATTAACTCTTCTACTGTTTTTCTTTTTTGGTATATCTGCATTACAGGCTCAGCAAAAGAAATGGATTCCTGCGTTTAAACTTAATTTTCGTGATTACTTAAAACTCCATACGAGTCGGGACGATGTATCGTATTTTCTTCAGTGGGCCGGAATAAGTTCTAATGAAGGCTCGCCCCAGTGTGAAACCAGATACGGAGAATTTAAATTTAGAGTTAATTATGAGGGTTTGGTAGATAGTATTCAGGTAATGGGTAATCTTCCTGATTCTTACAATCAACGAATTGTCACCCGAATCAGAGAAACCGCCGGTCGATGGACAGTTCCTACTGATTCTTCGCCTCAAAACGAGTGCTGGTTTACTTATCCGTTCTATATGTTCATCAGAGAAAATTATTCGGGTTGTCCAAACCGAGGTTATGCTTCTCAGCAAAATCATTTTGCTAACTACAAGCTTTTACTAAGCCTTCCGTATAGTGACCAGGGTATATTATCTACTACCACCAGTGTTCTGATCAGGCCCGGTCACTCGGAGCCTTCAGCGATCAAATGAGCCCACAATGCTTTATTAACCGCCTTAATCTTACCCTTCAAACTTCTTAAACACCACAGTTCCGTTATGCCCACCAAAGCCAAAGGCATTACTCATGGCTACTTTCACGGGGTATTCTTTGGTCTGACCCAGAACGATGTTTAACTGAGAAGGAATCCGGGGGTCCAGTTCCTGTGTATTAATTGTCGGCGGAATTAAGCCGTCGCGAATCGATAGAATGGAAATGATGGCTTCTGCCGCTCCCGCTGCTCCCAACAAATGACCCGTCATGGATTTGGTAGCACTAATTTGTAAGTGATCGGGGTGAGAGCCAAAAAGTTTGGTAATAGCCGCGATTTCACTTACGTCTCCTACGGGTGTAGAAGTCGCATGCATATTCAGATAATCCAGGTCAGCTTCATTCAATTCGCCATCCTGCAAAGCCAGTTTCATGGCCTGATAAGCTCCGAGTCCCTCAGGATGCGTGGCCGTCATGTGATAAGCATCAGCCGTCATGGCTGCTCCGGCCAATTCGGCGTAGATGTACGCTCCCCTGACTTTTGCGTGCTCGTATTCTTCCAAAATCAAAGCTCCCGCTCCTTCCGCCATAACAAAACCATCGCGGTTGACATCAAAAGGCCGCGAAGCCGTGAGCGGATCATCGTTGCGGGTAGACATGGCTTTCAGAGCACTAAATCCCCCTACCGATGCGGGTGTAATCGGTGCTTCACATCCGCCCGTAACCATTACTTTCGCTTTGCCCCAACGGATGTAGTTAAAAGCATCCATAATAGCCGTGTTAGAAGTGGCACAGGCGGATACCGTGGTATAATTGATGCCCATTAACCCGTGGCGAATAGAAATCATTCCCGAAGCCATATTGACGATGAGTTTGGGAATAAAGAAAGGACTAAACAGCGGCGTGTTGTCAGCAAGTGTATATTCCCGAACCTGCTCTTCAAAGGTTTCCATTCCACCCTGACCCGAACCCCAGATCACTCCCGCATCGAAGGGGTTCATCTGGTTAAAATCCAGACCTGAATCAGCAATGGCCTGGTCGGCCGCAATAAGGGCATAGTGCGTGAAAGGATCATTGCGACGAATGTCACTTTTATCCAGGTAATCGGAAGCCTGATAATTCTTTAATTCGCAGGCAATCTGGGTTTTAAATTTTTCGGGATTGAACCGGGTAATCCGGCCTGCTCCACTTTTGCCCTGGGTGACGTTATTCCAGAAAGTGGTTACGTTATTTCCCAGCGGAGTCAAAGCTCCCAAACCCGTAATGACTACTCGTTTCATGCTAGTATATCAGACAATAATTGTTGACGTATGCGGCTGTAGAGATCTGTTTGCTGCACACGGGAAAGTGATAAGGAAGAAATCAGACTAGAAATCAGCACTAAAGCCCGGTCGGAGGCTTCCCCTTTGAACTGAAATACCTGTTTGGTTCGACCCTGTTCCAGGCAAGCAGTTAACCAGTCAAGAATGACCCGGCTCATCCGTTGAATTTGGGCCTGCATGGCGGGAGAAAGCGTTTCAAAATCGGGGGCTAGTGATCCCATCAGACATACCATTCCCTTTTCGTAAGAGTTTCGGTAAATGTCCATGAACCATTCAATCTGCTCCTTTTCCGATTGATCACTCCAGCTACTGCTTAATTGCTGAAAGCCCAATACCATTTCTTCAATCACGCTCGCTCCCAGTACTTCTTTACTTGGAAAATGATAATGAATGGCCGCGTTCTTTATTTTTAGTGGAGCCGACAAGTCCGCGTAACTAAAGGCATTATAGCCTTTGGTACGAATCAACTCCTCCGCCAGATTTCTGATTTTATCTTTTGTTTCCATAGAAATTTTGGCAAACTTACTTACTAGTAAGTAAATATACAAATAAGAATTTCGATTGTCTATTACCCCTAAAACAAAAGCGGTTCGAATTCCATCGAACCGCTTCCCAAACACTTCCTATCCATAACTTACCCTGGGGCAAGAAAATCATTAATCCTTATAGATTTCAACCGTCTTCTTCCCATCCGCTGTGATAAAGCCGCGATACATGCCTTCCGAATTAAATGGCATGGAAAAATTACCCTTGGCGTCCAAGGCAATCACGCCGCCTTCTCCGCCTCGTTCCACCAATTTTTTATTCACCACTTCCTTCGCTGCCTCTTCTACGGAAAACCCTTTGTACCTCATTAAAGCAGCAATGTCATAGGCAACTACGGAACGAATGAAGTATTCGCCGTGACCTGTGGCGGATACCGCACAGGTTTCGTTATCGGCATAGGTTCCGGCTCCAATAATGGGAGCATCACCTACCCGTCCATACCGTTTATTCGTCATTCCACCCGTAGAAGTACCCGCGGCCAGATTACCGTATTGGTCCAAAGCCACGCAGCCGACGGTACCAAATTTTTTGCCTTCCGAAAAGATGAGCTCTTCTGCCCGGCTACTGGCATTTTTGGGAGCTTTGGTCGGTTTAGCTGGTTTTTCTTCCGAATGATCCAGCTTTACCTTTTCTTCTTTTAGGGCTTTCTGAAGTCCCTGCCAACGGTTTTCAGTGTAGAAGTAACTCGGATCTACGATAGTGAGGCCTTTTTCTTTAGCAAAAGTTTCGGCTCCCTTGCCAATCATCATCACGTGCTCGGATTTCTCCATGACCGCCCGAGCCGCTGAAATCGGGTTGCGAACAGTAGTTACTCCGGCGACGGCTCCCGCTTTGAGCGTTTTTCCATCCATTACCGCTGCGTCTAGCTCATTTTTTCCTTCGTGAGTAAAGACAGCTCCCTTACCAGCATTAAACAAAGGCGAATCTTCCATGACGTGAATGGTAGCTTCCACCGCATCCAGACTCGTACCTCCTTTTTTTAATACGTCATAACCTGTTTGTAAAGCCAGATTCAGGGTTTCGCGGTAAGCTTTTTCTTTTTCGGGAGTCATGTTTTGCCGGGTAATCGTACCCGCTCCTCCGTGTAATACCAGTGTAATTTTTGAAGGATCCGGGTTTTGAGCAAACGCCGAAGTGCTTAATAAAAGAAAGAGTAACTTTTTCATAATAAATGGGATTCTTGAAACGCGAAAAACCATCCGTAACTGCCGCTACGGGAAAGCAGGACTTATACCCGCAAAAAGACTTTTTTAGTATAGAGAAAATACAGGAAAAGCCATTTCATGAAAAGCATGCCCAGCACCGTCAATACGGCTTTCAGGGGTACCGAATCCAGATGCTTGATTAAGCCGCCGAAGAAGAATTCACTGGCGTGTTCAAAGCTGACGACTAATCCACTCATGTAAATTAAAATGGAATTCATACCAATGACGGTAAAAAGTATCGTCCATTTTTTATAGCCTTTGACATCGATAATCCAGTAAAAGATGGAGAGTAGTAACAGACTACAACCGCCCGTCACGCAGACGAAGGAGCTGGTCCAGAGGTTTTTATTAATGGGAAAAACCACATCCCACAGCAGGGAGAGGCCAATGAACGCCAAACCTAATCCAACTAAATGAATGATTTTTCTTGAAGCGGTTTTGCTCTGGTTTTTCAGTACCGTGCCTGCATAAATTCCTAACAAGGCATTACAAATCGCGGGAATTGTGGAGAGTAATCCTTCGGGATCGTGTACGGTTAGGTAGAGTTTCCCCGGCATTAGTAACCGATCTAAATAACCCGCCAGACTGCATTCCATTGTTAATACTCCCGCTCCACAACCCGGCACCGGAATGAGCATCATAGCAGCCCAATACCCTAGTAAAATCACGAAAAACCAGACATAACTCGCCCGTTTTCCCGCGTAAAGGTAGATGAGTTGAGCAAACATACCCGCTAGCCCGATTCGACCTAATACGCTACCAAAACGCATTTCGGCCAGGGGTTTTTGGAAAATTCCGTTGTTAAGGATGATTCCTAAAATAACCAGCGTAATCCCACGACTCACAATTTTGCGGGCCAGTTTACTTTTTTCTTCTCCCCGGGCAATTCGGCCATCCAGTGAAAAAGGCGTGGATACGCCCGCCATGAAAAGAAAAAGTGGAAAAATTAGATCGTAAAAGCGGAAACCGTTCCAGGCGGGATGCGTCAACTGATCGGCCATGAATAAGGCCCAGCTCCAGCTTGTGGTTTTGGCCAGAGCGTAGAAAATTTCATCTCCACCCATAATCCAGAACATATCGAAGCCCCGGAGTGTATCCAGCGATAAAAGCCTTTTGATGGGTACAGGCTGAGCCACTTCGGGCTCAGGGACAGTAGAAGTTAAAGACATTGCGAGTAAGCGGTATAGAGTCTGAAAACGTATTTGTTAAAATGAATTGTTAAATATGCTCAAAAAGCTTTTAATACCGATCTTAATAATCCCATGAATCGTACTGAGACTGCTGCTTTCGTAGGCTAGTCTACGACAACTTGTCAAGTTTTTACTAATCTACCACACCATACTTACGCTGGCTATCGCTACGGGAAAAAACCGTCTGCTAAACTTTAACAGGGGTTTAATTCATATTAATGCAACATTGTTGCACATGCAACTACTTTTGCTCCTTCTAGCGAAAGTCAGATGCGGAAATGTATAATAATACCTCTTTTAGGCTGTAGCATGTGGTGGTATTCCTTCATTTCTACTGCACAAACTCAGCCCGTTTGTCGATACCACTTGCAAGGCCTCGTACAGCGTACTGATGGATTACCTATACCCGGAGCAAGTATCTGGATTGAGGAAATTCATCGGAACATTCAAGCCGACAGCACGGGTCATTTTACATGTACGGACTTATGTGAAGGGATCTATACCCTCCGTTGCCAGTTCATGGGATATCAGCCCGTAATCAGAAAGGTTACCATCCCTTTTTCTTCCCTGCTGAGCATTCAGATGGTCTCCCAGGCAACGGATTTAAAGGCCGTCACAATTATCCAGCACCGATCTGAAGGACAGCAGCTTTTGCAAGTGCAGGCCGAACTATCCGGTCAGGGCATGGATGAATCTCGGGGCCAGTCTCTAGGTGAAAGCCTGAAAGCTCTGACGGGTATGTACTCCATTCAAACGGGTCCGTCCATTTCCAAGCCTGTCATCCACGGGTTACATAGCAATCGTATTTTAATTCTTACCAACGGCGTACGGCAGGAAGGACAGCAATGGGGCAGTGAACATGCTCCAGAAATTGATGCCTTCCTGGCTTCCCAGATAACCGTTATCAAAGGAGCGGCCAGCATTCGCTATGGCTCGGATGCCATTGGCGGCGTAATTCTGCTGGAACCTAAAAACATGCCCACCCAACCAGGCATTGGCGGCGAGGCTTATGTAGTGGGAGCCAGCAATGGACGAATGGACGTTGTATCGGGCATGCTGGAAGGGGTACCCTCCCGCTGGATACAGGGACTAAGCTGGCGTATCCAGGGTACGCTGAAAAAATCGGGGTACATTCAAACGCCACGATACTATCTGGAAAACACAAGTTATCAGGAACGCAACTTTTCTGGTGACGTCCATTATGACCGAAAGAATGCGGGATTAGAGGTTTTCTATAGTCGTTTTGCCACCAAAATAGGCCTGTTTACCGGGGCCCAGATTGGTAGTCTGTCTGATTTATACGCGGCTATCCATCGTTCTGAACCGCTGGTACAACCCAGATTTTCGTATGAATTGAACCGTCCTTACCAGGACATTCAGCACGACTTGGTGAAACTTCGAACGTATGTGCGGTCAGAGCGACTGGGAACGTTCACCGCCACTTTGGCCCGCCAGCAAAATCTGCGACAGGAATACGATTACGTATCCTTTAGTGGTTCCCTCAATCCTGAACTTTACTTAAAACTTATTACTCATACTGCAGATCTAATCTGGGAAAAATCCAAAAACGCTACTTCCGGGCAGTGGTCCAGTACGGCAGGCTTTACGGGCTTCACCCAGGGAAACGTCCGAAAGTATTTATTCCTCATTCCTAATTTTCGTACTTACACGGGTGGAGTTTTTGCACTGGAACGCTTCAGTCGCAAACAATGGTCGGCAGAAATGGGGCTGCGATACGATTACCGCTGGCTCAGGGCTTACTTTCTCGATGAGCCAACCAATACTATCTATTATAAAACGCACAACTGGTTCAATACGAACGCCTCGCTGGGCATTTCATACCAGCTTCGGCCGAATCTAGACTTAACTACGAATGTAAGTACAGCCTGGCGAGCTCCAAACGTCGCCGAACTCTACTCCAATGGGTTACACCAAAGTGCCGTAGCCTATGAGCATGGCAATGCCAATCTGAGACCGGAACAGGCCTACAATGCCTCGATTGCTCTTCATTATTCCCACCAATCGTTTACAGCAGAATTGGGGCTTTATTCTAACCTGATTTCAAACTATATCTACTTAAACCCAGACTCATTGCCTCTCGTACGGCAACGTGGCGTTTTCCCCTCCTACAGTTACAATCAGGTACGAGCAACCTTCAAAGGCGTTGACCTGACTTTTAGCTATGCTTTTACGACCCACCTGAGTTTTATCTCCAAAACATCCCTGCTGTACGCCTACGATCATACGCATCAGGATTACCTGGTGTTTATTACGCCTAACCGAACCGACAACAGTATAACCTATACGTTGAAAGACTGGAAAAAAATGACCCGTACCTACCTGAAAATTTCGGGTTTGTACGTGGCTCGACAAACCCGAGCCCCCACTGTTACCAGTCGACTGGAAAATGGGCATTTTGTCTATACGGGAGATTTTGCCTCACCACCGCCGGGATATTTTCTTTTCGGTGCCGAAATGGCTACCACCCTTGCCCTTGCCAAACAATCAATCGGGATTATTCTCAGCGGTACTAACCTGACGAATGTAGTCTATCGGGATTACCTAAACCGCTTCCGCTACTTCGCTGCTGAACCCGGTCGAAGCATCAACCTTAAGATTAAAATCCCTTTCTAATTTTTCTATATTAAACAATCAATGACCATGAAACGAATCCTTTCAGTGTTAGGCTTCTTATCCGTCTTTTTTCTGGCAAGCTGTAACAAAGAAGAACAATCCGTTGCTCCAACGATTGATAACGAAGCCCTGACAACAGCGACGCTTCAGCTCACCAATAAAGCGAACCCTACAGAGGTAGTGACTGCTACCGTGGATGGCCTTAACGGAACTGTCGATTTTAGCAAAGACACGCTTCGACTCAAGGCTAATGCTTCCTACAGCGGAGTCATACTGCTTTTGGACAAAACCAGCTCCCCCGTCGCGGATGTTAGTGCGGAAATCAAGGAACGTCAGAATATTCACCTCTTTGTTTATACCCCCGCCAGTGGTTTGAATATGGCTGTCACCATTACGGATAAAGATACGAATCCCGCTCCAGGTCCCTACCCGGTTGGTCTGACGTACGATGTACGCACGGGAGCTGCTAGCACGGGCAAACTGCATGTGGTCTTACGTCACCAACCTAATACTAAAGACGGTACCGCTACTGCGGGTTCTTCGGATCTCGATACCAATTTCGACGTTGTGATTCAATGAGTATAGTCTTTCATCTATTTACATCCAGCATTATGAAACGTATTCTGCCATTTCTGTTTAGTTTGATCCTATTCGTACCTACCCTTACATTTGCCCAGACCAACCCCAACCCCCGTTCGTTCGTGGAAGTCTTTGGAGGCTGGTCGGGGATTTCCGGCAATTTTTCCCAAAGCAATTACGCTAATCCTCGCTCCGGTTTTGCCCGCTCCGGTTCCGTCGGAGGTATTCAGGGAGCCTGGTTTTGGGGTAAACATTTCGGACTGGGCCTCAGTATTAGCCAGGCTGACTACGGCGTTCGAACCCAACCGTTAGCGGAAGGTTACCGGGAAGATTTTGACGTTGATCAGGCCATCGTTACCAGCAAACATTACAGGCTCCATTCGTTTCTGGCGGGGCCGTACTATTCATTTGTTTTTAACAAATTCACTCTGGATCTAAGGGGACTGGCGGGTTTTTCTACCGCCACATTACCCCTCTTGCGTGTAGCCCTGGAAGACGAATCCGTGTTTACCCAGAATAAATCAACCGCTACCAGTTTTGCTTATCAACTGGGGGCTGGTGTTCGCTGGGCTTTCCTTCCTCATTTTGGCTTATCCTTACGAGCTGATTACGCCAGTACAAAGCCAGATTTTTCCGTTTCTTATACCAACATCAACAATACGTCTGGTCGTACGATTTCGTCGTACCACGAGAAAATAAGTGGCGTTAACGGTACCCTAGGTCTTTCGTATCAATTCTAATATCTGTTCTTTCCGAATGTACGGGGAAAGCATAACCCGAAAGCTTTCCCCATACGTCCGGAATGCGGGCAACATGCCGTTACCAGGAATACAGACAGATGTCCATCGAACGTCGTACGGAGAAGGGTTCTAGTTCATGAATGCTTAGGAAAGCCACAACTCTTCGAATGATTGATTTTCAATAGCTTATAATTACAACAAAAGAGCCTTTGAATTATTCCTGCGGATGAGTTGGTTCCTTTTTAGTTAGATAAACGCATTTAAAATTTCTTTCTGTTTCCATTTGAGTACAGAGAAATCCTATCTTCGGTTATTAGTCCATCCGAATTATACCATGTTCACGCGAGTTACTCTCCTTTTTTTACTAAGTACGCTAAGTGTATGGGCCCAGAAACCCACTTCTATTGACAGTCTCATTACGGCTCGGCCCTTTACCGAATATGTCAAACACCTGTCTTCTGATGCCTTTGAAGGACGTAAGCCCTTTAGCCACGGAGAAGAAGTGACGGTTAAGTATCTGGAGACTGAATTCAAGAAAATGGGTCTTAAGCCTGGTAATAATCAGAGCTACTTTCAGGACGTGCCTTTAGTTGATATTTTATCCAAACCTTCGGTTCCTTTAAAACTGGCGACTAACAATAAAGAGCTTAAACTTAATTACCTGACTGATTTTGTGGCAGCCAGTCGCTGGACGGATGCCAAAGTCACTCTGGAGAATTCGGAGATGGTTTTCGTAGGGTACGGCATTGTCGCTCCCGAATTTGGCTGGAACGATTACCAGGGCCTTAATGTCAAGGGCAAAACGGTTTTGGTATTAGTGAACGATCCGGGTCTGGCTGATTCGACACTTTTTAAAGGTAAGACCATGACTTATTATGGTCGCTGGACCTATAAATTTGAAGAAGCGGCCCGGCAGGGAGCCGCCGGTGTTTTGCTTATTCATGATACCAAAGCGGCCAGTTACCCCTGGGACGTTGTGAGAAGCGGCTGGTCGAAATCCAAGCTCTACCTGCAAAGTCCAGATAATAACCATAGCCGAGCCAAAGTAGAAGGCTGGCTTTCGAAGGAAACGACGGAAAAGTTACTAGCAATGGCCGGAAAAAGCACGGATTTGTATCAGCAGGCGGCTAAACGCGGCTTTAAGCCCGTTCCTCTGGGCGTGAAGGCTTCGATTGCTTTGGATAATCAGGTCAAAACTTCCGTTTCAAAAAACGTACTAGCCTACCTTCCCGGAACAGATCGGGCGGAAGAAGTGGTCATTTATACTGCTCACTGGGATCACTTTGGCAAAGGAGAGCCCATCAACGGCGATTCGATTTACAACGGAGCGGCGGATAATGGTACGGGCGTTGCCGCCATTATGGAACTGGCCAAAGCCTTTACCCAACTTAAGAAAAAACCATCCCGCTCGCTTTTGTTCATGAGCGTGACGGGCGAAGAGCAGGGTCTTTTGGGCTCGGAGTATTATGCTACGCATCCCGTGTATCCGCTTTCCAAAACCATCGCTAACATCAATCTGGATATTTTGCAGCCCTTTGGTCGGATGAAGGATGTGATTATTGTAGGGAAAGGGCAGTCGGATTTAGATGATATAGTGGAAGAAGCCGCCCGCCGACAGGGTCGCTTTACCCGCCCCGAATTCAACCCCGCTGGCGGTTGGTACTTCCGATCAGATCACTTCAATTTTGCCAAAGTCGGCGTGCCTTCCATGTATTTAGAAAACGGCGTGGTTTCCATCGAACATGGGGAGGCCTGGGGCCGGAAGAAAAAGGAAGATTATAATACCAATCATTACCACAAACCCTCCGACGAGTACGATCCTAACTGGGATTTATCAGGTATCATTGAAGACATGCGACTTCTGTTTAACATCGGCTATAAGCTCACAACCGAACCCGTTTACCCCGGCTGGAAAAAGGATTCAGAGTTTAAAAATATTACCCGTAAATAAGTAGTGGATCGTTTTTAGCGGCTGCGGTTATCCGTTTACAAATTTATACTCAACGGCTCATAACCCAAAAAGGGTTTCAGATCTGATAGTCTGAACCCCTTTTTTTATAAACAGGACTTAAGAATTTTAACGCAGTGGCTCAATTCCTCTTCATTCGAAGAAGCAAAGCCTAACCGGGTAGAGGGAAAAGTTAAAGGACCATGCTGAATGCCATTCGAGAAATAGAGTCCCTTTTTTAAAGCCTTGCTGGCCACTTCTACCAGATTAGTCCCTTCTTTGAACTGGGTCCAGAAAGCAAGGCCGCCTTCGGGCGTTTGAAAGTGAATGTTATCGGCTAATTCGTGGGATAAAGCCTGAGCAAAATAATCCCGCCGCTTTTTGTAGATTCTCAAAGCTTTTCGTAAATGCCGCTGAATCAGGCCTTCTTCGAGTAATTGAGCCAGTGCGTTTTCCAGCATCATATCACCCTGTCGGTCAATGATTCTTCTCAGACGGGATAAATGGCGAATGGCATCTTCAGGCCCCACTAAATATCCTACGCGGAAGGCTGGAGCAATGGTCTTCGTAAACGAGCCGCAGTACATAACCATTCCGCTTGTATCCACACTGGCCAGGGGAAAAAGGGGCTTTTGCTCGTAATGAAAATCAAAGTCATAATCATCTTCGAAGATGAGAAAACCATACTGCCGCGACAGACTCATCAGCTTCATCCGACGCTCGGCTTTCAAAGCCACGGTCGTCGGATAATGATGGTGCGAGGTGAGGTAAAGCATGCGAATCGGGTACTGCTGGCAAAGTTCAGCTAAAACCTCAACCTGAAGGCCATGCTCATCTACGGGCACACTTAGCATTCGAGCTCCGGTCTGCTCCAGATTAAGCGTCGAACCCGACCAGCTCATCGAGTCCAGGGCTACGTAATCGCCGGGTTTCACAAAAGCGGTACTGGTTAAGAAAAACCCCATCATCGTTCCCCGAACAATGAGCACATTAGCAGCCGTGGTATGCAGCCCTCTGGTTTCATTCAGATACAGGGATAACTGCTCGCGAAGCCAGCCCGAGCCCATAGGGTCATTATAACCCAAACGGCTATACGCATTTGAGCGAAGCAGTTGATTGCGATACGCCCGGGAAAGATCCAGCAAAGGGGCTAACCGAACGTCGGGAAATCCATCATCCAAATGGTAAGGTCCCTGGGCCAGCAAAGGGGGCCGCTCTAAAAAAGGCTTGGACTCAAAGGAAAAGCCTGCCGTTTTCAAAGGGTCAAAACTTGTTTGAAGCGAGGGTTTACTTTCCGGAAAATGCGTGGTGACGAAAGTGCCACTCCCCTGCCGACTTTCCAGCCAGCCCTGAGCCAGTAATTCATCATACGCCTGCACAATAGTTTTCCGATGAACCTGTAGTCGTTCCGCAAGCTTTCTACTGCTCGGTAACTGTTGACCACAAAGCAATTGACCGCTTCGAATGTGATCCATCAGCTGAGTAGAAAGCTGAAGATATAAAGGCTGAGAACTGGTCCGATCCAGGGTAAGGGTGAACGTCCACATCGTAAGAAAAAATGTACTGCTTTGATTACCGCACCTTAGGTGATAAGAACAGTAAAAAAAGCAAATGACTTTCGACTAACCTTACCACTCGGGCATTAATCTTTCGTAAAGAGCAGTTTTTTAGCCCCCTGTGTATAGTCCATGGTATGGCTTTCTGGATTAAATATCATTTTTATATTGGCGTCTTCAAAAAGGAACACCTGATTTTCAAAGGCATCTAGTTTGAATGGCCTTTGCTTTTCGGTCTGAGCGTGACCGTATAAAGAGCCGTCTTTGATGTATATTTTAATTTTAAAAGGTAGGTCAGCAGACGTATATACGCCTTCATACTTTTCCAGGCTCTGGCTCGTCATCTGAATGGGTTTATAGCTTTCAATTTCAACCTTTTCCCCGTAAAGAATTTTTCTTACTTCAGCCGATGGGATCTTGGTCCTCCGCATGTAGTTGTTCTGTAAGGCGATGAAGGTTTTTTGATGATCCAAATGCCTTTCAATGAAGGTGACGTAACCCGCCCAGCTACCCGAATGATTTACGATCTTACCGTACTTGTCAGAATTTTTGATCATCCATCCAAAGCCGTAGGTCGTTTTCTTGCCATCCAGGGTAGTAGTTCCATTGAAAATTTGCTCTTTGTCCGTCTGGTTCACCAGCTTGTCGGTGTAAAGGGCCTGATCCCATCGGAGCAAATCTTCCAGGTTCGAATTGACCATTCCATCTCCTACGATTCCGTCGAGAAAATAGGAGTAATACGCTTTGCCGTAGCTATCGGGTAATACTTTTTTACCCGTACTATCCTGCTCATAGCCTAAGGCATAGTTTTCTATTTTTTGAGGTTGAAAACGACTTCGATATACCAGCGTATGGTTCATTTGCAAGGGTTTGAAAATAAACTTATCCAGATATACGCCATACGTTTTTTTAGAGACTCGTTCAATGATACTGCCCAATAGCATGTAACCCGTATTGCTGTATTCGTACTTTTCATTAGGGGCAAATACTACTTTAGGCTGAAGCCGGGCAAAAGTCTTAATGACATCATCGTTAGTAGCGATTTTCGTTTTGTCCCAATGCTCATCCATGACATCCATGTAATCGGGTAATCCTGCCGTATGATGTAGCAAGTGGCGGATCGTAACGGGGCCATAAAAATGAAGTTCTGGAATATACTTGGAAAGCAAATCGTCGTACTTGAGTTTTCCCTGCTTTTGCAAAAGGACAATTCCCATGGCTGTAAACTGCTTGGAAACCGACGCCAGCTCAAAAACCGATTCAGTGGTTAATAATCGCCCTGATTGTTCTTCAGCCTTGCCGTAACTTTTTTCAAAGATGGGTTTTCCCTCTTCTGCCACGAGTACATTTCCATTGAACTTCCCATGATTATATAAATTAGTGAAGAGGCTGTCGAGAAGTTCAACTTTAGTTTGAGCGGTGGTGGAATAGCAAAAGGTAACTAGCAGTAAAAAGGTAAGGTTGAGCTGTTTCATACCAGAACGATAAGGTGGCTGTCTATAAATTATAAGTAATGACGTCTATTTATCTAGAGTCGCTGCATGAGCAGCATTTAAAATCATCTGGAAGCTAATTCTGAAGGGTTATAATAAGATAGTAAAAGAGAATTGGACTACTCAAAATATAAAAAATGGACGATTATACCCATCCAATAAAACTAGAGTTTTGTGAAAAAAAGCAATGAAACCACAGCCTTTACTTCCCAGCCGAGCCCCTAAAAAAGCCAGTTTAGAAAAAGAGGTAATCTACCCTATTTTGGACGAAGCTTTATTCTGCACCATTAGTTACGTGCAGGACGGTCTGCCTTTTTCCATTCCTACGTCTTTCGTGCGTTACGAAGACAAACTATACATCCACGGCTCGGTAGGTAGTCATTTTATTCGAAGTCTTGAAACGGGAATTCCCGTTTGCATTACCATTATGCTGGTAGATGCTTTGGTAGTAGCCCGATCAGCTTTTAGCCATTCGGTAAACTATAAATCCGTCATTGTTTTTGCCGAGGCGGAAAAAATTGAATCGCCTCAACTCAAGTGGGATTCTTTGCAATGGTTAACAGAGAAGATCGTTCCAGGCAGTTGGAATTACCTGCGGCCCATGACTGAAAGCGAAGTGCGTAAAACTACCGTTTTAGCCTTTTCTCTCGATCAGGCTTCGGCCAAATCCCGGACGGGCATGCCCAATAATGAAGAAGAAGATCTACCGCTTGACATCTGGTCGGGGATTATCCCCCTGCAACACAAACGCCTGACTCCCATTGCCGATGATCTTTCGCAGCATATTCCGCTACCTGAACATTTGCGATAAGAAGTGAGTCAATGCTCGGTGTTGGTTTGTCATCCGACTAACTACAAGCTGAATAATAAACGTTTCATTATTCAGCTTGTCATCTTGAACGAAGAGAGACCTCCCGTAAAAATGGGCCGAAGTTTACGAAAAGCTAATGAACTCCCACCCAAGAAGTGGTATCCAATCTTAAGTAAGGTCCTTCGCTTTGCTCCAAATGACAGCAAAGGTGACAAACGCATATACTTCAGCCTAGCCGATGCCAGCCAAAAGCTGGCATCATTCTTCTAACCTCCAATGATTGACATCTAATCCCTTATAAATATAAAGCTTCTTCTATCTCCTCTGAATGACGGCTACCACTATTTTCAAAGCCTTAAAAACCAAAAGAGCCGTTTCTCTGCATTAGAGAAACGGCTCTTCACGTAATAAATCTAAAGTGTTATTTCACTTTGAAATCCACCCGCGTTTTGTCCCAAGCCATAGAAATGGTTCCTGAGTTCGCAACGTTGATCATGAATTTTTCGGTCATTTTACCTGATTTAGCGGGCACTTTCACACGAAGCACGTCATCCGCTTCCTGATACTTATAAGCTCCCCACTGTTCAGCCGTCTTGTTGAAAATAATCGTCCATTCTTTTTCACCAGGAATGGTAAATAAAGCGTATTTACCAGCGGGCAGGTCTTTACCTTCTACTTTCAGATCGCCTGACGTTTCAAAGGTGGTTGCTTCGTTGGCACCCGTACGCCATACTTTTCCGTAAGGAGCAATTTTATCGTTCGCATCCCATACGTTACGGCCTTTTACTGAAGGCTGAGAGTAGTTAATCGTAATAGTTTTACCATTTACTTTTCCCATAGCCACGGCTGGAGGACTAGGGCGTTTAGATTTGTCTTCAGGAGCTTTCGTATTCTGAGCAAAAACAGCAGTCGTGAAAGCCAGGAAGGTTACAAAGAAGGTAAGCAATGCTTTTTTCATGTGATGCATAAAGTTAAGACATACAAAAAACGGTCTTTCTGCTTAATTGTTCTTAAAGAAGCCATTAAAAATTTGACGCAGAATTATCCCATTTTACTACGGCCTTTAATCCGTTCACTTCAGGTATGAGCCGTTAACGGCTAAATCTATTTTAAAAAGGCAACAAAACTGTATCTTGCGTTCATCGTATCATTTATTTCGTTTCAGTTTGAGAAGTGATTAACCCTGTTTAAGCTTTTCAAACGTTACACGTACCTTGTTTTCCACATTCATGAAATCATTTTTTCAATCGGCTCTTTTGATGGGCTGCGTTCTGGGCACGGCACTGGCTCAGGCTCAAAAACCAAAAAAGACGGTGGTTCCCGCTTCTCTGCCCGAGTTTCAGATGAAGCTCGAGCAACCCGCCGCTCACGTTCGCTTTTTAGCAGCCGATGAAATGCTAGGACGTCGCACTGGTGAAATCACCAACAATGTGGCGGCCCGTTATATCGCCGAGCAGTATCGTCTGCTGGGACTCAAACCCGTTTCGGGCCAGACGGATTATCTGCAACCCGTATCACTGGAAAGTGTCAAGCCGGGCAAGGATGGGTTCCTTTTCTTTGGAACCGATACGCTGAAGGTGAAACAAAATTTTATTGTCCTTTCTGGCGAGCCGACTACGTTTACCAATACGCCCGTCGTTTTTGCAGCCTATGGTAATGAAAATGATTACCAGGGACTGGACGTAAAAGGCAAAATCGTCGTTGCCCAATTTGGTTCAGCCGATGCTAAATCGCCTATGGAAGGCTTTGAGTCTATTGAAAGAAAAACCAAACTTGCCGTTGAGCACGGAGCCCTGGCCCTAATCGAAGTATTGCCTCCGCAACTTCCCTGGGTAACGGTGGCTAATTACTTTGGTAAAGAAAGCGTTCGGGTGAAATCCAGCAACGCTGAGCAAAACAAACTACCCCACATCTGGCTGGGTGGCCCTTCGGCCAAAGGTTTTAACCGCGATCAGGTTAAACAAATCACCGGAAAAACGGCATCCATGACCGTTAAACCCCTCCGGGCCTATAACGTAGCCGCCGTGTTAGAAGGCTCTGATCCAACACTGAAAAGCGAATACGTCATCCTTTCCGCTCACTTTGATCACGTAGGAACGGGTAAGCTGGGCGGCGGTCCATACACGGAAGCCGACAGCATCTTTAACGGAACCCGCGATAATGCCATGGGAACAGCGGCAGTGTTGGAAGCGGCTCAAACGCTTTCGAAAGTAAAGCCCAAACGCTCGATTCTGTTTTTGAATTTCACGGGGGAAGAACTGGGCCTGCTGGGCAGTAAGTATTATGCCGAGCATCCATTAATTCCGTTAAAAGATTGCGTATACAACCTGAATAATGACGGAGCGGGTTATAATGATACAACGCTGGTAACGGTGATTGGTCTGGAACGTACCGGAACGCAGACGCAAATTGAAACTGCAGCTAAAGCCTTCGGCCTGAAGGTCAATGCAGATCCCGCTCCTGAGCAGGGACTTTTTGACCGCTCGGACAACGTGAGCTTTGCTGCCAAAGGTATTCCTGCTCCTACGTTTACACCCGGTTTTACTAAATTTGACGCGTCTCTCTTCAAGTTCTACCATCAGGTAGCCGATAACCCTGAGACGATTAGTTACACCTATTTACTTAAATTCTGTCAAACCTACGCCTACGCAGCTCGACTGATTGCTAACATGCCTCAGCGGCCCCAGTGGGTAAAAGGGGATAAATACGAAGCGGCTGGTAACCAGTTGTATTCGAAGTAACAAAAGAGAGGCATCGGAAAATTTCGATGCCTCTCTTAGTTGCTAAAGCCTATGCCTAATGATTACAAATAAGAATTCTGCTATATGCTAATGGCTGTTAACGATTACTCGTTTCTCTGGTACGATAGTAGATTATAAACGATTGCTATATTTATGTAAATTTACAATCAAATTGTAAATTTACATAAATGATTGAAAGAACGCTATCTCTAAAGGCCCAATCTTTATTACAACAGTACCCTATAGTATCCATTTCGGGCCCCCGTCAGTCCGGGAAAACTACCTTTTCCAAGCTGTTTGCTTCTCAATACAACTATGTAAACCTAGAATTACCCGATATCCGCAGATTTGCCTCTTCAGACCCCAGAAGTTTTCTTGATAGCTATTCCAATCGGGTTATACTAGATGAAGTACAGAATGTACCGGAGTTATTTTCGTATTTACAAGTACATACCGATGAAAGAAATCAACCCGGTCAATACATTCTTACTGGCTCTCAAAATTTTCTGCTTATGGAAAAAATCACCCAATCCTTAGCAGGTAGAGTAGCCTTATTAACCTTATTGCCCCTTTCCTATTTTGAATTACCGAAGAAGCCCTCTGTTGAAAATTTTATATACTCGGGTGGCTATCCACGTCTGATTAATACAGGAATTGCTCCAGAAGATTTTTTCCCAACTTACATTCAGACCTATGTAGAACGGGACGTACGTCAGTTACTTCAGATTCAGAACTTAACTTTGTTTCAAAACTTTCTGTATCTACTCGCAGGCCGAGCAGGTCAGGTTTTTAATGCTTCTAGCCTAGGTAATGAACTTGGTGTTTCTGGCCAGACCGTTGAATCCTGGATGTCCGTCCTGGAAGCTTCCTACATTGTTTTTCGCTTACAACCTTATTTCAAAAATTTCAATAAGCGTATTACCAAATCACCCAAGCTTTACTTCTATGATACGGGTTTACTTAGTCATCTATTAGGTATACGATCCGAAACTGACTTACAACTACATTTTGCCCGCGGAGCCATCTACGAAAACTTTGTTATTCTTGAGATCATGAAGGAACTACTTAACCAAGGGAAGCGTCCGCAACTTTATTACTGGAGAGACAGTAATCAAAATGAAGTAGACTTACTGATTCAGCAAGGTTTACAACTGAAAGCAATAGAAATTAAGGCAGGGAAAACGATTAATAGTGAATTTTTTAAGGGACTAAACTACTTCCACAAACTAGTTCCTGACGCTGACTTGAATTTAGTTTACAATGGTAATGAATTACAGAAAAGAAGCGACTGTACAATTTATCCGATGCATCAAATCAATTCCATTATTTCCTAACGATTGTGTATAAACCATCGTTAGGCATAAATAATCATTTCCTATCCTAATAACTAACCATAATCTGGAGGTTACAACTCCCGAATCTTCATATTTCGAAACCAGACGGCATCCGTATGGTCCTGAAGAGCGATTTTCCCGCTGATGGCTTTCGCAAAATCGGGGAAGTTCCTAAGATTACTTTTCTGCACTTTGGTCTTCCAATCGGGAGCGGTGATTGTAGCATCAGCGGTTTTCAGACCGTTCAGAAAGAAGATTACTCTTCCATCGCGGTGTACAATTCTGGAGTGATTCCATTCGCCAAAGGGCTTAGGTTTTGAGTTTTCGGCTTTTCCGCTAATGTCATACAAACAACCCGCCCAGTGTGTGGGGTTGATCTTGTGCCGCTCCTCTCCATTCTCATTATCGAGGAGTTGCATTTCTAGCCCCGTCATGTAAGCCGTAGGATTCTTCGGGCTTTCCTGCACGTTGATAAATACGCCGCCATTACCCCCTTTGGCAATTTTCCAGTCGTAGGTCATCTCAAAATTCTGATAAGTGCTGTCACTTACCAAATCACCGAAATCACCCGCCTGGGACTTCGGATTACACCAGAGCTCCCCGTTTTCTACCGACCATTTCGAGGTCGTATCGCCGTGATTATAGACGTGCCAACCTTTGGTGGTTTTTCCATCGAAAAGAAGCTTCCAGCCGTCTTTTATTTCCGCCTCACTTAAGGTATTGTGGGCCGTCTTATTCTGATGTTCTCCCTCTTTGGAAGCACCAGAATCACAGGCACTCAGGGTGATTATAGAAATCCCCAGCAGGATAGACAAAGACTTTAACCACTCAGTCATTGGCATATTAATTAACTAGTTAATTGGAAAAAATCTCGTTGTATTTATCTCGTCTGAAAAAGTAATAGAACCACTTGCGATACCAGACGGAATAATACTTACGTCGATATTTAACAAAATCCTGATATACAGCTTTGTTATTGCGATGACTTTCCAGTAAATGCAATAAATCCAGATGTCTGGCCCGGTAGGCCTGCATATGTTTGTTGTAGATATAGTGGTAATACTGCACGGAGTTCACATGAAAGTCCGCGTCGTCGGTTAAAGAGTTTTGCTCTAGCCTTTTGCGGTAATAATACAGCGGCTGTTTAATTTTATGAACGTGGCTGTTTTTGGTTAAAATTCGGATCCATAACTCCCAGTCTTCCAGCCCTTTGAGATTTTCATCAAATTTACCCGCCTGATCGAAAGCCGCCGCACTCACCATGGCAAAAATGGGAATGGCATTCGAAATTAAAAACTCGTCGCGGTCGTAATCAATAATCTTCCAGGGCCCGGTTTTACCTTCGAAAAATTCAGCATCCGAATACACCAGACTCACGTGAATATGCTTTCTGAATATCTCAAAATGCTCCTTGACAAAATCAGGATGCAGCTTATCATCCCCATCGAGAAAAACAATAAACTGACCATTGGAACGATCAAATCCGTAGTTACGGGTGGAAGCTGGGCCGCCGTTGGGTTTACTATACAACTGGATGTTTTTGCCTTGACGATATTCCTCGATAACGGCCACAGAATTATCCGTTGATCCATCGTCAACAACGATAATTTCAACGTTGGAATACGTCTGATTTTCTACCGACTGGATGGCCTCGATAATCACCCGTTCATTATTATAACAGGGAATAATCACGCTAATTAATGGCTCAGCCAGGGCTTTGGAAGCAGGCGTTGGATAATCAGTTACCGTTTTGATCCAGTTCCCCAGGTAGTATTTACTGCGAATGGCCTCATCAAGTTTAACGAAAGGCAACTTAAGAAACGCATCCAACTCTTCTTTATTCTCTTCCGTTAAAACAAAGAAATTATTGGGATGATAAAAGTCTTCATTCACCACATAAGGATTGGTGGTAATGACTTTCTTTTCTAGTTTAATTCCATCAAAAATGCGGAAAGAAAACCCCGAATGTTCATCAATACAGAAGTCCAGAATAATTTCACTGTTTTTAATCATCCGTAGTTGATACTCATAAGGAAGTACCCGGTGATGACACGTAAAATTTTCTTTTACAAAATCTGGAATATGGTGTTCATCGTAGTGATTATAGACAAAATCAAACTGGACTGGGCTAATTTTACTACTGATGAACTTGTAAAAAGACTGAATAATATCCAGCCGGGAAGGATGGTATGAACTGATGTAATAAATCTTATTCTGAACTTCTCCTTGGAATAAGTCCGTGGCTTCTTCGGGATAATCAAAATAAAAATTAGGAGCGTACTCAACGCCGTATTTTTTATAAGTGATTACATCCTGACGATCAAAGACATAGAAGTGGTCAAAAATGTGAATCCGGGGCAGAATCATCAGGTTCCGGGAGATACCATCGTAATGAAAAGAGATGAACTTATCACTTTTTTTCTTGGCTTCCAGTAATAATGCCGTATCGAAAAAATCAGCCCGAATCACCAGCGTAATGTCAAAATGATCGTAACTCTGAACGACCGATAATCGCTTGTAATCCGAATACGTTTGTATTAACCTATGCTTATAGCCTTTGTCATTAAGGAAGGTTCTCCGTAAGAAGTTCGTCGTCCGCTCGCGTTTGTCTTTATAAACAAAAGGATAAATATTGTTATGCAATACGATTACTTCATAGCCTAAATGAATCAGATTTTTTTCAATTACTTCATATAATTGATAATCCCAGGGAGCTATTAGCAAGAATCTTTTTTTAGAATCCATTTTGTTGTAACGCGATCTTATTTCAATTCTAAGCTAAAAGTGGGGAAGTAATAGGCTTAGTTTTGAGACAGATGAAAAGTAAATACTCAATTTTATCTCTCTTTTTGATCAGCAGATCTTTGACCAAAAGATCATTTATCTTCCTGATGCCAACTCGACCTGCCTACAAAAATGAATAAATTTATCTTCTGACCCAAACAAATCTATCCAGTGGCCTACCTACGCAAAGGCTGGAAAGGTTCCATCAATTAATCGAAATTGCTGATTTGAAAGCCATGCAGGCAAGTAAAAAGAGCCTTACCTTTGGGCATGGATTACTTTAAAAAACTCACAGAACTGCTCAAAATTGAGCGGGAGGAAGATCGGCAGTCGTACTTGCGTTTAACGGAAACGTCTTCGGTGGCGGACCGCAGAGCTAACGGATTAAGCTGGTATCCCATCGCCATTCGGGGCACGGAAATGAGTCGTGGAGATTACCTGACGGTAGAGATTGAACGTACGACGCATCAGGACTTACCCCACCAGCTTCGGTTTGGCATGCCCGCCGTATTATTTTCCAATCATGATCCCAAGCAGGATCGAGTAGAGGGTGTAATTGCCCATCAAAGCGGGAATCGACTTCGCCTGACGCTGAGAACGGATGAGCTGCCCGAATGGTCGCGGGATGGCAAACTAGGCGTGGATGTGCTTTTTGACGATAATGCCTACGATGAAATGCAGGCAGCTTTAAACACGGCGGCTCAGAAAATAACGCAGCCCGAGGGGCGACTCATTCGCATCCTGACGGGGGAGCATACTCCTACGTTCCATACCGATATTTTTACCGTTCCTCAGCCGGATTTGAATGCTTCGCAGGCCGAAGCCGTCGTTAAAATTCAACAGGCTAATGACCTGGCCATTGTTCATGGCCCTCCGGGTACGGGGAAGACGACTACGCTGGTGCAGGCCATTAAAACCCTGGTCAAACATCACAATGAAAAAGTATTGGTGGTAGCCCCCAGTAATACAGCTGTTGACTTACTCAGCGAAAAGCTTTCGGATCAGGGACTAAATGTACTGCGAGTTGGGAATCCGGCCCGGGTGTCTTCGCGGTTAATGGCCCTGACGCTCGATCATAAAATGGCTGATCATACCCGAACCAAAGAGGTAAAGGAGTTAAAAAAACGAGCTCATGAATTTAAAAACATGGCTCATAAGTACAAGCGAAACTTTGGTCCAGCGGAACGGCAGCAGCGAAAAGCCCTCTTCGATGAAGCCCACCGGATTATGAAGGAAGTAGCAGCATTGGAAGAGTATACCATTGACGATCTGGTTAATAAAGCTCAGGTCATTACGGCCACGCTGGTTGGCTCAAATCATTACACGGTGCGTAATTTAACCTTTCAGACCGTTATTATCGACGAAGCCGGGCAGGCCTTAGAGCCCGCCTGCTGGATTCCGATTTTAAAAGCTAAAAAAGTAATTCTGGCCGGAGACCATTTCCAGCTTTCGCCTACAATCAAATCCAGTGAAGCTGCCGCCAAAGGACTTAGTAAAACATTACTGGAAAAATGCGTAGAAGCTTATCCCGAGGCCGTGACACTATTGCAACAGCAGTACCGCATGAACGAGCTTATCATGGGTTATTCGTCTCAGGTGTTTTATGAAGGCAAGCTCAAAGCTCACCCTTCAGTAGCTAGTCACCGTCTGTTTGCTGAAGATGCTCCGCTGGCTTTTATTGACACGGCGGGCTGCGGATTTGAGGAAAAACTCGAAGGTACTTCTTCCACCAATCCCGAAGAGGCAGCATTTACCATCAAGCACCTGAGTCTGCTGGTGGAAGACCTGCGGCACCGCTATAGTCCTGAGCATTTTCCCAGCATTGCCGTTATTTCGCCTTACAAGCAACAGATTCATTTACTTCAGGAACAGGTAGAACACTCGCCCGAATTGCAACCATATCAACACCGTATTTCGGTAAATACCATTGATAGTTTTCAGGGACAGGAACGCGATATCGTCTACATCAGTATGACCCGCAGCAACCCGGAAGGGCAAATTGGGTTCCTGTCTGATATTCGCCGCATGAACGTAGCCATGACTCGGGCTCGTAAAAAGCTGGTTATTGTAGGAGACAGTGCTACGCTTTCTCAGTTTCCCTTTTATGCCAATTTCATTGCCTACGCCGAGCAGCATCAGGCGTATCAAAGTGCTTGGGAATTCATGAATTAATCGTTGAGACTAGCCCTACCCAGCTTTTTCAAGAAACCGATCACCCGCCATATGAAACATATCTGCTTCGCCTTTTTTTTATACTTGCTTACGCTTGTCAGTCAGAGGTGTCTGGGTCAGGATCTACTTTCTAAAACCGTTAGTATTTCCGTCCAGCAACAACGCCTAGCTCAGGTATTGCAACGCGTGGGCCAGCAGGGCGGGTTTTCATTTTCGTATAACAGCCACTTATTCAATCAGGATAGTTTGGTGAGTATCCGGGTCCATCGGCAAACGGTTAATTACGTGTTGCATCAGCTTCTGGGCGATCGGTTTTTGTATAAGCAAACGGGTAATTACCTGATTATCCAGTTGAATATCACCGAAAAGTTTTACAATGTCAGTGGCACTATTCTCGATCAAGAAACGGGAGAAAAAGTAGAGCTGGCCAGTATTTACGACAAAACCCGCCTACTTGCTACTTCAAGTAATGATCAGGGCCATTTTCGCCTGCGTTTAAAAGCTCAGAAAACTACCCCCCTTTTTACTGTTAGCCGGCTGGGTTATCATGATACCACCCTCGTTATTCCACCGGATGAGAACGCAACCATTCGCATTAAACCCAAATCAGTTTATCTACAGGAAGTTACCGTTAATCAGCATTCAGGCGGGGAAAATAGCTGGTTAGGTCGGCGATTACTTTCACGGCGGCTGCGAAGTCAGAGCCAAAACCTAAGTCAGTTTTTTGTCAATCTCCCCTATCAGGTGGCCTTAACACCGGGATTAAGCAGCCGAGGCCGACTAAGTACGCAGATCGTTAATACCGTTTCCATAAACCTGCTCGGTGGTTATAATGCGGGCGTTAATGGCGTTGAAGTGGCGGGCGTCTTCAACATTACTAAAAACAACGTTCGTTCCCTGCAAGTAGCGGGATTGTTTAATCTGGTGGGCGGCAGCGTTCGGGGCGTACAGATTGCGGGTCTTCACAACAACATTATGGATACGTTGAAGGGTTTGCAGTTGTCAGGCGTCCATAATTTTTCGCAGCGTAATTTGGGAGCCCTGCAACTGGGAGGAGTTATGAATGTGACCCGCCAGGCAGAACATTCGCTTCAAATAGCCGGCCTTAGCAATCATATTAAAAGGGGTTCGAGCGTACTCCAAATCGCCGGACTTTTCAATAGCCATTCCGGCGAAAATGCCCGCATTCAGATTGCCGGACTTTATAACTATGCCCGTCACCTCAAAGGCTTTCAAATCGGAATTATTAACCAGGCCGATAGCTCTTCGGGAGCCAGCATTGGATTAGTCAATTTAACTAAGAATGGGAAGAAAACCTTCTCACTTTCAGCCAATGAACTCGTGCCTCTTCAGTTGGAATTCAAGAGTGGCACCCCTCATTTTTATACCGTATTAATTGCCGGTTATTCTCCTGCTTATCAGCGAAAACTATTTACTTTTGGGCTGGGCATTGGCTCTGAATTTACGCTATCCGACCATTTTGACTTTGCCGTTGAATTCAGTTCTCAAAGTACGTATCAGGGCAGTTGGTCACAACTCGGTAATTTGTACCGACTCCAGCCCATACTTCGCTGGAGAAAATCCAAACATCTCGCCTTTGTTACCGGCCCGACCGCTTCGCTGTATCATTCCGGGCAAACCGTTTTTGCTGCTCCTTATTTAGCCGACCCCGCCCAGCATTTACCCAGTGCCAAAGTGGGTATGGGCCGCGTCTGGTTGGGGGGACAGTTTGCGATAGAATTTAGCTGGTAATCCCCCTTTTCATATTTAAGAGACTGTTACTAAAAGCGAAAACACGCAGTTGCTTGGCCAGAGTTGAGCAACTGCGTGGGAATCTGTAATGTAGTAAAACGTAGTTTGACCCCAAATTTTGGTTTTGAAAAGGTAGAGACGCGACTTTATCGCGTCTGGGTAAGAGGTGGTCTCGGTTACTCCTACCCTGACTGGGGTCTTCACCAGCCCAAGCCTAGTGGTTGGTGAGGACACCAGCCACGGTGGATGTAAGACAGATTTTTGGGAAATAAATCCACCTAATGATCTTGTACGATCTGCTGATAGTAATGTTTAAAAGTTTTGTACGAGCCTAAATGAAAACAGATTAAAATGGTTAGATTTTCAGAGTTAGACATTAATAATGCTCTGCCTATATACCGCTTTTCTCCACTAACCTGAACTTGCTTTAATTCTTTGATGCGTAGCTCGAACTCCTTCAAAAAATCATCTACGGTACAAAATATTTCAATAACTTTACCCTTTGAAAATATGGCGTTATAGTGGCTAACTATTAAAATGTTAGATACCTAATAGGTCTCCTGTTTTATAGCATACCAGCTAAATTTTTGTCCCGAATTCAGGTTAAGATAGGTAGTATAAAGGAGGGATGTAGTCGCATAAACCAGGCATTACTCCTATCAATAATATAGATGGCTCAGGGCATTTTATTTATAATCCAGCAAATGCAAATCACAATAACTATAAAAGTGGAGGTATTTTATTATGGATAAAGCGTTAAGAATCCTGCCTATTATTTTTTTTTATGCACTGTCGATTAGTTGCAATTATTTATATTCTCAAAAATTGTATACAACGGAATTGCATTGGGTTTATTATGATTCTTCCACCTGCAAGTTGTCTTTTAATGAAAAAGAAAAGCTATTAGAATGGTGTGAACACCAAATTCCTTTTGTTATTTCTGATAAAAATAAAAATGAGGATGAGTGGAGAATGATATGGCCTAGTAATGAATCAAGTATGGTAATTGTTAATTCTAAAATCCTGAATATAAAGAATGACCAATATTTTGTTGTTATTTCTGTAGGATGTTCAGGAATACCATGTCAGAATATTTATGTTTTTAGAGAAAATAAATCAAACTGGTGTTTAATATCAAGGTCAAAGGCCAGGGTTAGGGGGGAGATAGAATTGATAAACAAAGATGATAAGATAATATTTAAAGCTAAATCAGGTCAAATTGGGGAATTTTCTTTTTAGTAATAAAAAAACATTGTGTGGCTTAAATGTCGGGATGAGTATTTTGTAATCTACTGATAATCAGAAAAACAATTTTCCTCCTACCCTGGCGGAGGTCTTCACCAGCCTTACTAAAAGCCTAGTGTTTGGCAAGGACACCAACCAGAGCGGAATCCCTTTTCTCTTCTTCCCTTTTTTCTTGTCTTAATTAAAAAATTTTATTCTTCTCGTAGGGGTATTTTGGCTCAGGCTGTCATAGGATCGCTTTTTGACTTGAAGGTTCATGCATGACTTCAAAAGAAAAAGGCTTGTCCTTCATCTATCTTTTTAGCCAAACCAATGAAGATTGCATTCATTTTTCGTGCCTTACTTTATAGTCTCCCTTTTCATAGTTTGCTCCTTTCTGCTCAACATCAGCCCAGCAAAACCAGCGTGGCCCACATCGGTCTGATTTACCCTTTAAGTAGTAATGGCCTCCTTGCCGCCGAATACAGCAATCCTTTTTCCCTGCACGGCCTGATTGGCGTTTCGGGAGCGGAAACAGGCGTAGCTCTGGCGGGCGTTGGTTTGAATATTCGCGGAAATGCTCGAGGCTTACAACTCTCTGGCGTTTATAATCAAACGGGAGGTCACGTTCAGGGAACGCAACTAACGGGCGTAGTTAATACGGCTCATTCGGCCAAAGCTCTGCAACTGGCGGGTGTTACTAACGTAGTGAGTCAGGAGTTTACGGGGGTTCAACTGGCGGGCGTTGTAAACGTAGCCGGAAAAACGGATGGCCTGCAACTAGCGGGACTGGGTAATACCAGCCGGGGAAGCTCGCAGGTAACTCAGATCAGTGGGGTTTTCAACCGGAGCAATCAGGCCAATAATCAAATTGGGGGTCTGGTTAATGTAGCGAAAAAAGTTCGGAGCATTCAACTGGCCGGACTTATCAATATTGCCGATACGAGTGATTATCCCATTGCCCTGCTCAATTTTGTTAAGAGTGGAGAAAAATCCTTTAGCCTCAGCACCGACGAAATTCTGAACACCTTACTCACCTTCCGCTCCGGCGGACGCGTTTTGTATGGCATTTTAGGGCTGGGCTATCATTTACAGACTCCTTCGTTACTCGCCTTCGAAGGAGGTCTGGGAGCTCATTTGATGGATACGCCTGCCTTTCGACTTAATCTGGAAGTGGCGAGCTTAACCTTAACTGATTTCAAAAACCGCGAGTACTATCGCTATGCACTACGGCTATTACCCACGTTCAAACTTCAGGATCGCTGGGAAATTTTCGCCGGCCCTTCCCTCAATCAGGTGCATTTCAAAAATGAAAACGGCCCGGATTTACATGGCTTGCAGCTCTGGGAAAAAGTAACCTCCCGACAAACCTACGGCCTATACCTGGGCCTCACGGGCGGCGTTCAGTTTAAACTCTAATCAAGTAAAGAGTCCACTAGTAATGATACCCGTGGACTCTTTACTACGCCTGTTTTTCTGGCTCGTTAATGAAAGCTTTGCGAGACAAATCCGAGGACTTTTGGCAGGGCTTCCCGCCAGTAGGTCCAGGTATGGCCGCCATCGTGAACCCGAAATTCGTGTGGAATAGCCTTATCCAGCAGCGTAGTGTGCAGGGCCATGTTGGCCCGTATGAGATGGTCGTCATCACCGCAATCGATGTAATAACGAACCGATTTCAGTGACTCGACGGGCTGTTTCTGCACCAGATTAAAAATTGAGAACTGTTGCCAGTGATCGCTCAGTCGGTTTTTACCCTTTAGCTCGGTCGGCATCACTTTTCCAAATCTTCGCTGGTAATCTTCCGGTTTCATGGTTACGATTTCTTCATCGGTAAACACAGCCGCACTCAGCGGAGCGGCAGCGGCAAAATATTCAGGATGTTTGGTGGCCAGTAATAGCGTTCCGTAACCACCCATGGAAAGCCCCGCAATGGCCCGGTAGTTTTTCTGCGATCGACTACGGTAGGTTGAATCGATGTAGGGAATGAGTTCTTTTATAAAGAAATCCTCGTAGCGAATTTTGCCGTCGGCACTGTTCATGTACCAGGTTTTCTCCGCATTGGGCATCACAATAATCATGGGAACGGCTTTGGTTTCCTCCACTATTCTTTCTACCTCTCCCATCTGAGTCCAGCCAGTTTCGTCATCGCCAAATCCGTGCAATAAATACAGCACGGGGTAGCGACGATTGGTGGTTTCATAACCCTCAGGCAAAAGAATGCTGTAATTGACCACTTTGCCTAAAATGCTACTTTTAAGGGGTAGACTTTCCTGTAAATGCCCTTTTTGTCCGAAAACAGCAGGACTGCTGATGAGTAAAAACAGGATAATAACTATTTTCATACGCTCGAAATACGGGTGATTTTAGTGATAGGACTTCATCAGGCAGCTTCGATGCTTACCACTACAAATTTAGACGTAGGCGTATTACTTTCTTTAGCCACGCTATCAATCGGTACAAGCGGATTTGCTTCGGGGTAATACGCGGCGGTATTTCCTTTCGGAATGTCATAGGACAATGCAATGAATCGCTCAATCCGACGCTGCTGCCCGTTAAAATGACTGGTAATGTTTACCAACTGCTCATGTTTGATGTTCCGTTCAGCCATGTCTTCGGCATTCATAAAAATCACCCGCCGCTCGCCAAACACGCCCCGGTAGCGATCATTATAATCGTAAATTGTAGTGTTAAACTGATCGTGACTCCGAATGGTCATTAACACCAATTGATCTTTTTCCAGTTCATGAGCTTCGATCTGAGTTACTGAAAAATTAGCCCGTCCGTTTGAAGTATTAAATTGCCGATGACGAGGGCCATTGGGAAGGTAAAAACCACCGGGCTTGCGAATTTTTTCATTGAAGTTTTCAAAACCCGGCACAATCCGGGCAATCGAATCACGAATGGTATCATAATTCTCGGTGTACCCTACCCAATCTACCGTCGATTTTTCACCCAGCGTAGCTAGAGCCATGCCTGAAATGATGGCTACTTCGCTGAGCATCTCGCCTTCTAGTGGATCAAGCACCCCTTTGCTTTGACTAACCACACCCATGGAGTTTTCACAGGAAGTAAACTGCTGGCCCGAACGTTGCATGTCTTTATCCAGGTGAGCGTAACAAGGTAGAATCAGGGCGGTTTCTCCCGTCGTCAGATGCCCGCGATTCAGTTTGGTACTGACGTACACACTTAATTTCAACTGACGAATCCCCTCGGCCACAAATTCAGTATCCGAAGAAGCCGAAAGCAAGTTCCCCCCCATACTTATAAATACCTTAAGTTTGCCTTCGTGCATGGCTTTGACTCCATCAATGGTATCCAAACCGTGCTTGCGGGGTGGCTCAAAACGGTATTCCTTTTTCAAAGCATCGAGAAATTTCTCTTCGGGTTTTTCCCAGATTCCCATCGTGCGATCTCCCTGCACGTTGGAGTGACCCCGCACGGGGCAGGTGCCTGCTCCAATTTTGCCGATGGCACCTTTAAGTAGGTGCATATTTACGATTTCTTTAATCGTATCTACCCCGTTTTTGTGCTGGGTAATACCCATAGCCCAACAGGTTACTATTTTATCTTTAAAAGCCAGTAATTCGGCAGCGGCTTCTATTTCCTTACGGCTGAGCCCACTGCTGGCTTCAATCTCATCCCAGGAATCCTGGCGGGAATTAATGCGAAAGGCTTCGTAACCAGCCGTGAATTCCTCGATAAAACGTTGATCTATTACTTTCCCCGGATGCTTTTCTTCCAGGGCGAATAAATGCTTGATGATGCCTTTCAATACTGCCATATCGCCATTGATCTTCACTTGAAGGAATACATCCGCAATGGGCGTTCCTTTTCCCACCAGTGTACCCACAGCTTTAATGGGATTCATGAAATCCTGTGGATTTTTGAAGTGATCTAGACCCGTTTCATGCAAAGGATTAATAGCAATAATCTTGGCTCCCTTTTTCTTGGCAATCTGAAGAGCCGTCAGCATCCGTGGATGATTCGTGCCCGGATTTTGACCCATGATGAGGATGACTTCCGCTTCGTGAATGTCGTGCAGTGTTGTCGACCCTTTGCCTAAGCCCAGCGTTGGAGCCAGAGCGGTTCCACTACTTTCGTGACACATGTTCGAACAATCGGGTAAATTATTAGTGCCGAACTGCCGAACAAAAAGCTGGTATAAAAAAGCGGGCTCGTTGGGTACTTTCCCCGAAGTATAAAACAAAGCTTCATCCGGCGAAGCCAGAGCGTTCAGTTCCCGTCCTATTAACTCAAAAGCCTCCAGCCAGGTAATGGGAGCATAATGCGTGGCTCCGGGCCGGCGAATCAGTGGATGCGTTAATCGGCCCGCATTATTGAGATCCCGATCGGTCATGCGGGATAACTCGGCCAGACTGTGTTTACTAAAAAACTCGGGATCAGCCCGCCTTGTATCCGCATCAGAGGCGGTGGCTTTGGCTCCGTTTTCGCAGAACTCAGCCACTGAGCGATGCCCATCGGGATCGGGCCATGCACACGATGAGCAGTCAAAGCCATCTTTCTGGTTCAGATTCAACAGAGCCTGCGTACCCCGGCCCACTCCCCCCTCACTCCAGGCAAATTCCATGGATTGAATCACGGCTTTTAAACCCGCAGCTATTTTAGAGGGTTTGCTCACACTCAGCCCCGTAAGGGTCTCTGGAGGCTGGGTTAATATGGTATGGTCTTTCATGGCTATTTGTAGGAAATGAGCTTCTGGCTGTAACCCACTTCAGATTTAATGTTTAGTAACAAGGTACTACTAACGAACCTGTTTCCACGAGCAGTGTGGTATTTTCTTTCTTCGTTTTTCCAGGCAATATTGGCCTCATGCTTTGGACTACTTAACCCTAGCCTTCGTCAAGTGTTTTCAATCTTAAGTCATGTCTTATAAACATTTGTTATTTTTCATATTTTAACACTTATACAACTTCTTACCATATCATATTTTCTTACCATTTATGGTTAAATACTCGTACCTACTACTGCTATTCTTGCCGTTCATTTTTTAATATTGTTAGGTAAAGTATTTTTACTGCCCTCTTTTTGCCCATACTTTTAATTAGTTTATGAGTTTCTTAACCCAGAGCTTCCGCCAGTGGCTGAGGTTAATTTTATTGATTTTCATTCCTTACCTGGGATCGGCTCAGGAACTTTCGAAAATCAACCGCCCCAAACGCGTCATTACCCCCCGCGATGGATTACCCCAGGCTTTCGTATCTGGTCTGGTACAGGATCGTACGGGTTTTGTCTGGGCCGCCACCCGCAACGGGCTGGCTCGTTACGATGGTACACATTTCAAGGTTTTCCAGCATGATAAAAATGATTCGACGAGCCTGCACTCGAACGTTCTTTCGTATCTGATTCCCGATGTTCACAACAAGATCTGGATTCAGTACGAAAGTACGGCTTTGGATGTATTCGATCCCGAAACTGAGCAAGTTACCCACGTTTCCCAGGAACCCCTCTTTCGTAAAAACCCTCATTACTTCATCAGTCAGGGCCTCTTAGTGGATCATAACAGTAACGTATGGGGCATTGAACTACAAAATGGGCTGTATTACTACGACCGGCAACACCAGAAAGTCACCCATTTTACCAGGCACTCGCATCACTTACCCTCTGATAGTATTCGGGGAATTATGGAAGACAGTCGCCATCGCGTCTGGGTGATTAGCATGAAGGGTCTCGGCTTTATTAATCCCACCACGGGTCGATACACGCCAGTTTCGCTGCCTTTTCCACTGGATTTTGGCACGAGTCCTGCCATACTTACCGACATGATTTCCATGATCGAACGCCGCAACGGCGAGCTCATGTTCAGCGATGCCCGAAAGCTCATTTTCCTGAACCCCGAGCGGAATACCTTTCGGCAGGTCCCTTTCCTGAAAGATCAGAATCAATCCATTCGATGGATTAGAACGGGCCCTAATGGCCATCAATACTGGGAAATCCAGGGCAGTGTCTATGAATATTCCGACCGACGGGGCATTCGGCATGTGGGTGAGTCAGCTCTGGAAGACCTGCGGGAAGCCTGCTCCTTTTTAGTGGATCGGTCAGGTCTAATCTGGCTGGGCACCAACGCTGCGGGCATTCATCAAATTGACCTTGACGCTCCTTATTTTCATGTTTTTGAAAACAAAGATTCCTTTCACGAAGATCTGTTTCGGAAAGAATTTGGTCTTTCCCTCGCCCAAACGTTCGGCTGGCCGAAAAATGAACCTGAGTTTCAGTTATCAAGTTATACCCTACGTTCGCAATACGATGCCCAGAAACGGCTCTGGATCGCTTTATGGAAAAATATAGGGTACTGGGACGAGCAGCAGCGACGTATGGTCTTGCTTCCTTCGCCGCCGGGCTTAAGAACGACTAATTTCCTTTACGAAGGCATTCGGGGCTTAAGTTTTGATCCGCAAGGGCAACTATGGATTATGGGTAATGACGGTTATCTGGCTTCTTTTGACGCCCTTACCCGTCAATGGACCACTCAGCTTTCAGCCTCGGTTCTTCAAGATTTATCCTTTGCCAAAAAGGATCACCGTCCGATTACTCCAGTGGATTTATACGTCGATGCACAAACCATCTGGCTCACCACTGCCTTTGACGGGTTAATCGCTATTGACCGTAAAAGTCATCGGATTGAATTCATCACCCGCGAGAAAAATCCCCAGGTCATTCCTACGAACCAGCTCATCGGGATTGTAAAAGACCCTTCTGATCCAGATTTGCTCTGGATCGGCAGTTATGATGGACTCATTTGCTTTCAGAAAAGTACTAAAACCAGCAAAATCTATACGGTTGCTCAGGGCTTACCCGACAACACTATTTACTCCATTTTACCCGATCAGGCGGGTAATCTGTGGCTGGCGACGAACAAAGGACTCTGCCAGTTCCATCCTAAAACGCATCAAATTCGCATTTTTCAGGCTTCCGACGGACTTCCCGGCGAAGAATTCAACCGCTTTCATTTTCTTAGATTACCCGACGGCAGGCTTGCCTTTGGCGGTATTGAAGGCTGGACTCTTTTTATGCCTACCCGGTCTTTCGTGGATTGGTACCAACCTCGGTCGGCCCTTACCAGTATTAACATTAACAACATCCCCATTGCTCAAACCCCCTTCGCTCAGGCGGTTTCGGGTTTAAAGGCGTTAACGCTACCCTATGATCAAAACTCGTTGACTTTCGACTTCTCGGGTTTGCAGTATAACCAGCCACATAAACTCAAGTATCGTTACCAACTGTTGGGTTATGACGAAGAATGGAACTACACGGGGCATGCTTCGCTAGCTCATTACACCAAACTCCCGCCCGGCAATTATGTCCTTCAGATTAACGCTACGAACACTACCGGGCAATGGAGTCCGCATATCTATCAGTTAACATTAACCATCGAGCCCCCTTTTTACCGCACCTGGTGGGCTTACGGGCTATACTTGCTGCTGGGCGGCGGATTATTATGGGCTTTTATTCAGTACCGCATTAACCAGGATCGGTATAAACAAGCCATTTCTCTGAAGGAAAAAGAGGCCGCTCAGCTTCGCCTGCTCGATGAATTGAAAACCCGTTTTTTCTCTAACATTACCCACGAATTCAGAACGCCACTCACGTTGATTCTGACCCCCGCCGAACGGCTTCGACAGGAAGTAGAGTTACCTCACCAGCAACGCTGGATCGACAGTATTGAACGCAACGCTCACCAGTTACTACGACTCATTAACCAGCTCATGGACCTGGCCAAGCTTGAGTCAGGACTCATGCAACTATCTTTAGTGCGGGGTCACCTCAGCGAAGTGATTACGAATTTGACGGCCTCGTTTCAGATGGAAGCGGAACGAAAGGGCATTCAGTTCAAAACCCAGCTACATGGCCCCTCTCAGGAATACTGGTTTGATATTGACAAGCTTGAACGTATCACGTATAACCTGCTTTCCAATGCCCTGAAATTTTCTAAATCCGGCGATCAGGTACGGCTGGTCATTTCCCAAACGCCGCCTACAGAAATCCAGCTTCCCGAGTTCTGGAAATCTTTATCCGGCGGGGTATACCTCAGCGTTCAGGATTCCGCCATTGGCATTGCCCCCGAAGCTTTACCACACATTTTTGATCGCTTTTATCAGGTCGATGAAAGCCATTACCGGCAGGGAACCGGCATTGGTCTATCATTAGTAAAAGAGCTCGTGGATATTCAGCAAGGTCATATTCACGTGGAAAGCAAGTTAAACATTGGTACTACGTTTGTCATTTGGTTGCCTTATCAACAGGCTGTTACCGAAGTCATTCCGACCGTCAAAATAGAGAAAGAAGAAGATTTCCAGATGCCGCTGTTATTGGTGGTAGAAGACAATGCCGAACTAGCTGAATTTATTACCGATAGCCTTTCACAATCCTATCGGGTAAGCTGGGCTGCCAACGGTTCGGAGGGACTCAAACAAGCCTTGGCCCTAGGCCCTGATTTAATCATTAGTGATGTCATGATGCCCATTATGACGGGATTGGAGTTATGCCAAGCCTTAAAAAAAGACGAGCAGACTAGTCATATTCCTATCATTCTATTAACGGCTAAATCAGGTTATCAAAACCGCATTGAAGGACTCAACTACGGAGCTAACGCCTATATTACCAAGCCTTTTCATATCCAGGAGCTTCAGTTGCAAGTCCGAAATCTGCTCGACCAGCAGCGAATGATTCAGCAGTATGCCTTGCAGGCCCTTACCGAACCAAACGCCCAGCCTTCGACGGTTGAAGATCCCTTCCTTACCCGCTGTTATACCCTGCTGGAAGAGCGACTGGATGATTCCTCACTGGGTGTTGAAGAGTTCGCTCAACTTATTGGCATGAGCCGGGTGAGTCTGCACCGCAAGATCAAAGCCCTCACGGGTCTGCCCATCAGCGAAGTCATTCGCAACTATCGACTCAAACGAGCCATTGTTTTTCTGGAAGAGGGCTATAACAGTTCGCAAACAGCTTATCGGGTAGGTTTTGAAAGTCCGGCATATTTCACCAAGTGCTTTAAAGACCTTTATCAAATAACGCCGTCTGAGTATTTAAAACAGGCTAGTGGCTCATCCCAGTAAGGTGTTTCCTTGCTGGATGAGCCAGTTCTTTACTGCATGAGCTGATTTATCCATCTACAAGAAAAGGACTCCCGATCATCTTACTATATAGAATAATAGAGAAAATTAGGCGTCCCATTAAACAAAGTTTACTAAAATCCTGTCAAGCTAAGCCTATCTAAAATACTGAAATTTAATCATTTACAAACCAAACACAGTCGGCACTTAAATGTATTTCTACTTATTTTATAATAAATAATTTAGACTTTTTATTATAAAATTGACTTTTTTGTAGCTAAATTATGTTTACTTATCAGAGCCAGGTTATGAAGAGCCTTTACCTGGTACTGAAGAGCATTGAATGACAAGTGCTTTAAACCCAGCAAAAAAACTTTGTCGGTAAAATCTGGTTCATTTTATATCACTCTTGCTCGTTTGTTTCAGATGAGTAAGAATTCATACATCGCTGATTCCCATGCATACCCCCCCTTTAGCTTCTACCTCCCTGCTTTCGGATCCTACGAAGCTTAAGCTACTTCAAATGATGGAAGAAGTAGAAGATTACGCCATTATACTTCTGGACAACAAAGGCTATATTCAATCGTGGAACAAAGGAGCTGAACGCATCAAGGGTTACTCCGCCCAGGAAATCATTGGCAAGAATTTCAGAGTGTTCTACTCCGAAACCGATCTTCTGCTTGACACACCCGGCCAGTTGCTCTTGGAGGCTGCTTCGAAGGGAAGTGTTCAGCGGGAAGGTTGGCGTGTGAAAAAAGATAAGACTACGTTCTGGGCTTCCATAAGTATTAAAGCCCTGTACAATGAAAAGGCAGAAGTCATTGGTTTTGCCAAAATTACCCGGGATCTTACCGATCGACAACTGGCAGAAAAAATCATTCTTCAGCACGCCCAGCAAATTGAACGCAAAAACAAAGAACTCGAACAGTTCGTCTACATCGCTTCCCACGATTTGCAGGAGCCACTTTTGAACCTGACGAATTTTGTTGAATTGCTGCAATACGAATACGGTTCTTTATTTGATGAAACGGCGAATCTGTACTTCGACGTCATCAGCCAGGGAGCAAGCCGGATGCGAAACCTCATTCGCTGCCTGTTGGATTATTCCCGACTCGGTCAGCAAGCCAAGTTAGTCCGGGTGGATTGTCAGCAGTTAGTGGAGACGGTTATCAGCGACTTATCCGTTCCCATTAAAGCTTCTGGAGCAGAGATTCACTTCGAAAACCTGCCTATTCTGGTGGGATACGCGACCGAGCTTCACCAGTTATTTCAGAATTTACTGAGTAATGCTATCAAATTCCGAAAGCCTGGCGTTTCTCCCGACATCCGCATCACTGCCGAACAAACCGCTGAAGGATGGCGTTTTGCCGTTTCGGATAATGGCATTGGCATTGCTCCGGAATTCAAGGAAAAAATCTTTCTCATTTTCCAGCGTCTGCACGAGCGAGAGGCATACGAAGGCAACGGCATTGGGCTGGCTCACTGCAAAAAAATTGTAGAAATGCACGGCGGAACTATTCAGGTAGAGTCCGTCACTAATCAAGGTAGTACCTTTTGGGTTACTCTTCCTTTTCTTAGCCTCTAATGTTTTATGAAGAAGTATAAAGATCTACACGGCGTATTACTGGTAGATGATGATAAGTTTACGAATCTCATTCACACCAAAGCCATCGAACGTACGGGTATCGATGTGCAGGTAAAAGCGGTATCGAACGTAAAGGATGCTCTGGATTTTCTGACTAGCCAGCAACTTGCCGATTCGGTTCGTCCCGGTATTATTCTGCTTGACATTAACATGCCCGGCCTGAGCGGTTGGGATTTCATGACTGCCTACCATCAGCTTGAAGAAAAATACAAAGTGAAAGTGATCGTTACAATGCTCACCACTTCCCTGAATCCCGATGACGAAAACCGGGCTAAACTCGACAATCAGATTGTAAGTTTTCTACACAAACCTCTTCGCCCCGAGATATTCTCCCAATTGGTGGAAGAGTATTTTGAAAAAGAGGATTAAAGCATAGAAAGACCCAATACCCCAAAGGAGCGAACCATTTTTTCATAAATAGGTCGCTCCTTTTTTCATAAACATTCTCCTGAGTATCAATCCCTTTGTTACGTTATATCCCGCGTTTTTTACCCCTATTCCTCCTGCTTCCTTCCTGACTGGTAAAGATACTCAGCTAAATTATTATAAAAAATATACAATTTATCCAGCAGAACTGAAGCAGCGGCTATCCCCTTTTATCTTCTAGGTCTGCCGCATTTAATAATCTGAATTATACCTTTCTTCGTATATATTTCTCACCATCAGCCCAGTATAAAACATATCATTCGATAAAAACCAGAGATATGCTTTTAGAATTTACAATTTTATAATGTAAAAATAGGCTCAACAAACTTTTTTATTCCCTGATAAATCCTATTTTTGTTGTATGCAAGATCGCCATCTGCATTCCGCCAACGATTTAAACCGCCATATTTTTATGAATGCTTTGTTAATTATACCTGTTCGTGATTTGCCCATGCCGGACAGCCAGCCTTTTTAAATTTCATTACCCCACCTGAGCCCTCCAGGGGCTATACTTTTTCCTGAACTTAGACCTAAGTAGAACAAGAGGCTTTCCTCTGTTTTGCTTCTAAATGCATCCGCCCGTTTAAAATGAGTTCACCCCATACCTATGTAGTCATTATGGCCGGGGGCGTAGGCACCCGATTCTGGCCTTTCTCCCGTCAGAGTTACCCCAAACAATTTCACGATGTATTAGGCGTTGGCCGCACCATGCTGCAAATGACCTTCGATCGACTGGCAGAAATCTGTCCTCCTGAAAACGTCTACATTGTTACTTCTCAGGAATATTACGATTTAACCAAACAGCAGTTACCCCAGCTTTCGGATCACCAAATTCTTTTGGAACCCTCCCGTCGCAACACGGCTCCCTGCATTGGGTATGCCTGTTATAAAATTGCCGCCCGTGACCCTCAAGCCAATATCGTCGTTACGCCCGCCGATCATTTAATTCTTAAAGAACAAGAATTCGTTGACCGGATTAAAGTGGCTCTCGATGCTACTGAGAATTCAGACTTGTTGGTTACGCTGGGTATTACCCCTACTCGCCCCGATACGGGTTACGGCTACATTCAGTTTGATGACCAAGCCGAAGGAGAGGTAAAACGCGTGAAAACTTTCACCGAAAAGCCTCATTTACAGCTGGCTCAAGCTTTCTTGGAAAGTGGCGACTACGTTTGGAATGCCGGTATTTTTGTCTGGAATGCCAATTCAATCCGAAAAGCTTTTGAATCCTACCTGCCCGAGCTTCACGAGGTCTTCGAAAAGTTGGAAAATCATTACTATACCGAAAAAGAAGCTGAAGACCTGCTCCAGCACTATCCTCTTTGCCAAAGCATTTCCATTGACAATGGTGTGATGGAAAAAGCCCAGAATGTGCACGTCGTATTAAGTGACATTGGCTGGTCGGACTTAGGTACGTGGAAGTCTCTTTATGAGGTAAGCGAAAAAGACGAAAACGGCAATGTGATGGATGGACACATTGTGACACATAACACGACAGGTTCCATCATCAAAACACCTAAAGAGCGATTGGTAGTGGTTGAAGGCCTCCAGGACTTCATCGTTGCTGAGTTTGACAACGTACTAATGATCTGTCCTAAAGATCAGGAACAGAAAGTAAAAAGCTTCGTGGCCGATGCCACCACTCGTGGGGTTGAGTTTGTGTAACCCTTTGAATGATATTCTTCATATCATCTAAGACAAACCCGGAAAACCTTCTTCTGGTTTTCCGGGTTTGTCTTTAGTAAAGAGTATATTCTTTTTGAACTACCGCCATATGCAGCTTTATCGACTTTTGGGTTACTCCCTTGGGTGCCTTCTCTGTTTCCTCTGTCATTTCCCTGCCTACAGTCAATTCAATCGTCCCGTCTACGACACCACGGTAACGCGGGGTATTCGCTATAAAGCTGAGTTGGGTGGATTGGTTTCTACGAGTTCCCGTACCCCCTTTTGGCTACGGTCCAAT
Organism: Siphonobacter sp. SORGH_AS_0500; assembly: GCF_031453245.1. Lineage (NCBI taxonomy): Bacteria > Pseudomonadati > Bacteroidota > Cytophagia > Cytophagales > Cytophagaceae > Siphonobacter > Siphonobacter sp. SORGH_AS_0500. Next base: position 4,570,375 of record NZ_JAVIYT010000001.1, read on the forward strand.
CAGTTTGGTACTGTTCCATTTGAATCCCCATCAGCCCTGATTACCTTAGGAGCTACGGGCTTATGGGGAGACGCAACACAGAATCGAAAACCTTATCTAAAAGCAGGTGTAGAAGCCGTAGGAAACCTGAATCGCTCTTCCCGCTTGATCTTACCTGAAGCGTACGCGGCGGTTAGGCTAGGTCATGCCGAGTTGTATGTAGGACGTCGCAAGGAAATCAATGGCATCACTGATACGCTCCTTACTTCTGGTTCCTATGCATGGTCAGGTAATGCGGTTCCAATTACTCAAGTTCGCATCGGTACTAAAGATTACGCTCCTTTAAAATTCACTAAGGGTGTTATTTCTTTGAATGCATTCATCAGTCATGGATGGTTTACCAATACCGACTCTATGCAGAATGTCTATTTACATGCGAAAGCTTTATTTGTACGCATTGGTAAACCTACCTGGAAAGTACGTTTTTACGGAGGAATGAATCACTTTGTTCAGTGGGGCGGATACTCCAGGTATTTAAATAATAGCTTATCTAATAATGGATATTTACCTTCTGGCTGGGGAGCTTATAAAAGAGCCTTCTGGCCGAGTAAGATAGAAGAAAAAGGAGGGAGTGGTTTTACTGCTTTCGATACCGCCAACCGTTCAGGTAACCACTTAGGATCCGTGGATATAGCTCTAGAGCTTAGTCTTCGACGCTCCAATTTTCTGTTTTATATTCAACGACCCTGGGAAGACATGTCTGGGGTAGTTTTTGGTAATTTACCAGATGGAACATACGGAGTACGTTGGCAAAACCGCACTACAGAGCCCATACGTAGTTTTCGATTAACCAATATAACGGCTGAGTTTGTCACAACCCTTAATCAAAGCGGTCCTAAGTATCCCAAAGGTAATGATGATTATTTCCATAACTATCAGTACATCAATGGATGGACAAACGAACGACGTATTATTGGGACTCCCTTCATCACTCGATGGATGGATACTGCTCCCAAATGGTACAATTTGCGGGGTCCTTACCGGAACTTCTCGATGATTGTTAATAATCGTATTCAGGTAATTCATATTGGAGCCATAGGGCAGCTGGCCAATGGCGTTAAATTTCATGCTTTGCTCTCTCAGAGCTGGAACCGAGGTCGTCCCTTTAGTCCAGAACCCATACCAGGGGGAGTTAAGCAATTTTCTGGTCTACTAGAAGTAGTCGTACCAAGTGGCTTGTGGGGAGGATTGGAATGGAAAGGCAGTCTAGCCGCAGATGCAGGCCAATGGCTTACTCCATCAGTAGCTGGCATGCTCACTTTACGGAAAACAGGCTGGTTTTAAACCCGCTTAAGTTGTTTTCAGCCGCTTTTTAGTAAATAGCTCTTTAGTTAATAACCACAAATAAGTAGTATTTGTAACTGCATAGCGTTTAAATAAACGTTTGGGTTCCTGAACCAGTCGATACAACCATTCCAGACTTGCTTTTTGCATCCATTCTGGAGCTCTTTTCTGCATGCCCACCATTACTGGTAAAGCTCCTCCAATACCAATCATTGTTGCCTGAATCCGCCCTTTCATGGAAGCCATCCATTTTTCCTGTTTAGGACATCCTAGAGCTACAAAGATCATTCTAGCCCCACTAGCATTAATTTTATCCACTATTTGCTGATCTTCTTCGGCAGTTAAAGGTCTAAATGGCGGACTATACATGCCTGCTACTTGCAAGGAAGGGTATACTTTTCTAATATACGCATCTGTTTGATCCAACATGGCCTGAGTTCCTCCATAGAAATAAACAGGCAGCTGTAATTTAGATGCTTCTGTCAATAAATCAGGTAGCAGATCCATCCCTGCAACACGGTCTTGCTGAATTCCATGCACAAGCTTCAATCCCCAAGTTAAAGGCATTCCATCTGGAGTCACTAAATCTGCGTTATTGACTACCGACGCAAAGGCCTCATTATTGTAAGCTTCTACTAGCATATGTACATTAGCAACGCAACAGTAAGCAGGAATTTGGTTGCATGCCATATATACAAGCTTATCAATAAAGCTTTGATAAGGGCCCGAGCTAATTTTAATGCTAATGAGTTGCATGTATTTACAATTTAATGCCTCTATTTAAGTGTGTTTTAATGCTTTTTGCCATTCTCAACTCAGCATAAACGCCTTATTATATATATTCTACATCTGAAATTCCATCATATTGAATTAACAGATTAGAGCATAATCAATACTTTTATGAAAAATAGGTTAAAGGACATTGCTATTGATGTATAAACAATTAGTTTTAATTAATTTAATTACGTTAGAAATGATGTAATTAAATTAATTAAAACTAGTATTAGTACAACGCTACTTACTATTCCAATATTCAAAATGTACTTTGCCTTCGCCTTTCAACCAATTAATGGTTTCCTTTACGTTATTAGATAAATCAGGATTATATTGACCAAAAGTATCGACAGTTAACTTTGTCGGAGCAGGATAATCCTCAATCATATTATCTAAACGTTGAGAATATAATGGGAATGGAACTTTAAAAGTTCTAAGAACGTCCCCCACTAATGCCACACTTTTAAAAAGTACGTAAGGAGCTCTTTTAACTTCTTTACCATTCAACTGCATAGAAATTTCATTGAGCCATGAATAAGAATCTATAGGTAAATCTCCCACATAAAATGTTTTCTTATCTACTACTTCAGAAGGTGCAATTAAAATATTATAGATTTGATGTACAATATTTTTCACATACCCATAAGTTCTAATAACTTGATTATTCGTAGGATGAGAATATAACCCTTTATCTATCATTCGCCACAATTCAACAGGGTAACGCATATGCCAAGGGCCCCAAATATTAGCAGGTCTAATAATTGTCCACAAGCATTTTAGATCTGCAGAATGCGTATACTTTTCTGTAAGAACTTTACTTTGACCATAGACGGTATGAGGCTCAAAGTCATACATATCAGAGGGAAATATCTTACTTTTAGATTTATAAACGTACTGAGTAGAAGTAACTATTATTCTCTCAATAAAATTACACTTTTTAACAACATTGAGTAATCGGCGAGTTCCTTCATGATTTTCCAGATAATCTTCAAGTTTGTCACTCAAAGTATCCGTTCTAGCGGCTAAATGAATGACAGTATCTGGTCTATAGTCATTGAATATAGCTAGTACTTCGTCTTCATTCATTATATTACCCTTAACCCAATAGGAGTTGTGGCTGTCTTTTAATGGATTCTTTTTATCCAGGTTAATTATTTTATCATATCCTTTTTCTAATAAAAAGTCAACTAGGTTTGTCCCTATAAAGCCTGAAGCACCAGTAATCAGAATTGATTTCATTTCAGTGAATTAAAAAAATTAACAATATTATTCTCGAATTTTTCAAGAGAGTAATTCATCAAATAGCTATTACGGGCATTTAAACAAATTTCTTCGTATCTAGTGGGATTCTCAAAAAGATACAATATTGACTTTTTCATACCTTCATAATCATGAATTTCATGGACATACCCATTATAATCATTCGTAATTTGATCAGGAACACCTCTCCAATTAGTTGATATAGCAGGAATACCACAAGAAAATGCCTCAAGTATAACAGTGGGAAAATTCTCATGTTCAAAAAATGTAGGAAATAATAATACATTTGAACTAAACATAAGAGCATCTTTATCATTCCCTGTCTTAACTCCGTAATATTCAATATAACCTTCTTTGACAGCCTCTTCAATAGCTTTTTCTTCAATAGCAGAAAAGGTTTTTCCAATTATTCTTCCTATTATTAATGGGTTAATTGAATTGCATTGCTTAACAACTTCCAAAAAGTCTAATATCCCCTTCGTTTCTCGGCATACACCAATAAATAGAACAATAAATTTATCTGAGAGGTTTCTTTGTAAGGAGTCCCTATAAATATTTTCTACACCATTGGGAATAACGCTTATATTATGAGACTTCAAGAAAATTGGATCACTTTTTCCCAAAGAACTAAGGCATATAGAATACTCAGGAAAAAAAAACGCTTTTTCAAACATGAGTCTAATAGTACCCTTGAGTTCAGGATATAGGCTAGCTATTCCACCAGCATGGAAATGAAATATTATTTTTACTTTAAATAATCTCGCAAAAAACAAAAGAACAATATCTCTAATAACAGGTACACGTTCAGAACCAGATGGTGGATAATATAAAAAATCCGGTCTATTAAAAATGATATTATAATTTATATTAATAAATAATTGAAATAACTTTATAATTTTTTTAAAACTAACAGATCCATTTTCACTCATTTCTTCACTGAAATTCATCCTGATAAACTTATAATTTATCGAGTTTTTTTTCAGCGTATCAATCATTCTTGCAATATTAATACTCTGGCCTCCATAGGGGGGAGGAGTTTGACCCACAATCAAAAATTTCATAATAGTATTTATAAGCTATCAACATTTAAATATTTGATAATTCGAGCTGGATTTCCAACTACTATACAATTAGCAGGAACATCTTTTACCACGGTAGATCCTGCACCAATAGTAACATTATTTCCAATCGATATTGGCCCGATTATGCAAACATTAGCACCTACATCAACGTTATTACCTATTCTAGGGCAAGTAGAATAAGAGCCATCTGGTAATTGCTTATTCCCTATCGTTGTACAATGTCTCAGAACACAATTTTCTCCAATAACAGTACCATCATTAACAACTAAGGCATGTCCATGAAAAACAACTAGTCCTTTACCTATTTCAGTTTTGTAGGGTATCTCTATTCCTAGAATCCATTCCACAAATACCCTATAGGCGATTAGATATGGCACCCATATAATAAATAGAAATTTATTATTATACGGAATGTGCGAAATTCTGAACAGAATTAATATAATCTGCCCTTTAATATTTTTTTTGTTCCGTTTGTAATCTTGAAAAATATTCATGAGAACTATATTTCTTTTCCTTTAAAATTGAAAAAACAGATAATATATAATAATACATCATATAATCAAAGTAAATCATCACATTATCAGTTATTAATAATATAAAAAGGAATATAAACATAATAAATATGTATCTACTATATTCTACACTTTTAAAAAACATAAATAACCATATAGTATAACCAATAATTCCTAACTCTAAAAACCATCTAAGCAATTCAGAGTGAAGGTTAGTTACGTTATTTATTTCGTTCCCATACTGAATTAGAATATTATCGACACTTCCAACTCCAGAGCCAAAAATCAAATTATCTTTTTCTAATTCTTTAATAACTAAAGCATATAAATTTTGACGTCCTTGCATAAATGCATTAGTGTAAATACCAAAATTATTAAATAAATAGTCATCATATTGGCCATCAGCTATATTATAATAGAATAGAATTATAACAACAGCAATTAAAGAAAATAAGGATGAAAAAAACTTAATATTAGATAATATAATTCTATATAAAAATGGCAGTTTATATAAACAATAAGCTACTAAGATAGAAAGAAGAACAATTCTCTTAAATCCTAATATTACAAAAATCAGTATAAGTAGGCTATATTTCCAACCTATTTTATAATAAAAACTGTAAAGCAGAAGTAGCGACAATAGAAATGGATATAGATTACTCTCACTCGATACTGAAGAATCTTCAATAGCAGAGAATATTTGACGCCACTCTAAAATAGAATTTAATAAGGACTCTCTTTTTTCTAATACATATCCTCCAATAGTTAAAAATGTTATATATTTAAAATAATAGTCAATCCTATGAACTTTAATTAGTGGAGCTAATAAGTACACTGTTAGTATTGGAAGTATTACAAATAAAGCATTCGCAATTGATCTGAAAGACAAATTATTGCCAAATACTCCTTGAAAGAAAAAATAAACTAAATATAAAATAACATAGAAATACAGAAAATATTTTAAATATAATTTGGCCATTTCTAGCTCATATACAATTCTATTTTTTTTGTTCTGCAAAACTAAAAAACTAACTACTATAGGTAAAGCATATTTTGCATAACGTATATCTGAAATAAAAATAGATATATACGATAAAATAAAATATATATTTAACACTAATAAGAATAAATCGTTCTTGTCCCTAAAATTACCTTCCAAGTAAAGGTTATCATTAGAGCTCGTTTTTATATAACTATTTTTGGCCATTTAGTTTTTATTTAAATTCAAAATCGAATAAACTAGTTTCTTTTTTCCGTAAAAACTCATCTTAATAAATGTTTCTATAGCACAATCATATTTTTTAAAAAACAAAAAGTATGAAAATAATCTTTCTAGAAATAAATAATTAAAATATTCTTTATCAAATAGATGATTTAGTTTGCTCAAGATATCATTCTTAACTTTGAATAGATATTGAACATCAAAATTATTGTTCAAGCTGTATCTCACTTTGCTAGATATTATACTTATAACGTTAATTTCTTCTTCGGTAAGATTTAGTGATGAATAATCACAAAATAGTTTGATCAATTTCTTAATATAATCATGATCACTTTCTATATCCTCTTGGTAAGTTGAAGTCACATTTGTATTATGTCGCCTATACTTAACTAAAATATCTTTTAGATTATGAAATTTAGTTTTAGAATATAATTCAATCCATAAATGATAGTCCTCATATTTAGGAAAATCATAAGAGTACTCATTGAAAACTACCTTGCTTCTCATCATTACAGTTGGGTGAGAAATAGGATTATAGAAAAGAAAGGTAGATGTAATTTTTTCTGCCGTGTCGGGTCTATAAATTTTTTTACTATCAGATTTATCACTTCCAAATTGCTGCATAGCACTTCCTATAAGTCCTATTTTAGGATTTCTCTCTAAGAAATTAATTTGTTTTTCGAATCTATCTTCTAAACTTATATCATCTGCATCCATACGAGCGATATACTTATAATCTTTGGACAAATCCAACCCTTTATTCAAAGTATATATCAAACCTTTATTGGTAATATTTCTATGTATAATCATCCTGCTATCATCAATTGTTTCCAATTGTTCAATAGTTGCATCTGTTGATCCGTCATCTAAAACAAACAAAGTAAAGTCTTTAAATGTTTGGTTTAATACACTCATAACAGCTTCATGAATGTATTTTTCTCCATTGTAGACAGGCAATATTACACTAACTAAAGGCATACTCTTAAATTTAAGATGGTAAACATATATTTATCTCGATTTGGCAACAATTAAAGAACACTATTTTAAAATACTACCAAATATGATTTCATATAATCTATCTGCATTAGAAAGTGAAAATCTATTAACTATGTTTAAAAAGATAACAGAACGGATTCCTGATGGCTTTATATTGAAATCATTAAATTCATCGATATAAAATTTTATACTTTCCAGGCGGTTCACTTTTTCTTCTTTCCTTACGTACATTCTTGTTATGGATCTAACAAGTTGATTGCCATAAACTTTCGCAAAAATGTCTATATGGGCATCAGACTCATAAAATATTTTAGCTAATGCCCATAGATTAATTATACAATTTTTATCTTCAACGTATTTCTTAGAATAATCAGGATGGTTATACTTGTAATACCCTTCTTTTACATTTGAATAAGTATTAATTAATAAAATATATCTAAGTATAAAATCCTCATCTTCCTGAATTTTATAAGACTCATTAAACTTTAGTTTATTATCTTGTATTATACTTTTCCTGAACATTTTGCACCATAAGTATCCAAATATTCCTTTAGACTTTAACTTATGAATAAATATTTTCAGGTCCTTCTTTGTCACCCCACGTTCATCATCCATGCCAATAGCAACATTATCACCGTCTATTCTGGCACTACTTTTAATAGATGAATCGTAGAATACTTTAAAACCTTGTACGACCAAGTCTACATGGTTAGCATTTTGTATAAAAGTATCCAACCAAATTTCTTCAACTGAATCGTCACTATCTGCAAAAGTAATCCACTTACCCTTAGCATGAGCGATCCCCATGTTCCTCGCGGAACTAGCACCGCCATTGAGCTTATGCAAAACTGTTATCCTAGAATCAATTCTCGAATATTTTTCGCAAATAGTAAATGAATTATCTGTACTACCATCGTTTATCAATATTAGCTCAAAGTTTCTATAAGTTTGAGCTAAGATACTTTCGATGCATTTTTCTAAAACAGACTCAACATTATAAACGGGAACAATAACTGAAACTTCAGGGTTTTCCTTGTTCACAGCTCTATTAAATTTTTACTTCTTTAGTAGCAACTATTTTCTTAAATTCTTCTTTTAATTCAAAAGGAGCTGCCTTTAACAATGATTTTTGAAGTTCAAATAGATTAATATTAGCAGTAGCTATATCTTTATGGATCTCAAAAAATTCTTCGATAGTATGGTTATTAAGAATCTCTTCTATATTAAATCCATCATAGTAAGGAATATTTATAGAAGAAAAATAATCATTAAATTTAAAGCCATCCGTATGAATGTATCCTTCTTTCACCCATATAGCTGGAATACCATAGGCATGAGCAACAATTACTCCGTGCAATGATGTAGACAAAATATAATCACACGAAGCTATTTGATCTACTACACCTTCAATGTCCTTCGTTACCAAGTCAATTAATTTATACTTAGCAGCATATCTAGTTCTAAATGATTCTACTTCGGTCCAGTGTGGTATAATCCCAAGCTTAACCTTTTTTGTAACTTTCGGCTTATATATCAATGGTAGCAACAAAGCTGGATCACCTATAGCTGGATCATCTTTGAAACCTAACTCTTTTAGCTTTCTGATCGTTTCTTTGCCTCTTACTGCATAAAATTTACCTCCTTTACACGTTTCGTTCTCATTCATGAATCCCGCTCCCCAAACCGTAGTATTACTATTTGACTTAGAAATTACTGAGCCAATTACTAACATTCTATGTCCGAAACTTGTAAAAGAGACTAATGCATGCTCGTTAAGCTTCTTAAATCTAAGGATTGATTTAGCGATGTCCTTAATCGCTTCATCTGTAGGGGTCAGACTAAAATATTGAACCTTTTTTGTACCTACTTTTTCAACCAAGTAAGGATTAAGAGCATCACCAAAGTTATCAACGTGTTTCCACCAGAATACTTTTAACTTTCCCATTAGATAGTAATTTGTTTTTTATTAATGTTTTAACTTGATTTTTTTCTTCATTACTCAGACCGAAAAAATACACGGCTACAAAAAAGAAAAATATAGAGACAGCAAAAGTGAGTAAAAACCTGTATTCAACTTGTATATACTGTACTATTAACCAGCAAATGCTTACACTGACAATTACAGGTATAACTTCTTTTAGTATTACTTTATATAAATACTCACTGATTGATAACCCAGCAATTTTGTGTAAAAAATAAATTCTAAGTATACAAGCTATAAACTCTATAACAATCAGTCCTACTAATACTGAATAATCTGGTAAACCTAATTTCAATAATAAAAAAGCTAATGGGATAGTAAGCAATTGCACACCTCCAACTACAGTTTGATAAGTTTTGATTTTACCGGTTGCTTGTAAAGCTGATTGCAGGCCAATAGTTAATTGATTAGTCATGATTCCAATCAATATTAACTGACAAAAGGTTACCGTATACGGAGGTACATTTTTCAACCAAAGTTCTAAGATATTCTTGATTTCGAAAATTGCAGGAATAGCTATGAAAGCCAGTAAAAAGAAAGCAAACTTACTTCCTGCCATTGACAGCTTCAGCATTTTACTACGATCACCTGCTCCCTCACTCTTCATTATTTGTGGATTCAGAGCTTGCAGCATAGCCGATGAGAAAAAATTCATCTGTGCTGAAACCTGATTAGCTATACCATACGCAGCATTTACTAAGGTTCCAAGAAAAACATTTAGTATAATGGCAAGTCCTTGGGTTTTACCTACACTACATAGGGCTCCAAATAAATTCCAACTGGCGAAAAATCCTAATTCTTTTATAATAGGCTTATCGTAATCTTTATAAACTTTGATAGTACATTCTTTGTATTTATTTAAACATATTATTAAATATATCACTAAAGAGATTGCACTTATAAGTGCCATACTACAACCATAAGTAATCAATTTATCTTTACTTATATAGTATAACCCTATAGCAATACCAAGTTTAATCAGTGTCTCAATTATATTTATCAATGCCACCCATACTATATTTTCGTGAGATATCAATAATCCAGAAAAGGGTACCGCTACTATCGTAAAAAAGACAGCAACTGACATGAAGTGATATATATTTTTGGCCGCCTCTAATCTATTTAGAGGTATATTTAAAATCCCATCAAAAATAAACAATGAACCTAATTCTAGCATACCTACTATACTTAGTCCAATAATAATATGCAAAATCAAGCTATTACTGAATACTTTCCTTTGCATGCTCTCATCTTTCTTACCTTGATAATAAGACAAATACCTCTGGGTTGATGTAGACATTGCTGAATTAAGAAATGACAACATCACTATAATTCCAGCAATCAAATTATATATCCCAAAATCAACAGCACCTAATGCATTTAATACTAATCTTGTTGAATATAGGGAAACACCAATTGTAATCACCATCCTTCCGTATAGAATGATAGTATTTTTTATTACACGTCCCTGAGAATTTTCTTTTTCCATTAAAAAAATAATAATATAGTTATATTACTTTCCTATGATTCAGAATTATATTAGCTATTCTCTTTTATTATTTATTTAGAATAAATAGGGTATTAGATTTTTGAAATACATTAATCCAATACCCTATTTAATTTTATCCAATTAAATGTTCAAACTGCGTTTTACCTGAACGTTTAAATACTTCTACATCTTTCTCTACCATTTCCTTTACCAACATTGGCAAATCATACTTAGGCTCCCAACCTAATTTGGTTTTCGATTTCGTAGGATCACCAATTAATAATTCTACTTCTGTGGGACGGAAATATGCCGGATCTACTGCAACCACACATTTCCCTTCTTCCAATTGGAATTCTGAGTTGGCACAGCTTACCACATAACCCTTTTCTTCTACGCCTTCTCCTTTGAATTCTACAGTTACTCCAATTTCTGCAAAAGCCATTTTCACGAATTCACGTACACGAGTAGTTACACCCGTAGCGATTACATAATCTTCAGGTTGCTCTTGTTGCAAAATTCTCCACATCGCCTCTACGTAATCTTTAGCGTGGCCCCAGTCCCGCTGTGCATCCAGGTTACCCAGATATAAGCAGTTCTGTAATCCTAAACCAATCGCTGCCACTGCACGGGTAATTTTACGCGTAACGAAGGTTTCGCCACGTAAAGGAGACTCATGGTTAAACAGGATACCATTGCAGGCATACATACCATAAGCTTCACGATAGTTTACTGTAATCCAGTAACCGTAAAGTTTAGCAACCGCATAAGGAGAACGAGGATAGAAAGGAGTATCTTCTTTCTGAGGAACGGCCTGTACTAAACCGTATAATTCAGAAGTTGACGCCTGGTAGATTTTAGTCTTTTTTTCTAGTCCCAGAATACGAACCGCTTCAAGGATGCGAAGCGTACCAATTCCATCGGCATTGGCGGTATACTCAGGCGTATCGAAGCTCACCTTTACGTGAGACATAGCCGCCAAGTTATAAATCTCGTCAGGTTGTGTTTCCTGGATGATACGAATCAGGTTCGTCGAATCCGTCATATCACCGTAGTGCAACTTGAAACGAACGTCTTTTTCGTGGGGATCCTGGTAAAGATGGTCAATCCGCTCGGTATTAATTAAGGATGCCCGGCGTTTTACGCCGTGTACCATGTAGCCTTTTTCTAATAATAACTCTGACAGATAGGCTCCGTCCTGACCATTGACGCCGGTAATTAATGCCGTTTTCATCTTTTAGTTTTTTGTTTTCAGCGGCCGCTGTTGCGGTTTTCAGTTTTCAGTTTTCCAGGCCGAATACTAGTCCACTGGATTTGGTAAGATTTATAGAAGGGTATTATATACTTAGTTATGAGCCGCTACGACTTCTTCTTTCGAAAGGAAATCTGCATAAGCTTTCGTTATACCTTCGGTTAGCTCGACGGTATGTTTCCAGCCCAAACTGTGTAGTTTACTAACATCCATGAGTTTACGAGGTGTACCATCAGGTTTGGAAGTATCAAATTCCAGATTCCCTTCAAAACCCACCACTTTCTGGACAATATGAGCCAGTTCTTTAATGGTCAGATCTTCGCCCGTGCCAATATTTACCAGCTCCCGGCCTTCGTATTCGTTCATTAGGAAAACACAAGCTTCTGCCAAATCATCAGCATACAGGAATTCACGCATCGGTGAACCCGTACCCCAGATGGTTACGCTGGGTGTCCCTGCTTCTTTCGCTTCGTGAAACTTGCGAATTAGAGCTGGTAAAACGTGAGAATTTTGAGGGTGGTAATTATCTCCAATGCCGTAAAGATTAGTAGGCATCGCCGAAATGAAGTTAGCTCCGTATTGATCGCGATATGCTTCGCATAGTTTGATTCCGGCGATCTTGGCAATAGCGTATGGCTCGTTGGTAGGCTCCAGCTCTCCTGTTAGCAGGTATTCTTCTTTGAGGGGCTGTGGAGCCATTTTGGGATAAATACAGCTGCTACCCAAGAAGAGCAATTTGGTGACTCCGTTTTGATAAGCCGAATGAATGATATTGCTTTCAATCATTAGGTTATCATAAAGAAACTCGGCCCGATATGTATTGTTTGCTACAATCCCTCCTACTTTAGCCGCGGCCAGAAAAACATATTCTGGTTTTTCGGTTTCGAAAAAATCAGCAACGGCCTGTTGATTACGCAAGTCCAGTTCTTTGGAAGTACGAACCAGAATATTAGTATAGCCCTGATTTTCCAGGTAACGCTTGATAGCTCCGCCCACCATGCCGCGGTGACCGGCAATGTAAATCTTGCTGGAATTATTCATGAATATTGGTTTCTATTAGAATGGGGAATGGATAAGTAAAGCTAGACTAATAGGCTTTTTCGTCACCTTTAATCATCTTTTCAACCGTCCACCAGCAGATTTTAGCGTCTAGTACGGCCGATCTTCTTCTGATATACCACTGATCCATTTTCAATCGCTGTTCCATATCTCTAAGACCTGCTTCGCCACGTAAACCTCGCGTTTGAGCTAGCCCCGTAATGCCCGGTTTTACTAAGTAACGGGCAGGGAAATTGGGAACGACACTCCAATACTGAGCATCGTGTTCAACGGCATGAGGACGTGGTCCTACAATGCTCATATCACCCCAGAGAACATTCAAGAACTGAGGCATCTCATCTAGATTAGTCTTGCGAAGAAAGGCTCCTATTTTCGTAATGCGAGGGTCATTCGCCGAAGCTTGCTTGAAAGGAGCAACCTGATTTGTTCGCATGGTGCGGAACTTCAAACACCGGAAACGGCGACCATTGCGACCCGTTCTCCACTGGACAAAGAAAACAGGTCCGGGTGAAGACAGTTTAATAAGAATACCAATAATGGGAATTAACCATACCAATACAGTTAGGATAACAAAGCTGGACATCACTACGTCAAAACAGCGTTTACCTAAAGGAGTAGAAGATGGTTTTGAAAGGAGTAGAGTAGATTTTCTAGTTACGTATGATGAAGCTTCTTCTGATTCAAAATACGTAGTATCCAGTCGAAGAGTATCTGTTGAGTATTTCATGATTACAGGCGGATTTTATGATTTTGTATGGTTGGGAAATGACCAGCATGATGGAAGCAAACTCCCTTGCTTTTGGCATACTATACCCTGACTATCAATCAAACTGATAGTAAACTCAATAATTATTAAATATCAGGGCTAGTGAATTAGTCTTTTAACAGGACTAATTCTCATAAAATCATAACTGGTGGGGTGGCGATTTACTCAACCGAAGGTTCATAATCGTGTGGCGGTTTCGATTAAAAATATAAGTTTCAGGTGGTTTAGTAATCAGCATTTTACTAAACGGGTTAATTACGAACTCAGCAACTGGGGCAGGGGAGCAATGGGCAACTACTCCCCTACCTGTATTTTAATTTAATTTTTTCTTTTCGTCCTCTCCATAATAGCCATAGCTATAGCTATAGTAGTAAGCTTCTCCTTCGCCTACGCCATTAAGGATGATATTTAGTTTCTGAAAACGTTGCTCCTTATAGAGCGTATCGATCATTTTCAGGTAATGTTTGGGTGTTACATCGTGACGTACCAAATACATCGTAGTATCAGCAAAGGGGGCTACTAATTGAGCATCCGTAACCAAACCAATCGGCGGTGAATCCACCAAAACATAACTGAAGCGTTCCCGTAATTCTTTCATCAATTGCTCCAGACGTGGGCTGCTTAATAACTCCGAAGGATTTGGTGGAACTGGACCACTCGGCATCAGGTAATAATTATCGTAACCAGGGATGGGTTGTAAAGCCTCTTCCAGAGTACACTCACCAATTAGGTAATTGCTAATTCCAATACCATTAGGCATTCCTAAAGATTCACGAAGTTTAGGCTTACGTAAGTCCATTTCTAGAATAACCGTCGGACGATCCACCAGTGCCAAACTAGCCCCAAGATTAAGTGATACGAAAGATTTTCCTTCGCCTGATATACTAGAAGTAAACAGAAGCACCTGACTATCAGAGGCAGCCTTAAGAAATTGGAGATTGGTACGGATGGTACGAATCTGTTCTGAAATCACCGAGCGATTTTGAGGAGCCATAATCAATCGGTCCGCATCTTTACTCTTCACTACCTCACCCAGAATAGGTACATTAGTCAGCTCTTCTACATCTGTCCGACGCATCACTCGATTATTCATCGCATCGCGAGCAGTCATAGCTGCCACCGGAATAACTAAACCGACCAAACCAAATAAAGCAAAAATCATTTTACCTACAGGTTTAACGGGGTCATTAGAACTTCGAGCAGCGTCAACCGTACGGCTATCTGCAATGGTAGAAGCGTAGGAAACAGCCGTTTCTTCACGTTTCTGTAGCAGGAAAGTATACTGATCATTTTTGATTGCCTGTTGACGTGAGATATCAATAAGCGAACGTTCTTTTTGAGGAATGCTGCGAATCACACCTTCCATTTTCCGGTTCGTAGCCATCAACTGATTTCTGGAAGTATTTAGAATTTCCTTAGTCGACTGCACGTTTTCACGAATATTAGACTTAATGGACTTGATCTGACTTTCCAGCGTTTGCAGCATCGGGTTTTGTTCAGAAGTAGTACGGGCTAGGCGTTCGCGTTCTAGTTCTAGCTCAGATACTTTTGTAATAAGCCCCAGTAGAACAGGATCATTTAATGCAGCAGCGGAAGGTGCCCCCGTCCGTTCAGCACTACGCGAGTTAATGTATCTTTCTACGTCCCCAATAGCTCCCAATTGTATGTTTACTTGGCTCAACTGAGCATCGTTCTGCTGAACCGTTTGCAGAAAGCTTTGAGCTTGAGCACTTAAATCAGTAATCCCTTGAGCTGTTTTATATTGAGCGACGTTTTTTTCTACGTTCTGTAATTCACTGGAAACCAATCCCAGACGTTCTTCCAGAAATTTCAGTGTATTAGCAGCCGTTTTATTTTTATCTTCTACTGCTGCTGAGTTATACTCATCAATCAGTTTATTTAAAATGGCTTCTGCCTTAGCTGGAACTGCATCTTCTAAAGTTAATTGAATAACCGTAGACTGCTTACTAGTCGTTTCCGTTTTTAGATTCTTTAGATATGCTTCAACAGTCTGAGCTCGGGAGGCAACTTGAGCAATGTATTGCTCATCACTTTTAATGACGGGTTTAGAAGCAAAGAAACGAAGACGACCATAAGGGGTTTCTACGCTTTGATTTACTTGATAATTACGGTCATTTACACGAACGATATTGTTCTCAGGAAAGCTAAGTGTCAGTTTTTGTTTATACAAGTCAGGCTTAGCTTGTTCAATGAGCATTTTCACTGGCATGTCTCCGTATACTTCCCGCTTACCAAACGTAGTAGGAGCAAAGAACTTAACGTCAAGATTTAGGTCGTTTACCACCTTATTCATTAACGTGTAAGACTTCAAAATTTCAATTTCGTTATCTACCAGCTTTTGCTGACCAAAAATGTCCAGCTGTTTCATCAGCTCGCCCGTATCTACACCTTTTTTTTCATCCTTGATTAAAAGGCTTGCTTGGGTTCGGTAAATGGGTTGCTGATAAAGCAGGTATACATAAGCAGCTGCTAACGCTACTGCCAATGATCCCAGAAACCAGGGCCAGTTGCGAAGGTAACGAAGAAGGATTGCCCGAATGTTTGTCTGATCCGTCTCTACGACCTGGTAAGGTACATATGAGGTATAAGGATTATTCGTTGCCATAAATTAAATAGAGTGGATTGCCAATAATTAGATTTCGTGATTAACTAGTACTTATCTTCGAACCAGAACACTTACTAAAACCAGTACGGCCGAAGCCGCACTAATGACAATGGGTGCTATCCGATAGGTATTATCCGTAGAAGCGGCCCGGGCCTGATTAGGTTCTACGTATACTACGTCATTCGGATGTAAATAATAATAGGGCGAGCTGAACACATCCCGCTTGGTCAGATCCAAACGAGCAAAGGTCTTTTTACCATTCTCTTCCCGAATCACTAATACATTTTCCCGCTTTCCGAAAATGGTCAGATCACTCGCCATACTCAAAGCCTGAAGAATGGTTACCTGTTCATTATTAATTAGAAACAATGAAGGATGATTTACCTCACCCAGCACTGAAATACGGAAGTTTACATTCCGAACATTTACGGAAGCTTCTTTCAAATAAGATTTAAGTTTTTCCTTTATATGAGCAGCAACTTGAGCGGATGACTGCCCTGCTACGGTAATTTTACCCAACATTGGAAAATCAATCGATCCTTCTTTGCTAACTACATACCCGGGCTGGTAGGCTAATGGATTAGCAGAGGACATCAATCCTTGACCTTGTACCATAGCCATGTTTTCGGGCAAATTGAAAATGGCAGAGGCTTCTGGATTTAAACTATTTACAGAGATATTAAGAACGTCTCCTACCTGTATGGTTGGAGTATATTGCTTCGCTATACTTAAGCTATCAACGGTTGTATTAGGGCCGTCCTGAAAAAGAGCTAGGTTTTTCGAGGATACACAACCGGAAAGCAGTAGGGCAAGGACGGATAATGAAGCAAGATTCTTCACTAAAGATACCCGATCCCGGCGGATTGATCTGGTAGACATATAAAGCTTAAAATAGTGCAAAATGGCGGCGAACTCTGAACTCTTTTTCAAAGAAAATACAATTTTTCGTGAACAACTAATTTTAGAAGGGGTAAACCTGAAAAAAATATAATTTACTATCAAAAATCAATTAAAATCGCTAATTACTCAGTATTTTCAACTATTTTTTCAGAATTCTTCAAAATAAATATAATGATAACACAACATTTACATAACAATCCGGTCCTATGGCCAAGCTAGGAATAGTACTAACTTGGTAAAATCCTATTTCTTGTTATAATCATAACAACTTAGAATTCTGCAATGGTTGCTGAGTTAATTGCTTGAATTCTGGCAAGGAAAAAATCTTCTCGAATCGGGGTAAATCCGCTGGCCGATGCAGATCACTACCTATAAAGTCTACCCAGCCTTTTTGCAATAGGATTTTTCCTTGTCGACGGGCCTGCTCTCCATACTTGCCCGTAAGTGACATTGCATTGAGTTGTAGCAAACAACCAGCCTCTCGGTGATGGGCTAGTTCGGCTTCAAAATTTTTATAATATTTATACCGCTCCGGATGGGCCAGGATGGGCGTGTATCCCGCCGACTGAATGCGAAAAATTAAATCTGAGAGATGCAGCGGAGCCGAAGACCAGGCCGTTTCTACTAATATATACTTTTCTGGGCCAAAGGTTAACACTTCCCGGCTTTTTAATAAATCAAGGAAAAAATCATCAAGAAGGTATTCGGCGGCTACTTCAATCGTTAGGGGGAGGTTATGCTCCCGTACCAGGGACTGCAATTGCTCCTGACCCTCAAGTAAATGATGGTATTTGTTAGGAAACCAATCTCGGCTGACGTGGGGCGTAGTTACTACTTTAGTTATACCCCATTCGGAAAGTTGTTTTAAACAGGCCAGGGTTTCCTCCCAGGATGAAACTCCGTCATCTACTCCTGGCAGAAGGTGTGAATGTATATCAACTTTCCAAAAGCAGTCTTTAATGGGCTCTTCCAGATCGGGCTGTTGCCCTGTAAAAAAGCGGTTTTTCAAACGCTGCCATATACTCGTAGAACTCATTGACTTTTCAGTAGTGGGGACGGGGGGCACACTTGTATTAGGAGTCTCAGGAGCCATTTTAGCTTCTATCTGAGCACCCGCACGCAAACGAACTTCGTTTTTTTCAGATAGCGAAACTACTTCATCAAATTCCGTATTCATAATTGTAGCGGTGTATTAAGGTGGAATAGTCTCGGTAAAATCGACCTGTTACCCTAAACTGAGCTACCTGTTCAACAAAAAGCAAGATCAGTTTTGACTATCACGCTGATAGGTTTCAAACACTTATCAATTCTATTAGAACAGAACTAATAATCTTTTCGAAACCAATTCTACCTAAATTAGAGTCTATAAAGAATATATACAAGGATAATTCAACTTTGTTTAGAATTGCTGAACGAAATTCCAAAAGATAAATACGAGAAAATCTACTAGATGGATGTCATTTCAAACGTTTCATCGAAAAAAATTACATTCTTATAATTCATTTTTTTTATAGTAGCAAAGCTAAATAAGTCTTCAAAAAATTATACCATACGAAATGTTAACTACACTAATTTTAAGAGTAAAAACACTCATTAACAATTCATTAATTAGCTTAAAGCACCCATATTTTCATAAACATTACCAAATATTAGCAAAATAGTTCAATTATATTTTTTATATTTCAAGACTTCTTTATTCGCTTCTTTTAATTTCTATAACTCTTATAACTTATGTTAAGCTCATAGAGGTGGTAGAACGAAGAATCTATAAACCCAGTTTTGCACTATACCTAGAATAGTGAAGCTGTCTATTAATACATGTAGCAACAAAAAGGGGCCCGGTTACATGCGTTAAACCGGACCCCTTTTGATAAAATCGAGATCGTACTTTATACCTTTTTAGCCGGATTACCGAAGACCGTAGCACCCGCCGCGACGTTTTCAATGACGACAGACCCCGCTCCGATTCGGGCATTTTTCCCAATTTCGACGCCGCCTACAATCGTTACGCCAGAACCAATGAAAGTGTTTTCTCCCACTTTAGCTCCCATTCCGATTACACTCCCCGCTCCTACCTGAACAAAGTCTTCCAGGACAGTTTCGGTATCAATGATAACTCCGGCGTGGAGAATACAGTGGTTACTCACTTTGGAAAACGTCTGAACAATAACGCCAGCCGCAATCAGATTTCCGTGGCCGATGTGAGCATCTTCCGAGATAATGGCCGAGGGATGTACAGCATTAACAGGCTGCGTCTGGCGAGTTTCGTGCAGGTACTCAACCAGTGTTTTGCGTTCGGTCCGATCTTCTACTGCTATAAAAGCTTCACATTTATTTCCAATGAGTTCAGTAAATCCTTCATCGTCAGTCGCTGAAAAGACTGATACCTCACCAATTTCGGTTCCGTGCAGGCTCGTTTCGTCTTCTAGAAACCCGTACACAATGACGCCGTTGCGATTAAAAATATCAAGAGCCGTTTTACCCAAAGCTTTGGCTCCAAAAATAAGGACGGGGTTTTCCATAACGTATGCGTGTCAGTACATCAACTGACGTTTTTTACAAAAGTAGCAGATCAGCATGGGAAAGTTCACTCCTGATAATTATCCCCTGCCTTTTCGTTACTGATTTTGCGTGAATCAAAGTAATTATAACCCCCAATGAACAAAAAACGATCCGGCTCTTTCCACATTTGCCTATTCCTTTTTAAGTTTGCCTTTGAAAAGTCAGCCCGTTCCAGATGCTGACTTATCGAGAAGCGGGGAGAGACGGGCTCTGTGAACCGCTGGCAACCTATTTTCAACGAGGTGAAAACAAGGTGCTAATTCCTGCCCTGGGGAAGGTCTCCGGGGAGAGATAAGTAAAGCGAACTTTCATGCACCGGACGACCCTTTTATTGGGGGCTGCTATTCTGCCCTCTTTTTCCATCTCAGATTTCCTGACTCTTAGTTCATCCGCCTACGCAGGGGGCACTTCTTCTTGTTGTGGATTGCATGCAGAAACGATTCGTTTCAAACACTTACTCTAAACTCTATCTTTTATTCACGCATTAATTCTGCAACAACATGTCTGAATTACGTTTTGAAACGCTCCAGTTACACGCTGGCCAAGAGATTGACCCAACCACTAAGGCCCGGGCCGTTCCTATTTATCAAACCACGGCTTATCAGTTCGATGATTCCGCTCACGGAGCCCGGCTTTTTGCCCTTCAGGAATTTGGGAACATTTATTCACGCATTATGAACCCCACCCACGATGTGTTTGAAAAACGCATAGCGGCATTGGAAGGCGGCGTGGCAGCCCTTTCGGTGGCTTCGGGGCATGCGGCTCAGTTTATTGCCATCAATAACATTACTACCGTTGGCGATAACTTTGTAACGACTTCCTATTTATACGGCGGCAGCTATAACCAGTTTAAGAATTCCTTTAAAAATATTGGCGTTGAAGCCCGTTTTGCTGAAGGCGATAAAGTCGAATCATTCGAACGGCTCATTGACGATCGCACCAAGTTCCTGTATCTGGAAACTATTGGTAACCCTGGATTTAACATTCCCGATTTTGAAGCCTTCGCAGCCCTGGCTAAGAAGTATGATCTGCCCATTATCGTAGATAATACATTCGGAGCAGGCGGGGCCATTGCTCAGCCTCTTAAGCACGGAGCCCACGTGGTTGTTAGCTCGGCTACGAAGTGGATCGGCGGTCACGGTACTTCTATGGGAGGGGTTATTATCGACGGCGGCACCTATAACTGGGGCAATGGAAAGTACCCTCAGTTTACCGAACCCTCACCAAGTTACCACGGTCTGGTATTAAATGATGTATTCGGCTTTAATGGTCCTTTCGGTAATATTCAGTTCATCATTCGGGCCCGGGTAGAAGGACTTCGGGATTGGGGACCTTCTCAAGCTCCTTTCAACAGCTTCTTACTATTGCAGGGACTCGAAACGCTTTCGCTTCGCGTAGAGCGGACGAACGAAAATGCTCTGGCTCTGGCGACCTGGCTGGAAAACCATCCGGCAGTAGAATATGTGAATTACCCCGGTTTGGCGAGTAGTCCCTACCACGCCCTGGCTCAGAAGTACTTAACCCGTGGCTTTGGCGGCGTGTTGACCTTCAAGCTTAAAGCGGGAAAAGAAGCGGCAGATCAGTTAGTTAATTCCTTAAAACTGATTAGTCACCTGGCTAATGTGGGCGATGCGAAAACGCTCATCATCCACCCCGCCAGCACGACGCACTCCCAGCTTTCAGCCGCCGAGCAAGCTACGGCGGGCGTAGAACCGGGATTACTCCGAATTTCGCTGGGTTTTGAACACATTGAAGACATTAAGGCGGACCTAGAGCAGGCCATTCAGGCCGTTTCAGGTTCCTAGCCTCCAGGGTCGGGGCTTTGGCTCCGACCTTATTTCACTCGATTTGCATACTGACTTACTTGAAAGTCCTTAACTGATTGCTTACGCTTTGTCTGAGTTACAACTATTTCATTACCCGCATCCTTTTGACTTAGAATGCGGACAGACCCTACCCGAAATTCAGGTAGCTTATCATACCTTTGGAAAGCTTAATGACCGGGCCGATAATGCCGTCTGGATTTGTCATGCCCTCACGGGAAATTCAGACGTTACTGAGTGGTGGAGCGGATTAGTGGGCGAAGGAAAGCTATTAGATACCCGACAGTATTTCATTATTTGTGCGAATGTGCTGAGTTCGGCTTATGGTTCTACCTCGGCCTTATCAGTTAATCCGCTTACGCAGGAACCTTATTATCAGGATTTTCCGCTCGTAACCATTCGTGATGTTGTTAAAAGTCTGGATTTACTACGGGAGCATTTGCAGATTCAGCAGCTTTGCATGCTCGTAGGTGGATCGCTTGGCGGACAGCAGGCTCTGGAATGGGCCATTCAGAAACCCGAGCTTTTCAAGCAACTGATTCTTATTGCTACTAACGCCCGGATGTCACCCTGGGGTATTGCCTTCAATGAATCCCAACGGATGGCTATTGAGGCCGATCAGACCTGGCAGGAACGCCGGGCCGACGCAGGTACTGCGGGCATGAAAGCCGCCCGGGCTACGGCCTTGCTGAGTTACCGCAGTGCGGTGATGTACGAGTATACGCAAGCCCGCGAAGAATCGGTAATTGATCACTACCGGGCTAGCTCTTACCAGCGATATCAGGGCGAAAAAATTGCCTCACGATTCAACGCTTTCTCTTACTATAGTTTGTCGCGAATGATGGATTCGCACGATGTGGGAAGAAACCGAGGCGGAGCTATGGCGGCTCTTAACCGAATTAAAGCCCAGACACTAATCATTGGTATTCAATCGGATGTCTTGTTTCCGGTGGAAGAACAGCGGTTTTTAGCTCGGTACATTCCCCAGGCTGAATTGACTGAAATTGATTCTTTGTATGGTCATGATGGATTTCTTGTGGAAAATGAACTCATGACTAAAACCATTCGTACCTGGGAATTATCGAACCGATTGGAACCTGAAGTAGAAGAAGAAGAACTTATCGTTCGGGATCGTGTACAGGTGGATGTTCGCAAAGGTGTCCGTGAATACATTGCCGTGGAGAATATTTCGTTCCTGGCTACTCCCTACACCATTCATCTCATCAACGGCAACCGAATTGAGTCAGATACGGTGCTGGATAAAGTGAGTTTGGCTTTACAGGAAAACTACGATTTTACCTTACTGAGTCCGCATCTACCGCACATTCTAGTTAATACCCGACACATTAAAAGCTTCGACGAAAAAAATAACCGTATTTATTTAAGCGACGGTAGAAGCCAAACTTTGCCCCCGGAGTTTCCTCTAAAAAAAGCCAAATAAATCTATACCTTCGTTTTACCAGCATCCTGCTTGAAACGTTAAATCATGTTTATCGTAAGATTGCTCAATTTTTTAGAGGCTTCTTTAGAAGCTAGGGTTGCGTGAGCGTAACCCAGCTTGAAAAGGCTTTCGTATCCTTCATTGATAGAATATAAACTTTAAGGTATCTGCTTTTAAATAAAGAGCCTGTCCGAGACGCTCTAAAATGACTTCTGAATAACATAAGGGAATGGTGCATTTGGCCCTTTCTGCGTTCGAAGCGTTCTTTATATACGCCTGATTTTGCATTTTTATAAAAAAAGATGGTGATGATGCCTTACAAACAAAGAAGGTTATTTCACTGCTAAAAAGATACGGTTCACATACATTAGTCTTGTATTTCAGATATTTACAGACATCTTTACTTGCCCCTTAACAAACGACTCCTAAGCCTTTCTGGCTTATCATCAATCATACTTCCTTAGAACTAGCTGAAGTTTATCTTTATACGGGTTCTGAGTCTTAGGTGAGCGTTACATTCCAATTCTAGAGCATGCCATAAGGGCTTATAGACTGGAATTCTCCTAATACAATACTTCTATTTCAAACTAGTTTTGAAGTTTTTTCTTGCCACTAACAAGGTCAGAACTTCACCTCAATCCTATTCATTCATATCCAATCCATTAAATCTATGAAAACGCTTTCTCTATTTTCAAAAGTACTCTTATTCGTTAGCCTTGGGCTTTTTACACTGAGTTGTACCGACCATGAAGGGCCAGCAGCGGGCACCGTTCAGCGAGAAATTCTGGTAAGCGGTTTAAATGGCCCTACGGGTCTAACCTTTGATCCTCAGGGTCGCTTATTTGTTTCGGAAGTGGGAACCGGGCAAAACAATAGCCAGATTTCGCTGGTCGAAAACAACCAGGCCAAACCCGTCATTCAGGGATTACCTTCCATGCCTGATGGTCCCGCTTTCTTTATTGGCATTACCCACATGCTTTTTGCTAACGATTCGCTTTACTTCTTGCACGGAGCTCTGGGAACGCTCTTTAGCGTAAAAACCTCTCAACTAAACCCTAACCAGCCCTTAAGCCAGGCTAATCTAACCAGCCAGGCATTGCGGCCTTTTATAGATAGTCTGAAATTAGTAACCCCCTTGAATTCAAATGCCTATAATCTGACATCGGATGCTAGTGGTAATATCGTCATTGCAGACGCGGGTACCAACGCGGTAATCAAACGGCAAAAAGGCACGGGAAAACTCCAGTTACTGGCTCATTTACCGAATGTAACTCCCGCTCAGGAAGCAGTGCCCACGGGAATTGTCTTTGATGGTACTAACTTCCTGGTAACTACGCTTTCGGGTGGACCATTCACTAAAGGCTCAGCCGTGATTTACCAAGTTAGCCCGCAAGGAGTAGTCAGCATTTATCAGTCTAATTATACCACCCTGATGGATCTGACGCTTTCAGAAGGAAACAAACCAGTGGTAATTGAATTCGTATCCGATGGCATTTTTAACCCCAGCCTTCCTTCGGGTCGCATTGCCAACACACTGGGCAAAACCTTAGTAGGCGATTTGCGAGGTCCTTCTGCCATCGAAAGACAGGGTAATAGCTATTACGTTACCAGTGTAAGCCAAGGTCTACTCGAACGTTTCACTTGGTAAGAGTAACCATTTCTTCATTCAGGATCTCTTAGTATAAACGACAATCCTTATAAATCACCCTTTAACGCTTTTAGATAAACCGCCAATTTGATGGAGTATTGTACCTGAATCGTATCCTAGCTCACCTCTTAAGCGGTGGGCTATTTTTTTTCTACATTCTACCCGATTTTCATAAAAAAACCGGCTCCTGGGGAGTCGGTTTAGGCAATACCGGCATTGCCCTTCCCTTTTATTACAGGTGGCGGCGTCTGTAAAGCGTAGGGTTAACGCTAGTAAGCCTAAAATCGTAAATATTTACCCATTAAATCATTGTTTCTTAACTAATAACAATAAATTACCATACCAGGCTCAGCCCGTCATCTCCACCGCTAAATGTACGCCGATGAATCGCTTTGCAAAGATCAAAACCCAGCCCTAAATATTAATTAGAATTGGGCAAAGGTAACCACTGTTCAAGGGCCTGCTCCAGCACCGTTCTTGCAATGGGCTTGGTTAAGTAATCATCCATTCCAGCAGCTAAACACCGCTCTCTTTCCAAAGGTAGAATACTGGCCGTCAGGGCTAGTATAGGAATATGCCCCGTTTCAATCTGACGAATCTGTTGGGTAGCTTCGTAGCCATTCATTTCTGGCATTTGAATATCCATTAGAATCAGATCTGGTCGGTAGCGGGTAAACGCTTCTACCCCTTCAATTCCATTATGAGCTTCGTAAATAGTGAGTTCAGGCCGAAGTGAGGCGATGAGCTTTTTAGCTAATAACCGATTGACGGCATTGTCCTCTACTACTAAAATGGAAGCTAGGGTTTGCAGAGGAGTATCACTTACTGGCTCAGCGGGGGGTTCGGGGGTTATGGATTGCTCCTCTTCAAAAAGGTTGGAAAGAGCCGTGAGAAGCTCCGTTCTTTTCACAGGTTTCGGCAGCAGGGCCTTTCCACTCTTTTCTAATTCCAGACCTTCATAAATCGTATTCATTATTAATACGGGTGGTAAAGCCTGGTCGCTGGAAGCTCGCATTTTCTCCAACGTTTCTACCCCATTTAAAAAGGGCATGTGATAATCCATGAGAATCACATCAAATATCTGCTCCTGAGTCACTTCCAGGGCCTCGATTCCATTTTTAGCCAGATAACAGGCGATGTTTTGCTGGGCGAGTATTTGCTTGAGAATGCTCCGACTAACTTTATTATCGTCCACTACTAAGGCCGAATGAATCCGGTTTAAGTGGGGCCAATCTTTACTAGATGCCAAGTCTTCGCTAGCGGCGGGCACGGATAACTCAAAACTGAAACAACTCCCTTTTCCTAGCTTACTTGAAAGCTCAAACTGGCTGTTCATGAGTCGCAACAAGCGGCTTGAAATGGTAAGGCCTAAGCCCGTTCCTCCAAATTTTTTAGTAGTTGAAAGATCCTCCTGGGTAAAAGGCTTCAAATATTTTACGTTGATTCTCTTTTTCAATACCAATACCCGTATCCCGTACTGTAAAACGAAGACGAGCCTGCTCAGACTCTAGGGCCAGACACTCTACCTTTAATTCGATTTCGCCCTGGAGAGTAAACTTGGCGGCATTGCTTAGTAAATTAACCAGAATCTGTCTCAACCGAAGCTCATCGACCCAAATCCAGCGGGGAACGTTGGGCTCAATATTCAGCAATACTTCCAGCCCTTTGTTTTGTGCCTGCGTAGTTACTAAAGCCAGGGACTGATGGCAGAGCAGCTCGAGTTCTGTTTTCTCTATTACCAGCGACAATTTACCGGCTTCAATTTTTGAAAACTCCAAAATATCATTGATAATGCCCAATAGCGAGTGAGCCGATTCGTAAACTGTTTTTTGGTAGAGCTGTTGCGTTTCGTCAAGAGGGGTTTTTAACAACAGTTCAGTAAAGCCAATTACTCCATTGAGCGGTGTTCGGATTTCGTGACTCATATTAGCCAGAAACTCAGATTTAGCACTGCTGGCATATTCAGCCTGCTGACGGGCTTTTTCGATTTGCCCCTGAGCCGTTTTCAAATCATCAATATCCTGAAAGGTCCCAAATAGACGTACAGATCTTCCATTGATCTGTTCGACCTGCCCAATGGTACGTACCCAGCGAAGATTACCCTTAGCCGTAATAATCTGCTCTTCCAAATCCCAGGCCGTCCCGTTTTTAATGCCTTCGGCAACCACTCTGGCCAATCGTTCTTTGGCTTGAGTGGTTGCATAGAAACTAATTCCGTGCCTCATGTCGGGATTTTCGTCCAGAGGAATCTCATGAATTTCTTTGGTTACATCTGACCAGTACAACCGCTGCTGATCAATGTTATATTCCCAAGCCCCTACTTTAGCCATCCGACTGGTTTCTTCGAGTAAGACCTTGGTCTTAAGTAATTCTTCTTCGGCCTTCTTACGCTTATCAATATCGTGACTGGTCCATACAATTTCTTCACTTACTTCCTGACGGTTGGCTTTGGTTTCCATCCACAAGTAATGCCCCTTCTGATGTTTGATGCGGTGCTCAAAGCAGGCGGGTAGCTCTTCATTAACCTTACCAATCATTTCAAAGGCAGCGGGCAAATCATCGGGATGTATGAAGTCTTCCATTGTTTTCCCCAGGCAATCCTCTACCGGGTAACCCAGAATTTTAGTCCAGGCGGGCGATAGATAGGTAACGACTCCTTCAGGGGTAGTCATAGAGAGAATATCACTCATGGAAGAAAGCAAAACGGATAAGTTGATTTCCGTTCGCATCGTTTGAGTTACGTCCCGCCCAAGACCTAGAATTTCATTGACTTGCCCAAAGCTATCTTCCAGTCCTGTCATACTCCATTCATAGGCCTGTAGGGCCTTTCCAGGTAAGCGTTTTTTTATCTGGATGGTATAAGACACCAAAGGATTCTTTCGGCAGAATTCAACGCCTTGCCTAAAGACATCTATGTCTTCGGCAACCATATAGGTAGTCGCTAATGTATCTAGCAGGTTTTCTACGGGTTCACCTAAGGCATTAGCGTAATTCTCACTAATGAAGGTATAACGACCTTCCAAATCTATTTTAGCTACGTATAGAACCTGACTATTTAAAATGTATTCGTACAGCAGCGACTGCTGACGAGCTTTAAGCTCGGACTCTTTCTCATTGGTAATATCAATGTGACTGACGGTTATTAGCTGAACCTGGCCCTCTTCGTTTCGCAGAGCCATGCCCCGGCATCGCAACCACATGATGTAACCCTGTTTATGAAGGTAGCGGATGGGCGTATCGAAGCTGCTTTCGGGGCTGGCTAGATTCGAGCTTAACTCTTTTTCCAGTAAAGCAATATCATCGGGATGAATCAACTTTTTCCAGTCTAAAAGAAGATCTGGAATTTCGTGCGTTTCATAGCCTAGTTTGACCCAGAAATTAGGACTTATCCAGTAGTTTTCAGGGTGTTGTACGTCCCAAATCCACAGGCCTGACTCCTGGAAAAAAGAAAAGAAATGAGTATTGCTCTCTAACAAATGAAGAAGCTCTTTTTTTAAGTAATGCATACGGATGGCGGTCTATGCAGGAATCAACTCGTAATTGTGGCTATCAAAGAAGAAATTTAAAAAATCATGCTACTTAACTAAAGACTTATTCTTAAGGGGCTTAAGAAAAGCACTTAGGTCCTCAAAATCCATTAAGCCTTTAGTACTATCTACGTAAATCATCTCTGTTTAAGTATGAACACCCTTGCGAGTTACTCTGGCATGAGGGCAACTACGCATATTTTCTAAACGCCTAGATAGATTGTTTAAAAACTTACATCTCCTTTAAAAGAAGAGTTTGCTTCCCAATCACTTCCCTTTAGTATGTGTTTTGAGAGTGCCCCTAACCAATAGGTTTGACTGGCCTTTTTAGGCTACTACTTCAGCTCACTATAAGAAGTATACGTTAGCCATGTTAAGTAATAGGCTCTAAGTCTTATCTTTTAATGAGTTACATTACATGCTTTAACTTCTAAAAATAGCCTATTATTGATAGAAGATCAATACCTTAAAAAGATAGGAATGCTTAAAATCTATGCATTCTAACAAATGTTTAGTTGAGCATGTTAGCTGGGATAGCAAAAGACTATCCCAGCTAACATGCAATATATCCGCATTAAAGCCTACGATACGTTTAATGAGAATTATTAAACGTATCGTAGGCTTTATCATTTTTCAGTTGTCTCTGAACTGGAAAAGCCGCTTTCTAAATAAAGGCCATGACACGATAACCATTGTCTTTATTTATCCACACACACTAGAAGCCTGAAGATGCCATTTTTTAAGCATTTGCATTAACTCTTCAATTTTCACGGGCTTGGTTAAGTAGTCGTCCATGCCTGCTTCCATACAAATATCCTCCGTACCGGCCACCACATTAGCCGTTAAGGCGATAATAACGGGTTGTTTGGGTAACAACTGACGAATTTGCTGAGTAGCTTCCAAACCATCCAGAACGGGCATTTGCATATCCATTAAAATCAGATCATAGGGATGGGTTAAAGCTGCCGTTAAGGCCTGTTCTCCGTTTTCCGCTAAGTCTGGCTCATAACCCAGCTTCGTTAAGATGGTCTTAATGACGCGTTGATTAACCTGGTTGTCTTCGGCAATGAGTATTTGTAAAGGATATTGGCTACTCATGCTCGTAGTTAACTGCCCAGATTTTGAGTATTCCTGGACCAAGGGCTGCTCTCCCTGCAAAGCATAAAGTACCTGTTTGTTGAGCTGCTTCTGACGGGTAGGTTTATTGAGAATAGAAACAAAAAATTCTCGCTGATGAGGTTTCAACTCATGGCCAATGGAACTTAGTAAAATAACAGGAATCTCCGAGTATGCCTTCTTAATTTCTCCGGCTAACATCACCCCATCCATGGCGGGCATTTGCATATCGGTGATAACCAAATCAATAGCGGCGTCCCGCTCCAGCTGCTCAAGGGCTGAAGCAGCTGAGTTAGCCAAAAGAGTTTGCAAGCCCCAATTGCTAAGCTGGCGTTGCAAGATGGTTAAATTCGTCGCATTATCGTCCACTATCAATACCCGTTTCTGTGCATAAGCTTCCAGGCTTTGCTGGGAATAAGCCTGAATTTGCTTTTTCCCTGGCTGGATTCGGATGGTGAAGCAGAAGGTAGAACCCTGACCTAGTTGGCTATCAACCAGTATTTTTCCTCCCATTAATTCTACCAAGCGAGCTGAGATCACTAGCCCTAAACCGGAGCCTCCGTACTTACGCGTAGTGGTTGAATCCACTTGAGAAAAGGACTGAAACAGTTTACCAATCTGATGAGCAGCGATGCCAATGCCCGTGTCCCGAACCGAAAAATTAAGGCATAGCTCGTTTTCTTTTAATTCCTGTAGACTCACCCATAAGCACACTTCGCCTACTTCAGTAAATTTGACGGCGTTGCCAATAAGGTTAATAAGTACTTGCCGTAGGCGTAGGGAATCGCCGACTACCTGTAAGGGTATATCCTCCTCAATGTGATAAATGAGATCTACCCCTGTTTGTGTAGCTTTCGCCCCAAAGAGATCAAAGACAACTTCAATGCACTCCCGTAAATTAAATTCCTCTCTTTCAAGCTCAATACTTCCCGATTCTATTTTAGAAAAATCAAGAATATTATTAATAACACTCAACAGAGCATCGCCCGAATTCACAATCGTATCGGCAAACATTCGCTGTTCAATAGTCAGATTGGTTTCCTGTAGCAAAGCGGCCATTCCAATGACTCCGTTCATGGGCGTGCGTATCTCATGACTCATCGTTGCCAGAAAAACACTTTTGGCCTGGTTCGCTTTTTCCGCTTCCCAACGAGCGGCTTCTAGTTGAACATTGGATTTTCTCAGAAGTGTGTTTATTTTCTTTTGAATTAATTCATTGCGATGTCTTTCTTGCGAGAGAGCTGCTTCCTTTTCTAACTCATTCATCTTCTGAGTCTGGATGAATACATTCTCACTGTACCTTTTCATCATATAAGCCCATAATCCACAGATGAAAAAAATAACGGCTGCCAATAGAATGTGAATAACAAAAGTGAGCAAATCAAAGTAGTCGAGCCGCGTAAAATAGATTTGAGCGTAACCCAGATTTTGAAAATAACCAAAGAGAGCATGGTGAGTCAATACCACAATCATCATGGGAATCTGTAATTGCCATTTTTGATAGGTAATGAGAATTGCACTGCCAATAAATGCGAAAAAATGCATTTCAAACAAACCATGCATTTGGTAGATATACTGAGCCATAAAGACTCCTAAAACTCCACTCAATACATATTGATACCAATCTGAGTCAGGCAGAGCCCATTTGGTCGAATAATAAGCTAACAGGCACAAACCGCCTACACTTATGGCAATTACATAGGTATCGTAAAAACTGGCCAACACTAGGCCAGTAACAAAATAGCCTAAAAGAAAGACGTCCATCAGCCGATCCGAACTTTCTTTCACATTCGAAAAAAAGGAAGGCTTCTCTGCGTCACCAGTCAAATAAATAGTAAAAGGAATCATGGGCTAATTTGAAATTAAGATTGATAAAGCATGCCAACACAGGATTGCTAGTGCAACTAACCCAAGTCCAATCACCAAAAGATTTTTATTAGCGTTTCGCCCGTTCCTATATACAGAAGTATGATTTAAAATAGCTTCCAAAAGCTTATTTTAAATAGAATCAAAACCAAACGATATACCATCAAAACCCGCTGATTTTCAAACTGGTTGCTGCATATCAAATCTGCCGCTAGATACTGTTAGTTTTTACAGGAAGGAAGTTTACAACCATAAGCCTTAAAGGCTAATTCATCAAAAGCTCCGAGTTGACTTTGACGTAACAAGCGGCCTAAGGCCTGTTTAGCATAACTAGTCTGCTCATCGCTACAATAGCGGCTCCGGTTATAGTTACCCCGGTAGAAAAGTTTCTCGTTAGTGTCGATCAACACGGCCTGCGGGGTTGAGTAAACTCCACAGATTGAAGCCAGTTGGTCGTTGTGTAGCACGGGTAGATGTAGATTCAAATCTTTTTGAATAAAAGCTTCTGAATAATTTTTCTGGCTCAAGAGAACAACGACAAAATCCACCTGGGCTTGATAGAGTTTTACCAAACTTTGAAAATGCCGACGATTAAATCTGGAGCAGGCACAATCTGGATTGTAGAAATGCAGAAACAAGGGTTTGTTGCACTTACGTGTCTGAAGTAGTTCACTGGCTAAGGTGGAGCCCAAAGCTACTTCGTGGTAATCCGGGGGAAGTGGTGTTGGCAGCAGATAAATCCAGGATTGGTACCAAAACAGAGAGCCAATTCCGATTAGGATGCCTAGCAGCCATAAACTAACTAATGTTTTTCTTGGTAAAGATGTCTTCATATAGTTGAGCACATAATAGAGCGTTTAATGTTTATTCATTTTTCTTTAAGCACAAAGCATAGGCAAGCACTACCCCGATGCTTATGCCTCTAAGGGCTGGCCTCATCAAGACTTAGCCAGAATAACAGATTACTCATTGGCGTGCTATAATTATTTAAAAATAATGACAAATGTCAAAATATTACCCTAATTACAGTAATTACCTGTATATACTACTATCTATACTAATCAGAGAGCTTTTATGTTTTCTTCTAATAAGTTTAGAACGTAATATTCATCTGGGTTTCAATACTAACATAAGTCACAATATAGTATTTTATAACCACTATAAAAGCTTAGTACTAGTAGAGTTATTTTTGTTAACCATAACATTTAAAGCAGGAAACTCGTATTTATTTAACTTAACAATACTCATTTTTAACTTTAAACCTCTACTACGTATTGCTTAAAAGTCGAGCGATACATCTGGAGGATCATACTTAAAAAGTCGATGCCACTCTTCTTGTTTTATCGATTAAACTGGTATTAATAAAAGGTATTATTAAGTAATAATAATCAAATACCTGGTAAAACAGCCAAATGATGAGTATAGAGACGACCTATAATGGTAATTAACCTAAAAATTCACTATCTATTTTTTCGTTTTATCCGTTTAAATACTCATAAGCAGATTTTTTTATTTTTCTAAAAAACGATTTCTTCACATATAACTTGATCTAATTAATTGTTTAATCAATAAAGAGATTACTAGCGGCGTATTAAAAGAGATTTCATGGGTAATATTTTACCTACGTATAGCTTTAAACCGTGCTACTTCCAAAAGCTTTTGGTCAGAAATAATCTTGATGATATTTAGAAAGATACAAAATTTAAACTCTTTTAACCTCTGTAAAATGAATTTACCTATGCTCGATTTTATTTACATATGTCTTATTTGTAAATAATGGTTCATATACGCCTATAAGCCTCTAATTATGTACAAAATAAGGTTACTTATTTTCTTTATTTATAAATAAAAAGTAATAGCTGTGTTAAAGTTATGGCTATACTAAATTCATTGAAAATGAACTTAGTATAGCCATAATGGATGGTTTTTCTATAAATTAAAGTTGAACGTATAGATCCTTAAATAACGTCAGTTCATAACCATATGCCTTCTATGGGGAGCATCAAAACACGTTTAAATAATATAATAATTCAAACATTTATTTATATTATTTAATTATAAGTGGTTTAAAAGTAAGCTATGCGTATGTACTATTATTATACGTTTGCAAGACCTCCACTAGAGTTTTGTTGATCACCTTGACAAGAAATATAATTATACCAAATTTAGTATTAGTAGTTTTTATAGATTATCTATTTATTATCTTTAAAACTAAACTTAACCTAATTAACTATAATCCATTGAAAGAAATTTAAACTTATCTTTTTTAATTAGTAGAATGATGGGGGAACGAATAGCTATATTGGGGATTTATCTACACTAGCATCATCAAAGATAGAGAAGAGGCGAGCATCTTTCTGACCTTTGCAGCCTCTACCATTGCTCAGCAAAAAGGAGGCGGTCATTCATGGCTAATTATGGCAGGCGACATACGTAAAAATATAGCTCTTAAAATTGCTGAATTACTGCTTCATTTAAAAGCCTTCGTACGCCCAGGAACGTTGCACATTGAGTAAGAAAAAGTAAAAGCTCCATATCTTCTGATTTTACCCAAAAGACCTAGAGCTTTTACTTTAGTTCTGTTACTTGTTTCTTCCTAACCGTCACCCTCTTCTAACTGAAGGGTGTCGATTTGGTAAACACTGATGACTCAACCACCTTTATCAAGCCTAGAAAGAAACCACCTGTCGTCGTTTCTTGGAAGCGGCACATTACTTGAACTTATCGGACCGAACCTGTCTGCTTTCACCGATCCCAAGCAATGCAGTAGCATTTTCTACTAATGTCTATCTGGTAACCATTTAAGCCAAAGGTTACCAGATAGACATATTCTTACATGCCGTCCGCTCTCATGGCGTTCACCATTTTCACGTGACGGAAAGCCGCAATCTCAGACCATTCATTGTCATAGTTAAGTCCATAAGGCCAGAAATGCGAGCCGCCCGTATTAATAACAGCATCAGGCCCATCGTAAGTTTTGATAAGGGCTACGGCATTAGCACCGGTGAAAGGGCCTGTAGACGTATTGGCATACCAGCCTCCCGAAATTCCCACGCCCCAGGTATGAGCTATTTCGTGCATCGCTGTACGCGTATTTTGGTAACTGGCATTAGAACCAAACCGAATATTACCGTTGGTATTACCATCTGCTGTATTTACGCCCGGATTGTACTCAACGGTCAATGTTCGAGCCGGCCAGGCAGCTCCCGCATTATAACGGGCACAGGCATCGTTCATTGCTGCCGTAATCCGTTCTCTCACATCGGTAGGTACGTCAGATGTAGTTAGCGTCCAGCCTAGCTGACCGTTGGCTTGGATAGTAACAAGACCCCACTCCTGATTTTCGCCTCCCCAGTAACCCCACTGCTTGATCTCAGCCAGATCATCGATGGATTGATTAAATACATCCAGATCCTTGCCACTATTGCGGTTTACAATACGGTAGTAGCCATTATTTGTGGGAATAAATTGCCACTGCTGATGATTAGCCCCCGTGTAGTCGCCTATCGTTACGTCGCCGCCATCGTCCACTGAAGCTTGGCTGATCTGTAAAGCTTTATTGCTTTGAACGCCAATGATGGAATAATACCCTCCCGCCAGTGACTGCAACGTCCACCTTTGGTTAGTACCGCCCGTGCCTCCATACTGGATGATGTTAGCACCGTTAGAAGTCTGAAACCCTTCCACATCAATCATTTTACCACTTTTACGGCTAACTAAATAGAACGTGCCGTTGCCTACCGACTGAAGAGGTTCAGAAGATGGCAAAGCCCTGGCTCCTCTGGATTTAACCGAGCCCGACTGAGGAGAGACTTTCTCTTCAATGGTTTCCTTCTGACAACCCGTCACCAGCGTCAGTAAAGCAAAACTGCACGCAGTTGCCCAATGAGAAATACTTAATCTTGTTTTCATAATGTAGAGATTTAGAAAATAAGTGCATCGCCATACCTAATGCACTTGGTTAAATCATAAGAGCGTATGGGCATCTTGTCATGAATAAAGCATTTAAGATGGGGGGAGTACCTGAAGCCAGACGGTCTGCTGACTAATGCGAAGTAACGTCTTGGGCGAGCAGGCGACCTCTAGCCTATGCTCTCCTAAAACTTGTTTGTAATTTCTAGTTTTACCTAATAAGTGCTTTGCTTAACTATTGAGTACCCTACTTTATAAGTAAGGTTTTCCAAGCCCTAAAATTTCAATAGCCATAGGTCTGATCTACTAATTATTGTTTTAGGAAAATAAAAAACTTGAATAGTTCAAAATTAACCAATGAAAAGTAAAGAGGACACCCCTATTTTCGGCAAATTGGCGGCTCGTTTTGGTCTGTTCTTCTTATATTTAGCTGTAAATTCCTTTTATTTACACTATTCACTTTGTGCATATCTATTCTTACCTATCTATTTTATTTAATAATTCCATGATTAAATAGTATAATTTAATTTTAAAAAAGTATAAGTCTGAAGGGTATTTTACTTAGTTAGGTCGCTATTACAGTAAGGGTTGTCTAAGTATATTTGCTTTTGAGAGACAGTCTTGGTTCCGCTAACCGTATAAAACGTATCCACTTGCTGATGCTTTCCCTAACTCGATCCATCTGGGCCTTTACGTACTGCCTATTGGCGGTATTACTTGTCCTAAGTACCCAAACCAGCTTTGCCCAACGAGAGCCTACGCAATTGAGATTTGATCATCTCACGGTTAATGAAGGCTTATCCCACAGCGATGCCTTATGCCTGGCTCAGGACCACCAGGGATTTATCTGGATTGGTACGCACAAGGGAATTGACCGTTACGATGGTTATCAGCTTAAAACGTACCATTTGCCCGTTAGTAATGGCAGTGGAGTGATCAATAACCGCATTCGTGCTTTACACGTCGATCATCAGGGTACGTTATGGGTGGGCATTGATGGAGCCGGGCTGTTTTATTACAATGCCAGCCGGGATCGTTTCGAAAGTATCCTTCAACGAGCCGTAGCCGCTAACTACCAACCCCTGATTCAAAAGATAGCCCTTGCGGATGTGCCTAGCCTTACCAGCGACCACAAAGGACGGCTATGGATAGGCACCAGTCAAAGCGGTTTATTCATGCTGCAATTTGACTCACAAGGTGTAGTCAATTACGTTAGCCACCTTAAGCTCAAGCCAGCAGACGTTATTCAGCCTTTTATTGATGAACTCACGGTTGATGGCTCTAATCATTTGTGGATTGGTACGCTGGGCAGCGGATTGTATGTACTGAACCCTCAAAACCAGCAAACCAAAGCTCAGTTCGTACCCTTGATGGGTGAAGTCAACATCCGGGCCTTACATGCGGATCGGCAAGGTAATTTGTGGGTTGGTACGGACGGCCAGATTTATTGGGGTAATTGTCGGAACGTGCCGCAACCTGCTTCCATTTGCTTTCAGTCCCTAGGAAGAGGTTTTGCAGAGATTGAACACCTCTACCGGGATTTTTCTCAACGCTTATGGATCAGTACCAAGTCCGGTTTGTTACTCTGGAATGTGAAGACCCCAAGTCCCCAACTGCCCATTCAACAGGAGGATATTCAACGTTTTCTTCCTTCCGATACAGATCCTTTCAGTATTAATTCCATTCGGGTTCACGACATCCTGGAGGATTCCTTTCATAACATCTGGATGGCCAGTTCTGCGGGAGGACTCAACATTTTAAAACCTTATACAAAACCCTTTGGCCTCATTCGACGGCAAAATGAGGGTTCTGCCAATCCGGCGACCAACTACATCAATGCCATATGCAAGGACGAATCTCGTAATCGCCTGTGGATAGGGACGCAAAATGGACTGGCTAGTTATGATCTGAACACAAAATCGTATACAAATTTTCTGGTGCACGCGTACTACGGCAGTGTAAACAGTGTAGATGTATCGGCCCTTCATCTCACCTCGCAGGGTACACTGTGGATAGGCACCCGGTATGCAGGTTTATTCAAGCTTGATCTTCGTACCAATACCATCCAGCCCGTGGCAGGCATTCCCGGGACAGCAGACTGGTACAGTTTAAGTATTGAAAGCATTACAGAGGATTCCTATGGATTTATCTGGATTTCTACGTTTACAGGTGGCCTCTACCGGATGGAGGCCAACGGAACGCACGGCGTAACCTATTCGGTACAGAACCACAAACTCCCTACCAATGACTTCACCCAGCTTTATTATGATGGGAAACACTCCATTCTATGGGCCAGTACCCGCAATGCGGGGTTACTGAAACTGGCGGTAACTCCTCATTCCATTCGCTTAATTAAGCAATTTAAACACGAGCCTGATAACCCTAATAGTCTCAGCACTAATTACACCTGGCCTTTGGTACAGGATAACCAGGGACGTCTTTGGATTGGAACCATCGGTGGTGGCCTGCACAGCCTGACCCAAACGCCCACTGGTGAAGATCGCATCGAGCGTTGGAAAAAATGGTTACCAGAAACGGATATAGAAAGTTTACTGATCGATGAATCAGGGAACCTTTGGATCGGAGGGTCTGGTATTTATCAACTAAATCCCCGAACTAAAAAGTTTTTGCACTACGATGTAACTGACGGTTTGCAAAGCAATTCTTTCAAAATCGGAGCTGCTTACCGGGCTAACGACCATACCCTGTTTATGGGAGGAACCAATGGCATCACCTATTTCCAACCGCAGGCCATTCAAGTTAACCCGTCGCTGCCGCGAGTTCAGATTACGGAATTGCGTATTCACAATCGGCCCGTAGCCGTGGGAGATACGCTCAATGGTAGGGTTCTCATGACCTCTCCATTGGCAAATCAATCTTCCATTGAACTTCGCTCAACGGAGAACGACTTTTCCATTGAATTTGTAGGGCTTCACTACGCTAATCCCCGTAAACAGCAATATGCTTACCAGTTAGTTGGCTATAATAAGGACTGGGTACGAGTCAATGCTCAGCAACGAACTGTTACTTTTTCTAATTTACCGGCCGGAGATTATACGTTTCAGGTAAAATCCAGCAACGATGACGGCGTCTGGCTGGAGCAACCCACGGTTTTATACATCACGATTTTACCACCCTGGTGGAAAACCTGGTGGGCTTATTTGTTATATCTAACTGCGGCTGGAATTGCCTTTTGGCTCTATCACCATAATAGTGTAGTGCAACAACGCCTGAAAAACGAACTAGCTCTCAAACAGTACAAGATTGAAAAAGACCAGGAATTAACTGATGGGAAACTACAGTTTTTCACGAACGTTTCTCACGAGCTTCGGACACCCCTTACCCTGATTCTCGGACCAGTCGAGGAGTTAGTGGGCATGAGTCATGAACCGATTCACCAGGTCAAAGACAAGATTATGCTCATGCACCAGCAAACTCGTAAGCTGCTCGACCTGGTCAATCAGCTCTTGGACTTTAGAAAAGTCGAAACGGGTTCTGTTCAGCTAAAAATTACTCCCACCAACATTATTCCGTTCTTAACGGAAATATTTCTGGTATTTAAGCTCAAAGCCGAAGCCCTGCAACTCAACTATACCATTGATGTTCCTCCGCAGGATATCACGCTTTACGTGGACCGGGTTAAGCTCGAGTCTATCGTTGTCAATTTACTTTCCAACGCCTTTAAGTATTCTTCGGAAGGTGGGTCTGTTGAAATTGTGGTGAACACCGTTGGTGAACCCAATCAAGCTGCCCTTTATAAAGATCAGCACTTGCTCGATCATTACCTTGAGATTACTATTAAAGATCAGGGAGTGGGCATGAACGAGGCGGAAATAAATCGAATTTTTGATCCCTATTTCCAGGCGACTCAAAGCGAATCCATTAAAGTGACGGGAACGGGCATTGGCTTATCACTGGTAAAAAAATACGTAGACGCTCATCAGGGAGAAGTACTCGTAAACAGTCAACCAGGTATGGGTACTACGTTCATTCTGCGATTACCCTTTGGCAAAGAGCATATATCTCCAGACTTACGGTGCCAGATACCCGCTACTACTCAACCCACTCTTGAGGAAGTTAAGCAATCCGTTCGGCTAGCCCATGCCGAACAACATACGCCTGAAGCGGACTTGACGGAAGCTGCTCATCTTTTAATTGTAGAGGACAATGAAGCACTTCGTAACTATCTCTACGATTCATTGGCCAAAACCTACCGCGTTAGTACCGCAGTAGACGGAGTAGATGGATGGGAAAAGACCTTAGAGTTACTACCCGATTTAGTTATTAGTGATGTCATGATGCCCCGTAGTAGTGGACTTGAGTTGTGTCAGCAAATCAAGAAACATCCCAAAACGTTACATATCCCGGTATTTTTACTAACGGCCCGGGCCACAGCTATGCACCAACTGGAAGGCTTAGAAACCGGTGCTGATGAATACATGACCAAGCCGTTTAACGTCGACTTGTTACAAGCGAAAATAACGGTTATGCTCCGCAACCGCTTTCTGCTCCGGGAATATTACCACCGACAGCTTTTACTGAAGCCAACGGATCTGATTATTCCAAGTGAACACAAATCGTTACTGGAAAAAGCTACGGCTACCATTGAAGCTAACCTAACCGATTCCGACTTTACCATTCCGGTTTTGGTTCGGGAGTTGGGTATGAGCCAATCTTCCTTTTACCGCCAAATCAAGACCATTACGGGAAAAACTGCCGTGGAGTTTGTCCGTGATGTCCGGCTAAAAAAAGCTGCTCAGCTCTTGCTTATGGATGATGTACGAATTGGCGAAGTAATGATGCAGGTCGGCTTTGAAAGTCCTAAGTATTTCCGTAAAGCGTTTCACCAAATCTATGGCATGTCTCCACTGGAGTATGCCAAACATCACCGAGCTAACGTTTTAAACGAGGATTTTCAGGATAGTTAATTGAAAAGGCGGTAGAAATGAATCATTTTTCTACCGCCTTCCTGTTTTATGTAGAGTCTTTAGGGTGAAGTCCCCTGCTGTCATAAATCGCTTATCAATCGTTGAATTCTACCCCAATGGGTAGTCAAAGCCAGTCAATAATTACCCCCTAAACAGTTACCAGAATCCTTGTATATGACAGGTATCAAGTATTCTCGCTAATGAGTAATTTTTAGGTACCTGGATTTTATTACATCAAATTATTGATCTTTTTTAGCTCCTTATTTAAGTAGTTAAGATTAGCTTAACTTACTCACCTATAGGCAATAATAAATAGTTAAAAGACTATACGTTGCATTGGAAGATGTGCTATACTTGCAGAGTGTTGTCCTGCACATTACCCTTTATCTCCCTAAAAGTTATCTAATGCTTACCGCCCAAGAAGCACTTCTGCAAACCAAAAAGATTAATTCTCTACGAAAAAAAAAGCCCCCCTTCCTTGATCCTTTCAAAAAAGAAGAGTTGCTTCATGAGGAGTTTTTAAAACTTCAGGATTCCATTTCATCCGCCATTCAACAAGGCAGATATAGTTGTTACCATCACTTGGATGCAAGAATCGATCAGGAAGTAAGAAGCTGGCTTAAATCTCATCATTATTCCATTAAAAGCTATAATAAGAGCTTTCTTCCTGAAGAACGTAAACTTACCTGGGTGAAAACACTCTGCTACCTGGGGGCTTTCATTAGCCTGATGGGGATTCCGCTATTACTATCCTACAACCTGCTAGGCCGACGTTACGGAAAAATTAATATCAAAATTGTCTGGCGTGATAGCCGAACCGTGCGTATTTATTAAGCTTGATTCCTGCCCTTACGGTCAACGTATATCAATTTTCTATTGGAAATAAATCTATAAAATTTATTTCTGTCATTTAAAGATCGTCTAACGATAATAAAGAGAGCAGGTAATTCTTTAACTAACCAATTCCTAGCATGGAACGGTGTCATTACACGCCAAGTGATAGTTACCCATTAAGCTCACAGCAAAGATGTGTATGGCCCTTGTTTAATTGATTGCTAGCAGTAACAAAAACCGCCCATTTGAGCACAAAGCTGGGTGCCCGGCATTTACATATATATGATTGTTATTTTAAGCAGATTTGTATCAGGTCCGAGTAGTTCTATTAAATCTGCCTCTTACAGCCATCTCCTTACTTACATATTTACGTTTGAAAAGTAAAGTCTGGTCCTTTGGGTGGCAATCGTTTGAAATCAACTCCCAAAGCGGTATTTGGCAAACTCTAGTATATGGGTTATTTTTGATAAACCAGGAACAGGATGAATTTTGCCTTAACACTTACTCCTCAATCTTTAAAAGCTTTGTCACTCATGAAAAATGCCATCTTAAGTTTTATTGGATTTGGTCTGATAAGCGTAGCTATGATTACTGTCACTGGTAATTATAGCTATTAGATTATCCGCTGAGTTTTTCTTTATAGTAGCGGGCTTGTTTCACCGTCAGCAAACTTAGTCAAACAGGCCCATGCATGTATCAAAGGAGAAGTTAAATTAAAGCGTACTTGATATGAGTTATTGCAATTTTCGAATCTAAAAATTTAGTCTATTAAAAAGGATTTACCACAAATAAGTCTGTTTCATGCTAAATTTAGAAATTGATATTTATAAGAAATCTCTCTGGAATATATCTAGAAGAATTTTCCATTATTTACATGGGCATTTATCTTTGCTGATGTATGCACTATGATGCTTGTCGGAATGGGCTGGTATACAGTTCTCACCTGGAATGAGTTCTATGAATTGGAAGTATATAAATAGTACGATAAGTTTGTAAAGTGGGTTATGGAAAACCACCAACAGACTATATATGATTACAATAAGTCGCCAAGCTCCAAATAGATAAAGCTGTTTGAAGCTCATAGATTTATTATTTGCTCACTATGACTTTATGGGTCTTAATATATCCATCTATCCGTATAATATTCAAAAAATATAAACCCGTTTGTAAAGTACTAACGTCGATACCTGAAACGGTTAAGTTTGGGGACCGATATACAGTTAAGCCTTGAGCATTTGTAATAGATATTTCTTTGACAGACAATACATCTATATTGCTAACAAAAAGTACTTTATTTGTTGGATTAGGGTAAAGTATCGGAGTACCGTACTTGACGATTACGCTTTGCGTACGGCTATAGTTAAATGTTCCATCATTGTCGATCATATTCAGACGGTAATAGTTAATGCCTGCGGATGGATATTGATCGGTAAAATGATAGCTAAGCAGAGTATTACTTTGTCCCTTTGCTTTTTGAGTACCCACTACCGTCCAGCTTTCTCCATCACAGCTACGCTGAATCTCAAAACGATTCGTATTTTTTTCCGTTGCCGTTGTCCAGGCAATATTTATTGATGCGTCTGAGGCTACAGCTGAGAATCGCTGTAGGGTAACGGGTAAAGCCGTAGGGCATCCCACCTGCACGGGATCTAAGGTGTATAAACCAGACACGGGTACACCTAACTGCCCATTCTCTGCAATCCCCCAAGTCCAAAGAGTATTGTTACTACGAATGCCAGCCGAGTGCTTACCACCCGCACTTACTGAAACCCAGTCTGTTTCAGCACCTACCTGAACTGGTAGATTGGTTGGGGTTTTATTACCTGTACCAAGGGTGAGCTGTTCATACGTTCCACCGCCCCAAGCCCAAAGGGTATTATCATCCCGAATAGCTAGTGAAAAAGAGCTTTGATTACTTCCGTTGTTACCCGTAGTAATCATCTTCCAGGCATAAGTATTATCGATCAGTGTGGGACTAAATAAAACTGAAGTATTAGAGCCAGTGCCGGTTTGTCCAGCGTCGTTAGACCCCCAGCCGTATATGCTTCCGTCTGCTCTTATACCAATCATGTGTACACCGCCTGCCAGATCTTTCCATAGATTTCCGTCTACTTTGGTTAAAGAAGGGAAAGCACTATATTGCTCCCCACTACCCAAAGCTCCGAAATTATTAGTACCATAAGCCCAGCGACTGCCATCAGATTTAAGGGCCATCGTAGTGTAAGCCCCCTTCATTATTTCTACCCAGTCCATATCCGTGCCTATCTGAGTGGGTACATGAAAGACTCCACCTCCGGCAATATGGCTATCATTTCCCCATCTCCATAGGGTCCCGTCAGTTTTAAGACCTACAATTGCCCCTAATTCGCCATCCATCGTTTTCCAATTCGAATCCGTGCCTACCTTTTTGGGAGTTAGGCTACTGTTGGTAGTACCGTCGCCTAGTTGATACGCATCATTTTTACCCCAAGACCAAAGTGTACCATCCATTTTGAGACCGTACGATACTCCCTGTATAGCGAAGACTTCGGCCCAGTTTCGATCAGAGCCAATCTGAATTGGGGTTCGTTGATTGGTTGTTGTGCCATCGCCTAGCTGTCCCGAAGAATTATCGCCAAAGGCCCATAGCGATCCGTCGCTTTGAATGGCTAAAGTATGCCCCGGATTATAATAACTGTCTTTGGACGCCGAAGCTTTCTTCCAGCATTGTGCCCTTAGTGGTAAAGAGAGAAAAAGAAAAAGGATCAATGTAAAAGATCTTACCATACTTATCTAATAGATAAATTTCAATACAATACTACCAATAATTATCGTAAGTTAATATACTGCCCTACTAAAATAGGTCAACAATAAAAAGGGAATTGGATATTTGTAGTTCTCAAGCTCCAAATACGACCAATTCCCCATGAAGCAAAGCCTCAAAAGCGAAATTATGGCAATTCTTGATTGAGCACCCATCGTTACCAATTTAGCTCGAAAAACTTCGTCTCCCTGTTCATACTAGCACAAATTCAACTTAGAAAGGTACAATTTAACAATGGGCTGTAGGACTCAATGATGACGCCAAGATTAGCTCTAATCAAAACCGAATTGAAAACTTCTTTCGCGAAGTTCAAATCAACTTTCAGGCCGTCGCACAACTCATGATGCCCTTATTGCCTAAGAAAGCTAAACTTCTCTTAACGATTGACCGAACCGAGTGGGACTTCGGCAAATGCCAGTTGAGTATATTGATGGTTTTAATTGGATGCGGCAACCTGCAATTACCCCTCTATTGGGAATTGCTTGACAACAAAAGTGGCAATTCCAACAGTCAGGATTGGATTGATTTGTTAGAAAAATGCTTTACAGTGGTTGATCTAAATTGAGTTGGATTAGTATTAGTTATTGGCGACCGGGAGTTTGTGGGCCACAAGTAGATTAAATACCTAAAAGACAAAAAATTAAGTTTCCTCATGCGTATGCCCAAACACCACTCTATCAGTCTTGAAAGCGGGGATGTTATTTGGATAAACGATCTGGCCTTAGGCCTTGGTGAGGCGTGTCGTTTTGAAACGTGTCAAGTAGATGGCTGCTGGGGCTGGGTTTGGGTGAAACAACTGGATGAAGCCGAGTATCTGTATTTGTTTGGCACGGTGGAACTGGCTTTATTTGGCCAACTCTACCGCAAACGGTGGTGCATCGAAGCCTTTTTTCAGAACCTTAAACAGCGAGGTTTTCATCTGGAGTCAACGTATCTTGGCCGTCTGTCAAAACTCAGCAAATTGGTTGCTTTGGTGAGTTTGGCGTATGATTTTTGTGGGAGTGTAGACGTATGCTACGCTCAAAAAGTACAACCTATCAAGCTAAAGAAACATGGCTACAAGGATAACAGCTTCGCCCATTATGGTCTGAATCAACTGTGGGCTTTGTTACGGGGTGAGTGGCAGC
The DNA here is from genome assembly GCF_031453245.1 of Siphonobacter sp. SORGH_AS_0500. Taxonomy (NCBI): domain Bacteria; kingdom Pseudomonadati; phylum Bacteroidota; class Cytophagia; order Cytophagales; family Cytophagaceae; genus Siphonobacter; species Siphonobacter sp. SORGH_AS_0500. Next base: position 4,615,201 of record NZ_JAVIYT010000001.1, read on the forward strand.
AAACGGTTTTACTCTGGCCGCTTCTCCAACGGATTTTTGGCTGGTTAAAAGCATAAATAGCTAAAAATCTACAACTATTTTAGCAGGGTAGAGTAGTAAATTTATTATACCTATCTAAATATCTTCCTGCTTAATTTCGTGAGTAGACTCCAATTTTTTTATTGATTTTTTCTGAGCTTCCCGTGCCTGTTCCAGTGTTTCGTACGTATTGAAATTACTGAAGGTGTTTTGTTGATCAGGATACTTGGCCTTTACGCGTTCAAAATATTGATGGGCTATTTTATCCATATCTTCACCAGCTTTGACACGTTTGATACTAGTATATATAACTTGTGGTTTTGTTGTTTCATTGGAAGCCTGTCGTTGCCCTACATTAGCCCAATAGTATTTCAATTCGGATGGATGAGGTGTTTTTGTAAATTCCGCCAATAAGTTTGCTAAACTTGTCTCCGAGCTTAAATATTGCTTTTCTAATGCTTCAAAAGTGCGTTCATCTACCCCACTTTGAAGCAGATTCTCTTTGAAGAATGCATAATTTGTAAGAGGCTGGTGGGCTTGCAGGATATAACGAATCCATTTCCACATCTGAGGACGACCGATTTTAGCCTCTAAAGCCGTCAGTAAGAGAGGAACGTACTCATACCGATAGGTCTCATTTATCTGATCAGGCTTAGTAATTTCCTTTAAGGGTTTAAATTGCTTTAATCCCCGGCTGGCATTTACATAGTGATTGATTAAATGTTTATAGTACTTTTCCCCGATCAAATCCCGCGTGGACTGTAAAGAAATATACTCGGTCATTCCCTCCAGGAAGGCCCAGTATAGAGTAGAATTGGGCCGGAAAACGGTACCAAAATAGTAATGCCCCAGCTCGTGTGAGAGCATAGACAGTTGGCTGGAATCTACCATAGTCAGGCTTTGCGGATGGACCAAGGTATTTAAGCGATTTATTGGGCTAACGGAAGCAATAGTGGGATACGTTACAAACATCCAATCATTCCGCTTGGAAATAGGGGTACTTGTCAATAAAGTAACATCTATCCCATAAGGAATGTCTAAATGAGTCTGATAATATTCTTTAATGCGGGTAAACCACCCATCCAGCACCTGAGCCTGGCCTGTACTTAATGAGGTATTGACCAGATAAGTATTTTGCTCTTTCTTGAAGTCGAAATCCCCCGCAAAAAGGAGTAATGGAAAAGGCTTATTGGACTGTAAATGAGCTTTATCGCCTTTCTGGGGCGGGTAACCGTTTAAATAAATGGCTTTGGCTCCAGGTACATGAATAGTCAAGTCATACGTGACACTACTATAGGTCTTATCTTCAGAGATGTCATAGAGAATCGGATACCAAACGGATTGTTCACTGGCTCTAATCGTCTTTCCATTAAAAGCAATGTTTCCTTTCCAATCGCCCCATTCGCTTCGCTTTATGGAATCCGCATAAATGGGAAAGGCCCCCACGTAACTGATTTTAAAATGCGAGGGTAAGTAACGGTCCTTACTACCATTGCTGGGAAACCAGTACTGCATACTCTCATACGATTTTTCAGGATGATACTCTCTTTCAACCGAATAAGAAAAACGATCAGAACTGTCTCGAAAAAACTTCACGTTTAAACCACTATTGAGCTGAATGCAATAGTTATTGGTTTTAGGTAGGTTTGAAACGTCCAGATCAGCCTTAAAAGTACCTTCAATGAGTGACACATAAATGTTACCGGAAACGTGGGGAACCTGGCCGTAGGCTGTTGGACAGATCAGCAGAAATCCCAGGATAATGAAGGAAAGAAAAGATTGGAACATAGCCTTGGTTAGGGATTAGAATGGGTATAATCTAATCCTTAAGTTAAACAATGCTAGTGAAGAGATCAAGTCATCTGTTGTATAAGTGCTTTGATGTTAAATAAAGTCAATAAAAAAAGACTTTACATCGTAGTTGGCAATAGCTAAAGCCAAATCATAGGGACTGATTCCTGAATGATTTTTCACATAAGGGTTAGCCCCAGCTTGTAACAACGGCCTAATCAAGTCTTCTCGCCCCTTTGACTCAAAAGTTGCTCGCCAAAGCGGAGTATTTCCATATTTATCTTGTAAATCAATGGCTGAATGCACTGATAACAATACCTTTAAAATTGAAGATTGTCCCGTCTGAACTACATAATGTAAGGCCGTCCATCCTAATTTATCCTGATGTTCAATCGAAGCTCCTTTAGCAACTAACCAGATCTAAGTTTTTAGTCAGTACTGCATGGATTAAAAGCGTTCTTCCATCTGTATCAATTAGATTTATGGACTCACTGAAGACGTCGAAATCAAAGGTGAGTGAATCAGATGAATATATTCTACTTATAATATCATCAGTAATCCGATTCTTTCTAACTATTGTCATTTTCTTATTGCATAATCAATCATTATGTTACTAAACAAATTTCAAATGCACCATTAATCAATGGCCAGAACATAGCTGAGATTCGTTTACTTAACTAATGGCTACGTTTCAGTCTGTTAAGCTCAAACTTAAGAACAATAAACCCTATCAAGCTTTGAAAAACTAGCAAGATTATATATCCCATGAGCTGCCCTAAACCATATTCATCATGGCCAGTAATAAATTCAGAGTATTTCCTCCATACCAATGAACAGAATGTAAATATGAGACTGTGGATGAGAAAATATTTCCAGAAAGTCTTTTTATCAGGTATTAGAGTCACTGTCCATACCCACAAAGCTCCTGCTGTAGCTATTACCAAAAGAAGTATTATTGTTTCCAACTGTTTTATAGTCAAATATCCTATGGGACTCTGTTCCATCCATGCATATTACATCCAAAATAAAAAAACCTATTTCAGGAAGATACCCGCCAGTATCCAATGAAATAGGTTCGATATGAAATGTGCTGCTTGTCTGGCAAAGATACATAACTTTTGCCTGTACATCCAGAGGAGCATAACGTTTTGTAAACCTATTCTTAATGGGTTGGAAGTAAGGGTACTTGTATTCAGAAGTTACTGTTTAACCGGAAAGAACTGCGGATCATTTCATTAGCCCTTTCTCAACTTAAAATCAGAATCCCTTTATTGACCAGAAACTTCCTGAAATTGAAGGTACTCCCAAAGAAAGCCATCCGCTGGCTTTGCAGCCAATACCGGGCTGTTAGTTAGGAATCGCATGGATGAAGCGAGTAGATGTTTTGCCCGGCAAAAAATGAGGTTTGGACGAAATTCACTACATGCTTTCTCCAGAGCAATGCTCCTAACATTCATGCCTCATCTCACAGAGAACATCTTATATTATACACTCCGAGCCCCTAGGTATGGTTCAAACCTATCGTAAAAATAGTTTTAAAATTATTTGTCAAGTATTTAACCATTCTTTACCTTTGTGCCGTTCTTAATCACACTAGCCTGATTAAGTTTGATGACGACAGCCATGAAAGAGGTTACAACTGAAGAATCCATTGATTTAGCCCGGCACTACTTTAAGACGTCCTCGCTGGCTACGATGGCTTTTCGCAATTTCATTCAGCAGAAGTTTAAGAAGGAACAGAAGGATCTCACTTTTGAAATGCTGCAAGTATTGTATCATTTAAACGAGAATGAAGGCTCTAATCAGCAAGAGATCGCCAATGCTACCGTAAAGGATAAAGCCAGTTTAACCTATCTCATTGATAATCTGGTAAAGCGTGGTTTGGTGCATCGCCAGGAAGACGAACAGGATCGTAGAAATAAGCGTATCTACCTGACCGCTCAGGGAAGCGAACTTTTGAATTCAACGATTATCCCCTGGTCAGAAGAAATGTATTCCATTGCTATGAAAGACGTTTCGGCCTATGAAATCCAACTGGTTATCAACGTTTTGTCAAAAATTACTCGTAATTTATCAGAGTAGTTTTTTTTGACATAATAGTTAAATACTTTACAGTATATATCTAAAATATTTAGTTCTTTACTTTCCATTCATACTCATGACCCTTTACCGATATTTTTGTGGAGCGGCGTTCGTTTTGCTTTCTCTTCATTCGCAGGCTCAGCGGGTAATTCCGCTTCAGGAAGCCGTTCTGTTGGCTCTCCAAAACAATGCGACCCTTCGACTCTCGACCGACCGCATTGCTCTCGCTGATGCTAAATTCAGGCAAGTAAAGGAGAAGTCCTTACCTCAGATTGGTTCTTCCCTGCAAGTAAGCCGTTTATCCGTCCTCTCTCCCTTTGAGCTTTCGATGGGTGGACCCGAACCCGCCTTTGCTCTGCCCCCTTCTTCCTTCTGGGCTACCATCGGCCTGGTTTCGGCCAGTAAAGAAATATTCAGCGGTTTTGCGGAAAAATCAGCCCATAAATCCGCTGAACTTCTCACCGAAGCGACCCGTCTGGATGCCGAAAAAGATCGCCGGGAAATTGAATACGGAGTTGTTGCTTCCTATTACAACATCTATAAGATCATGAAGTCCGCTCAGATTCTTGAAGAGAATATGAAACTACTGGATCGAAAAGAACAGGAAGTTCAAAACATGCTTCGGGAAGGGGTACTGACTTCTAATGAATTACTCAAGATTCAATTACAAAAAAGTAACCTCGAACTCTCGAAGGTAGATGTGGCGAATGCTCAGAAAACGGCCCTTTTCAATCTGGCGACCCTTCTGGGCCTATCCGAAGAAGTTGCCGTTGATACCACGTTAGCTTTGGGCAAACAAGTGCATGGAAAAGCTCTGGAACTGATCGAACAAGCTCAGACTACCCGGCCAGAACTCAAAGCGAATGCCGTTCGCATGAAAGTTGCCGAGAACGCCCTCATTCAGACCAGAAGTATCCTTTATCCCCACGTAGATGCATCGGCCATGTACATTTACCTAAATCCCAATAAAAACGTAATTCCGGCTTCCCATACCTTCTTACAGGCTCTTAATCTGGGGGTTTCGGTTAAGTACAGTATTTCCTCCCTGTATGCCTCGAAGGGCCGTATTCAGGAAGCTAAACTCAATATTGCTCAGGCTCAACACGGCAATCAAATCCAGCAGGAACAGATTCGAAATGAAGTCTTTGGACTTTATACCGCGAATGAAACAGCTCTGGAAAAAGTACACGTTTCGGAAAAGGCCCTGGCTCAGGCGGATCGGAGCTACCAGTTAACGGATTCCAAGTTTAGAAATGGCCTGTTACTTTCCAGTGACCTGCTCGAAGCCCAGTCGCTCCTGCTTCAGTCTCAGCTCAACTTACTGAGTAGCCGGGTAGACGCCCAGCTTAATTATTACAAACTCCAGAAAGCCTTAGGCAATCCCATCCAATAATCCTATTTCAATAGCATTCATGAGCACTAAAACAACGGCCCCTACGGAGGGCCATACCCATAAAAAAACCAGGAAAGTGAAGGTAGGCCAACTACTAACGAACGTTATTCTCGTGGCCTGCATTGGCGGGGGAGCCTACTGGGCCTACGATCATTTTGTCCGCTTTGAAGCTAATGAAGTGACTAACGATGCTCAGGTAGAAGAATTTATCAATCCCATCAATTCCCGAATCGGCGGATACATTAAATCCATCCGCTTTACGGAGCACCAGGCCGTTAAAAAAGGCGATACACTCGTAGTCATTGATGATCGGGAACTTAAGATTCAGGTTGCTCAGGCGGAAGCGGCCTATCTGGAGGCTCAGGCTGGCCAGGGTGTCACTAATTCCAGCATCAACACGGTTCGTAATAATACCTCTGTAGCCGATGCGAACCTGGCTGAAATGAAAGTTCGGCTGGCCAATGCCGAGCAAAACTACAATCGCTACGTTAATCTGTTAAAAGATGAATCGGTAAGCCGCCAGCAATTTGAAATGGTAAGCACGGAATATGAAGCCATGAAAGCGAAGTACAAAGCTCTGCTTACGCAACGACAAAGTACTGAGCTGGCCACTTCGGAAGTAAGTAAACGCTTAACCGTAAATGCCGCAGGCATCAAACGGGCTCAGGCCGCTCTGGACATGGCTCGGTTGAACCTAAGCTATACCGTTATTACTGCTCCTTACGACGGGTACGTAGGTCGCCGTACGCTTCAGGAGGGCCAACTGATTCAGCCGGGGCAAGCTCTGGTTTCCATCGTTCGCGACGATCAGAAATGGATCACTGCCAATTACAAGGAAACGCAGATGAGTCATCTACGTATAGGACAATCCGTTAATATAAAAGTTGATGCTCTGGAGGGAAAGAACTTTAAGGGTACCGTAACAGCCATTGCTCAGGCTACGGGTTCTAAATTCTCACTGGTACCTACGGATAATTCAACGGGCAATTTTGTGAAGGTGCAACAGCGAATTCCCGTGCGAATTGATTTAGAAGGAAATTCATCCGAAGACCTAAAATTACTAAGGGCGGGCATGAACGTAGAAGTTGAAGCGAAAAAATTATGAAAAGTCCCTTTCATGCGTGGCTTCCTAAACCATTGATTCCCCTGGGAGTCCTCATCCTTTTGATGCCTACCCTGGCTCTAAGCGGCGTATACCCTGCGAATACGGCGGATATGGTGGGAGGATTAGGAACCTTGAGTGAATATTTCATGATGGCTAATTACGCGGCCACCATTGGAATGTTTTGTGCCTATCCCATCATGCTTAAAGTAAAAGGGTATTGGAATTCAAGAACCATCTTACTTGTTTCCTTTACTGCTACGCTTCTGTTGAGCGTCGTATGTGCGGAAACGACTTATCCCGAAGTCATCGTAGCGGCGAGTCTGCTGATCGGATTTTTTAAGATGTTTGCGATGATTGAGCTCATCATTCCGATCATGTTTATGATTAGCCCCGGCGGAGATCGGGCCCGATTTTATACCTTCTTTTACCCCATTTCCATTGGTATCGGCCAGGTTTCTGCGTATGTAACCGCCTTCATTTCATATGAGTATGGCTGGTCTTACGTCTATTACGTGATGGTCATTGCGAGTCTGGTTTGTCTGGCATTTACGCTTTTGCTGTATCACAATGATCCCTTAGAAAAGCAAATTCCCATCGAAAACATAGACGGTTTAAGCCTATTGCTATTAAGTGTCAGCCTCATGCTGGCTAACTACGTGCTTTGTTTTGCCCGTTATGAGAACTGGAGTGACTCGCTGCTGATTCAGGGGGCCAGTATTGGATTTATCATTACACTTCTGGGGTTCGTCAGCCGGCAGAATTCCCTCACGCATCCCCTTTTAGACTTATCCGTTTTAAAGAGTAAAAATGTACGTCTGGCTTTGTTTCTCATTTTCGTGATGGGAATCTTTTTTGCCAGTAGCAGTTTGCAAAGTGCGATTACCAGTGGAATTCTTCGCTACGATGCGATGACTTCGGCTCAGCTCAATTTATGGATGTTACCGGGCGTATTTCTGGGCGGCGTTATCTGCTTTATCTGGTTTAACTATCAGGGAGGTTTTAAAGGCATTATTCTTCTGGGGTTCGCAGCCTTTACCTTGTATCACGTCATCTTATATCTTACAGTCAGTCCAGACATGGGATTACAGGACTTCCATATAGCTCTGATTGCTAAGGGTCTAGGTATGATTCTTCTGTTTGTAGGTTTAGGGCTTTATCAGGCCAATAAAATGACCATGGTCGGTATGATTAATAGCGGAGCTTTGATGATTGCGATTCGTTCCTTCGTGGGCCCCGCCTTATTCTCTGCCGTCTATGCCTTTGCTCTTTATCAGGGCCAACAGCAACATCTGGTTGATCTGGCCGGTAAAATGGATGCTTTAGATCCCCAGGTAACAGCTCGCTATATGGCCGCCCCTCAATCGGGTTTGAGTCAGGGAACGGAAGTAGCCCAGATCATGGGAGCCAGAGCCTTGTCCGGCAGCGTTCAGGTGCAGGCAATTCTGGTAACCGTTAAAGAATGGATGGGCTTTATTTCCATAGCGGGATTCGTCACGCTGGCCTTCGTAAGCCTCAGAAGTTTCCAACCTGTCAATAAACGTCGGCTCGTGAATCTCAGAAGGAGGTGGCGGCGACTGGCTCTCATTCCCTATCCGATTCCTTAAATGCATACTCCTATGGTAGTTAATTCCTTCACGAAAAGTGACAAAGAAATGTGGGCCTTTCTGTTTGTATTGGGAAGAGCAAAACAGAATTTAATCCATCAATTGGAAAGAAGCCTTGCCGAAAAAGGCCATGAAAACATAAAAATTCGGCAATGGCTTACGTTAATTTCGATTGATGAAGGCATGAGTGTGAAGGAATTAGCTGCCAGCAGGGGCATATCCAAACAGGCAGCCAGTAAAATCTGTGAAGAGCTGGCTCAACGGGCTTACCTTTGTTTAAAGCCAGCCCCTACCGATGCCAGAGTCCTGCAAATTAAATTCACTATCAAAGGACGTAGAGCCGTGCGAGCAGGCTTTAACAAATTAAACGAGTTAAACGAGCTGCTTTCAACTCAATGTGACGAACACGTCTACCAGCAGATTATACAACTTTTGATAACGATTAATAATTGGAAGTAAGTTTTTAGAATGTCTTAGTAATGGTTCATTAATTCTGATGTAGCATTCGGTAAAATTCTCCAATGAATGATTTGTTGAACTAAGCCGATCCTCTACTGCGTTGCCATCCTATTGGTGATTCTACCATCTGCGAATACACCGACGAAATAAACGGCAGAAGAATTCCTTCTCTACAAGTCCAACGATCTTTATACCATGCCTATGATTATGGCCTGTATCCTCATGATTCTAGGACATAATCCATTCAAAAATAAACCCTTACGAATTAAATCCTAGCTGCTTCGCCATTACCCTTCACAACCAATTCATACGTCTTTTCTTCAGTAAGCCGGATTAACTAGATAAGCGAATTCACCCTTGTTCTTCATCCCGAAGTATTGCGGAATTAGTGAAAATCACAACTGGAAACGAAGCAAGCAACTGTTCGTACATTCCTTTTTTAGATACCGCTCCTGAGTATCATCGTATAGCCAGATCAGTAAAGAATCCTCTGCCGATTTAGCTACAACCCTCCACTTCCATTGAAATTTCTTTCCTGACGAGATTTAGAATGACCTCTTTCCCAAAATGGGCCTCTCTTTTGACCGAAAAAGCTCCTCTACAAGTCTTTTACATTTTCTTATTTTGTACAATAAGAAGTTACGCTTTAATGATTTCAATACCATCGCCAAAACTATCTCTTCATGTTATGAAATCTCCACCTAACCACCCCATCCCGCTGATCCATCTGATCTGGTCTTATAGACAAAACGTATTACCTCTCTCTCCAAAACGTATTCTGTAAAACCTGTATTTTAAACCTCTTCACGTATGATGCATTCTAGACCTCTTTATCTTTTTCTCTTTAGCTTGCTTGTTAGCCTATGGAGCTTTCAAGCTACGGCTCAGGCACCGCGAGTCTTTCCTAAAGCCGCTTCCAGCCAGCCTTCGTTCGTCAAGGGCTTATCTAGTATTAACAAAGGCCAAGCGACGTATGCAAAGAGAAACCCCTCTCCAGCAAAAAACATCTCAAATGCGGTTCTGGATGATGCTTCTGATGCCAATCCGGTGGATGTTACCCAAAAGATCGTTAACCCCAGTTTTGAATCGGGTTTTGACGGCTGGAACAATAATGGCTTTTTTACGCAAGGAAATGACGGTTTAAATCCGTACAAGCAGGGCAATACTTATGTGGAGCGTTGGCAGGGATCACCACCGTTGCCAAACGTAAGCATATCCCAGACCCTAACGGGTTTGCCTAATGGTAAATACACGCTGACTATTGGAGCACAGAACCTCTCACAGAATCCAGACGTTGGACAACCCGGTGCTTTTGTGTACGGAAACGATAGCCAGAAGGAAGTAACAGCAAAAGGCGAATACTCGGTTGACATTATCGTCGTAGACAGCACGTTAACCATTGGGTTCAAAACTCAAAACTCCAAAGGTAACTGGACTGGCTGTGATAACTTCCGGCTTCAGTACAAGGGCGTTGCTCAGCAAGCGATGAAAGATAAGCTACAGGGTCTAGTGGATTCAGCTAATGTCCTGTTGGCTAAAAAAATGCAAAACGCGATTCGGACGCCACTTCAAAATGCTGTCAACGCGGCTCAGCAAAGTTTGTCTAACAACAGTGCAGCTAGTGAACTGGCCGAGCGAATCAAGCAGGTGCAAACGAGCCTGCCATCGGCCTTGGTATCTGTCGATGCTTACAATCAATTACAAGCGGCTATTGATAAAGCAACAGCGGTATATGGCGATGGAAGTGGCCAGGAGGCATCTACCTTGCTAGCAGTCATTAATCAAAAAACGGATCTCTCGAATAATTTTAATGCAACGCTAGACGATCTACAAAAGGCCCCCAGTGACATCGACGCAGCCATCTTAGCGTACCGTTATGCCAACGCATCCAATGGCACGCCTCTGGACATGACGTCCCGTGTTGTTAATCCCAGCTTTGAATCGGGTTTTACAGGCTGGAACAGCAATGGCTTATATACGCAGGGAAATAACGATTTCAATCCTCAGAAAGCGGGCAATACTTATATCGAACGCTGGGTAAGTACTCCCCCCGTTCCTGACGTCAGCGTCTCTCAGAAAATCACTAATTTACCCAATGGTAAATATACGGTGACGATTGGTGGACAAAACATTACCCAAAGTCCATTGGCGGGACAAACGGGAGCTTACGTATTTGGGAACATCTCCCAAGCGGAAGTAAAAGCGAAAGGCGAGTACTCCGTTGACTTTCTGGTCGTAGACAGTACAGCCACGATTGGTTTCAAAACCCAAAACTCTAAGGGTAACTGGGCCGCCTGCGATAACTTCCGGCTTCAGTATAAGGGTGCTGCTAAGGATGCTTTGAAAGAAAGACTGCAAAGCCTGCTTGATTCCGCAACGGTCGCAGTAAATCAAAAGATGCGGAATTCCAATCATACTGCCCTTGAAGCGTCCATCAATGCTGGCCAGCAAACACTGGCTCAGAATGGAAATGACGTAGCCCAGCGAATCTCCCAACTAGAAATAGACCTGAAAGCGGCCCGGATATCGATTGACGCGTATGCGAAATTGCAAACCGCTCTCGATTCTGCCCAGGGAGTTTATGGCAATGGTAGTGGTCAGGGAGCCGCTGCTTTCAAAGCGGTAATTGATCAGAATACGACGCTTTCTAATAACCTTGACGCAGAGTTGAGCAATGTACAGAAAGCTCCTGCTGAGATCTACGAAGCTATGCTCATGTTCAGAGTCGCCAACGCAACCGGCCCCGCTCCGACAGTCGTAACGGATCCACGCTTTGCTCGCGGAGCTACGATGGCCTTTGGCCGTAGCACAGTTTCCGGCGTCGATCCAAAGGATATTCGCGAACAAGGCTTCTGCTGGAGCACGACACCTGAACCTACCCTGTTCGACAATAGAACCACCAAATCCTTCTGGAGCAATGGAGCTATTTACCGACTCGAGAATCTGCAACCTTCAACGGTTTATTACATGCGGGCGTATGCAGTAGGCTCCAATTTCGCGGTGGGCTATGGTAAAGTATTGAAAGTAATCACGATTCCTAAAGGTACCGTTACGTATGCTTTTTCAGGAAGTGTAGAGAATAGTGGAGAAAACGCTCCGCGAATCAAGGCAGCGGTTGAGTCTGGGGTGTATTATTACAATAACTTAACCAGTGTTACCAATCATAATCTGTGGGTTAATTACCATGAAGGTACGCCTACTGCCGAAGCTAGTTATGGGGGCTATATGCAGTTTGGTGCCAATCCAAGCTATCAGCGAACAGGAACGGCCATGCACGAAATGAACCACACCATTGGAGTTGGGCAGCACTGGATTTGGTATGGACCGAACTCACCTCTTCGGAAGGAAGGTAGCAGAGGCCAATGGCTGGGGGAACGAGCTAGCAAAGTAGTACAGTTTCTGCAGAACGACCCGAATGCTTCAATGACGGGTGACGCGATACACATGTGGCCTTTCGGAATCAATGGTGCTCACGAAGACAACGGCAGTGAATTTCTATATATCGGTCACTCACTTATTACCCAGGCCTTAGGTGAAGATGGTCTGGCTAATCCTGGACGTGGCTTCATTACCCCTGCCTATACCTTCGAACACACTCCTTCCAAGAAGTATTACCTCAAGGTAGAAGATAGCAAAACAGGGCTTAATACCTCGTTCCTGGCAGAAAACGAATCCGGACAACTCATCAATAAGAAAATCTCCGCTTCGAATGTGCTCAATGACGATCGGGCAGCCTGGTATCTGGAGTTCGATCCTGCTACGGCTCTTTATCAATTACGCAACGTATCTACGGGTAAGTATTTCACGCAGCAGGATGGCTCTGGCATTGGGCTATCGGCCACCTCTTCACTGACACCAGCGGAGTCATTCCAGCTGCTGGGTGCTCGTTATAATACGAAGATTGGTACCGATGAAAAGAACTTCCAAGCAAAAGCGTACTGGATTATCTCTCCCAAGGGTAACTATTCATCGCCTACGTTAGCGGCCAGTTCCCCGGAAGCTGTCAGTACCGTATCGTTTGATCTCACAGATGCGGCTACCACTCAACGCTGGTTGATCTTTACTGCGGATAATGTGAAATCATTTGATTCCTTGCTGGTAGCTCCGACGGGAGTAAAAAATATGTACGTTGCTTCGGGTGATGCCAAGACTATCTTAACCTGGGATCCTGGTTTTAGTACGGCTTATGATGTATTACGTTCACAGACCGCAAATGGCACGTACACCAGCATTGCCACGGACCTAACTTCTGGCAGGTATGAAGATGCAACCGCGTCAAACGGGACTACGTACTATTACAAAATGGTTGCTCACAATGAACTCGGTACCAGCCCGGCGTCTGCCGTCCTTTCTGGAACACCAGTACAAGGACAGCACCTGCACCTTTCCTTCGATGAAAATACCGGGACTACTGCCCACGACGACTGGGGTGGCTATCACGCTCAATTGAAAAACGGTGCGACCTGGACAGCGGGTGCAAACGGCACTAACGACGTTGAATTAACAACCTTTTCTGAAACGGCAACTACGTCAACTTCTGATCAAAATGATCGTGCTGTTGCTCTTTCCACCACGGCATCCTCTTACATACAATTGCCTTCGGGGGTAGTCAGCACTTTATCTGATTTCACCATTGCTACCTGGGTAAAAGTCCCCCAAAACATCGGTGATAATAGTCGGATATTCGATTTTGGCAATAGTACTAATACTTACATGGCCCTGTCCCCCAAGGCTGGTCAGAGTTTATACTACGAGATCACTCGTCCTGGAGTGAATTATCGCCTTTCGATTCCCTATACTATTCCGACCGATCAGTGGGTTCACCTGGCTATTTCACAAAAAGACACGACCTTCAAGTTCTTTGTGAATGGCCAAGTAGTCTACACCGATCAGAAAGCTACCTTCAAGCCTTCGGACATGGGTGTAACGACGCTAAACTATTTAGGCCGCTCCATGTGGGCAGGTGATCCCTATACTGACTTAACCTTTGGTGATTTCCGCATCTACAACTACGCCCTGGCTGACAACACGGTTACTACCCTGGTTAATGCGAGTTCCCTGCCCGTCCAGTTAGTTTCCTTCGAAGGAAAAGCCATCAGCGAGGGCAATTACCTTTCCTGGAAAACAGCTCAGGAGTTAAACAACGATCACTTCGTTCTGGAACGGGCCTTGAACACCCCTTCTAACTTCAAAGCCATTGCCCAGATCAAAGGAAACGGTACGACCCGACTGCCTAGTAGCTATCAGTTCATCGATCCACAAGCTCAGGGACGTTTGGCGTATTACCGCTTGATACAGGTAGACAAGGACGGTAAAAAGGAACCCAGCCGAATCATCTCTATGGACAACCGTACTTTACGCGTTCTCAATGGCTTCCCTAACCCGGTATCCTCACAATTAACCATTGAGTTACCTGATCGTGAATTCTCATCTGTACATCTCCGCGTGCTGAACACCACCGGACACGTCGTTTACGAGGATAAAAATTATATCCCTGTCAACGGTGATGTACAAATCCAGATGAGTAGTCTGCCCGTAGGCGTATACCGGGTAGTCATTACTCATCCAATAGAAAATTACGGATTGACCGTTATCAAGAGGTAGATAATACCTTTATTCCAAGTAAATGAAACGCTACGTGCGGTCTCTGATTGAGACTGTACGTAGCGTTTTTTTATGCGTGTCTGAAAACGTCAGTAGTGATGATATCTGAAACCCAACAGTGGCAGAGGAAGGAGATAGTAATAGCTGGGTAAAAGTAGCACTGTTCGTCCGCTACTGCATCGCGGACGCCTGAGACGCTAAGCGTTACAAACGCGGACATATCGCAATTCGAGAAGGTTAATAGTATCCCCCCTCTTCTCTAAAAGACTGTCTAAAAACAAGTTAAGCCTCTCCACTTCGGGAGAATCGTTGGAGAGAGTGTGTATGACTCCGATCTGTCATTGAGAGAGAAGCGGAGTAGCCTATTTGGCATTGGGAATGCTACTTCCCCGGATTTCATCCGGGGCTACCTATATTGAACCCCACTGGGGTTGTTTTTAACATTGTTACAATGACATTACGACAATAACCCGAGAGGGGTTCAATACGAATGGGCCCAGGCTGGATAGGGATAGCCCCGGATGAAATCCAGAGACAGGGTTGGTAATGATAACTTATCTCACGCAGTCGCTTGGCTCTAGCCGAGTGACTACCTAACCCTAGGCCTCTAACCCTAGGATGCGAATTCATATCAGGTCAGAGAAAACCTTTCCTAACCCAAACATGCTTGCAACCATGGGTCTTCGATTATAGATTTTAGACAGCTTTTAAAATCACCTCATTTTTGCCCTCTTTCATTGTTTTGTCTAACTGCTATTTATCGCTGGCTTTTAACTGCGTTACATAATTAATATCTTGGTACGCTTAATGAGCACAACTCATATTGTGTCGTTTAAACACATTATGTTTTTTAAACCTTATTCCTTACTATGAAAATTGCTTCTCTAGTCATTCTCCTGGGTCTGTTTGCCTACCTCGCTCCTGCTCAGGTGCCTGCTGCATTTGTTGCAAGCCCCGATAAACACCTCTCGGTTAAAGTAACTTTGAAAGATGGATCGGCTCGTTATCAGATTTTTAAAGACAATCAGCCCGTTCTAGAGTCTTCGGCTTTGGGTCTGGTACTGGCTGATGTGGATTTAAGTAAACACTTAAAAGAAGTATCCAAAAGCCCTGAGAAGACCATCACTCAGGATTACGCCATGCGTAATGCCAAAAAATCTACTATTCATTACCAGGCTAAGCAACGCAGTTGGCTTCTGGCAACACCTACGGGAGAACAACTCGAAATCATTTTCCAGGTCAGCAATGATGCCGTCGCTTTCCGTTATCGGGTTAAGCGGAAGAAAGAAGCTATCTCTAACGTAGAATCCGAATCGACAAGTTTTGCTTTTCCCGCCCAAACCCGGGCTTGGCTTCAACCCATGGCCGTTGCCAAAACGGGCTGGGAAGCCACAAACCCCTCCTATGAAGAAAATTATGAGCAGGATATTGCCGTGGGTACCCCTTCCAAAATGGGAGCAGGATGGGTATATCCAGCCCTTTTTAAAACCAATGATACCTGGGTTTTGATCACTGAAGCTGACCTGGACAGCACCTATTGTGCTACTCGTCTGCAGGATAAATCTCCCAGAGGCGAGTACTTCATCGGTTTTCCTGATGCCCGCGAAGTTATTAAAGATAAAAATTTAAATCCCAGAGCCAGAGGCACCTTCCAATCTCCCTGGCGAGTACTCACCATCGGAAGTCTGGCAACCCTTATCGAATCCACCGCAGGAACCGATCTGGCTCTACCTGCCCTGAAAGTAGATGCTGCTTTTATAAAACCTGGCCGGGCGTCGTGGAGCTGGATTAACTCTAAGGATGACTTCATCGTCTACGATGAGCAGAAAAAGTACATTGACTTCGCCGCTTACATGCACTGGCCTTACTGTTTAATTGACGCCGACTGGGATCGTAAAATCGGTTATGAGAAAGTTCAGGAATTAGCTCAGTACGCCAAAACTAAAAACGTAGGACTGCTCCTATGGTACAACTCCGCGGGGGACTGGAACACCGTGAAGTACACTCCCAAAGGTAAATTAGTGGAAGACCAATCCCGTCGGGATGAATTTGCGAGATTGGAAAAAATGGGCATCAAAGGTGTTAAAATCGACTTCTTTGGCGGCGATGGTCAGTCGGTAATTAAATATTATCACGACATTCTTCTCGATGCGGCCAAATATCACCTACTGGTTAATTTTCACGGAGCTACGTTGCCACGCGGCTGGGCTCGCACCTATCCTCATTTAATGACGACAGAAGCCGTCAAGGGTTTTGAAATGGTTACCTTCGATCAGAAAGCTGCGGATAATCAGCCCACGCACGCGGCCATGTTACCTTTCACGCGAAATGCCTTTGACCCCATGGACTTTACGCCCATGAATCTTTATAAAATTTATACTTCCGTCAAGCGTAAAACCACCAGTGCTTTTGAACTGGCTACCAGCATCGTGTTTTTGTCGGGTATTCAGCATTACGCCGAATCTCCCGAAGGCATGGAGCACGTGCCTGCTTTTGCTCAGGATTTCCTTCGACAACTACCTAATCACTGGGACGAGGTAAAATTCATTGACGGATATCCCGGAAAACTCTGCGTAGTAGCCCGCCGTTCAGGCAAGCGTTGGTACGTGGCGGGTATCAATGGAGAAGCCAAAGAAAAACAACTCAAGTTGAATCTTTCTTTCCTTGCCAAGACAAAAGCGACCCTGATAACTGATGGCGAACCCATGTTTACCCAGCAGTCTATTACCCCGTCCCAAGCCACTCTCGTTACGGTGAAAGCAAACGGTGGTTTTGTGCTGGTAACGGAATAACGATTGCTTTATTCCTGCAAGACAATACCGTGTACGATTCTAGCAAACTTCTGAATAGAATCAGAAAAACAGAAAATGCCCCCAGGAAGTGTCTAACCTCTTGGGGGCATTTTCTTATTATAAGGACTTTATCTTAGTTCGACATACCAGGTAAAAAGCTTCTGAGTTTATCCACCTGTTCGCTGCTTTGCTTTAATACATTTTGATTAAAATTGAGCTCCTGATAGGTTTCTACCCAGATTCTCATGCGGTGATGCTGATAGAAAATCTCCCAGTTGTCTTTGGCATTTTTTGCTCTAAAAATCTGATCAATCAGTTCTTCCACCAGAGCAAAAGACATTTTATTTAAATCCTTAGCCCAGTCATTAAACTCATTCTGAATTTTGTAAAGACTGGCTTCCACTGAATTCGTAATGTAGTTCAGAATATCTTCGGCGGTATCTTCCCGTGAAAGTCGCACGGAGATGTAATCGGGCGTTAACGTATCGAGGTGCTCGCGGATTCTAAAGTGTAAAAAGCCCAAGTACGATAACTGGAAGTGAATGAAAGATTGTACGGGCGTGTGAAGTTCCTCCAGCAATTGGGTCTCTCTCAATAAGGTTACTTCAAAGCTTTCGCCTTCCTCAATAATCCCCTGGAGTTTGCCCTGATTTTTTAGAATATCGTACATCCGGTGCTTCACCTGTTGAAGCACTTCGTTTAGGGTATCACCCAGCTTCAAAAATTGCTTGGTAATGTACGTTCGGTTTTCGTTCAGGAATTCTTCGTAGGTCTTGTTGTACGACCCCAAAGCATTCCGGCTGATTTCAATATTAGCTACCGTCAGCGTCGATAAATTGCGGAGACAGTCTTCTTTAATCGAATCAAATTTATCCTGAATTTTCTGATTGGGGGAGTCCCGTAAAGCTTCCAGTTGCTTTAATTCATTCTCACAGGCATTGGTCAAGTCCTGCCACAGGCTGTTGAATAAGCCTTTAAAAATAGGAAAATCCTTCATGTCATCAGTGGGGGTAACAATTCCGTTAAAGTAATCGATCGCCTGGTTAATAGACTGATCCAGTTGATTCATTTTACGCTGGTAATTCTGTTCGTATTGCTGATCCCAGTGTTTGAGTTTATCCTGTAAATCCTTCAATACTTCTTTAAAAACTTTCTCTTCCACCTCCTCGGCACTCGAACAGTCCACGGTAACCATCTGACTAAAATGGAGCCCGTTTCGCTCGGCAGTCATGAATAAATCCTGACAGTTTTTAGCGTTATCCGTACTACCTTTCGTGTGATTGAGTACCAGGAAAGAACAGGCTGGCAGGCTCACGCCCGGCGTTTGCGTAATGGCCTGCTCGCAGAATTGATACAAATCCAAATCGGCGGGTTCCCAGGTAGCACCCAGGGGGTCTGGCTTGCGTACAAAGAGAATGAAGTCAATATCACTGGCCAGCGAACGGATGAGGTTTTCCTCGTTTACCAGTCCGGTATCACCCAGTCCCGGCATGTCAATCAGGGTAATGGGGCCGGCCTGAGCCAGGGGAAATGAATTTTGAATATGTACCTGTTTTACCGCCAGGTAATAAAAAATCGGCTCCCGACTTTCATTTACCTGAGCTACGTACTGACGGATTTGCCCGGCGGGAATTTCCAGGGTTAAGCCCGTTAGTAAATGATGATATAGCGTAAAATTCTCATGAATTTCCTGAAGTTTTTTATATCGGGCCACCGTCACGGTACTAGCCTGTGCGGGTGGCTCAGGTAATTCCTGAGAAACAAATTCAGCCAGGTTCGCAGGAGCTAGACTCAGCGGTAATTCTTTAAAATAAGGCAGAATTTTACTTTGGAAAAAATCCGTTCGGCTGTAAAATTCCACCCGTGCTCTTATTTTCTGATCGCTGTTGGCAATCACGCTCAATACACCTGTGCAATGCGAACCATTGCCATCTGGAATGATCGTATGATCCAGCCCTGACAGGCTTTGCAGCAAACGGCTTTTTCCCTGCCGGGCCCGCCCAATCACGCCAATGCTGATCCCTTTTCTGGAAAAGCGTTGGTTAAGCTGAGACAAATACTGCTGCTCGCTTTCGATGCGGTTCAGTAAAGCAGGTAGGTCAGCCCGCCGGATGGCTTCAAGCAAATGAGGCGACGCGTGATCACTTACTTTTTGCTTGACATTTTCCAGCACCGAAATGGAATGACTCATTAACGAAAGTCGCTGAATATCATCCGAAATCCGTTCGGCAAACTGCGTACGCTGGTTGACAATTTGTTGGATACTCGCTGCAATAAGATTAGGCATGGGGATGTATATCTCAAAAATTTTAATCAAAAGCCTCTGGTACCAGTAAATTAAACCCTGAAGCCTATACGTGAAGCATCTGAAAAGGCTAAACGCTTCTAACTCTAAAGAAGCTTTCAAAAAGCCGTGTATAAGCCAACCCTTCCAGCTGCCCAAGGCACTGATTATGAGGGTTAACATCCCGACCCCTAGCCTAACTAATTACTTTCAACTGGCTATAGGACTTGCACTGAGAATTAAGTTTTTCGTTGGTCAGTTTAAGGTAATTCAGTTCCCGGAACAGATTCCTGAAAAAGCCCATAAAACCCTTTTTACGGTTCAGGTAATGTTGCTCTAAAATGAAAGAAAGCAGATACATGTAAGGATACTCAATCGCCTGAGGATTGTACTGATTCCGCTGGGTGACGCTGAAGATCGGTTTCCAGACTTCTTCATTATCAATCTTCACCTTCTTATGATACATCAACGAGCAATTCCCCAGGGTTTGAATAGGAATAATGGCCGATTTCACGTGGGACGTCCAGGTGATATGGTCAAAGATTTCCTTATAAACCATTTTAATTTTATTCACCAAGCGAGCGGAAGCGGCTTCATTATTTATATATGTTTCGCACTTGGTAGGAATGAATAAAATCAAACGCGGTTCACTGGATTGCTCCAAACCGGGCTTCAATACACGGAATAAATTTTCAGCATTCGTTTTCTGCTCAGTGAGATCGTTCATAATCGCACTGGCATCGACAGGAATCACAATTACTGAGGAATTCTTTAGATAGGAAATAACCTTTTCCGAATCATCCGTAATCCAGTTACCGGGAATGTCAGTGAAAGAAACTACTAAGAAGGGATCCGAATCTTTATGAGAGATTTCTAACGGATACGAAGAAGCATCAGCCGTGGATTGAATTCCATCAAAACAGGTGATGGTTCCTTTAGAAAGAGATGCCTTCAGCCTTTCTTTGTTTTGATCTAACTTGGCGGCTAGTTCAGGATTTAAACTCAAATTCAATCCGATGTTACTGGACAAATCGTTTCGTATGTTTTCATCCATGGAAGACAAAAACGTAGTCTTACCTTCACCAGAGGCGGCTAGCATGGTAACATTGAAAAAAGTTTGCATGGGTCAATTTAATTAACTCCTTGGACCTAGTGAATTAATTCAAAACCACTCCTTCCGGGTAGACCGGAGAAGAATTATAAATAAATTTCCTGAGTCATTCTTAGTTTACTAACTTACGGTAATACCTGCGACTTCAGGCGGTGTGTTTCATGGGTTAAGGTGGCTTTGCGTAGATGAACTAACAAATCGCATTACTATAAACATTTACTACCAAAACAAGGAACAGTATGGGTTTCCAGAATAGCCTCAGGTTTTCTTGTTCATGCCTAGCAACTTACTCAGAAATAAAGCATTATGCCTTTTAACCGCATGTTCTCGCTTGCTGTGGTTAACTAATATACATAAGTTCAGGGATTGTCCCTCAAAAAACCAGAGATGTAATTGAAAAAAAATACACATAACTTTTTATTCCATTTAATACCTATATAATTACCTAATCTAAATATCCGTACTTTTATAAGCTAAGGTTATTACAATCTGGAGTCTACAAAACCCTTCATAGCTTACAGGCACGTAATTCAACTCATTCTACCAATAGTAATAAATGTTTGATAATAGCTTAAGTACTTAAACCAGGCATAGGTACTTGAATCATTCTTCTCTGACATCCTGCTGATCGTTCCTTTTTTCTCTTCCTTCTTTCATGTAAAAGTTAATCTTATAAATAGGACATTTCAGCGATATCTTTTTGTCTATCCATGTTTATTTAGTACCTTTCCCTGCTTATTCAGTCCACTTATGGTTCCCTGAATTGCCTAACATTTTTTACTTAACACGTTACTTTTTTGCATGAAACGCCGAGAAGCACTACAAATGGTAGGGGTTATGATGGGTGGTCTGCTGGTGACTCCAGCCCTGGCCGACATCGTTGAAGGCCGCCGGGCATTGCCTACAACTGCCTCTAAACTGATCTTTGATCAGCCTACCGAAGACCTCATTGCTGAAATTGCCGATGTGATCCTACCGACCACAGCCGATTCTCCGGGAGCTAAAGCTGCTGGCGTAGGTCCATTCCTGAATGTTCTCGTTTCTGATTGCTACCCCAAAGAATATCAGGATCGTTTGCAGCAGGGGCTGGCCCGAGTAGACCGCGAAACCAAAGCCGTTTACGGAAAGGCTTTCAAGGATGCTTCTATTCAGGAAAAGACGAATATTTTGAAACTGGAAGAAGCCAACGCCTTTGCAGATCGCAAAGCCGGAGTCAAAGAAGTTCCTTTTTGGTTTACGATTAAAGAACTCAGCATGTTTGGGTATTTCACTTCCGAAATCGGAGCTACCCAGGCCCTGAGTTACGAATATGTACCCGGTCGTTACGAAGGATGTATTCCTTTGAAGCCCGGTCAGAAAACCTGGGCAACCTAGGTTGTTTTACCTCCCTCTTGTTACCCTATTACTTATGCTGAGCCCCTGAAGTTTAGCAACAGAACTACTAATCCAATGAACATTCTTCGAGCAAACGAGCAAAATACATATGATGCCATCGTTATAGGTTCGGGTATTTCGGGTGGCTGGGCTGCCAAAGAATTAACCGAAAAAGGCCTTAAAACGCTGGTACTGGAACGAGGACATAAATTCGAACACGTAACGGATTATGAAAACGCTCTGAAAAAACCCTGGGAACTTACTCACCGGGGCCGGATTACAAACGAAGAGCGGGCCTCTCACCCCTTCCTGAGCCGGGATTACCCCTACGGTGAAGCCAATAAAAATTACTGGTTTAACGATAAAGATGCTCCTTACGAAGAGCTCAAACGCTTTGACTGGTACCGTCCAAACATTGTGGGTGGTAAATCCATCATGTGGGGCCGTCAGAGTTACCGTCTTTCAGATTTAGATTTTGAAGCCAACGCCAAAGAAGGCATTGGTACGGACTGGCCCGTTCGATATGCTGAAATTGCTCCCTGGTATAGCTACGTTGAGAAATTCGTTGGTGTATCGGGTAGTAAAGATGGCCTGTCTCAACTTCCCGATGGCGAGTTCCTGCCTCCTATGCAGATGAACTGTGCTGAAACGGCAGTGAAGCAGGGTATTGAAGCTAAATTCCCCAATCGTAAAATGACGATTGGCCGGGTAGCTAACTTAACTCAGGCGGGTCCTGCTCAGCAGAAAGTAGGCCGTGGCCCCTGTCAATACCGTAACCTTTGCTCGCTGGGTTGCCCCTACGGCGGTTACTTCAGCAGCCCTTCAGCTACGATTCCAGCCGCTCAGGCTACGGGTCGTTTGACGATTCGTCCTAATAGCATCGCTTCTGAAATCATTTATGATCCTCAGACGAAAAAAGCGAAAGGCGTTCGCATTATTGATTCAGAAACGAATGCCGTGATGGAATACTTCTCGAAAGTCGTATTCGTTTGCGGTGGAGCCATTGGCTCAACAGCCCTATTACTCAACTCGATTTCAGATCGTTTCCCTAATGGATTTGGCAACGATTCGGGTCAGTTAGGTCATAACCTGATGGATCACCACTTCCGCACGGGTGCCAGTGGTATTGTTGAGGGAATGGAAGATAAATATTACTTCGGTCGCCGGGCTAACGGAATTTATATTCCTCGTTACCGCAATATTGGTAACGACAAACGTGATTACCTGCGTGGATTCGGTTATCAAGGTGGCGGTAGCCGTCAGGGCTGGAATGGCCTAGTGGCAGAAATGGGCTTTGGAGCCGAGCTGAAAGAAAAAGCAGCCAAGCCCGGTCCGTGGTCGATGAACCTGGGTGGTTTTGGTGAAACTTTACCCGCTTACGAAAACCGGATGTTCCTGGATCGTAGCAAGAAAGATAAGTGGGGTCTGCCTACGGTTGTGTTTGATGCGGATTTACGCGAAAACGAGCACAAAATGCGTAAGGACATGATGAACGATGCCGCTGAAATGCTGGAAGCAGCAGGCGTGAAAAACATTCGCACGTTCGATAACGGTTCTTACCTGGGTATGGCGATTCACGAAATGGGTACGGCCCGCATGGGTAAAGATCCTAAAACGAGCGTATTGAATGGACACAATCAGGTGTGGGATGCTAAAAACGTATTCGTAACTGATGGTTCGTTCATGGCTTCAGCAGGTTGCCAGAACCCCTCACTCACGTACATGGCCTTCACGGCTCGTGCGGTTGATTTTGCAGTTAAAGAATTGAAAAAGAAGAATATCTAAGGTGTTTTTAAAATGAAAAGGGCCGTCGGGAGAAATCCTGACGGCCCTTTTCATTGGTACTAGTATTACTTAAAGCTCATTAAGCTATGAGCCGAACAGCCTCCATTTACGTAATCAACGGCCAGAAGGGCCATAGCCCGGGCTTGCCGGGTTTTTAATTTACTAATGGATGAATAACGCGTACGACCTTCTTTTAAAATAGCCTGAACTTCCTGAAGACCTTCTTTCTCTGGAAAATTGTCAACTGGATTTTCTCCCAGGCGTTCGAGTTTATTAACTACTTCTGCAATCGTTTTATTAATCTGATATTTCGTGGGTTTCATGAAAATATATCGTTAATCTTAGTATTATCTAAGGAGTGATGGATATTAAAAAATACGTGCCTGCCCGAGCTCGGTAGAGTGGCTCGGTTCAGGTCATTTACTTACTGGTTAGGGCATTAATTCCGGGCGAAAGATGAAGAGCCCTTTATTGAAGATTCACTAGCTTACTCTGCTCACAGGAGCCATTCATGTAATCAACAGCCAAGATAGCAATGGCCCGGGCATGGCGGGTTTCCAATACTTTAATGAGGTTATAGCTGGTGCAATTTTCTTCCAGAATGCGGTAGGCTTCCTCAAATCCTTCTTTTTGGGAATAATTCCGTTCTAACTGAATGGCAGGTGTGGCAAGTTTGCGGGCAATCAATGTAATCGTTCGCTGTATCTCAAGGGGGGATGGCTTCATAGGCTTTTGTTCTGTCTGACTGGATTTTTTTGAAGTTACGAATAATTCCTGACAATACCTAATAAACCTTTTGATTATCAATAATTTGCACCTACCAAAAAAGCCCTCGGCGATTACCAAGGGCTTTGTGTAAACATCCAATCAACTTAAAAAGCGAACTCTTCCTTGGCTACATTAACCTTTACTTCAGTCGTTCCCATTTTCTTCAGGACCTGGTAGTGAGAAGCCAGAGCTCCTGCAAACGTTTCATTTTCCAGGTAAGGTAAGCCGTGTTCAAGGGCGGTCTGCTTCACAATGGCCGAGACAGCAGGATAATGAATATGGCACACCTTGGGAAACAAATGGTGTTCAATCTGACGATTTAACCCGCCACAAAGAAAAGCAGCCAGTCCGCTTCGGGGAGAGAAATTAGCTGTGGTATACATCTGATGCACGGCCCAGGCATTAAGTACATTCCCCTTTTGGTCAGGCACGGGAAAATCAGTTCCTTCCACGACGTGAGCCAGTTGAAAAACCAGACCTAACACCAACCCTTCGGCAATATGCATGATTAAAAAGCCCAGAGCGATTTCATACCAAGCCAAATCCAGCACCAGATAAGGAATAACTAGGAAAAGCAGGTAATACACTGCTTTGGAAATAAAGAGTTTGTAATACTCCGAGCGGGGGTGCTGAGAGTTATCGTGAGACGAACCGATGTTTTTCTTGAAAAACTTCACGTAGTCCTTTCGGAAAACCCAGGAAAGCGAAGCCAGTGAATAAAGCGGAATGGTATAGAAATGCTGATACTTGTGCCAGGAGCGTAGCGGCTCATCGGCATCGAGGCGAACCAACCCTGGGGCAATTTCAATGTCTTCATCGTGACCCGGGATATTGGTGTACGTATGGTGAACAATGTTATGGGTTACCTTCCAGACATACGGATTCGCTCCCAGTAAATAAAAGCTATTCCCTAATAAACGATTAACCCAGGCTTTTGAAGAAAAAGCTCCGTGCAAGGCATCGTGGGATACATTAAAGCCAATAAAGGCAGCAAACATTCCCAACAAAACTACCATACCCAGCATTGCTGAAGTAGAAAACTGATTGGAAATAATTAGCGTGTAGAGAGCTACGTAACCGCCTAGAAAGAATAAAGCTTTGAACCACATGGCCCCGTTGGCGTGTGTGCTGAGGTTATTCTCTTTGAAATAGGCATCTACCCGCTGACGGGCTGTAACAAAAAAGGTAGAGCGATCACTGTTGACAAATTTGACTTTTGTTGACATAGAGCTAACAGCCTCTCTACCTGGCAATGACCCGTAAAGCTGAACCGTCGGTTAAGGTGATATATGGTTTACTAGCTGAAGACAGCCCACATTACCTTTCCCCCTATGACCGCTAATTTTTTTTATGAAAAAAAAATTAGCGGTCATTATTCGCCAAATTGGCTAGTCCTCCCTCCCTGAAGAATGAATAAAGAGCGATCAAACCTGTTTTTCTTTCCCGTTTACCCCATTCTACACGCACTTATTTAATCTGCCCGTTCTGCTTTTCCCAAAAAAAGGGTATTTCCTGCCATTCGTCTCCCCCTTTCTACTTATTGACTTTTGTTTATCCACCTAGTTTTACTGATTACCCCGTAGCTCCTTCCCTTAGTCGAATTCGGCCCCTCTGCCCCCTTTTCGTCCTTCATCTTTGTAAAGTCAAAAGACAATAACTGCTCTAAAAAAATAGTATCGCTCTTACTTTACATGAAACCGCTCCAATCTGCCGCACGCCACCTGATTACGCTGATGCTCATTTTGAGCAGCTCTCTGGTTTTTGCTCAGCAAGTAGCCCAAAACCAACGCCGTAACGTTCGTACCCTCAGTGGTTATGTTCGGGAAGCCCAGTCGGGTACCGCTCTGGTCGGCGTAAGTGTTTCACTGCCTAGCTTAGGTCTGGGAGCCACCACAAACGCTCAGGGTTACTACTCCATCGAATTACCAGCCCGGCCTTTCGTTCAAATTGCTTTCTCCTTCATTGGTTACAAAACCGAAAGCATGGCCACCGATGTCAATACCAACACTACCATTAATGTTTCTTTAGAGGCCCAAAGTTCTACGCTTCAGGAAGTAGTTGTTAAGAGTCGCACGGGTAATGGCTCATCCAAAGTGTCGGAGTCCGTACAGATGTCTACGCTTTCTGTGCCCATCCAGCAAATCAAAGAAATTCCTTCCCTGCTGGGTGAGAAAGATGTGCTCAAGTCGCTTCAACTTATGCCTGGAGTTCAGAAAGGCACGGATGGTTCAACGGGTATGTACGTTCGCGGCGGCGGTCCTGATCAAAACCTGATTCTCCTCGACGACGCTCCGGTCTATAATACTTCTCACCTGTTTGGCTTCTTTTCTCTTTTCAATGGGGATGCCATCCAGTCGGTTAACTTAACCAAAGGCGGTTTTGGAGCTCACTTCGGTGGTCGTCTCTCATCGGTAGTTGAAATGGAAATGAAAGACGGTAATCAGGAAAAATGGCACGGCGAAGGCGGTATTGGTTTGATCTCCAGCCGTTTCACTCTCGACGGCCCCATCCAAAAAGGCAAATCATCCTTCCTGGTCTCGGCTCGTCGTACGTATGCAGACGTGGTTCTTCGCCCTTTCGTGAAAAACATCGCTGACCGCAATGGATATTTCTACGATTTCAATGTAAAAGCAAGCTTCGACGTTACACCTAACGATTACATTTCGGTAAGTGCCTATACGGGTAAAGATCGCTTCGTTTACACTACGGCTGGTCAGATCAGCAACGAAAGCGGTAACCTTAACTGGGGTAACACCGTCGGAACGCTTCGCTGGAAACACCGCTTCAGCCCCGGTCTTACGGCAACGACTTCAGCCATTTTTACGCAGTATCATTCTCATGTTCATATGTCCCGCGACGTAGTTACTGATGAAGCTGCCACTACCTTCCGCCTCAACAACGCGACTGGCATTCGCGACATGAGCCTGAAAACGGATTTCACCTGGGTACCTAGCAGTCAGCACATCTTCAAAGCGGGTGTGATCGCAACGGCCCACCAGTTTAACCCCAGCACATCAACGGTTAATAAAGATTTTAATTCGCCTGCTCCCGCCATTGAAACCTTACGTAGTGTGGAAGGTGCGATATACCTGGAGGATACTTACAGCCCCACTCCTGCTCTGAAAATCAATGCTGGTCTTCGCCTGAGTGCCTTCAAAAGTGAGACAAAAGTATACACTAACCCTGAGCCACGTTTAGCTATTGCTTATACCCTGCCGCGACAGTGGGCATTAAAAGCTTCCTACTCCGTCATGAACCAGTACGTTCACCTGCTGTCTAACTCAGGTATCGGCCTACCCACGGATTTATGGATTCCTTCTTCGGATCAAACGGCTCCTCAGTATTCTCAACAGACGGCTTTCGGTATCGCTAAAGATATGAAATCAGGATGGAGCTTCACGGCAGAAGGATTTTACAAGAGCATGAATAACATGGTTGCTTACAAGGAAGGAGCGAGTTCGTTTTCTTACGACGGTTCTGACCAAGTAAGCTGGGAAGATCAAATCACTTACGGAAAAGGCTGGAGTTACGGAACGGAGCTCTTGCTTCAGAAAAAAGCGGGTCGTTTTACGGGTTGGGCTGGCTATACGCTATCCTGGACTCAACAACAGTTCGACGAACTGAATTTCGGTAAAAAATTCTGGGCTCGTTATGACCGTCGTCACGATGTATCGCTGGTAGGTACCTATCACCTGAGCCCTAAAGTAACCTTCTCAGCTACTTACGTTTACGGAACAGGCCAGGCCATGACACTACCCAAAGGACAATACTGGATTCAAGGCAATAGTGCCCTGAAAAACCTGGGTGATAAAAGCAACTACACCGGACGCGTATACCAGGAATATGGTCAACGCAACAACTTCCGGGCTGCCGCTTACCAGCGTCTGGACGTAGGGGTACAGTTCCATAAAACGAAAAAAGGGCACGAGCGTACCTGGGAAATCAGCATATCTAACGCCACTAACCACCAAAATCCCTTCTTCTACTATTTCGATGCTTCGCAAAGCAGCACGACAACCGGAACGAAGAACACCACCAACACGCTCAAGCAGGTAACCTTATTCCCTATCCTGCCCAGCGTATCGTATAACTTCAAATTTTAGTAAAAGCAGATTCATAATAATAGAGCAGATTACTTAAAAAGGAGAGGATATTCCTCTCCTTTTTTTTGCATTCAGGTCAAATCTTTCCTTTATCTCCTGGTAACTCTATCTTAAGTTTTAGCACTCATCACTAACAAAAGCAATTAATACATATTTATACTCATATATAAGATAAAATATAAGTATACGCAAGCGTTTCCATCATCATTTAATCTGATGAATTCATCAGATTTTCCCATCAACTACTTTTAATCAACTACTTGTCTTTTTCCGAAAAAAGTGCATTTAGAACCATTTGGGGGCTATTTCAAGCTCTTATCTTTCGATAATTACCCCTCTTTCACCAAATACCCCCCTTTTCTTACAATTGGTCGAACTAACTTATATCAATTTATCATCATTTACCATCTTTGTAAAGTCAAACAACACCGCTACTTAAAACATCTCTTTTACGACCGAGGGTCCTGCTACTCTCTGACGTAAGGTTTGAATTGCCCTTTTTAACTCCGCCAGTAATTATTCAAACATAACCCCTTTCCGACTTCTACTCCGAAGTCAGACAGAATTTCTAGTGCCTGTTTTTAACTCTGCTCCATTTCTCATGCCCTTGATTATGAAATCCCTACCCATTATCTCTGCTCTCTTTATGATCGTTTTCTCACTGACTTCCTGCGTCAAAGAATCCGATGACATTATCATTGAAAATGATCCCAAGCTCGTGGTGGAGTGCTATTTGAATCCCACCGATACCGACATTACTGCCATTGTCAACGAAAACCGTCCCATCGACGGACCCGGCAGCGGCGACCGTGGTCAGGTTAATCCTATTCTCAACGCCACTGTTTTCCTTTCTGATGGTAACCGGGAAGTACAACTCACCAACGCTAAAAACAATACCTATACAATTGCCGCCAGCCGCTTTGCACTCGTGGCCGGACGCACCTACACACTGAAAGTAACCGCCCCCGGTTTGCCCGCTACTGAGGCTACCTGCACCATTCCCCGGGTTCCGAGTGCCCTCTCAGCTAAGGATAGTGAACTAACCTACGAGCGGGATCAGACTTCGACGTATAAAGTATACCGTAAAAGAAGTTTGTCCTGGACCAATACCCAAACCAAGGCTACGCAGTATTACTTGGTGGGGAGCGGCGAAGGTTCTGCCTACAAAGTCAAGGCCGCTTCGGGTGATTCAACCTGCATCAAACTCAAAAACGCCGAAGTGGTAGCATTCTTAAACGAGAATCAGGCCGCAGGTGCCACCTATTCTACTCAGACACTAAACTTTTTAGTAGGTCATGCCAGCAGTGCTACCGATACCAAAATCACCAGCACGGCTCCTCGTTACTCGTTTGTTTATCACGTCGATAAAAATTATTACGAATTCTATCGGACCATCAAGCGGCAACGTGAAGTGGGAGACAATCCCTTTGCCGAGGCTATGCCGGTGTATAGCAATATCAAAAACGGGTTAGGTGTCTTCGGTGCCTACGTCACTCAGGTCAAAAGTCTCTAATCCCCGCTCTCCTGGAACTTTTTCCCTTAACCAAACATCTATATCAAACCACTAAAAGCTCCATCCTCGTGGAGCTTTTAGTGGTTTGATACTCGGGTTTCGCTCTTTGATTTTAAGTTTAACGCTCAGCTAGAAGAGTTTCCTTTGGCGATTGAATCCGGTATTCGAATCGCAGAGCTTCCGCTTTACCCGCTGCTATCTGTACATTCCAGATGATAAGTCCTGTTTCTTCATTGACCTCGGCTTGGGAAGCTTTTTTATTAAGAATTTCTATGTTTTTCACGTTCGACAAAGGGAACTGATCGTACACCATCAGGTTAATGGACTGCTTACGAGCATTACGCAGATTGATTACATAAGCGAAATCCTGTATGCGGTTATTTCCCCAAAAAGAAGTTTTGCTAAATTCCTTCACCGCCTTTCGACTAACCTGAACAGAAGCATCCCGGCCTAAATTCAGTTTCAGGGTATCCGAAGATTGCGGCAGAGTGAGTTGCGTTTTACCTACGAAGGTTCCTTCTAAGAAAAGATTTATTTCACCCTCCTGCAACTGATAATTACTCCAGTCTGCAATCTCAGCCGTTAGCATTACGTCGGAGCTTAACTTCGGAACGGCTGTATAGATATAACGAGCCGGCACTTCTTCTTCCTTGATCTCTACAGCGTAGGATTTTCCATCACTGAGAATACTATAAGGCATTTCAATTTGATAGGTAAAGCTGGTAGGAGCTTGCTTTTCCTGGACTTCCAGCGGCACTGCCATACCTTTTCCCCTTAAAGCAAGAGCCATCGAACCCTCTTCTCTTCTTGCATTGCCATAACCAACAACCACTACTTCTTGCAAAGCCTTTGTATCCGAAACTAGCGACACATTTGTTATTTCATTTTCAATGGGTCGATACGCGGTTACGGTTCCAATTATGGAGTAACTGATCTGTCTATTCTCCTGAGAGAGCTTCGGCGGAATACTTAAACGGTACATCCCATTAACATCCGTAATGGTCCCTAACGAAGTACCAACCAGCATAACCGTTGCCCCTGCTATTCCGTTACCCTCTTCATCGCTTACCTTACCAGAAACCTGCCGAACGGATGGATTATACAGAGCGAGGGCTTCTTTTTCAAATTCTTTATAGGTGTTCGTCCGACCTGCATACCAGGGCCGAAGTTCGGGTTGCACATTTTTCCGTCGCGGGTCTGCCGTAGAGAGACTCAGCTTCACCTGATCCCAGTCTTCTCCCGAAAACTGAAAAACCTGAGCTTTGTATCCTAACTTTAAAGGCTTGGAAAGATCATTCGCCCGTAAATCATAACTGGGAATCCAACCCGCGTCACTCACAAAATAGCTTAGGGTCAAAGGAGTTGTTGCCACGGGCCGGGCCGCATTAATCGTTACCCAAACTTCGGTTACCTGTTGATCCGCATTGGCTAACTGAATAGTTTGCTGGCGGTTCAACTCTTTGATTTCTTCGGCATAAGCCTTTATTCTGCGATCAATTTCCAGTTGTTTGGTATACACTTCGGTTAATCGTTGCCGCTGAAAATCGGCGGCTTCTTTTACTTCACTCGCCTTGAGCGATTGTTCCTTTCCCCCAAGGGTCTGATTTTTCAACAACAGTTCTTCTTCGTGTCGATAAACGTCCAAGAGCTTTTGATCAACCTGCTGTTTGGCCTCTATCTCGTCTTTTTTCTTTTCGTATTCCCTGTTTTTAGCCAGCCGACTAGCCCCTAGTTCATAGTAAGACTTTTCGGTTTGAACGGACAAAACGGTAAAATCTCCTTCGGCTTTCAACTGAATACTTTCCTTATCAAGTTTAGGCGACAGATTTCTGAAATAAAAGACGGACTTGCCCGCCAGAATAGCCGTCTGAGCTTTACGGCTGATCTGGGCACCATTTAAAAACACCGTTACCTTTTCAAGTCTGGAATCGAGCCCTTTGGGTTCTATCTCGGCGTGGCTTATAAAGGGAAGTAACAACAAAAGAAAAAGGTATCGCATGGCTGTCCAGAGTTTGTGTTCAGCTCATGGATGCAGCCACTTTATAAATTCCATAAGAGCAGGTTCATTTTTTTCATTTTTTGTAAAAGCCAATACGCTCACCTTTATTCGCAGGATAATCCATCAACGTTTTTGATTCAGTGTTTCTAAAAGTATTTCGCAAATCAGAATCCACTCCCGACGAATCGGAACTGCTTAGCCAGTACCGACAGAGCGGTGATTTGCAATTACTGGGAAAACTTTATCAGCCGCACATGGAAATGCTTTACGCAGTTTGCTACAAGTATCTGAAGGACGAAGACGAAGCGAAGGATGCCGTGATGCAGGTTTTTGAGGAGGTCATTGCCAAAGCCCAGCAGCATGAAATTAGTAACTGGAAAAGCTGGCTACATAGCGTAGTGAAAAACTACTGTCTGATGCGGCTGAGAAGCCAGAAAACAAAAGTCCAGGATTTTTTTGATCCTGAGCGTATGGAATCCGAGGCTCCCGAGCATCTAATCATCGAAGAATCTGACGAGCCACTTGAGGTGCAGGCTCTGGAAGAATGCATGGGTAAGCTTAACCCCGATCAACACCGCACGGTGAGTTTATTTTTTTTGCAGGAAAAAAGTTACAAGCAGATCGTCGATGAAACGGGTTATGATTTTAATCAGGTCAAAAGTTTTATTCAGAACGGAAGAAGAAATTTAAAGCTCTGCATCGAACGTATAAACGAGCGTTTGGCGTAAGAAAAACTATGGCTAAAAGCCCCATTGATATCACCCCGGATTTACTTCGCCGCTACATAGCGGGCGAAGCAAATGCTCAGGAGCAGCACGCCGTCGAGCGGGCGGCTCTGGAGGATCCTTTCATTGCGGATGCACTGGAAGGTTTCGAGGCAATGGCGGAAAAAAAGCCGGACTTAAAAGCCCTGTACGATCAGTTAGATAACCGCATCAGCCCCACGCCAATCCTGCAACTAGGCTGGAAGAAATGGGCTTTAGCGGCCAGTTTCATAGGTTTGTTATTGACGGGTTATGTGCTGTGGCTGCAACTGGATTCCACTCCTGAAATCAGTCAGGTCACGGCTCCGGCGGCCAGCCCACAAACCCAATCCACTGATTCGCTCCTTACTCCTGAAGCAAGTCAGCCAGAAATTAGCCTGGCTGAAGCTCCTCGGGTGGAAGCTCTACCAAAAAAGCCGTTAGTTTCTGCTGATGCATTGGCAGAAGATGAAAAGCCTCAGGTAATGGCCATGCGGGCTGCTCCACCTACTGACTCGCAGACCTTAGCAAAAATGCCAGCACTAGCCGCCCGGAGTTTTCAATTACCTGATTCTGGTTTTACGAAGAATATACAAACTCCTGATATCATTTCACTTGCGTTACAAGGTAAGGCTGCCGGGGTTAACATCGCCGCTAGAACGGATACTCCCTTAGCCCGAAAAGTAGATACGGAAAACCAAAAAAATCTTATTACTATCGTTGATGAGGGAAAAAATCCCATTCCGGGGGTAATGATTCAGGATAAAGACGGTAGAAAAGGCGTAGTTACCGACAGCATGGGCCGGGCGTTCATACCCAATACTTTAGGGCCAGAAATAGTCCTAGCGTTGATCGGTTATAAAAATCAGACCCTTCAGGCTCCTTTTCCTTCGGTCATTACGCTTCAAGCCGATAATGAGGCTTTAAGCGAAGTGGTAGTAGTTGGATACGGAAAAACAAAGCGGAAAACAGAAGCCGAACCAGTGATGGGCTCAGAGGCTTACAAAACCTATTTGCAAGAAAACCTTCGCAAGCCGGAGTTAGCCAAAGAAAAAGGCATTTCCGGTACGGTAATCCTATCTGTTCAAATTAAAGATGATGGCCGCATAGGCACTATCAAAGTCAGGAAAGGCCTAGGCTATGGCTGTGATGAAGAAGCCATTCGTCTGGTTAAAGAAGGGCCGGAATGGAAGCCGGCTCGTAGGAAAGGGAAAAGCGTTAGCAGTACGGTTCGCGTAGAAGTGCGTTTTTTTTAACGTTGGATTCCTAAATTTCAGATAAGCTTGGCCTGCTTTAGATGAGTAAAGATGCGTTCAAAACTGGTCACTTTTGTTTGTTGGTTTAATTCGTAATCTTCTCCTATCGAAGGAGTTATTACATAAATTGGGATATTCCCTAAATCCTGAGCAGCTACGGTATTACCCTTCATTAATTTGGGGGTATTCGTATATTTCACTTCAATCCCTACTACTGGAGTCATTCCTTTCACTAAGACTAAATCAAGCTCCGAACCATCCTGAGTACGATAGAAATAAGGCTCGACTGAGGGTTTCAACTGCGAGATTACCTGCTGAAGAACAAAGCCTTCCCACGAATTTCCTTTCCTCGCAAACCCCTCTAGGTCTTCTTCTGTCTCAATGCCAGTAACTGCATGCAAAAGTCCTGAATCACAAATGAAAATTTTCGGTGACTTAACTAGCCTCTTTGAGATATTAGCGTAGTAAGGCTGTAATCGTCGTATCAAGAAGGAATGTTCGAAGTAATCCAGATATCTCTTGAGGGTGTTTACATCAATTCCCAATGACCGGGAAATATCCGAGTAATTTAAAATATTCCCATGTACGTGAGCGATCATTCGTAGTAAATTTCTAAGCAAAACGGGCGAAGCTGAGAGTCCTAACAATGGTAGCTCTCGCTCAATATAGGTCTGAATGAAATCTAGCCGATTAAGGAAACTTACCTCGTCACTCGCCGCTAATAGCATATCAGGAAATCCTCCCTTTAGCCATAATTCCCGAAATGAAATTTCCTGCTGTACTTCAGGAAAGAGGAGAGGATGAATTTCTATATAGGAAATACGCCCCGCTAACGTTTCTGAACTTTTAGCCAGCAATTCAGGGGAAGCTGATCCTAACAATAAAAATCTAGTGTTTTCTCGATTTCGGTCAATTACGGAACGAAGTATCGGAAATAATTCCGGCATTCGCTGGACTTCGTCAATGACGACAAGTTTATCTTGTCTTTCAGTAAGATATAGCTCAGGATTGCTTAGTTTGTTAAAATCCTCCTGTGATTCTAAATCCAAATAAATGCTATCCTTATCAATTTGCTTAACTAACCTCTTGGCTAACGTCGTCTTTCCTACTTGTCTAGGACCAACGAGTGCTACAGATGGTAAATTGGTTAAGCGTTCTGTAACGCGATTAGCGATAATTCGATCAAAAGGCATAGAATGAACAATTATTCCTGCAATTTTGGAAATAAATTCCAAAATTGCAGGAATAATTGTTCATTAATTCCATAAAGATGAGCTAAAATGCTCCTTTAATAGTCAATAGAGTTATGTAATACGCTTCCTATATCAAGGCTTCTTCTCAGCGGACGTTGTCCCTATCTCCCGATCCCCGCCCACCAGATAAGGCCGTTGTTCGGGTAAGGGCTCAAGGCTGACTACTTTTCCATTTTCAAAGTGGATGATATTAACCACGTCAACCCAGCCATGTATATAGAAACTCTCTTTGTAATACCAATCTTCTCGAAAAATCTGATTTGTATCTTTAAAATATCCTGACTTATAAGGTGAGCCAAACTTGGCCAGTACGTCCTTTTTATCCATGCCCATTGGCACGCTCATGGAACTAAACTTACTGGACTTCGTAGAGGCACACCCCATCAGTATACTTATGATGCAGATGCCCAAGAGGACGGTTACTTTCGTTTTCATAATTCGGTCTACGTAGGTTTCTGAAAAGGCTTTACAAAGCCCGGTAGGCAAGAATACACGATTTTAATGCCTCTTTTCTTTTTAGTGCTACCCTTTAACTTTTTTTAATAGAGACCATAAAAATAGCTGCCCTAAAAGAGCAGCTACTGATTGATCTTGGCATTTATTCGCTATTTCGATAACTCCGTCGAACGCTTCTGAGCCGAGTGCAACCCCGCGATCAGCGATTCAGCCAGATTATTCTCTTCGAAAGTTTTTAAAGCGGCTTCAGTCGTACCGCCTTTGGAGGCTACGGCTTTAATTAATTCGTCCAGGCTTTTATCGGACGTCTGAATCAGGTGATACGAACCGAGCATGGTTTGCTTGACGAGTTGTGAAGACAAACTTTCGGAAAAGCCCATTTGCTTGCCCGCTTCCACCATGGCTTTCACCAGATAGAAAAAGTAAGCGGGTCCCGAGCCGCTCACCGCCGTTACCGCATCCAACAGGCTTTCATCTTCTAAAAACACGCAACGGCCCGTAGCATTAATCAGGTTTTCTACCCGGCGTAAATTCTGAATATCTACTTCCTTTGCCGCCGCAAAAGCCGTCATACCCATGCCCAGCATGGCGGGCGTATTAGGCATGGCTCTTACTACTAAAGGATGATCAAGAACGGTTTGAATTTTTTGAATGGAAACCCCTGCCATGATGCTCAAAACAACCTGATTGTAACGAATCACGGGTTTTAATTCGGCGTGAACCGTTGCAAAATCCTGGGGCTTAACGGCCAGAATAATTAAATCTACTTCACTGATTCTCGGGCCGATGGTATCTACCACCACCCCTGTTTTATCCTTGCGGAGAGCTTCGCCGCGTTCGGCTGATTTTTCAATGAGAAACAGATCTTCTTTTTTAACCAGATCGTACTGAATAAAGGATTTGGCAAAGGCCATTCCCATATTACCGCATCCAATAATGGCGAGCTTCATGATGTATAAGGTAGATAAGCAAAGGTAAATAAGAGCCTTAAGGCAGTAATTCTTTGAGCTTGGCCTCGAGTGCCTCGCCTCTGAGTTCTTTGGCTACGATGTTACCTTTGGGGTCCACTAAAACCGTAAAAGGAATGTATTGAATGCCATAAGCCATTGCCGCCGCCGAATCAAAATATTTCAAATCGGATACCTGCGTCCAGGTTAGGCCATCTTTCTTGATAGCATCCAGCCATTGCTTACGGTCCGAATCCAGCGAGACCCCGTAGACTTCAAAGCCTTTGTCTTTATACTGATTATACAGACGAACTACGTTAGGATTTTCTTTCCGGCAAGGACCACACCAGCCCGCCCAGAAATCAATCAGGACGTATTTTCCTTTCAGAGAAGACAATGAAACGATTTTATTATCCGGCGTAGGCAGGTTAATCTCCGGGGCGGGAGAACCGATGGCTAGCCCATTTTTTTTACTCTGCACCCGTCGAACGGTCGCTACAAAGGCTTGGTAAATACGAACGTTGGGCTTTTCTTTTTCAAAGCGATCGGCTAACTGCTCAAATATTTCAAAGTCCTGCTCCTGATTCAGAAAATTAGTAGCATAAAGCGTAGCCAGCGAAGAACCCATTTGGGGAATCAGATTTTTTACCTGAGTAACAATTTCGGTTTGTCCCTGCTCAAACTGCTGCTGGATTTTCTGCTGTGCGGCCTTGTCTTTTTTCTGAGTCGCCTGCTCGTAAGACAAATTCAACTTCTCGACTTTTGCTTTGAAATTTTCGTTCAGGCTATTCAACTGAGCGTAATACTCCATATTCTTGGAACCCGTTACCTTCGCTTTGCTACCGGGTCTGGTATCCGCTTCCACTTCCAGGGTTTCACCGCCTTCCAGCAGTAATATCACGGGAGGAATACCTCCCATTAAAAGTCGGTAAAAACTGCCCCCATTGGTAACCTGACCTTTCATTTCAAAGCCATTGGCAGTAATCAGCGAAGAATCAATGGAAACGGGTAATCCCCGATCATTCATGAGCTGTAAATACGCCTTCTCATTCGCATTGGGATTATTAACCCGTCCGCGAATGGTATAAGAAGTATTGCTTTGAGCCAGAGCGACCACTCCGGTAAGCCATAGAATCAGGGATACAACGATTTTCATACAGTAATAGCATCTAGGGATTGGATCACGAGTTGGTTCGTGACTTTGGGATCGGCCTGACCTTTGGATTTCTTCATGACTTCGCCTACGAATAAACCCAAAAGACCTTTTTTGCCCTTTTTATATTCTTTGACCTTATCAGGAAGACTCTTCAGTACCTCATCAATCAACGCCTGAAGTACCTCGCTATTGCCCTGCTGGATGAGTTGTAACTCTTCCGCTAAAGCCAATGGCTCAGCTTCGGGCTTTTCTAGAAGAGCCGGAAACAGCTTTTGAGCCGCTGCCGAGTTACTAACCTTATTTTCTTCTACCAAACGAATTAAAGCCGCTAGTGTAGCCGGAGTTAAGGTAAAGCCGTCAATATCCTGTTTGCTTTCGTTCATCCAACTGCGAACGGGTCCCATAAGCCAGTTAGCGGCCACTTTCGGACTAACTTTTTCGGCCACCACGGCTTCGAAATAAGCTACTAACTCTTTGGATTCGGTAATACTTAACGCATCAGCTTCCTGAATGCCGAAATCCTGCGTATAGGTTTTCACGAGTTGCCGGGGCAGCGTAGGCATTTGCCGGCGGACCTCGTCGAGTTTCTCATCGGTAATTAAAATAGGTACCAAATCCGGCTCGGGGAAATAACGGTAATCGTTCATGGTTTCCTTCACCCGCATGCCGTAAGTCCGACCCGTTTCGGGATCGAACATCCGGGTTTCCTGAATAATGGTCTCGCCCGCCTCGACCATCTCTACCTGACGATCATATTCGTACTCAATCGCTTTTTGCAGGAAACGAACCGAGTTCATGTTTTTAATTTCCACCTTCGTTCCCAACGGCTCGCCGTATTTACGCACCGAAACGTTCACGTCACAGCGAAGGCTTCCTTCCTCCATATTCCCATCGCAAATGTCCAGGTAACGAACCAGCTTCCGAATTTCCGTAACGTAAGCGGCGGCCTCTTCAGCAGATCGCATGGAAGGATCCGAAACGATTTCAATCAGAGGTGTTCCCGCCCGGTTATAATCAAGCTGGGTATCTGAAGAGTGCTCGTCGTGAATGGACTTACCCGCGTCTTCTTCCAAATGCGTATGGTGCATTTCGATGGCCTTTTCCGAGCCATCTTTCAGTTTAATCCAGATTTCTCCGCCCCAGCAAATGGGAGCTTTATCCTGCGAAATCTGATAGCCTTTAGGAAGATCAGGATAAAAGTAATTTTTACGATCAAATACCGTCCGCCGGGAAATCGTCGAATTCGTTGCCAATCCAAAGCGGATCGCCAGATCAACGGCCTTCTGATTAAGTTTGGGCAGCGTGCCGGGATGACCCAGCGTAATTACTGAGATATTGCGGTTAGGCAGTGAGCCAAACTGATTGGCATCGGATGCAAAAATTTTACTTTCGGTAAGTAGCTGGGCATGGACTTCCAGGCCAATAACCAGCTCGTACTGGGATTTTATCTCGTCGGACGGCACAGAAAACAAGGATGGATTTACAAGAACAAAGGTAAGGGTTTCTTTAGGGAAAGCCTTTAGAGTAAGCCTTCCCTTTACAAAATCAGGGTTTATTCACCCCGGGCCATGTCGCGTTTGACGTCTTTTTCTTTGATATCCTGACGTTTATCGTGCAGCTTTTTACCCTTCGCCAAAGCGATATTGATCTTGGCAAAACCCCGATCCGAAATAAACAGACGCGTAGGAACGATGGTAAGTCCCTGGTCTTTGAGTTTATCTTCCAGCTTGCGAATTTCCCGCTTTTGCAGCAGTAACTTCCGATCCCGCAGGGGTTCGTGGTTATAATGGGTACCTTCTTCGTACTTGGAAATGTTCATATTCCGAACAAAGAGTTCTTCGTTGAGAATCAGACAATAGGCATCCGTCAAGTTCGCTTTTCCCTGACGAAGGGATTTAATCTCCGTACCCGTCAGCACCAGTCCGGCGGTAAAAGTTTCTAAAAACTGATATTCAAAAGAAGCCCGACGATTTTTGATTTCGACGTGCTTCTGTATTTTTTCTTTCTGTGCCATAATGCTTTCATCACCCGGTTTGAGGGTTGGTCCTTGGTAATAAGGGAGTTTCAAAGATACTATTTTCTAAAACTCCTAAAAAATCTATTCGCAGAGGGAGGTGAAGGGTGAAGCGGATTTGAGGCGATATGCTTTGCTATTGGTAAACCTTTGCTAGGACTCAATAATTAAGAAGAGAGAAGACACTAAGAATTATTATGTGTTGTTTATTATCGGCATTAAAGCCAATTTTGTTGATAATAAACAACATTCATCATGAAAACTTGTATTTCATATTCTGGTTTACATTCTTTTATAATCCTCTACTAACTAACAATCGTCTAAACGAAGTTTATAATTCAATACCTCGTTTTTCATTTAGGAATAATGTACATTGTCCCTAATGAAAAAGCATCTATCACCATTTTACCTTCAAAGCTTTCCTTTTTGGTTTAAAGCTTTAAATGGGATTGTTCTCTTACCATCATTAGCTTGGCCTCTAGTTACTTTATTTCTTTTTCTTTTTGCAGACAATCCAACTGACGATTGGCTTAGAGATTGTATCATCATTGTTGCTTATCCTTTGTATTTAATAGTCATTTCAGCTTTAAGCTTTAAAGCTTTTCAGATATATAAGATCCTAGGAATAAGTATCCCTCTTGTCATGATTGGGCTGTACAGTGTTCTGTTACTTAAATTTTTTAATCAATTGAATTAGTACTTATTCTCTTTTAACTTCTGCATTGTCAAGCTATTGGCAACTCATGAATTGATTAGGAAAGTATATCTTCCCATGCGTTACCTCTACTGTATTCTCCTCTTCTTCACCAATCCCCTATTATCAGCCCAAACGCTCGACATTCAGGGTCATCGAGGCTGCCGGGGGATAATGCCTGAGAATACTATTCCGGCCTTTCTGAAAGCTCTGGAGCTGGGCGTTTCTACGCTGGAGCTGGATGTGGTGATTTCTAAAGACAAACAGGTCGTTGTCTCGCACGACAACTACATGAACGCCGCTTTCACTACTAAACCCGATGGAACAGAGGTTACTAAAGCTGAAGCATCTTCCTTAAAAATGTACACGCTGGATTATGCCATCATTCAACGTTACGACGTAGGTAAACGGCAAAATCCAGCCTTTCCCGAGCAAGCAAGTCTGGCGGCGGTAAAACCTTTACTTGCTGAGGTTATAACGACCTGTGATGTCTACGCCCGGGAGCACCAGCTTCCCCCGCCCCGCTACAGCATCGAGATTAAGTCAGCTTCGAGTCAATACGGACTTTTTCAGCCTTACCCTGAAGAATTCTGCTCTTTAGTTTATCACGTATTGAAGCCCTTGCTTTCGCCTGATCGGTATAGTATTCAAAGTTTTGACCTGGCTATTTTAAAGTACTGGAAAAGTCAGCAACTCATCCGAAGCTTCGATGCCAATGCATTATCTGCTCTGGTTCATCACCAAAGTCTGGCATGTACGGAAAAAAAATTGGGATTCAGGCCCGATATTTTTAGCCCTTTTTACCGATTTGTATCGAAGCGAAAAATTAAAAAAGCGAAGCAAAAAGGGGTAAAAATCATTCCCTGGACCGTCAATTCACCTCAAAAGATGCTTCGTTTAAGAAAAATGGGCATTGACGGATTTATTACCGATTTTCCGAATCGAGCGAAAAAGTTATAGATTTGGCTATCGCTCAGCGGAGAACCTACTGCCAAGCTGTTCAGTTAATCCAGTAAATCTTCAGCATGCCTATGCTACCCGTTTTTAATGATTCCCTCGTCTGGATTCTCAAGCGAAGAATGGCTCGGATTGAAGCATTTCGCCGGGATCCCTGGCCCGTCCAGGAACGTCAGTTTCGTCGACTGATTGCCTCGGGACGATCCACGCTCTGGGGTAAAGAATATGGTTACCGAAACATCCGCAGCATTGCCGATTTCCAGCAGCAAGTACCCATTTCGAGTTATGAAGACCTTTTTCCCTACATCGAACGGGTGATGAAGGGAGAAGACCGTGTGCTGTGGCCCTCGCCCGTCCGCTTTTTCTCGAAGTCTTCGGGTACGACTAATGCCCGTAGCAAATTCATCCCCGTTTCGCGTGAATCGCTGGATGAAGGCCATTTCCGGGCGGGAAAAGACATGATGGCCCTCTGGATTGATAACAAACCCGACACCCGCGTTTTTGAAGGTAAGGGCTTATCCGTTGGGGGTAGTTTATCCCAAAACCAGCTCAATGACCGCACCTTAACGGGCGATATTTCGGCAGTCGTCATGAAAAACCTGCCGAGTTGGGCTCAGTTTATCCGTACCCCGACGTTGAAAACGGCCCTGATGGATCGTTGGGAGGAGAAGATTGAAGCCATGGCCTTAGAAGCTTCTCAGGTGAATGTAACGAGTGCTCTGGGCGTTCCTACCTGGACTTTGGTATTAATTCAGAAGGTGCTTGAACTGACGGGTAAGAAAAATATTCTTGACGTTTGGCCCAACTTTGAAGTATTCATTCACGGAGCCGTCGCCTTTCATCCGTACCGGGATTTATTCCGTCGGGAAATTTTTAAAAGCGATCACGTTCATTATTTAGAGACCTATAACGCTTCCGAAGGCTTTTTTGGCCTTCAGGATGACCTGAGTCACATTGATGAGCTACTGTTAATGCTCGATTACGGTATTTTCTACGAATTTGTTCCTTTGGAAGAGCTTCACAAGGATCACCCCAAAGCCTTAACGCTGGGCGAAGTAGAGCTTAACCGCAATTATGCCGTTGTTATTTCCACTAATTCAGGACTTTGGCGTTATCTCATTGGCGATACCGTTCGCTTTACTTCTAAAAACCCCTATCGCATTAAGATATCAGGTCGAACCAAACATTTTATTAATGCTTTTGGGGAGGAAGTAATCATAGAGAATGCGGAAACAGCCCTGACTACCGCCTGTGAAATGACCGGAGCTACGATTTCTGATTATACTGCTGCTCCCATTTACATGGGTAGCAACGAAAACCAGCAGGTCAAACGCGGGGGACACGAGTGGGTCATTGAATTCTCTACGCCGCCTGATAATCCAGATACTTTCGTAGAAGTATTAGACGACACGCTTCGTAAGATTAATTCGGATTATGATGCCAAGCGAAGTTTCAACATCGCTTTAATTCGACCCATCGTCCACATGGTACCTCCGGGGACGTTTTACGAATGGATGAAACACAAAGGAAAACTGGGTGGTCAGCATAAAGTACCCCGATTATCTAATTCAAGGGAATACATAGAAGAAATTTTAAGTATAAGTCCCGAGCATCTGGCCATTTAAATGCTTCTCTATAAACTAAAGCGGCACGAATTCAAAATTCGTGCCGCTTTAGTTTATAGAGAAAGTTAAGAGTCATTTCCTTAACAACTCGAAATCCATTAACTCAAAACTCTAGAAAGTAACTCCTACCGATAATTGAGCTGAAGTGTTTTTAGCATTACCCATCACCTGCTGAGCTACGAAAGAATCTGCCACTTTCTGAAGACCAACGTTATAACGGGTGCTGATGAGAAAGTTACCAAAGTAAAGGGTTAAACCTGCTCCTACCCCGTAATCAAAACGCTTGAAAGCATCCGTGTTAAGTGTAGTGGTAGCACTACCCAAATTGCTCGTGTTTTCTCCAGCCGCCTTTAACAGGTAAGCCACATAAGGACCGGCATGTAAATCAACAAAGTTACCAATTTTGAAAGTAGCCAGAACGGGCACCTCTACGTAGTTTAATTTAAAAGTATTGCTACCCTCAAAGCCAGCAATATTGAACTCAGCACGGGTTCCTTTATTCGTATACCCGATTTCAGGCTGAATGTAGAAAAAGTCAGTTACGACGGGGATCTGCGTAAACAAACTGGCATGGAAACCGTAACGAGGGTTACGATCCGTGAATTCTTTGAGTCGCAGGTTGCTGGCTGAAAAGCCGCCACGAATACCCGTCCGGGCTGTGGTTTCCTGAGCAAACGCTCCCAAGGTGGTGAGCGTAAAGGCGATGATGAGCGTAAGTTGTTTCATGGGAATTGGTTGAAAAAAAGCAGGGAAATGCAGATTCTCCTGCTTTAAGGTTGTTTATTAGTTACCGTTTTGAGCTTCTTTTTGCATTTTCTCATTAGCTGA
The DNA here is from genome assembly GCF_031453245.1 of Siphonobacter sp. SORGH_AS_0500. Classification (NCBI taxonomy): domain Bacteria; kingdom Pseudomonadati; phylum Bacteroidota; class Cytophagia; order Cytophagales; family Cytophagaceae; genus Siphonobacter; species Siphonobacter sp. SORGH_AS_0500. Next base: position 4,658,915 of record NZ_JAVIYT010000001.1, read on the forward strand.
GATTGCAATTTCTACGCGTCGATTTAAACGACGGCCTTCCTCCGTATCATTGCTTGCGATGGGCTGCGAAAAGCCATATCCCTTAATCGTCATCCGGGAAGCGGATACCCCCTGCGAACGCAGATAACTTGAAACTGAAGCAGCCCGACGTTCGGATAAATCCTGGTTATACTCAGCCGTACCCCGGTTGTCAGCGTGTCCTTCAATCAATAGATTCGTATCTGGATTTTTCTGAAGCGTTTCTGCTAGCTTCGCTAGGTTCTCCTGCGTTTGAGGAGTCAGCTCGGTTGAGTTATAGGCAAAAAGTAACTGGCCATCCATGGTTACACGAATCCCTTCGCCCACCCGTTCTACTTTGGCCGCCTCGCCCATATCCTTCTCAATCTGCTTGGCCTGCTTATCCATCTTACGACCAATAATTGCCCCAGCTGCTCCACCTACGGTAGCTCCTAAAATGGCCCCAATGGCTGTATTTTTTGAAGCACTTCCAATGGCTCCACCAATGATGGCTCCCGCTCCGGCACCGATACCAGCACCTTTCTGGGTCTTATTCAATTTGGACTTTTTCTGTCCCTGAGCATTTTTATTACACGAGATAAACGTTGAACTAAGCATGGAAACTAACGTGAGCATCCACATTCCTTTTACAAACAGGCGTTTCATGGCTGTACTAAAGATTGATTACGGTTTTACCTACGATAAAAAGCTTAGCCTTAGATGCTTTTCTCTACAAAAACGCTGTTAATAGCTGTTAATTACTCAGTAACTTGCTGAAGTACAAGGGCCTTATTTCTAAATAATTCAAAATTCCACAACTGTAGAAAACGTAGATTTATTTACCCACTTTTTAAATTAGCCATAAAAAAACAGTCTATGAGTGGTGGATTCATAGACTGTTTTTGCGAAAGAGATTATCTAAACGGCTAACTTCAACCGCTCAACGGGCTGGTCATTAACCAGGTGACTTTCGATGATTTCTTCTACATCGGATAATTGGACATTTCCGTAAAATACTCCTTCAGGATAGACAACCATCGAAGGGCCAAAAGCACAGACATCAAGACAGCCCGTTTTCTGAGCCCGAATTTCAATCTGCAATCCCCGATTTTTCAAACCTTCTTTAAAAGCGTCAACTAAAGCCATTCCCCGCTCTTCACCGCAGGAACGTTTGGGGGCCGGTTTCTGATTGGTACAGATGAATACGTGTTTTTTGTACTTCATGCTCGTTAGTGGTAAACTACAAAAGTAATACGTACCCGCTAGTTTAGCTTGTAGAGAAAGTTATTCAGACTCAGTTGAAACAACACTTATTCCCGCACCACCATCAAAGCATCGCCTACGTTGATTTCACCTTCCTGAATAACCCGAGCCGTAATCCCGCCGTGGCTTCGCATGGCATTATACCCACCTACACCAAGGACTTCCTCCATACGGCTACAGGGATGGCACTCGCCCGTGTATTCCAGAATAACTTCTCCGATTTGAAACCGTTTGTCTTTCAGAGCGTGCAGATTTACCCCTTTTACTAACAAATTCCGTCGCACATCGGCGGGGTCAATTTGTTCTTTACCCAGAAATGAAGCAACGGCTTGTAAATGCTCGGCTGAAATCAGCGTCACTTGCCGTTTGCTTTCGGGCTGACCTTTATAGCGATCGCCGTCAAGGCCGGTACCAATACGAACGTATGCTTTCTGAGCTCCAATTACGGCTTTCCGCGGACCTGTTCGCAGACCGATCCATTCCAGTTTTCCGGGTTGGGCAAAATGATTCATTAATGCCTGCATGGGCTTTTCTTCTGCCATAACTTCATTAGGTTTTTAAATAAGATACATAAAAAAAGTGTTCATTCTCGGAGGAACGAACACTTTTAGATGAGCGGGTTAGGATTCTTAGGGAATCAACGCCGTTTTCATAGCTATTTTAGAGGAAAGCAGGATGAGGTTCAGGGTTTAACCCGGTTGCATAAATAAAAGGGTTGAAGGTAAAGGGTTAGAGAGCAGGCTCTAACCCTTTTTTATTTTATTGAGCTGGGTAACCCGGATTCTGTTTCAGATTGGGGTTAGCCGCCAGCTGCCGTTGCGGAATCGGGTAAAGATTCTTGTTAGGATCATTCGATGGCGTGTGATCCCACCAGGAGGCTGTCGTAAACTTACCGAAACGGATCAGATCCGTCCGACGCTTCCCTTCAAAGATGAACTCACGGCCACGTTCGGCCAGCATTTCATCCAGCGTTAAACTGGCTGTAGTGTAAGGCACGAAATCTGCCGCAGCGAACGCCCGTTTGCGAACGGCGTTTACCAGTGTCAGGGCTTCGCCCGTAGCCTGGCCGCCATTCTTACGCATCAAAGCTTCAGCTTTGTTGTAATAGATTTCCGTTAAACGGTAAAGCGACCAGTCGTTACTCCAGTATTTAGCTTCTGACTGACGGCCGGGACGATACTTATTGAAGCGAGCCCCGCTGTTCTCTTCACCCGTAATCATACTCGAAGCCGTTCCGTTTTCGCTTGCCCGACGGATTTCTTTCACAAAGTTTAATTGCTGGTCTTTGTATTCTTCCGTACCCAGTACCGGACGAGTCGGATCAGCGGCGTAGAACTGAGGGCCAATCAGGAACCACTCTTTTTTACGAAGATCCTTATCATTAAAGGCATCGTAAGCCGAAGGTATCACGACGATCCCGTTGTTTCCATTACCATCACCATCGTAAATGAAACGCTGATTGAAATGATAGAAGTCACCATTCCAACCACAACGGGTAGGCGTAGCCTGAGCATCATACACTAACTGAAAGAGAATTTCTTTCGAGTTATTGTTGGTGTTATTATAGGTGGACACCAAATCAGCGTCCAGTACGGGAGTTCCGTTTAGTCCACCCGTCTGACCATTGATGATTTTGTCGCAAGCAGCAATACAATCATCCCAGCGAGGAGTTCCTGACCATACTTCTGCATTCAGATATAACTCTGCCAGCATGGAGTAACCCGCTGCTTTGGTAATCCGGCCAATGTACTTCTGCTCCAGATTGGGCAGTAAGTCCACGCTTTCCTTGAGTTCTTTTTCAACGAAGGCAAACACCTCTGCCCGGGGACGCGTCTCAGGACTCGTTGGCGATCCTACCGTCGTAACGATGGGGATATTACCGTACATATCCATGAGCTTCATGTAATGATAAGCCCGGAAAACCCGCAATTCTGAAATGAAGGCGTTTTTGTCCGTCTCGCTTACGCCCGCCTTGGCAAAATCCACCCGGCTAAAATCACCTAAGGCATTGTTACAAAAACCAACACCGGTAAACATCAAACTGTAGGGATTCCACACCGTATTCTCCGTATAAGACCAGCTATGGCCATGCAGACGAATCCACTGGGCATCATCGTAGCCGTGACGACCTTTCTGCGGCCAGGCTAACTGATCACCCGAAAGCTCGGTAATCCGCCAGTGCCCGTTTTGACCCGTCGGAGCTGTCCAGGCGTTGGCGTGCGTATACGGACGCAATACGGCTGAAAGGATTTCCTGACGGTTATTATAAAACTTAGAGGCATCAATTTCATTATACAGCGTCTCGTCCAGGTTAGTACAGGCATTCGTACCCGAGAGAATCGCCAGCAAGCTTGCAAACACAAGCCCTTTATAGGAACGTTTCATTGAATTTCGAGATTAGAATTGAACATTAAGACCAAGCGTGTAAGACTGCGTGCGTGGGTAGAAACCACGGCCATCGATACCCGGAGCCAGACCTGTATCTTCAATGTCAGGATCCACACCACGGTACTTAGTAATGGTCAACAGGTTACGACCTGTAGCGTAGAGACGAAGGTTTTTGATAACGGGAGAATTAAATTTCCAGTTATAACCCAGCGTTACGTTGTCAAGCTTCACAAATCCACCAGGCTCCAGGTAATAATCCGAATACTGGAGAGCATCGTTGATCTGGTTGTTGCGACCCAAAGCATCTTTCAGTACGTTCGTTGGCAAGTACACTTTGTTACCAAAGAAGGCCTGTTGCAGGTTCAGAATGTCGTAACCCAGCTTTCCACGGAAGAATACCGTCAGATCAAAGTTTTTGTATCGCAGGTTGTTATTCCAGGATACCAGGAACTTAGGAATACCATTACCAATGTAGGTATAGTCTTCGTTAGCTACGATTTTGTCTGAAGTAACGGCTTCACCCGAAGCTTTGTAGAACAACCAGCGGCCTTCAGGGGTAAAGCCCGCAAAACGCTTGCCGTAGAAACTACCCAGTGAACCACCTTCAATGGTACGAATGGCATCACCTAATGCACCCGTTCCACCAATGGCTCCGAAGTTCAAGTACGTAGCTTTGAATACATCACTTGACAGTGAAACCAGACGGTTTTTCTGCGTACTACCTACTAAGTCTACATTCCAGCTAAAGTCTTTCTTCTTAATTACTGAACCACTCAGGCTTAGCTCAATACCGTTGTTATCAATCGTTCCTACGTTCGTAAACAGCGTAGACTGAATGTAGGGAGGTAACTGAGTATTAAAATCACCCAATAAATCGGAAGTGCGACGACGATACACATCAAACGTACCACTCAGGCGACCTTTGAATAAAGCAAAGTCCAAACCAATGTTTAACTCTGCCTTACGCTCCCAGCGAAGATTCGGGTTTGGGTTGTTACCCGGTCCGTAGGTTTGACGCCATACGCCATCATCATTAAGGTAGAAGTTACCCGTACCTAAACGTACCAGTGAGCGGTAGTTAGGAATCCCCTGGTTACCCGTAATACCATAGCCTGCCCGCAGTTTCAAATCATCAAACACTTGAATGGACTTGATGAAGTTTTCCTGAGCCAGGTTCCAGCCTACTGAAGCGGCGGGGAAGTTACCAAACTTGTTATTAGCACCGAAGCGTGATGAACCTTCGCGACGTAAGATGAACTGAGCAATGTATTTACCCTTGTAATCGTAGTTCAAACGACCGAAGAACGCCACCAGCTTATTGTCTTCTTTGAAAGATCCCAAAGAAGATTTACCCAGGGCAATGAAGTTACCCGCTCCCAGGTTATTCTCCTGGAACTGATCATTTAAGAAGCCAGAGTTGATGCCTTCAAACCAGGAAGATACGCGGTACTGATAACTATAACCCGCTAAAGCTTTAAAACCATGATGCTCAGCAAACTTGGTTTCGTATTCCAGCGTAGATTCGAACGTGCTTAAGTTATCGACGTAATTGTATTTACGAGCGTAACCCGTCCCGGCAATAGGCGTTCCGTTCAAGCTTTCCAAAATCGAGCGGCGGGAATCCCGGGGACGATATTCGTTGTCATTGCGAACGTCATGCTGGATAGCCCCGAACGCACTTGCTTTGAATCCTTTAAAAGGTTCCAGCGAGAAACGAACGTCGGCAGAGGTCGTCTGTTGATCGCGGATGAGTTTTTCCTGGGCTAAGCGGCCAATGGGGTTTACCGTTGATCCTTCTTCGTAATAGCGGCCCGTATTATCAAATAACGGCTGCGTTGGGTTACGACCCAGAGCGTTTTCAAAGTCACCCGCCTGTCCACCTAACAAGTTAGCCTTGTTGAAGTTGGTAGCCAGGTTTACCGAAGTAGAAAGCAGGTTATTCAGAGACTTCTGGAACACGCTCAAACGACCGCCGTACTGACGACGCCAGTTTTGAATCGCAATCGGATTAGCTTCGTTGTAATACATCGAAACGCGGTAGTTGCTATTCGCTCCGCTTCCTCCCGAAAGAGCCAGGTTATGGTATTGACTGATGTTTTTCTTATCTACTAACAGGTCATAGAAATCAGTGCTGGCTCCTAAATCACGCATCTGGCTGGCTTTAGGATTGCTCGGGTTCTGCATTGCAGCCCGCCAGTCACTAGCCGATAAGAATTGTGGACGACGGGTGATAACTTCCCGTTGAGCATACGTAGAATAAGAAAGCGTAGGAGCTCCTCCTTTTCCTTTTTTGGTGGTAATCAAAATTACCCCGGCATTACCCCGTGTTCCGTAGATAGCAGCAGCAGAACCGTCTTTTAATACATCAAAAGATTCGATATCATCCTGTTGAAGAAGATCCAGGTTACCCCCAGGAATACCATCAATAACTACTAATGGACGCTGATCTCCATTAATAGAAACGATACCCCGAAGCTGAATCGACGCCGAAGAGTTAGGGTTGTTACCGGAAGCCCGCGTGATTTGCAGACCGGCTACTTTACCCTGAATCAAATCCAGTGGGCTGCGTGTACCGCCCTGGTTAAAATCTTCCGTTTTAATGGTAGCTACTGAAGAAGTTACTTCCTGACGACGCTGCGTACCGTAACCCACTACCACCACTTCATTTAAAGATTTGATGTCTGATTTTAATACTACATCAATCGTAGTGCGGTTAGCTACCTGAATTTCCTGGCTTACGTAGCCAATCGAAGAAACCACAATCGTAGCGTTGCCATCTGGAATATTTAAGGTATAACGACCATCCGCATTCGTTACCGTTCCTACGTTAGGCGTACCTTTGAGTAAGATCGTAGCACTGGGAACCGGACCACCCGTTTCATCAGTAACCAGACCCGTCACGGTAATCAGCGGACGACCGCTTTCCAGTTTACTGGGCATTACGAGGGTAATGTAGCGATCAATGAACGTGGGCTCCATGCGACTGGCCCGAGTCAGAATAAAACGATTCCCTACCAGTTCAAATTTAATTTGAAGCGGTTGGAAAAAACGACGAAGTACCAGATCCAGACGCTCGTTAGCGGCATTTAAATTGACCGAACGATGCGATTGAATCAGATCAGGACTATACGAAAATTTAATGTCAGCGGCTTTCTCAATCCGGGAAAGCACTTCGCTCACACTCTTGTTATTAAGCTCTACCGAAATCTTCTTATTTAATACTTCCTGTGCCCGGCTGTCTAAGGCCAGCGACACATTGGTAAACAAGGCTACGATAAAGAATTGGAGTACTGTTAATCGCATGATCTTCCACCCAATTTCTTTGGAAAATAACGGTTCTTTCATACATTTGAAATGGTTTTTTTTGATCGAAAAACACAAATAGATCCCTGCATCCGTGCATGCGGATGGGCAGTAGGACAGCTCAACAGGGGATTTTGTTTGGAAGTCAGTGGTGGTAGGACACCGCTGGCTTCTTTTCATTTAGCAAGAGGGTATTAGGGCATGTAGTCGATAAAGTGCTGGTGGTTTAGTGTATGGTTTAGGTAATGAAATGTTTCTAGGGATGGCAACCGCGACCCGTAACGGCTACAAATTCAGCTTCCGTGTTCCAGGTGGCTTCCAGGGTTTTACAAATAATGTCTAGTTTCTGGGAAAGCGTTCCTTCTTTCAGGTCAGTGGTTATGCGGCAGTTTTGGAGCGAAGGATCTTTAAAAACTACCTTGATACCGTAAGCTTTCTCAATTTCAGCAAATACATCCTTTACCGGTACGGCATTGAAAACCAGATTTACCGGACGAATGACAAACGTTTTCCGCTCCGCCAAAGCATTAACCGGACTCCGGAACATCTTCGCTTCTTTAATGGTGAAAACGACTTGCTCATTGGGCGTGAGAATCATGTCCTCCCGCTCGTTTTTCTTAGTCTGTACATCTTTCTCAGGCGTTACAAAGACCTTCCCCGTACGAACCGTTACGGTAACATTCGCATCTTTTTCGTAGGCCTTCACATTAAAGCTAGTCCCTAAAACTTTGGCTATTAATCCATTGGCATAAACCGTAAAGGGTTTTTTAGCATCTTCCACTACTTCAAAGTAGGCTTCACCGGAAAGAGCAACCGGACGCGATTCTTTAGGAAATGGATTTTCGTAACGAAGGTTACTTCCTTTTTGAAGAATGACAGAACTACCGTCGGGCAGGGAAACCAAACGAGGTTTTTGCTCAAAATTAGTCACCATAACTGAGTCAATCAGAGACTCTGGATTCTGTTGAGCAATCGTTTGTTCAATTTTAGTAGCAGGCGTACCCAGATTGAGCCAAAGTAGTCCGCCTGCAATCACGATAACTGCGGCAGCAGCCCAACCCCAATACGGACGTTTTTTAAGAACGGGCGTCTGCACCTGTTCTTTCACTCGCTGCCATATTTTCTCTTCCTCAGCGGAAGCATCCGAAACCTCGACCAATTCCTGACTGGCTCGGCTCAGACGTTTGACTGACTCGATAGCCTGGATAATCTTTTCCTGTTGTTCAGGGTGTTCACGCAGGTAGTTTTCCCAATAAATCGAAGTCGATTCATCGGGAGTTTTCACCCATTTACGAAAAGATGGATTGTTAATAAAATCTTCCTGTGAGTCAGGCATTTGATCCATGTACTGCGTGCGTTTCTAGTAGAGATAGCGGCGGCGGCCCTTTCTCAACTCAGTTTTTTAAATTATTTTTTCTAATAATTGGACTTCTAAAGGCTGTAAGCAGGAAAGCCTTAAAAATGTAAGCAGAAAAACGACAGTAGAATAATAGAATCCGAGAGTAGTTTTCGCAAAGAAGTGTAAGCCCGATTCAGGTGATTATTAACCGATTGCTGGTTAATGCCCATGATTCCCGCAATTTCTTCGGTGCTGAAATCATCGTAAAAAGCCAACAGAACAGCTTCTTTCTGCCGAGCAGGCAGATCACTAATCGCCTGTTTCAGGCGGGCGTTCTGAAAAGTAGTAGATTCCTCTTCAATCAGATTTGCCTCAATGGAAGGGCTAAAGTAATCAGGGATCTGATCCTCCGGGAAATCAATATCTTCCTGAGGAATCTGCAAATCAGCCTGCCGAAGGTTATACAGGCGATTTCTTAAAACCCGGAATAAATAAAACTTGATGGTATGCAGGCTTTTCAGGTTTTCTCTCCGCTTCCAAAGCTCTACGTATACATCCTGAATGGCGTCTTCGACCATTTCTACGTCACTGGAAATCCGCTTTCCATACGAGAGAAGCATGGAAAAGTGATTTCGGTAGATTTGTTCAAAAGCCTTCAGTTCTCCCTGTTTAAAGGCAAGCCAAAGTTCTGTATCGTCCGTGTATGTCAATGATTTACTCAATGATTGGTATTTCTAACCTTCGAATATAAGGCCGAAAAATTCTTACAAAAAAATATCATTTCTGTAACATTTCCCAGACTTGCGATGGCCTTCTTCTTTCTGGTATATTTTTTGAGCGTATTACCAGGTCTATCAACCCTTAAAACAATGCCCTGGACTAAATCCGAATATCCCGACTCTTTGAAAAATTTCATGGCACCGATTCGAAACAAAGCCATTGAAATTGCAAACGCCTTAGTTGCCGACGGTCGCCCTGAAGATTCTGCCATTGCCATTGCTACTGAGAAAGCAAAAGAATGGGGCGAAAACCGAGGAAAGAAAATCAGGAAATCACGCTAAAAATTAGTGTTCAGTCCATTAACGAGAGAAGTGGCCCCTTTAGCCGCTTCTCTCATCAAAAATTCCAAAGCCTTATCAGGCCATTGTTCATTAGGAACCAATCGTTCATTCCTAGTTTACATAGTATCGAGGCTAAAGGTCTGAGAACTGCCCCTTTGCAAAAGCAGAGCTGAACTTGAGTGCGTATACGTTATCAGATCAGGAATGAACCTTTCAACTAAGGTATTCCAATCTAAGTATGTGCAGACAAAATTCAGGAAACCCTTTTCCATCAATATTCTGTTAGAGCTTAACCTATTTTTTACACTAAACTTTTCAATATTCCCGTTTCCCTATAAATTCTGAAATCCTTTGGTTTACCTTATGAAATTAAAAACCTTACTAACCGCAGGCATTTGTATAGCCAGCCTTCACACCTTTGCTCAGGATGCCAAAAGTTTATTGGATGAAGGATTAAAAAAGGCTCAGGCGGGCCAGGTAAGTCAGGCCATTACGCTATTCAATCAGTCAATTGCCGCTAAAGACGATTACCCCGTTCGGCAAAGCCGGGGCATGGCTTATTCCTTACTACGGCAATATGAAAATGCGGTGGAAGATTTCACGAAAGCCATTTCTTTCAAAGCCGACGCCAAGAAGTCAATGGTTGGACGCGGCGTAGCCCGCAAGAAGCTAGCCGATTATCAGGGAGCTATCAGTGATTTTTCATCGGCCATCAAAGTAGACCCTAAAATGGCAGAAGCCTACTATAACCGGGCTTTGGTTTATGAATTGTTGGGAAATACCGAAAAAGCCTGCAATGATTACAAAGCGGCTCTCGCCAACGGACTGAAACCAGCCGAGTTGAAAGTAGAGAGCTGTGCTAATCCACTGCCCGTTCCGGCTAACCGAAAGCCTCTTTTACAACTCAGTGGTGTAGCTACGGACCCTAAATACGGCACTACAAAGACCAATCCCATCAAAGTAGGAACCAGCCCCGCCGGGGAATACGAAAACCTATCGACTTACATGGATTTGCTTCGGGATGGACAGAATAAAACCGTGGAATACAAAAAGACGGGAACGCTTCCGTATGCCTCTAACTATGCTCCTAATGGAAAGGGTACCATTGAGGTGCTGGAAGTGAATTACCGGGATTCTAAAAACGTAGCCAAAAAGACGACTCTGTATATTACTATCTTCGACTTTGAAACGCCCAAAGCTCCCCTGGGATTTACCACGGTTAAGGCTCAAAGATAAACGAAGGCATTTGCCAAAAAGAAATCGTGAGCGATAGCGTTAGCTGCGATAACTCACGATCATCATAATAAACGAGTTATTATAACTCGTTTAACTTTTTATATCTTCTCTTCTACTTTCTTCACGCCTACCTCATTGAAGAAAGTCTTCCAGTATTCGCTTACGTTGGGATTATTGACTTTGGAAGAAGTAGTGGGTTCGAAAGGTAAGACAATCGATACTTCTACGGAGCTTAAATTAGGATAACGTGCCTTCAACGATGCAGCGTCCGCTTTAGCCCAGGCATCAGCTTCGGCAGTGCTTTTGGGGGGCGTTTTATGAAAGTCCCGTCGACCCGGCTGCTTCATACTTTCCACCATGTCTGAAAAGTAATATACCTTCACGGCATACCCTTCGCCTACCCTTGCGTTAATAGCAGCCAGACTGGCCTGAATATCGGTTTGCTCACTACTCTTGCTGACGTTGGGAGTAGCGAGTTGAGCTAGTACCTGTTTCGCAAAATTCAAACGCTCCCGTTGCAGGGCCAAATCGTAATTGGCTTCGGCTGCTTCTACGTCCGTTTGGCTCATGCCTTCCGTAGCATCCAGCGTAGTTTGGCTGGTTAGATCCAGAGCTTTACTTTGAGCAGTATTTTCGTGAATCAGCCACACCTGTATGTTATCTCCCGCCCGACGGATCTCCTCCTGGACTAATGAGTTAATTACTTTCGTGTACTTTTTCTCCACAAAGTCTTTATCTTCATTTACACTGCGGGATTTATCCAAAAAGATGAGTGTACTGACTTTGCTAGCCTGCGGAGCAGTTTCCGTAACGGCGGTTTCAGTATTTTCTTTATTCTCTTCGGAACTAGTTCCTCCACAAGCAGACAGAAGAATCATAGTTCCTAACATGAACCAATGTTTTTTCATAATAAAGCTTTTCTTAAGGTAATCGAATCGGGTAGCTTTCCGAATACCTACGAAAAACGACTGGCTATGGCCGAAACCACGTTACGATCAGCCCCACTAATGCGGGCAAAGCCTGCACGAAAATAATGGAACGGGAAGCCGTCAACCCTCCGTAGATACCCGCTACGGTAACACATCCTAAAAAAAATAAAGCCACATTCTTCGACCACTCCGGATCCGAAATTCCTAAGGACCAAAATAATCCGGCGGCTAAAAAGCCGTTGTATAGTCCCTGATTAGCCGCTAAACCTTTCGTGGGCTCAAAAAGATGAGGCGGCAAACTTTTAAAAGTGGCTTTGCCTCGCGTGGTCCAGGCGAACATTTCCATCCAGAGAATATAAACGTGCTCTATAGCTACCAGAGCGATTAGAATCATGGAAAACGTCATCATTTACTAAAAGGGTTATGATCGAGTAGGAACAGATTTTTTAATTTTTATTTTATCCACTGTGAGGCATTCAAAAGTAGCTTATTTTAAGCTTTTTAACTTAGCCTTAAAAAAGTCGCTTGTACAAAAAACCTAATTTATACAACATTCCGTCGTAGAATTGCGTAAGTATCAAAAAGACGACCGATTCTGAAAAGTGAAATCGGTTCCATATTAATCATTTTGAAGCTGTGCATTATTTTCTGATTACAGAATTTTTCAACCCATTACTATCTCATTATCAATTTCTTACTGTCAGAAATTCTTTTCACGCTGATTAAATAACATATCCCTTCCAACCTTTTAACACGAGGCCGGGTCTGTTTAGTGATTTTTTAGTTATTCCAGTACTAGGAAAGAAACCATTTCGGCTCTACCCATGAACCAATCCAACAAAAAAGCAGATGTCATTTTTGACTGTGAACGAATGAGGCATGCTCATACGGGTCTGTATCATTTCTGTCTACAACTAGGCAATGCTTTGATGCTTAACAGAAATCATTCAAATCATCGTCTAGGCTTTTATTTGCCCTCAAAAGAGGCTTCGCTTTTTGGTGAAAACCCTTACAATAAAAGCCATAGTTCGCTCCATAAATACGCCATGCCTTTTGCCAATAAGTATTCGGTATGGCACGGAACGTATCAGGATTCTAACTATTTTCCGTTGCGAAGTTCAACCAAAAAAGTATTAACGGTTCATGATTTAAACTTTCTTCACGAAAACAAGCCTGCCGATAAAATTGCCAAGTATATCAAGAATTTGCAGGATAAAATTGATCGAACGGATCGCATTGTAACGATCTCCAATTTTGTAAAAAAAGAGATTGAAGAAACCATGAATCTTCGGGGAAAAGAAATTCAGGTTATTTACAATGGCTGCAATATTAACGAGCATATTCGACCCATCAAACCTCAGTTTTCGGTAGAAAATCCTTTCCTTTTCAGTATCGGTACGATTGCTCCCAAAAAGAATTTTCACGTATTACCCGCCATGTTGCTGGACAATGATCTGGATTTAATCATTGCGGGAACGATGTTTCATAAAGAATACCACCAGAAAGTTTTAAGCGAATCCAAACGCCTGGGTGTGCATAACCGAGTACATTTGACGGGCCCTATTACGGAAGCTGAAAAATACTGGTTACTTAAAAATTGCGATTTATTCTGTTTTCCATCCTTGGCTGAGGGCTTCGGATTACCCGTGATTGAAGCCATGCACTTTGGCAAAAACGTGGTTCTTTCGGATTCAACGTCCTTACCTGAAATCGGCGGTCCTCATGCTCATTACTTTGACGGGTTCGATCCCGATCAGGTGAGTATGTTAACCACCAAAATTCTGGAAAGCATTGACACGCAGGCTGAAAGTCAGCAGATCAAAGCCTGGGCTCAGCAATTCAACTGGAGAAACACTGCCGAAGAATACTGGCAGATTTACAAAGAGTTACTGCAGGATTAAGCCCTCAAACAAAAGCGGTATCAGCAATGCGGGTACCGCTTTTGTTTGAAATAGCCCTTATAAATTTTTCTGATTTCTATTCAAAACGCTTATGATTAGCTTTTTTACCGTTTCCATTTCTTCTGGTTTACTGGACGCGATGAACAACGTTAAACTGGCCAGAGCTTCATTGCTAATCAGGGTAAACCCATTCTTGGTATAGAGCATTTCATTTTCGTTCAGAAACAATAGAAAACAGGCCGCCGCAATGCGTTTGTTACCATCAACGAATGCATGATTTTTGACAATTAAATAAAGAAGGGTAGCTGCTTTTTCTTCAATGGAGGGATAAAAGTCCGTTTCGCCAAATCCCTGAGCAATCTGAAGTGTTGCACTCTGAAAACCCTGGTCTTTTTCTTTTCCAAATATTGCCGACTCAAATTCGGTTCTCATCGCATCAATCACCTGGAAGTAATCCTTCAGGTCAGGGTAGACTGCCGGGCGTTTCGTAAGTCCAAGCTTGTCCAGCCTTTCATGGTCGTAATCATCCAGCAACTCAAGCCCCGTTGAATACCAGCTAAGCCATTGGATCTCTTCCGACCTACTTTTACTTTCGATGGCTCGGCTTAGTATTCGAATGCCTTCTTTTAAGGTTTGAATCTGCTGTTGTTTCTGCTCCAACCGTTTTTCATTAAGGGCATACCCTTGTATCAAATACTCCTTTAAACGCTGCGTAGCCCACTGCCGGAATCTGGTTCCCTGCCGAGAATTGACCCTGTAGCCGACAGCAATGATTATATCTAAATTGTAATGAACGCGGTCACGTTGAATCAGCCTTTGCCCCTCTTTCTGAACTGTTCGGAAATTCCGAACAGTTGCCTTTTCATCGAGTTCTTCTGATAAAAATATATTACGAATGTGCTCGCTAATGTTTGCTTTGCTTGAGTCAAATAGTTCTACTAATTGATTATTCGTGAGCCACACAGTTTCCTCTTCAAACTTTACTTCGATCTGCGTGTCTCCCTCACTACTCTGATAAATTTCAATGGGGTTGTCCATAAGTATGCATTTATTCTTTCGCCAATATTAAGTATAAAAACTTAATAAATTAACACATTTAAAGACTCAACCCTTTTCCATAAACAAAAACGGTACGACCCAAATGAGCCGTACCGTTTCTATAAATCACCTTATTAACAATTAAGGATTAGCACTTACTGGAGCATTCTTTAATGAATTAATCCAGGCTGCAATTTTAAGAGCATCGCCTTTAGGAACCTGAGGCATCGGTGGCATCTCCGTGGCATAACCGGGCCAGTTCTGAGGCTTAGGGTTATAGATCAAATCCACGATCTTCTCATTTGAATAGTTACGCTTGGCTACTTCTTTATAAGCTGGTCCTACCTGGCGTTTATCAGCGTTGTGACAAGCCAAACAGGTGTGTTTGGAAAGTAGTGGCTTCACTTCTTCGTAAGTAGGCACCTTTGTTTTCACAGTAGCACCGACCTTGGTAACATCCGTCTTCGCATTTTTACCAGCAACTGCTTTAGCAGGCATTTTTGCAGGAGCGGCGGTCGTAGTGGTAGCCGAATTTTTCGTGCTTGTTTGCGAAATAGCTAACTTCTCGCCCGTTGGGATATTGTTGAGCGTATAGTAAGCATTAGGGTGAACCAGGCTAAACTTGCTGTTTTTCTCCCGAATGCCGTCCAGCGTTAATTGGTGTACGTAATACTGACGCAGGTTATCAACGATGATACGAGCTTTGAGCCCATCGGCGGATACCTTCACGCCTTTTACGGGATTCTCTTCTTCGTTAATCGTTGGACTTCCGTAGGTTGAGTGATATTTATAGATGAAGCTTTTTACTTTATAGCTTGCTAAATCTTCGGCACTCGCAGCATCAATGGGCTGGGTAAATTCTACTTCAAAGCCGTCAGGCATGGCACGAACGGCTTTCATTTCGAAAGGAATTTTACCCGTCCAAACCAGACGTTGCAAGCCTTCATTCGCTTCCCCGGCTGAACCCCAACCCCGGTTGGTTTCACCAACAAATAATGAGTTGTCTTTACCAAAAGCCATACGTAATACGCCGGACTGGAAACCCGAACGGAAATCAAAGGCTGCTCCCTGAAATTCGCCGTTTACTTTTTCCATAAATACCCGCATGATTTTCGATTGGCCCTGATCCCCTACCAGCATTTGGCCAGCGAAAGGACCAAAAGCTCCTTTGGTATCATCCGTGATGATTTCCGAGTTAGAAATTCCCAATACTCCGTGAGGTAACCAAACAACGGGAAGCTGAATTTCAGGGAATTTTTTCTTGGCTTCGAATAACAGTAACGGATTCTTCTCTGAAGCATCGTTTTCGGGCTTAATGGCTCGGCCATTGGCATCCCGGCGACGACGCTCATCGTAGGTTTTGTAGAATTCTTCCTGCGTAAGTTTTACGGGAGAGCCAGGCAGATTGCTCCAGCGTAGCCCGGCAGGGTGTCCTACGAAAGCTCCTTTTTTCACGTGCCAAACGCCACCTGAACCCATCCAGTCACCCTGGTTATCCGTGTAAAAAAGTTCGCCGTCAATCATGCCTAGTCCGCACGGAGAACGCATACCCGTTGCCCAAGGCTCCATTTTTCCGTCGGGAGAAATTTTCATGACCCAACCGCGGTAAGGCACTTTACTCTCCCCTCTCCACCATTCTCTTCATTACCAAAGGCTACGTTAGCACTCACAAAGAAACTGCCATCGGGAGCGATTTTAGGACCGAAGCTATACTCGTGGTAGTGACCAGAGATTGGCCAGGCGTATACGGTATGGTACTGATCGGCTTTTCCGTCACCGTTGGTATCCGTCAGACGGGTTAACTCTCCGCGTTGAGCACAGTAGAAAGAGCCATCTTTGTAAACCAGACCCAGGATTTCGTGCAGACCACTGGCAAATTTGCGGAAGTGCGGTCTAGGGCTACTGGGATTTTCAATCACCCAAACATCACCCCGACGCGTCGAAACAGCCACGTCTCCGTTGGGCAGGGAAGTTACCCCGCCAATTTCCAGTACGATGCCTTCCGGCGTACTTACTTTAACAATTTTATAGAGATCGCTTTCAGCCGGAGAACTGTCCTGAGCCAGTGCAGCCGTCGCCATTCCCAGACTCAAAAGCGTCGCTTGAAGAATACGTTTCATTGACAATGCGTTATTAGGCAAGTCCCGAGAAGCCGAAGCAGTCAGCACCTGCACTATACTATTTAGAATAGAATTTCGTAGTTGATTTTGTTAGCCGAAACGGGCATAATCAGCTCCTGCCGATCCCCGGATTTGCGAAGCGTCGCTCCTTTTACGCGTACGTAATAAGCCTTACCATTAATGGCATACAGACCGGGCTCAACTTCGTTAATGTCTTGCCCAGTAGCTACCAGGTGATAGAGATTAGAGCCTGGGTTTTTCACCGTAATTTCCCGGCTTAAGGCCTTATTTCCGTCCGATAAACGAATGGCATCGCTTACCTGCGTGGAGCCATACGCGTAAAGGAAAGTAGGATACCCTGCTTCGTCTACGTCATAGCCCATGGGTTTATAATTTTCTTTACCTGAGAGCGTATCACTCCATGCGGCTGACGAAGAACCTAAAACGGCAAAATCAGGAAAATCGTTAAAAGATACCAGCACACCACGGGGACGGGAAGAACCATCGCCGCGATTGTGCCACATAGGCGTAGCATCGAGGAAATCACCTTTCCAGGCTTGCACTAAAGCTCCATTGTCCAGATCAAACGTATAGTGTAAGCCCTGAGGAGAACCTACCTGTACCGAGTGAACTACGCGTTTGCCTCTGCGGCCTTCTTTCGTGTATAAATCCATGAAGCTCCGAGTGATAGTTGCTTCACGGGCATCGATCAGAATCGGATCCGTAGCCGGGTTACTTAGTAAGGAAGAACCAGCCGTCAGCGTTGCGTGACGAAGGCCGGGACCTTCTACTTCAACGGCCAGACCAGGGCGTACCCACTCATCGCGTTTTACGTATTCAACTTCCACTGTGGCTTCACCAGGAGAAAGCTTCACCTTACCCGAACGGAACTGACCAGGCTGACCAAAACCTTCCGCAACTACTACTTTGTTATTGACTTTCAGGCGAGAAGTACCTCCGGCTGAAAGGTAAAAAGTATATTCGCCTTCCGTCGGGATTTTTACTTTGGAAGTAGAAACTAAACCGAAATTATTCGTCAGGTTAGCTACGTCCCAGGTTACCTCTGGACTGCTTCCGGTGCTACTGGCCTTAAGCTTCGAGAAATCAGGAATTTTAGAAAAGGCATCATCATTACTAGGTTGATACACCTTATAAGCATTTCCCGTCAGTTGTAAGGGTTGTGCGTTATAGTTGCGGTACGTCATGTTTTTGAACGCAACCGCACCGTGATCTCCCTGAATCATTATGGGACCTTTGGCCGCTTCTTCTTCTGAGATGGGGCCGCCCGTAGGACCTGAAAGTTCTACGTTTTCCTGAACTGTAACGCCGTTGAGAACCAGTTTAAGTACCTTGGCATTTTCAATCTTTTTGCCGCTGGCATCAAAACGGGGAGCCTGGAAAGAAATTTCCATGTGCTGCCAAAGTCCTGGAGCCTTACCTGCGTTAACGCGGGGAGCGTGTCCTTCGTATAAACGGCCCGAAGGCAATTCACGACGCTTGTAAATACCGCCTACATCGCCGTAAGTAGGCACGTTAACGCCCCAACTATCAAGCAATTGAATTTCGTAACGTCCTTGCAAATAGAAACCTGAATTGGAATGCACGGCCATCATAAAGTCAAACTCAAAATCGGCATCACCGTGCTCGAAAGCCGTCAGTAAATTGGCCCGGTTTTTATCACTGGGCTGATTCACTAAAACGCCCGATCCGGGCTTGGTCGTTAATACTTCTTTTTGCTGAAGATCTGCGGCTGCGTCCCCGACAATCTTCCAATTGCCAGCATTGGTGGGACGAAACGCACTCATGTCGGTTAGGGTAACAGGTTGAGCAGGGGTACCGAACTGAGCCGAGGCTATGGTGCTCAATCCAGCCACAAGCCATCCGGCAGCCCATAGCCCAAGAAGAGGTTTTTTCATGTTAACGTTGAAATGTGAAAGGTAAACAACTACAAAACAAAGCAGTTTTACAATCTTTTCAACTCATGAATCTCCCAAAAAATTAAACTTATTCTACTCTAATCACAATTTCACTCGTTTCGGCTAATGCTGTGCAGGTTAGAATCTCACCCTCAGCGAGTTCTCGCTCGGTTAATACGTCATTAATGGTCATTTTAACCCGCCCTTCCTGACAAAGAGCGACGCAGGTACTACAGCGTCCACCCCGGCAACTGTAGGGTAACTCAATGCCTGCTCTCAAAGCTGCTGTGAGGATGTAGGTTCCGGCTTCTACGGCTAATTCATGCGACTGCTGACGGTAATGAATCGTTACTTTAGAAGCAACGCCAAAGCCTTCGGGAACCTGAGGTGTTACCATCGGAATCACAAAGTTTTCCTTCCTGATTGATTCTGCGTCAAAACCCATAAAAATGAGCACGATGCGAACCATTCGCATGTAATCTTCAGGGCCGCAAATGTAAAATTCGGGCTTCCCCCATCGAGCGTGATGATACTGATTGACAAGTTTTTCAAGTAAGGTATTATTAAGGCGTCGCCCTGCGGCATCTCCCCCCGGATTACTCCAGATGTGTTCAATGAACAAACGGTTGGGATATAACTCTTGCCACTTTTCAAGTTCAGCTAGAAAAATAGTGCTACGTGGATGGGTATTGCTGTAAATAAGAACAACCCGGCGATCCGGCTGTTGGGTTAAGACGGCTTTTAAAATCGAAAAAATGGGTGTAATGCCACTCCCCGCTGCAAATAGGAAGATATCTGACTTTTCCTGCGAAGGCGAAACCAGCGTAAAGCGACCTGAAGGGGGCAGGCTGTTGAGAATTGAACCTACCTCCAGGGTTTGCAAAAGCCAGCGGGAAATTTCTCCATTAGGCACTCGCTTGATCGTTAATTTAACGTCCGTATCTACTCCTGGCGTAGAACTCAGCGAATACGAACGTCTGATTTCATGGCCCTCATGAATTAATCCTAGCGTTAAAAACTGCCCAGCCTCGTAGGACAGGCCCTGGCCATCCGTGGGCTCAAGCGTATAGGTTTTACTTTCTAAGGTTTCATTCTGAACTGCCTTTACTCGCAGTTGAATCCAATCGGCCATTTTGTTAACTATTTAATCAAATTCCTGAATTACTAATTCCTGCTGACATAGGGTTGTCAGAACCACCATCTACTTTTGACTCTACCGTCCAGCGTGAGTTAATTTTATAATCAACCGTATCATTCAACCTGCCATTTTCAGTCATTATTGCTGGTTTTGTCTAAAAAAAATATATTTTAAACAAATTAAGCAACCATCATGCTTGTTTTAAAAGAATATTTACGAACTTTCGAACCGATTCAGCCAAATTCTCTAACAACCTCAATTCTATGTATGTTTCGATCTTTTCTTATCCTTTCATTGGCCTGCGAAAGTAGGTGTATGGGCTAGTACTATTCTTCGTAGATCATCCCGAAAAATCCCCGTTCCACCCAAAGCGGTATTATACGAAATTTTCCAGGGAGATCTTTGTATGCCAGTCGTTTCATGAATCGGTAACACGCTCGTTAGGCGACCTGACCCAGCTAAGTTTCAGACTGAATTACTAGTATCACTAAAAAGCCCCTTGTTGACTATTACCAGGAGTTCTATACACCTCTCTGTCTACTCCTCAGGTAAGCCAACGTACCCAATGGCTTAAGCAGCTTTCTGGCTAAAGTCCGCAGTGCATTACTCTCGTTTTCCTCTATTTATCCGCCGCTTCAGATTACGCATCTGAACTTGTGCACGACCACCATTCCCAATGAAAAAACTCTATCTAAATCGATGGGGCTTACTGCTGTGTATGCTTTGGGCAAGTTATGGCAGTTACGCTCAATCTGCTTTTTCACTCCAACAGGCCATTGAATACGGCCTTAAAAACAACCGAAACGTTACCAATGCTCAGTTGGATCTAGCCATCGCCAAGGCCCGCATTGGCGAAACCAAGGCCATGGGTCTACCTCAGGCCAACGTGGCTCTGGGCCTTTCGCATACCATTAAGCCGCAACCCTTTTTCATGCCCCCCGGCATGAGCTTTATTCCCGGCGAGCCTGCTCCGCCGGGTGATGAAGAACTTGCGTTGGCTTTTGGCGGGGTTCGTTACAACTCCAGTGCCGTGGCTAGTCTGAACTGGCTGTTATTCAGTAACTCGTATTTACTGGGCCTTAAAGCCGCGAAAGTATATACTGATCTGTCCAGTAAAAACATTACCGCCAGCAAGATTACGGTGGCTGAAAACATTACGAAGGCGTATTATGCGGTTTTAGTCAATGAAGAACGCTTGAATTTGCTAGAAGTAAACGTGCATCGACTCGATACATTACTGCGGGATACGAGGGCTTCAAATCTGGAAGGGCTCGTTGAGAAAATTGACGTACAACGCATTGAGGTGCAGCGAAACAACTTGGTCACCGAGCAGCAAAACGTGCAACGGTTGCAGGACCTGGCCTATATTCTGCTCAAGTATCAAATGGGTCATCCGCTGGACCAATCCTTTGAATTAAGCGAGAAACTAGCCAAGCTTTCTTTTTCTGAAGAAATGATTCAGGCTATTAAACGCCCTTTCCAGTACGGCGACCGCATTGAATATGCTACGCTTCAAACTCAGCGGGATTTACAGACGATTGATGTTAAAAACGTTCAGCGGAGCCTTTGGCCTACCCTTTCTTTGCAGGGAACGTATGGGTATTATAATGGGCGTCAAAGCATTGCCCGTTTCATTACTCGTCCCTGGCTGGATGCGGGATCCATTGGTTTTGCTATTAATGTTCCTGTGTTTGATGGTTTTACCCGCCGTTACAAGCTTTCTCAATCGCGAAGCAATCTTTTGAAAGTAGAAAACAATATGGAGCTTCTTAAGCAAAGCATTGATCTACAACTAAGTCAGTCCGAAATTCAGCTTCGCAATTACTGGTTTACGCTACAGGAACAGCAAAAGAACCTGGATTTGGCTCAGGAAGTCCTCCGGGTTACCCAAATCAAATACAAAGAAGGCGTAGGCTCCAACATTGAAGTCATCAACGCCGAAGCCAGCTTCCGCGAGGCCCAGACCAACTACTATACGGCTCTTTACAACGCCATTGTGGCTAAAGTGGATCTCGACAAAGCCGCCGGAAAGCTCTACGTCGAATAATCTCATCTCCTATCATCGCAAGAAATACAATCATGAAAGTCACCTACTTATTTATTCTCACAGCTCTTTTAGTCGCTTGTTCTCAAAAAAAAGAAGGTCTGGAAGGTAAGAAAGAAGAGTTAGCGGAACTAAAAAGTGAGCAGGCCGAAATCAACACTAAAATCAAAAAGCTGGAAGGTGAAATTGCCAAGCTTGATCCTAAAAAAGCCGAAGAAGCAAAAGTAAAAGCCGTCTCGGTTCAGCCGCTGCAAGCCAGCACGTTTGAACACATGATTGAGGTGCAGGGCAGCGTTGATGCCAAAAATAACGTACAGATCAGTCCTCAAGCTTCGGGTGTAATCAAAGCCATTCTGGTCAAAGAAGGCGATGCCGTGGGCGTAGGAACCACCTTGGCCCGCATTGACGATAGCATCTTGAAGGAATCCATCGAAGAAACCAAAAATCAACTTTCGTTGGCTCAAACGCTTTATGACAAACAAAAGCGGCTCTGGGATCAGCAAATTGGTACGGAGATTCAGTATTTACAGGCTAAGAATAATAAGGAGGCCCTGGAAAAACGCATTGCAACCCTACAGGTTCAGCTCAACCAATCGCGTGTATCTGCTCCGATTGCGGGAACGGTCGATCAGGTAGACGGCAAAGTGGGTATGATGGCTACGCCCGGCGTGCCCTTAATGCGAATTGTGAATTTGAGTAGTCTGAAAGTAGTTGGAAAAGTGGCGGATACGTACGTGGCTAACATCCGCCGGGGCGATGCGGTAACAATCAAGCTCCCCGATGTGAATAAGGAAATTAAGGCCAAAATCACGTTTGTTTCCAATACCGTTGATCCGCTTTCCAGAACTTTTACCATCGAAGCGACCCTGCCTTCGAACAAGGAGTTCAAGCCTAATATGCTGGCTCAAATGCTCATTAATGACGTAACTAAACCTCAGGCTTTGGTAATCGAACAAAACCTGATTCAAAATACGGAAAATGGGCAAGTCGTGTATGTAGCCGTGCAGGAAGGCGGTAAAAAAATCGCTAAAGCCAGACCAGTAAAAACGGGGCTGAGTTACAACGGCAAAATTGAGATTACCGAAGGCCTTTCTGCGGGTGACGAGCTTATTACGGTAGGCTATCAGGAGTTAACCGATGGACAGCCCATTAGTTACTAATCTGCCATTTAACCTTCATTCGAAATGAAATTCGAAGAATATAAAACCCTCGGTTTTACCAACTGGTGCGTGGAAAACCGAACCACCGTCTACATCTTCACGGTAATTATTACCCTGGCGGGATGGCTGGTTTACAGCAATTTGCCCAAAGAGCAGTTTCCCGATATTAAAGTTCCGCAGGTTTACATTAATACGGTATACTTTGGCACGGCTCCCGCCGATATTGAAAACCTGATTAATAAGCCCATTGAAAAGCAGTTAAAATCGCTCAATGGGGTAAAATCAGTGAAGTCTAATGCTCTCAATGATGTATCCGTCATTCTGGTAGAATTTTTGCCGGAAGTGAATTCGGAAGTAGCCCTGCAACGGGTTCGCGATGCGATTGATAAGTCCAAGCAGGATTTGCCGGTGAAGCTTGATGCGGGTCCTACCGCTCAAAACGTAGAGTTTTCCGAGTTTCCAATCATGAACGTGAATTTGGCGGGTAACTTCCCCCTGCAAAAACTCAAGGACTACGCCGAAGATTTACAGGATGCTTTTGAAGGTTTACCCGAAATCAGCCGCGTAGATATTGTGGGAGCTTTGGAGCGGGAAATTCAGATCAATGTGGATTTAGCCCGCATGCAATCTTCCGGCTTAACCTTCTATGATATTCAACAGGCCGTTCAGGGCGAAAACATTAATATCTCGGGTGGTGAATTAAATGTCAACGACGTCAGAAGAACGCTTCGCGTAAAAGGAGAATTCACGGATGTAGCCCAAATGCGGGAACTCCAGATTCGCACCTCTACGGGGGCAACCGTTCGCCTGGGCGATGTGGCTCAGGTAGAAGACAGTTACGAAGAGCGGCAGGACTTTGCCCGTCTCAATAATAAATCCGTTGTCACGCTAAACGTAATCAAACGGGCGGGAACTAACCTGATTTCTGCCTCGGAAGGCATTGAAAAAATCATCGAAGAATACAAGACCAATCAGTTGCCTGCGGGACTGAACGTTATCATTACGGCTGATCAGTCCGAGCGAACCAAGGCCGACATTCACGATTTGATTAACACCGTAATTCTCGGCTTTATCTTCGTAGTGCTTGTGTTGATGTTCTTTATGGGCGTCCGCGATGCCATCTTCGTAGGGCTTTCCGTGCCACTTTCAACGCTCGTAGCCTTCGTCTGTTTTCCGCTGGTTGGTCCCTTAATTGGTTCGGTCTTTACGCTCAATACGCTGGTATTATTCGCTTTCTTACTCGGCCTTGGCATTGTGGTAGATGACGCAATTGTAGTTATTGAAAACACGCACCGACTGTTTAATCAGCATAAAGACTGGGACATTAAGCAGGCCGTCAAAGCAGCCGCGGGCGAAGTATTCGTGCCCGTACTCTCAGGAACACTGACGACCATTGCTCCTTTTTTCCCACTCTTATTCTGGCCGGGCATTGTGGGAGAATTCATGAAGTTTCTACCCATTACCCTCATCATTACCCTGTTTGCTTCGCTTTTTGTGGCCTACGTCATGAACCCGGTTTTTGCCGTAACTTTCATGCAACGCCACGACGATCAGCACGGGGCTCACGTAGAGGTCAATCATCGCAAAGCGATATTCAAGCCTACGATCAGCCTGTTAGCAGTAGCTTTGGTAGGTTACCTTATTCACCGTGGTGTCGGTAACTTCTTTATTTTCCTTTTGCTGCTGTATTACTTTAATCATTTTATCCTGACGCCTCGAATTCTGGTGCCTTTTCAGGAAAGAATGTTACCTAAACTTCAGCATGGCTATCGCAATCTTATTAGCTGGGTCATTACGGGGTATCGCCCGGTCTTTGCCGTGGGAGCAGCCATAACTTTACTGATTATTTCCTTTATAGCCGTAAGCATTCGCCAGCCAGCAGTCGTATTTTTTCCCAGCGGCGAGCCTGATTATGTCTACATTTATAACGTCATGCCGGTGGGAACAGATGCGGTAGTTACTGATAAAACCACCAGGGAAATCGAGCGACGGGTCTTTAAGATTCTCCAGGAGAACAAAGCCATGGGAGCCGTGAACTCAGTTATTTCCAACGTGGGTAAAAATGCAGGAGATCCCTTCAATCCCGACCGCTCAGACACGCCGCATAAGTCAAAGGTTACCATTGCTTTTGTGAAAAGCGTGGATCGGAATGGCGTTTCTTCCCAAGCCATGCTGGAAAAAATCCGCACAGCCGTACAGGGCATTCCAGGCACTGAAATCTCGGTCGAACGCGAGCAAAACGGGCCAGCCACGGGTAAGCCCATCCAGATTGAAATCTCAGGTGATGAATTTGAGCCTTTGATGAAGATTGAGAAGGAATTTCGGCAAAAAATTAAGGAAGCGGGTATTGAAGGAATTGATCAGCTAAAATCGGATTTAATTACCAACAAACCCGAAATCATCGTTCAGATTGATCGCATCAAAGCCGAGCGGGAAGGCATTAGTTCTCAGCAAATTGCGGGTTCAATCCGAACGGCTTTATTCGGTCTGGAGATCAGTAAATTCCGCGATTCCAAAGATGAGTATCCCATCATGCTTCGATTAAAACCCGATGATCGTAGTCAAATTGAACGACTCTTGAGTCAGGAAATCGTCTACCGGGATATGAACATGGGCGGTCAGCTTCGCAAAGTTCCTTTATCAGCTGTCGCAACCATTAGTTACTCCACCACCTACAGCCAGATTAACCGTAAAAATCAGCAGCGGGTTATTACCCTAAGTTCAGATATCGTACCCGGAGCCAATGCCAACGCCATTAACCTGCAAATTACCCAGGTAATGAATCAGATGGAATTGCCCAATGGCTACCACATTCAGTTGGGTGGCGAGCAGGAAGCTCAGGCTGAAACGACAGATTTCTTAGTCGTAGCCTTCCTCGGAGCAATTATGCTGATTTATCTGATTCTGGCCACGCAGTTTAACTCGGCGGTGAAGCCCATTATTATTTTCAGTACGATTCTTCTTTCGCTGATTGGCGTATTACTAGGCTTTTCGATATTCAATCAAAGTTTTTCAGTAATCATGTCGGGCGTAGGGATTTTCGCCCTGGCTGGAATTGTAATTAAAAACGGCATTCTTTTGATTGAATTCACCGAAGAGCTTCGTCAGCGGGGGTTTCCCTTGAGAAGAGCCATCATCGAAGCGGGTGGCATTCGCATGACCCCCGTGCTTTTAACAGCCTCTGCCGTAATTCTGGGTCTGATTCCGTTGGCTATTGGTCTGACCATCGACTTTGCTGGTTTTTTCTCCGACCTAGCCCCTAACATTGTGATCGGTGGAGATAGTGCCGTATTCTGGAACATCCTGGCCTGGACCATTATCTATGGGGTTATTTTCTCGACCATCCTGACACTGGTTATCGTGCCCTGTCTCTATTACATCAATGAAAAAGTACGTATGAAATGGTTTGGTAAAGTAGACCCAGCCGAAGGCATGACCATGCCTGAATCAGCAGAAGCCGCTATTTAAGGCTACGAAAAAGAAAAGCGGGCTTGTCTATGAGTTTAGATAAGTCCGCTTTTTGCTTAGTCAATACTTATTTTTTTAAAGGCACCCATTCATAGATTTCTCCTTTCTTTCGAATATAACCCATCCCTGGAAAATCAAGGTGAGCTCCGGCAATCAGGTAATGATGGGTAGCCGCCTGCTCCAGCAGTTTTTTTCGCTGAGTGGCCGCAGCCATTCTATCCCGATCAAAATAGGTGCTCAAGTAGGGTTCTCGCAGTTGAATCGGAGCCGAGTGAAGGCCGTCGCCAATAAACAACAGGGTTTCTGTCCCACTGCTCAATCGGTAATGCGTATGACCTAGGGTATGGCCGGGACTCGCCAGGGCTGTAATGCCTTCCAAAAGCGATGATCCAGCCTGAAAAGTCTTCAAGCGATTTGCTTTTGCATAAGCATCCACCACCCGACGGGCCTGAATAAAGCCTTCTTTCTCGCTTTCGGCAGCCGCATCCTGCTGGGTTTTACTTAGCCAAAAATCAAGGTCTACCTGGTTTACATAGAGCGTTGCCTTAGGAAAAACGCGTTTTCCTTGGTCAAGTAGACCATTGGAGTGATCAGCGTGAATGTGGGTTAATAAAACTAGATCAATCTGAGAAGGATCATAGCCCGCCCTCTTTAAATGAACAGGTAATTGACCCAGCGAAGAGCCCATGCTACTACCCGCTCCCGCATCGATTAGAATCAGTTTTGATCCGTGTTTAATCACGTACGCATTCACCGAGACGGACACGGGATTCTTCACCCGGTCCAGATTTAATAAGCTATCGACCACGCCTTTTTTAGCCTGGGGAATCAGGGCATTAAAGTCTAGAGTAATCGAGCCGTCACTCAGAGCCGTAATCTCATAATCATGAAACGCATAAGAAAAGAAACCAGTCGGAGCCAAAACGTGTTGGGCACTCAGACCCGTAAAACCGAATATCCCGGCAATAAATAAAAGTAAAGTTTTCATTGGAAGTTATAAAAAGGGAGTATTCCCGGTTACACTTCTAAAAATCGAGGGATAAAACGGATTCTTACCAGCAGGGAAATTCGATTCAAAGGGGGAAAAAATTAACCCTATCTGAATATGAAGCTCTTACTAAACACCCCTTATGTACGAAACAAAGATTCCTAAACTTTACAATTGCGGCATAAGCCTGATCATGGAAATTATTGGTGGTAAATGGAAAGCGGCCCTGATCCTAGCCATCTCCCGGGGCACGCACCGTCCCTCTGATTTACAACGCTATCTCACCCAGGCTTCCAGACGCGTATTAAATCTGCAACTGCGGGAATTGGAAAACCACGGCATTATTCGTCGCATTATCTACGCTGAAATTCCGCTTAAAGTAGAATACGTACTCACCGATTTGGGACAGTCTCTGCTCCCTGTTCTCCAGCAAATGGATTCCTGGGGATTTAACAATCGGGAGCAGTGCCTGGAAGTTATTCGAAAAGAGGGACCAGTGCCTGCGGCTGAACACTGGTGCTCCTAGCCTTTTTAATTCATAAAAAATCAGGTTAGCTAACTCTTCTATAGATGAAGAGTTAGCTAACCTGCCTATTGGGTCTTCAAAGGGTTTTAAGCCCTCCCTTACTGATTAAGCCACGCCGAAGGGCTTCACAATCTCCAGAACCGCTTCTTTAGTCAGCGGTTCATCAAACGCTTCAGTCACTACGATATCCGAAAATCCGGGTCCTAACGTGCGAACGTCTACCTTTTGAACGGTGTTTTCTTCGCCCGCATAAACGGCAGCAGGAGCTCCATCACTTTCATTTTTGGTTACCCACACCCGTCCTTCCCGCAAACGGCGTACTTCAGCAGCATGACGAGCCTCTACAGCGTGAATTTGCAAAGCCGTGGTCAGTTCAGGTAACTTATAGAGTTTGGGAGCCTGCCCTTTATAGGCCCGAACGCCCGTATCTTCAAAAGCCTGAGCAACGATTAGAAACGTCTGATAGTTAGTAAATACGTCTGGAAAGGCATCGTATTTCAAGGCAGGTTTAGGAGCCGCAGCAGCTCCCAAAGCGGTTTGCAAGAGCTTCACGTGGGAAGCTTCGTGTTTGTGAATCTGCTCGAAAACAGGACGGTCTGCACCAAAATCGAACGTGGCCTCGGCCAAGGCTTTTTTGTAGAAATCCTCTTCGAGGTATTCCAGCTTCAAAGCAAAATTAAGTACTTCCTGAACTTCGGTTGATTGAGCAAAAGCCTCCTGTGTAATGGAAGCCAAAGCCATGGGTAAGGCCACAGCCGTAGCCGCTTTACTGCCTTTTCTCAGGAAAAACCGTCTGGAATAAAATGAGAGCTTTTCAGGAGCGTCTGCGTCGACGCTTTCAATATCAGAAAACAGTTGAAAAATATTCATTGACTGGATTGTTCAAAGGATGCATGAATAGGGTAAAGCAGCACCTAACAGGTGTGTTTGATACTTCAAAACGGACCTTAAGCCTTGGGTAGGCGTTCCGCAGAAATTTTTTGCTGAATGAAGGGCTGAGCCATCATGACAACTTGCGGCGGCAAGAAGGCCCGATCCAAACCCGTATCCGTAGTGATGATATCATCCCCCGCAAAACCCATCGCTTGCGATTTTGGGTGTAATAAATCACGCAATAAAGCAGCGTGACGAGCTTCCACCGACACGATTTTTCCCGACAAAGCCAGTAGCTCCATATCCGTTACAAATCTTCCGGCTCCATTTAAGGCCGCTACTCCCAAGTCTTCAAACGTATGACCTGTTTTCAACACACTCTCGCGACTGGAAAAGTCTACGGAAGAAAAATTAGGCGTCAGCATGGGAATCGCTTTATCGCCCAGCAGGTATTTGAAGAGCTCCAGGTGCGTTCGCTCCCGGTCGCGTAAATCCGTAAAGAAGGCCAGTTCTTCAGAAGAGATGTTCGCATAAGGCGTTTGAACTACCTGCGAATAAAAAGCCACTTCGAGCTGTTCCTGGGAATAAGCCAGGTTCATGATTCCTACATCACCTGCTCCTAAATCTACCGCTCCGTTTAAAGGAGTAGGTCTGTGATCTTCGCAGGCAAGCGTAGTCAAAGCCATGGCAGAAACAGAAGAAATGCCTGCAAACCGAAGAAACGTTCGACGGCCCACGGAAGATTTGGAGCCAATGAGATCACCCGACGTAGGGGTATCTGAAGAAAAAATTGACATAAATGGGCTTGAAAAAGGTGAATAGTATTGCCCAGATAAATTAGTTATTGTGACCTTTTATAAATGAACCGTAAGTACTTATTTCATTTGTAAAGTAACAATAGTAGTGTAATACTTTTCTTGCATTCGTCCTATTTACCACTCTGTAAAGTAAGACTCACAATTGAGTATTCTTTTACTTACTAACCATCAAAAGCAGTTAAACCGCAAGCCCTATAAAAAAACAGATACCAATATATACATACACCTAATTCACTCATTATGAGCAAATAATTACTACATATTTCCGATTCAATTTATTATTTATCGTTTACTCATGAGAGCTATTTTTCTCAAAGAAGTACAATATACCAAGATTTAGGGGGATAAAATAAATCACTTATTATGCTATCATTTAGCGTTTAATTTTTCACTATCACTTAATTTAAGTATTGTGTATTTATTCAGCTTAATTAACCTTTTTATACTTCATTAAAAGCAATAACTAGAGCTATATCGACAAAATAAAACCCGTTAAACATAAGTACGTTTAACGGGTCTGATTACGTCTGTTTACTAGGGTACTCTCCTTAACGGCTTACCACATTTACCCGGTAGTAAAAGGGAGAACTATAGAAAGCTCCTCCAGTAATGTTGGCTCCGGTATTGTTAGCGTTAAAGCTCTGACCCGTAGTGAGTTTCATCGTCCCACGGATTTCAAAGTAATCCCCTACGTTTATACTGTCAGCGGGGAGCTTCAAGGTAGTCAGGGCCTCTGTAGCCGTTACTGAAATCACCGTCCGCGGATAACCCGTTGTATCGTTTTTGGCAAAGGCCGAAGCGGCAATGGATTTTAAAGTCAGCGGGTTTACCGAAGCGTTACTGCCCCGGCTTCGGGTGTTATCAACAAAACCAATCGTTAAATCATAAGAAGATAAATAACCTCCTTTATTAGGCGTAATTGCCTCGGCAACAAAGCTCATAGCCGTGCTTGAGAGAGCAGCCTTATTAAAGGAGAACGTACTGGATAATACCGGGTAAGGCGTTACTGTGCGAACATAACCGCCGTTTTCCATTTCTTCGGTATCAATCCGGTTGATCATATCGGTTTTACAGGCCAGCATAGCCATAGCCAGCAAACCTAGGATCAGTTTATTTTTCAGTGCAATCATGTGTCTGATTATCAGTAATTTTTACCTTTATTTTAACAGATTCGCTGCGTTATTATCCCAGAAAACGGGCACGGTAACTCCGGCTTTTTGCTTAGCATTGGCGTTACGATTGATGTAGGAAGCCGGGTAATATACCGAGCGAGGAAAAGAGCCCGGATTAGCCTCCAAAGCTGGTTGCATATTCGCGGGCTTACCCGTCCGGCGGTACAGGTTATAGGATTCAACACCATTCCCGTATAGGGCCAGCCAGTATTCCGTAGCAATCACATTCAGGCGAGCGTCATCGGTTGTGGCAGCATCGTAGTTCTCAAGCACTTTGGCTACGTACTTGCTGACTTCCGTCGTCCAGACAATATTATTAGCCGCTTCGAAGCTGGTAATCTTACTACTTTCGGTGGTGGCTAAGGCCATGGCTCGCACATCGGCCATCGACTTTTCAACGGCTGATTGTAACAGACTCCGTGCCGAACCCGTCGTACCCAGAGTCAGGGCTGATTCCGCCAGCATAAAGTCTACAAACGAACGCATGATAATAGGCTGAATACCTGCTCCACCTGCTCCGGCTCCTAAAAACACGCCTGTTCCGGCATTGTTATCGTAAAGCCCACCGGCAGGGTATACCCCAAAAGCCGTCCGCAGTAATCCATCGGGTGGAATACCTTCGTTATTCAAGTGATCGCGTCCCCAGTAGCCCACATCCGTTGGCAAGCAGAAGAAATCCGACGCCGAAAAGTGATTAGGTTTTGAGTTAGTGATGCAACGAAGAGCGTTCACGTCCGTCGGATTTTTAATCGTTTGACGGTAGAAATAAAACCGCATCCGGGGATCAACGAAACCCTTGGAGTAATACATCGTTCCCATGTAGGAATTCGACTGATAATCTCCAGCTCCGGTGTTACTATACCCATACCTCGGGTGACGCGTATCAGGATTGGTCAGGTTTGAGCCGTACTTAAAGGTAAAGTTCTGATCCGCCGACGAGATGAGTTTTCCTCCAGCAATCAGGGCATTAATAGCCGTAGTTGACCCCGATTTATCCACTAACCGACGGTTAAGATAGGCCTTTAACTTGAGTGAATTCGCCGTTCTGGTCCAATTGTCTTTACTGGCAGAGAAGTAAAGATCACTCGAAGGACTACTCGCCGAATTAGCCGCAAAATTGGAAATAGCGTCATTTAAATCCTTAAGTGCCACTTCATAAACGGTAGCTCCGGCATCCACTTTGGGATTAAAATTGGCTGGATCAATCGCTTCGGAGTAAGGCACATCGCCGAACATATCTACCAGATTCAGAAGAACCGAAGCCCGAATCGTGCGGGCAATTCCCGCGTGTACATACAATTGCGAGCTTTCCGCCAGCGGAATAAGCGTTTTAATATCGGTTAACAAGCTGGCATACGCTCTACTCCAGGTATCATCATAGTTACTAGGCGAAACGGCATTTTCGTAAATAGCCGATCCCTGATTCAGCATTCGGGTTAATCGCATGCCCGGATCACTCACCTGATTGAAGTGTGTGGCATAATTCAGCTGAATATTGTTAAGCAAATAGTTAATATCAGTGTTGCTGTTGGTTACGGCATTGGGGTTATCGAGCAGATCCAGCTTACAGGAGCTTACACTCAATGTTAGTGCCGCCAGCAAAGCGAAACTTAATTTCTTGATCATCTTTTTATATTTTCGGATGAGTATGGATTAGAAGGTTAGCTTGACGGTACCTCCCAGACGGCGAGAACTTGGTCCCGTCAGGAATTCAAAACCTAGCCCATTTCCTACACCCAGACCCAGGTTATCGGTATCAAAATTGAGTCCTTTAGGAAAGTGAATAGCTCTGTACCAGAGGTTATTACCCGTAAAAGACAACGATGCTCCTTTAATTGCTAGCTTACTAAACCAAGCTTTAGGGAACTGATACGACAGCGAAGCCTCCTGCAAACGAATGGTCGAGCCGTCATAAATACGGCCTTCGTCGCCAAAGAAGTAGTAGTTATTAAAGTAGAAATCCGAGGCAGTGATCTGGATATCATTCGGAGTTCCGTCGAGTTTCACACCAGGAACAATGATGGTCTGTGCACGATCAAAACCGCCGTTCTTACCCATCGCCAGATCCACCATTCCCCGACCCAGCAGTGCTCCTGCCGTCGTAGAATACATGGCTCCGCCGTGGCGGTAAGAAATCATGAAATCCAGCGTAAAACCTTTGTAAGAGAAGCTATTAATCAAGCTTGTAGTGAAAGCAGGGTTAGGATCACCTAACACGACGGGACTAGCCGTAGATAATAAGTAACCATCACCACCGACAATAAGCTGTCCCTGTTCGTTCCGACGGAAACCGATGCCTTTAATTACGTTAAAAGGCTGACCTACTACGGCGTAGTTACCCAGCGTTCCGCCAAAACCTGAGATCTGTACTTCCTGAAGCGTTCCACCCAGGTCTACTACTTTGGGTTTGTTACGGTTAAAGACCACCGTTGCATTCCAGGTAAAATCTCCCCGGCTAATGGGCGTCATCGTTACGCTGGCTTCGATACCTTCATTTTTGATTTTACCAATGTTGGTCGTCGTAGCTGTATAACCCGTTGAAGCATCCAGAGGAGAATTGGTAATCAGATTCCGCGTGATACGCCGATAAGCCGTCAGATCAAAGCTAACTTTATTATTCAGGATTTTACCTTCCACACCTGCTTCGTATTCGGTGTGTAATTCAGGTTTAAGATTGGGGTTACCCAGTGTGTTATTCACCGACTGCGACTGCAAAGCTGTTCCGCTGGCAGAAAGCCAGGCACGAGCGTTCTGATCGAGGATGTTTCGGGTAGAGTAAGGATAAGGGAAGCCTGCTGACGTTCCAACGCCCGCTCTTACCTTTAAAAAGTTAACTACATCCGAATGCATGCCGAAGGCCGTTGTAGGCACGAAGGAAAGGCTGGCCGAAGGATAGAAAATCCGGCGGTTGGGTATCTCAACAGTAGAAGTCCAGTCGTTACGACCCGCCAAATTCAAGTATAGATAGTTGTTGAAATCGGCGGTTACCTCTCCGAAAACCCCTATACGGGTTTGCTCAACTTCACTATCAAAAGCAACGTTATTAATAAAATTACTATGACGGAAGAGACCACGAGCTAACTGATTTTCACTAGTGGCACCCGAATAACGTGTATAATCGTTCCGCATGTTTCCGCCTGCACGGGCCGAAAAGCTAAACTTCTCACCAAAGGACTTGGAGTAAGATAAGATCATACTGTTATCCCAGATCGTATTCTGAATGTCGTAGGTCGCGTAAAAACCGTTGACATAGGACACACCGCCTTTGTTCAGCATGTACCGCTGCTTTTCAATGTAGGTGTCTAAACCAACTTTATATAAAAGTGTAAGGTCTTTCGCCAAATCGAAGGTGAACGTAGTAGCCGAGAAAACCCGGTTTACCTGACCTGTAGTCTTGTAATTTTTAAGAATCCAGCGGGGGTTAGGAATATCATTTCCACTTCTGAAATAGACTGTGCTACCGTCGATAGGATTTTCAAAAGGCCAGCCCATCAAATCCACCTGACGCGGCGTGTACATCACGTTCGCCAGTACCGAAGGAAAGTTCAAAGCGTTATTACCCGTACCTCCACTCAACGGGGGTGAATACTGATCCGTATTAGTGAAGTTAAATGAGGTAGTAACCTGTAGTTTTTTGGTTAACTGAGCATTTAGGCCCGTGCCCAGCGTGATTTTCTTAATGCCATTTTCAGGAACATAGCCCTGCTCAGCATTGTATCCTGCCGAGATATTATAGCTCACCCGATCCGTTCCACCGGAGATATTAAGGGAAGTATTGGAAATCTGACCCGTACGGAAAAAGTCCCGTACGTTGTTAGGATAAATCTGTAACCGGTAAGGACCCTGGGAAGCGACATAATCGGCAAAGGCTCCCCGCAGAGCGGCATTTGAGAAATTGGCGTAAGGGTGCGTCGATAAGGCTGTGTTTTTATTTTGAGAAGGATACGCATAGGCTTCGTCGAGCGTTGGACCGAAGTTACTAAAGAAGTACCCTAAGTTTTGCTGGAATCCACCGATGTATTTATCAGTATAATGCGGTAAGTGAGCCCGGTTGGTAAAGTAAGATTGCGTAACAGAGAACTCGGTTGGACGAGCTTTTTTCGTTCCGTTTTTAGTCGTTACCAAGATTACGCCGTTCCGGCCTTGATCCCCGTAGGTTACCGTTGCCGCCAGACCTTTCAGTACGGTTACATTTTCAATATTATTGGGGTCCAGATCCATAAAACGGCTGGAAGACGACTGCCCACCCTCGGTAAAATTACCCCGACCGTTGGTATTGGAGTTAAATGGTACTCCATCGACTACAAATAGCGGCTGCGTAGAACCCGTAATGGAAGAAAACCCACGAATGTTGATGCTGGTACCCGTACCCGATACCCCGGAGGTAGAGGTAATATTTACACCAGGAATCTTGCCTTGTAAGACGCGGGCAATGTCGGGTTGGGGCCTATTCTCGAGCTGCTTCTGTTCTAAAGTGGTAACTGAATAACCCAGAGCTTTCTTTTCGCGGACGATCCCCTGAGCGGTTACCACGACTTCCTGCAAGCCTTTCGCGTCGGAGGCCATAGCTACATCCACCGTCGTTTGATTCCCCACTTCTACTTCCTGAGTGAGCATACCTACTGAGCTAAAAACCAGCGTGGTGGTACTTCCCGAAATAGTGAGGCTAAACATACCACGGGCATCTGTATTTGTACCCGTTCCGGTGTTTTTGATTCGCACTGTGACCCCTGGCAGGGCCGTTCCGTCGTCAACAAACGTGACTTTACCGGTGATCTTGCGATCTTGGGCCCAGGCAGACGTCCAGGCCAAGCACATCATCCCTAGGATGAAGTACAGAGATTTTTTCATATAAGGTAGTTTTGGTTTTGGGGTAACTGCTGTAAAGATATTACCTATTATCAAAAATTTTATAAAAGTATATTTATAAAATTTCAATAGGTTATTTAAGTACTAAGGCACATCAAAAAAATATAATTTGGCAAAGCTTACCCTTTATGTACTTTTCGCAATTAGCCTTAATTATTACACCTGACTAAGAGGTATCAAATACAAGACCCTGCTTCCATTCTGATCGGGATCGGAGCTGAAGCAGGGCCTTGGGACGTTCTTATTACGACAAGTACGTCAATTTGTGAGTAGAGTCTCCTCTTGGCAATACAGAAATAGCTACAATAGCAAGGCAGGCAGGATGAGCTCGAGCTTATTAATACGGAAAATTTATTTCTTAAATAAGTGAATTATTTATTTTTATAGCTTAACTAGGGTACGGTTTTTTAGTCTTATAGTTGCAACAAGTAAACCTTTACGACCATGAATACCCATGAAGAACGGAGTAAAGTTACTCCTAAGCCCCAGCCACAACCTAATTATGAAGGCAATCAGGAAGAACCTTCTAGTGTAGAAACCAGAGAAAATTCCGATTTTCCTAACGCTGATTCTACCTTATTAGAAAAGATTATTGAAAATATCGAAGAGGGTTCTAAAAAATAACAACTTCCACCTGGCAAAAAGCCGCCCACTGTCTAATAGCAGGGACGGCTTTTTGCTTTTATACGACATTGGTTACTTACCAGCCAACCATCCTTCGGGGTTGAGCTTTCCGTTTCCTTTCCAAACCTGGAAGTTAATCTCCGCTCCTCCATCGGGGTCCGCTTTCGCCGCTCCAATGACCTGTCGGGCATTTACCCGTTGACCTTCGGATACGGAGGCACTGGAAAGTTTAGCATAAATAGTAAAGTATTCTCCGTGCTGAATCATAACGACGGTTCCTACCCCCGACATGGAAGTAACGTTTCTAACAATACCGTCATAAACGGCCCGAACGGGTTCACCAACATTGGTAGCAATATCCACACCCAGATTTCGCACCGAAATTCCGGGCATGGGTGAGTGTACACCAAAGTGCTCAGAGATATACCCCGAACGAACAGGCCAGGGCAAGCGGCCTCGGGAAGAGCCAAAAGTAGCTCCGGCTTCAGCCTCGGGAGCAGCCGCAATGGCTCGGGCTTCCGCTTTACTTTTGACTACCTCTTCAGCAGAAGGAGCTTTAGCTAAGGCCTCGTCCGCTTTTTCGATAATTTCTTTGGCTTTTTCAGGCGTTGGAGCGGCGGCAGCCTTTGCCGCAGCTTCGGCTCTGGCCCGGGCGGCGGCTTCGCGTTCTTCGGCCTGCTGGCGGGCAATTCGCTCGCGTCTGAGGCGTTCTTCGCGTTCGCGGGCGGCCCGCTGAATTTCCCGTTCAATCACAACCCGAATCATGTTATCGAGTCGATTAATGGCTTTGGTACGCTCCGTAAGCTCCGATTTAAGGGTATTTTCCTGTTTACTTAACTCGTTGACGACAACGGCCTGCCGCTCTTTTGTTTCTTCTAAAGACTCATTTTCTTTCACCTGAGCCTGTAAAACGTCTTTTTTACGAACCTGTTTGTACTTAATGGTTTGCTGCTTGGTATTTAACTCTCCCCGCACCTGCTCAATGTGCCGGGCCTGGTTTTTGCGGGCATCCGTATACTGACGCAGGTATTGGTACCGCATTACCAGCGAGTTAAAGCTATTGGCCGAGAATAAAAAGCTGAGTTTATTATACGTGTTGGCCGTTTTCGAAGCCGCAAAGACCATGGCCGCGTATTCTTTCTTAAGGTTTTTTAAATCCCGGGCCAGACCAGCCGATTGCACCGAGAGGCCTTTCATCTCGCTGTTCAATAAATTTATATCCTGAGCCAGCAGATCTATTTGCTTGGTCTTGGTTTCAATTTTGCTGTTGAGGGCTTTCAATTCGGTTAAGGTGGCCGTTTTTTTAGTGGCAGTCTGCCCTAGTACACGGTTGATTTCCCGGATTCGCTCCTGATTTTGCTGTTTTTCGGCTTCCAGTTGCTGACGACTTTGCTTGATGACCATCTCATCTCCACCCCCTGACGAAGTCTTCCGGGAAGTGGGCCGCCGGGTAGTCGTCTTTTTAACGGGAACCTGCTGCTTTTTAGGAGCGACCTTTGCCGATGCCTTCTGCCCTGAAGCTTTCTTAGCCTTTGAGGCAGGCTGCTGACGCTGAGTCGTTTTTTTCTTCCCTTTTTGAGCGTGAGCTTCCGACATGGGCACTAAAAACAGGAAAAGCCCTACTCCCAGATACAGAAGAGAGGGCCGCCGCAGCCAATGGAGTATAGAATGACGTTTGGGGGTACTCAAGATTTTAAAAGACAAATAGTTAAACCAGTATAATTGAGGCCTTTCAGACCAACTTATTTACGGGTATACCTGGATGGAATGCTAAAAGGGAAACTCTGTTTTTCCTGCGTTAAATCCACTTTCTTATGCCGCAACTCAATCGAGGTCTGGGCTGTTTTCCCATCCGCCGTCTGAGCCTGTAACTGCAATTGGCTGGTAAAGGGAAACAAAAAGGAATTCAACGAATTAAAATCAGAAAAGGCTAGATCGAGCGTTCGGTTTCCCTGCGTGGCTTTCACGTTTGTAAGCTTGTTATTTTCTACATTAATCTGATTATCAATAACTAAAGATCCCTCTTGCTGATGAACCCAATAAGCCTCGCTGGTTTTAGAGACCGAGGCAGGCTCGTATTTCCAGGGCATAGTACCAATGATTATGGCTTGCAAAAGATCAAAGTTAAGCTCAATTCCGAAGCGGGCACTTAATTGCTGAAAACTTAACTGGGTATAACTCCGATCCAGCACATTAACAATCGTCACCGTATCACGGGTAATAAGACCACGGGCTCCGGTAATGCCAAATTGCCCGGCAGTAAACCAGATGATGCTGTCTTTTTTCATGCGAAGGGTTAAGTCCGCATTGTCAATGCCGCTGTTTCCCGCTTTAAAACCAACTTTTGATCGCGTAGTCAGGTACGAAAAATCCACGTCTTTGATCGTGAAATTAACGTTCTCTCCCTCTTTACTTTCCGGGCTACGAACCGATATTTCTCCTTTCTGGAGCGTATCAACCGTAATACCTGTTGCTGATTTCTGCATTTTATGCCGCTTACAACCGCTTAATGAAAAAACGATTATAAAGGCGTATAACATCCAGTATTTCATTGCTTTTACGTAAGGCCCCTTTGGAGCGATGATCAGGCTAGATAGAACCCGTCGAGATCTTTTTTTCCAGACGATCGGAAGTTTCTCCCAATGATTTGGCCTTTTTCCACATCTCCAGGGCTTTTTCTTTGTCGTTGGACTGAAAAAGAACATCCCCATAATGTTCCCAAATAGTGGCATTGGAGGCATCTAACCGGGTAGCTTTCTCAAGCAATTTGCGGGCATTGGCATAATCCCCTTTCACAAAAAGCACCCAGGCATGCGTATCCAAATACGTTGCATTTTCGGGGAATAGTTTTACCAGCCGACTCGTCATTTCAGTAGCCTTCTCTAGCTTGGCTTTTCGAAGAGACAAAAAATAGCCGTAATTGTTTAAGACATGTTCGTTATTGGCATTCAGTTTGAGGGCCTCTTCGTAGGAATGATCCGAGGCATCGAATTTGCCCATGGCATTATAGGCATCGCCGAGTTGAGCGTAGATAAAGCCTAGTAAATTGGCATCCGTTGTCAAACGCCGGGCTTCTTCCATGGATTCGCTCGACTTTTTGTACTGCTTTTTAGCCAGGTAAGCCGAGCCATTGGCGTACCAGAAAATACCCTGGTTGGGAAATACTTCCAAAGCTTCTTCCGAGTGCGTAATGACGCTATCCATTTGGTTCAGATCCCCATCGAGCTGGATAACCCGTTGCCAGACTTCATTGAGTGATTTATCCAGCCGGGCAGCCTTAATATAGCTATCCCGGGCAGCGGCTTTTTCATCCCGCTGAGCCAGCAAATCTCCCAGAATGACGTGCCCCTGCACTTGTTCAGGATGGCTTTCTACGAGTGCTTTGGCAAACTTCAAAACTTCTTCGTTTTTGGTTTCCTGCGGCAGCATGGCAATGTAACTCGTCAACACGCGGGCCTTGGTTGTCGCATCCAGCGAAGGATCAGAAAAGGCTTTGGCTAACTCTTCATTGCAGCGTTTAAGGTCGCCTTTTTTGCGGTATAACTCAGCCAGCATGATGTGAGCCTGAGCATTATTACTTTGCAGTTGCAGAATTTTCTCCAGTACCGGGATGGCCTCGTTCGAACGGTCATGCGTCATTAAAAGCTCCGCCTGCTCAACCAGGTATTCTACTTCACCGGGATCGGAATTAATCAAACGCTGCCCTTCAGAAACGGCTTCATTCACTTTTCCCTGTTTGAGTAATACCAACTGTTTCTGACGGCTAATTTCTTCGGTTATCCCTAACGATTTTTCCAGCCGCTCATACACCTTCAAAGCCTCGGGGTACTGATCCTGCTGCATATAGAGGGAAGCTAGCTCCAGAGCGTATTCGGCATTGTCGGGGTAACGGGTAAACAAGAGCTGATACAATTTGGCCGCTTCAGCAAACTTGTTTTTTTTCTCGTATAAATCCGCTAACAATAACGTTGAGTACCGATTCTCGGGCGTAGCAATGAACGACTTTTCGGCCAGTGGCAACGCCTTGTCCGTATCGCCTTTTTTCTCGTAAGATTTGGCTAATGAAAACTGAATTCCCGAATTGTCAGGCGATAATTCCAGGGCTTTTTCAAAAATGGGAATGGCCTGATCATATTCATCCTGCATGAAGAATTTCATGCCCTCCGTAAATACCCGTTCAGCCTCTGCCTTCTGTTCCGAAGTGAGGGCTTCTTTCTTTTTTTTCTGTTGAGCGGAAACTGGCAAACTCAATACAGCCATTACTATCCCTAACGCGATTGCTTTCATACACAGCTGTGCGGGTTTAGCTCGAAACTTCTTAAACTCACTGGAGGCAATCTATGGCCAGCGGAATTACTAACGCTGATAGATAAACTTTGAAAGGGGTACTTTGGTTAGTAGCCCGTAAATGTTTCTTTGAAGGGAATACCCTTACCTACATTTCCTCCCCCTTCGTTTTCATCAACGAAGGGTCAGATACAATTAATACTTTCGCCAGTGAAGATAATTTCAATAGCAAAAGTATTAATAAAATCAGTCTGATTTTTCAACTAAAAAGTTGATTACTCAGTCGTTATGAAGAGCATTCCTATACTGTAATGGAATTGTAATCTCCTACACTCAGATCCGCAGCTTTGCTGGTCAAATGCACGAAATTACCCACCATTGAATTCTCCAGATTTACGCTTTCAATCACCGTATTTTCCTGTACGATGGAATTGCGGATCACGGAGTCTTTCACGCTGGTTTTCTTTCCAACCGACACGTGAGGGCCCAGCACGGTATTTTCAATCACGGCGTTTTCCCCCACAAAAACGGGAGGAATCACGACGGAATTAATCAGTTTCACCGAAGGGTGAATCAGATTCTGATCGCTCACAAATTCCAGGTAACGGCGATTGGTTTCAACCGTTGCCTGTTTATTACCGCAATCAAGCCATTCCTGCACCTGACCGGGAATAAATTTCATTCCCTTACGACGCATGTTTTCAATGGCATCGGTTAATTGATATTCCCCTGATACTTTGATGTCATGATCCACCAGGTATTGTAATTCATTCTTCAGGTTTTCTCCATCCTTGAAGTAATAAATGCCAATAATGGCCAGATCTGAAACAAAGGTCTGGGGTTTTTCAACGAAGCCGATGATCTCGCCGTTTTCATTGACCTGAGCCACGCCAAACGCACTGGGATCTTCCACCGCCTGCACCCAGATAATGGCATCCTGTTCCGTTTCCAGATGAAAGTTCGCCCGGAATAATGTATCTGCGTAGGCAACAATCACGTTACCTTTTAAGCTTTCACCGCCACACAAAATAGCATGAGCTGTACCCAGAGGCTCATTTTGGTAACAAATGCGTCCTTTCGCTCCTACTGACTCGGCAATGGCCAGCAGGCGTTGCTCTACTTCCTGTCCAAAATCACCAATGACAAACGCAATTTCATCGATGGGAGTCGCACAAACTTTGGCAATATCTTCTACCAGACGCTGTACGATCGGTTTTCCGGCAATAGGAATAAGAGGTTTAGGAATACTGAGCGTATGAGGCCGCATCCGCTTGCCCATCCCCGCCATGGGAATAATTATATTCATGACTTAACTAGTAATACGCTTCTTTGATTGTGTGAATAATTCCTACCTATTGATTTTGATTATTCAGCGGTTATCAAAAATATGGCATCTATTTTAGACTGTGTGCAAACATACGGGGATAGTTCTGATTGAGCAACTTTTAGTTATGATCCGGCTTTTAGATTTTTTTGAAAATTTTTCATCCTGATAATCAATCATTAACAACTTTTTTGGGAAATTTTTTCAGACAGGTATTGCATTCGGCTATTTCAGTCACTACTTTTGCAGTCCCAAAACACACCAGTCAGGGACAAGAAAATAAGGTGAAGTAGCTCAGTTGGTAGAGCAACGGACTGAAAATCCGTGTGTCGGCGGTTCGAACCCGCCCTTTACCACATCTCTAAAACGGCATTGAATTCCATCAATGCCGTTTTTTTGTTTTATGTTCTGGAAAAATACTTTTGAATACTTTTCAGAACCTGAACGATCCGATTTCATTTCTGCCTTTTACTCCCTCTGCTCTCCTATCACCTTACCAGGTTTTTTAATACTCTTCTAATCTACATTACTTGCGTTTGCCCCTTAAATCTGCTCTTTTTGCCAGACGTAATACGCCCAAACCCAACCACTTCCTTACCACTATTTCATCAAAAATTAACACTACCAAACCATCCTTTTCCACTTCCAAAAACGAAATTAGCGGCCATTTGACTTTCATAGCCTTCTAACGTCTTATCTCGGCTATCAGGCATCAGTCTGTTTTAGACTGGTGCATATCCTGATTTATTATCCCCAAAAACGTTAATACATGAGAATACAGGCACTGACCATCGGGTTGGTAATGCTCGTGGTGAGCTCCAGTTGGGGCCAGACGCTGTACTCGTTCCGAAAAACCCTCGAACAAGTTCGCCAGAGTAACCCTACCCTACGACTGCAAAATCTGGATGTTGCCGCAACCCAATCGGATGAAATTACGGCTGGATTGAAGAGTAATCCTTTCTTGAATAATCAAACCCTCTTTCAACTTTCTCCTCGGCATTTGCCCAACGATGGTACCTTCTTAAGTCGCCAAAATCGGCAGTTCTGGCTCCAGCTTACCAAAGAATTTGATATTTACGGTAAACGCAGCCGACGAGTAAGTCTGGCTCAGGGGCTTACTCAATTGTCAGCCAATAACGTCAAGGAAACCTCAAGGAATGTACTTCGCGATGCGGCTCTTTTGTGGCTGGATGCCTGGTACGCGTCTACGAAGGTGACGCTTCTGGAACAAACCCAGATTAACCTGGATAGCCTGGTCTATCTCAACCGGGTGCGGCTCCGCAATAAGGTAGTTAGTACAACGGACCTTACCAGGACGGAAGTGCTTTCTACGCAAAATGCCCTG
This sequence comes from Siphonobacter sp. SORGH_AS_0500, assembly GCF_031453245.1. NCBI lineage: Bacteria > Pseudomonadati > Bacteroidota > Cytophagia > Cytophagales > Cytophagaceae > Siphonobacter > Siphonobacter sp. SORGH_AS_0500. Next base: position 4,702,042 of record NZ_JAVIYT010000001.1, read on the forward strand.
CAACTTCGCACGGCCCGACAACTGTATCGGAATGAACTGGCCGAGCTTACCATTCAGATGGGTCAGCCCGATAGTATCCAGCTTGACATTAACGATCCCATGCTTTCACCTTTCAGCGTAGATAGCTTATTAACGTATTCCCAGAACCAGCGTTCGGACGTACTGGCCGCCCGCAGTGGTCTGGAAGCGGCTAATCGAAATAGGGAGCTTCAACAGGTACTGGCCAAACCAGCCAATGAAATGGGAGCCATCTGGAACCCACAGAATGCCATCCCCTACGCGGGTGTGTTCCTGACTTTTGAGTTACCCGTTTTTAGCCGGAATCAGGGGGAAATTCAGAAGTCTAAAATTCTTCAACAACAGGCTCAGGATCAGCTTACTTTTCTCCAAAAACGCATCAGCGTCGAACTCAGAAATGCCTTAACATCCTTTCAAAATCATCAGCGAACCCTTCAGCAATACGAGCAGCTTTTGCTACAATCGGACAAAGTACTGGCTTCGGTTCGCTATGCGTATCTCAAGGGAGCTACCACGCTGGTGGATTACCTCGAAGCCCAGCGTACCTGGTATGACACCCGTCAGACCTATTACGATGCCCTGTTTGAATACCGAAAAAGTTTTGTTGACGTCTTATACAGTTCTGGATTAATCTCTCAATGGTAATGAATCAATATATCGCGGCTTTGGCCCTGCTTCTGAGCATAATGGCCTGTCAGAAAACCGAAAAGAAAGCCCCACCCGAACTGTTACGCCCCACCGTTGAGCAGGACGGCAAAGTACTCATTTTACCTACGAAGGAAATGGCTTCGGCCTTTAAAACCATTACTGCCAGCACGAGTAATCTGGTGGCTCATTTTGAAGCACCGGCTCAGGTAGCGGCGACCGTACTAGCTTCTCAGGAAAACCCAAATCAAAACCTGGTTCTCTTTAATGATGCCCAACTAGCTGCTCATTACACACAACTGCTTCAACACCGCATTAACATCCGAACGCTTAAAGTCAACGTAAGCAGGGCCAAAGATCTGGCCGCTAACGGAGCCGGAACGGGACGGGATGTACTCGAAGCCGAAACCCAGTTGGATAACGAAGAAGCCGCCGTCATTGAGCACGAAGCCCGGCTGCAAATGGGTGGTTTTCCGGCAGAACTATTATTAAAAGCACGTCCTCAAACGGCCTGGGTGGTTTGCGAGGTGCCCGAAAGTCAGCTTACCCGTGTGAAAAAAGGTCAGAGCTGCAAGCTAACCTTTACCGCTTACCCAAACGAGGAATTCTCTGGAGTTCTTCAGGCCATTAACGAAATCGCTGATGTTCAGACCCGCATGATCAAACTTCGTATTCTGGTTAATAACGCGGGCGGAAAACTCAAAGCCGGCATGTTTGCCACGGTACGTTTTGGTCTGGCCGAAGGGAATTACCTTTCAGTTCCCCAGTCCGCCGTGGTGACCATTCAGGGTAAGGATTATCTTTTTGTGGAAACCAAGCCCTTGACCTACGAACGCCGCTCGGTAACGACGGGCCAGCAAACGGGTAACGCCCTGGTCATTTTCTCGGGTCTTAAAGCCGGAGAACAGGTGGTAACGGAAAACGTCATGCAGCTCAAAGGCATCAGCTTCGGGTTTTAGGGCTTTAATGTTGAAGGAGTGAATGATAGAATGAGTAAGGGGCAAGTTTTCCTAACCTCTAGTATTTACTAATTCGAAAACGGCAAACTCTTAACAGAAAACTGAAAACTACCATGATGCTTCAGGCTCAGATTTTACTTAATAAAGACGAAATGGATGCTCACGGGCATCCCTTATACTTAACCTTACTGCAATGGCTGGTCGCTCATGACATTGCTCAGGCTTCGGTGTTTGAAGGCATTAGTGGCATTGGGAACCATCGCATTATTCAGCCCGGAGCTTTGTTTTCCTTTGACGAGCCGCCCGTGGTGATTCTGTTTGAAGAAGAAACGGAAAAGGTAAGAGCTACCCTTCGCGAGATTCGCAGCTTTTCTCCCCGGATTCAAATCATTGCTTACCCCATAGAAATTTTCTAACCGACCCTTGGCTTTGGGCCAATAGTCTTTGCTAACATTCCCGATGATTCGCAGTTTATTATTGTTTTCCCTCAAGAATCGGTGGGTGGTTATTGCCCTGGCAACAGCCATGATGGGTCTGGGATACTGGTGCTTTCGAATGCTCAAAATCGAAGCCTATCCCGACATTGCCGATACCAACGTCATTGTCATTGCCAAGTACGATGGACGAGCAGCCGAAGAGGTCGAACAACAAGTCACCATTCCCATTGAACGGGCTCTTAATAACACCCCCCACGTCACGGATCGCCGATCACGTACGATTTTTGGGTTATCAGTAGTTCAGCTCAATTTTGACGAAACCGTCACGGATTACTTTGCCCGACAACAGGTTCTTGAACGCATTGCCGCTGCCGAATTGCCCGATGGAGTAACCACCGAGCTAGCTCCGCTGACCACCGCCGTGGGCGAGATTTTCCGTTACGTCGTGGAAGCTCCGCCAACCTATACGCCCATGCAACTTCGGGATTTACAGGATTGGCGAATTGTACCGCAGTTACTGCAAGTTCCCGGCATTGCGGATGTGGTAACGTTCGGCGGGCCACTAAAAGAATTTCATATCCTAACAGACCCCACCAAGCTTCGAAAGTACAATCTCAAGCTTACGGACGTCATGGAGGCTGTCAGCAAAAATAACCAGAACACGGGCGGTAACCTCATTGACCGGGGCGGACAGGGCTTTGCCGTGCGGGGATTAGGCGTTTTAAAAACGCCCAAGGACATTGAAACCATCGTGCTTACGGCCATTGACGGCGTGCCTGTTTTCCTATCCGACGTAGCCCGGGTGGAAATCTCTCCGCCAGCTCCTTCGGGTATTCTGGGCTATAATGTACGAGAAGCTAAAGTTGACATTACGGGTTCAACAGAAGGCATCGTCGTGCTTCGGCGGGGCGAAAACCCCAGCGAAGCTCTGGAAGCCCTGAAAGCCAAAATGGCCGAATTACAGGCTCGTGATTTACCCAAAGGCGTTACCCTACGGGTGCTTTATGACCGGAGCTTTTTAATTGATCACTCCTTAGAAACGGTAGCCCATACCCTGTTTGAGGGCATTTCGATTGTCATTGTACTTTTGGTCCTCTTCTTGGGTAGTTTCCGGGCGGCTTTGGTGGTGACCATTACCATTCCCTTTTCGCTGCTGTTTGCCTTCATGCTCATGAAAATTGCGGGCATTCCAGCTAACCTTCTTTCCCTAGGAGCAATTGACTTTGGTATCATTGTCGATGGAGCCTGCGTGATGGTTGAGCATTTGATTCGAAGGTATCGTTCGGCCACGCAGGAAGAAAAACAGCGGGGCATTATTCCCCTTACCCTCTCGGCAGCTCAGGAAGTAGGTCGGGAAATTTTCTTTTCCGTAACCATTATCATTCTGGCCTATTTACCCATTCTGCTCATGCAGCGGGTAGAAGGAAAACTCTTCCGACCCATGGCCCTAACCCTGGCTTTTGCCGTAGTAGGTTCCATGTTGGCGGCTCTCACCTTTATCCCAGTGCTGGTATCTTTTGCCTTTAAAAAATCGCTGGACCCGTCGGCTAAGCCCGCAAAAGAGCATAAAAACTTCCTGCTGAATCCCTTCGAAAAAGGCTACGCTCGGTTGCTCACACACTTACTTCGCGGACCTAAGCTAGTATTAACCATCGGTTTCGCAGTCGTTTTTGTGATGATTGGCATGGGCGTTAAACTGGGAACGGAATTTCTTCCTGAACTGGATGAAGGCTCGATATTCCTGCGTTCGTTTATGCCTTCGGGCGTTACCATTCAGGAAAACGCCAAAATTGCTCCTAAAATCCGGCAGATTATTGCTAAAAATTACCCCGTTGATTTTGTCATTACCCAAACCGGAAGAAATGATACGGGAACCGACCCTTTCCCTCCCAACCGAACCGAAATTCTCGTGGGATTAAAGGATTACGCTACCTGGACGGATAGTCTACGAAAAAAAGATCTCGTGGCCCGGATTCAAACCGAGCTTCAGAATACCTTTCCCGGTTCGTTCTTTTCTTCGGGACAGCCTATTATTGATCAGGTTATGGAAATTGTAACGGGCTCGGCGGCAGATTTAGCTATTTCCGTCGTGGGAAATGACCTGGATTTGCTCCGCACCAAAGCCGATAGCATTGCTGCCATCGTCAAACAAACCAAAGGAGCAGTGGCGGTAAATATTGAACAGGAAGGCCCACAGGATCAGCTTTCCATTCAGGTGAATCGACAGGCTGCGGCCCGCTACGGCGTCAATGTTTCTGACGTTGAAACCATGGTTGAAGCGGCCATTGGCGGTAAGGATGTGGGCACGATTTACGATGAAGACCGCCGTTATGATCTAGTCATTCGTTTTACCCCCGAAAGCCGTAACTCAATTGACGTGATTCGGGAATTGCAGGTTCCGGCGGCCTCAGGTGCCTTAATTCCCATGAGCGAGCTGGCTGACATTAAGTATGTACAGGGCCAAACCAACATTTACCGCATCAATAGTAAACGCATGGTTACCGTCCGCACCAATATTCGGGGTCGGGATCAGGGCGGCTTTGTAGAAGAAGTACAGGGTAAGATCAAGGGCAAGGTTAGCATTCCCGAAGGCTACGAAGTCATCTACGGCGGCCAGTATGAAAACCTGGAACGAGCCGGCGGGCAACTTTTATTAACCATTCCGCTGACGGTTGTCGTGGTAAGCCTGTTTTTATACCTGCTCTTTAAAAATTTCCAGGATACCTTCCTGACGTTAACCTGTATTCTTTTTGCCTTAGGTGGCGGCATTACCGCTTTGCTGATGCGGGGATATAACTTCAATGTATCGGCTGGGGTAGGTTTTGTGTCGATTTTCGGGATTTCAGTTATGGCAGGTGTCTTACTAGTTTCGGCCCTTAATCGGGCGAAAACGGCAGGGGGTGATTTATTTGAAACCGTTTACGAAGTTTCCAAAGAACAGCTTCGGGCAATTATGGCCATTATGATTGTCGCGATCATTGGTCTGGTTCCGGCGGCTACTTCCTCGGGAATTGGCTCGGATGTGCAGCGGCCCCTGGCTACTGTAATCATCGGTGGACTTACTTCCACGCTCCTTTTTGCTCCCTTATTAATTCCTCCATTATTTCTGCTGTTAGAACGCCGGGCCAGACGCCGTCCGGCTGTTATCAGCCCCAAATCAGAGCTGGAATAGAAAAAGAATAACCGCTACTCATAACCTTTTCAGGGGAGTAGCGGTTTTCATGAATAGCTTTAGGTAGAAGCAGTTTTACCCTATTTATGGTGTTTTGTCACCGTGAATACTCTTATTTTGCTATTCAATCCGATCCTTTCTGGTTTAATGAGTGTACGCCTGCTTTTCGTTTTCTGGTTATGTGTGTGTGGGCAAGTTGGTGCTCAGCAGATTTCTCCCAAGCGTGAGCTTCGGGCCGTGTGGATAGCCACGGTTAATAACATTGACTGGCCTAAGCCGGGAGATTATAATACGGCTTCTCAGCAACAATCCTTTCGACAAATTATTGATCAGCACCAGAAATCGGGCATGAACGCTTTGTTTGTGCAGGTTCGCGATGCTGCCGATTCCTATTACGCCAAAGGGTCCATTGAGCCCTGGTCTAAGTGGCTCACGGGCCAGCAAGGCAAAGCTCCCGAGCCCTTCTATGATCCGCTGGAATTCATGATCGAGGAATCGCATAACCGAGGGCTGGAATTTCATGCCTGGCTTAACCTCAACCGGGCCGTTTTTAAAGGTCATCCCAACGTTACTGCCGATCACGTCAGCCGCCAGCATCCCGACTGGATGCTAAGCTACGACGGTATGAAACTCTTCAATGTCGGCATTCCCGAAGTTCGCAATTACATTACCCAGATCGTGGTTAACCTCGTTAAGAATTATGACCTCGACGGCATTCACTTTGACGATTACTTTTATCCCTACCGCGTAGTTGGGCAGGTTTTAAACGATCAGGTTAGTTTTTATAAATACGGAGCCGGTTTTGCCAACATCCACGACTGGCGGCGGGATAACATCGATCAGTTAATCCATCAGATTTCGGATTCCATTAAGGTTCATAAGCCTTACGTTAAGTTTGGGATTAGTCCTTTTGCCATCTGGCGAAACCGTAGTTCGCTGGCTCCCGACGGCTCCGAAACCCGTGGTCTCAGTTCCTATGACGATCTGTACGCAGATACGCGGAAATGGCTAAAAATGGGCTGGATCGACTACATTGCTCCTCAAGTCTATTTTCACCGCAATCATAAACTCGTGCCCTATCAGCCATTAGTGGAATGGTGGCGAAAAAATTGCTTTGGCAAGCACCTTTACATCGGACAGGGAGCCTATCGAATGAACGGAGAAAACGGCTGGGAGAAAGCCGACGAAATGCCCATTCAGATTCGATTTAACCGTACACACCCGGAAATTCAGGGTAGCATTTACTTTAGCTCGCGTTCGCTGATTAATAACTATCAGGGCTTTCAAGACACCCTGCGTCAGGATCTGTACCGCTTACCAGCGTTAGTACCAACCATGCCCTGGAAGGACAAAACACCGCCTTTACCCCCGCAGGAATTTGAAGTACGCAAGCAGGATAATCAGGTGATCATGAACTGGCAGTTACCTCCTGCCGCCGTTGATGGTGAACGACCCCGGCAATTTGTGGTGTACCGCTTCCGGGATAACGAACCCATTGCTCTGAATAACGCCTCTAAAATACTGGCCATTCTCAACGCCTCACGGCTTTCCTACACCGATACTCCCCCCAACCCAGGGAATTACCGTTACGTAGTGACTTCGCTGGATCGGCTGCAAAATGAAAGTTATGGCGTGATGACAAATGTTGAACTTCAGCAATTTTGAATGAAAGAGTGAGAGAATGATTAAATGCAGTGGAGTGACTGTCATCCATTGATTTCATTAGCCGCATGGGATCACTTAAAATTACCCATTAACAAATTACCTCTGTTAGACTAGATGTAGTGAGAGAACTCCTGCGGTTGGGGCGGCTTTGAAGGGTAAGAAGGTTTTTCGCTCTGAAAGACAGTCGCGGACGAACAGTGCTAATGCCCTTTCATCTTTGCTATCACATCCCTCAAAATTCTCCATTACTTATTCACTCATTCCCCCCTTCACTCCTTCAAAATTGAACTAACCCGTGATGTTGAGATAGATAGTGTCGAGGATTCGTACTAAATCGTCGAAATCCTGATCGGAAAGATTGGCCCAGCCGATTTTCCTTACCTCGGCTACTACGGGGAAAGCGGCATGAAATTTATCTAGGCCCGCCGGGGTTAAGTGCAGATTGAATTTTCGGCGATCTTCTTCAGCCATCCGCCGCTCAATGAGGCCTTTTTTAACGAGGATATCCAGAATTCGGGTAACGGTAGGGTTATCCTTGGCCGTTTTGTCAGCCAGTGCATTCTGACTAATGCCCGGAAAATGCTGAATATGATCGAGTAATACCCATTGGTCTACCGTCAGCTCCATGCCCGATTCATCCAATCGCTTCTGAAAAACATAACGGACTTTTTTAATAGTCGTGTCAATTTTAAAAAAGTAGGCTCGTTGATCGGAAGCAGTCATGATAAGTCGGTGTCGTTGATGAAGCAGTTAGGGGTAGCTGCCGAATGATTTAACTTCAAATGTAGGATTTGAAAACTAAAAATAGACACTTTAGCCTAGGGTATTAGCTAAAAGGCCCGTAACAAACGTCTTTATCCGTGGGAAGAATCAGGAAAGTCGAGCGAGAAAGTCCTACAAGCCCTATGCCCAAATCATTGGGACGATTCAGGCAAAGGGAGTTGTAGAACCGCTGTTGATGAAGTATAAGTAAATAATTAGCAAAGCAACTATTCGTACACAAAGAGAATACATATAGACTGGAAAGTCAATAAATAGGCTAATAAATTCTGCTTTAACCCTAAAAAAACTGCTTTGCTGGCCGCTAAAAGCCTTTACATTTGTAGACTCATTTTAGCTCAGTTTATGCAGAATCCCGAAGATTTGGTGTTGGCAAGTGTAGGAAATCGCTTTCTGGCCAATTTAATTGACAATATCCTGATTAATATTCTTTCCTTTCTCTTAGCGTATTTGGTAGGTATTCCCCTCTTCAATCTGGATATTCAACAGGTTAATGCCAATCCTGAAGCCTTTTACGAAGTCTATTACCAATTTCTGATGATTGCCATCCCCGTTAGCTTCTTTTACCGTTTTCTCCAGGAAAGCTCGCGATACCAGGCTACTATTGGCAAACGCATTCTAAAGCTGAAGGTAGTAAAAGTAACGGGGCAACCCCTGTCCTATAAAGATTCACTTTTTCGTAACGTAGTGAAGGAAATCAGCGGCTACTTTTATATGGTATACGTCTTCGGTCTTTTTAACCGTTTACATCAGTGCGTGCACGATCTGGCCGCTCAGACTTACGTAGTAGACGATTTATAGCCCCTTTTGTTCTCCATGCGGTTCACTAAAGCAGTATGGATTTTTCTATTAACGGCAGCCTCACTCCTGTTGCTGGATTTTTTACTGCCCTTCCGGGTAAATCCACGGTATTCCACTCTGGTAGAGGCGGCTGATGGTTCGGTTTTGCACGCTTTTCTCAATGAAGAGGATAAATGGCGACTTTATACCGAACTTGAAGAAATCAGCCCTACGCTTCGCACAACCCTTATCCATAAAGAAGACCGTTGGTTTTATTACCATCCGGGAGTGAATCCGCTGGCTTTGGTCCGGGCCTTTTCTACAAACCTCAGCCGCAACAAGCGAAGCTCGGGAGCGTCTACCATTACCATGCAAGTGGTGCGGTTGCTTGAACCTCGCCCTCGCACGTACCTGAGTAAGGGCATTGAAATTCTGCGGGCGTTTCAGCTCGAAGCCCATTATAGCAAAGATGAAATTCTTCAGTTGTACATTAATCTGGTGCCTTACGGCTCTAACATTGAGGGAATTAAAGCAGCGTCTTTACTCTATTTTCAAAAGCCTCCCGAAGTCTTAAGTTTGGCCGAAGTAATGGCCTTGACGATTATTCCCAACCGCCCCAGCAGCCTTCGCCCCGGTAAGAGTAACACCTATTTACTCAGCGAACGAAACCGTTGGCTACAACACTTCAAAGAAGAAAAGTTATTTGATTCGCAAACGATTACGGATGCCATTGCCGAGCCTTTACTGGCCAAACGAGTAGCCGCTCCACAATCGGCTCCGCACCTGGCCCTCAGACTAAAAAGTGAACTTCCATATACTCCCATTCTCAAAACCACCCTTCAAAGAGCCCGGCAATCCACGCTTGAAAAGTTAACCTATAACTACGTCAGCCGCTTGAAAGCGATGAACATCCGCAATGCGGCTGTACTGGTGATTAATAACCGTACGATGGCCGTGGAAGCTTACGTAGGTTCTGCCGACTTTAATGATAACACTGACGGCGGACAGGTGGATGGGATTCGAGCCATTCGTTCACCCGGTAGCACGCTTAAACCTCTGCTTTACGCGACGGCTTTTGATGCGGGCTTACTTACGCCCAAGTCGATTCTCTACGACGTTCCTACCAACTTTCAGGGGTTTGAACCCGAAAATTTTGACCAGCAGTTTCATGGCAAAGTGAGCGTAGAATTTGCCCTGGCTAATTCGCTTAATGTCCCCGCCGTTCAGGTATTAAGCCAGTTGGGAACGACAGCTTTCCTCGAAAAACTCAAAAAAGCGGAATTCAAAACCATTCAAAAGCAATCCTCCAAACTGGGCCTCTCCATGATTCTGGGCGGCTGCGGTGTAACATTAGAAGAGTTAACCACCCTATTTGCCAGCTTTGCCAATCAGGGCCAGTTTAGCAAAGCCTATTACCTGCAAAAACCAGAATTTCATAACCCCACTTCGCTGATTAGTGAAGAAGCGAATTTTCTCATTAATCAGATTCTTACCCAGCCTACTCGTCCCGATTTACCTAATAACTACGCCTACACCTACCGGCTGCCCCGCATTGCCTGGAAAACGGGTACTTCTTTTGGTAAGAAAGACGCCTGGAGTATCGGATATAACGCTCACTATACCGTTGGTGTATGGGTAGGAAATTTTTCCGGCGAAGGCGTGCCCGAACTTAACGGAGCCAATATTGCCACGCCGCTTTTGTTCGAGATCTTTAATAGCATTGATTATAACTCTACGGCTCAGTGGTTCGCTCAGCCCGAAGGACTTTCGCACCGAATGGTTTGTCAGGAAACGGGGCAAATTCCCAGTTCTTTCTGTACCCATCAAATCGAAGATTATTACTTGCCGGGCGTTTCCAGCACCCAAGTCTGCGAGCACAAAAAAAGCGTCTGGCTGGATGTCCGGCGTCGCATGAGTTATTGTCCTTACTGCATGCCTGAAACGGGCGTTGAGCAGGTTTTTCTTCCCAATGATCCGCCTCAGCTTACGCAGTATTACGAAGCCCGCCATATCTCCTACGAAAAAATTCCGCCGCATAATCCTTCCTGCACCCGGGTATTTGGGAATGCTTCTCCGCTGAAAATTACGTATCCAGTGGAAGGGTCAACCTACCGTTTGAACCGCAAAGACCAGACCCGGTTAGCTCTAACGGCCCAGACGGCCAGCGATACCAAGACACTTTACTGGTATGTAAATGATGTTTTAGTCGGCTCGGCGGCTCCTCAGCAATCCGTCTTTTGTCAGCCTTCGGCAGGAAAGGTAAAAATCTCCTGCGTGGACGATCAGGGCCGGGTAAAAACGCTGTGGATTCAGGTGAATTATGATTAATGAAATAAAGATTAAACGGGCTTTTCTGTAATAGAAAGCATCCTTAATCAGAGGATGAAAAAGAAAAGTAAATTTAAATTGAACTATAAATTACAAGCGATAGTTATCATTGTGGTAATTATATGTAACTTTACCATATAAAAGTTTCTGCCTTTGCTACTTCTGATCTAGCTCGGAATATTTTCTTCCCCTCTAAGCAGTTTTCGCTTCCTCAGTTGTCCCTTTTATAAAATCAAATTTATTTAAACCCTGTGTGTATTTAGACTGCACTAAAGAGTAGTCATTTATCTGCATTTGTGCAGTAAAAAACCATTCAGTCCATATAAAAGCAAGCCTGGTTTAGGCATATAGTTCATTATTTACTGGTGTATTTTGTTGATTATCAAGGATAATAGTAAAAAAGCAAGTTACCTCCACACCATTAAAATTGAACCAATCGTTTATCCATTAGTCAGAATATTCAAATGGTACGATCAATCAAATGATAGTTTTGGGAGGTGATTTTATTACTATTCAATGGGCTTTTTGGCCCGTTAATCCATCAAAATAACAAACCGATAGTTCGGTACATACATTAATGAACTTTCAGGAATTTAACCTTATATCTCCTATTTATAAAGCCCTTAGCGAGATAGGATATACCCAGGCCACGGAAATACAAGCCCAGGCCATTCCCACCATCTTAAAAGGCAGTGATATTATTGGCTGTGCTCAGACGGGAACCGGAAAAACGGCAGCATTTGCCATCCCTATTTTACAATTACTTCATTCAAATTCGAGTCCCAAAGCCGGTATTCAGGCCTTGATCCTGACACCGACCCGGGAGCTGGCTATTCAGATTGATGATAATTTTAAAATGTACGGTAAGTATTTGCCTCTAAAACACTTGGCTATTTTTGGCGGAGTCCCTCAGGGTAAGCAAGTGGCTGCTCTCAAAAGAGGGGTACATATTCTCATTGCTACGCCGGGCCGCCTGCTGGATTTGCTTCAACAGGGATTGATTAGTCTCTCTCAGATTAAAATACTAGTATTAGACGAAGCCGACCGAATGCTGGATATGGGGTTTGTGAATGACGTGAAGAAAGTACTTACCAAAGTGCCAGTCAAAAAACAGACGCTGTTTTTCTCAGCAACGATGCCCACCAGTATTCGAAAATTTGCCAATACCATCGTAAGACAACCCGTTGAAATTAATGTAACCCCCGTTTCTTCTACGGCAAAAACAGTGAAACAGGCGGTTTACTTTGTCAACAAAAACGAGAAAACCCGTTTACTTGTTGATTTACTGAAGGACGTGGACATTTTGCGTAGTTTGGTCTTTACCCGTACTAAACATGGTGCGGACAAACTGGTCAAGCAGTTAAGCAAAATGGGAATCCACGCGGCAGCCATTCATGGTAATAAATCGCAAAACGCCCGGCAGCGTGCCTTGAGTGATTTTCGCGATAGCCGTATCCGTGTGCTGGTAGCTACCGATGTAGCTGCTCGGGGTATTGATATTGAAGAACTCCCACACGTAGTGAATTACGAAATTCCCAACGTGCCTGAAACCTACGTTCACCGCATTGGTAGAACAGGCCGGGCGGGCATGAACGGCGTTGCCATATCCTTCTGTGATCAGGAAGAAAAGGCAGATTTTACTAACATTCAAAAACTCATTGGTTCCCGTATCCCGGTTTTGCAATAACCCAGCTATGAAAATACCAGCGTACGTGCTCTGCTTATCGTTTCTGAACACTAGACTCAAAACGCTAACACCGGAACCATATCAAAAAATATCAATCAATTTTTCATTTAATTAAACATTACCATGCAAGAAGGAACAGTAAAATTCTTTAACCAATCGAAAGGCTTTGGCTTCATTACTCCTACCGAAGGTGGCGAAGATATTTTCGTACACATCACCGGTCTCAATGATGATATTCGTGAAAATGATCAGGTAACTTTCAACGTTCAGGAAGGTAAAAAAGGACTTAACGCCGTTGATGTTAAGTTAGCCTAGCTTTTAGGGTTGCCATCTTCTGATGCGTTGACCTACACTTGATCGCCTGCTCTTATTTCTTATCCTTTGTGGACTAGCCTTATTCGCTTTTTACAGGATGGACTTATACGTACAGCAAAAAACCTCTTGAAACTGGGAAATGATTTCCGTTTCAAGAGGTTTTTCTTTGGTTACTTATCTAGAAGCAACTAATCTTCAGCCGCCGCTCCCAGAGCACTCGAAACCAGCGAGACTATAAAACTGAAAATCAAGGCAATCAGCCAGTTCTCTACGTAGAAACCATCGACGAGAGCAGCTGCTAGCTTGATAATTAAAATATTGATTACCAATAGAAACAGACCTAATGTCAGGATAGTAATGGGTAGGCTTAGAATCTGTAAAATAGGCTTAACAAAGGTGTTTAGTAATGCCAGCACAACGGCAACGATTAAAGCAGTACCGAAACCGGCAACGGATACCCCCGGCAGAAAACTTGCCACCAGGTATACCACAACGGCATTAATTAATAATCGAACAATGAGACCCATAAGGAGAAGGATTAAAGTTTAAGCACTACTAAAAAAATTTCGTACCAAATCTACTTCTCCGCCTCAGAATCGTCGATTTTACTTCCGCTGCTGGTGACGCTCCTCTAAAATAGCAATGATTTCGTCGAGATCAATATTGCGATCTTCCAGTAAAATCAGGTAATGGAAAAGTAAGTCGGCAGCTTCGTTTTTGAAGAGTTCGTCATTAGCTGACATGGCTTCGATTACTAATTCCACAGCTTCCTCTCCTACTTTCTGAGCAATTTTATTTGTGCCCCGGGCGAAAAGTTTAGCCGTATACGAGCTTTCGGATGGCGATAGTTTCCGCTCGCGGATGATGGTTTTCAGAGTATTTAAAAACTCAACTGACATAATAGATTTTATTAATACGTGTAATGTATTTCAACGAGGATTTTCTTCCGAAAAACAGGTATCTGCTCCTGTATGACAGACCGGGCCGACGGGTTCCACTTTAATTAGCAGGGTATCCTGATCGCAATCCACCCGAATTTCCTTGACGTTCAGAAAATTACCTGAGGTTTCCCCCTTCGTCCAAAGACGATTTTTAGTCCGGCTAAAAAAAGTAACTACTTTTTCAGCCTGGGTTTTTTCATAGGCTTCCTGATTCATAAAGCCCAACATTAGAACTTTATTCGTAAGAACATCCTGAATAATAGCGGGAATAAGCCCCCCCGCCTTGGCAAAGTCCAATGATTCCATGACTTAGATACGAATGGGAAGACCCTGATCTTTAAGGTAATTTTTTAAATCCGGAATACCGATTTCGCGGAAGTGGAAAATACTGGCCGCTAGCCCTGCGTCAGCTTTACCCGTAGTAAAGACCTGCTGGAAGTGTTCCATGTTTCCCGCCCCGCCCGAAGCAATGACCGGAATACTCAACGCTCCTGAAACGGTAGCCGTTAAATCCAGAGCAAAACCAGCTTTGGTACCGTCGGCGTCCATCGAGGTTAATAAAATTTCCCCTGCTCCCCGCTCCTGAGCTTCTTTGGCCCAGGCAATCGTGCGAAGCTCGGTAGGCTTTCTTCCCCCGTGGGTATGCACAATGTGTTCGATAATGAGCTTTTCATCGTGTGAGCTAACACGTTCGGAGCCAAAACGGTCGGTTACTCTTTCCTGGTGACTGATGGTCTGAACAGGCACCGAAATTTCCCTAGTATCGATGGCGACGATGATGCACTGCGAACCGAATTGCAGAGCCAGTTCATCAATTAGCTCGGGACGGCGAACCGCCGACGAGTTAATGGAGATCTTGTCGGCTCCGGCATTGAGTAAGGCGGAAACATCTTCAACCGAACTGATACCGCCGCCAACGGTAAAAGGAATATTGACGTGCTGGGCCACCTTACGAACCAAGTCCACCAGGGTTTTGCGGTTATCCACCGTGGCAGTAATGTCCAAAAAGACGAGTTCATCGGCTCCTTGCTCAGCGTAAAGGGCTCCCAGTTCAACGGGATCACCCGCGTCGCGAAGATTAACAAAGTTGGTACCTTTTACCGTGCGTCCATCTTTGATATCTAAACAGGGTATAATGCGTTTGGTTAACATGCCTGATTTTCTTTAAGCGAACGTACGTAAATCACTTAGGGTAACTCTTCCTTCGTAAATAGCCTTGCCCACAATCACACCGTACACATTCATATCGGCGAGTTTGGTTAAATCATCCATGCTACTTACCCCACCCGATGCAATAATCTTCAGCTCGGGGGACTGTTCCTGCAATTTCTTATAAAGGTCAAAACTGGGTCCCTGAAGTAAGCCATCTTTGGCTACGTCGGTAGAGATAATGTATTGAATACCTTTCTCCTCCCAGTTTTTCACAAAATCATAGACCCAAAGTTCGGTACCTTCTTCCCAACCACTCACCGCAATGCGTTCGTTTTTAGCATCTGCACCCAAAATCATTTTCTCTCCACCAAAGCGGCTCAGCCAGCTTTCAAACAGATCTGGATTTTTTACGGCAATACTGCCCCCTGTTACCTGTCTGGCCCCGCTTTCAAAAACGATCTTTAAGTCTTCATCCGACTGAACACCCCCACCAAAATCCACGTGTAAAGAAGTCTGACTGGCAATCCGCTCCAGAACTTTGTAGTTAATCACCTTTTTGGCCTTAGCTCCGTCCAAATCCACTAAATGCAAACGCATCAGTCCGGCTCCTTCAAATTCTTTGGCCACTTCGAGCGGATTGGCATTATAAATCGTCTTCTGGGAATAATCGCCCTGAGTCAATCGAACGGCCTTGCCTTCAATCAAATCAATTGCGGGAATAATGTACATTCCGTTACGTTATAGTTTTGTAGAAACGTGATTCCTCACGTCTGGTTCGTTTGATTATAAAGCCAGGAAATTTTCCAGAATGGTTTGTCCTTCCTTACCGCTGATTTCGGCGTGAAACTGAGCCGCATAGAAATTGTCTTTATGCAACATGGCCGAAAACGGAACCACATAGTCACAAGTCGCTACCGTGTATTCATTAACGGGGGCCGCGTAACTGTGCACAAAATAGACAAAGGGATTTTCCGTTAACCCGCTAGTTAAGGGCGACTTCAGGTCGTACAGGTTGTTCCATCCCACGTGCGGCACTTTCAACGACCCGCTGGGGAAACGTTTGACATCCACTGGAAAAATATTTAGTGCGTCCGTATTATTTTCTTCGGAAAAGCGGCACATCAATTGCATGCCCACGCAAGTTCCCAGAACGGGTTGTTTTAAAGTCGGAATAACCTGATCCAGACCCTTTTCCCTCAAATATGCCATGGCTGTGGAAGCTTCGCCTACACCAGGGAAAATGACTTTATCCGCCGAACGAATTTCCTCTTCGTCGTCGGTCCAGAGGTAAGACGCCCCGATTCGTTCCAGAGCGTAACGCACACTCTGTACATTACCGGCGTTGTATTTGATAATAACGGTTTTCATTGCTTTGATTCAGAGAAATGAATAAAAAAACGCCCGATTCTTGGAATCAGGCGTTCATATCTGTTATTCGGTAGTGACAGTATCAGGAAACCGGAATCACATCAGCCTGTTGGAGCGGATTAATGCGTGAGGATGATGATGAAATACGGTGCAATTCATAGGGCAAAAGTAGAGTATTTTTTGAGAATTAGGTTGCTCCTGTAGATAATTCTACGGATTCGTAGAAACGTTTAGCGTAGCGTTAGGTTCAAAATATTGAAGAACTCCGCCGTTTTCAATCTGAAGGCTTTTACCCAACGTGACCAGTTTCTGAGCTTTTACGGTATGCCCAGATCGAATCGTAACGGCATCACAAACCGTTGGTATTCGACCGCAACTCCAGGTACTGGCAACGCTCCAGATACCCGAAGCTACACTTTCGCATTTGCCACGGGTAATGATGATGTCATCTACCCGTAATTGATCGCGAGCCCCCGAACCTGTACCCATGAAGTAATACTGCCAGAGTAATTGCACATAAGGTTTATTCAAAATTGCCGTGGGTAAAGCCACTGGCCCAATCATCTGACTATGTCCAGTGATGTTACGAACGTATTCTATTGGATTACTCTGGTTATCGAGTAAATCCTGAAAATCTCCACTATTACCCACCCGGTACCGCAGACGAATACGATAGGGACGAGTATTTGCCGTTACGGTTCCACCCGTCCACTGCACCTGAGCTTCGGTTATATTTTGGGTGTTTAAGGCCAATAAAGCACCGCCTAAACGACCAGGTATATACCCTGGATTGGTATTATCAACACTAGTGTTAATAAAGGAAAACCCATTTTCATTCAATCCGTTAAGTCGCGTACGAGAGGTATGATTGTAAAGACCCAGTACGGTATCCGCTACCGTAGCGACAAGGGTGGGATCTTCTGTTGACATATGTACAAACTGCATATGGGGCGGATACGTACCAGCTGTGGCTGAAGAAGACCAGCTTTCCATCCGATAGTCGCATTGAGCCAAGGCGTAGGGAGTAGGCGTTACTTTAATTACCGCATCTGAAGCAAAAACGGCCTCCAGACTTCGGGCTGAATTTAAACTTGCGATGGTATAGACGCTATCCGTACTAATGATAGTATTCGCTTCTTTCCAGTGCATGAACTTATAACCCACCCGAGACCGGGCCGTTACCTTAATGGGATTGCCCTGAAAATAACTTCCCGTCCAAGGATAAGGGTTTTGACTAACCCCCGCCGTGCTGGGCACTAACTCTATTGTATTAATTTTGATGTATCCTTGTTCAGTATTAGATACCCCCAGCGTCAAGTTGTAATTAGCGGGCAATCCAAATTTGTTACGAATATGCTCCCGCACAAAGTCAGGTCGCTGCTGAATAAATGTCCTGATTTTTTCTACATTCGTCAACCATCCCTGATAAGTGTTTCCTTCTGGCCAACGTGTAAAATGCTCCTGCATAGCTGGACTATATTCGTTCTTCATTTCCGTCAGCATTGCACTCGTCCGTGTTGGGTTGAAGGTGGTATTGAGTAAGTCGGCAAAGCGATTGATGAAATAGACTTTAAACTCATCAATGTCAAGCAAGCGTCTCAGGTAACGAGTATAACCGCCAAAAACACCGTTATCCGTAGCTGTTGCCAGCGTATTATGGTTAGACTGATTCATCAGTCCCAGACCATAGTCCATATCCTTCAATGCCCAACGCCAGCGTCCGTCATTACCATAGTGATTGGTTGGCGTGCCGGGAGTCACTCGTTTTCGCCACAAAACCTGATTATTATGAGGCCAATCGGTATTAGAACTGAAGATTTCAGCAATGTAATAATCCGTGAAGTTTTCTACATCCATTAAGGTCTTCACGTAGGTATAGTTTACTGGATTGTTATTAGCAAAGTAATTGTAAAAGGCATCATAGGTGGTGTGATCGCCTTCATCAACCTCTATACCAAGGGATAGTGTCAGCAAATCCAAGGAATCCGTTGCAACCCGGTAAAGTTTATTAAAGTAATATTTGTCGTAACGTTCGTCAAGCGTGTGAACGCCCCAATATTCACCGTTTAAAAAGACCACTGCTGCCCGATTGGCCTGCGTAGCTACGGGTAAATGCCTTACCATTTTCTGCATAAAGGCATCCGTTAGTAAAGAGTATTTGTAATCGTTACCCCCGCTTCTTAAAATCAGTCGTTTATGAGCTAAAGTAGAGGGCCGGTCGGTAAATAAAGGATAATCGAACTCGCTATCACTGTATAAACGCAGGCTTTTTCTGAAGATACTACTGGAACATCCCCCATGAATTCGTAAACCAACAGGTTGATTGATTACCGTAGTATTAGTAGAGAAAAACTCTACGTTACCGTTTCGCTCCCAAGCCTCTCCCTCGTTCGTAAAATTTCCTTTGGTACAGAATTCTGTCGCAAAAAAATTAGGATCCTCAATTCGTTTATTGTCAAAGGTGACACCAGCCGTGTATATACCCTGATTGTAGTCAAACAAGTGTTTTTCTTCCAGTGAAACTGAAACTACGGGAATGCTATACCGATTGGGGTTGGGAGTAATGAAAAAGGTTTGGGTAATTGTTTCACTGGGTAAGGCGTTGGCTTTATAAGCCTTGGCTTTTACTACGGTTCCTTTAAAAACCGGACTCGTTGGGAAATAAAAATTCGGGTCATAATTAGCAGTAGATGACTTTACGGAAAGTTTGTTCGAACTAGAGCTTTGATCACTGATGGTAAGAGGACCGGTATAAACATAAGACTGATAACTAGCCGATAATAAAGGACCAAAGCCCTGATTTGGCCCTTCAGGATACTGATTTTTATACGTGAAGGTTTTTGCCGTTAAATTATCTGGGGTTGGCTCTGAACCATCCAGCGTATAATAGATCATAGTCCCCTGATCCTGTGAAGAAATACTTAGGTTTATATTCTGAGCGTAGAAACCACCCGGTTGCGAAAAACTAGGTGCTTTCAAAAGCTCAGCCAAACCCGCCACTGCATTATTACTAGATCCGGCAGTAGGGTTTACAAAATAAAGCCAGTCATTACTGCCATCCGGTTTTCGTCCGTAAGAAACATCCGTTTTTTGCGAGCCAAACGTGACACTGTTTACCGTAGTTATACCATCGGGAGAAGTAATAATTACTTGTTCACCATTAGCTGATAACTTAAAGTTAGTATGCAAAGGTCCACGATTTATGGCCTCACTAGCCCAAATAACCAGAAACCCTCCGGCAGGAATCTGGGTAGTGCCTGAGCCCGCAGGAACTTTATATTTTTTTGGATTAGCGGCATCATCTGATAGATAATATCCGGCCAGGTTGATGGTAGTGGAGGAAGCATTGTAAATCTCAAACCAGTCCTCAAATTCACCAGAACCATCACTAGCTGAATGGCTATTAGAAGCCATTATCTCATTTACTACCAGCGTTTGCTGAGCCTGTAGACTGGCTAGAGACAATAGCCATAAACTAATCCATAAAATATTTTTTTTCATAATTAGTGATCGTACTAAATACAAATTATTTAAGTATGATCAACCAATTTATTAATAAATATCAATAAAATAGCCAAGCCTTTTAGTATATAGCTAGGTAAGTACCAATAAACTTATTCAACGGTCTTGTTTTAGCACTAAAACAGCTCCATTTGGTCAACTTTAGGCAGAAACCGAGGTGGCTTTATATCCGTCTTTAAGTGCGTATTGAACTGTTCCACCCAATAGGCAGCCAATTCAGGAGCACATTCACTTTGACCGCAGTGAATAAAGGCGTATACTTCCTCTAACCCAGCTTCTTTCCAGGTTTTCAATCGTTCAATCCAGGCATCCGTTCGGCTGTAATCGGTGGGATGTAACTCATTACCCACAAAACGTAACACCGCTTTAGGAATCGTCAGACTTTGGTGCAAAACATCCCGCCGGCCAGAAACATCCGTAATGACCAGAGCGTGGCCCGCTTCAGCCACCACTTCGCAGGTACGAGCCCAGATTCGGGGCTGATTGAACCAGTCCGCATGCCTGAACTCGATGGCAATGGATAGCCCGGAAGGGATCTGTTTGAAAAACTCTACCAGCCCTTTTCCCTTCTGAGGCGTATACGCCGGGCCCATCTGTAAGAAAGGAATCCCTAGGTGCTCGCCCAGCTTCAGGATTTGCTGGCAAAAGTAAGCCGTGGCCTCCTCGGCGTTTAAGAGCTCTTTCTCATGACTGATGACCTGCGGGAATTTAGGACAATACGTAAAGCCCGGCGTAGCCGCCTTCTTCCAGCGTTCAATCGTCTCATCACTTGGAATCTGATAATGCGTTGTATTGAGTTCGATGGTATTGAACTGCTCGGTATAGTGTGGCAGGGCTTCTTTTTCTTTTAATCCAAAGGGATAAATTTTACCAAACCAACTCTTTTCATGCCAAACCGGACAACCTACATAGGCCCGAAATTCGTTCGGCGTTGGGGCTGCTTCTAAAACCTGGGTTGTCACCGGATGATCCGGTGGAAGCTGAAAGTTTATCTGATCTATTTTTTCGGGTGAAACCTTACCAAAATCCATCTTTAACGTGCGTTTTGAGGCCTAATGCATTAAAAACTCCGAGCCACTTATTCCCAGTCTTCGCCAAGAATTTTCCAGACTAAACCGGACTCGTAGCCTTTCCCCAGAGCAAAGCGAACCAGCTTCTGCTTGCGAACGCGGGGATCCTCATCTTTCAGGGAAGCGTCCTTCTTTTTCAACAGATTTTTTAAAGACTCCAGGTACTGCTCCTCATCAATTTGCTCTAATCCCGTTTTTCGATCTTCGCTATCGAGACCTTTCCGACGCATTTCCTGTTCAATCTTCAAACGTCCCCACTGCCGGGTTCTAAATTTTCCCCGGGCAAACGACTGGGCATAACGTTCCTGACTCAAATATCCATCCTCGATGAGCCGCCCGATGATTTCTTCGGAGTCGTCTTCTGATACATCCCAGCTCTTGAGCTTCTGTTTGACATCCTGCACGGTACGTTCCTGGTAGGCACAAAAGTGAGCCGCCTGGAGTAAAGCATCTTTATTCATGACTGGTTAGTTATGGACTGGTTTTCAAAAATAACGTCCCGACAAGAACAGACCTCCGGGAATGATTATCTTTATCGCTCTTTCCCCCTTTGATCATGATCATTCAGTTATATCGCTCAGCCTACAGTGGCCTCTCGCGATCGGTGTGGTTACTGGCAGCCGTTATGTTTATTAACCGCTGCGGCACCATGGTAATTCCTTTTTTGGGAGTTTATTTAACGGAATCCCTGCATTTAAGCATTGATAAGTCCGGCGTCGTCATGGCTCTTTTTGGCGTAGGCTCCATCGTTGGAACCCTCGTGGGCGGACGCTTAACCGACCGACTGGGAGCCTATAACGTCATGTGGATGAGTTTGGGCCTGGGTGGCCTGATGTTCATTGTTGTGGGTCAGCTTCAATCCTTCGAAGCTCTTTGTCTGGGTACTTTCGTTCTGGGCAGCGTAGCCGAAGCGTTCCGCCCCGCCGTGACGGCTTCAGTAGCATTATATAGTAGACCCGAAAACCGAACGCGTTCGTATTCATTAAATCGTCTGGCCTTAAATCTGGGCTGGTCAGTAGGACCGGCGGTGGGTGGGTGGCTGGCTTCGGTTAATTACTCACTTTTATTCTGGGTAGACGGCTGCACCTGCATCGCCGCGGCTATTCTCCTCCGGTTGATCTTACCTAAAACTTCCCGTTCTTCCGAAGAAGTCACCGAACAATCCAGCCCTACCGACTCGGCTTACCGGGATTATAAATACTTGGTTTTCATGATTTTTGTGACCTTGTTTGCCATCAGCTTTTTCCAGTTATTTTCCACTGTTCCGCTGTACTATAAACAGGTGTATCATTTACCCGAAGACCAGATCGGTACCTTAATGGCCCTGAATGGAATCCTGATTGTGTGTATTGAAATGGTGCTGGTTCATAAACTCGAAAATCGGTACCCTTCTCTACACTTGATGGCTATGGGAAGTATACTAGTGGCTTGCTCCTACTTTATTTTCAATGTCACCTTTGGCGTCTGGTGGTTAGTTATTGCGATGATAACGGCCACTTTTGCTGAAATGTTGGCCATGCCTTTTATGAATACCTATGCTTTACAACGGGCAAAACCCCACAATCGTGGCCAATACACGGCTATCTATACTGCCTCTTGGTCCATCGCTCAGATTTCGGCTCCGCTAATCGGAACGCAGTTCATTAGCCGGATGGGTTTTACTATGGTTTGGTGGCTGATGGTAACCTTCTGCGTCATGGCCGCCTGCGGTTTTTGGGCGATTTATTATAAAACAGGACGAATTGAAAAACTTTCCTGAAAATAATCGCATTATTTTTCAAAGGTGAAACTTTACCATATCTCCCGCCGTTTTACTTACAACTTGGCAAAAATGAAAAAGACACGCTCTTCAGGAACGTGTCTTTTTTTCATTTATAAGCGTTTTTATTCTGAATGCAATTCCGTTGCTTTTTCGTGTTTTTCAATGAAGTCCCGAAGCCTCTGCACAGCATTTTTCAATTCCCCGTAATGTTTGAGTAATAGGGTTTGTACGCTATCCTCACTGAGTTGTATCTGGTCGCATTCCTGTGCATACTTGGCAAGATTTGCTTCTTCTGCACATAATAAAGCTTTTAAGATAGCCTTGGTATCGTGTCCTGAAAGTTTAGAGCGGAAGTCAATCCAAAGGTTGTGCAAATCGCCGGAAAGAGTGCTTTGTTCTTCCCACTCCAGTCCCAGTTGCTCCAGTAACTGATGAATTTCTGACATCATTTCCGCCGACTCCTGCTCGCAGTGGCTAAACAATTCCTTAAAATGGGGTTCTTTAATTTCATCCTGAGCGTTTCGGTATTGCTCAAGTCGATCACTACAAACAGCATATAAAAAATTCAATATCTGTCTTTGTTCATTCGAATCCATGCGTGTGGGAAGTTAAGAAATTATAAAATCTGCATTTTCAGCCTGGAATTAGAGCATTTTGAGCAACACATCCCCATTTATTTGAAAATTTAGTGCCACCTATTTCTTATTTTTACCCAAAAGCCTAGTCTGAAAAACTGGCTTAGCTTTTTCAAGGTTATCTCCTCTGATTAACACCACCCCTATATGCTTATTGAAGCTAGTTGTCAAATTGAACTGGAAGCTCTCTATCTGGTTCCAGCTGTTTTTATGCTACGTCCTCGCAGTGGCGTAGGCCAGTTTGTGCTTAAAGAAGAATACATCGTAGACCCGCTTGTTCCCATTACCGAATACACTGATTCATACGGTAATCTTTGCCAGCGACTGATGATTCCTCCCGGACCTTTTCGACTTGAATCAAGAGTCACTGCCGACTGTGCCGATCAGATTGACATTCATATGAATGCCGACTGGGTTCCTGTGTCTAATGTTCCCGATGAGGTCATGCAGTTTCTGCTTCAAAGTCGCTACTGTGAAGCAGATAAACTAGGCTGGCTGGCAGCCGATATTACTAAAGGTTACTCCTTGGGGTATGCTCAGGTAGAAGCCATTCGTCAGTGGATACATCAGAATGTCCGCTATGAATATGGCGTTACGAACGCCTCAACCTCTGCCGTGGATATTACTAAGACACGTGTGGGCGTCTGCCGGGATTTTGCTCACTTGGGCATTGCTCTCTGCCGGAGTCTCAATATTCCGGCCCGAATGGTGGTGGGTTATCTGTATAAACTTGATCCCATGGACTTACACGCCTGGTTTGAAGCCTATGTGGGAGATCGCTGGTATACCTTCGACGCCACGCAATCGGAGCCTAAAGGCAATCGATTAGCTGTAGCGTACGGACGTGATGCTGCCGATGTAGCATTTGCTTCTTATTTTGGAGGGGTAAATTTCCGCAGTTTACAGGTCGATGTACAGGCCGTACAGCCTTCTGCCCTTACGCATTCCGCTTCCTCTTAAGCAAAATTGACAGAGCAATGTAGAATTAATTACACACTCCTTTTATCTATAATCTTTCGTTAAAGCGTACACGGCCCTACTGACCTTTGCTGTACGCTTTTTTTATTTAAGTAAGTAGTTTAACGTATCTCCCTTATTTCTACTTATTTAATCATGAAAAAATCCTTCATTTACCTCAGCTCAGTTTTGTTATTGAGCACTTCATTCATCGCCTGCTCTCAGAAAGACAAACACAAAGTAGCTGACGATGCCCAGAAAGCTCAGGATAAAATTGAAAATGCTGCCGACAAAGCTGCTGAGAAAACTAAAGAGGCTTACGATGATATTGCTTCAGATGTTCGCCAGGAGACAAAAGAGGGCAAAGAAGATCTCGAAGCAGAGCGTACGGAACTAAAAGTAAAACTTCAGGATCAAAAGTCGGCGTTGCAGAATGAAATTGACCGAATTGATGGAAAAATTAAAGTAGCTCAGGCAAAAGAGAAAGTTCGCTGGCAGGAACGTAAGGCTAAGCTGGAATTAGAACGTGATAAACTAGATGTTTCTCTGAAAGAACTAAAGTTAAAAGTTCAATCGGATTGGCAGGAATTTAAACGCAAAACTGATCGCACGATAGAAGAAACCAAAGAAAGCATCGATCATAAGTAAATGTACTTAGTGTAGAAAAATAATCCCCATCACCTCATTTTGGGGTATAGATTCACCGATGAAAGTCAGCGTACGAATAAAGAGCAATGCAGATTCTAGTATTGCTCCTTATTCGTACAACGATTGTATCATTTTTAGTAGAAAAAATGCTAACGATGTCCTGTATTCGTAAAAATAAATAAAGCTCAGACTAGATGCCCGAGCTTCGTATCAATAATCAAGTGATAGGTTGTATTAGTCTAAAACAGATTCTACTAGTCTAAAACTAAGTGGCTTTTCCAGGAAAGCGTCTGCTCCTGAGGCTAATGCCTTTTCGCGAAGATTACTCATCGCACTAATCATT
Source organism: Siphonobacter sp. SORGH_AS_0500 (assembly GCF_031453245.1). Lineage (NCBI taxonomy): Bacteria > Pseudomonadati > Bacteroidota > Cytophagia > Cytophagales > Cytophagaceae > Siphonobacter > Siphonobacter sp. SORGH_AS_0500. The sequence goes on from NZ_JAVIYT010000001.1 coordinate 4,727,226, forward strand.
ACAATCCGACTGCCAGGATATAGTCGACGCCAGCTAGGCAAAGCATCAAGCCCCGTACCATCAGGAAGGTTGTTATCAAGAAAAACAACGTCTGGATTTACGCTCATTAGTTGTTCATAACCACTACGAAGGTTGTTAGCATAACTTACGTCGGCTTTTTTTCTTTGCAGAAAGCTGCCTAACAACATACATAAGTCTTCTTCATCATCTACGATTAAAACCTTCATATTGTTACCATATATACTCTGAAGATACGTGGGCATATCTCGTATAAGTTAAAACATAGGAAATATCCTAAGTCATCCGTGTTACTTGTTAGTTATTATTTTAATTCTTAATAGGACGTGATTAAAAAAGATTGGGCAAACCCGGTGGATTTGCCCAATGCCGATCTTCCACCTAACCTAAAACACCTGTACGGTGCGGTATCCGGGAAGTATTTTTAAAATAATATACCAAAGCAATTCTGTGTGAAAAATTCCCCAATCTGCTCCATTTTGTTCTTAATTCGTTTCTAAGATGACGAAATGGGGATTCAGGAATCACCATTATAAATATCTTCCTTTATTAATAAAAGCGTTTTTATACCTATTTTCAAAGTATTTATCCCTATATTGTCTTGCGGTGGCACGGGTGTTTCATTTATCAACACGAATCAAAAGTTTCACAAATTAAACAGGAGGATATCATGTCAAATAATGGAAAAATCTTTTTGGGAATTGTAACTGCAGCCGCAGCTGGTGCCGTTATCGGTCTGTTATTCGCTCCCGATAAAGGAACTGATACACGTGGAAAAGTAAAAAAACAAGTAAACGATATTGCCGATGAAATTCTGAAAGCTATTCAGAAAGGCAAAATTTCTTTAGACGACCTGAAAACCCAGGCTACTTCTAAAGCTGAAGATCTGAAAGACAAAGCTCGTTCTAAATTCGATGAATTACAGAGCAAAGCTGAAGATACAGCTGATGTAGCTAAGAAAAAAGTAAACGAACAATTGAGCTAATTACCGATCGGTTCGTCTATGTACAAACGGGGAACTCAGATTTGGGTTCCCCGTTTGTTCTTCACCACGCGATTTGAAGTGATTCTCCTTTATTAAAATGATTCTTTTGAACCAAAATCTATCTGTTTCACCCGCATTTAATCTATGGAATCTCTGAAAGATATACGTGAATCTGCTGAGGATTTATTTGGACGTATTACTGAATATATTGAAGCACGCTGGAATATGGCAGTGCTTCAGACCGCCGACAAAACAGCAGATATTGTTTCTTCTCTAGCTGCAATAATCATTTTATCGGTTTTCGGTGGAATGGTTGTCCTTTTTGGAAGTATTGCTTTGGCCTGGTGGATTGGCGAAAGTACGGGTAGCGTGGCCGCAGGGTTTGGTCTGGTAGCGTTGGGCTATGCCCTGATTACACTTGTATTATTTATGATTCGGGATAAGTTTATTAAAATCCCTATCCTTAATACCTTCATCAAACGCTTTTATTATAAGCCTGAAGAAAAATAATAGTTAGACAAACGATAGTCCTTACTCAGCTTATTATGGAAAGAAAAATTGAAAATTTATCAGATTTGCAGGCGGAAAGAGCTCGGCTGAAGAATCAGCTTGAAGTGTCCAAGGTACAGATCAAACGTCAATTTGACGGCATCAAAGACGATATCAATCCAGCCCGGCAAGTCATCAACACGGTTTCTGGTCTTATGGCCAAGCCTGAAAATAATCTGTTTAGTAACGGCATTGGCCGAGGTATAGATCTCGCCTTGCAGTTTACTCCCCTGGGAAGAGCCGCCTGGCCGCTTCGGATGTTAGTGCCTTTTGCGGTTAAACGGGTAACGACGAACTTTCTGAATTCAAATGGTCCTCAGGTTCTGGAGAAGTCACTTATATGGGTAAAGAATGTTACGGACGAAAGACCAGCCTTTCCCGCTAAGATTAGCCTGAAACCTGAAAAAAGCTTAAAGGAAAAGTTCTTCAGTTGGCTCAAAGATGTGACGGAAGACCATGACCCGGAACCTAAAGAAGCCATAGTTATTGAGACACTCCCTCTGACTTCGCCTGATCTGAACATTCGCACGCCGCTTTAATTAGCAAGAAAGCCAATTCTTCCCCGAATTGGCTTTTTTATTTACCGGGTACGGAAGCTATATTCAACCAGAACTGCCCGAAGCTCTTTACGATCTGAAGTAACTGATCAAAAGAAATAGGCTTGGTAATGTAGCAGTTAGCTCCTGATTCGTAGGTTTTCAGAATATCCCGCTCTGAATTGGACGTAGTCAATACAACCACAGGAATTGCTTTTAAGTCCGGATTCTGTTTAATTTCAGTTAATGCCTCCCAGCCGTCCTTACGCGGCATATTTAAATCGAGAAAAATAATGCCGGGTCTGGGAAAGCGTCCACGATCTGCATAAGCTCCTTCATTGTGAAGAAACTGCATGAGCTCTACCCCATCTGCTACAAAGAAGATGTCGTTTACAAGCAGGCTGTCGCGAAACGCAGTTTTAATCAGGAAACGATCATCTTCGTCATCATCGGCAACCAATATAGGAATTTGAGTATTCATATTTTGCACAAAAAGCCTTCACTTTATTCAATAGGTTCGCTCATTCTTTCCCGTGACCAAGACTGGATTTACTAATTCCTGACTGGTGGTTTCCATAGGAAAATAAATAGTAAAGATAGCACCTTCTCCGGGTTTTCCCTCGGCAAAGATATACCCTTCGTGGTTTGTAACCACCCGGCGACAAATAGCCAGGCCTATACCAGTACCGCCATAGGCTGTCTTGGCGTGCAGTCGCTGAAAGATGATAAAAATCTTTTCGGCATATTCGGGTTCAAAGCCAATACCATTGTCACTAATCCGAATGCGATGATACGATTGCTCTTTTTTGAGATCCGTATCGATGTTAGGAATCTCCTGGCCTGTTACCTGTTTGTAACTAATTCTTACTCGAGGGTTAATGCCCGTTTGTTGAAATTTAAGAGCGTTACTCAACAAATTCAGAAACAATTGCCGAATCTGTGTAGGATAAACCAGCAGCGTGGGTAAGGCATCACAGTCAATCTGAGCATTTTTTTCTGAAATCATCAGTGATAAATCCGCCTTGACCTCTTCCAACAAGCTGCTCAGATTAACGACCTGAGCGGTATCCGTCCGACTTACCATTCGCGAGTAGGTTAGTAAATCGTTAATCAGCCCCTGCATGCGTTCGGCAGCATTGGAAATTTTGTCAAGCATCGTTTGCCCATCTTCAGACAAACTGTCTTTCTGACGAATCAGTAACCGATCAGCAAACGCTCTTATTTTACGTAAAGGTTCCTGTAAGTCATGCGAAGCGATATAAGCAAACTGTTCCAGCTCGGCGTTTGAGCGGTTTAACGCTTCTATCTTTTTTTCCAGATCTTTCTGGGTGGCACGACGGCGTCTTAATTCTATGTTCAGCATTCCTGCCGAAATGATTAATAACAAAACGGCTAATAGAGCCAGAATCAGCAAGTAAGCTGGTGCTAAACTAAACTCCCGTTGCCGGGCCTTAAGCCGGCTTTGCAGAAGCTTACTTTCTTCCTGCTGTATTTCCAGAATGACCTTCTGCATGGCATCCATGATGGCCTTACCTTTCAGAACATTAGCATCCAGATTCTGCTTTTTCACGGTGGGTTGCAGCCGAATGTTTTCATCCATCGTCAGCCATTTGTCCCGGCTTAAATTTTCAAAAATAGCCAAACGCCTCATCTGATGGGCGTTGTCTATTACTAGATTGGCCATCCGTCTAAGCGAAAGGTTATACTCCCGACGGGCCTTCTTATACGTTTTTAAAAACGTTTCGCTGGCGGTAATCATGTATCCCCGATTACTGGATTCTGCTTCCTTCATGTGAGCCAGTAATTGCTCACTTTCATTAATAGTTTTATAGGTATGCTCTACGCGTTCGCTAAACCAGGCCGTTGATTTCACCTGATCCAGTCCCAGATAAGTTAATAGAATTAAAATAGCAATTGCGGAAGCTGCGGCAATGTTAAGTAACCAGATGCTAGATGACTTCATCTATAAAAAGGGCAAAACCTAGTGGTAAATTTTCTACAACATGGGGAAATAGGAGGAGGGGATTTGAAGCAGTTACTGTTCCCTGAAAACTTCCGTTAATGAAAGTTAAATCAAGCCTAAAATTTAAATAATTGTATAAACCGCTTGATTATCAACAAAAAAAGTATGCTAAGTCCTCTAATTTCGTATCGAATATGCAACATAACTTTCAAAATGAAATACATGGCTTGACTTTATGATAAGGTAAAGTACTTCAGTTACCGCCTTAATGATCCAAGCCACTCTATGAGCACGTCTGTTAATTTATCACAAAGCCAAAAACAAACGCTACGGGTCGCCCCTCAGCAGATACAGTTCCTGAATTTCCTTCAGCTTTCTACCCTGGAACTCGAACAGCACCTTCGTAATGAGCTGGAAGAGAACCCTCTGTTGGAAGAAGGAGCTAATGAAAATGAATCTACCGACGAAATGGAGATGTCTGATAGTCACGACGATTCTTCGTCAGATTATGAGACGCCGACCAATGTTGAAGATTATCGGGACTGGGATGAATTTTCGAATGATGATATTCCTGAATATAAAACACGCTTAAGCCAAGACCCTAACGCTGAAGATGACCTCTACTCTACTCCCATTGTTGAACAGGAAACCTGGCGGGAAGTAATCAAGGAACAGATTCGGTGGATGAACCTACAGGATCGTCAGCGTGGCATTGCCGATTTCATTATCGATTCACTCGATGACGACGGTTTTCTGCGTAGCGATGCCGATTCTCTGGCCGATGACTATTCATTCGGGCATGGAATTTTTGTGGATGGTTCAGAAGTGGAAGAAGTACTTGCGGCCATTCACGATGAACTCGAACCTGCTGGTTTGGCAGCTCGGGATTTACGTGAATGTTTATTATTACAACTCGAAAGCCGTCGAGCTACACCAGCTTCCTTACGGGCCGTTGAAATCGTTACTAACTGCTTTACTGAGCTTTCAAATCGTAACTTTGAAAAGATTTGTAAAAGCCTGGAAATTGATGAAGACGAGTTACGCCTGGCTCTAGCTGAAATTGGTAAGTTAAATCCGAAACCTATTGTAGGCGGAAATAACGATTCCATGGTCATTAAAAGAGGTATCATTCCTGATTATGTACTTCACTATGATGATTATGGAAGAATCGAGGTAGCACTTAATCGCGGCAACTGGCCTGATATTCGCGTAAATAGTTCTATCATTGGGTTAGTGGACACCAGCCGTGAACGCGGTGCTGCTACTTACCTAAAAAATAAATTGCAATCAGCTCAGTGGCTGGTTGATGCCATTCGTCAGCGGGAGAACACGATGCATCGAGCCATGCGGGTTCTGGTTCAGCTACAGCGTCCTTACTTTGAAACAGGGGATGTGCGTTTGCTTAAGCCTATGATTCTCAAAGACGTAGCCGATTGCATTGGTATGGATATTTCGACCATTTCCCGGGTTACCTCCGGTAAATATGCTCAGACTCCTTTCGGACTTATTCACCTGAAAGATCTGTTCACAGAAGGTATCCGTACTGAGAACGGAACGGAAGTATCCAACAAGGCCATCCAACAGGCTCTGGTCGAACATATCTCCTGTGAAGACAAACGTAATCCTTTCAATGACTTTGATTTGATGCGATTATTGGCTACCCAGGGTTATTTGATTTCACGGCGTACGGTTGCCAAATACCGCGACCAGCTTGGTATTCAATCGGCCCAGTTCCGGCGTGGCGTATAACAGGTCAGCCTTGTTTTGGAAAGCAATAGTATTAACGATAAACACATAAGTCCTCCTTTAAGGAATATGAGGACTTCTTTTTAAGTGAGGGCAATGGCAGGTTTTTATGCAGAGAATATTAGTAATTGACGACGATACGGACATTTGTCTGCTTCTACGGCGATTCTTGGGGCGTAACGGCTTCGAGGTCGCCATTGCTCATAATGGAACCTCTGGTCTTGAAACACTAACTGATTTTAAACCCGATCTAGTCATGACCGACTTTCGCCTCGGCGATATGGATGGGGGTGAGTTATTGGTTCGCATTAAAGAGCAGTTTCCCAGGGTTCCTGTAATCATCATTACCGGTTACTCAGATATTAAGATTGCCGTTAATGTAATGAAACAGGGTGCATACGATTACGTAACGAAGCCTCTGTTTCCCGATGAAATTTTAGTAACCATTCGTAAGGCCCTTGAGCAAAGTGCAGCTGGCACGCTGGCTCCGCCTCCTTCGGCGACGAATGATTCGGGAGCTCCAACCCAGGCACCTGCCAAACGGCCTTCAGGCTCAGAGCAATACATCTTCGGAAATGGTGCTGAATCCAAATATCTTTATCGTCAGGTTGATTTAGTAGCACCGACTAATTATAGCGTAATCATTTACGGAGAAAGCGGCTCAGGAAAAGAAGCCGTTGCTCAGGAGATTCATAAACGCAGTAAACGTTCCGGTGGTCCCTTTGTCGCAATGGACTGTGGAGCGATCTCTAAAGAGCTGGCAGGGTCCGAGCTTTTTGGGCACGAAAAGGGAGCCTTTACGGGTGCCTTAAATCAGAAAATTGGACACTTTGAACAAGCTCACGGTGGGACTCTCTTTCTGGATGAAGTAGGTAACTTGCCTTACGACGTTCAAGTTTCTTTATTGCGGGTAGTGCAGGAGCGGAAGCTTCGCCGATTGGGCGGCACCAAAGAAACACCGATTGATGTTCGCATCATTGTTGCTTCCAACGAACGTCTGATTGAATCTGCGAAAAAAGGAAAATTCCGAGAAGACCTTTACTATCGTTTCAATGAGTTTAGTATCGACGTGCCGCCCCTACGGGAACGACCCGCTGATATTATGACCTTTGCCGATTATTTCCTTCAGGCAACCAATGGTGAATTGGGTAAGCAAGTGCGTGGATTTGCCGAAGACGTTGTGGATTTGTTCATGCGTTACGAGTGGCCGGGTAACTTACGCGAAATGCGAAATGTGATCAAACGGGCTACGTTATTAACCGATAGCGAAGCTATTCAATCTCGCGACCTGCCTTTTGAAATTGTCCATTTCAATAAGCTGCAATCCATGGATAACTCGGCCCCGATGCCCACGTATGTACCAGAGCAACCTCAGGTCATTCCCGTTATTCCAACTCAGCCTTATTATACAGAACCTCCCATTGCCATTGCTACGCCCGATGCCAACAAAGGCGAAAAGCCCAACCTGCGTTCGGCAGCACTGGAAGCGGAATATGACATGATTCTCAAGACGCTCAAACAGGTAAACTTCAATAAAAGCAAAGCCGCTCAACTTCTGGGTATTGACCGGAAAACGCTTTATAACAAAATGAAGAATTACCATTTATCTTAAGTTCTTACGGCTCATCATGCTCTTTTTAGGGTATGATGAGCCGTAACTATTTCTAAACTTCTGCCCTTTTTACTATGTCTCAGCTTTATGATAGTACTTCTTACCTTCGGGAAGCTGAATCTTTATTACAATTTGGTACGTTCGATTGGGAGATAGGCCAAAGTTATATCCACTGGTCCAGGGGCTTATATGATGTTTTTAACATCCCAACTCATGACGAAGAGGTACTAAATTTTGACTGGTACATTCAGCAAATTTTGGAGCCTGATCGTCAACATACCTATGAGCTTATTCAAGAAGCCATTGATAATCAGACTTCCTTCAGAGCTCAATATCGCGTAACGAATTACGAAGGAAAAGAACTTGTTTTGCTTTCACAGGGCCGTACGCAGGTTCATCCCGTTACCGGGAAATTACATTTAGTAGGAATCACAGCCGATTTGACGGCTAAAGTTCAGTATCAGCAAGAGCTGGAAAATAAAATGCAGGCACTAGACCAGTCTAATTTTGAGCTGGAACAATTTGCCTACATTGCTTCGCATGACTTACAGGAGCCTCTGCGAAAAATTACTTCATTCGGGGAGCGTATCAATAGCAAATACCGGGAAAATTTAGGCGACGAAGGTGCTCATTACCTAACCCGGATGCTTGGGGCTACCCAACGCATGAAGCTTTTGATTGATAGCCTGTTGAGCTACTCCCGGGCTTCCCGTCCCGAAGAGCCTTTTACACCCGTTCAGCTTCAGGATGTAGTGAAGAATGTACTGAGTGATTTTGAGCTGCGTATTGCCGAAACTCAGGCAAGCGTCAGCATCGGGTCCTTACCAACCATTCTGGCCTTACCCACTCAGATGCACCAGCTATTCCAGAATCTGATTGGTAATGCCCTGAAGTTTAATAGTCCCGAACGTTCTTTAACCATTACCATTAACTCCCTACCCGCTTCGCGTCAAGAAATTGCCGAAGCCCGTTTACCAGTGGGTCAGAATTTCCACAAGCTTACCATTGCCGATAACGGCATAGGCTTTGAATCGAAGTATTCGGAACAGATTTTTACACTTTTCAAGCGATTACATGGCCGCTCAGAATATGAAGGAGCAGGAATGGGCCTAGCCATTTGCAAACGAATTGTGGAGAATCATGGGGGGGCTATTTACGCCACCAGCCAAAGCGGACAGGGAACAACCTTCGTACTCCTACTTCCTGAGCAGCAAGTTACTGTCATTTAACAGGAAGAAAATAGTGTATACAGACGACACGTATTCTTCTTTAGAATAAAAGTGTTATGGAAACGATTAGTAAGAAGAAGCCGGTCGTGATTCTTATCGCTGATGACGATGAAGAAGACCGGGAGATGACTCAGGAAGCACTAGAAGAAAACTTTATACTCAATGAAATTCATTTTGTAGAAGATGGTCTGGAGTTGCTCGATTACTTATTAAGACGAGGGAAGTACGAGAATCCGAAATTAAGCCCCAGACCGGGCCTAATTTTGCTGGATTTGAATATGCCCCGAATGGATGGACGCGAAGCTCTGAAGCATATCAAATCTCATCCCGACCTTCGTAGGATTCCAGTGATCATTCTCACGACTTCTCATGCAGAAGAAGATATTTTAAGAAGTTACGACCTGGGTGTTAACTGCTTTATTACTAAGCCTGTTACCTTCCGGGACTTTATTGAAGTTACTAAATCGCTTGGCAAGTACTGGTTTGAAATTGTTCAGATACCTGTAACTTCCGATTAATCTATTTCACCACCAAATGCTCTCTGGCGAGCAGGGAGGACTTATGAATAACTTTACAAAGATTCTCATTGTGGATGACGATGAGGATGATTATCTGCTCACCAGCGATTCGCTACGGGATATTCCGGGCAATCACTTTACGCTGGATTGGGCCAATGGCTATTCTACAGCTCTGGCTAAACTTAAAGAGCAGCAACCCGACATCGCTTTCGTTGATTTCTTCCTAGGGGCCAAAACAGGGCTTGATCTCATCGAAGAGGCCAATGCGATTGGCCTGCGAACACCCATGGTTTTACTTACGGGCCGGGGCGATCGCAAAGTAGACGAAGAAGCTACTCGTCGAGGTGCCGTGGATTATCTGGTAAAAAGTGATCTGAACGCTGAAAAACTCGAACGCTGCATTCGTTACACCCTGGAGCGGACCACCACACTTAATAAATTACGTGATAGTGAACGCCAGTACCGCAGTTTATTTAATCAATTGCGGGAGATGATTTTTCTGGCCAATACATCGGGTGAATTTCTGTATGTCAATCCCAACGGTAGTGAATTACTCGGATATACTCCCGAAGAATTCACGAAAAAACGGATGGCAGAAATCTTTGAAAGTACCGAACGCTATGCCCTCTTCATGACGATGCTGGAGCAGTTTGGTGAAATTGAAGATTTTGAAGTAGCTCTGCAAACCAGTCAGGGTGACAAACGTTACTGTACGATCTACGCCAGTTTACAAACCGATGGTTTTGGTAGTAAACAAATTCAGGGTATTGTGCATGATATCACAGCCCGTAAAAAAGCAGAACGCGATACTTTACTCACGGAAAAACTGGCGGCTACGGCTCGTCTGGTTCGCACGCTGGCTCACGAAGTTCGCAACCCGCTGACCAATATTAACCTGTCAGCCGATGAGTTACTGACGGGTATGCAGGAAGAAGATCTGCTGATGTACCCGCAGATCATCAAACGCAACTCGCAACGCATCAATGATTTGATTTCAGAGCTACTGAATTCTTCTCGTCAGGCAGAGATCAACCTGGCCGATGTTTCTGTCCATCAGTTGCTGGATGAAACACTGGCTCTGGCACTGGATCGAATTCAACTTAAAAACATCACGCTTCAAAAAGATTACGGCGAAGACTGCTTCATTAAGGTAGACAAAGAAAAAGTCAAAATTGCCGTTCTTAATATCATTGTCAATGCCATTGAAGCCATGCAGCCCGAAGAGGGCATTCTGCACGTTCAGAATCATGTGGCAGGCGACTTCTGTTACATTTCCGTGGAAGACAATGGTTCAGGCATCCCGGCTGAAAACCTTGGTCGTTTGTTCGAGCCTTATTTCACTTCAAAAAACAATGGCATTGGGTTGGGTCTGGCGGCAACACTGAGCATTATTCAGTCGCACAAAGCCCGCATCGACGTAGAATCAGAAGTGGGCCGGGGAACCAGTTTCACTATTACTATTCCACTCGCAGGAACGGAAGTCGAAGCCTTTTAGGCAAACCTCTAGGTAAGAACAAAAAATCCCTCGCTAACTACTAGCGAGGGATTTTTTGTTCTTACAACCAACGGTTACTTATGCATTAATTTCGGTTTTTCTTTCCCGGAAAACGGCAATGAATAGTAATAAAATAACGGCAGCAATGCCCGCGGGTACCATCCAGTAACCACTCCAGTTCATGCCTGTCGATGTTGTAAACGTATCTTTTAAAACACCGGCAATGTACGAGCCAACGCCCATACCCACGCCATATGTAGCAAAGCTAATCAGACTTTGTGCCTGAGTTTTGATGCGTTCACCGGCTTTATTATCCGTATAAATCTGACCCGTTACAAAGAAGAAGTCATAGCATACGCCGTGCAGGATAATCGCCAGGTATAAAATCCATTCTCCCGAACCCGCATCGCCAAAGCCAAAACAAAGGAAACGTAAAATCCAGGCGATTAAAGCAACAATGAAGGTCCACTTCACGCCCAGGCGGCTGTAGGATAAGGGTAATAAAAGCATGAAAATAACTTCTGAAGCCTGCCCTAAAGACATTTTGTTTTCGACATTCGCCATGCCAGAATCCGTTAAGGAAGGGTTGGCCATGGCGTAGTAAAAGGAAAGAGGAATACAGATCAGAATCGAAGACAAAAAGAAAATCGCAAACGAGCGATCCTTAAATAATACAAAGGCATCCGTACCCAGAATCTGAGAGAATTGGGCCGGCCCCGCCGCCTTGGGAGGCGTGTCCGGTAAAAAGAATGAGAAAATTCCCAGTAGTAGCGAAGTAAGCATAGCAAACTGGAAAATCGTTACCTGATCCCCTACGCCGAGCGAACCAATGATATTAACCACTACAATCCAGGCTATTGTCCCCGCTACCCGGATGTTAGGAAATTCTTTTTCAGGACTCGCCATCTGATTCATGGCAATGGTAGTAGCCAGAGCCAGCGTAGGTGTAAAGGTTAAACAGTACGCCAGAATCAACCAGAAAAACGTATCGGGATTATCGGCCTGAGTTAAAAAATACAAAACACCTGCCCCCAGCAAATTCAGCACACCCATCACTTTCTGAGCCGAGAAATAACGGTCGGCAATCATCCCCACGAAAAAAGGAGCAATAAGCATGGCAATGGAAAAAGTCGAGAAGGCGGCCCCCTGCTGCTCACCCGTCGCTCCGAGCGTCGTACCCAGGTACTTGGTTACCTGACCATACCAGGCCCCCCAGGTAAAAAACTGGAGAAACATCATGATCATTAATTGAATCCGTACGGAAGACTTCATTTTTGAAATGTTTAATTTAGAGTATAAGCGAAGAGGAAAATCATAATGTTATGCGACGTGGAGAGGCCATTTTTTTGCAATCTAACTGCGAGTTTAGCAGTTTTTAGGGAAACTATTCGACTCCGTAGACGAGTTTGAGAATCAAATCGGCAAAAGTTCTTCTTTACTTCATCGAAAGGCCGTTCCCACTTCTTTCGAGTTGTGTGGAATTCAATTGTATCTTTGGGCAGATCGAAAGCTGGTTCATGAATGAAAAATAAAGCCACTACACCTTCTTCCCCCCACCCCACCCCTGCGGCTACCCTGGGGGTTTCTTCGGAAAAGCTATTACTCTTTATCTATGCTTTTTTACTAATTGTCATTGGCTGGTTTGTCTTTCAGTACATTTTTGACAAGAAAATCTCCCTTACCGGAGATGCCACGGATTATTATATCCTCGGGAAAGCCATCGCTCAGGGGGACGGCTACGTGGGTATTACCGGGCCAGAAAAAGTACCAGCGAATCACTTCCCGCCGGGTTATCCCTTCGTAATTGCCATGATTATGAAGTTTTTCTCGACCAAAACCACTACCATTCAGGGATTCAACGGCGTTTTTCTCATCGCCTCTATTCTTTTGATGTTCGACTTATTCCGCCGCATGAGTCGCAACATTCACCTGGCTTTTGTTAGTGCTTTACTGGTACTGCTGAATTTCCATATTCTTCAATACTCCACCATGATGATGAGCGAGCTGACGTACTTCTTTATCTCGCTGCTCTCCATCTGGCTTTTTGTACGAGCTGATTTAAGTCGCCCCGCCTGGAAAGATCCTTACTTCTGGGGTTTTATGATTGGTGTCGTTTGTTCGTATTACGTCCGGCAAACGGGTCTGATGATATTGGCGGGCGTAGGGCTTTACCTGCTGTTTCGTAAGAAATGGCTGCACATTGGGTTAATGGCCATAGTCTTTTTTCTGGGAATTCTGCCCTGGCAAATTCGGGCTTCCAAACTCGGCGGTGATAGTCACCTTCGCGATATGCAGATGATTAATCCGTTGCGGCCTGAAGAAGGCACCGTGCAGGGTTTTAGCGGCTGGGTCGAGCGATTTTATCATAATACCGAGCGTTACCTGACCCGGGAAATTCCCACGGCCACGCTAAGCACCAACGTAGAAGATTATTCAGTACCCGTGTCTTCGGAAGAATGGATCGGCAGTTTGGTACTGCTGGCTATTATGGCTTTGGGCTGGTACCATCTCAAGCAGTATCGGCTATTAATTGCCGGATACGGACTGGCAACTTTTGCCCTACTACTCATCTACCCTGAAGTCTGGACGGGGAATCGACTCATGATTCACATCGTGCCTTTCTTTGTTTTTTGTGGCATTTATGGACTGTATTACCTCATCATTTTAGCTCTTGCGAAAGTAAAGGTTACGAATCGTGTAGTTACTCAAACGCTGGTGCCGCTCCTGTTTTTATTACTTGTTCCGAGTTTCGTGGGGCAAACGGCTACCGAAACGCGGGAAGGCTCGGGACTTAAGTATTTACGACAATTTGCCCGGGTTCCCAATTACGATCCGGCACACGAGAACTATTTTCAAGCAGCAGCCTGGATTCGGGAATACGCTCCAAAAAACTCCATGGTTATCTGCCGAAAGCCAAGTCTATTCATTGTTTTTTCGGATAGCTACGTTACCAATTACCCATTTACCGAAAACCAAAAGGATTTTCACGATTACTTAATCAAGCGAAAAGCTGATTTTGTCGTCATTGATGCCCTAGGTTATTCCTCGACGCCTCGTTACCTGGTACCCTATGTACAGGCCAATCCCGATCAATTTGAGATTGTGGTTCAATTGCAAAATCCCGATACTTTCCTGTGCCGTTTTCATCCTGAATTCGGCTGGCATGGTGCCTACAATGCCAAAGGTATGCCGGCTGGTAAGGGAGAATACCGCTTTGGCGATGGACGCAAACTGGTAGGCACGTTTACGGATGGCAGAATGATTAGTCTGACAGGAGAAGGAGAATTCTTCGATGCCAAGGGCAATAAACTGGGAGCCGCCCGCTTTGAAAACGGTCAGCAAAAGAATTGATGAGGTTCTTTTGTCGCCTCTATTAACAATTTAAAGGCAATAAAGCCACCTTTTCTCCGCCCTGGTTGGTGAAGACACCAGTCAGGACGGGAGTCCGTGGGTAACTCCCTAACTTGCTTGCAGGAGAAACCAGATGCGATAAAGTCGCGTCTCTACTTTGAAAACAAAAAGGACGCTTGCCAGGGTAAGCGTCCTTTTTTTACGGAAAATCTTCTACCATGGTTGGTGTCCTCACCAACCACTGTGCTTATTAATGGCTGTGAAGACACCAGCCAGGGCGGGAGGCCATGGGTAACTCCCTAACTTGCTTGCAGGAGAAACCAGACGTGATGAAGTCGCGTCTCTACTTTGAAAACAAAAAGGACGCTTACCCTGGGCAAGCGTCCTTTTTGTACGGAAAATCTTTATTGACTATTGTTTGTGACGTTTTTCGTCAGAAACGGTCAATTTCCAGCGACCACGGGCACGGCGAGCTGCCAATACACGACGACCATTAGGAGTGCTCATCCGCTCGCGGAAGCCGTGCTTGTTGCGACGCTTGCGATTTGATGGTTGGAAAGTTCTTTTCATTGCCTTATTTATTTATTTGGTTACCTGTTATCCGTCCGAGCCGTTGTTACGAAACAGACAACGGATAACTCATTTTTTCAGAATCGAGCGGCAAAATTAGCCAGAATTTTCTGTTTCCCAAGACGTATGCTTGAAAAAAATGGATTTTTTCTCACTAAATGTCGTTATTCATTCGGAAAAGTCTACTAGAACTTTCATTTTATATAAAATAAATTGACGTAACCGGAGTTTGGGGATGTAAAAGGCTTAGTCTGAAGTGAAAGTATTTAATAAGAATTATATAATTTCATCGAACAGGGAAGCCTTTCTGTCCTAGGGAAATGATAGATATGGTAAACTTTTCGTAGATTCAAAGCAAAATTGACAAAGAACCGCTCTTAAGGTTACTTCATCATTATGATTTCTAAAAAAGCCAAATATGCTCTTAAAGCCCTGAAAGTGTTGGGTCAGGAGTACGGAAACCAAAAGCCCGTTTTGATTTCCTACATTGCCGAACAGGAAAAAATTCCCAAGAAATTTCTGGAGGCAATCCTGCTGGACCTACGCAATCATGGCATACTCCAAAGTCAAAAAGGCAAAGGAGGAGGATACATGCTTCGAATTCCACCCGAGGAAGTAAGTTTTGCAAAGGTCTTACGCATCATTGACGGACCTATTTCGCCTACCCTATGCGTATCGCTGTATTTCTACGGGAAATGCGATGATTGTGCCGATGAGCACACCTGTACGCTGCGAAATGTCATGCGAAACTGGCGGGATGCCAACCTTCACGTATTAGAGCAAAACACGGTAGCTGATTTACTCGAAAACAAGGTAGCATTGGAATCCACTGAAAACACTACCAATCTTTCTTAATGAAAAGGCTGTTGAAGAAATGTTCAACAGCCTTTTTTTATGATTTCCCCTGATGATAAAGCGTCAATCCGGCAATGGGTGTTTCCATGATTACACCGATGGTAATATTCTTTTCCCGGGCGACTCTTCGAATAATATCCGAGTAATAAAACGCTACTGAGCCCGTCAGACTAACCCGGTAGTTTGAATAGTCTGGATATTTTTGAACGTACTTTTCAAAGAATAAACCAAAGGCATTCGCTGCAATCTGATAGGCTGCGGCGTCAGTTCTGTTATCAAAGAGAAACTTGGAAAATCCGGCAAAATAGCGATTGGGAAAGGGCTTTTGATACGCATTTTCCAGCACTACGTCCCGGTTTAGGTTTGGGTAACGCTTTTCAAATTTTTCGTGTAAGGCTTGGGGTAACTCTTTGTGGAGATAGGTCTGTACGAGCGTTTTCCCCAGATAACCGCCGCTACCTTCGTCCCCCAGCCAGAAGCCCAGGGTATCTACTTTATGGGTGATTTCACCGTTTTCAATCTGACAGGTGTTAGAGCCCGTTCCTAAAATGCAGGCAATGCCCTTTTCCCGCCCACACAAGGCCCGGGCCGCTCCCAGCATATCGGAATGGGCTTCGATGTGTTCAGCTTCCGGGAAAACGTCCTTTAATCCATCCATGATTACCTGAGCCTTCTCGGCTCCCGTAACCCCTGCTCCATAGAAAAAAATAGCCGTTACCAGCTCTTTTACTTTAGGCTTCAAACTCAGCTTTAATTCATGAGCGATTTGCTCGGAACTTTGGTAAAAAGGATTAAATCCAACCGTACGGGCTTGTCCCACACTTCCGTCATCGGCCAGCATCCGCCAGTCGGTTTTTGTAGAACCACTATCAGCAATGAGTTGCATGTCTTTTGTCTTTCGTAATTATCCCTTCAGAGCAATGTCCTGATCGCCCGCCCACTGCTTTAAATCCTGTTTGTTAATAGCGGCAGCCATCACTTCGGGAAAAAGATCGGGAGTGCAGGCGAAAACCGGAACGCCCAAATCTCCTAAAAACTTCGCGTTTCTCGCATCGTAATACGGAGCTCCTTCATCGTTCAAAGCCAGCAAACAGATTAATTGTACGCCAGAAGCCACAATTTCCTGCATGCGTTGCCGCATTTGCTGCTGATTTCCGCCTTCGTATAAATCAGTAATCAATACCAGAATCGTATCGTTAGGCTTTTGAATAACCGTCTGGCAATACCCCAGAGCCCGGTCAATATCTGTTCCACCTCCCAATTGAACTCCGAAGAGCAAATCTACCGGATCATTTAAATCTTCGGTCAAATCCACAACCTCGGTATCAAAAACGACCATGCGGGTTTTTATCGAAGGAATGGAGGCCATAACCGAGCCAAAAATGCCCGAATACACCACCGAACTTCCCATCGAACCCGATTGATCCAGACACAAAACGACGTCTTTTAAACTGCGGCGGGTTTTGCGTCCAAAACCAATGAGATCTTCGGGAATAATGGTTTTATAGTCTGCCTGATAATGACGGAGGTTCTTACGAATCGTCGAAGGCCAGTCCATTTCATTGAGCCGGGGGCGACGGTTCCGAACACCTCGATTTAAAGCTCCGGTAATAGCCTGAATGGTATTCTGTGAAAGCTTTTCCAGCAATTCATCCACCACTTTCTGGACCACCCGGCGAGCCGTGTCTTTGGTTTTGGAAGGAATGAGTTTTCCCAGTTCCATTAATGTAGCTACCAGATGTACATCGGGCGTGGCCTGCTCCAGAATTTCAGGTTCGAAAAGTAGCTTTTTTTGCAGGTCCGGCTTTTGCAAAGCATCCTGCTGCATGACTTGTACGACCGAAGCAGGAAAATACTGGCGAATATCTCCCAGCCAACGAGCTACATTAGGCTGCGAAGCCCCCGAGCCCCCTTTCTGGTTAGGTCCGTATTCAAACTTGCCTCGTTGTTCAAAATCATACAGAGCCGATAAAGCTTCATCAATCTGCTTTTCCTGGTCGTTTAGGCTCACGCCCGTTCCGTCCGCGTTCTGGCCTCCGAGTAAGAGTCGCCAGCGTTTAAGCGTTTCTTCTTGCTTTTCCATTGCTTACATCAATCCTAAAAGTGCCGCCATAGTGGGTAGACTCGCCTCGGCTCGTTCAAAGTCAAAATCATCCGTCGTCAGGCTTACCGTCCGAGTGGGTAATGCGGGTAAGCTCTTGGCTTTCTCCCCCAGCTTTCGGCGTTCAGCAGCTTCAAATTCGGCAAAGGTTCGCCGTAAGACGGGCAGTTGCTCGATGAATACCTCGTTATCTAAGTCGGCTACCCAGGTATAAAGTAACTTCCAGAGAATAGGATCGTAAAGTAAGATGAGTCCACTCCCTTTTAAGAAACCTTCCAGCCAGGCCGCCGAATAAGCGGGTTCATACCCTTTGGACAAAGCCTGTTCAAAGAGCTGAGCCATGGTTTCTTCCGAGAGCAGGCGGCGATCAAATAGTAAACGGCTACTACCGCCTTTTAACAGCGGCGGAATCTGCTCTTTATCGGCTAATACTTTCAGCGTATTTTGCCATTCCAATAGAAGCGGCTCGATCTCTAAGAGCATCACTGATTCATCCACCTGACGAATCAGCGTAAACATTTTTCGGGCATTGTCATCATCCAGTCCATAACAGGCCGTAGGCAAGCCGATACAGATGCGGGTTAGCAAACTTTCAACGACCTGCATTAAGGCCGAGAAATCCGTTTTACGAACGTTTCCATAGCGACTTACGGTTACTAGCGGCGTTAAGGCCGTCATCAGCTCCTGCATATCGGCTGAAACCGTAGCCAAATCGCTAATACGGGTAATTAATCCGTCTAATACTCCGAATAACTCGGCGGGGATGGCCGCTTCGAGTTTGGCAGCTAATTCGGTAATGGAGGTGCTTTTTTTGCTTTGATCGAACAACAACTGCGTAGCTGCGTCTTCAATCCGATTACCCCAAATGGCTTTTTCAATCAATTCGAGAATCGACTCGGGTCGCCAGCTCAGTTGCCAGCCTTCCTTGAAAGTTCCCTTACTGGAAGTTCGAACCAAATCTGCCCAGGTAATGTCTAATACCCGCAAACGGTGCAAGAAAATACTCCGACTCAGATCCAGTTCTTTGCGAAGGTCCAACTCCAGGTATTTGCGATCCTCCCGAATTTCGAGCCGAAGCTTCTTTGCTTTTGTTTCAAAATCGGTTTGAATTGGCAGTTTTGGTAACTCCTGAGGCACGCTTCCCATGCGGTAAGCCATAATAAGCTCATCCTGCACGAGTCGCATTAGGATGCCTTCACCCATGCACATGACCGACTGGGTGGCTTCATTTAATTCACGAAGTCCTGCTCTGGGTAAGTTGCGAAGAATGGCCAGTGACTCCGCCAGTCGGTATGCTTCAATGACGTGAGCCGTAGAAACGTCTACTTTTTGCTTTCGAAGCAAACGGGCCACTTTTGTTAACCACCATTCGCCAAGATCATCCGGGTTTTTCCAGCGGTGTTCATACCATCCCGGCGAGTGAATGCCTGCTCCGTAGCCGCTCCACCAGCTCATACGGGAATTGGTCCAGGGAATCCAGGTCAGGCGAACTTTGGTTTTAGCCAAACCTTTGATCTTCTGAGCATCTTCTTTTTTCGTCGTCTTCAGATCACCCAAAGCTGGTACGTGCCAGGCTCCACAAATGACGGCAATGTTTTCAAAGCCTTCTTTCTGAGCTTCGCGAAGCGACTGTCGCATAAATGCTTCCCGAACTTCATCGTTTGTTCGATCGATGCCCTCTTCAGCTTCACGGCTGGCCTGCATCGTTAACTCAACGGCCTGAAAATACGCTTCGCTCTCGCCCTGGCTCATATCCTGTTCAAAGCGTTCTTCCCACCAGTCGTGGTAATTATCATAGCCCGCAAGCCGGGCCAACTCTTCCAATGGAAAAACCCGCCGCTGGGGCTGCTCGGCATTTTCAAGTTTATCGAGCTTTTCAACCGCTTTGGTAGCCAGCGAGTGCACCAAAGGCATATCCGTCATGCGAACCGGAATGGACTGCTCCTGAGCATAGCGAACCGCTATCCATTCGGGTGAGAATTCGGCAAAGGGATAAAAAACGGCTTTCTGCGGATCGTCCGCATCGTAAGCCAGGATGGCCACGGGAGGCGTTAGCTCCTTATGAGCCATCCAGTGTAAAAGTTCGGTCAGTTCCGGCGGACCTTCCACCAGAATCAGATCGGGCTGTACTTCGGCCAGCCGCTGCTGCACCTGCCGGGCCGAACCCACCCCGTGGTGGCGAATGCCAAGCAAATGAATCCTCATAGGCTTAATTCCTTACAGGCCCGGTAAATGTCACGGTAATTTTCGCGGGTTTTAAGGACCGTTTCCAGGTATTCGTTCCAGACGACTTTATCCTGAACGGGATCTTTTACGACGGCTCCAATCAAGCCCGCCGCCAAATCCTCAGCCGTTACCCTACCATCGCCAAAATGAGCCGCCAGAGCCATGCCGTTATTCATTACCGAAATGGCTTCGGCGGTACTCATCGTACCCGATGGACTTTTAAGTTTGGTTTTTCCATCTTCGCTCACCCCTGAACGTAGCTCGCGGAAGATGGTAACCAACCGCTGTACTTCAGCTAGCCTAGGTAATTCAGCGGGCAGTTCCAAGCTTTTGGAAAGACTACTTACCCGACGCTGCACGATGTCCACCTCTTCATTCATACTTTCGGGCACGGGTAAAATCACAGTATTAAAACGACGTTTCAGAGCACTGGATAACTCATTAACCCCCTTATCACGGTTGTTGGCCGTGGCAATGACGTTAAAACCTTTGGTAGCCTGCACTTCGGTATTAAGCTCTGGAATGGGAAGCGTTTTTTCGGACAGAATAGTAATCAGCGTATCCTGAACATCGGCGGAAATCCGGGTTAATTCTTCAATTCGGGCGATTTTCCCGTCTTTCATCGCCCGCATCATTGGTGTAACCACTAAAGCGTTTTCGGAGGGTCCTTCGGAAAGTAGACGGGCGTAATTCCAGCCGTAACGAATGGCCTCTTCGCCCGTTCCGGCGGTTCCCTGAATCAATAACGTTGAGTTCCCCGAAACGGCAGCGGCCAAATGTTCAGCAACCCAGGATTTAGCCGTTCCCGGTAAACCGTAGAGTAATAAAGCCCGGTCGGTTGTCAGTGTTGCCACCGCAATTTCCATCAAGCGACGACTGCCAATATATTTGGGACTTACCTCAAATCCATTTTTCAGCGTACCTCCCATTAAGTAAGTTACTACTGATTGAGGCGTAAGAATCCAGTTGGGGGGACGTTGGCCATTATCCTGCTTTTGAAGTTCTTCTAACTCGTGGGCAAATTGCTCTTCGGCGTGTTGGCGTAAAGCGTTCATGGTAAAATTTTAGTAGGTTAGAATGAATTACGTTCTTGTAATTAGTTAATGATCTATTATTGGGCTACAAAACACGGCCTATCAACCAATAACCGCAGCGGCGGCCGCCCAGAACTATCAACTCCTCATAAAGCTCGAATCCAGCGGCGAAGACTCAGAATTTCTTTCAGTTGAGCAGCTAATTTTTCTTCACCGGAACGGTAATACGAAGGCGTGTTTTCGGGTAATAATCCATCTATTTCAGCATCCGAAAACTCATACCAGTACTCACTGGCCTGCCGGGCAAAGTCCAGATACACGTGTGAGCTTTTCACGAGTTCAAGCAGTTCCTGAAAAATGTGTCGACTCAACTCCGCCGACCACGAGCCCTGCAACAGCTCATTTTTTTGGAGATATAACTGCCGGAAAGGGATACGTTGCAAGATGAACTGGTAATCCTGAAGCGAGAACGTGGTAACGCCCGTAAAGGAAACGCCTTTTTGATAGGCTTCTACAAATAATTCGGGCACATTAAAGCGAACCGAGGCGAGCAATAAAGCTTTATGGCGAGCCGCCGAACGGTCGGCCTTGGCGTTTTCAATGGTAAAGAATTTCACCACGCCTGCCCAGTCCGTTTTTAAGGCTTCACGCCAAATTTGGGGATTGGTCAAAGCTACCGCTTCCCAAAACCAGTAATCACTTAAACTCTGGTATTGATAAGAATCTGGATTTTTATCATAAAAGCCCCAGTCCTGAGCAAAGCGTTGCAGGGAGAAAAAAGTGTCTTCGCCTTCGGGTAAAACCAACTTGGGCGTAGAAACTAATCCCAGTAACTTCTTTTCCCGAATAATGTACGTAGGAAGGTTTTGCTGCAAAAAAAGCTGTTCGGCTCCGGCGGATAAAAGGGCTAATAGGCGAAAAATAAGCTGTCTGGTTTCCTGCGTTAAAGGTTTGTTCCCTTTTAATTCCTGCTGAATGGCTCTTAAAAAGGCCTCGTCGTCCTTAGAAAGATTCAGGGATAATACTTCCAGTAACTCTTTTCTTTCGCGGGCCGCGAGTTCGCTCCAGCTTTCTTCCAGTCGCTGGCGAGCCAGCGTGGGATTTTGTTCCCGAAAAGCATACAAAGCCTTCTTTCGTTCAGCAATTTTTCCTTCCTGCCAGCTTTTTTCCCAGTCTGTTTCGGCGGCCTGTTGCCAGGGGGAATGAAACGAGCGTAACCACTCGCCCCGCTTGCCTAAAACGGGAAGAAGGGATTTTTGAACCTGAGCATCTTCGACATTAAGTACCTGCACTAAATGAGCACTAGGGATCACCCAGTCTTTTTCCTGAAGCTTTTGTAAGTAAAGGCTCAGTAACGTGGCGTTCAAAGGCTGCTGATCGAGAAGCCTTTTTAGTAAATCGACGGCTTCCTTTGGAGCTTCCAGGCGGCTTTCCTGTTCCGCTGGCGTTATGGCTGGTAAGTCCATCAGGGCCCGTTTTTTCCCTGAACGCTCGTATTGATAGGTCAGGGCCGCTGCTGTCAGAAAAAAACCTTCCCGATCCTGCGGGTCGGCCTTAGCCAGTAGTGTTTGGATGGACTGCGGTAAGCTTTCGGAAGAAAATTTACTTTTTTCCGTTCCCAGCAAAGCTACCTGCACTAATTCATTCCAGGTATTCATGGTTTAAACGGATAAAAGGTGATAAGTGGCATCCAGTTGAAAGCCTAAAGGATATACGTAACCCTCGCTGTAAAGGATGGCTAAACGCATGGGCTGACCGCCACTCAGAGCTAGCAGTTGAAGAATTTTCATCTCATCAAAAGCCGAATCAATGGACATTACCTGGCTTTTGTTATCGCGAAGGAACCAGTCATTTTCAGCCTTTACGAGTTGAAGCTGATCCACCCAAAGGGGAATTTCATCGGCCCAGGGCTGAGCTTGCCAGATTTGATTTAAAAACGTTTCGGCTTCGGAAAAATCCGGGAAAGCATTTGCTTCGAGGTATGTATTTATATAACCCCTGTGCTCAGCAACCAGAGCCCTGAAAGGAAAGGCCGAAGGATAAAACTGGAGCGTAGCTTTAGAAATTCGTCCCGGTACAAGCGGCGTTTCTACGCCCGCATTTTGATAAGAAAAGTTGAGAATCAAGGCGATTCGACCCGACGTATACCCATACAACCAGTTCTGCTGCACGGTAATGCGATCTTCCTCCCGGCTCATGCGGCCCAGCACCAGCCAGTCGTCGGTGACGCTTTCCGCTTCTTCGCCCAGATCTTTGGCAGACCGGCCCCACCCAATGGCATTTTTAACATCTTCCTGAAGCGGAGGCGGTAACTGAGGAAGGTTTTTAAAGGCTTGCGTCCAAAGGTATAATTGACTGCATTGCTTCAATACCTCACTCTGCCAGTTGGAACCCGAATAAGCGATATGGTTAAACGCTTTCACTCCATTGGCCAGACCCGTAGCCTGAGCATCGACCATGCGGGCGGCGGTTTGCTCAAAATAGCGAGGCCCCTTTTCGGGCACGCTCAGGGTTCCTGTCCGCACCATATCTCGCAGCCACTGGCTAAGCTCCCCTACCCCGGCCTCTACTTTCTGGTAACGTTGCTGTTGGCGTTTGAGCCGGTCTTTTTCCTTTTGTTCGGGATTAACTTCAGCGGCAGGCTCGGCAGCTTTTTCGGCTTTCGTCTGACGTTTACCAATCCATTCACTCACCCAGGCGGGTTCATCTTCCGAATTTTTAAAACCGGGAGCGGATTTGGCAAAAAGTAATAGAAGGCCGAGTCCGTGCTTGCAAGGAAATTTTCGACTCGGGCAGCTACACTTGAAAGCGGTTTGCTGTAAATCAACCTGCGTTCGGTACGGTTCCTTGCCACTTCCCTGCACTTCGCCCCAAAGAACCCGAGAATTATAGGATAGAGTAACCCATTTATTTTCGACGGCTAAAGCTTTTCCCGCTTTCAGCGAGGCAGCATCAGGAGCCAGTTGTACGACCTGCTCTTCTGTCATAAATTTTCACGTAGGCTTAGCTTAACAATGCTTTTGAAGGGCCGTAAAGAAAGGAAAAGATGCAGGAAAACTGCTTAAAAAAGTCACAAAAATGCTAGTATATCTCTACAAATAACTATTATTCAGCTAGTTAATAAACTTACAGATTCATTATCAGCAAGAGTCTATCTGCTGGCTTTTTCTTTTGTTTTTATACCTCCAGCCTATCATTCAGAGCGAAGCAAAGAACCTTATTTCCCTTTCAATTACTTTCTTGTGAATAGATTAGCTTGGCTACTTACCCTACTTCTCTCGCCATCGCTCAGCTTTGGCGGAGGTTAGTAAGGATGTTTTTATTTAAGAATACATGTTCTGTAACTAGCTAAGGATTCGCATCCTACTGGCCAGAGGCCTAGAGCTGAGCGACGGCGGCGTTTCCTCAAGATCAACTACTTTCCTAATAGTAATAAGGTCCTTCGCTTCGCTCTGGATGACAGAGCGAGGGGTAAGCTCTTCTTCCTAACATACTCTCAAACGAAGAGAGAAGCCTACAGCCTTTCATTCAGGACAACCTATAAATCAGTGAGAGTATTAACTGTAGCCTGCAAAGAAAAAGAGTCCAACTAAACATCAGATGGACTCTTTTCTTTCTAACTAATATAGTGACTTAAGCCTTATCCTGACTACGCGTGACTCATCTGACCCACTTTGTTTTTTGAAGTTTCTTCGCTGGGCTGAAGGCGTTGTTTCTGCACTATTTTCCAGAGAACAAATCCGCTCATCAGGGAAAGAATCAGGAATAATACATCGATGAAAAGAATATCGTAGGCCTGGCGGCTAAAGGTATTCCAGAACCAGTTTCCGCGAACGATGCCGTCGAGTACGGGCAAGAGAAAACAAGTCACTGCTGACAAGAACGTAGACTGACGATTGACCAGATCCAGATCTTTACGAACCAGGAAATACACACTCAGGATTAACCAGGGATAAAAATACCAGTGGTAAATGTCGCTTTGTCCGGGTTTTTCCAAGAATAACAGACTTATCATCGTAAAAGCCGTTACAGGTAACAGGCTCAAACTCGAAGAGAGGTATACGTTTGCTGTCCAAAAATTAAAGGTACGTTTACGAGCAGGAATGTTCTTCTTATCCCGAGCTACCAGCCAGATCATGACCCCCGAGTTAATCACCAGGCACCCCATAATACCCAGTACAAAATAGATAACCCGAAGGGGTCTTCCGCCAAAATCACCAAAGTGCAGGTGGTAAATGAACCCTTTAACTGTCTGGATGTACGAAGGCATTTCCAGTGGCGAGCTTTCAGAGATAAATTTCTGATCACGAACGCGGTAAATGATTTCTCCTTCTCCATTCAACTGAGCATCGGTATGGGCTTTAGCCTGCACAATAACGTGCATGTTTTCATCCCCATAGTTACGGATGGCCACCATACTAATGTCACTTTTCTGCCATTGCTGCTGGACCTGACTAACTAATCCATTGATATCGAAGGAGGCCATTAAAGGCTTGTTTGCGTAGGGATACTCGGCCTTTACTCCATAGCCCAAATCCTGATAGATTTTCTCTTCGTTTCCCTGGTAAAACAGCTTGGTATAAGGAATAATGAAAAATGAATTAAAGATCAGAATAATACCCGTCAAGGCAAAAACGAGCTGAAAGGGAAAGCCAATTACGCCTAAAACCGTATGTAAGTCGGTCCAGACTGTCTTCCATTTACTCCAGGGTCGGAAGGTAAAGAAGTTAGACCTTAGTTTATCCCAATGCAGTAATAAACCCGTAATCAGGGCGAAGAGGAAGATGAAAGAAATAATTCCCGCCAGCATATACCCAAAAGGCACCCCTATGCGGAAAGGGAAAACCTGATTGAGCTGAGCCAGAAAGTGCAAGCGATATAAAAATTCGCCTATGGTATAAGAAGAGGCGTAATCTGCTTCTTTCTTTTGGCTGAAGTTATAAGTAAAGAAAGCGGAGTCCTCGTCACCGCGTCTGCCCCGACCGCCGCCGCGTTTGGCTTCCGGCTTTTTCTTGGGCTTATTCATCTTTTGCACGACCGGGTCGTGCGAGGTACTCATGGCGACGTAGGCTCCCACCGAATGACGCTGAATGGTAAAATCCACATCCCGTCCTTTGAGGGTATGATGCCTGGAAAGAGAGTCCAGGATGAAGTTGAAATCCTTCGTAATTTTTCCTTTGTGACTTACATACGACTCGTTTTTTTGCCAGGATGCCAAATCGTCTTTGAAAAATGAGAACGAACCTGCAAAGAACATCACATACAAAATGGCACAGATGATAATGCCGCTGATGGTGTGCGTATTAAAGTAAATGTTATACTTCCGGTTATCCATAGCCAATTAAATGAAGTAAATTCCTGAAAACAAACCGATTAGCATCACATAAATAGCCCAGGTTTTCCAGGCTTTCGGGATGAGAAACGCCACTAGTAAAAGCGTCGCCCAGAGCAGATAACCCGTAATGAAGGAAGTAATCATGACGTATTCCTTGGGAAACACGCGAGTCAGGGCAGCGTGAAAGCTGAGGGTAACCAGGTAACCACCCAGCGAACCAGCCAATAGTTTAGAGAGTTTAATCCAGGGAGATTTAGTCAGGTATTTTTTGTTGGCAGGCATAGTTAAATTGTCATTTCCAGTAAGACACAACACACGTAGATCGCTGCAAGCCCCTGCACCCGCAGGTAATTAAAAGGGTCAATCACTACCGAAAGACAACCCACGCCCATCAATCCCACGATAAAACCAAGGATGCCGCTGGCGATGCCCCAGGTGAAGATAAAACCCAGCAAAGCCGCCAGAACTAGTACTCCTCCAATGAAACGGGTTCGGGATCTATCCCTGAGCATATAGGCCGAAAATCCCCCCGTGACGGGTCGTTTGTTCGAGGCCGAAGTAAGTTGCCAAAAGTAAAAAGCGACAAATTGAATCAGAAATAAGGTACTTACCATAAGGAGATTGTCATGATTGGTCAGTTATCTCTACAAACCGACAGAACCGGAAGACCTGCGTATCTTCCGGTTCTATCGTAATCCTATTCTGAAAGCTTAGTCCAGGTGTTGAATAGCCGTGATGGTTCCTCCCTCCACTCGTAAACCCTTCGTAGCCGTTTGTGTACTGGCATCAATCTTATAAACGTAGCTAGTACCGTCTTTCAGGTTTACTCCAACGTAGCCCGTTTTACCATCTTTCGGGGTATAGTTGTTAGTCGTTATTTCAGAGATACTTGCGGCTTCGGGCAAACCCGTAACTGCTTTGTAGGTTTTATCAACTACGTTCACAATCCCTATCCGCACGCCTGCTGCGTAAGCGGAAGTTTTTTCTGACTTAGCCACCGCGTTGACGACGTACGTGTTATTACCTAAATATTGCCACGAAGTAATGCTCATGCCACCGCTGGCCGCTTCTACGTCAAAGAAGTAGCTTTGATCAAATTCCGTCGTACCTGATTTGATTTTTACAATCGCTGAAGGCTTGGTCGTCGACATTTTCCCATCGGTGATGGCAGTAGCGGGAGAGAATCCGTATACATCTCCATTTTCCTGTACCGAAAGACCATCCTGGAAATAGCGACCAATGAAGCTGATACGCGTATCTGTAATTACTTTTTCCAGTTTCATATCAGCATAATTGAAAATGGCGATAGAACCTTGATCAGGATATTTGGTATTGAAACTGCGGTCGTAGATGGTTTGATAGGGGGCAAACACTTTTGTTCCTACCTGTTTAATCCAGGTAAAGTGTGCTAACTCCCCTAGTTTAGTCATTTCCAGCGTATTGACTGTTCCCTCAGAAGTAATCGTTAGACTGTTGGTATTGACTTTGTACCAGCTTGACGTAGGGGCCGTCAAACTCCTCGAAATTTTGAAGAGTAACAAATCATCATTTACCGGAGCAAAAGCCTGCACCGTTTCCGTCTGGAAATTAGTTAGCTTATTGAGCTTTCCATCCTGGATATTGTAAGCGGTAACGGCTCCTGGGTTCTGCTGTCCGTACAGCATGCTAAAGAACTTGCCGTTGTGCGTTACATAATACCGATAAGATCCATCCTGCTCTATGCCATTTCCTTTGGTTGAGATCGTGTCTTTATCCAGGCTTTTAGCCGTAAGTAAGTAATCTGCTACTGCTGTGGTAGCCGCAGGACTAACCGTAATGATGTAATTCCCAGAATTTGCCGGGGTAGTTTCAGTTTTGGAGCTACAAGAGGCCAGCAGGCCAGCCGCAACCGCCAGAGCGAGGGTCGATCTTAATTTCATGCACATTATATTTTGAAAGAATTAAAGAAATAGCGTAAGTTCACGTAGAAGCCACGACCAGGTTTTTGTAAGCTAAAGTTGTCATAAAGTCGTCTGTCCGTAAGATTTCTTACTTCCAGCCCAATATTGTATCGGCCATTATTGATACTATAAACGGCGTTGAGATCATGAGATAATTGCATGGGAATTCCATATTTATCTCCACCATCATTGCCCCCTCGACTAGGCCAGTATAACCAAAAGGCATGCACATAGAGCAGGTTATAACCAATGTTGAGCACGTTGCCTTTTTGTCCCAGGTTTCGTAGCGTGAGCGAAGCATCCGCATTCCCGAACAGGTAGGGAATATTTGGCATCTGATCTTTGTATACCGGACTCAATACCAGATTATTATTGTTATCGTATACGTATTGCTGCTGATTTTGCAGGTACTGATAGGTAAGGGTTGTGCCTATCGTGAGAAACTTTTTATAGGAGTACCGCAGTTCGCCTTCACCACCCATGGTAAACACACCATCCAAATTATCCAGTATTAAGGCGGATTGGTTTTGATTTAGCCTGGAGTAGATGTAGTTGTAGGAATACCGATAAATCGCGTTGGCATTAATCAGAAAGCGATGATCTTCCCGGGCAGCAAAACCGTAACTAAATCCGGCATTAATGTTCTGGCTTTCTTCGGGTTTCAGCGAAAGATTACCCTGTACTAACTCTACGTCACCAAAAAGTTCGTTTGCCTCGGGTAGACGGTTGGCACGTTCATACGATGCCTTCAATTGGAGGCTGGGTGTTATGAAATAGCTGACGGCAGCCCCGAATCCCAGTTTATTAAACGCCTGCTGACCGGGGGTATTCTGGTAAAGGTATTTTCCAAAAATAGATGTGCTCCATTTCTCTTTTTCATTATAGGTATAGCCCAGACCTAATACGTTTTTATTAAGCCGGGGACGAACATCCCCCCTGGTAAAGTTTTCATTAAAAGCATCTGAACCCTGGCGATTAAACGTACTAAAAGCGTTACTTAAAGCAATGGACTGCTGATCCGTTAGCTTGTAGTTGGCAGTAGCCGTTACCAGTCCGTTATTATTACCGTATTTTGCTAGACTCTTTCCCCGGCCTTCACCACTGGGATGCGGTTTTGAATTGCCATACCAGTCAAAACGTGCGGATAGTGTATCAATATTTTGCTCTTTACCCAGGTTATAATTGGCATTTACGGTCAGATCAAGGCCTTTGATGAGGTCCGTTTTACGATATTTCAAAGTCGGCATTACAATGTTGCCGCGTCGGTGCCAGCCGCCAAAAACAGCGACCATTCGAGCCCCCGTTTGAAGCTCTTTATAATTTTTACCAAGGGTAATCCCGAAAAGAAGCTGGTCTGCGAATTTTTTACCAACTACCCCTACATTGGCCACCAGCGTTTCATTATGATAGGTATCGTGGAAGCGTCGTACGACCGTATTAGGCTTGAAAGCCCCCGTATAGATGTCGGCTACGTCAAGGGTTACTTTATAGTTGTTGTCTGAATAATTCTGGAAGGCGTTTAATCGAAACGTAAATCCGCCTTTGGTGGTGAAAGCAGCGTTTACTACGCTACGATGGGTGTTAAAGGAACCATAAGAATAAGAAGCATCGACGTAATTCCGGTATCGATCACCCGTCACAATATTAATGGCACCTCCTAAAGCGTCTGAACCCAGCCAAATGGGCACTACACCTTTATAGACTTCCAGTCGATCAGCAATATTTATGGGAATATTATTGATCTGAAAAGAAGATCCGAAATTGTCCATGGGGACTCCGTCAATAAAATAACGGATGCGGTTACCGGAAAAACCGTTCAAAGAAAGGTTGAAATTGGACCCTACGCCACCAGACTCCCGAACCCGTACCCCGGAAACCCGATCCAGAGCACTACTTAGGTCCAGCGTGGAGTTATACAGTTGTTTAGCATCAATGGCCGCCACGTTGAAGGCCTGTCGGTTGACCTCCTGAACTTCCGTACGCCCTACGACGGTTACCGTATTCAAGTCAACTGAATGGTCGTGAAGGATCACTTCTAAGAAACTTTCCTCCCCAGCCTTTACCTCCATTTTCTCTTCCAGCTTTTTCAAGCCTACACCCGTAAAAACGAGCGTATACTTACCCGAAGCCACATTCGAAAACTGATACTCTCCTTCAGGATTAGTAGTAGTGATTTTATTGAGTTCAGCGATTTTAACCGTAATAGCCTGAAGTGGGGAACCCGAGTAGCTACGTACTACTCCCCGAATAATGCCTGAACGCTGAGCTTGGGAAGATAAAGCGAAGGTGCATAAGCACACCAACAAAAGGGATCTAAAATACATTGGTCAATTCCGTTTAAAAAGCTAGCATCTCTTTTGTAAAGCATTCAGAGACAGGCATTTCCTGATATTTAGCCTTTCGAGTGGCACAAATATAATTTATTTAGATTAAGTCCAAATATAATTTAAGAACATAATTTCTGATTTTATTAAGATCGGTCCCCTTTCGAACAGATCTTAATTTCTACTTACGGTAGGGTTACTTAGGCGTTGAATATGGGAGAAGGTTCTACTTTTAACTATTGAAAATCAATCCATTAACTACTAAATCCAGCAGGTTTTGAATTGATTCGAACAGGCTTTTTTATGCTTCTCTCGTCTTCGGTAGACGCATGCTCTTTTTTATTCAATCACTCCAGTCATAGAAGGCATCATTTCCACAATCTGAATAGGAAGAGCCAGCTATTAACCCGCTTATCGTTGCCTTCTTGAATGTATTAAGCCTGTATAAGGCTACTGCTTTGCAGCCAGCTTTGCTTCAGAATTGGGGATCTGCTCATTTTTAAGTACCTTAGCTATACCTGTAATGAATTAACATGGCCGACTTTCTCTTCAAAAAAGCAACGTTTGTTCTTTGTCCGACCAAGCTTCGGCGGTCGGCAACGGCGGGAGCTTTGTACGGTCATTTCTGTAAACTTCATCGCATCCGTACTTCTTCCGATCAACTGCTTTACGTCATTGCGACTTCCAGTGAAATCCCGGCTTTCTAGTAAACCACAACTTCCCTCATTTTTTGTTGGTATTTACTAGTTAACCTACTCATATTCATGGAAACAGCAACGCAGCGAGCGATGGCTCTCGAAGAGCAATATGGTGCTCATAATTATCACCCCTTACCCGTTGTCCTCAGTCGTGGACAAGGTGTTTACGTATATGATGCCGAAGGACGGGAGTATCTGGATTTTCTTTCGGCCTATTCAGCGGTTAATCAGGGACATTGTCACCCCCGCATCATTGAAGCCCTGACCCGGCAGGCCCAAACCCTGACGCTAACGTCACGGGCCTTTTATTCCGACAAGCTCGGCGAATGCGAAAAATACCTTTGCGAGTACTTCGGTTATGATAAAGTCCTGATGATGAATTCGGGCGTAGAAGGCGGCGAAACCGCTCTGAAACTCACCCGTAAATGGGCCTATAAAGTCAAGGGCATTCCAGCGAATGAAGCTAAAACCGTGTACGCATCGGGCAACTTCTGGGGACGCACGCTGGCAGCCATTTCTGCTTCCACCGATCCCTCTAGTACGAATGATTATGGTCCCTTTTTACCCGGTTACGTTATTATTCCCTACAATGATTTACAGGCTCTGGAGCAAACACTGGCTGCCGATCCCAACATTGCGGGTTTCATGGTAGAACCCATCCAGGGGGAAGCGGGCGTAGTGGTCCCCGACGAAGGGTACTTAACAGGTGTTCGGGAGTTATGTACGAAATACAACGTTCTCTTTATTGCTGATGAAGTACAAACGGGTCTGGCTCGCACGGGCAAGCGGCTCGCCTGCGACCACGAAAACGTTCGACCCGATATACTCATTTTAGGAAAAGCCCTTTCCGGCGGGGTTTATCCCGTTTCCTGCGTTCTGGCCAATGATGAAATCATGCTAACCATCCGTCCCGGCGAACATGGCAGTACCTATGGTGGTAACCCTCTGGCCTGTGCCGTTACCATGGCTGCTTTAGATGTATTACGTGAAGAAAGACTAGCCGAAAATTCGGAAAGGATGGGTGAGCTTTTTCGCAGTCGCATGAACGCTCTCATTAAGAAAACGAATCTTATTACGCAGGTTCGCGGTAAAGGTTTACTAAATGCCATTGTCATTCATGATACCGAAGAAAGCGGCACGGCCTGGGAGCTTTGCCTCAGGCTGAAAGAGAAAGGGCTACTGGCGAAACCTACGCATGGTAATAAAATCCGTTTTGCTCCGCCTTTGGTTATTACCGAAGCTCAAATGCAAAAGGCTTGTGATCGTATTGAACAAGTAGTACTTACTTTTTAAGACGTATAGAAAAGAAGGTTAAGGTAGCAGTACTTTAACCTTCTTTTCTATTTGAAGTAATGAGAAAATTGGAATTAAATTTTCTTCGATTGGGTCATTCCAGCGTATGGCTGATTTTTGGGGTGTATTTTTGGAACTGAATTGTCAGTCAAATCCGTCAACCCTTTCATAAATGAAGAAAATTTTACCTGCTTTATCTTTTTTGTTACTTACCGTTCTGACCTTCAGCCTCGTACTTAAAAGTAACGCTCAATCTCAACATGTAGGCTGGATCGTTTATGATCAGCTTCCTAAAAATTACCAGCTTTACGCCCGGGGCAATGATAATATGGCTCAGGTGCCCATCACGGGCAGAACGGCTGATTGGAAAAACTGGAATTATGTGTCCGTGGTTACTTATCGAAACGGCCAGCCTTTCTCCTATCACCGTTCCTCTTTCAAACCACTGACTAGTACGCAGGCTGCTTTTGAGATGTACCCCACCATCAAAGCCGAAAAAGCCGACTATTCCTTTGATATCTACTGCTGTACAGCCACTGATTCTATTCACCTAACCCATTGCCAGGACATTGTAGCGGGCGATATCTATGTCATTTACGGCCAGTCGAACGCCAATGCTATTATGAGCTCGCCCGTTGGTGACAAGTACATTCGTACCTTTTCCAGAACACCGGATCTTACTAATCCTGGTGTAAGTGATGCGGATACGAACTGGATCAATGCGGCCTGGACCGTTTCACCAGTCGGATATTGGGGGCTAGAGCTTCAAAACCAGATTTTACAGAAATATGGGATTCCAACCTGCGTAATTAACGGAGCTTTTCCCGGACGCTCCATTGACGAGTTAACGTATTTTCAGGGACAGCCATCCAACTATTACAAGCACTTAAAACTTCGCATTTCTAAATCACACGCCAGTAGAATCAGGGCTTTTTTCTTCTACCACGGCGAAAACGATGCGTTTACTCACACGCCTAACTACCCGGAACTGTTCGATAAACTGCAAAAGCTTTGGGAGAAAGATTATTACCCCGTAGTGGATGAGTTTGTGATCATGCAAATGGATGTGCCTTCCATTGCTTCTAATACAGGTAGTGCAATTCGAGAATCGCAGCGGACGGTTTCAGCCTTGTATCCTAAAATGAATTCTTTTGCTACCGTGGGCCAGCCGGGCTACGACGGGGTGCATTACAGCAGTTTGGGCTATGGAACGCTGGCCACTCGTTTAGTAAATTACCTTTCGCCCAAGCATTATGGCGTTCCGCAAACGGCTGGTCTTCGGGCACCCGATATTCAAAAGGTTTATTACGAAGACGAGGCTGCCACGCAACTGGCCCTTCAGTTCGACCAGCCCGTTCAGTTACCAGCCGATTCGGTGATTGGGTTTTATCTATTAAGTTTCAGAAACTTTCTTTACATCAACGGCAATGAATCCAGCGTGTTACCCATCAGCTCAGCTACGGCACAGGGGAATACGGTCCATTTAAAACTTAGCCGATCGGTCTCGCTGAATTCCCTGACGTATCTACCTTCTCATTCAGCGAATCTTCCCATTTCTCCCTTCATCGGTCCTTACATTAAAAATTCGCGGGGACTGGCAGCCTTTACGTTTCATCGATTCCCGGTGGGAAATGCCCTTTCTACGCCTACACTGGAAGCCCGCCTGCAAAATGGAATCGTTGTGCTTTCCTGGCCTGCTATTAGCGGAGCCGAAGCGTATATCCTTGAAAGACGATTGAGCGGTTCGGATTCTTTTGAATACTTGGCAACTGTGGATAAAAACCAGTTTCGGGATTTGACCTTCGAGCCGCAGCAAGCGTATACCTACCGCTTAAAAGCCGTGACTCGTCTCTCTGAATCGGCTTATGCTCAGGCATCCGTGCAGACTTCCTCGATTTCTGAAGAATACTTAAGCCAAAGCCTCACGCTAGGTCCCAACCCGGTTTCAGATCGGTTATTTGTCAATTTTGGTCCTACCCTTACCGGAACCCTTCAAGTGTATACACTTCAGGGAAGCTTAGTGCATCAACAGCATTTTTCTGAACAGAAAACCGACGAGCTGAATCTCTCGCTGTTACAACCCGGTACTTACATTCTTTCTATTTTAACCCCTGAAGGAATTAAAGTCAGCAAGCGGTTTATGAAGTTCTAGTAGTTTGTGCTACGCCATAAAAAAGACAAGACTCGCTTAAGTCTTGTCTTTTTTACTGAGAATGGTTCTTTCTTCCGCCCTGGTTGGTGTCCTCACCAACCAAGGCGGGAACAACCAAAACGGCCTCTGCTCCAGACGAGGCTTTATCGCGTCTCTACCTTTTCAAAACCAAAATTTTGGGCCAAACTACGTTTAATACATTACAGATTCCCTCGCAGTCGCTAGGCTCTGGCCGATGTTAGCAAGCCTGTTTTGGTTAGAGAAAAGTTGTTCTCTGCCTCCCTACTAGTTCGTAGTCTACCGGACAGAGGCCTAGAGCTAGTTAGTCACTCGGCCAGAGCCGAGCGACTGCGGAAAATAAGCTTTTACTAAAAGTGCCCCCGGATGAAATCCGGGGGCACTTTTAGTAAAAGCTTATTTTTAGACAGTTTCTTAAGTCTTGCCTTTTTTATGGAAATGGGTTATTGTCTAGAAGTCATACAGTTATCCGGTTTCAGATTTACCATTTTCTTCTTAGCCGTCGATTCCGTAACTTCAGTCATTTCTATACGATCCGCTAGAAAGCTGGATTTAATATCACACTGAACGTAATATACTTTGCCTTTTTCAAGCGTTAATTCCAGTACTTCTTTGTCTGGTATGTTCAAGCCACCAATCACTGAGGTAAATTTTACGGTATTAGGCAAGCAGCTATAAACGAAATAGCGTTTGTTACTAATGCGGCACTGTTCTTCGCCATTCGCCCGAATCGTAAAATTCATAGCCGCCCGATACATCTGGCTTCCCCGGTAGAATACCACTTTGGCCGAATCAGCTGAAGCCGAGATAGTTTGAGCCTGACTGTTGAAAACACCTAAACAAAAGGCCGCCAGAAAAAGAATTTTGGGATACATACGTTTGAACAGGTTATAGTTAAAATGGAGGTTTTGGTTTGGACGAAAGTAACCAACTCTTCCCTGCTTCAGCTTTACTCACTCAAAATATTTTTCTGACTTCTGCTACTTTATTTCTTCATTCAGCTTGCTGCGTTTTTTACCATATAAGAAATAAATAGCAAAGCCGATTATTAACCAGACAATCAAACGAATCCAGGTATCCAGGGGCAGCGAAAACATCATTAATAAACAGGTCAGAATGCCCAGAATGGGAACCAGAGGAACCCAGGGCGTACGAAAAGGACGCGGAGCATCCGGCATTTTTTTTCGCATGACAATCACGCCCAGGCATACCATCACGAAGGCCAGTAATGTACCGATACTTACCATTTCACCCACAATGTGGATCGGCATGAATCCTGCAAAAAGACTAATAAAGGTGCAGAGTAACAGATTCGATTGATAAGGCGTTTGAAAACGGGGATGGAGGCTGGAGAATACTTTAGGTAGTAGTCCGTCTTTGCTCATGGTATAAAAAACCCGGGATTGACCGAGTAAATCCACCATAATCACGGAAGTGTAACCGATCATAATACCCACCAGAATCAGTTTTTGAAGCCATTGATAGGGTGTTTTAGCGATGGCTACGGCAATGGGAGCGGCACTATTCTTGAACTCGGTATAATTAGCCATGCCCGTAAGCACGAAACCAAAAACGATAAAAAGTAACGTACAGATTAATAATGAGCCGATAATCCCTACCGGCATGGTTTTCTGCGGATTGCGGGCTTCCTGAGCCATTGCTGCGACAATGTCGAAACCAATAAAGACAAAGAATATAACGCCAGCTCCCCGAAGAATACCACTATACCCAAATTCGCCAAAGGTACCTGTGTTCTCAGGAATAAAAGGATGATAATTTTCGGGATTAATGTATTGGATGCCCAGAGCAATGAATACCACCACTACCAGAAGTTTAATGGCTACAATAATACCGTTGATTAAGGCCGATCCCTGAATGCCGCGAATAATGATGGCCGTAATGATCCAGAGAATCAACAGCGAAGGCAGGTTAACCCAACCGTGAATAACTTCGCCATTAGCCATGGTCGCTTCTTCAAAAGGCCCCATGACCAGTTGAGCGGGCAAATGAATGCCGTAGGAAGAGAGAAATTTAATTAGGTATTGCGACCAGCTGATGGCAACCGTAGCCGCTCCGACGGAATATTCCAGAATCAAATCCCAGCCAATAATCCAGGCAAAAAGTTCGCCCATTGTAGCGTAGGCATAGGTATAGGCACTACCGGCGACGGGTACCATAGAGGCAAACTCGGCATAACACAGAGCACTGAACGCACAGCCCACGGCTGCCAGCAAAAAGGATAACACCACTGCTGGTCCCGTGTTATTGGCCGCAGCAATTCCCGTTAAAGAAAATAATCCCGCCCCAATAATAACCCCGATGCCAATGGCAATGAGGTTCCAGGACCCCAGGCTGCGTTTTAAAGTATGACTGCCCTGCTCAGCAGCTTCCGTTTGTAGAGAAGTAATGGATTTAATCCGGCTCATTAATCTACTTGTTTTATAGGGAAAACGTAAAGATAAAGCAAGGAAGCTCAGCAGAGCGATCAATGGCTTGAAAACAGGACAAAAAAGCTTCTGAATGCGTCAGATTTGTGTATTCATTCTTCCAAAAGAAAAAAGGCCGGAAAATTCCGGCCTTTCACTCACAGGTAATACTGTTGTATCGACTTATAATCCGCTGAAATCAAAATCATTCAGGTACTGAGTCGTAAAGTTTCCAGATTGGAAACCTGCATCATCCATCAAACGAAGGTGGAATGGAATCGTCGTCTTCACGCCTTCGATCACGAATTCAGACAAGGCACGTTTCATGCGGGTAATTACCTCTTCGCGGCTCTGTCCCGTCACGATCAGCTTGGCGATCATGGAGTCATAGTTCGGAGGAATGGTGTAACCCGTATACACGTGGCTGTCAACGCGTACGCCAATCCCACCGGGAATATGCAGCGTCGTGATTTTACCGGGCGAAGGACGGAATCCATTTCCTGAATCTTCCGCGTTAATCCGGCATTCCATGGAATATAACTGAGGCGTATAGTTCTGGCCCGAAATAGGTACACCCGCAGCAACTTTGATCTGTTCTTTAATCAAATCAAAATTCGTTACCTGCTCCGTAATTGGGTGTTCTACCTGGATACGCGTATTCATCTCCATGAAATAGAACTTGCCGTGCTTATCTAGCAGGAATTCAATTGTACCTGCACCTTCGTAACCAATGGCAGCAGCTCCTTTGATGGCTGCTTCACCCATTTGAGCCCGAAGTTCAGGCGTAATCACAGGAGAAGGCGTTTCTTCTACCAGTTTCTGGTGACGACGCTGGATGGAACAATCACGCTCCGAGAGGTGACATACTTTTCCAAACTGATCACCAACGATCTGGATTTCGATGTGACGGGGATCTTCCACGAATTTCTCCATGTACATTCCATCATTACCGAAAGCCGCCAGTGATTCCGTACGAGCATCGTTCCAGGCTTTTTCAAATTCTGCTTCTTCGCGAATTACCCGCATCCCGCGACCACCACCACCGGCAGTAGCTTTGATGATTACTGGGTAAATATCACGAGCTAATTCAATTCCTTGTTCCAGCGATTCCAATAAGCCATCAGAACCGGGAATAACGGGAACACCCGCAGCCTTCATGGTAGCTTTGGCCGTAGCCTTATCTCCCATGGAGTTGATCTGTTCGGGGGTAGCTCCGATGAATTTGATTCCGTATTCACGGCAAATCTGAGAAAACTCAGCATTTTCCGATAAAAAGCCGTAACCGGGGTGAATGGCATCTGCTCCCGTTACTTCCGCTGCGGAGATCAAATTAGGAATGTTCAGATACGACTGACGGCTCGCTGGAGGACCGATACACACAGCCTCATCCGCAAAACGAACGTGCAGACTCTCACGATCAGCCGTCGAATACACCGCCACCGTTTTGATTCCCATTTCCCGACAAGTGCGGATAATACGAAGGGCAATCTCACCACGGTTGGCAACTAATATCTTTTTAAACATACAGTTAAGAGAATGCTTAGATTAATAATCAGGTTATTAACGTACAAATGGGGTTAAACCCGGCTATTACCTAAACTGGCTCAACTAAGAATAAAGGCTGATCAAATTCTACCGGTGTAGCATTTTCAACCAGTACTTTCACGATACGACCTGATACCTCAGATTCGATTTCGTTGAAAAGCTTCATGGCTTCAATGATACATACTACTTTTCCGGGTTTGATTTCAGTACCTACTTCTACAAATGAAGGAGCATCAGGGCTACCTGAACGGTAGAATGTTCCGATCATTGGAGATTTAACGGTAATCAGGTTAGAAGAAGGAGCTTCGGCAGCTACGGGGGCGGCGGCAGCTGGAGCAGCGGCTAAGGGGGCAGGAGCTGCCACGGGGGCCGCAGCTACTACATGAACGGGTGCTGCCACGGGGGCAACTGAACCGTACCGTTTCACACTGATTTTCAGCTCATTGGTTTCGATGTTTACTTCATCGAGGTTAGACTGAGCGATAAAATCGAGCAGGTGCTGTATGTCTTTAGTTTCCATTTCGGGTGTTTTTGAAGAACTTTTTAATCGTTAAATAAAATTCAGCTGAATGGTAATACCTCAATCATCAAGCACTTTTGATGATTAAACAACTGTTACTTGACGCGTTCTACGTAATCGTAAGTACGGGTATCAATTTTGATTTTTTCACCCTGCTCGATGAATAAAGGAACCATGATTTTTGCTCCGGTTTCTACTTCAACGGGTTTCTTAGGGGAGTTAGCCGTATCCCCGCGAATACCAGGTTCGGCGTAAGTTACTTCCAGTTCTACGAAAGGAGGCATTTCCATCGTCAGAGGAGCCTCATTTTCCGTGTTAATCAGAACCTCCACGCTTTGTCCTTCTTTCATCAAATCAGCCCCCTGGACGATTTTATCATCCAGCGTAATCTGATCGAATGTTTCCGTATCCATAAAGTTGAATCCTACTTCATCTTTATACAGGAACTGGAACGTACGGCGTTCTACCCGAACCGGATAAATGGCTACGCCTGAGTTAAACGTGTTATCAATAACCCGGCCTGTGGTTAAGTTGCGAAGTTTCGTACGTACGAAAGCAGGCCCTTTACCTGGCTTTACGTGTAAGAATTCAACAATTTGGAACAGGTCGTTATTGTAATTAATGACCAGGCCGTTCTTAATGTCTGCGGTCGTTGCCATGAAAATAGTTATCAGTTATAATCGTGAAATACCCGATCCAGTTGATAAGGCATTTATTCTGTTCTTACGTTTAAAATGCATGAACAGTTTGTTTAAACATCAGAAAATGAATTCAGTACCTTCAATCGTATCCTGAATTCATTTAGTATTATTTACCCCATTTGAGATAGACCGAGCCCCAGGTAAATCCGCCCCCAAAGGCAGCCAGAACCAGATTATCTCCGGGTTTTAATTGACTTTCGTAATCCCATAAACACAGCGGGATAGTCGCTGCTGTGGTGTTGCCGTAGCGATGAATGTTAAGCATGACCTTTTCTGGTCCAATACCCATTCGCTGAGCAGTGGCATCAATGATCCGCTTGTTGGCCTGATGCGGCACCAGCCAGGCTACGTCATTACCCGTCAGGTTGTTTCGCTCCATGATTTCAGCCGCAACTTCAGCCATGCGTACGACCGCAAATTTAAAGACAGCCTGTCCTTCCTGACGTGCGAAGTGCTCACGATTCTGAACCGTTTCCAGCGTGGGAGGATATTTACTTCCCCCTGCTTTTTGAAACAAGTGCGAAACGCCACTCCCATCCGAATAAACCTGAGAATCAATAATTCCATTTCCAGAGGTGCTCGGTTCGAGTAATACAGCTCCGGCTCCGTCTCCGAAAAGAACGCAGGTGGTCCGATCCGTGTAATCAACAATGGAGGACATTTTATCGGCTCCGACTACAATAACTTTGCGATATTTCCCCGTTTCAATAAACTGAGAACCGACCGTTAGTGCGTACAAAAAACCGGAACAGGCCGCTCCTAAATCGAAGCTGGGAATATTCCCCAATCCACTGCCGGCAGCAATGAGATTGGCTGTTGATGGAAATACGTAATCCGGCGTAACGGTAGCACAAAGCAGTAAATCGACTTCTTCGGGACTGGTCTGAGTTTTTGCCAGCAAGCCTTTCACTGCTTCAATGGCCATTACGGAAGTTCCCTGCCCTTCGCCCTTAAGAATTCGGCGTTCTTTGATTCCGGTACGGCTGGTAATCCATTCGTCCGAGGTATCAACCAAGGTAGAAAGCTCTTCGTTCGTCAGTACGTAATCAGGCACGTAACCCTGAACGCCCGTGATCGCTGCAGTGATTTTCATAGGATCTTATAAAGCAAAAAAGCATGAGTCATACGCTTACAGACGCGACCCATGCCTTCTGGCTAACTTAACGCTTGCTTAATCTTAGTAGAGACTTCTGATTCAATCTGTCGCTTTGCCAAATGAATCATATTTTTAATTGCTAAAGGAGATGAAATCCCGTGAGCAATAATCACATTACCATTGACCCCTAAAATGGGACTTCCGCCGGCTGATTCATAATTCATGTGGTTAACAAAAGCGTCATCCACTTTCCGGCTACTCAAAATATCGTAAATCGATTCACCCATTTTCAGAATTACGTTACCTGTAAATCCGTCGCAAACAATCACGTCTGCTTTATCGGTGAAAAGGTCTTTTCCTTCGATATTTCCAATGAAGTTATACTTCTTATTCGCCTTCATTAACTGATAGGCCGCCTGAGCAACAAGGGATCCTTTCTGTTCTTCTTCGCCAATGTTAACCAGAGCTACGCGAGGGTTTTCTACTCCATGCGTATACTGGGCATATAAAGAACCAATTTCACCAAATTGTTCAAGTGTTTCGGGCTTACAGTCGGCATTGGCACCAATGTCGAGTAACACGGCCATTTTTCCAGAAACCTGCGGAGCAAAACCCACAATAGCCGGACGAACCAGCCCTTCTACTGCTTTGACGCTAAATAAAGCACCTACGTGCATTGCTCCCGTATTTCCAGCCGAGCAGAAAGCATCCACTACGCGTTCTTTCAAAAGCTTGAATCCTACGCTAATGCTGGAATTGGGCTTTTGAGACAAAGCTTTCGTAGGATGTTCTCCCATGGAGATCACCTCAGTGGTGTGTACAATTTCAATCGAAGCAGGAAGAGTGCGATCACCCAGAATATCCTGGATAGCCGCCTGATCACCGATAAGTACGATCCGAACCGATTCGGGTAGTTCCGGTGCAGCCAGTAAGGCTCCCTCAACAACTGCTTTTGGGGCAAAGTCGCCCCCCATAGCGTCTACTGCAATCTTCATCCAGGTAACCAATATTTGGTGGCGGGCAAAAATAAGCGTTTCGCCAAAAAAATAAATGGTTAATTGCTGATTGTTCCTAATTAGAACTCGCTTTTAATTACGAATTCATAATTAGTTAACCAACAATTAACCATTTTAAACGCTATAAACTAGGCGTTTGCTTTGTAGTTTTCTACTACTACTTTACCACGGTAGTACAGATTTCCTTCGTGTACGTGTGCACGGTGGTAAAGGTGAACTTCGCCCGTAGCAGAATCAGTTGCTAATTGCATAGGGGTCAGGTTATCGTGTGTCCGGCGTTTGTCACGGCGGGTGCTGGAGTGACGGCGTTTAGGGTGTGCCATTTTGTTCTCAATTATGAGCCTTTCGCCAGTAGCGTCGGGCCGTTGTTATCTATGTGATCGATTTTGAATACTCTTTCTCTCGTACTGAAGCTGGATTACTTCGATCCATTTTTCAGTTTTTTCAAAGCTTCCCAGCGAGGGTCTACTTCGGGTTCCTTCTCTTCATCCGCCGGAATAGACGTATAAATCAAAGTTTCATTGGTTTCATCCTCCTCGTCTTCACTGGATTCCGTACGAAAACGGGGATGAAGTTTCTTCATGGGAACGGTTAATCCGATAAAATCGAATAAATACCGGGCTACATTAATGGTTGCCGTATCCCAGGGGATGAGTTCAATTTCATCAGAAATCTGTTCAGCTTTATCTCCAAACTTGAGAATCTGCTTCTCTTTCGTATAAAAAGGCTCCTGAAATGAATCCAGACTACGATCGCATACCAGCTCGTAGGAACCCTGAATATCGAAGCTCAGCTGAAGCATGGTAGAGGACTTATCCAGCCCTACTTTCGCCTTAAACTCTCCTTTATCAATTAAATCCTGCTCCAGAGCTTTAAAAAACTCTTCTCCTCCCTCAAACTCAAAGTCATAATGTTTATTCTCCAACTGAAGAATATCGACATCATACTTTCGGATTTCCTTCGAATTAGTCATCTCTGTCAAAAAGGCTCGCAAAGTTAGGCCAATCTGCTGATTTTTACAACGGTATAAAAATCATTTTTTACAGAAGGGCCCACTTTCGTGAATATTTTCCGTTAAAAACCTAAAACTTAAGCTTATTACCCTGCCCTTACTCAGGCATTGATTCTTTAAAAACGCTCGGTAGTCTGCTCTTCTTCTTTTTTTCCTTTGTTCTTGTTCTCGTAAATAAGCTTACCACGATTGTCGTACTCCCGCAATACCACTCCTTCTACGGCTTCGTATTTATCCGCTCCATACTGAATATCCCGTTTGGTACGACTACCACTGCCAAACTGATGGTATTCCCGCCAGAGTTTCACCCGAACCGAATCATCCATGTTGCCCTCTTCCTTCAACTGCCCGCCTTCGTAAAAAGAGCGGTATAGACCCGTATAATGACCATGCATGCGGGGAATTACTTCTTTGATTTTGGTTTTCGCTGCGTCGTAATACGTAATCTCTGATTCAGCCGGAAATCCCTTATCGTAACTCTGCTTATCCATTAAGCCTTCGTCTCCGTCCACATCCCGACCATATTTTTCCCAGCGACCGTGTTTGGTTCCCATATAGTAATATCCTTCTTCCTCCAGATGTTCACCTTTGAATCGGCGGTAAGGGCCGTGAAGAATCTGAGCGTAATCTTTATCCTTAATGGGTGTGACCAAAATGCGATGGGCCCGGTAATCAAACCAGTGAATATCCCGCACATACACGCTGGGGGCCTGATAGGCTTTTAATACATAAAACTCTTCAACCGTCACTTTATCGCCCGAGCCTAAGCGATTAGCTATTCTAGTCACCGCAATACCTTCGTATTCATTCCGCGAAAACTTATTAACGGTCTTTTTGTTCTTCTTGCGAGATTTAAGGACTTTCAGACCCAAATCAGAAGGTAAGCCATCGGTGTTCAAGTCTCCCAGCGGAGAAGAAAGACCAGCACCGGCAGAAACACCGCTCAACGCCGCTTTTTTTAGGTTTTCTTTACTACTAAAGGCTTCCTTTATTTTATTTTTTTTCTCATTGAGCTCATCCAGTACTGTTTTCTGGCCGCTCTTGTTAATGAGAGGAGCCTTGGATGTAGTTAATAAGGAATCTGTTTGAGCCTGCGTTTGTTGGGCACAAATCAGCAGGATAAATCCTCCCAATACACTGAGAAAAGATTTGTTCATGGATTGCTTCTGGTAAGTACTCGCGGGTGGAACGGTAAAAAAATGCTAATTATTTTCCGAAGTCTCTTATTCTAAGTGCAAAATTGCGAAGAGTTATTTTATTCTAAGGTAAACCTATTCACATTTAAACCCACCTATCTCATATAATCGTTCAAAAATCGTGGAAAAAAACGCTAAAATTTATATTGCCGGGCACCGGGGCATGGTAGGCTCCGCTATTCATCGAAAACTACAACAGGAAGGATTTACTAATTTTGCTTTACGCAGCTCAAAGGAACTGGATCTACGCGATCAGGCAGAGGTTCAGGCCTTTTTTGAAGAAGAACGTCCCGATTATGTTTTTCTGGCAGCAGCAAAAGTAGGAGGCATCGTAGCCAATA
The DNA here is from genome assembly GCF_031453245.1 of Siphonobacter sp. SORGH_AS_0500. NCBI lineage: Bacteria > Pseudomonadati > Bacteroidota > Cytophagia > Cytophagales > Cytophagaceae > Siphonobacter > Siphonobacter sp. SORGH_AS_0500. The sequence goes on from NZ_JAVIYT010000001.1 coordinate 4,771,627, forward strand.
ACACGTACCGGGCTGATTTTCTGTATGAGAATCTCATGATACAGAATAACGTTATTCACTCGGCTCACCTAACGGACGTAAAAAAGCTGATGTTTCTGGGTTCTTCCTGCATCTATCCCAAGCTCGCTCCCCAGCCCTTAAAGGAGGAATACTTATTAACGGGTTTTCTTGAATCTACCAACGAGCCTTACGCCATTGCGAAGATCGCGGGTATTAAAATGTGTGAATCGTATCGTCGTCAGTACGGGAAAAATTTTATCTCGGTGATGCCTACGAATCTCTACGGGCCTAATGATAATTACGACCTTCAGAATTCGCACGTATTACCAGCTCTGATTCGCAAATTTCACGAAGCTAAAGCCAATGGTTCGCCAAGCGTTGAAGTTTGGGGGACGGGTTCTCCCCTGCGGGAATTTTTGCACGCAGACGATTTAGCCGAAGCTTGTTATTTCTTAATGCAGGAATACGATGGTGAAGAATTTGTAAACGTCGGAACGGGCGTTGATTTGTCCATCAAAGCGTTAGCTGAACTGGTCAAAGAAACCGTAGGCTACGAAGGTGAACTCGTCTGGAATACGTCTAAACCCGATGGTACCCCCCGCAAACTCATGGACGTAAGTAAACTTCATGGCTTGGGCTGGAAACATAAAATTGAACTCCCTGAGGGCATTCGTCAGGTATACGAGAAATTCAAGGAACGCGAAGATATTCGAGTGATGTAAGTACGCTAGTGTCCTCGGTTAAAGGGTCTGGATCGGTATCGATTCAGACCCTTTTCTTTTTTTCACCCTTTCACAGGGTATTTTACCCCTTTCTATCCGCCTCATTATCAATTAACAGTTGGATTTTTAACTTTTTTTCAGAAAATCCTTAACACTCTTTAACTCAACAAATTCTTTAAATATTCAAAACTAAAGCACTTTTGAATCACCAAACAGAACATTGTCATCGATTCAAGCGGGTATTTCCCTATAAGCCATGAAAAAATTACTCTTCACTTCAGCCTTTGTTTTCTCTATCATTTTTGCCCAGGCTCAGGCCAATCGTTACCATCCCAGTAAGCAGTATTATTCCAGCACGGACCCAAGTGAAGTTCGCTTTGGACTCAAAGCAGGGGTTAACCTGGCAAACGTCATTGTGTCGCCCCGCCCGGGTAATCTCATCAGTGGACGGACTGATTTTCATGCGGGGTTATTCGTGGAAGTGCCCATTAGCGAAAAGGTCAGTTTTCAGCCCGAACTTTTGTATTCCCGTCAGGGCTTTCGCCTAATTAATGGATTCGGCAATGTGTCACTAAATACCATTAGTGTCCCTTTGTTAGCTAAAATTCACATGACACCTAACGTGTCGCTGGTGGTAGGACCGCAGGTAAGTTATCTGGCCAATGCCCGTATCGGACTTAATAACTGGTTTGCCTTTAATTATAACAATGCTTTTCAGAAAGTGGGCGTAGATGCCGTAGCAGGGCTTGAATTTGAAGCTGGCGATTTTGTCATTGGAGGTCGTTATAATTACGGTTTAAATAACGTCAACAAAGACTTTACCTTACTTGATCGATTTTCTCTGAATAATCTTTTGCAGGTTCGTAACTCAACGGTACAGCTTTCGGTAGGTTATAAGTTTTAATAGACATTTCCCCCATTTAATCATTAAGGTGAAAGAAAAAACCTCCGGACGCTGTCTGGAGGTTTTTTGTGGGATTACTTATAATGACTTTTTAGGTAAAGTCAACAAGACGCCCGGTAGGGTAAGCTCGGTTTGCAAACGTTCGTTATACTTATCAAAATTGGCAATCCGACCACTTGAAGTCGGGAATTGTCCCGTGGTTAAGTACGTTACCGCGTCTTTGATGCACCTTTCCTGTGGGTCGCCCCAGTTATGACTCACGTCATCGGCCTGTTCACGATCTACCGTCAAGCCATCGTAATAATCACCATAATTGTTTGCATTTACCTGCTTCACTGCCAGTGGGAATGCGTAATAATCCATAGTGGGAAGACCATAATACCCCGCCGGTTTTCCGTACGTCGTTCCTCCTACCAGCTTTACCGTCATGTAAGGCTTTAATGCATTGATTAGTAATTCACTAGCAGATGCCGTATTATTCGTGGTAATAAAAACTACCTTACTCAAATTCAGATTAGAGGCAGGCAGCGTACTTTCAAAATTAACCGTTTTGTTCCAGCTTGCGTACTTGGAGTTATGCGTGTCCTTATACATTAACTTGCCCGCGGCGGTGCTGGGAGCAATCAGGTTCGCAATCTTTACTGCTAGGTTTACGTAACCCCCGCCGTTGTAACGTTCATCAAAAATGAGTTCGGTTACCTGGTTGCTTTTTAAATAACTAAAAGCTTCATCCAGATCGGCGGAAGCTGTTGACCCTAAAAAGCTATTAAAAGCGATGTAACCGATCTTTTTACCATTCTGCTCAATTACACTGCGGGTTAATACCGGATTGGTTTGATAACTCCCACTGGTAAGATTTAAGGTCGTTGACGAGCCGTCAAGCTTTTTGAAAGCTACTGAAATCGAAGCCTTAGCTAATTCTGTGTTCAGGGCGTCTACGTTCGCCGTAGTAGCAGCCACGTTATTGATAGACACGACCTGCCAGCCCCGTTGTACGCCCTGTTTACCCGCACTTGAGTTAGCGTATACGTACGCAATACGCAGGTCGTTCGCAGCAGCAAATCGAAACCCTACACCGATATCGCCCTCAGTTCCTGAGGCAACATTATCCCAGTCGGATTTAAGGATGGCAAAACTCCAGCGATCCAGATTCGTGCCTTTCGTACCAAGCGGACTGTACGTTCGAACCTTCTTCATTACATCCTGAGGGGTGGCATAACTCGTCGGATTGAAGCTAGTTAGAGAAGGTAGTTTATCCGACCACAGGTAAAGTTCCTGAGAGAGGAAATACACACTGTCCCGAACATCTGCCGTTTTAGTAGTAGGGGTTGGCGTTGGCGTAATTGCTTTCTCATCTTTTTTACAGGAAGCAGCCAGCAAAACGACGGTTAAGTAAATTAGAAAATGGTGAAAAATTTTCATTTCAATATTTCGATTTTGGCAAGGATTGCATTTGATTCAATTGATAACCTAAAATACTACGAAATATTTTATTACTAGTTTTCTTTTTTATTGGTCAATAAAAAAGCCAGACTACGAATAGTCTGGCTTCTAAAACTAAAAAATTAAAAGCTTATAAAACGGTTTCCAGATCACGTTTGAACTCAACGAGTAACATTTCTTTCACGGCCACTTTCCGCTTTTGAGTATTTACTTTTTGAAAGAGAACTTTATCTGCCGCGACGTAGGCTCGAATCCGACCGTCAAATTCCAGGTATTGTTCCAGATCACCTTTTTCCTTACGTACCAGATATTCCATCTGATAAATCTGGATTTTGAGTTGATCGCGTTTGGGTTTTTCATCAAAATCGGGGTAACGATACCCAATTACCCGACGCAGATAATTTAACTCAAACACTTTATCACAGGCTAGACGGAACTTCTCGGCTACGTTACGATCCAGCGTTTTTACTTTAGGAGCTAAATCTTTCCACTTCACCAGTAACTCTTTGGCCCGATCGGCTGCTCTGGCGATAACGTCCTGATGAACTGAAGCAGTCAGCGTTTCTGCTTCTGCGGCAATGGCTTGTAACTCTGCCAAACGAGGGTCTACGCGAGGACGGGGCGTAATGCCTTTAATAGCGTTATAACGATCAAAGAAAATGGTAGTGGCCTTCTTAAAGCGTTTCCATAATTTGCTTTGACGTTTGGGAGGAACGGGACCAACCGTTTTCCATTCATTTTGAAGTTGACGAACCCGACCAAAGGCTTCATCAAACTCCGTGCTTCGCATCAGTTTTTCGGATTCCGCAACGATAGCTTCAAGTTTATCGAAACGTTCGTCGATGATGCGATTCTGTTCGGCATAATATTCACGGCGACGCTGGAAGAAATCATCAGAAATCCGATCAAAGCCTCCTTCGATCTCATCGAGGTATTCTTTGTCAACGGGGCCTGTTTTCAGCCATTTCGTTTTAATTTCCTGAATTTTATCCGTGGCTTCATTCCAGTCAGGAATAGCCGTAGCGGCCTGCTGAACTTCCTCCAGCAAGGCTCGTTTGATTTCCAGGTTCTTTACCTGATTGGACGAAATAAGCTCGCGAAGATAGCCTTCCAGCTTTTCCAACATGGCCAACAAAGGAGGGAAATCACCCAGGCCATCAAACTCAATGAGATTTTTTCTCAGTTGCAGCAGTTTTGTTAAGTAAGAACCCTTGTTTTGGGCCTCCTGAACATCCTGATGTAGTTGAATAACCTTCTGTTGAGCGAGTTGAAAGCGAGTTCTAAAGTACTCTAAAGCTTCTTCTTCCGTATTACGCACATAACCGATCTCGCGATCTGCGTAACCATTGTAGCCTTTGAGATAAACTTTTCCTTCTTTTGTGTAACCGTGGGTATCTTCGACGTAGCGGTTGGGTGTGATCGTGGTCTCCATGGGTTTTTGAGGGCTGAGACTGGACAAATGGTTCTGAACGCCTACTTTTGCCAGTGCTGGTATTCAAGCAACAAATAAAACAAAAAATGAGTAACGAAACCATAATCTTTTCGATGTCTCGGGTGAGTAAAGTAATTCCACCCAGCCGAACGATCATCAAAAACATTTCTCTTTCCTTTTTTTACGGGGCAAAAATCGGAATTCTAGGGTTAAATGGTTCTGGTAAATCTACCTTAATGCGAATCATTGCCGGCATTGATAAAAGTTACCAGGGTGACGTGGTTTTTTCACCCGGATACTCCGTGGGCATGCTGGAACAGGAGCCCCAACTGGACCCCGAAAAAACCGTTCGTGAGGTCGTAGAAGAAGGCGTCGCTGAGGTTGTAAACTTACTCAAAGAATTTGATGCGATCAATGAGGCCTTCGGAGAACCTGATGCTGATTTTGATAAACTGTTAGCTCGTCAGGGAGAAGTTCAGGAAAAACTGGACGCTCTGGACGCCTGGGAGCTGGATACACGTCTGGAACGGGCCATGGACGCTCTGCGTTGCCCACCCGAAGATGCTAAAATTGCGAACCTTTCTGGTGGGGAACGTCGCCGGGTAGCTCTGTGCCGTCTGCTACTCCAACAGCCTGACGTTCTGTTACTTGATGAGCCAACCAACCACCTGGATGCAGAGTCGGTACTCTGGCTGGAAGAACACTTACGTCTTTATAAAGGAACCGTCATTGCCGTTACCCACGACCGTTACTTCCTGGATAACGTAGCGGGCTGGATTCTGGAGCTGGATCGCGGCGAAGGCATCCCCTGGAAGGGCAATTACACGTCCTGGCTGGAGCAAAAACAAAACCGCTTGGCTCAGGAAGAGAAGCAGGAGTCCAAACGCCAGAAAACCCTGCAACGCGAGCTTGACTGGGTACGCATGGCTCCCAAGGCTCGTCAGGCTAAATCCAAAGCCCGTCTGGGTGCTTACGAACGTCTGTTAAATGAGGACATAAAAGAGCGGGAAGAGAAGTTGGAAATCTTCATCCCGGCGGGTCCGCGTCTGGGAAGTAAGGTCATTGAGATCGAAAATGTTTCAAAAGCTTACGGCGATAAGATTCTTTTCGAAAATCTGACATTTTCTTTACCTCCGGCTGGTATTGTCGGCGTCATTGGGCCCAACGGTGCGGGTAAATCTACCCTTTTCAAGTTATTAACGAATAACGAAAAGCCCGATACAGGGTCGGTAGAAGTGGGTGAAACCGTTCAACTGGCTTACGTAGATCAGTTACACGACAGCTTAAAAGCCGACAAATCCGTTTACGAAACCATCTCGGGCGGCAATGACCCCATGCTGATTGGTGGAAAAATGGTGAATGCCCGGGCTTACGTCAGCCGCTTTAACTTTAGTGGTTCGGATCAGGAAAAGAAAATTTCGAATCTTTCCGGTGGCGAGCGTAACCGCGTTCACCTGGCCATGATGCTTAAGGAAGGTTCTAACCTGCTCCTGTTGGATGAGCCAACCAACGACCTGGACATTAACACGCTCCGGGCACTGGAAGAAGGGCTGGAAAACTTCGCGGGTTGTGCCGTAATCATTTCCCACGACCGCTGGTTCCTTGACCGGATTGCTACACACATTCTGGCTTTTGAAGGGGATTCACAGGTATACTGGTTTGAAGGTAACTTCAGTGAATACGAAGAAAACCGCCGCAAACGTCTGGGTACGGATGCTACACCTAAGCGGATTAAGTATAAAAAGCTGATGTAAATAGATTGAAAGAGGAATACGTCTAGGCGTATTCCTCTCATTTCTTCAGGGCTTGTGATACTGATATTGTAGCTGAATTCTTAAGGCTAAAATTCCTACATACGCGGCTACAGGGCCTACTAAAACTAGCCAAGTTAAAGCCGTAAAACAGGCGAAACTTTTCGTAAAAACTACCGTATATAAAACATACAGCACAGGAAACCCCAAAGCCCACATAACTCTCTTTTTGGTTAAAACTCCTTTTTTTACTAATGAAATTTGGATTCCAATCATTGCCAGATATAAGAAGGTTTCCAAAAGAATTTCGGGCCATTTTGTAGAAAAATACGACACCAGGTAATATAAAGGAAATCCTGTTTCATTATACCACAACGGATAATAGGCCATTTCTCCATAACAATTAAATACCTGACAAAGCAGTGCACATAGTAATTGCATCCACGTTAAAAAGTAATCTACATTTTCCATATTTATCCCCTATTATTTAGCTTTTCAAACCTGCATTTAGCCTATAATCATAACATTACCCAAAATCTAGTACCGCCTTTATCCATGGTTATAAAAGATAGAATCTTTTTGTCTTTTATTAAAAGATTTAACAACGTCTCATTATTTGATTTAACGCAGAAAACTCTTTCATCATGTTTTTGCTTATGCAATAGGTTTTGCTCTTCCTTAGGTAATTTTTCGTAAGGGACATATTGAAACGTACGCAGGTCTTTGGGAGCTATCTTTTGATGAACACTTTCTAATACCATTCCTATAAGTTCTTTCCTTTTTATTTGAATGCTGTCATCTTCTTTGTTAGTACCGTTGCTAAAGTAAGCTTCTAAAATTTCTTGCTTATTAAAATCTGCTTCATGAATAGCTTTAACAAAGGACACAGCCATTTCTCTTTCGTTGCTAGCGATTGGTTTCGTATCAACAGCCCTTATTCCCCATAGAAGCGGCACGAACAGTAAAGTTTTCATTTCAGAAATGATTCAATAGTTAATACTAATTCCTGCCTTGAATAAGGCACTATCATTTTCTTGCTAATAGCACGCAATCCTTCCCTATTTTGATGATGAGCTTCCCTGAAAGCCTCTGCTAGTTACCTAATGAAAACTATAATAGCTCTCTAAAGAAGGACTTAAATAGTCCTGAGAAATGTAAATAATCCAGCCGTTAAACGCTTGTTTTCTTACTCAGATTCATCTTATCCTGAATTGATACGGTATAGACCGTTCTTCGTATGTTTCAGATTACTAACAAACCATTCTCTAACAAACCATTCTCCGCTTCGCTAACAGAAGTAGATTAATCTAAAGCGTCTAATAGTTCAATGGACAGCCGATAAGATAGGCCAAAAAATAGAGTAAGCACAGAAGATAAGGAGGCATAACGCTCATAGGTAGAACTGTTTTGTTTACAAAAACAAAACTCTATTCTCAGAACAAGCCATCCTTTTACAAATGTTAAAAAATCAATAGAGAAGCATACCTTTTAGGTAAATCCTTTTCACGAAACAACGTCGAGATGATACCAGTAATCTATTTTAGCTTATTTACCCTTGGCAGCTGTTAACATCTCTTTCGCCATATTAACCAAGTTACTCGAAGGATAATTATCAATGAAAACCGTCAGAGCTTTTCGATAGGCCTCGGCATTTTCGGTTTTAGCTACCAGCATAGTTTTCAACAGAGCAAATTTATCTTCGAGTGCATTGCCGGCATATTGCTTTAATCCCTGCTCGGTCTGCGTGAGAGCATTGGCATATTCTCCCTTCTGATACGCTTCGTAAGCTTGGGCGTACAGGTTCTGAGCGGCGGCTTCTGCTCCGGCTGTCAGGGGCGTTAAGCTGCTGCGATTGATGAGTCTGACGTAATAGGATTCAGGAAACTTCTGGAACAAGCGGTTTTTGAATTCATTCTGGCGGGGTGTCCCTTCGCTAGCCAGGTAAGATAAATACAGGGTTTCGGCTTCGTATTGCGTAGCTGGAAAAAGGGCTAGTAATTTTTCAAACGTGGCAATGGCTTTGTCGTTTTCTCCCAACCCAAGTCGGTAAATTTTTCCTAATTCATAATACGCGTACTCCTGCTTTTTCTTCGATTCTACCAACGCATCCGGCCCAAACGGAATCGTCTTCTTGAGCGTTTCTACTTCCTGTTGCAGCGGAGAAAGCTTTACCTCCGTCACATTACCTGACCCAGACTGAGTACTGTTGGCATTGCGGGCCGCAGCCACCGCTTCGGGGTTTAAAGACGTTTCCTTGGTTGCCCTTCGCCAGTTATCCTCCAGCGTACGCGTCCCCCACTTTTCCTGAAATTCCTGCCGACCGCGTTGTACCGAAGCTGGATTATAGAAATACCAGGCATTCGACGCCTGCACATTATCCGGCTGCATCCCCGAAGAAGCCAGAATCTGCTCCTGCTGAGCCCGAGCAGCTTTTTCTTCGGCGATCTGTTTTTCGCGGGCTTCTTTCTCTTTTTTCTGCTTTACGTACGTTTCCAGATATTTATCCAACTGAGTCGGATTCATAGCCGCCAATCGCTGTAAACTATCTTCGGTTTTTATGACTTTCCAATGCTCTACAAAAGCGTCAAGCACTTTCTTTTTCTCCGTGATTTGAGCCAGGTTAGGCAGGCTCCGCGGATTCAATGCAATTGTACTGTCATAATACATTTTAGCTGCTTCGTATTCCTGCAAAGGCTCATAGCTCAAATCCGCAATTCGTAGATAAATAGCAGAAAGCTGCTCAGGCCGCTCTGTGGCTCTGGAGGCGGCCTGCTTGTAAAAAGGCAAAGCCTCGCGAATGCGACCCCGGCGTTCTTCAAATGAGCCCATAGCGAAGTAAATCTGATCTTGTAAATCAGCATTCTTACGATCTTTAAGCATCTTGTTAAAGCTTACTTTGGGATCGGTATTGGGCTCATTGAGCAACGCGTTCAGGCGGGCATAAAAAGAAAGATCATAGTTCGGACGGCTTCTCTGAACCGAAGCGTATTTCTCGAGAGCTTTTTCGGGCTTAGAAGTTAATTCGTAAAGTTGTCCGAGAGCGTAATACACCCGGGCTTTCTTTTCGTTTTTCTTCATTAACGGAAGGCTTTCTTCCAAAATGGCCGCTGCAATGGCGTATTCCCGATTAAGCTCATGCAGGTAAGCTTTCGTTAAGTAATACGTCAGGGTTTGTTCCTTGGATAAGGGTAAATTCCGCACTACCTCAGCTACTCGCAGAGCCGAGCGGTATTCATCCTGCTCGGTATAGGCTCGCATCAATCCAATCAAAGCATCCGGTCGGGCATTCGACTCGGGATAATTCGTATTAACGTACTTAAAGGTTTCGATGGCATTTTTAAAATCTCCCTGAAGCAGGCGGGCTTTCCCCAGCAACACGTAGGCATCGGGCAAATATTTAGCATTCTGGTGACGCTCGGCTACCAGAGAAGACTTTTTAATAATTGCCGTTAAATCTTTTTCTACCTGTTTGGTTTCCATCGAATCGATGGGCATTAACACAGGTAATAGAATGGCATAGTTATCCTGACGATTAGCAAAAAGCGTTTTTTCGGCTTCTCCCATTATTTCCCGAGCCTGCAATAAGGCATTATACTTGGAAGTAACATTATGGAAAGCCACATTTGCCGGAGCCGTTGAGTGTTGCGTGCAGCTAAACAGACCAGTCAGAAGAAAAAGGGCAATAAAAGAATATCGATACAAGGGAGTTGGCATGGAAATAATTACATCGATTCTAAAACGTAGGGGCTGGCTTATTTTTTATGCCAAGTTCGTAAATTCTTACCAAATATGAATTCAAAACCTTTTTACCTTAACACCTATGGCAGGCCAGGATCCCCAATCTAATCCCTACATTCGCTACACGGGTATTGCCATGCAGATGCTGGTTACCATCGGCGTAGGCGTGTTTTTAGGCCTTAAACTCGACGAGTGGATGGAAACCAAAACACCCTGGTTTACCATTGGCTGTTCGTTATTTTTCATTATGGCCGCTCTAATTTCTTTGATCCGTAGTTTACCTAAAACCTAGCACGCAGGGAGGTTCTCCTGCATCTACGTCCTTATTTCGTTCCTACCTTTACAGCCTGATCTATTAAGAATAGCTGATATGTGGCGGTTAATTATCCCTATCATTCTCGTAGGAATTGTATTTTTTCTAGCTCCAGTGCTAGGCCTCCAGTCTTGGATTCATCCGCAAAGCTGGGAAATGTTAGCCTTCTTTGGGGGCCTCGGATTTTTAAACCATCGGCTGGTGGAAAGGGGCATGGCCCAAAACGGCGACAAGTTCGTTACTTTTTACATGGCGAGCATGGTTTTACGGCTTGTATTGAGTTTTGTATTCCTGATAGTCTACTTTTTTCTAGGCACGCTTGCTATCAAGCACTTCATAATTCAATTTTTTGTACTCTATTTATTTTTCACAGGTTTTGAAATTGCCGGAGTGTATAGTAACTTGCGGCACTTTTCGGAGAAAAAGCCCTGAAATCCAGACGTGATGAGCCGCAATCGTTCGTATAAAGCACTTGCTATCAGTATTCTAACTCTAGTATTTTCCGTTTTTAGCTCGCCAGCTACTTTTGCTCAACATGAGCACGAAGGGCATGCGGAAGCCACCCATAGCCATGGAGAAGCGGAAGAATTTAATCCTGGTCAAACTATTCTTCATCACGTAGCCGATGAACACCAGTGGCATTTAGCAACTATTGGCGAATCGCACCTGGCTATTCCTCTACCTGTGATCCTGTATACGCCAACCCGGGGGGTTCATGTATACTCTTCAAAGGAATTCTATCACGGGTCAGGTGAGCATGATGGATTTACTTTACATCACGAACATTTCACATCAGAGGATGAATCTACCGTTTATGATTTTTCCATTACCAAGAACGTAGCTTCTCTGATCATTAGTGTCATTCTTTTAATTACGATTTTCTTTGCCGTTCGCAATGGTTACGCGAAACGTCAGGGTAAAGCTCCCAAAGGAATTCAGTCTGCGATGGAGCCTTTCGTCATCTTTATTCGTGACGAAGTAGCAAAGAATTATATTGGTGAAAAACATTACCGCCGCTTCCTTCCTTACCTGCTGACGGTATTCTTCTTCATCTGGATTAACAACCTGCTTGGCCTGCTTCCAGGAGCAGCTAACGTAACAGGTAACATCGCCGTTACGTTGACCCTCGCCGTTTTAACGTTCATCATTGTGAACTTCAACGGTCGCAAAACCTACTGGACGCACATTTTTGCCATGCCTGGTGTACCCAAATGGATGCTTATTGTGATGACTCCCGTAGAGATCGTGGGTATGATGATGAAGCCTTTCTCATTGATGGTTCGTCTTTTTGCCAACGTTACGGCAGGTCACATTATCCTCTTGAGCTTACTGAGCTTGATCTTTATTTTCAAGTCAGCTGCTTTAAGTGTGATTGTAGGTCCTTTCACCGTGTTTATGACGATGATTGAGCTTTTAGTAGCCGTACTTCAGGCCTACATCTTCACCGTGTTAACCGCTAGTTACATCGGAGCTGCCGTGGAAGAACATCACCACGACGATCATCATTAATCTTTGAATTTGTACCCAAGGGCTGATTTGGCCTGAGGCTTTTTATACATTTTTTGTTTCACTCTTATAATTACAAACAGTCATGTTGACTATTCTCTTACAAGCTGCTCAAGAAGGTGGACTTTCATTAGCTTACTTAGGTGCTGCTATCGGTGCTGGTCTGGTTGCTATTGGAGCAGGTCTGGGTATCGGTCGTATCGGTGGTACGGCTATGGAAGCAATCGCTCGTCAGCCAGAAGCATCTGGTAAAGTTCAGGGTGCGATGTTGATCGTAGCTGCCTTCGTGGAAGCCGTTGCTCTGTTCGGTGCAGTAATCTGTCTGCTTGTTGCCGTAAAATAAGTTACGCTTCAAGTACGAACGTACGTAGAGTTATTAGGTATCAGGTCTGGCTTGCATTAGGTGACCAGACCTGGTATCAATCTTAGTGAAACAAGAAAGAGAATATTAAAACGCAGGGTTAGTATTAACCTGGTTTTCAATTTCCAACACCCAAATAGTTCCCACTAACATGGACTTAATTACCCCAAGTCTTGGTCTTATTTTCTGGCAGTTAGTATTCTTTCTGCTGTTAGTATTTGTACTGGGTAAGTACGCCTGGAGACCTATTTTATCAAGTCTGAGTGAGCGTGAAAAATCAATCGAGGATGCTATTGAATTAGCAAAAAACACTCGTAATGAAATGGCTCAGCTTAAGGCTGACAACGATAGAGCCAAAGCAGATGCTTTGATTGAGCGGGATGCCATCCTCAAACAAGCTCGTCAAACGGCAGAAAAAATGATCGCGACTGCTAAAAACGAAGCCGCTCAGGAAGCCAAAGCTGAAATTGAGAAAGCTCGTAAAGCATTCCGTGAAGAACAGGCTGCTGCCGTTTCTAAGCTGAAAAATGAAACAGCTAAAATTGCCGTTGAAATTGCTGAGAAAGTACTTCGTCGTGAATTATCCGACAAAAATGCTCAGGAAGCTTTAGTAAACGATTGGCTCCAAGACGCAAAACTGAACTAATTCCGCACGGCGAAAACGAGCTCCAATGCTTGTGTTCGCAAATATGCATCCCACTATGTCTGAACAAAGCGTAGCGTTTCGATATGCAAAGTCATTGATCGGGCTTGCTCAGGAAAAAGCAGTACTGGATACGGTTTATAACGATATGCAGTTGTTTGCAGAAACCTGCCAGCAAAACCGTTCGCTTGCTCTTACGCTGAAAAGCCCTATCGTTAAGCACTGGAAGAAACTGGAAATCTTAAAAGCCCTGTTCGAAGCACGGGTGAATCCGATTACTTTCAGCATTTTTGAAATTATTACTAAGAAAAACCGTGAAGCCCTGCTGCCTGCGGTTGCCAAAGAATTTAATCGGCAATACCAGCAGCTCAAAGGCATCGAGGTAGCCCATATTACGACGGCTTCTGCCCTGACTGAAACGCAACGTAGCGAATTTAAAGCAATGATTGCCAAACAGACGGGTAAGAGTATCGAGCTGTCGGAGACCGTAGATCCTCAACTCATCGGGGGTTATTTACTGCGGGTAGGAGATAATCAGATTGATAATTCCATTAAGAGTCGTCTGAACTATTTGAAAGTTCAGTTCGCTCAAGATTAGTTTAGTATAGAGTATCCCTTTTATTTCTGATTTTTTACCTGTTTGCATACAGTTAGAAAAAACCCACCAGATTGGCGGGTTTTTTTTGTGCCTAACTTACACTGGTAATCTGATAGGTTTTCCGATTAAAGAAAAAGGTATCTCCTACTCGTTTGTGAAGTAACTGATTTCCAATGGGAGATCCGGGTGAGATCACGAATACTTTAGTCTCCTCTATCTCCAAAGCTCCTATACTAATGGCAATGAAAAACCATTCGTCATTCGCCTGAATCAAAGCTCCCAATTCTCCTTTCTGGCAGGGCATGGCTAACTCCTTGCGTTCGAGTTGTAAACGCTCCTGACGCAGTAACTCGTATTGCTGAGCGTATCGATCGCGTTCGTTTTGAGCCATGGCCCGGCCCGTTTCGTATTTATCGCCAGCAGAGCTTTTACTCTCTTCATTAGCCGAAGCCTGAGCCGCCTGCATGGCGTTCCAGGCAATGCTTACTTTTTCGTCAACGATAGCTTTGAGCCGCTCCAGCAAAAATTCTTTAGTCATACATTCATTCATAAAAGAAGGGCTGATGAACACTCACCAGCCCTTGTGCTAAGATAAAATCGGAAGCCGATTATTTCAAGCCCAGATCTTCCTGAATCTGTTTTACTTTCGCTTTTAAGGCATCGTAAGTAGCGTTGAAATCTTCTGCCTTCTCCAGAGGAGCATTTACCGATACGTAGAATTTAATTTTAGGTTCGGTGCCCGAAGGACGAGCGGATACCTTCGAACCATCCGCCAGAATCAGTTGAATTACGTTTGACTTCTCGATACCCATCTCGGCAGGAATCGACGTTTGCTGACCCGTTGCCACATCCTTTGAAACCAGATTTTGGTAATCCAGAATCGTGACAGGCTTCGAACCAGCTACTTCCGCAGGTGGGTTATTACGCATGTCGCTCATCATTCGCTGAATCTCTTCGGCTCCTTCTTTGCCTTTTTTCGTCAGTGAAATCAGTCCTTCGTAATAGAAACCGTTTTCCATGTACATCTCTGTAAGCATATCAAACAGACTCTGGCCGTTATCTTTGGCATAGGCCGTTAGCTCCGCAATCATGGCACAGGAGGCAATCGCATCTTTGTCGCGAACAGCGTCACCAATCAGATAACCATAACTTTCTTCCCCACCACCAATGAACTGCTCTTTACCTTCCAGATCGCGAATAACACCCGCAATGTATTTGAAGCCTGTGAGGGTATTGTAACAATTTACCCCGTAACTATCACACATTTTATCGATCAGATCCGTCGTTACAATAGTTTTGGCGACGAATTCTTTTCCGGTTAATTTACCGGCTTCCTTCCAGGCTCTCAACAGATAGAAGATAATCAGACTGGCCATCTGGTTACCGTTTAAAAGCTGCCATTCGCCATCGGCATTCTTTACGGCAGAACCCACGCGGTCGGCATCGGGGTCTGTTGCCATTACTAAATCTGCATCAATTTCTTTGGCCTGATTCATCGCCAGCGTCATCGCCTCGGTTTCTTCCGGGTTCGGGTAAACTACCGTTGGGAAGTTACCATCGGGCGTAGCCTGTTTTTCAACGATGGTTACATTGGTAAAGCCAATTTTCTCCAGAGCTTTTGGTACCAGCGTAATTCCAGTTCCGTGAATTGGAGTGTAGACAATTTTCAGGTCTTTCTGACGCTCAATAACCGCGGGATTAACCACGTTCTTGGTAATCACCTGCTCCAGGTATTTGGCATCCACCTCTTCGCCAATGCTTTCAATCAGATCAGGGTTTCCTTCAAAGTTGATGTCATCAATTGACTGAATGGCATTTACTTCGGTAATGATATTTTTATCGTGTGGAGCTACTACCTGAGCTCCATCGTTCCAGTAAGCTTTATAACCGTTGTATTCTTTAGGGTTATGCGAAGCGGTGATCACTACGCCACTCTGACAACCCAGCAGACGAATTGTGAAGGAAAGCTCAGGAGTAGGACGCAGTTCACTAAACAGATATACCTTGATACCATTGGCAGAGAAAATGTCAGCCGCTACTTGAGCAAACTCGGGTGACATGTTGCGGCTATCGTGAGCGATGGCCACTTTAATCTCCTGATTGGGAAAGCTTTTCTTTAAATAATTGGCCAGACCCTGCGTAGCAGCTCCTACTGTATAGCGGTTCATGCGATTAGAACCTACGCCGATTAATCCGCGAAGACCGCCCGTACCAAACTCCAGCTCTTTATAGAAAGCATCGGTCAATTCTGTGTCATTTCCCTCATCAATCAGCTTTTGAACAGCTGACTTTGTTGTTTCATCATAATTTCCTGAAACCCAATTTTGTACTTTCTGGCGGATAATTGCGTCGAGACCGGTTGACATAATATGTTATGAATTGTTAGTAAATATTAGATTGAAGCTATGATTTTATAAAAAGGTCTGCAATTATAAGAAGTGGATTCAAATGACAAACCATTCCTTGCCTTTTATTCCATTTTTATATCTTTTCTTAAGTTTTGGCTCAAATCCAGGAAAAGTGAATTTGAACATTTTATCTAAAAAATTTAAAACTTATAAATCCACACATCCTTAAAATCTCGTTAATATGATTTGAGAACCAATTACAAATCAACCCCTTACCATAACTAAGGACGGTCTGAAAATGTTAAGTGAATTTTTCATTCAGCCAGGGCCAGTTAGTAACCGGATCATTAACTCAATTCTAATTATTATTCTTCTTTAGTGGTAACTCACTTTCTTGTGTAACCCTTTATCCAGTTAATAATTGATTATTATGGAAACTACGAATCAAAACAAACAATCAAGTGGAATTTGGGGAGCTGCGTTTGCAGTAATGCTTGCCATCTCTGGTGTACTAGGCTTCTTGCTCTTCCAAGAAAAATCGGAAACGGATAAGCAATCCACTGAAATCAGTGTGAAAGCCCGGGACTTAGCTATTACCCACAGCCGACTCGACTCGATTTCTCGGGAGTTAGACGCCAAAATTGCTCAGGTTCAGCAATTAGGTGGTAACATCGAAGAGCTGCAAAAGTTAAAAGCACAATTAGAAGCAGATAAATCTTCTTTGTTGAAGTCTAAAAATGTATCCATTGCCAAGTACACTAAGAAAATTAAAGAATACGAAGCTATCCTGACCCAGAAAGACGAAGAAATTGCTCGTTTACAAGAAGAAAATGGTCAGTTGAATACGCAGAACCAACAGTTAACCCAGGAAAACACAACGATCCGTACCGACTTGGACAATACGCGGCGTTCCTATAGTGACTCGGTAAGTAATTTGCGTACTTCTAACCAGGAACTGGCTGATAAAGTAACCATTGGTTCAGCTCTGCGTGCGGAAGGCGTTCGGGTACTGGCTGTAAATAAAAGAGGTAAAACGCGTGAAAACGATGACAACGAGTATAAAGGTAGAAGAGTAGATAAAATCAAAGTAGCCTTTACGCTGGCTCCTAACCCTTTAACGAAAGAAGAATCGAAAGACATCATGCTTCGCGTGGTTGATCCTCAGGGTGCCGTATTATCAGATACCGAAACGGGTTCAGGCATCTTCTCTTTCCAGGGTCGTGACATGCAATACACCTATAAGCAGTCCGTGCAGTTCAACAATAACCGTCCTCAGGTAGAAATGCTGTACACTCGCGGTCAAGAGTACAAAAAAGGTAAATATAACGTAGAACTTTACGCCGAAGGGTTCAAAATTGGCCAGGGCGAGTTCGTAGTACGTTAATAGAATAAAGACTAGTTTAGTTTAGTAATTATCATAGCTGTAATAAAAAAGAACCGCTCCTATTAGGGCGGTTCTTTTTTTGCTGTATTAATGAATGAATTTTATTGATAGGCAATGACTTCTGGAACAGAATCGCCCGTAATAAAGCGGGTAACTTCCAGAGCATTTTCCCGGCAAGCGGCAATGAGCGGATGCAAAGGTTCAGTAAGAGAAGCATTCAAATCCACGATACCGGGCTTAGCCATATAGGCTGCATTGATTACTACCTCGCCTAACGCTGGGTGCTTATACACCAACAGAGGTCGCCATTCGGCTGAGGCTGTCAGGACATTGTAAAGTTTTTTAGCAATTTCATAGGATTCATCCGTCGCTTCAAAGGCTATTAATTTTGTGGGTCGACTGGCTAAATGAGCCGTACGATCCTTGATAAGAGCATCGAGTTTGGCTAATTCTTTGCGGTAAATACCAGTGAACTTACCCGTGCGAATGCGTTCGCGTAAGGAGAATCGAATGAAATAAGTCAGCGAGTCCGTTACATTCAAGCCAATTTCTGCCATTTGTTTGAAAATAAACGAAGACGGTGACATGCCAGGTAAGGTATTAGGATCGTGCAAAAGCACTTCTCCCTCCGGGCTTAAGAACCCATCAATGCGGGCACAGGCTCCGAAAGCAAACAAACGGAACGTTTCCTTTACGTACGCGTGGACTTTTTCATTATTCTCTAAGCTCGTACGGATTGGAATTCCTTTACGAACTACTGAGGTTAAATACTTGGTTTTAAAGTCAAAAACAATGTCCTCATCATCTTTGATGACTTCGGAAGGAGGTAAAGCCAGCGGTTTTCCGTCAAAGTCCTGAATAACCCCACAACTAAATTCCTGGCCTTTCACGAAGCTTTCGAATAAGACGGCATCTTCCGAATGAATCGAACTGAGCTGAACGGGTTCGTATTGCTCGGCGAAACGGGTGTCTAATTCTTCCCAAAGCTCAGCAGGGTGCTTACAAAGTTTTTCTTCGTTGATAAACAAAGGAAAAGCAATTCCCTCATCCAGATTAGTGATTTGCTGTAATAACGCTCCTTTTTCTTCGTAAGAAAGCGTCACCCATTCCTGAGGGGTAATCGTTTTCTGGAAGAAGCTTTGAAGCACACCCGCTTCAAATGCCTTTATATCGTCGGTTTTAACGAAGGATACCCCAATGGATGAGCCCTGATGGGGAGCTTTACAAACAAAAGGTAATCCTACCCGAGCTTTTACCTGTTCGAATAATACTTCTTTATCAAAGCGATCCCATTCGCTTTTACTCAACGAAAAGAGGCGTTTAGGCAAACCGACCGTTCGTTGAATGAGCTCGTTCTGAGCGATTTTATCAATACCAATGCCCGATCCCATAAGGCCGGAACCGTAATAAGGAATACCGTACCATTCCAGTAAACCCTGAATGGCTCCATCTTCCAGTTGCGGGCCGTGCACCGCCAGAAAAGCAAAGTCAAAATAGGCCCTAAACTCATGGGGTAACAGACGCTTACCCACGCTGGCAATCATCGCCTCTTCCTGATCAGGACTTAAGCTCAGCGACTCTTCGTAGACCCGGAAAGGATATTTGTCTGAAGAAACAAAGGCCTGAGGAGGGTAAAAATCGCGGATGGACGCCGATTCCATGTACGCCGGATCGATCAGGATAAAGTTACCACGTCCGTCAATAAAGACGGGGATAGGCTCAAAGAGGTAGCGATCCAGACCCGTATAAGTCGTTTTACCTCCCAGAAAAGAAATCTCCCGTTCACGAGCCGGGCCGCCGAAGAATATACCAACTTTAAACAAGAGCGTAAGCTTTTAAATATGTACAAAACCAAAACCGTCCTTTGACTTTCGAATTTACAGTGCACAGCATAGATTGTCACGAGCTTAACGATGATATTCTTATAAATACCATAAAATATCCCCCATACGCAAAATCCCGAAGTAATGCTATTGAGCATACTTCGGGATTTTGTCGTATAAGCAGACTAAAGGAAATCTATTGATGCCTAACCAGTAACTTCTTTGTAATTAGGGTTTTACCCTCTAAGGACAATTGATAAAAGTAAATATTGTTGGGTAAATGACTGGTTGAAATGCGTTGTTTACGCTCGCCAGGTTCTAATACCACCCCTCCCATTTGCATGCCTAGGGGGCTATACAGCGTAATTTTTGCTTCTCCTGCATTAGCTGCTACGGCATATTCTACTTCGATATGATCGTTCGCAGGATTGGGATAAGGGTTGGAAACGCTGATTTTATCGTTAACAAACAGTTTCTCTGACGAAGAAGATTCGTCAAAATCGCGGGAGCTTTCAGAAGCGACAACCGCTAGCGGAGCCAGGGGTTGTTCCGTTTTAGAAGAACCGTTAGACTTAGGTCGATTCCGTAAAAGCGTCCGGTAATACTCATTGACAGCCGTCGAGCGATTTGGTCTTACTTCGCGGGCAATTTCTGCCTTTGGGTAAAAATAAGGATTAATCTGCGTCGAGGCGGTCGTTGATTTTGCTTTAGGCTTAATATCTAATCGACTGCGTTTAGGCTCTCCCTGGGCATAGGTGCTAATCGGATTCCCTAACAGGAAAACGATTAAAAGTCCGTACAGAAAGAGTAAAGTGTGTTTCATAAATCATCTAAACTACTAAAGCTACCAAATGCCTAAGCAAATGTAGCTATATTATATTGATAGCCAAGTTTTTAACATGTATTAACAAAAGTAACCTTAGGCATTACTACTTGTTTTGAAATCGTTTGCAGAAAAAGATATACCAAAGCTTTTCTGTGAACAATTCCCCAAATTTTCTCATTTTTTCGTCGAAGCCGTCGTCGGTACTTTCTTCGTACTCACAGGATTAGCAGGTGGAGTAACCGTTTTTTTAACCCGTTTAACCATGTCTCGGGTCGGTCGATCTTTCTCTCGCCAGTTAAAACCATCCAGCTCCCGGTTCTCACTGGTTACTTCTTTTGGGGGATGTAAAACCCCATCTGGCGTTCCCAGGAAAGCGATGCGTTTAACCTGTCCTTCTTTAAAATGTAATCGCATCCGCCCTGATTGGACATAATTCATGCCAATGGGTTTATTATCATCTTTCTTGGCGAAGTAAATACTTTCTCCGTTCCCCTCCACCAGCGTATGATCGAGCTCCGATTTGGCATTAAAATAGGCCGTTATTCGCCTGCCTTTTACCTGATTAAATTGCATCAGCGTATCTCGGGCAATGATAAAAGCCCGGCGTTTGAGATACATCGTCCGCATCTTATTATCCACCAGTCTCACCAGAATGGTATCAGCTTCCGACTGATTCTGACCATTCCAGAGAATGGGCTTCTTAAAGAAAGAAATCAGTGAATCCGCCATATTATAAATCAATGAATCACATTTGGCCTGCAAATCCCGCCTGAATACCAAGACATTTCGATCCGCAATCAAACGACGAGTCGTGTCTTTTACACCCCTGATTTCCTGTGAAATCAAGGTATCCGCCGAGAGTAACAACGTGTCCTTGGAAAAGAATTTACGCAATAGAGCTTCTCCGTACACCCGGGAAATGCCCGTTTTGCCAAAATACCTTCCGATTTGCCCCGTCAAAATCGCACTATCTTTTTTAGCAATCATCACCACGTTTCCCCGGGCGATACCGATCTGAGTAATCGGATCGTAAAACAGACTGTCTCCGGTGAGTTCGTTATTAGGCATTCGCACCGTTGAACGCCCCCTAAAATTCGATATTCGTGTATTTAAGTTATAAGAACCCGAACTCGTAAAAAGGGTATCGTTTTCCGCCTGCGATTTTTTCTTTTTTGAAATAATCTTCGTCGGAGCAATGAAATAGGCGTCTTTGGAAAGGGTACTGTACCTTAGGGAATCAGCAAACAGGTCCGTTTCAGGACTAATCATTTTTACGTTTTTCTTAAAGAGTGACAGCTTCGTCAACGTATTGTAATAACCTTCCTTACTCGTCAGCGTACTGGTTTTATCCACCAGCGTACCGCCCGTATTATAACTGGCAATGCGGGTGTTCATGTCATAATCCAGCTTGCGGGTTTTTAGCGTAGCCGTTTTATCGTTGAGCGTAACGACACGCCCCAGCATTTTCGATTGACGGGTATTACCAAAATACATGGCCGTATCTCCGGTAAGGGTCAAACTGTCCCCCTGAATAATTCTTACATTTCCGTAGGCTTCTACTACGTTAATGAGATCGTTCTTCTTAGCTAGATTACAAAGCAAAACGATATTACCCTGCCGCATCCGCACATTGCCACGTAGAAAGGTGTTACCCGCCGTCTGATCCACCCATAGTGTATCCGAATAATCGACGTCAACAATTTTTCCTGTTGGAGCAGGGTTTTGAGCGGCTCCTAAAAAAGGAAGACCGAGTAATAAGCCGAGAATATATATTTGCCAGTATTTCATTGCTTTGGCAAAATTAACTATTCCGATCCGTGCTGACTGATTTTTTAGCATTCATTAACGAGAGAAAACTTTTTTCATCAACCCACCGCCTGTTAGTGGCCGTGAGTGGTGGACTCGATTCGGTGGTGCTAACAAAACTGCTC
This sequence comes from Siphonobacter sp. SORGH_AS_0500, assembly GCF_031453245.1. Classification (NCBI taxonomy): domain Bacteria; kingdom Pseudomonadati; phylum Bacteroidota; class Cytophagia; order Cytophagales; family Cytophagaceae; genus Siphonobacter; species Siphonobacter sp. SORGH_AS_0500. The sequence continues at coordinate 4,793,350 of NZ_JAVIYT010000001.1, forward strand.
CAGCAAGCCGGCTTCTCTTTTGCCATCGCCCACGTTAATTTTCAATTACGAGGTCAGGAATCTTTCCGAGATGAGTTTTTTGTACAAACATTGGCCGAATCGTATCAGGTTCCTTTGTATATCGAACGTTTTGATACCAAAACTATCGCCCTACAAAGCGGACTTTCCACGCAGCTCACCGCCCGAAATCTCCGGTATGACTGGTTTGAGAAAATTCGTGTCAAAGAACATTTTGATTGGATTCTTACGGCTCACCATTTGAATGATTCGCTCGAAACCCTACTGATGAATCTAACTCGTGGGACGGGGCTTTCCGGCATTCGCGGGATTCCCGAAAAAAATGGGTTTATCACCCGTCCGCTTCTAGGCTTTAATCGTACTCAGTTACATCAATATGCACAGGAACAGGGCTTAAGTTGGGTGGAGGATTCTAGTAATGAAAAAGATGCCTATCAGCGAAATCAGCTTCGTCACCATGTCGTTCCGCTACTGGAAGAGCTCAATCCTAGTTTGACCCAAACCCTTCGGCATACGCTGGATCGTTTGCAGGCAGCCGAGCGTTTCATTGATCAGCAACTAGGTACGTTTAAACAAAACGTCACCCAAAATTCCGTTATTCCTTTTACAGCCCTTGAAGCTTTTCCAGAACCCTTGTTGGTTCTCAGCGAAACGCTCAAGGCGTATCATTTTACGTATCAGCAGAGTAAAGCCATTTACGAAAACCGCTTTGCTCAGACCGGAAAGCGGTATAGCTCCCCCTCCCACTTACTCGTACTGGACCGTCAGCAATGGATTCTTCAGTCGAATTCAGACCGGGCCTTGCACAGCTACGAAATCAGTACGGTTCCTTTTTCTATGAATACCCCATTTTTCAGCCTGACGTTGCAATGGGTTGAAAATTTTTCTTTTTCCTCAGATGCCCAAGTCGTGTTTCTGGATGCATCTCTGCTCGATTTTCCGTTACAATTGCGTTTATGGGAATCAGGAGATTGGTTTTGTCCGCTGGGAATGAAGGGTAAAAAGCAGAAAATCAGCGATTTTTTAATTAATCAAAAAGTATCAGTGCTGGAAAAAGAAAGCCTGTATCTTCTTGAATCAAAGGGTAATATTGTCTGGGTAACGGGCAAACGCCTCGACGACCGTTATAAAATTACTGAAAACACTACGCAGATTTTACGGGTTGAATTACGACCAATTTCGTCTATCCATTAATCTTCACTGCTTTGAGGTAGTGGACATTTCCGGCAAGTGTATAGATTTGTCAGGGCAAAAGCTCTAAGCCATAGGCCGTACTCTTAAACCTTACTCTCATGTCTTTATCATTTCTCAAAACCGGAGGACTCGCTCTGACTCTGGGCCTGGCCATAGCTTCCTGCCAGTCCTCCAGCGAAAAATCTGCTCAATCTCAAGAAGATTCCACCATGACCTCCCAAACTTCAACTATTACCAAAGCTCCTTTCGGAACACTCGAAGGCCAGGCCGTTGATTTATACACGCTCACCAACAGTAAGGGCATGATCGTGAAAATCACTAACTACGGTGGAATCATTACCGAGTTACACACGCCCGACAAAGACGGCCATTTCGATGACATTGTGCTTGGATTTGATTCGTTAGCCGGTTACCGTCAGGATGTTCCTTACTTCGGAGCTTTGATTGGCCGTTTCGGCAACCGTATTGCTAAGGGCACCTTTAATCTGGAAGGAAAAACCTACAAACTGCCCATCAACAATGGCCCCAACTCCCTGCACGGTGGCAAGGTAGGTTTTGATAAAAAGGTCTGGACGGCAGAAGAAGTAAAAACGGATTCGACCGTAGGTCTGAAACTCAACTTGGTGAGCCCCGACGGCGATCAAGGTTACCCCGGAACGCTCCATGTAACGGTTACGTACACCCTAACCAACGACAATGCCCTTCGGATTGATTATGAAGCGACAACAGATAAGTCTACGGTGATTAACCTAACCAATCACACCTACTTTAACCTGACAGGCGGAAAACGCGATATTCTCGATCACGAAGTGGAGTTGAAAGCGAGTAAGATTGTTCCTGTGGATGCTACGCTTATTCCAACGGGTAAGCTTCAGGATGTGAAAGGTACTCCCTTTGATTTCACCAGCTCGACGGTCATTGGCAAGCGTATTAATGACACTAAAGACGAGCAGATTAAAAATGGCGGCGGTTATGACCACTGCTGGGTATTCGACCAATCTGGTACTGGTCTGATCTCGCAAGGTTCTGCTTACGAACCAACGACGGGCCGTACCATCGAGTTATTAACCACCGAACCCGCTGTACAGTTTTATAGTGGTAACTTCCTCGACGGTAAACTGACGGGGAAAGGCAACACCAACTATAAAAAACGCTGGGGCTTCTGTCTGGAAACAGAGCATTACCCTGATTCCCCTAATCAGCCGTCATTTCCTTCAACGGTATTGAAACCCGGTCAGACCTACAAATCGACTACGGAATATCGTTTCTCGGTTAAAAAATAAATCGTTTAATCTGGCAGGAGCCGGCTTGGAAAGGAAATCTTTTCGGGCCGGCTCTGCTGTTTGGTTTAGAATTTTTAGACCTTTTCGGGCATACAAACCAGAGCATACTCATGAATGTATACGTACAAACGCCCTTAGGCAATTCCGAAAAAGAATACTTTACCAGCAAACTTCCCGAGTCCGTTCAGGCAGTTTTTGAATCCGACTTATCCGAATCTACCCGTCGGGAAAACGTCGAGAAGGCGGATATCATTTTTGGTAATGTACCGGCAGAGTGGCTCGAAAACGCCAAAAATCTTCGCTGGGTGCAGTTACATTCCGTTGGATTTGATAAATACCAGGATTTAAAAACCAAGGCCACGTTAACGAACATGAAAGGCTTTTATGCCCAACCCTGTGCCGAAACGGCGGTGGGCGGAATCTTGGCTTTTTACCGAAAAATGGACGTTTTCGGCATTCTTCGCAGTCAGAATAAATGGGTGGGGCAATCCATGCGATGCGAGATGAGCTTACTGCGAAAGAAAAAAGTGCTCATCATCGGCACGGGCAGTATTGGACAAGCCTGTAAGAAAATTCTCAGCGGTTTTGATTGCCCCATCGACTTTTTTGGTCGCAGTAGTCCCGAAGCCCGTTTTCGTACCCCAGAAGAGCTCATAAACGGCATTCAGGAGTTTGACGTGATCATTAATACCCTGCCTGGGACGGAAGAAACCCGCAAATTTGTATCAGCTGAGATGATTAGCCGTTTGAACGGTAATGCCGTATTTGCTAACGTAGGCCGGGGTACTACCGTCGACGAAGAAGCTCTCACCCATGCCTTACTGAACGGGGATATCGCCGGAGCCGTACTGGACGTAACCCAGGAAGAACCCCTTCCCGAAAAACATCCGCTCTGGGATTGCCCCAACGTTATTCTTTCCCAGCATTCCGGCGGTGGTTACCGCGAAGAATTCCGGGATTTATCAGATATTTTTCTGGAAAACCTGGATCGTTTTTTGGCTAACCAGCCGTTGGAAAACATCATTGATCCGAAAAAAGGGTATTAGGTGGGTTTGACGCTGTTTGAAAAGGTTAATAAGGGTTGAGAGGTTTGATTTCGTTTCGCACGTAGACGGAACTTGAAAAGTCTCCAACCTTTTCAATGATCAAACTCCTTTCAAACCACCTCAAACACGAATCAAACCCTTTCATAACGAGACTTTTAGATCCTGTTTTTAGGAAAATCTGATAATAAAGCAACCTCAACCGAATAGTTTTGCATCTTTTTACGTTAACAGGGCTGCCATCTTACTTAAAAAGCCTACGGAACCATTGTTAACTCTAAAAGGAAAGACGTATCTTTGCGGACTTATGCAGACTATTCGGTATTTTGTTCTATTTCTGGGCCTTACCGCCCTTTTGACTTCCTGCGGAAGTTTTGAGAAACTTCGCAAGAAAGGTACGGACGAGCAGAAGTATCAGGCTGCTTTGACATATTACAAAAAAGGCGACTACGATAAAGCCGTTTTACTCTTCGAAGAGCTTAAACCTATCTTGAAAGGTTCGGATCAACAGGAGCTGGCTACGTTTTATGAAGCCTACTGTAATTATCACCTTTCGCAGTATGAAGTAGCTTCCTTCCAGTTCAAACGGTTTTACGAAACCTTTGGCCGAAGTGACTACGCCGAAGAAGCTCTTTACATGAGTTCCTATGCCTCGTACCGGGCCTCCATGCCCTATTACCTGGATCAGGCTAGTACCTTGACGGCTATGGATAACATGCAAAGCTTTATTAACACGTATCCTCAGAGTAAATTCGTAGACGAAGCTTCCAAAATTATCAAGGAGTCTCGCAGGAAGCTGGAAAAGAAAGCGTACGAACGGGCCAAGCTGTACTTTAAAACCAGCCCGGCGAACCTCCAGAATTTCCGCTCTGCCGTTTACGCCATTAACAACTTTAAGAAAGAATTTCCAGACTCTGATTACAACGAAGAGTTAGCCTTCTTACAGGTTCAGGCTCAGTACGAATTTGCTCAGAACAGTATTTACAATAAGCAAAAAGAGCGTTACGACGAAACTGTAAAATATTACCAGGATTTCGTTGATGCTTTTCCGCAGGGAAAATTCACCAAGAAAGCCGAGCGGTTCTACGAAGATTCCGTGAAACAATCGAGCAGACTGGCTGAAGAAGAGCGAATCGCGAAAGCTGCTCAGGAAAAAGCAAAAGAAAAAGCTGCTGAACCCGCTTCGACCGGACGCGTAGGTGGCTCGACTAATAAATAAGCTCACCTGGGGTGAGTGATTCCATTCAAATCGTAAACAATAAAGATCAGAGATATGCCTGCCAATCCTTCTATCGTCACCCGCGACACAGACAAACTGGCCGCTAAGACGAACGGCAATATTTATGAAGCCGTGGCCATTATGGCCTCTCGTGCCAAGCAACTTTCCGTTAAACAAAAGGAAGAGCTTAACCAGAAACTTTCGGAGTTTGCCTCAACGGTAGATAACCTGGAAGAAATCTTTGAAAACCGCGAACAAATCGAAATTTCAAAGCATTACGAGCGTCAGCCGAAGCCTTCTTCTCTGGCCATCGAAGAATATATCGAAGAGAAAGTAAACTGGCGTTACCGCACCGATTTACCCAGTGAAGATTAATCACTAGCCCTTCGAAAAAACCTCCGTATCTTCGCCGATACGGAGGTTTTTTCATATAATACCGATCTTATGCTTGCAGGAAAACGGGTGTTACTGGGCGTTTCCGGTAGTATCGCTGCCTATAAAATTGCCAGTCTGGTTCGCTTACTTATCAAAGCCGGGGCCGAAGTACAGGTCGTCATGACCCAGGCGGCTACCGAGTTTATTACCCCATTAACGCTTTCGACGCTTTCCAAGCGTCCTGTTTACAGTCAGTTTGTTAGTAATCCAGAAACAGGTACCTGGACGAATCACGTGGATTTAGGCCTTTGGGCAGATGTGATGCTGATTGCTCCTGCCACGGCACATACCCTCGCCAAAGCCGCTCATGCCCAGGCGGATGATCTGCTTTCAGCCGTTTATTTATCCGCTCGCTGTCCGGTTTACTGGGCTCCGGCGATGGATCTGGATATGTATCAGCACCCGGCGACGAAAGAAAACCTGCGACGGCTGGAAAGCTTTGGTAATCGCATGATTCAGGCTGGATACGGAGAACTCGCCAGCGGATTAACCGGCGAAGGCCGTATGGCGGAGCCCGAAGAATTACTGAGTATTTTAGAAAAACACTTTCAGCAGGATAGTCCCTGGAAAGGCAAAAAAGTATTACTAACTGCTGGCCCTACTCAGGAGGCTATTGATCCCGTTCGGTATATTTCCAATCATTCTACCGGAAAGATGGGTTACGCCCTGGCAGAGGCTCTGGCAGAAGCGGGAGCTCTGGTAACCCTAGTAAGTGGCCCCACACACCTGCTCATTAAAAATCCAACTATCCGAAAAATTGATGTTCGTTCAGCCGGGCAAATGTATGAGGCGGCTCAACGGGCTTTTCCTGAACAGGATGTTACCATCCTAGCCGCCGCCGTTGCTGATTATACCCCCAGCGTGGTAGCTTCGGAAAAAATCAAGAAGAAGGAAGCCATTTTCAATATTGAACTTCGGAAAACCGTTGATATAGCAGCGACCCTGGGCAGTCAGAAAAAACCTGGTCAATTATTGATTGGCTTTGCCCTGGAAACCAATAATGAAGTAGAAAATGCGACGCAGAAGCTTCTGAAGAAAAACCTGGATTTGATTGTTCTTAATTCGCTTCAAAACGCCGGAGCAGGCTTTGGACACGATACCAACCAGATCAGTATTATTGATCGGCAGCAGCGTTTGCTTTCTTATGAATTAAAATCGAAAACGGCAGTGGCAACGGATATTCTCGAAGCTATTGCCGCGTATTTATAATGCCATCCATCCCCGATACGTTATGAAAAGCTTTTTACAGAAACTTGGGTTATGCTTTTCCTGCCTTTTGCTGATTAACCCAGTCATTAAAGCTCAGGAAATTGCCTGCACCGTCACGCTGCGGACCGATCAGATGCGGGTAAATCAGCAATCTAATAATGGGCAGCAGGTTTTTGGAGAGCTGCAACGGGTGATGACCGAATTTGTAAATGGTCGTCGCTGGACAAACGATCAGTTTCGGGAAGAAGAAAAAATTCGACTGGATATTTCATTAACCTTTCAGAAGGCCACCGCTCAGGGCGATTACGACGCTCAGGCCGTTATTCAGGTCTATCGTCCCATTTATAATTCCAGTTATGAAAGCGTACTGCTGCGGTACGTAGACCGGTCCTTTTCTTTCAGGTATTTACCCGAAAATCCGCTGAATTTTAATGATAATGTCTTTTCAGATAACCTGACATCGCTCCTGGCTTATTACAGTTACATCGCTCTGGCTCTGGATTATGATTCTTTCGGAAAACGCGGCGGCGAACAGTGGATTCAGCGGGCGTATAACGTAGCCAATTTGGCTTCGACGGGCGGTTTTATCGGCTGGGATCAACGTGGCGACCAACGGAGCCGGTATTGGCTGGTGGAAAATCTTCAGAATCAGCAGTTGATTCCTTTCCGTGAGGGCCTTTATACGTATCACCGTCTGGCCCTGGATACCTTTGGTGATCAGCCCGATGAGGCCCGTAAAAATATCCTCGGCGTTTTAAATAACATTCGTCAGGTTGTTCAGCTCAAGCCTTCTTCGTTAGTAATTAACAGCTTTTTTGATGCCAAATCCAACGAGTTAATCCAGGTCTTTTCCCGCGGAACGGCTGCCGAGAAAAATCAGGTCTATCAGGTTCTTTCCCAACTCGATCCAACCAAAGCCGATTCATACCGACAACTCGTCAAGTAAGCTTCTGGAATAAAGCTTTTAGACCTTTTAGTTATGATTTCGCTACGCCCTGCCACCACTAAAGACCGAGATTGGATCTATTGGGTTAAGAAAAAAACGCTGGGTTCGTACGTAGTGGCTACCTGGGGAGCTTGGTACGAAAAAGTCCAGCGAAACTTCTTTGATGAGACTTTTCAGGAATCCGTCATTCAGATCATCTATTATGACGAGCAACCCGCTGGCATACTCCGCGTAGAACGGCGGGATCAGGAAATATTTCTTTCGGAAATTTATATCTTGCCCCCCTTCCAGAATCGAGGCATTGGGTCTTTATTATTGGAAGAATTAAAGACCGAAGCTCAGCAACAGAACTTACCTTTGCAACTTACCGTTTTACAGGTTAATCAAGCCGCCCGCCGTTTTTACGAACGCCACGGCCTAAGCTGTACGGGCGAGATTAAGCATCATTACGTTATGACCTATCATGGGGAAAAGAATCGTTAGAATTCCGGCTACGTCAGAAGCCCTTTCGGGCCTGAAAGGCATTCATCTCAACCTGGTGTTGCGAAACGGCGTTACTTATTTTGGTCGCTTCATTTCGGAAGAAAATCAGGTGATTACTCTGGAAGATGGTTTACAGCGTGAACGCCGCTATCCGCTACAGCAGATTGAGGAAATTGTTTACGATATAAACGCTGCCTTTTAATTTTGGCATACGCCGCCTCGTATCCTTTTGTACCTTTGAAGGTGACCCTTATTCCTACTCATGCTTTCCAATCTGCTTATACAGAATTACGCACTTATTGAAACCCTTGAACTTTCGCCCAGCGGAGGTTTAAATATCATTACTGGTGAAACCGGAGCGGGAAAGTCCATTTTACTGGGAGCCATTGGCATGCTTCGGGGCAATCGGGCCGACACGAAAGTGCTCTGGGATCCCAACCAGAAATGTATCATTGAAGGTCAATTTGATATTTCGGGTTACTTTATTAAGTCGATTTTTGAAGAAGAAGAAATCGATTACGACACTACGTGCATCATTCGCCGGGAGATTAGTCCTTCGGGTAAATCCCGGGCTTTTGTCAATGATACGCCCGTTAACCTGGAAACCCTCCGCCGGATTGGCTCGGAGTTAATGGACGTTCACTCGCAGCACGATTCTATTTTGCTGGGTTCGCAGGAATATCAGCTACAACTGGTAGATACCTACGCTCAGAACAGTTCTTTGCTAGAGGCTTACAAAACGCAATTCAGCGATTTCCGAAAAAAACGCGAAGCCTACGATCGGCTTCAGGCAGAAGCTAAGGATATTCGGAGAGAATTTGACTATAACTCCTTTTTGCTGGAAGAGCTTTCCAAAGCCCGTTTTCAGGAAAACGAACAGAGTGAACTAGAGAAAGAGTTAACCACGCTGGAAAACGCCGAAGAAATCAAGCAAAAGTTAATTGCGGCCACTGGTTACCTCAACGATCCCGAGCAAAGCATTCTGGGTTGGATGCAGAGCGTAGTTGGCCATCTCAATACCATCAGTGGCTATAACTCCGTTTACGCTTCCCTGCGGGATCGCGTGCAAAGCTGCTTGATTGAGCTTAAAGATGTCGTCGTGGAACTGGAGTCGGAAGGCGATTCCGTGGAGCTGGACGACGAGAAAATTGTTTTGCTTCAGGAGCGGTTAAGTATGCTTTATAATTTACAGAAAAAGCATAATGTCACCACCGTAGCCGAATTATTAGGTATTCAGGCTGAGTTGGAAACGAAAGTATCCAAAGTTCTCAATCTGGATGATGATCTGGCTGCGGCTGAAAAAGCCGCTCATAAATCCTGGGAAAAACTCGAACAAGTAGCTCGCAAACTTTCAGATTCCCGCAAGGCCGTTCTTTCGGAAATTGAAGATCTGGTATCGGGCTTGTTAAGCGATCTGGGTATTCCCAATGGCCGTTTAGTCGTGGACATGCAACTGGGCAAACCTAGCAGTCAGGGCATTGATACGGTTAATTTTCTCTTTTCGGCGAACAAAGGCATTCAACCCCGGCAGCTTCGGGAAGTAGCTTCCGGCGGAGAATTCAGTCGCTTAATGCTGGCGGTGAAATACATTCTGGCTAATAAGCGGTCGTTGCCGACGATTGTCTTTGACGAAATTGATACGGGTATCTCCGGCGAAATCGCCATTAAGGTGGGGAACATGATGAAAGACATGGCTCAGGGCCATCAGCTCATTGCAATTAGTCACCTTCATCAGATTGCCGCCAAAGGCGATGCTCATTATTTTGTTTATAAAGATCATTCTTCCGACCGAACGGTTTCCCGCATCAGGCAGCTTTCAACGGAAGAACGGGTGCTTGAGATTGCTCAAATGATTGGAGGAGCCAAGCCCTCTTCGGCTGTGATTGAAAACGCCCGGGAATTACTGAGTCAGTCCTAAATTCGCTTCATTCCTAATAAACCCCCAATAGTTATGAAAACAGGTTGCTTACCCCTTTTATTCATTGCTGCATTAACTGCTTGTCAGAATCCTCCCAAAGAAGATTTGACTAAATTTCAGAAAGAAGTAGAAGGAATGCACGACAAAATCATGGGTCCTTACATGCAGATTGCCGATTTACAGGAAGAAATCCGTCAGCAAATAGCCAAGGATACCACACAACGAGCTCAGGGCGATAGTTTGATTGAAGCTCTGGGGAAAGCCGAAAAAGGAATGGACGAATGGATGGGTAGCTACAACGGCGATACCCTGCTGGATTTATCTCCCGAAAAAGGCAAGGCGTATTTAGAAGCTGAGAAAGCAAAAGTTACCGCTGTTGAGCAACAAACCAGCAGCAGTGTAGCCGCCGCCAAGGCCTTTTTGAAGAAATAATACTGATTGAAATTTCCATGAAAATAATAAAACTATCTGTACTATTACTTTCACTGGTAGGCTTATCTGCCTGTGAATCAGAACCAGCTCGTTTGCCCATTTTGGGGCCACGGCAGGGGGTTTCAACGAAAGTAGTAGACGGGAAAGAAGTAACTGATACCCTTTATCATCAGATTCCGGATTTTGCTTTTGCCAGTCAGTACGGCGATACCATTACCCAGAAAAATTTCGAAGGGAAGATCTACGTCGCTGACTTTTTCTTTACGACTTGTCCCACCATCTGTCCTAAAATGACGATGGAAATGCGGAAGTTATACGAGAAATACAAGGACGATCCGCAGGTCATGTTTCTCTCCCACTCGATTGATCCCAAACGCGATAGTGTGGGACGTTTGAAGCAATACGCAACTGATTTGGGCGTATTTGGGCAAAAGAGCTGGTACTTTGTAACGGGTGATCGCAAGGAAATTTTTGATATTGGACAGAATGCCTACTTTGTTTCTGCTAAGGAAGACAGCGACGAGCCCGGCGGTATTCTCCACAGCGGAGCTTTCATTATCATTGACCCTCAGAAACACATCCGTGGCATTTACGACGGCACACGGGATGAAGTAGTAGGCGAAGTAAGTGAAGCCATTACCTTATTAAAGAACGAGGCGGGAAAGTAATCAAAACTTAGGGCCAGGTTACTTTCGACAATCCTTACCTAGTAAAGTATTTCCGTTCCCCTCACTGAAAACTGTAAACCTGACAACTGTAATTAAATCATGTCCCAACGTCAAACCATCCTTTCGGGCTCGCCCTGGGAAGATAAAGTAGGTTACTGCCGGGCCGTACGCATCGGTAATTTGATTGAAGTCGCTGGCACAGTAGCCATCGTAGACGGCGAAAAAGTAAAGGCTGATGATGGCTACGCTCAAACCAAAAATATCATCGAACGCATTGAAAAAGTGCTTGAAGAAGCCGGAGCCAGCCTGAAAGACGTGGTTCGTACGCGGATGTTTACCACGGATCTAACAAAGTTTGACGAAATTGGCCGGGCACACGGTGAGTTTTTCAAGGATATCAAACCCGTTACGGCTATTTACGAAATCAGTAAACTCGTTAGTCCAGAGTACCTGATTGAAATTGAATTTACGGCCGTTCTGGCTTAATCATTGGTACTATAAAAAAGTCCCGCTGTCAATCAAAACAGCGGGACTTTTTCTTTATAAAATCACTTCCTGATTATCCTTTATGTTCATCACGAAGCAAATCATTAACCGTTTTTACCGGATTAAACGTAATCAGGGGAACTTCCACGAATAAGGTATTCCAATCCGACATCGAGCCATTCCAGAGACCGGGTAATTCCTGAGCTTTCAGGTCTTTTCCGTCTTTGGATTTTTGGGTAATAAAGCCCGTCTGCGGATCGCGGAATTTCAAAAGGTCAAAAGCTTTGCCCGTGTAGTCCGTCCAGGAACAAACTAAATCGACGGGATTGAAGTGGGTAGCTTTCAGGAATTTGTCTTTCTGTACCTGATCGTCCATGTCAACCTGAGCGGATTCTACCACCTGTAGCTGACTCGTGCCATCTGAACTTTTCGCCCAGAAAGGTCCGCCGCCTGGCTCACCTACGTTTTTAACCATTCCGCACACCCGAATTGGACGATTGAGTTTGGTACGGAAGTACTCAACTACTTTTTCTACCGGCCATTCGTAGAAACCTTCAACGGGTTCTACGCACAGCACGCGACGTAAAAACTCGTCGATTTCAGCCATTAATTCCTGACTGGTATCGCCGCTATCAAGCCGCTTGAGGTAATCAAATAACCGTTGACGTGTTTGCAGCAACGTTCCGGCGATGGCTCGTTTGTAAATCGTTGTCGTGTTCTTTAAACGATCAGGAACAACGTTATCAATATTCTTGATAAACACCAGATCAGCCTCTACATCATTCAGGTTAGCCAGTAAAGCTCCGTGACCCGCAGGACGGAAGAGCAGCGAACCGTTTTTGTCAGTGAACGGTGTGTTATCGAGGTTTACAGCGATTGTATCCGTTGAAGATTTTTGTTCGGAGAAATCAATTCCGAAGCCGAGGTTATGACGCTCCGCGTACTCAGCCGCTTTTTCTTCGATTAATTCCGTGAATTTAGCCTTATGCTCCGGCGACACGGTAAAGTGAATAGCGACTTCGCCTTTCGAGCGGGCATAACTGGCTCCTTCCACCAGGTGCTCTTCCACAGGCGTACGATTTTCGTTTTCGTAACGGTGAAATTTCAGCAAACCTTTGGGTAAAGAACCGTAGCCCAGACCTTTGTCCGTCAGAAAATACTCAGCAATGGTTAATCGGTCAGCCGTTTCGATGTCAAATCCGTCTTTAGCTAAAACAGCTTTCAGGTCATCATAAAACGCAAATTCACGGATTCTCTCGAAGAATTGCTCCACGGATGAGTCCGATTTTCCAGCTTCGAGAAAAGCAAATAAGGATTTAAACATACGGGTGGCGGCTCCCGAAGCAGGAACAAACTTAACGATCCGAAGCGTTGGCACGTATTCTTCGTAAGTATCGAGAGCTTCCTGAATTTGCTCATCGGTTAATTGAAGAATACCATCCTCCGGCGTAGCGGCACGGGTTAGGTTCATCCATGGAAATCCATCAATAAAGTACTGAATCTGGTCTTTGACCGTTTGTATCTCAATACCTTTGGCTTCAATTTGTTCTAAATCCTTTTGAGAGAACATAATAAACAGTAATGTTGAGGCTGAAATTCCTTCGTTAAGTGGATAGTTAGTTTTTAATTCTGTTTTAAAATTAGAGCATTTTCTAGAAGAACTAACTTCAATCTTTACTTAAAGTTTATAAAAAGCCATGAACTATCACACTTCTTATCGATTGATTATTTTTTTAGGTTTACTCACGGGTGCCACCGCCTGTGATAAGCTATTTCCCGAGAAACCGGAGACGGCTTCTTTCGGCTCGGCCCAAAATCGAGGGGTACTTGACAACCCAGATATAACTGAAGCGTCGGGGCTGGCTGTTAGTCGTTATAGCCCTAATCTTATATGGACACACAACGACTCGGGTAATCCCAACGAGATTTATCTGCTCGATGATACCAATGCAAAATGGAAAGCTACCTTAGTACTTGAAGGAGCCGTTAATAATGATTGGGAGGACATGGCGGCCTCCATCCGCGACGGCGTTCCGACTTTATACGTAGGCGATACGGGAGACAACCTCAACCAGTATGCCACGCATATTATTTACCGTTTTGCCGAACCAGACGCTACCAAATTATCGGGAAAAACTTCGGTAGCATCCTCGGCTATTGACCGGATTACCTATCGTTATCCCGATGGGCAATGGGATTCAGAGGGCTTCTTTATAGATCACGAGACGCAGGATATTTACATCATTTCCAAAGTTAGCTCTGCTACCAAGCTCTATCGTTTGCCTTATCCACAATCAACACAGAGCGTTATTACCGCCGAAGTAGTAGAAGACCTTGCCCAAACTACCATCACAGCGGCAGATCTCTCACCCAATGGGCAGGAGTTACTCATCAAAGATTACCTAACGGTTTTTTACTGGAAGCGTAATAGCGGCGAGAGCATCGCCCAGATGATGAAACGTTCCCCCCGCGTGATGCCCTATTTCCCAGAGCCTCAAGGTGAGGCAATTGCCTTTGCTACGGATAACTCCGGTTATTTTACCCTTAGTGAAGATCGTTCCGGTATTCGCGGACATTTGTATTTTTACCCCCGCAGATAACCCGAACACGTGTGACGTTAAGTGACGAATACTTTATGGCCGTAGCCTACGAGCTGGCCCAGCAGGCCGCTGAAGTGGGCGAAATTCCCGTGGGTGCCGTGGTGGTATCCCAAAACCGAATCATTGGTAAAGGTCGAAATCAGACTGAAGAATTACGTGACGTAACGGCCCACGCCGAAATTATTGCCCTGACGGCTGCTAGCCATTACCTCGGCTCCAAATTCCTTCGCGATTGCACCCTCTACGTCACGCTTGAACCCTGCGTGATGTGTGCGGGAGCTTTATACTGGGCTCAGTTGGGGCGTTTGGTTTACGGAGCCAGTGATTTAAAACGGGGGTTTTCCCAATCGGGCTCTTTATTACACCCTAAAACCCGGGTTACCTCGGGCATTATGGCCGCTGAAACCGAGCAGCAGCTACTCGATTTTTTCAGAAAATTACGACGGAACTAAGCCTTTCTTTAATATTGCAATCGGTTTAAGGAACCTTTGGACCTTGGAACACCTTTTTAAAACGAGTAGTCACTCATTTACTATTTCTAAATTCTATAATATTCAACCAGCTATGGCTTTTGAACTTGCTCCTCTCCCCTATGCGGCAGATGCATTAGAGCCTCACTTCGATGCTCAGACTATGACGATCCACCACGACCGTCACCATCAAACCTACGTAACGAATTTGAACAATGCCGTTGCCGGTACCGAACTCGAAGGAAAGACACTGGAAGATCTTCTCAAAAATGTAGGTCAATTGCCCGTAGCCGTTCGTAACAACGGTGGCGGTCACTGGAATCATACTTTTTTCTGGAATATCCTTTCTCCCAGCGGAGGCGGTGCTCCTAAAGGCGATTTAGCTGCTGCGATTGATGCCAAATTCGGTTCATTCGATGCATTCAAAGACGAATTCAAGAAAGCCGCCGCCGCTCGTTTCGGTTCAGGCTGGGCCTGGTTAATTGTAGGAGAAGATGGCGAATTAGCCATTTCCTCTACGCCTAATCAGGACAACCCTTTAATGGACGTTGCCGAGAAAAAAGGTAAGGTTATTTTAGGTCTTGATGTGTGGGAACACGCCTATTACCTGAAGTATCAGAACAAACGCCCTGATTACGTAGATGCCTTCTGGAATGTAGTAAGCTGGGACGTGGCTGAAACCAACTATCAATCAGCCAAGTAAGGTTAAAACAGGGAAGAGGTAAAGACTTTTTTATACTTTTCTTCTTCCCTTCTTTCAAAAGCACTTGCTTTTTGCTTTCTGATTGCAGTATATTTGTAGCTCGAAACGGAGGATGTAGCTCAGCTGGTTAGAGCACCAGATTGTGGTTCTGGGGGTCGCGGGTTCGAACCCCGTCTTTCTCCCTCCTGTCAAACCTGATAAGCGTCGCTTGTCAGGTTTTTTTCTTTTATTCCCTCTCCTTTCCTCTTTTTCATTAGATCGCACTCAGGAGTCATTAATCAGAGATAAGTATTTTTTATTAAACAAATAGTAAACGGCTACGGTTTAATAAAGCAGCCCGACTGGATGAAATTGGGTTTATACTATCTCTCTCCGTACGATAAACTAAGTCCACCCCCTTAATTGATACGTTGCGTATTGAGTTTGAACGTATGCTTCAGCCCTCCGTGATCTATTTATAGCCATGAGTACCTACTCGATTAAAGATTTAGAACAATTATCAGGAATTAAAGCACATACGCTCCGCATTTGGGAGCAACGATACGCTATTCTAAAGCCCCAGCGTACCTTCAGCAATATTAGAACTTATGACGAACAGGAATTAAAGCTGGTACTTAATATTGCCCTGCTGAAAGAGCATGGCCTGAAGATTTCAGAAATTGCTAAAATGAAGACGGAAGAAATCCATCAGCGGGTTAATGCCATTTCTGAAAGTCAGATTAGTTACCCTGAACAAATTCACGCTCTTACCTTCGCCATGCTCGACCTTGATGAAGATCAGTTCGAGAAAATTATTACTACCAATATCATCAAGCTGGGTTTTGAAGCCCTGATTATCAATATCATCTATCCCTTTCTGAATCGCATCAGTACGCTTTGGATGACGAGCAGCATCGGCCCCGCTCAGGAACATTTCATTGCGAATCTCATTCGTCAGAAGATCATTGTAGCTATTGATGGTCAGTTAAATAAGCAGCGGGAAGGCTCTAAAAAATTCATTCTGTTTTTACCCGAAGGTGAACTTCAGGAGCTGATTTTACTTTTTGCGGATTATGTCATTCGTTCGCGTCAGAATAAGGTAGTCTATCTTGGTCAAAGTTTGCCCTTCGAAGAGCTATCGTTTGCCTATAATCTGCACAAGCCTAATTACTTACTAACCATTTTTAAGTCCGCTCTTGACTGTGGAGAGTTTCAGGCTTATCTCGAACGACTTTCGGCGAATTTTCCCCAGGCCCAGATATTAATCATTTGTAATCTTCATACTTCTCACAACCGAATTCGCATCCCGGACAATATTCAGTTGGTGGGAGGAATTCAGGATTTAATTAGCATTGCTGAATACTAAAAACAAGGCGTTCCCCGAAAGGAACGCCTTGTTCAATTTTACACTACTAGTTCGAGTTGAACGATCTTTGGTGTTTTATTATCGTAACCATTCGTCAAAAGTCAAGCCGACGTAATACATACTTCCAATCTGCGGGTTAGCCCAGGCCGTGGTATACGCCTGATTAAGCAGATTATTAGCTCCTGCTTTAAGAACGGACTTAATGCTTTTCATTTTAAGGCTTACCTGAGCATCCAGGGTGCCATAAGCCGGTATAACAATTTGCTGGCTGTTCACCGCTGTGCGGGCTTGAGCAGGTAGAATCAGATCATTCCAATAAAATCTGGTTTGGTAGCGGTAGGTTACGTTAAAACCCCAATCACTATTAGCCGAAATAGCACGCGTCAGGGAAAGATTATACCGATACTTCGGCGTGTTGAACCCCACCTGAAAGCCATCGTCCAGAACATTATGATTAGGCGATCCGTTGAATAAGCTTACGTTTTTTGTTGGTAAGGTCGTATTAGAAAGGTTACCACTCACCACTAGGTTTTTCATTAACTGATAATCCAAGCCCAAGCCAAAACCCTGGTATCGAATGCCTTCGTTATAGTTTGTTGTGGTCGAAACCGTTCTTGTCCCAATCAATGGATTTTCTGGGGTTACAAAGACCATACCACCAATGTAATTCTGTAGCAGACTATGGTAATAATAGGCATCAATCACCAGACGGTTCAGCACCAATCCTTTATAGCCCACTTCATAAGTTAATACCCGTTCCGGCTTCAGGGGATTGAGTTGCAGTCTGTTCCACTGGGAAGGGTCCGTTGGATGAGCTAAATAACGATCATCATAGGTGTATAAAGCGTAATTGTTCAAATGGTACCGATCTCGGGTAATGGCTAATCCACCCACCAATAATGAAACGGGCGTTTCTAAATTAATGTACTGATGCTGAGCGGTGGGAATACGGAAACCCGTCTGATAACTAGCCCGAAGGTTATGCTGTTTGGCCAGTGTCAATACGCCTGAAAGTCGTGGACTCCACTGGCCTTTGAAGTTTTCATTCTTATCGTGCCGTAGAGAAGCCGTTAGTTTCAAAATACTGGCAAATGACCTGGACGCCTGTACATAGCCGCCCCACTCCTGAATGTTATACTCCGCATTGGAATTAGGCTTTTTCAGAAAGATAGTACCTTGAGAATTTAGATCATAGATTCGGTAATTTCCGCCCACTAACAGTTCAAGCACCTCTGGAGCAATCCATTTTCTCAGATTATACATACCTTCGGCGTGATACAAATTCGTCCGATCCATAAACTTGGCTCCGCTGGGAATAGCCGTGGACTTTATCTCTTGGGCAGCAGCATTGAATTCCGGTGTTCCTGGCATTAACCTTCCCTGATCCGCCGTGCTACGAGCCAGATTCTGTAGAAAACCGCTGTTAAGCTGAACCGCCTGTAGAGCAGATTCATAAGCTGACTGAGGAGCTTGACCCGCATTAATAGCCGACTGAAAAGCCTGATTGAAAAATGATAACGCCCCACCTCCGTAGGTAAAGGCGTATTGGGGATACCAGGAACCGCCCAGATTGGCAGCGTTCAGACTGGGTTTACCAGCTTCATTGAGGTAACTCGCCAACACGCCCGCCGCATAAGCATTACCCGAACGTTCCTGCGTGGTATACCCTCGAATGAAAAAATCATCGCCTTTAAGCTCAAGTTTATACTGTCCCAGAATAAAATCTTTGATGTAATACCGATCTGTTGAAGTATAAACCGTAGTTCCCAAACCCCAGTTTCCCTGCAAAATGGCTTCCAGTTTGGGAGTAATCCGGTAATGCAGAGCCCCGCCGACTTTTAAACTCTGAGTACGATAATCCACCAGATCTTTTTCAGCATAACCCGTACGAGCCACAAGCTGATTGGGTAAAATAAGGGTATTAATAATCGTTGAAGCAGACTGGTTGGTAAGGGCTGCCAAGTTTCGAACGCCGTTAACTACCCCTACCAGTCGGGGGTCAATCGCGGCCAGTTGCTCCTGGGGTAACTGCATGAAACTTTCAAAATACGGACGAAAACTGGCCAGATTGACGTTGGAAGAATTCTCATCCCCATACACATTAACCCCATTATAATTCTGATTATCAGCAACAGTTCGATTGAAGCCAGGGTATCGAGCATCATCCTGACTTAAACCAAAACTTTGATCCCGGTAATCCGTAGCCTGCCAGTCTTTAGCGGTTAAGTAACTCACATTGAGTTTTAAGGCAAGTTTAGGATGAATAACCTTAGCGTAACGGACCGAGACATCATAAAAAGGCGTTGTAGCCATAGTTCGGTTAGCCGCGTGCATAATTCCGGTTTTTACCGAAGCACTGATTCCCTGAGAAGTGAAGGGATTTTTACTGTTCATTAACAATAAGCCATTCGTTGCATTGGGGCCATACAAGGCCGAAGCAGCTCCCGGTAATAACTCTACGCTTTCAACGTCCAATTCTGATAGCCCCACCATGTTGCCGACGGCGAAACCAAGGCCGGGAGCCTGATTGTCCATTCCATCTACCATCTGAACGACCCGCGTATTTCCATTTCCTGCAAACCCACGGGTATTGATCGAGCTAAACGTAAGCGATTGCGTAGAGATGTCTACTCCTTTCAAATTTCGTAAAGCGTCGTAAAAGCTGGCGGCTGGCGTGGACTGAATCGTTCGCATATCCATTTTTTCCACCGTCACAGGTGATTTTAACACATTTTCTTCTATTCGGAAAGCCGAAACAATCACTTCATCTCCCAAAAGGGCCTGTTCTTGTAAGGCAATAGGGAGAAAGGTTTGCGTAGGGTTCACTTCCACAATCTGAGTAGCGTAACCCACGCTGGAAACTTTCAGTTGAAGGGGGGGCTTTTGACTAGCCACCAACTGAAACTCCCCTTTGGTATTAGTAATGGTTCCATTTACCTGTCCAACAATCGTTATACTAACGCCGGCCAAGGCTTCTTTAGTAACCGAATCTATTACCTGGCCAGAAAGGAGAATTTGAGCCTGTAGGAAAAAAGGAAGCAAAGCAAGCCCTAGCCCAAATAGAATAGGAGAAGAATACGTAAAAAAATGCTTCATACCAGTGGTGAATACATAATGAAGGAATAAAATAAGGCTGAGGTATCTACAAAGTAGCTGATAATCTTACGTTTTTTTATGGATTCCTTCTAAAAGATTTACCACTACCGAAAGGGTTGCAATCCCTCTGAAACACTTTTAAATCTAAATTGTTAATCAATCATGTACGCACTGATTCGGATCATCCTAATACCCTCATTACTATTGATTTTCACCGGGTGTTTCCGTCCTAAACGTTACTTGATCGAATCAGCCTATTCCATGGATCAGCAACCTAACGCTCCTGATTACTCCAATTCCGCTCACTGGGCTACGCTCCCGGATCGGCAGGATGCGGCGGATTTTATCCCCAGAAAATCCGCGTATATCGATCAGCAGTCCACCTCTAAAGTTGACGTATTCTTTATTCATCCAACACTTTACGCGGCTAAACCCGAAGGTAATCAGTCTTGGAATGCGGATGTAAATGATGCTCGGATTAACGCCCGTGTGGATAGTAATTCGATTATTAATCAGGCCACGGTTTTCAATGGTTCAGGACGTATTTATAGTCCGCGTTACCGTCAGGCTCATTATTCCGTTTTTGTAACGAAAGACACAGCAGCCCGCGACCAGGCTCTGGCATTAGCTTATTCAGACGTAAAAAAGGCTTTTGAATATTATTTGAGACACTACAATAAGAATCGGCCTATTATTATTGCTTCGCATAGCCAGGGCTCTATTCACGCGATTCGATTGATTCAGGATTTTTTTGATGGGAAAGAGTTACAAGCTCAATTAGTGGCAGCGTACTTAATTGGTCGCCCGATTTCCAAAGGAACTTTCAAGTACATCTCTCCAATTGAAACGCCAGGCCAGGCCGGGACTTTTGCAAGTTGGTGCACCTTTAAAAAAGGGTATCACCCCGAAAAAGGCTTCTTTCAGGAAGGTCCAACTATTATTTCAACGAATCCTTTACTCTGGAATACATCTGATACCTATGCTTCGCGTTCCTTACATCGGGGCGGCGTTGGCCTTAACTTTAAATTTCGCAAAAAATTAACGGACGCTCAAAACCACAATGGTTTACTCTGGATTTCGAAACCTCGGGTACCCTTTGGTTTTTTGTTACCGATCAAAAACTGGCATGTAGCCGATATTAATATGTTTTATGGAAATCTAAGAGAAAACGTAGCTTTGCAGGTGGAGAATTATTTTAAAACGCATTCCACCAGATAAGCTGCTCTAGATAGCCGCAAAACACTAACGTATCTATCCTTTAATCTATCAATGAACTTCCAACACACATACGTAGTCATTATGGCCGGGGGCGTAGGCACCCGATTCTGGCCTTTCTCCCGTCAGAGTTACCCCAAACAATTTCACGATGTATTAGGCGTTGGCCGCACCATGCTGCAAATGACCTTCGACCGGCTGGCGGAAATCTGTCCTCCTGAAAACGTCTACATTGTCACTTCCCAGGAATATTACGATTTAACCAAACAGCAGTTACCCCAGCTTTCGGATCACCAAATTCTTTTGGAACCCTCCCGTCGCAACACGGCTCCCTGCATTGGGTATGCCTGTTATAAAATTGCCGCCCGTGACCCTCAAGCCAATATCGTCGTTACGCCCGCCGATCATTTAATTCTTAAAGAACAAGAATTCGTTGACCGGATTAAAGTGGCTCTCGATGCTACTGAGAATTCAGACTTGTTGGTTACGCTGGGTATTACCCCTACTCGCCCCGATACGGGTTACGGCTACATTCAGTTTGATGACCAAGCCGAAGGAGAGGTAAAACGCGTGAAAACTTTCACCGAAAAGCCTCATTTACAGCTGGCTCAAGCTTTCTTGGAAAGTGGCGACTACGTTTGGAATGCCGGTATTTTTGTCTGGAATGCCAATTCAATCCGAAAGGCTTTTGAATCCTATTTACCTGAAATGGACGAAGCTTTCCGGGATATGGCTACTCACTTTTACGCCGACAGCGAAGCAACGCAATTATTAAGAGCGTATCCACAATGTCGCAATATTTCCATTGACAATGGAGTGATGGAAAAAGCCCAGAATGTACACGTCGTATTAAGTGACATTGGCTGGTCGGACTTAGGTACGTGGAAGTCTCTTTATGAGGTAAGCGAGAAAGATGAAAACGGCAATGTGATGGATGGACACATTGTGACACATAACACCACGGGTTCCATCATCAAAACACCTAAAGAGCGACTGGTAGTGGTTGAAGGCCTCCAGGACTTCATCGTTGCTGAGTTTGACAACGTACTGATGATCTGTCCTAAAGATCAGGAGCAAAAGGTTAAAGAGTTCGTGGCTGATGCTACCAAGCGAGGTTTTGAATTCGTTTAACTCTTTTTATCCCTAATAAAAAGGCCCCTAAATTCGATTTAGGGGCCTTTTTGCCAATATACGCTGAGGTGTTACTTTTCCCAGCCCTGAGCCGTTAAAGGAACAGCCTCATTTTGTTTGGTAATGAAAAATGCTTCAGTTGGATCAGAAGACATGAAGCCAATGAAACTGATATCAGTCGTATGATCCAAGATTTTCTGATAATCTTCCTGACGAATAGTAAAGAGTAGCTCATAATCTTCTCCACCATTCAAAGCAGCAGTAAACGGTCCTAGCTTCAGCTCCGTAGCCGCCAGATAAGATTTTTGATGAATGGGAATTTGTTCTTCAAATACCCGAACTCCCAAACCTGACTCTGCCGCCAAGTGACGTAACTCCGATGCTAGTCCATCTGAAACATCGATCATGGATGTAGGGACAATATTCAGCTCCCGTAACTGCTTAATGATGTCCAGACGAGCATCAGGCTTCAGTTGTCTTTGCAAAACGTATTCATGACCTGTTAATACCGGCTGAGCTTCGGGAGCTTCAAGGAAAACTTTCTTTTCACGCTCCAGAATCTGTAACCCTAAGTAAGCACCGCCTAAATCGCCCGTAACGCAAATGATATCATTAGCATTAGCACCTTTGCGATAGGTAATCTTTTCCGTTTCAACCGTACCAATGGCTGAGATTGAAAGAATAAGTCCTGACCGAGAGCTGGTAGTGTCACCCCCTACTAGTTCTACTTCATAATCTTCGCAGGCAGCGAAAATCCCTGCATACAATTCATCAATGGCTTCTACCGAAAAACGATTACTTAGCCCAATGTTAATGGTGATCTGCTTTGGAATACCATTCATGGCCAGAATATCAGAAATTCCAGCGACTACCACTTTGTAACCCAAATGCTTTAAGGGTACATACCCTAAATCGAAATGCACGCCTTCAATTAGTAATTCCGACGATAGCAGTTGATAGCCATGGTCAGCGACAACTACAGCAGCGTCATCACCAATCCCTTTAATCGTAGTAGGATTATGAATTTGGCTTTGAGATGCAATGCGATCAATAAGTCCAAACTCTCCCAGTATATTCAATTCCGTACGTTCCATTCTTTGCTAACCTTATGAAAAAGGCATTAGTTTCCGAGCATGAAAAAAGCCTCCCTGAACGGAGGCTCTGCAAAAATAATGTATAATTTGTTCAACTAAGGATTAACTAACTGATACTTGTTGGTGGTATTACCCGTTTTCGCGTCTGGTGAAGTACGAGTCAGGTTCAGTTGTGTTTCCGTTGGAGCTCCGTCAAAAGTGAATTCTATAGTTCCTGTTGTACCCGTAGGAACGGGCTGTAAATTGGTAAGCGTTAATTTTGAATTATCAGATGAAATAGTCCAGTTGCCTACAAAGGTAGTCTGATCAATAGTGGTAAGTCTAACCGTTTGCTGAGCTGTACTACTGAGATCAAGCTTGAAGTAAGAATAACTATCTTTAATATTGCCAGTAGCTCCTTTCGTATAAACTGTAGTGGCATTTTCCTTAACGGTATTAGCAGTCCAAACTTTACGGATTACTTCCGATATAGGCTTGGGATTGGATTTGCCACAACTACTTACAAACACAGAAGAAATAAGGATAATAGAGAATAATAAATACTTTTTCATAAGTGCTATAATTTTTCACTAAAATAGTAGAATTCTAAAAAATACGCTATACCCCTAGGTAAACAACTTAAATTAATAAAATGAGATCTATGGACGATTTGCCCTTCTATACAAAATCACAGTTAGCCTTGAGAAACGGACAGGATAGAGAAGAAATATGGGTTGCCTATGAGGGATCGATTTACGAGGTAACTCATTCTAGGCTATGGAGAAATGGCAAGCACTATGAACACTGGGCCGGTCAAGATTTGACCGAAGAATTATCTGAAGCCCCTCATTCCAAATCCGTATTTATAAAATTCAAAGTAGTAGGCCGATTGAAGTAATAATACGTTTTCCAAGGGTAGCTACCTTAGATCTGGAGTAGATACGAAGGAAAATAGAAGGTAATGAGAAGCGAAGGTAGGCGGAGCAGCTAGTCTAGGGATAAAAGTAAAAAC
>NZ_JAVIYT010000002.1:0-7273 GCF_031453245.1 Siphonobacter sp. SORGH_AS_0500
AACATGGCCGAAACAGCCGCTCTTTCTTTGCTTCCCAAGAATGGGTTTAGAGATTTGAGAGACAACCGGCTTTGTTCTTCCTTTACTTGCCTGGAAAGCTCCTGGATCCGTTCGTACCGCTCTAATTTGCCCGTTAGCTCTTTGCTTAGGCTGTCAGGTAAGCCTTTAAGGGCAAGTACCTGCTTTACTCCCGTCGGATGATCATTCTTTTCCAGATAGGCAGCTACTTGGTCAACCAAACCATTCCTATCTCGGCTACGCTGGTTTCTGCCTTCCAGTTCAGTGGCATATGCTCGCCAGGCAGGTTCCCATTTTTGCTCGAGCGTCACGGGCGTAACCTTCTCAGGCTCTTGGGGGGTTACGGACTTTACTGGGACGGTTTCTGCTACTTTGACGGCTTCCCTGGCCTGATGAGCCGCCGCATACCCGGAGATCAACGTCCCTAACGCCTGCTTTTCACTGGCTTGTTTAGCTTGTTGCTGATAGTCACTCAGTAGCGTACGGGCTGCTTGAGGACTACTTTGGAAAAGAACCGTTGAAATCCGCTCCCGACTCACCAGATCCTTGCCCAGTGCCCGCTCCGAGGCAAAGGCCTTTTCAAACCGGGGCCGAAACTCTTTCTCCAAAAACTCTTTCTTAATCATCTGCCGATCCTTCTTGCGGGTAGTTAGGTTTCGCTCGTTGACCAGCAAATGAGCGTGCAGGTTCGTCACCCCATCCTTCTGACCCCGGTGAATAAAGATCGAATAGCTACAGTCTTTAATCGGCGTCTGCTGGATCATCGCTTCAATCCGGCGGGCCGCCTCCTGGGGGCTCAGCTCATTCGGCAACGACAGCGTGTAGTTCTTTCGAACCTGGGCATCGTGCCGGCCCCGGATGCCTAGCTCCTTATTGCCCATCTTCTCCTGCCACTCCAATTGCTTCCAGTCGGCTAGTAACTGCGGTACTTCTTTGCTCAGGTTCTTACTGCTCTGTACATAGAGACACTCCTGCGACCGCGAGTAATAACTCACGTCGCCGTTGCCTGAAGTCGATACATTGATAAACCCTTTTGCCATCCGTTTCAGCCTCGCAGAGCCCCATACATTGATTCAAGTTGAAGGCCTTTTCGGGCCGAAATTTGAATCAATGTATAGTGGGGCATTCTGATTATTTGATCGGCCCAAAGTACGGATTTTTTCTTTACTTTTTTCCCTTTAATTTTGATCCTTGAAAAAGCAGCTCCAACCCTCCTACAACCCTATTTTGAGGTATGGCCAAGTACACCAACGAAGAAAAGATTAAGCTCCTCCAGCAGAAAATCAAGTCCCTCCAATCCACTGAGAAAGCCGCTAAACGCAAGGAAAGGGCCCGCCAATTGATTCAAATAGGGGCTCTGGTGTCATCACACCATCAAGCCCCTGAAAAGCTCTTAGAAGGGCTAAAAAGCGGTCAGCTCCATATAACCATTGAGGAAACTCAGCAAATCATCCTGTATTACGCCTATGCCCAGGATCCAGAGAAGGTCTTTCGCAAGGAGCTTACTATAAAGGCGGGTTTATCAGTACAACAAATTCTGGAACGCCTCAAATCCCAGGGCTCTCAAAAGATCAACATCTACCGGATCGAGAAAATAGCTTACCGAATCGAGGATCCAGAAAACGCCGGATTTAAACTAAAATCTTAGTTGCCGGCCCTTCCTAAAATTTTGAGTAACTCCCCGCCTTTTTGTTTTTTGTTCGCACCCTCAAGTTTTTGATTTTCGCAGACTCGCTTTCAAAATTTTAAGCGTGCTGCGGAGCAGACGCAAGCCACTTTTGTGCGGCTGGATGCTTCGCATATACACACGCAAAACACAAATTTGTGCTATTTGTAATATTTGTTTATTTGTCTTCCTTCAATATAATGGAAAGACGAGTTTTAATCAGTGAAAGACGAGTTTTAATCAGTGAAAGACGAGTTTTAATCAGTGAAAGACGAGTTTTAATCAGTGAAAAGACGAGTTTTAATCAGTGAAAGACGATAAAAAAAAGCGAGTATCTAAAAAAATACTCGTATTTTAGCATTGTCGCAACCAAATACGTAAAAATCAGACTATTACATGAAAGAAAAAGTAGAAGTTAGACATCATAATGCAATCACTACAGCTCGTTATGAGTATTCAGAGCTTCAACTAGATATTTTTTTCTACTTATTATCGATGCTCAGAAAAGATAATCCTAGTGGAGTTTATGAAATTGTAGTAAAGGATCTCTCTGCACTTACAGGCAAAGAATACCAATACAACTACCTCAAAAAAGCAACAGAAGAAATGGGTAGTCGCATGTTTGAAGTCTCAACTACAAAGAGTTACAAGCAGCTCTGGATGTTCCAAAGAGTTGAGTACATGCTTGGCGAAGGCCGTATAGAGATCGAGTTCAGTAATCCTATCAAGCCTTACTTGTTTGAATTAAAAGATAACTTCACCTCTTTTGAACTCTATGCAGCTCTAAGACTTGGAAGCAAGTATGGAAAAAGGTTATACACTCTATGTAGCCAATGGAAAGACAAGGGGGAAATACCCAAAACAACTATCGCTGAGTTAAAGAGAACGCTCTCTTTGCGGGACGATAAGGGTAACGAAAAGTTCGAGAAAATAGCTGATTTTAAACGTTTTGTCTTAGACGAAGCAAAAAAACAGATTAATAAACATACAGATTTATATATAGATTACAAGCTAGAAAAACTGGGACGTAGCTATCATTTTATCACGTTTACCGTCAGACAACAACAGCTAGCTGCCGTACTACCCCTGTCAGCCTCAAATAGCCTTAGTGGTGAGTCTACCCCTAAAGACATTACGCAGGCCCAGTATGAAAATGCCCGACAATTGTTAGATATGTGGAATATAAAGCGTAAGGATTTAGTAGATCAGATCATGAGCTCTAAAGCTTACATTCAAGAGGTTAATAAATTCGCTCACCAATTACAAACAGGGAAAATAAAGGTTGAAAAAAACATTGCAGGATACCTTCTTACCAGACTTGGTCTTAAGGCTTAAGATCTGATTATAATTTGAACAGCACGTATAAGCCAATGGCTAGTACACTAATAAAAAGTATAATAGTAAGAATAAGGTAAATCTTGTGGGTAGGCTGTTCTGACAGAGAAGGACTCTGCATTGGTGCAGGAGGAAGAAACTTCAATTCCTTGTTTTCCTCACGTAGGCTCTTGTTTTCTTCTCTCAAGTAAGAATTTTCACTTTTAAGTGACTGTATCAACTCATCTTTAGCTGTTATAACCAATGTGTAGTCTTGTATAGGCTTTATGTCTATTCTGTTAATATTATCATCTAGCCTTGTATAGTGTTGCTTATCCTTTGACTTGACAGGGGAATATATGCTAAAGAGGTAATTAGACTGTATAGTATACTGTGCCCCTCTCTTACTCTCTTTCATTTGTATAAATGGCTTACTATCAGATCTTTTGCACAGTCTGCGTATAGTAGCTTCATTTAAACCAGTGGCTTCTGCCGCTTCTTTTAGAGTAAGATAAACCATATACAGCTGTCTAGACATGTACAATGTGATGTACAATTATTGTATAATGTACAAACAAGCACATATTAGGACTAATCCGCAAGTGTCTTCAATATAAAACTGATTATATAATCCATAGTAATATTAAGAAGGCCAGGATATAATCACATCCTGGCCTCTTAATATTACTATGGGCATTCAGGTAAGCTCAATAGGTTATTAGGGTGTAAATCATCATTCCGCGTTTTCAGATACTTATAACCATTGTTGCTAGCGACAATGACATCAACGGTTGCTCCACCTTGCGATACATAGAAACTATAAGTGCCATTCTCGATATAACTGATAGCATCGTTCAAGGTGAGTTTCCATCGACTACCATCGTCATTGATTCCTCCAATGTTTCTGATACGTTCATATGCATTGTATCTGTCTGTTTTGTTAATGCATTGAATTCTTATACGACTTCCCATACAAAAAAGGTTAGAATGTCAGCTTCGTGCTTGACTTCTATTATGTATAACACTTGCAAAAAAAGGTTATCATCATATACTCACAATATTTATTCAAAAAGTTACATAATATATAACATTTTACATTTGAGAGTGAGTAGAATTTGAATTAAGTCACGGTATAAACGAGTCAATCTCTCTATTGCCAAGTTTCAAAGCAAAAGGGAATGTATTATGACGTGTGACTTATATTGGCTTACGAACTATTAGAGAAGTTTACTACAAAGGATATTTGGTATTTGTTAATTAAATCAATGTGCTAACTATAGTCTGTAGAGAAGAAAAATATATCAGCATAGTTTTGCATATACTATAGTTAGCAATGAGTTCTGATAACAGCGTTTTGGTTAGTTTCGGCAAAAAAGTAAGACTTTTAAGAAGTCAAGCTAAAATGTCTCAAGAGGATTTGGCTTTTAGAGCTGGTCTTCATAGAACTTATATTGGTATGATTGAACGTGCAGAAAAAAACATAACTCTTATTAATATAGAGAAAATTGCTAACGCTTTGAATATTAATATCACAGAATTGTTTTATGGCGAAGAGCAACTCCCAACCGAAGATCAAAATTCCATCACTTCCTAAATTCTTAGAAAGAAAAATTTACAAGACTGGTCAAACAAGAGGAGCTGACGATGACGTAATTTATCAGAATAGAGTGGGTCGTAACTCCACGGTCATTATACCCTATTTACTCTTCGACTTGTGCAAAGAAGCCCCTGATAATGAAGGCAAGTATGAAAATAGTTTCATTGTACTAATTAAACCAGAACGATATTTTTGTGAAGATATACAAAATGATTTAGAAGCTAAAGGGCTTGAGATCGGTCGAAATGCACTTCTTTTTTATGAAACTCGTGCAGAGTGGAGTAAGTACAATCCTGAAGAGAAAGGATTATTGCCAGCTACTTCTAGAACAAATCCTTTAGGTGGACATTACGTAGCAAGAGTTCCAGCAACGACATCGGAAGGGCAAACGAAAATTCTGAGAGGCTATACAGCTACGAATCTTAAAGGAGCTGGTATACGAGTCTATGAATATGCGAGTAAAGACATATTCAAAAAATGTACTCTACAATTAGAATACATTTTTTGGCATTGCATGGATGCAGAAGAAGTAGCTTTACAATGCGGAATGACTGAGGAGAATATTAAAATGAGAGTTGATTTCATTAACAATAATGCAAAGATTTTAGAATTAGATAATAATAAAAATCTGATCGAGAGTAGAATTCTTAATCCTAAAGGTCATACTATTTGCCCTCTTTGTTTAGAACCTATCTCTGCTATAGGCTTCATTAGTAGGCTAGAGCAGGCTGAAGGCCGAGAAGTTCCTGATTTAACTGTAACACAGGTTAATTTATTTCATATTAAAGAATTAAGATACGGTGAATTCAATCACAAACCTTATAATCTAGGTTGGGGGCATCACCATTGTAACGTAGTAGTTAAAGATACAGGCATAGCAGAGACTGTTACTTGGATGACCGAAGTAGTTGAAAGAAATCAAGCATATAGTGAATATCAAGCGAAAATGGATATTTGAGATTTGTTCAATTTTTCCTTTTTAGCTTTAGATGGATGGCTAGATGGAATTGAATTTATAGTGTAATCTTGTTTCAACACTTTAATTCTGTTTGTGGCTGCTTGTACCCATTGACTCTCTATTTCCATTAATATGCATTTACGTCCTGTTCTCATAGCTGCTTCTGCTGTGCTACCGGAGCCTGCAAAACAATCAAGGACTATATCGCCTGGATATGAAGAACTATTAATAATATGTTCGAGCATGTTGATAGGCTTTTCTGCAGGATGCTTTCCTTTGTAAGGCCGTACAGAATAAAAATCCCAAACATCAGTAAATTCAATTTGTGAATTTACTGAAAATGGTCTAATGACGTCTTCATATAAAGGCATGCTTTCTATTTTTCCAGTAGAGACTAAAGCATCACAAATTTTATCATATTGATCCCTACTAGGAATGTTTCTGCCTGCTTCCCAGTTAGATACCGCCCCCCCGTGGTTAACTTTTCCATGAGCTCCGGTTATAGCAGTAAGCTCATGCCCAGACATTCCGCATAATAAACGCTGTTGTTTGAGATAATTGCCAAACCAAGTGCGTTTAAGATTTCCTTCATTAGCTGGTTCAGCAAATATGATTCTTTCAGAATGAGCATACCATTGACGTAGAGCCTGCTTGTTCATTTTTTGTTTCCATCCCTCGAAGCCTGGTTCGTTAGGTTTCATCCATACTATGTGTGATAAGATATTGAAATCTTTTGCCATCAAGATCTCTATCCTTGCAGACATAGCAGTAGAACAGAATACGTATATAGATCCGTTAGGTCTTATTACTCTTTTCCATTCCTTAGAATATTGGCTTAACCAATCTAAAAAATCACTATCTTCTTTAAATGCAGTATCGTTTGTTATATTTTCTTTCTTAGTACTATGGTATGGCGGATCTGTCAATATTAAAGATACAGATTGATCTGGTAAGCGTTTAAGTAGTTCTAAAGAATCCCCTTCTGCGATTATATTGTCTTGACAACTATATGATATCGATTCTCCTAAAGCATTATGTAGTTTTAAAAAATCGACTTCCCTTCCCTCAAGATGTGTTTTCATGTGTCAATTTGCTAATTATAGTATGCAAAAATCGTAATTTTTTTTTAGAAATGCAATGCCATCATGTAACTTATTCATCCCTATTCTCTAGAACGGCTCTTAGCTCACGTTTTAAATTTTCTTAAGCTTCGTATCCCACTCTCTACTGCATACGGTGTTTTATTGTAGATACCTATCTCTAAATGTTCTTTTAGCTGCTATTCATAGATTAATCTACTTGCTGCTTCAGTGAATACTATATAATTTCCAATTTTATAACCTTTTATAAACGTGCCTTTATAAAAGGTTATATGTATCAAAGCCGGGGGCCTTTAGGCCGCTGTCGAAGGCTAGGGGAATCAAAATCGAGCTTTCGTTGTAATTCTTCCCGGCGGGCCTTTTCTATGGCTGCTCGTTGGGCTTCAGCCTTTTGCTGTTGCTCGCTTCGGCTAGCGAATTGACTCAGGGTTTCAATAGGGCTTATCGCTTTACGGTGCTCACTAGCAACGACTTTGAAGCTAGCCAAGGGCTCCCTGGCTTCTTCACATCGCTCCCGAAAGATACTAAAGTAGGTAGCTCCTTTCACGTGACTCCCCTTCGATGCAGCCTCGTAGCCGTGATGATCCGGATACGAATGGGCCTGCCCTTTAATGGCTGCT
>NZ_JAVIYT010000003.1:0-97051 GCF_031453245.1 Siphonobacter sp. SORGH_AS_0500
GATGCCAGCCAGCAAAGCAGTCTTATTTCTTCGGATACGTACGCCCCTTACCGTAATAGCTATACCTGGCAGGATAATATTTTTGTATTGGGTACTAGTTACGAAAATGATCGGGACTGGAACCGGATGTATTCCATCATCTACAACACCAATACCATCATTAGCGAATTGCCCGCCAGTACTGGTACCCCTGCTCAGATTGCCGCTCTTACTGCAGAAGCCCTCGTGCACCGGGCGGATGCCTATCTAAACCTGATTAATCAGTATGCTCTGCCCTACGGAGCTAATGCCGCTACCGATTTGGGCGTGCCCTTACTGACCACTCAAACCGTTTCGCAGTCCCTGGAACGGGCCAGTGTAGAAGCCGTGTATCAGCAGATTCTGAAGGATTTAAAACAGGCTGTTCCTGCCATTCCGGTAACGCAGGCGTATAATACCCTGCCGTCGAAACCTGCGGTTTATGGATTACTGGCCCGGACCTATCTGTATAAGAATGATTATGCGAATGCGGAAGCCTACGCGGATAGTGCCCTGGCTCTTCGTAGTACGCTAAATAATCTTTCGACGTTAACAGCGGCTTCCCAACATCCCAAGCGGATCAACGACCCGGAGCTCCTGCTTTCCAAAACGGTTAATTACGGAACAGAAGGCTATACACCAACGGCCTTACGGATGAGCACGGACCTTTTGGCTTTGTATGATACGACGGATCAGCGGTACAACCTGTTTACCGTTCCCGCTTCCAAAATTTCATCCGCGTATACCGGACGCTACTATTACCGGGATCAGGCCATTAGTGAACCAAGAAACGTCGGCCCATCCGTAGCGGAGATGATTCTGATTAAAGCCGAAGGCCGGGCTCGGGCCGGTCAGCCTGCCCAGGCGATGGCACTGGTAAATACCCTTCGTCGAAACCGAATTAAGGCTTCTGGTTTTGTGGCCCTAACGGCTACTTCCGCCAACGACGCTCTGATACAAGTGATTAACGAACGTCGTCGGGAGTTTTGTTTTCGTAACCTTCGCTGGTGGGATATGCGTCGCCTGAAAAGCGAAACTATATTTCAGGAAACGATTACTCGGACCTTTAACGGTATTACCTATACGCTAACGCCAGATAGTAAACGTTACGTATTTCCCATCGCCTCATATCTGATTCAGCTGAATCCCGAGATTGTTCCAAATCCTTAATGATTGAAAAACCCGGATGACTTCAGTTCATCCGGGTTTATAAAAGCCATGATACGTAAAACGGTTGGATGATGGTCCCTTACTGCCCCGAGCCCGTTATATGCACATCAAAGCCAAGCAACCATTACCGATTCAAAGATTGCGGGGAACGCCCTTTCTGATTCCCTATAAAACCATCATCAACTTTCCGGCAAAAACCATTGCCTGTTATAAAAACTAAAAACGCATTTAACCAAGCTCATGAAAACGTTAATTCTGGGATTATCCCTGCTTCTTTCCTCCTCGCTTTTCGGGCAAAATCCAACGCAACGGGTTGTTTTTACTCCGGCGGTTGCTAAACCTGGCGATCAATTACTAATCACCTATACCCCCGAAGGTTCTGCTTTGGCGGGTAAAAAAGATATTAGAGCGGTTGTTTACACTTACGACAACTACGCTTGGCATGCCAACGATTTGCCTTTAACGCAGGAAGGTCAGACCTGGAAGGCGAAACTTCAGTTAGGCAAAGATTGTGGACTGGCCACTATTAAATATCAAAGCGGAAAACTAGTAGACAATAATGATAATCAGTCTTTTACCATTATGTTGAAGTCGGATACCAGTCCCCAAGCTCCCGGTGCCTACGCCGGATGGGGATTGATGCGATCTCCGAATTATGGCCTTACTATTCCGGGCTATCTGGAAGGAGTTTCCATCAGCGATACGGCTACTTATCACTGGATGAATCAGGAGATTAGCTCTAATTTCAAGCAGGCTGGTTCTAAAGTTGCGGTTCCTTTTGCTCGGTCGCTTTACAAATTTCAGGGAGAAGCCGCCATGCCCCGCATCAATCGGGCTACCCAGTATCTCATGGGTCTTTCCGGTGAAGAAAATCTGATGAAGGCTTATACTATTTTTTCACAGATTCCAGGTAGTAAAACCCGTGCCGATTCGCT
This sequence comes from Siphonobacter sp. SORGH_AS_0500, assembly GCF_031453245.1. Taxonomy (NCBI): domain Bacteria; kingdom Pseudomonadati; phylum Bacteroidota; class Cytophagia; order Cytophagales; family Cytophagaceae; genus Siphonobacter; species Siphonobacter sp. SORGH_AS_0500. Next base: position 2,124 of record NZ_JAVIYT010000003.1, read on the forward strand.
GCAACAGGCTTTGGAGAAACAGTTTCCAGCGGGAAATCTGGCTCGACTGAAGGCTTTCCGTCAGATGAATTTGGAATCGAATTTTGAGAAGAAAGTAGAGTTAAGCCGGGCTTTTCTTCAAAAATTCCCTTACAACGATGCCGATTATACCTTTAATCATGCTTATAACGTCAATTACACCTCGGTCTATTTAAATCTGGCGATTCAGACCCTGCTTAAGAAAGATTACGCAGCCTTAACTGCTTTGGCTCATGAGTTGCCTTTTTCGGCGATTCCAACGATTTATTATAAAACGATTGAGATTGCTCATAAACGCAAAGATGAAGCGGACGACAAAACCTTACTGGCCCCCGCTCAGGCCTTACTGGATCGTATGGAAAGCTTTAAAAACCAGCGTCCGGCCGATTATTGGTATTTGTCTCCTTTAGAGTATCAGGCTACATACGAAGAAATCTTTTTGCGATCCATCGCTTTAACTCAGATTCAGATTTTACGTAATACGGGACATTTTGAAGAGGCCCTAGCTCTGGCTAACCGCACGCAGCAAGTCTGGCAATACAAACGGGCGGAGCTGAATAATGAACAAGCTTTGCTACTCGATCATTTCAACAAGCCAAACGAACTGCGGGAATTACTGGTAAAAAGTATGCACGAAAACCAGAGTTCTCCTGAGATGCTGGAATTGTTAAAGAAAGACTACCAGCGTTCCAAAGGCTCGTTGACGGGTTTTGAGACGTATGTGGAGGGGCTGAAAAGTCAGGAGCTAGCTTCAAAAGAATTAAAAGAGCTGGAAAAAATCATGGTCAACAAGGACATGCCCGACTGGACGATGAAAGATGGAAATGGCAAAACCGTCAAGTTTAGTCAGCTACGCGGCAAGACGATTGTGATGGACTTCTGGGCAACCTGGTGCATTCCCTGTAAAGCCTCTTTCCCCGGCATGAAACTGGCCGTTGAGAAATATAAAAATGATCCGGACGTATTGTTCTTTTTTGTGGATACCGAAGAGCGTACGCCCAATTACAAGCAGGAAATCATGCAGTACATCAAGGAAAACAACTACCCTTTCGTTGTTTTATTTGATAACAAGTTACCGAATGCCAAAGCCAATGATGAAGTCTTCAAACGCATCTGTAAGGCCTTTAGCATCTCCGGTATTCCTCAAAAACTCATCATTGATAAAAAGGGAAAGCTTCGTTTCATAACGGTTGGTTTCAAAGGAAGTGCCACGGGTTTATCGGATGAAATCTCGGCCATGGTTGAGTTAACGAAAAAAGCGGAGTAAGATGAAGAATTGGATGATAGGACTACTGCTGATCGCCGGAACAATGCGTTCGGCCCTGGCTCAGTCCGTGCGTAGCGACAGCGTCAGTTATACTAAAAACGGGATTACTTACGGCGGAACGCTGAGTTACCCGAATCAAAAAGGGTTAGTACCAGCCGTTATTCTCGTCTCAGGAACGGGGCCCCAGGATCGGGATGGCACGATGGGCAAATTTAGGTTTTTCGCCGACCTGGCTCAATACCTAAATACTCGCGGCATCGCGGTTTTAAGAGTAGACGATCGGGGGGTTGGGAAAACTTCCGGGAATTATAATCAGTCAACGACTGAAGATTTCGCTCAGGATGCTGAAGCTGGGATCGATTTTCTGAAAACGCAACCCAAAGTTGATCCCCAAAAAATCGGATTAATCGGGCATAGTGAAGGAGGAGCCGTCATTTCCATTATTGGCTCGCGTCGTCGGGATGTGGCCTTTTTAGTAAGTATGGCTGGTTTAGGCAGAAAAGGACTAGATGCCTTACTAAAACAAAATGCTGATCTGGTAGCGGCGGCCCCAATTCCAGAGCATGACAAAAAGCGATATAATGAGATCAATGGATTGATGTTTCAAACCGTGTATGCGAACGTCAATCGGGATTCGCTGGGTCTGGTAAAGGCCATACAGCAAACCTATGATACATGGAAAAAGAAAGATGATGAGCTGGTAAAATCGCTAAGCATTGAGCACGATCACTTTCGTTTTCCCATTTACTCCTATACTGTGCAGGCTACAGGGCCTTGGTATCGTTATCACATTCAATACGATCCCGCTCAGTTTTTACCCAACGTGCAAGCCCCCTTTTTGGCTATCAACGGAGACAAAGACATCTACGTTTCGGCCCAAGAAAACCTGGATAACTTCAAGAGATTACTACAGCAAGGGGGTAATAAGGATGTTACCGTTAAAGTTTTTCCGGGGTTGAATCACCAGTTTCTGGCTTGTCAACAGTGTACCCCTTCAGAATTTGCCAGTCTGAAAAAACAATTTCCGGCCGACGTTTTATCTACGATTGGCGACTGGATTGTCGCTCATACGACTTCTAAAAAAGATTAAGGCTCATTAGCCCTATTATAAATCATGAGAAAACTCTTTTTCGTGTTTTTCTGGAGCCTGTCCCTCATTGGACAGGCTCAGATTTTACAACCCGTTTCCTGGAAGTTTTCGTCGAAAATGCTGGAAAAAGGTGAAGTAGAAATTACCCTGACCGCCAGTGTCGATGAAGGCTGGCATATATATTCCCAGCACGTCAAGGCGGGTGGCCCCGTGCCCACTTCTTTCCACTTTACACCCTCCAAAGTTTATACGGCCCTCGGGAAAGTTCAGGAAAAATCGAAACTGATGGAAGGTTTTGAGAAGACTTTCAATATGGACATTCGCTGGTTTGAAAAGCAAGCCGTATTCACGCAAAAATTTCGTCTGACCCAACCCACAGCTACTATTAAAGGTACATTGGAATACATGGTTTGCGATGATCAGCGGTGTCTTCCACCCGAAGAAGTAGCGTTCAGCATTCCGGTAAAAACCACAGGAATTGAAGAAAAAGGAATCGTCAAGGAGCCTTTAACAGATACGGCAAACGTAACAAAAGCTCAGGTAAGCGATACCGTGAGACGTACATCTGCCATGCCAACCGAAGCGAAAGACGTGTTAGCCATGCCTCAACCGGCAGAAGAATCCTTGTGGGTGACCTTCGTAGCAGGTTTGCTGGGGGGGCTAGCTGCCATCTTTATGCCCTGCATCTTTCCTCTGCTACCCATGACGGTTAGCTTCTTTACCAAACAGGCGGAGTCACGTTCCTCCGGCATTCGTAATGCCCTACTCTACGGTCTGTCCATCATCATCATCTATGTCCTGCTCGGACTCCTCATTACTATTCTTTTTGGTGCGGATGCCCTGAATAATCTTTCCACCAATGGCCTCTTCAATTTTGCGTTTTTCCTGCTGCTACTGGTATTTGCCGCTTCCTTTCTGGGTGCCTTCGAACTCATACTGCCCAGTAGTTGGGCTAACAAAATGGATCAAAAAGCCGATAAAGGAGGCCTGTTAGGCATTTTCTTTATGGCTACGACGCTTTCGCTGGTCAGCTTTTCCTGTACGGGTCCCATCATCGGTACGCTCTTAGTTCAGGCGGCTTCCCAGGGAGCCCTTCTAGGGCCCGCCGTGGGTATGTTCGGCTTTGCTCTGGCTCTGTCGCTGCCTTTTACTTTGTTTTCCCTGTTTCCCTCCTGGATGAAAACCCTGCCTAAATCCGGTGGCTGGCTCAATTCAGTGAAGGTGACGCTAGGTATCCTGGAACTGGCCCTGGCTTTGAAATTTCTCTCCAATGTTGATTTAGCCTACCACTGGCAGTGGTTTGACCGGGAAGTTTTCCTCGTCTTGTGGATTATCCTCTTTGCCTGTCTGGGCTTTTATCTTTTGGGTAAACTTCGCTTTGCACATGATTCGCCGCTGGTTTCTCTTTCCGTACCCCGCTTCTTTCTGGCAGTGCTTTCGCTGAGTTTCTCGCTCTACATGGTGCCGGGGCTGTGGGGAGCTCCCCTGAAAGCCATTGCTGCTTTTCTGCCCCCGCAACAAACCCAGGACTTCGATCTGTATTCGGCTAGTCTGGCGGGAAATACAGGAAGCACTCCAGTTGCAAACGAAAAGCATAAGTATAGCGAACTCTTTCACGCTCCCCTGGGACTCAATGCTTTCTTTGATTACGACGAAGGTTTGGCGTACGCCCGAAAAGTAGGCAAGCCCATTTTAATTGACTTTACCGGGCATGCCTGCGTAAACTGTCGCAAAATGGAAGCTACCGTCTGGCCTGATCCAGCGGTGCTAAAGACTATTAAAGAGGACTACGTATTGATTCAATTATACGTGGATGATAAAACGGAATTAGACCCATCGGAACAAACGGTAATCAACGGCAAGGAAATAAAAACGATCGGTAAGAAATGGAGCACCTTGCAGGCCCTGCGTTTTCAGGCTAACTCTCAGCCCTATTACGTGTTGCTGGATCCGCAAAGTGAAAAAACCCTGGTGCCGCCCCAAGGAGCAAATTATGACACCTCAGCGTTCCTAGCTTTTCTTAAAGCAGGACTTTCGAAACCATAAGTCGTTTAATTTTTAGTTTTGGTTAAGTGTAGCCTAATGGGCTCCTTCTTTGAGGGAGTCTTATTTTTTGTAGCCTGTCTCTTATTTATTCTGATCAATCAGGTAGCTAAACCCAAACACTTACGTAACAAGCAGCCTCTGATATATAGGTGTCTTGTACCTATCCGCTCATGTACTGCTTGTTCAGAAAAGATACTTATCGCTTACTACCACTTCCAAAGTAACTTTTTCTAGTGCTTCCTTTAAAACGTAAAAAGGATCGTACGTTTTCCAGACACAGAAAATGGCATTTAAAGACAATCCTCGCCCAAGAACACTTATTTTTATCTTCCATTGACGACCCGATCCGCGTAACCCGGTCAACGTGCCGCAGTCGCAGCTAATTTTTTTGTTAATCACTCTTGTGCTATTGCCTGAATCTTTATCCAGTTTCTTGCTAGTCCATTCATTTACAACAAAGCTTTACACGAGCACCCCATGAACCTGGAATTTTATAGGCCAACCCTGGAGGCTTTAACCCCCTATATCGAGGGATATTACTTCATCGCTCCGGGCACACATGCTGATAACCTTCATTACTGGACGTTCCCCAATAATTATTTTATTGTTTCCGTAAGTCAGGGCGTTACTATTGAGATGGAAAAGAATAGGCTCCTGGTTCGTCCTTCTGCTCAGCAAACGGTCCTTTCTAACTTCGTTTCCCGTTATACTACTCCCATTGAGGTGCTCTATGATGGACCGATCCTGGAGATAACCATTTATTTCAAACCTCTGGGAATTAATCATTTCATTGAGAATCCTCATTCACTTTTTGAACGAAACACCGCCCTCGATTTTAATCCCTTCTCTGATTTTATTCCTAACATGAATGAAATTCTCTCGACTTCCGATCGAAGCCTTCAGAGAAAAAAATTGGAAGCGTACTGGCTTTCCAAGCTACAGATCAGGGAGTTTCGGCACCTGAAGGAGGTTCTTTTCGCTCTTGAGTCAGAAGAAAAAATAGAGGACATCGCTCACAGACATGGCTTTTCGAGGCAGTACCTAAGCAAACTTTTTAATAAAGTAATAGGCAAATCTCCGGTTGAATACCGCAAGATTCATCGATTTAGAGCGGCCATCGCTAATCAAAAAAACATGAAAAGTTTAACGGAACTTTCCTACGAAAGCATGTTTTACGACCAGTCCCACCTCATCAAAGACTTTAAACAACTCACTTCTGTAAATCCTTATACGTTCTTTAAAAAAGTAGATACTAATCAGGAATGCCTTTGGCTCTTTATCTAGCGGGTTTACATTTTTACAATTTCAGCGGGTCGGCAGCCTATTACTTTTGCCCGATAACCGATTTGTATCAAAATGAAACGATTACTTTACCTGTCTGCCCTTTTACTGCTCATTCTCCCACTCCAAGCTCAACCACCCCAGTGCTCCTGTACGAGAACTTTGGAAAAGCTGATTATTAAAGTAGAACGCGAATACCCCGGCTTTTCCGCTAAAACGCAAGACCCTTCACTCTATCAGAGTTTAAAGCAAACGCTCCATAATGAGGCAAAAAACAGGGATGATAAGGGGTGCCAGAGCCTGTTGAAAACATACACCGATTTTTTTAAAGATCCGCATCTCTGGGTAGGATCTAATGGGACGCCATTCGCCGCTGCTACTGGTAAATTTAGCGAGAAGCTGACGATTGATTTTAAAGAATTTGAGCAACACCTACAGAGCACGCAAGACAGCCTGGAAGGCATTTATACCATGCAAGGGTATAAAATTGGTTTAAAAAAGGTACACACTAATGAATACATCGGGTTCATTATTGAGTCGGCATCCAATGCCTGGAAACCGAAAGACATCAAATTTAAATTGCTTGCCAGTGGTGACTTTACTTACGCCTTGATGGATCGGTCGATTCAGAAAGGACAGTATCAAAGCTTTCATGGAGCCTTATTGTTTTTAGAGCAGATACAGGTAGTCTTAACCAAAGAATTGCCCAAACCTCGGATCGACAAGATTCAGATCGAAAGCCGTCTCAAAGAGCTGGAAGGCTTTTATTTTAAAAAACTATCCGAAAAGACTTCGGTTTTAAGACTACCCAGTTTTGAGTATCAGCATTTAGAGACGATCAACCACCTCCTGACTGAACATATTTCCTTACTTGAATCCAGTAAAAACCTGATCATTGACCTTCGTGGCAATCCCGGTGGAACCACGGATGCCTATCAAAGATTGCTTCCTTACATTTCAGGAAAATTCGTACGTCATACAGGAGCCGAATTTCTAGCTACTCAAACGTACATTGATAATCTAGAAACGTATAAAAAAAGCCTGGATAAAAACACGTCAACCCAGGGGACAGATCGACAGATTCAAACCTTGAAGGCAAATCTGGGAACGTTCGTGAACTTCAATAAAACCGGACAGCCTGTCTATGTGGATACCCTTACCTTAGCTCCTAAAAGTCCCCAACAAATCGTCATTCTTGCCAACAAAGGCACAGGCAGTTCAGCAGAATATTTTTTGTTTATTGCCAAGCAAAGTAAAAAAGTAAAGGTACTAGGCACACCCAGCTACGGAGCCTTAGATTATGGAAATGCCTATCTGATTGACTTTGGCTGTCCGCCCTACCAATTATTCATGCCCACGTATCGAGCTTTACGGTTGCCGGACTACCCCATCGATAACATTGGTATTCAACCCGATATGTATTTGGATAAATCCATAAAGGACTGGGTAGCCTTTGCCTTAAGTTATTTAGAGCAATAGCGTAGGGCAATACGTTAAAACACCTTTTAATGTATCGATACGTAAAGAGTCTAGAAAACAAATACGGACCGTTTCTGGGCTTCCCTTCATGAGTAGAATTGCACTAAGCCATCACCATTGTAAGCCGCTGGCGGCAAACAGGGCGGCTGAGTAGAATGCTGTAATCAATTCATACGATGCTTCCAATTCTGGTAAGGGATGCCCCAGTACTAGTCACCCTTCAGTCCTCGTTGGAAGGAGGCTACGCATCTGGTTCAAGGCTGAAACTCAAGCAGATTCATGAACACTGGATTATCTCACACAAGGAGCCTTTGGCGTGTTGAGTTAGGAGCAAACGGCGTTATCCTTTTAGGTAACCTGATCGCTACCAAAAACCGTTTTTGACGGCCCAGGCCTGGAACAAAGAAGGCCATACGGTTTCAGCCGTACCTGCCTTCCCCAACCCCCAGCCATGCCCCCCATTCTCAAAAAGCTGTAGTTGAGAGGCCGTTATCCCATGACAGGACAGAGCCTGATAAAGCAACTCACTGTTCTGGACCGAGGCCGTCGAATCATCTTTGGCTTGTGCTAAAAACATGGGGGGTGTCTGGGCACTGACCAACTGCTCCACCGAATACTGCCGCTCCGCTGGCAGGTCGTCACCGTTTCCAAACAGTACTTTTTTTGACACCGTCGAATTGTAAGGGGGAAGCATGGTAACCACTGGATACAACAGAGCGGCAAACTGTACATCCGCCCGAAGACTATCCAGCTCATCGATGGGCTGATAAAAGCGTCGCTGAGGTACCATCGCCAGCATACCCGCCAAGTGCCCGCCTGCTGAGAAGCCCATCACCCCAACTTTAGTTGCCTCATAGTGATACCGAGGAGCCAGGCTTTTGATCAGCCGAAGAGCCCGTTGCCCATCTTCAAACGCGACGAACTTGGTTTGCCAATTTTCAGCGGGCAGTCGATAGATTAATTCAAAGGCCGTGAATCCCTGCCCGCTCAGCCAATTCGCAGCGGCTCCACTCTCGTTGCCCGATTCAATGTGCTTGTACCCACCTCCACTGATGACCAGTATGGCTCGTCCATTGGATTGAGTTGGTTTATGTATTATCAAGTAGGGTACCGCCACGTTCGTTATATTGCCCGTAGAGCTGGTCATCAAGGGGCCATGTACGCCTGTGCTATCAGGCATCCGACCGGCAGGCCATAGGGGAATGGTGGAGGAAGTAGGACCAACCGAGGTAGGGCTGGTACAACCCAGTGATAGCAGGAGCACCAAGAATACTGGAACGCCAATAAAGGGCTGAATCATAGGTAAGCAGCGTTGTTTACCAAAATCTCACTTTTGGGTAAAGTAAAAAAAAGAGCAGAAATGATAGCTCCTGTTTTACGTAGACGGTTCAATTTAATCTTTATAAAATAAATGGCTCCTGACGAATCTTATAATTTACTCCTACCATTTGTTCAGGGGATGAAATGGGGTATTGCGTCTGATCGACTATCTGTAGTTCTTTGTTGGGGCAATTGATGCGTTCTTGCTTATTGTTTTTCCTATACGACGATGAAAAAGTCACTTTGGCCTTTGCTATTAATCCTAGCCTTATTTACCTGTCAGAAAACGGACCCGGTTAAACCAACAGCCGACCCGCTGCAACATCTTAAAATGGCCCAAGAGTTACTAACCCACATCACGGCTAGTAATACTACTTATAAACATGGTACGCCTGACGTCGGTTGGCAAACCAGCGTTGCGACTATTTACCATGCCTACGCCGATTGCAGTGGCTTTTTAAACGCCTTATTTGAGCATGCTTACGGAGTCAATGATGCGTATCTCAACAGCTGGCTGGGCCAAAAACGTCCTCAAGCCGTTAGCTATTATGAGGCCATCAAGGCGGCTAATCGCTTCCAGCCCATCCGTAAAGTCACAGACGTGCAACCAGGCGACATCATCGCCATCAAATACCTGGACCCTACTAACCATGGCGACAACACGGGCCATTGCATGTTGGTCACGTCAAGGCCCACCCTCCTCTCCCCCGTTACTAAACTCATTGCCCACACCACCCAATATGCACTCGCCGTTATCGATTCGAGTGAAAATCCCCATGGCCCAACCGATACCCGTAATACGTCGACTACCACCTACTACCAAGGCTTAGGCCAGGGCACGTTTCGACTATACGCCGACAGCCTCGGAATCCTGAGTGGGTATAGTTGGAGTACTCAGCCGCCATTAGCGGACTTTAATCCGCAGTATAATCCAATTGTTATCGGCCGGCAAACGGCCTTTGGTCGTCAATAAGTCACTGCTTGTTATAAGAAGCTGTTTAGTGCAGAACCCTGCCTCGATACTAGGCTCAGAAAAGCGTCCATTTAAGGACAGGCGAAACCCTCTCCTTTCAGTAGTCATTCATGCGAATGGAAACTCTCTTTTTATAGGTTAGCTAACCTAATTGTATTACAAATGGAAATCAAGATATTCTCTTAACCAGAAGCTCCTTACATCTGCTCTCCGAACGTAAGTAAGTTAGAATCGGGATCTAACAGGGAAAATTCTTTAGGTCCCCAGGGCTTTCGCTGTAAAGCCCCCGCCGGATGAATGCTCACGTTTTGATCTACTAAGGATGCATACAAGGCCTCTATCTGCTCCGTTCGGATGTATACCTGCCCGTAGTTTTGAGCGGGATCAAGCTCTGTAAAAACAAAGAAATGAATCTCGATCTGATCTTTTCTGACCATGAGATAATCGGGAAACGCATCAGAACCCACCTGCTCAAAGCCTAAGGTTTGCAAGTAAAATTCTTTCGTCAGGTGCTTCTGACGCATCGGTAACTTAGGGTGAACAGCAAGTAACATAACCGGGATTTTAGAATATGAGTGTATACTTGACCAGCCATGGACTGGACTGAAAGTTATTACCTGCAAAGATGAAGTATCCTGCCTACGTAAGCACTTGATTGTAATCAAGAAATGAACTCTTAGAAACGAGCTCTAACCCGGCTCAGCGTTTCCGGGGCTATCTGAAGATAGGATGCAATCATCTTTAAAGGAAAGAGCTGTAAGAGTTGCGGTTTGTCTTTGAGTAACTGGTGGTATCTCTCGGTAGGATTCATCGCAGCATCCCCATACTGGGATCGATGCAAAGCTCCTTCCAGGAGTTTTCCGAGCTGAAGATAGACAGGAGATAAGGCAATCAGGGCATGAATCTCAACGAGCGTTAACTCCAGCACCTGAGTAGCGGCATAGGCCTTGATTGAAGTTTGAGAAGGGCTCTGAGATATAAAACTGGAATAGTTCATACACCACTCTCCTGGCCCATAAAGAGCCGTAACTCGCTCTTCCACTTCTCCCATCGTATATTCATACACGCAACCCGACTGGATAAAATACATCGACTGGCAAAGCATCCCTTCTCTAAGCAGGAATTCATTCTTTTGAAGCTGCTTTAGCCGCAAACGGCTTTGTATCTGCTGGCTTTCACGTTCTAAGAATATGCCAAGGGATGTCCACTCTATTTGATTATTCATTGTCCTTTTTTGCCAATACTGGAAATGCTCTTATATCGTCATCGAGAATGGTCTGTAGGTTTTTAATGGAGCTAGTGTGAAGCTATAACCAAATCTCAAAGGATAAAAGTTTGGTAATTCCATTTGTCATGCGTCCTATTACTTATGACATTTAGAACATGATTGTATCAATTACGCATAAAGGGCTGCTAAAGTATTACGAACAGGGCAACGGATGAGGAATACCAGCAGCGTACCTACGCAAAATCGCCCGGCTCTTAGATCAGTTGTTAGCTCCCGCTTGTGCTAAGCCATCATAGTCAAAATGCCAGTGTTTAAGGTATTAGCTTCCGACCTATCACGGCACACGAAATTGCCCCCGAATCCCGAAGATTAAAGACGAAAGCTTCATTCCAAGTGAGTTGATCCAGTTTCGCAACGAGTAGAGGAGATATTGCAATAGGCAATAGCCGCCTGAAGCTGGAGCCGCTCATTCTTCTTACCATATTCAATATCGGTAAAGCTAGTCAGAACCTCCTCTTTTGAGTAAGTGAACTTTTCAACGGCTTGCTTTTGGGCTTCGAATTCAAGAACCGACCTCCCTTTCTTAATGGTCGAGATTCGATAGTACGATATAAATTGCTGATATATATTTTATAATTATTCATTAATTTACTATTAAGCGTAAAGGGCCTCTGGAGAGCATCCAGAGGCCCTTTACGCTTAAAATATTTTATAAACGTACCTTTAAAGCATGTAAATAAGCTTGGTAACAATACCGCGAAAACACTTTCTCTTATATTTTAAAGACAGGTTCGCCTGTAAGGTGCCGTGAGATTTATAGTATTATCTCAGTTCTTTTGTAGCACACAAATAGCTGAAATAGCTAGAGCTATCGTATCTCAAATTACAAAGCTTGTCATTGTTTAACTCTATCGTCTTCATTTATTAAAGTCCTCTTTGCGTATCCGTCCTTTCCTGAACAGTGATATTGGTAGTAATCCCTGTAATTTATCTACCACTGATTAATTTATTAAAAAAGACCTTTGTAGGTAGTACCCTGCTTTCATAGTTGAAAAGACCAAGCTGAGTGGATCAACTTCCACCCTAAACTCTACCACAGTGGCTATCTATAATATAAAGATCAATGGGAAAATAAGGCGTGTCGATGTAGACCCGTCTACTCCGATGCTTTGGGTTTTACGCGATCATTTGGATCTTCAGGGTACGAAATATGGGTGTGGAGTAGCTCAATGTGGGGCCTGTACGGTTCACTTGAGTGGTACAGCCGTTCGCTCTTGCCAATTACCCGTATCAGCCGTTGGCAAACAGGAGATCACTACCATTGAAGGTTTATCGGTCAAAGGAGAGCATCCGGTGCAGAAAGCCTGGCTGGAGCAAGATGTGGCCCAATGCGGGTACTGTCAGGCGGGCCAAATCATGAGTGCGGCTTCCCTTCTAAAAAGTACGCCCCGCCCCACTGATGAAGATATCGATAATGCCATGAGTGGTAATATATGCCGCTGCGGGACGTACCTGCGAATTAAAGAAGCCATCAAAACGGCTGCTAAAGCCAAGCCTAACTCGCGATAATCGTATGGAATCCAAATCAAGTAGACGCTCCTTCATTAAATCTTCGGCTCTGGCAGGCGGGGGCTTGATGCTAAGTTTCAGCTGGTTTTCTTCTGCAAAAGCCGCCGATCATTGGCAGGAATCCGGGCTCAGCGAAAACGGGTCCGAGCTGACGGCCTATATAAAAATTACCCCTGACAATCAGGTCAAAATTCTTTGCCCCAATCCAGAGTTTGGCCAGAATGTAATGACTTCGCTGCCCATGATCGTGGCCGAAGAGTTAGACGTGAACTGGAAAAACGTCACCGTGGAAATGGGCCCTCATGATAACGTAAAACTAGGCCCGCAATTTACGGGGGGTAGTAATTCCGTTCGCATGTACTGGAAACCGCTACGGGAGGCTGGAGCTGCCGCCCGGCAGATGCTATGTCAGGCGGCCGCGGACACCTGGAACCTGCCCGTCGATGAAATTACTACCAAAGCTGGAGTCTTATCCCACAGTAGTGGTCAATCGGCTACCTACGGTCAGATGGCCAGTAAAGCAGCTGCCCTCGCTGTACCCAAAGCATTCAAATTGAAGGCCCCTAAAGATTTTACGATTATTAAAAAGCCGACCAAAAATGTGGAAGGCAAAAAAATAGTCATGGGTTCCCCCTTATTTGGACTTGACTACCGGGCCGATGGAATGCTGATCGCCATGATTCAGCATCCCCCTGCCTTTGGCATGAAAGTGAAGTCATTTGATGCGTCGGAGTCCCTTAAAATGCCGGGAATTACAAACGTATTTACTCTGAAATTATACGAAGATGGATTTGCCCAGGGGGGATTTGATACCCGGAGCTTTAACGATTTATTAGTAATCGTGGGTAAAACCACCTGGGAGGTGATGAATGCCCGCAAAAAGCTGGTGGTTGAATGGGAACCTACGGGTGATAGAAAGGATAATGTGGCCGGCCGCAATGGAGCCAGAGAGGTGATGGTTCCCGGCGAGCTGGAAACCACGGCTACGCAGTTGGAAAAAATGAAGGCCTATGCTCAAAAGCCTGCCCAGCAGTTACGCAAAGATGGTGATCCAGAAACGGCCTTTAAAAATGCGGCTCAAGTGATTGAACGCACGTACACGGCTCCCTTTTTAGCTCATAACTGTATGGAGCCCATGAATTTCTTTGCTCATGTAACAGATGAAAAAGCGTTGGTCGCAGGCCCCTTGCAAGCCCCCGGCTGGAGTGAACCGACCCTGGCCAAGTTGTTACATCTTCCCGCTGACAAAATCGAAATTCAGATGACCCGCATGGGAGGTGGTTTTGGTCGCCGGGCCTATGGTCAGTATTTGTATGAAGCCGCTCTGATCTCCCAAAAAGTGAAAGCTCCTGTCAAACTTATCTACACCCGGGAAGATGACATGACCTACGGCATTTACCGACCGATGTACACGGCTACCTACCGGGCGGCACTCGATGTTAATAAAAACCTGATTGCCTTCCACGTGAAAGGGGGAGGTATTCCTGAGCATGCTATTCATCCCAACCGCTTTCCGGCCGGAGCAATCGATAATTATTTAGCAGAAGGATGGGAAATTCCTTCAAACATCACCATTGGAGCTTTCCGGGCACCGCGTTCTAATTTCAACGCAGCCGCTGAACAATCCTTTCTGGATGAAGTAGCCGAAGCCATGGAAAAAGATCCCATTGCCTTTCGACTGGAGCTCTTAAAACGGGCCAAGGAAGCTCCCGTAGGCAAGAATAATGAGTATGATCCGGATCGCTACGCGGGCGTTTTAACACTCGTCCGCGATAAGTCGGGCTGGAATAAGCCTGGTGCTGAAAAATACCATCGGGGCGTAGCCGCTTACTTCTGTCACAATTCCTATGCGGCCCACGTCGTGGACATGACCACCAAAAACGGAGAGCCTTACGTGGAAAGAGTTTTCAGTGCCATGGACTGCGGCATTGTCGTCAATCCGGAAGCTGCCCGTAACATGGTACAGGGAGCCGTTGTGGATGGGATAGGAAATGCTTTTTTCGGAGCTTTAACCCATAAAGAGGGAGCAGCCGAGCAAAGTAACTTCGATACATACCGCCTCATTCGGCATAACGAAGCCCCGCAAAAAATCGAAGTTCATTTTGTTGAAAATGAATTCGATCCGACGGGTTTAGGGGAGCCTCCTTTTCCCCCCGTGTTTGGAGCGGTAGCGAACGCCCTGTATAAAACCAAAGGAAAACGGTTTTATAACCAACCGTTCCATCGGGAGCTTGACAAGCAAATATAGCCGTATTTCTGGGTTAGCAATCCCTGTTTAAGACCTATAAAAACCCGCACAAAGATGTATCTCTTTATGCGGGTTTTTCTTTGCATGAGCACCTTGATTTCTACTGATGTAGCATGCGATATTCGTTGGGCGATTGTCCGACGCGTTGTTTGAATACACGCATAAAATGCTGGGGATACTTAAATCCTAATTCATAGGCAATCTGACTAACAGACTTACTTGAATCAAAGATTTTTTCCTTGGCCAGATCCATCACTTTTAACTGAATGTATTCCTGAGCCGATTGCCCCGTCTCCTTTTTGATGAGATCCCCAAAATAATTCGGCGATAAGTTTAGCTCGCTAGCACAATACGTCACACTGGGCAAGCCGATGGTCTGGGGTTTATCGGTCTGGTAATAGTTATTTAGTAATTGTTCAAACCGCTCCAAAATACCCGAATGTACGTGATTGCGGGTAATAAACTGCCGTTCGTAAAACCGGGTACAGTAGTTTAAAAATAGCTCGATGGTTGAGACAATGAGCCGTTTACTGTGCTTATCGATGGCGTGTTCGAGCTCGTAATCAATCTTGGCAAAGCAGTCAAGCACCAGCTGTCTTTCCCGGTTGGATAAGTGCAGGGCTTCATTGGATTGATACCCAAAAAAGGTATATTCTGCCATGTGGCGGCCTAGAGCCGTCCCGTGAATCAAATCGGGATGAAAAACCAGGGCATATCCTTTAGGCTGATAGATTTCTCCGTTACTGTTCATACCTGCCACTTGCCCAGGAGCAATGAATACTAAGGTTCCCTCCTGATAATCGTAGGTATGACGACCATAGACCAGATCTCCGCATTTTACTTCTTTCAAAAACACAGTATAAAAGCCAAAGTACATCCGTGACCCCTGCCGTGGATCGGCTTTCGCCAAATCTACTATATTGATTAAGGGGTGACGGGTTTCATTTTTGTTAAAAGCATTATACGCATCAATGCTCTCAAACCGACGCAGTTCATTCATAGGAACGTTGTTTTATCTACTTCAAACATACGGTTTTATTTCAGCTCTTATTTCTCACTTACGGCTCATCAGGAATATTGGTAGTAATCCCCGTAATTTATCTACGGTTCGGTTTCGATCTACCCTAGACCTTTGTGCCAAGAAAACAATAAAATCATGCAAGAAGTAGAATTAAACAATGGGGTAAAAATGCCCATTTTAGGGTTCGGTGTTTTTCAGGTACCTGACCTTGCCGAATGTGAACGTAGCGTGTTGGATGCCCTTGCGACGGGTTACCGCCTCATTGACACGGCCGCAGCCTATCAAAATGAAGAAGCCGTTGGAGCCGCTATCCGAAAAAGTGGTATTGCCCGGCAGGAACTCTTTATTACCACCAAGCTCTGGATTCAGTCTCAGGGCTATGAAGGCACGAAGAAAGCTTTTGAAACTTCGCTTCAAAAATTACAGCTCGATTACCTGGACTTATACCTGATTCACCAACCCTATGGAGACGTGTACGGCGAGTGGCGAGCGATGGAAGAACTCTACAAAGAGGGAAAAGTCAGAGCCATCGGCGTTAGTAATTTCCATCCCGATCGTCTCATGGATCTAATCGTTCACCACGATATTGTACCAGCGGTGAATCAAATTGAAACGCACCCCTTTCACCAACAAATCGAAACTCAGCAGTTTCTCCAGGAACATAACATTCAGATTGAATCCTGGGGACCTTTTGCGGAAGGAAAAAACGATTTGTTCACCAATGGAGTACTTCGCTCAATTGCGGCTGAACACGATAAAACGGTAGCTCAGGTGGTGCTGCGTTGGCTCACCCAACGGGGCGTAGTAGCGATTCCAAAATCCGTTCGCAAAGAGCGGATGGTTGAGAATTTTAACAGCCTCGATTTTGAGTTAAGCCCATCTCAAATGCAGACCATTCAAAGTCTGGATACCAAGGCGAGTCTTTTCTTTGATCACCGAGACCCGGCTATGGTCAAATGGCTGGGAGAACGCACGCTGGCCTAGGCTATGTGTTCCCCAACCGATGGTCGTGATTAATAAGGCGTGGGTTGGGGTTTTCAAGTATCATCTTTTACTCTCAACCTAATGAAACATACGTCCCCTAGTGCAGCCCTTTTTCCCCTCAGAATTGGTTTAGGCGTTATCCTATGGATTACTCTCCTTTTCTCGGGTGAACTCATCGCTCAGTCACGCCCCAAGCCCCTGCGTATTCAGGAGCAGGGTAGTTTTCTAGTGGGAGGAACTAGCAGAAGAGAACCGGGAAGCTTTGACCTGGCCAACGCCTTAAAACCGCAGGGGCAAACCTTTCACGGTGATCATGCTTACGTTTTTTACCAGGTCCCGGTGAAAGCCCGCAACTATCCGCTGGTCTTTCTGCACGGGGCCGCAGAATCCAAAAAAACCTGGGAAACGACGCCCGATGGCAGAGAGGGGTTTCAAACGCTTTTTCTCAGACGTGGCTTCAGTGTTTATCTCCTGGATCAGCCCCGACGGGGAGAAGCGGGAAAAAGCAGCGTACCCATCACCATCACTCCTACCGCCGACGAACAGTTCTGGTTTACGCAGTTTCGCATTGGTAATTATCCCGATTATTTTGAAGGGAGTCAGTTTCCAAGGGATTCTGCTTCCTTAGAGCAATTCTTTCGGCAAATGACGCCTAATACGGGAGCCTTTGATGCCACGGTCGTTACGAAGGCCTGTGCAAAAGTTTTTGACCGCATTGGCGAAGGCATTCTCATTACGCATTCGCAAGGCGGGGGACCCGGTTGGATGACAGCCATTGTCAGCCAAAAGGTAAAGGCGGTGGTGGCTTATGAACCTTTCAGCGGTTTTGTCTTTCCTAAGGGAGAACTACCGCCGCCGCTGGCATCGGCTGGGCTATTTGGCGAATTAAAGGGCGTGGAAATACCACTCGCTGACTTTAAAAAGCTCACGCAAATTCCGATCATTATTTATTACGGTGATAACATTGCCAAGCAGCCAACCCAGGTCTGGAATAAAGATCACTGGCGGGTAGGACTTGAAATGGCTAAAATCTTTGCCGCGACTATTACTAAACACGGGGGTAATGCTACCGTCGTGCACCTGCCCGAAAAAGGCATTCGGGGCAATACTCATTTTCCCTTTTCGGACTTGAATAATGTAGAAATAGCGGATGAGTTATCCGCTTTCTTTCGGCAGCATCAGCTGGACAAGTGATATTGGTAGTAATCTCCGTAATCCATCTACGGACGACTCACAAGAAATGAGAGACCTTTGTTGAGCTACTATAAAAAGTCTAAGCCAGGTGGTACTATGCAACGTTCTGCCTACCAATTCTTTGATCTCATGCAAATCCTAAGAATCGTATTCATTCTGCTGTTGGCCATTTCCATGCAAGTCAAGGCTCAGCAATCAACGCTTTTTCCTAAAGGGGAAAAAGCGGCCAACGTTCACCACGTAGGTACGGTGTATCTGAACGAGCTGAGTGAGGCCGACAGCGTCTTTTCCTACAGTACCTCCCTGGCCACGTTCGAGCCTGGAGCCCGGCTCGATTGGCACATGCATCCCGGAGGGCAAATCCTGATGATTACCCAAGGCGTAGGCTATTATCAGGAAAAAGGCAAAGCCCGCCAGACGGTACGTCAAGGGGAAATTATTAAATGCCCCCCCGGCGTTGAACATTGGCATGGAGCTACGCCAGATCGTACTTTTGGCTACCTGGCCACTTCCCCGACTCAAAAGGGAAAAACCATCTGGTTTAAACGGGTAACGGATGAAGAATACGGTTCTGCTAAAGAATAACAGGGCCAAAGCACTGCTTGAATTATTTGAGAATATGAATCCTAAATCTGAAGACCATGAAACCCCTTTCCTTGTTACAAGTGATAAAGCTATCTGTGAGTGCACTGGGCCTGCTCCTATTGCTTAATCAGAGAAGCTTTGCTCAGGCAAATCCCACTGAACAGGAAATTATCCAGCTTTCCAAAGACAAGTGGCGTTGGATGTCCGAAAAGAAAGTAGATACGCTGGCTACCTTATTTGATGACAAAGCCGTCTTCGTTCACATGGGTGGAAGCTGGGGCAAGAGCCGGGAGCTGGAAGTCATTCAAAGTGGTAACATTTGGTACAAGCAGGCCACCATCCATTCCGTATCCGTGAATATCATCGGCAGCACGGCTATTCTATTGAACGACATTGACCTGGTTGCCCAGGTGGGCGGAAACGAAGTTGTTAATCCATTCATGGTCACCGAAGTCTACATCAAAGAAAAAGGACAGTGGAAAATGGGCTCCCTTTCTTTTTCAAGACTGACCCGGCCCGTTAAAAAGTAGTAAGATCGACTAACCCGCTTCGAAGGCCTAGAGGCGATTAAACCATACGGTATTTATGAAAAAAAGAATGTTAGGCACGAGTGGTCTGGAAGTTTCTACCCTGGGACTCGGCTGCATGGGACTTAATTTCGGGTATGCTAGCAACGTAACTAGTGCAGAAGCAGTCCAGCTGATTCGTGAGGCCTTTGAGGTGGGGGTTACTTTTTTTGATACGGCCGAAGCTTACGGCCCTTTCAGCAATGAAGAATTACTGGGACAAGCGTTAGCACCCTTTAGAAATGACGTAGTGATTGCTACGAAATTTGGCTTTAAGGAAGGCAAACCAGCCTTAGGAGCCGACTCTCGCCCGGAGACCATACGAGCCGTCACCGAAGCTGCCCTGAAGCGTTTGAAAACGGATGTCATTGACCTACTCTACCAGCACCGGGTTGATTCATCCGTGCCCATTGAAGAAGTAGCGGGAACGGTTAAAGAACTCATCGCCGAAGGGAAAGTAAAACATTTTGGACTCTCCGAAGCGGGAACCGCTACCATTCGACGAGCTCACGCGGTTCAACCCGTAGCCGCCCTGCAAAGTGAATATTCGCTCTGGTGGCGAGAGCCTGAAGCGGAAATTCTGCCTACGCTGGAAGAATTAGGTATTGGTTTTGTTCCCTTTAGTCCCTTAGGAAAAGGGTTCTTAACGGGCAAAATTGATGAGATCACTAGCTTTGCTAAAGATGATTTTAGAAATACTGTGCCCCGTTTTTCGCAGGAAAACCGGAAAGCGAATAGCGTCTTAGTGGATGTGTTGACGGCTAAGGCTAGTGAAAGAAAGGCTACGGCCGCCCAAATTGCTTTAGCCTGGCTCCTCGCCCAAAAGCCTTGGATTGTACCGATTCCAGGTACCACTAAAGTACACCGGCTGCAAGAAAATATCGCATCGGCCGAAATCATCCTAAGCGAATCCGATCTCCAGGAGATCAATCAGGCCGTTTCTCAAATTGAGGTGCAGGGCCGTCGCTACTCGGAAAGCTCACAAAAGATGATCAACCGTTAAGTAACGGATCTCTGTAAACGTTTACACTCTTCCGTAAGAAGCGATTCTTAAACATATCTATTTGAGGTTGACTTAGCCCAAGAATAGTGGCGTTAGAAAAGGCGTATTCTTGGGCTAAACTGCTTTCTCCTTAAACCCATGAAGCCATGCCACTCCATAGATCCTTTACTTACGTCTGCTGGGCCTTTATAGTCCTGATGGGCTCGTGCTCTTTTTTTCAAAAGGAAGTACCTACTTCTGAAATCTCCATAGAAGAAACCTCCCTTGATTCCGCGAAAATTTTGATTGTTTATCTCTCCCGCACCAGTAATACCAAAACACTGGCGGAAATGATTCATCACCAGGTAGGGGGCAAATTAGTTGCCTTAGAATTACAGACGCCTTACCCCGAAAATTATCAGGCTACGGTCGGCCAGGTGACTCGTGAAAATGAAACGGGATTTCTACCCCCTTTGAAAACCAGCATTAAAAACATGGATCACTACGATCTGGTGTTTGTCGGCTTTCCTACTTGGGGAATGCAGCTTCCCCCGCCCATGAAAAGCTTTCTAACGTCCCATGATTTGAGCGGTAAAACGATTATCCCTTTTAACAGTAATGGTGGATACGGTATAGGAAGTAGCTTTCAAACGGTTAGGGAGCTTTGCCCAAAAAGTAACGTGCAGGAAGGCTTTACTACGCAGGGGGGCATAGAGAAAAAGGGCATTCTTTTAGCCATTAAAGATTCGCGAGCCAAAGAAGTGGAAAGAGAGGTGATTCAATGGCTTCAGAAATTAAACTTGAAATAGCTATTCGTATACTGAATAGCGTTAGAATTGATTTGGTTTTTTAAATGCTTAACCCTTTAAACACGCTGCTATGAAGTCACTTAGCCTGATATTGACTCTATTTTCCTTACTCATTGCAGTGGGACATCAGTCCCTCTATGCCAATCAACACAAAGCATCTTCAGACAGCTTGAGTCGTAAACAGCAAGGCATCGTGGCCATTGCTTCATTAACCTCCCTAGGGAAGTTAGATGCTTTGGAATTAGCGTTAGCGAATGGTTTACAAGCTGGAATGACTATCAGCGAAATCAAAGAAGTGCTGGTTCACTTGTATGCGTATTGTGGATTTCCCCGCAGCATTCGAGGGTTACAGACCTTTATGAAAGTTCTCGAGCAAAGAAAACAACAGGGCATTACCGATGCTTCCGGAAAACAGGCCTCTCCCATTTCCAGTCAACTTCCAAAATATGACCGGGGTAAAAAGGTGCTTGAAACGCTGAGTGGACAATCCGATACGGGATCTCAAAGAGGGTACGGAGCCTTTAGTCCCGAAATAGATCGGTTTCTCAAAGAACACTTATTTGCCGATTTGTTTGAAAGGGATGTGTTAACCTACGCCGAGCGGGAACTAACGACCATTTCGGTTTTATCGAGCCTTGGCGGCGTAGAGCCGATGCTTCAATCACATCTGGGTCTTACTCTGCGGCAGGGAATATCGGAAAACCAGCTCAAGCACGTCTTTTCCATCATCGAAGAAAACATTGGCAAACCGCAGGCTGATGCTAGCCGAGCCATTTTGCATCAAGTAATCTCTACAAGATAATCCCAACCCTTCAAACGTTTAAAGAATGAAAAAGCAGCCATTCAGACTCATTATTACTATCCTATATGCCTGTTTAATAAGCAATTACCTGATGGCCCAATCCAGCAAGGAGTTAGAGTCTATTTTTCCGAAAGGGGATCGGGTCCCGGCTAATACCTTTACTGGGATTGCCTACGTAAAAATGCTGGTTCAAGCGGATAGTGCTTTCAACATTCCCGTGGCCAACGTTACCTTCGAGCCGGGTGCTCGTACCTACTGGCATAGTCATGCTGGAGGGCAAGTCATTATGGCGATGGGCGGCATTGGTTACTATCAGGAAAAAGGTAAGCCCATTCAAATTCTTAAAAAGGGTGACGTAGTTAAATGTCCTTCGGACATTCCTCATTGGCATGGTGCCTCTCCCGATACGGTATTTATCCAGGTAGCCATTACGCCTAATACCCTCCGAGGAAGAGTAACATGGCTACAGGCAGTAACCGAACAAGAATACAGAAATGTCTCCAAATGAGAGAATTCATTACATGAGTGGTATCAATAAAAGACCCTACGTCCTTAAACGAAGGGTCTTTTATTAGCCTATACTTAGGCGAATCTATACGCTGGTTACGCATCAATCCCAATTTTCTTTTGACCTCAAATAAGAGCTACGGATTATAAATTGGATTGATAAAAAGTAGCCAGCTTTTTCACTGCCTGATCTACATACGCTGGTTTCCAATAGGTTTCAATGTGCGTGGCCCCATCAAGTAAAAAAAGCTCTTTGCTCTTGGCGTTCACCGCTTGGCTGAAGACTTCATCTGTCATGTACTTGGTGTCTGCTTTACTACCAGCGATCATGAGTAAGGGTTGATTGATTAGGTCTGAATTGGTACTGGCATCCCAACTCATTAAATCCATCAGACTACTCAACGTATAGTTGCCACTTGAATTAGGGTGGGCGTGCGTTTTCCCATAGTAAATGGAGCCCTCTCGATACAACTCAAAGGGTAATTTGGCAATTTGTTCATCCGTTAAGGGAGCGGTGCTGGTTAAAGCATACTGCGTTTTGCCCCCAGCCGCTTCTATAGCCCGTGCCTGGGAAGCTTTCGCTAAACGCTGCTGAATCGTTGCCGTTTGAGAGTTCATAAAACCGTTGCGTCTGACCTGACCGGAATTAAACATGCTTAGCGTAGCCACTGCCTTGAACCGTTTGTCGGCCTGGGCTGCTTTCAACGAGTAGCCCCCACCCCCACAGATACCTAATAAGCCTAGTTTTGCGGTATCTACCCCTTGATATTGGCTCATGAAATCAGCCATAGCGTAGATGTCTTCGATACGGTTGGCAGGCTTATCAACGTACCGAGGGCTCCCCCCACTGCCACCTTGATAAGCGGCATCAGCGGTAATGGTAATGAAACCATTCTCAGCTAATCGCTGGGCGTACAACCCGGCTACCTGTTCTTTGACTCCGCCGTTGGGATGGGCTACTACCAGCGTTGGGTATTTTTTTGATGGGTCGTAGTTAGCGGGCGTATACACATTGGCCACTATTTCAATCCCATGGAGTTGATAACGAACGGGGTGAATGCTGACTTGTCCTTTCACATTTTCCGTAAGGGCTCCTCCATACACTAACCCAAAAGGGTTTTGACTTACGGTCTTTTGGTTCGTTTGTGCGGATGCATCCATGAGCAGTGATGCCGTAAAAGCAGTTACCAGAAATTTTATACCTTTCATTTTAGGATTGATTTAAGTGTATGTCAAGCAACGATACGCCTAGGGATGAAGAGAACTGATTTGCCTTCACTGCCTAGCTTCCTTTCTCACCAATCGCTTTTAAGTAGCACCAACGATGGGAAGTTGCTATTGGAGTATGGCTTTGACTCTACAAAGGTCTGAACGATAGAGAAATGGTTGGGTAGATGGATTACTGGTTCTAGTACCAATATTACTTTGAAAGAATAGTATAAGGGGATGCATTATAATCCAAGAGAACTCACTAATTCAAAGGAGAATCTTTTTAAAGCCTATTTATAAATATTCTATAACAACCGGGTAAATTACCCGGCTATTCGTATATTTGCATACTCGATGGTTTGCCTATGAGTATACCCTTGTGGGTTCTTACTATCGAACTGGCAGTCAACCCTTTAACTGCGATGTAACATGAGTAAGATTTTAACTCTCTGTATATCTAATGGATATTATTGGAGCCAAGCGGTTGGTGGACTTTACCAGAAAGCATAATGACGCGGGCAAAAGCCTGAAAGAATGGAATAGGATTGTTTTGCAAGCCGCATGGGCGAAGTCACAAGACATTCTTCAGGACTTTCCTAAAGCAAAGATTTTAAACGGAAAAAGAGCAAGGTTTGCGATCAAAGGAAATAGTTATCGACTCGTGGCTGAAATCAATTTCATCGATCAGGAAGTCGAAATCCGATTTGTGGGCACCCACGCAGAATATGATCGTATCGATGCTCTTACCATCTAACGAAACCAAAAAATGATCACTCAACAGTGGTTTCTTATTGAAAGTGAAACTGATTACGAGGCTGCCATGGCTCGTTATCAGGAAATTAAGTATGCTGAACCAGGAAGCATCGAGCATAAAGAGAAACGACTTCTAGTTCGGCTGATAAGCGATTACGAACAAAAGCTGGTAGAAGATGAACTACCGGAGGCCGATCCCGTAGAGCTGATTAAAATCCGGATGGAAGATTTCGGCTATAAACCAGCGGATCTGGCTCGTGCGTACGGAGATGATTCAACCGTAAGTAAAGTGCTGCATTATAAGCAAGCTCTTTCGCTGACGATGATTCGTAAATTCAGTGAATTGCTACGATTACCTGCCGAATTGCTCATTAAGCCCTATCAACTGAAGCGTTAAGTCCTTGGGGTGATCAGTACTAGTAATGGTACTGTCTCAATAGAGTAGATAAAAGAAAATTCATCAAATACGATTACAAAGTTAAAAAATCACCTCTTATCAACCGATAGAGAGAGAGGTATTCTGGTCTTTTCTGGGGTACTCGGTTTTCTAAATATAGGTTAAATGTTGAAAGGCAAAAGGTTAATGCTTCTTTGACAACACTTTTAGCATCTCTAGCGTATCTGATTTGAACAAACTCTGTCATCCCTTCAGCAGGTTTGTTATAGAGCCCATGCATCACTTTTGTTCCATGGATACTGCCGGAGTGTCCCCCATAGTGCATCTCATAGAGGGCAGATTCACCTAGGTACTCAGCTAATTTCTTAATGCTGGTAGGACCATTATAGAGATGATACCAGAAGATATGATTTCTAGTTTTTTTAACCTTTTGATACTCTTGTTCTGCGTCAATAAATTGAGGATAGCCCAGCATAGTCATTTTACTAGTTATCATCTTCTCAATCTCAAATTTCTTGGCAAGTTCTGATACGTTAATGTTGAACCGTTGGTCAGCATCTAACGTTTGCTGGAATGCTTTGCCTTGGGCAGTATCACTACTGTATTTATTCAATACATTGATCTCTTCATGGGTATGCCAAACTAGATAGGCCATACTCCGTTGATACGTAAGCTCTTTAAAAAGATAATCTAAATAAAACTTTGACTCAAGGATAGTTCTGATGATGAGCTTACAGGGATCAGTAGATGAGTGCCTGATAAGAATGGCGATTGAATCTAACAATTCAAGGATATTTCTAAATAATAATAAAGGAGGTATATTTTCTTCACCCCCTTTAGCTTGTTCCAAATCCCACGCATAGAGGTGCATCCCCAGGTTGGTAAATTCGCTCACTATTTCAGAAAGCCTATTCAGTTCGTTTTGAACAGATGCATCTATCGCTTGAGGAAGTACATCTGGGATAGGATTAATTTTCATCGGATTAATACAGTATAAATGATGAATAGATGACTAGTTCAGTTCTGCGATAGGCTTTAAATGAATTTCATCCACTCTTTTTTCTAAAGTTTCTAACCTCTGAGTAAACTGTTCCAATGCAGCAGTTAACTCTTCATAGCCCGGAAGGTCCTTCTTTTTATTCAGTAACCGCTTCATCTCATTGAATTCTGATGAATATCTATGAACGGATTGCTCAAGGGAAGGAACATTTATAGAAATAGGCGAATGCAATAGGATTCTTCGTACCATTTCAGAAAAGGTCAAATCTTCTCCTGTCCAGTAAGAAGTATCTCTCGAATCATGTAATCTACGTAGCATATCATATTGCTGCTGCGTCAAGCGAAAATTGACAACTCGTGAAGCCTCTCCTCGATCCGATAAAGTGGGTCTTCCCACATTTTTGTATGGCATTTTGAAATGTTTAATTGCTCTCTCAAATCTAATAATTTTGTAAGACAAAACAAATCGCTGTAAATCAGTATATTAAGTAGTCTATTTTAATTTTGTCTTACAAAATCGAATTTCCTGTCCTTTTTTCCAGCCTCTGTTTGCGAAACCTTTGCGTCATCAAAAACACACCCCCCATGGACAGAGAAATACAAGAATTCGAAGCAGATGGTATTAAGATAAAGGGATCTTATACGATCAAAGAAGTTAAAAGCCTTATTTGGTCAGTGCACTTGGCTGTTCTATCAAAAAGATTATTCTGGATCATTATCATTAGCGTAGTACCTCATTTTGTTCCAAATACAACCTTGGCCCGAATGTTAACGGAATGGATTCTTAAATCGATTAAATAGATAGGTTTAGAAGCCATGAATCAGTTGAAAGAAAAATGCTATGTTACCTCCTTGGCTAACAAATTCTAGCAATTAGTTAATCTGAGACTTGACCGATTAAGGAATACATTCAAGCTGTAATATAGAGGCATGCAGGTCAGCCAGAGTTCCCAGCACAAAGCCCCGTTTCTTTTTCTCGACCAGAGCTTTCTTGGTGCGGTCGGCAATTAACTTCCGCTCGTGCTGAGCCATTGTGGCTAGGATACCAATGGTTAGTGTATTGGCTTAGGGCCTATCACCGCCATTAGAGTTGAATCCCGGAAGCATGAAGGGTAAAAACTAGTAATTAACCCAGGTGAAGGGCTAAACCTTCATTGTAAGGAAAAGCGATCCAGAGTTTGTAGCTGCTTTTCTTTCATGTACCAATCATTACTTACCAATTCAAGGGTATCTACGCCAGTGGTACCAAAGACATGGGTTCGGTGTTCCAAGAGATAATTTAAAAGTTCTTCTTTCCGCTGGAGGGGCGATTGAAATCTCATTACCGTCGCATGAGCCGTCTGGAGTACGTACCGCTCATCCAGACTTTGCTGTAAAGCCGTAGTAGCAAAGGCCGTTCGAAGCCTGTTTCGGATTCGGGAAAGAGAATCATCCTGCCAAAATCCCTGAATCATGATGCCTGCGGGTGAAGCCGTAATGCCTGTAAAGTCCAGTTGAAAAGAGGTCTGATCTTTTAAGGCTTCTTTAATTACGTTACTATAATCGCTGGGTTGTATCTGTGAGAGGGCAAAACCTTCGTAACAGGAAATGATCGATAAGATGGTGATATGAATATCGGATGTGGGATAGTAGTATTGAGTAGGCTCAAGGGCTTGTAAAGGCTTAAGAAAGCATTGAATCTGGTCTACTACTGTTTTACTAGGGCGAGCAATTAGGGTAACTCCCCTTCTTTGATCGGAAGATGAACTGATAAGCGAGTCCAAGTGATATTGATCCAACGTTATTTTTTCGCGGGCATCTTCAAACAGTGCATTGTATCGCTGAGCTATATTCATTAGTGTATGCTTCTCGGGTGAGCAAGTGCTTTACTCATCCCTCAAGGGTCAAAAATGAGCGTTCGAATGATCGGGATTACCTATATCTACACGGTTAGCAGGCATGGACTAAGTGAGCCATCAGAAACAATGAAGGAGATTCTGTACGATTACGTCCAAAACATGACCGATTTCGCTCTTTAACCATTATTCTACTTCAGGTTTCATGCGTATGCCCTTTTACTTGATTGTGCAAAAAGTAAGGATGCGGAGTCTTACATAAGTAGTGAAAATAATCTCGAATGATTCAGAAGGGATTGCCTCATGCGTATATTCACTCGGCTGAATGACGCGAGATAGCCTCCTAAAAGTTTTTTGATGACTTGTCCTGAGCTTCGGGCCCCGAACCCGACCGTGCCTACGTTTAAGTCAAGCTTCCAATAAAGCATAAATTACCAAACCATATTTTAAAATATTTTATTAATTAACTATTCCACAGGGGCGAAAATCATAAAATTGTGATTTATAACATTTTAAAAACGCCCGTTCAAAAAATGTTATAAAACCTCAAATCATAACATTTCCTTATTTAAATGGATCATTAATCACTATATGCTATAACGCATTAAATCTATGAACGCTTCTATTATTAAATGTCAAAACTTTTAGGAAGGCTAGTAATTTCTGTACTTTACCTTGGATAGCAGATCAGGGGTATCGCGGAATTCCCTCAACTGCCTTCGTTCAAGAAGACAAAGACCCTCTAAGGAATGGGCACTCCAAATCCTAGTACCGTAGAAACTCCGTGGGTTATGCTTTCTGTCACTGACGGAGCTAATCTATTGGATGCGAAGTCATGGAAGAAAAATGCACTTCCCATCTTTCAACAGGCTCCTTCTCGCCATGTATTTGCTCCGGGTCATCATTGTTTCTTCAAACCTCCGAATGGGAAAGAGGACTGAATTTTATAGCATGCTAATTCGCAATCGGGTCAAGGTTGCGGGGCCGCTCGCTCACCAAGGGCACAAAAGTTTACCTGGCAAGCGAATGGCCTTCCCAATTTAGGAGAGCCTCTGGGCAGTGGAGTAGCCATTCCTTACCCTGCTAACTAGATAAGATTTTTGAAAGCAAAGGATTGGATCAACCTGGAAGGGCGTGAAAATGGCTCAATCCGGCTGGACTAGGCTGACTTTTATACCAGCTAACGGATTAAACGTTGGTAAGCTAAGCTTTTCGCCGAAAAAACGACCCCTTAAAGCTATATGACGAGCCTGTTACCTTGGGTACAACATCCCGAAAGTTTTAAAACTTTCGGGATGTTTATATTCATAGAACAAACGATTTGAAAAATCAGAAGAAAACATTACAAGTCCATGAGTAATGCTAAAAGCAGCTATTAATGATATATTATTTATATAAATTTAATACCATTTTTAATATAATTATGATATCATTATTAATCATAAACATCTGAATTAAAAGCCTTTATCCTCTGCCACCGATCACTCATAATCTGTCTGTACTGTTCTTTAAAGTCTTCGCTCAAAAAACTGATCTCGATTTGATGGAGCCATTGAGGAAATGCTTTTTCCATCTTTTTAAAGATATTGGTCTGCTGCCGTTCTTCTATCTTCAGCGTACGCATGGCTGTGACAAAATCCTGCCTTTTGATTTTTTTCTTTTTCCCATTCAAAGTAAGAGCTAGCTCTTCCTGATCGGCGGGGTTAACTAAGGCCGTATTTACCAGGTCGTAGGCCGGAGCAAGTGCCATTCCCAAGGGAGGCTGTTCCAGCAGGGAGAAGTTCTTTAGATGCATATCTGCATTTCCCGTCAGAAAAGAAAACAGCACCAGTTCAAAGAAATTTACGACATCCAGACCTGGATTCGCAGAAAATTTTTGAATAGTTTTTGCGATTTGTTCATAGCTACCCTGGTATTTATCCTCGGTTAGCCGTTCGGTCAGTTGACACATGTCTTCCATGGCTAACTTTCCTTTCGGGGTTCGATCTATACGTTTGGTAACGTAAGCTAAATGGCCTGAAGTTAACCTAATTAAGCTGTGTGGAGCCGTTTTAATCTTCGCCAGCTGAGCCAAGTGCATCGTCAGGTCCTCTACTTCTGGTAATTGAGGATAAAACGGCGTAGGAGGCTTTAAAATGTATCCGCCCCACAAACCAACGATGGTAAATCGTTGAGAACCAATACTGTTTTCCGTGATGTGAATAGATAATTTAGCCTGTACACCCGTTACGGCTGTTTGACTTTGAATGACCTCTTTTGCCAGGGGTTCCAAATCAGCTTCCGAATAGGGTAAATCGGGAGCGGTAGATCGGCCAAATATTTTTTTAGAGCAGGCTCCATGAAAATCGCCTGTCTCCTCTTCCAAAGGTTTATAACAGAATAAGCACCTTTTCATACGTCTTCCTCCTTCACTTCTTCTACACTGACCGCCCCAATGCAATCTTTACAGCAAGCCAGTAATAAACCCATGCGATCTCTGGGATTAAGTTTCCAGTTTTTCTCTGCGATCTCCAGTAACCAGCCCTCTGGAATGAGTCCATCGAAAAATGGGAATAAAACATTGGAGGTAAAAGCTTTCTCCTGTAAGGGCAATGTTAAACTGATAGGCTTAACTCCCTGGTTTTTCAGATAGTCTGAATCGTAGATGAAATGATACCCATTTTCATCCTGGGTCAGCCAACCCGCTACCTGGGTACCCATTTTTATGGTTGCCTTTCTCATGATTCATGATCGCGATTCATGAGGACTGGTCCGACCTCATATCCAAATAATTGCAGCACCTGATTTACTTTATCCAAACGCAGCGTCTGTTTTCCCTGCTCAAGCTCTCGAACAAAGCGTAAGCCTACGCCCGCTTTTTCGGCTAGTTCTGGTTGCGTTAAATGGACAGCTTTACGCCTTTCTTTGATAAACGTTGCCAAGTTCATAATATACCCTTTCGGGTACAATATAGCCTGTTTTATTTATAAATATAACCGATCGGGTATAAAAAATAGATAATGATTTAAAGTATACCTGATCGGGTATACTTTAAATCATTATCTATTTTCCAGAAGCAGGGTGATTATAGCTATCACTCAATTAAAGCCTATCCGACGTTCATCTGGAAATTAATACGTTATAGCTCCGAGCATTTGGCTTCTCTTAAAAAGACATGGGCTACAAAAGTTGAGTAGATGTCAAAGTCACTTAACTTTTGTAGCCCCTTTGGCATTGACTCTATCACTTTAGCAAACCTGCTAGTGGCGTAAAATGCGAAGCGTTTGCATTTGATTTTGATAGCTTATTTTCAAGAGATACACCCCTTTCATCAGGCCTGATAAGTCGAAGTCAAAGATTGCCTTTTGTTCGCTTTGACGCCCCAGGTGCTGACCCGTAGATGAATACAAATCGACCGTCAGGGGTTCGGTAGGCTCCTGATTCAGGTTCAATCGAACCCATCCACTCGTGGGATTAGGGCCTATGGTAAGAACTGGGGCGGGACTGGTCACGGCAATGATTCGCGACACGGTCTGCTTTCCATCCTCATCCGTCTGCCGAAGTCGGTAATAAAAAGTCCCTCCTTTTGCGGCATCTACATATTGGTAGTACGTCCGCTTTTGAACCGTCCCCTGGCCTACAAGCTGGTAAATACGCTCGAAATTCTGAGCATCTCTGCTTCTTTCCAGTTGGAAATAGCGGTTGTTTTTCTCCTGAGCGGTCGCCCAGTTCAACTCAATAGATTCCTCAGACAGACGCTTACCCTCAAAATGCGTTAATACTACGGGTAACGATTGGGCAGCAGCTTTCGCAATCAACTGCGGGCGAAAGGTGGTGTTGCTTTGCTCGCGGGAAGAAAACTGGGCATCCGTTGTACTGCCCGAGTACGTAGAAATGATTTTGATACTACCCAATAATGGGTTAGCTCCCCCACTAAGTCTTTGTTTATTACGAACCCATTCTGTTACATCCAGCGTCACGAAGTTTCCCGCCGATGTGCCCAAAATCTCGCCCAGTTTCAAGGAAGGCGAAGGCTTGGTATTCCAGGTAATTCCGCTTTCAGTCCAGGTTTGGTCGGCAACCTCATAGCATTCCCAGGTAGTTTGGGTAATACTGGCTCCGGCGTAGGGAACGTAGAGTTGTAAGAGAACCTGACCAGCGGTTGAAGGCAAACTCGCCAGATCAAATTTCAAAAATACCTCTCGTTTGGTGTTATCACTTGCGTCATTTTTAAGGGTTAATACCGTTTGGGAACCATAATTAGTAGCCGCACTAGCTCCGCCCTGCACGTAGGCATCCGCTACCGAAGTAACCCGGGCTAACTCTTGGTCATACGCTACTACGCTGGGATACAACGTAAGCTGAGGCCGCTGACTGGCATTTGCATTTTCCCGGGCGGTAAACTGGGCATCGGTGGTACTTCCGTAGGCGGAAGAAGAAACACGTAAGGTCAGGATTTGGTCCTTGGCCAGCCGGGCCCGAACTGCGTTGGTAATTTTCAACGTTACATACGTTCCCGCTACGGCCCCTTTTACTTCACCAATCTTACCGCCGGGCAGAGGCCGGTTTGACCACGTCAGTCCCGTTTCTGTCCAGGAATTATCCGCTACGTCGTAAAATTCCCAGGTGGTGTTGGTAACCGTGGCATTGGCATTATTGACTCGCAGACGTAAAATTGCACTATCTAAAGGAGCATTAAAACCGCTTAAATCAAATTTCAGGTAGACTTCCCTTTTATACCCTTCGGCATCGTTTTTAATAGCCAGCGTGGACGCAGTGCCGTAATTGGACTGTTGATAGGCCGCTCCGTCCCGTACGTAGGTATCAGCAATAGCGGTCAGGGTTACGGGGCTATCGGCGACGGGTTCCGTATAGTTGGGCGATGAACTGTTGATTAGGCCTTCCACACTACTACCAGCGGTACCATTGGCTTGAGGAAGCGTAAATTTCACCTCTTTCATGACCGGTAAAGCCGCCGATGAAAGTCCCACTTTTAAGGTCGTCGCGGTCTGATTGGGATCAGCAGCCACAATCGCTACCTCAGAAGTAGTTACGTTCTTGAGCAGTAGCGTACAGGGTTTATCTACTTTCAGGGTAATACCCTGAGCACTAAAGCTTCCGGCTTCGTAAAAAATGACCTGCCATAGATCAAGGGTCCGATTGTCAACGATTTGTACGGCTGGCGTATTAGCGATAATCGAAAGGTGGCTTCCTGAATAGGCGGCCATCTCGGTAGCGTTTTTACCCGGTAAAACGACGTAGGCGTAGCTAGTATTCGCGGGAGAGGTGCCGTGAGGAATCCATAGCTTAAATACGTCTTTACTAATGACATCGGAAGCGTAACCCGCGTTAATGCTGCTCCAGCTACCCGTCTGAGCGGCCTGACGCACTCGGAGTGGCGAGGCACTCGGGAAGTAGTACCCAACCTGATCGTGATGAATCCATTTGACGGTTCCACCAGCATAGGTATAATCTCCCGATGGAACAACAGCAGCATTATTGCCGTCGGAAACTGTGACGGGGCCCGTTAACAGACACTGATTCAGCGTGGTATTAATAGCCTGAGTAGCCGACGATGAAATGCCTGCTCCCAAACAAACCACTTCGTCGTCAAAGAAAAACCAACCCTTACGAGCCGTGGTACTGTAATCGTTCATTCGGTAGCAACTCACCCCGTAGGTTCCATCGGATACGCCGCCCACAAAAGAGGTCATGCCAGGATTTACGCCCCAGCTCGTTCGAACCGGATAGGTGGTGATTTCAGGAACCGTGATTCCCGGCAGCTTATTCCAATCCCACACCGGATAGATATTATAGTACTCATCTCCTTCCACACCAATGAAATTGACGCCTTCCGTTAAGTAATACCCTTTTAGGTTTTCATTATTCCCGCTTTCGGATTTAGCCGTTCGGGAAGAGACGCTACGCAGTCCAAAGAGATACCCTGGCCGCTGGTGAAGCGTGTAATCGGTTCGCCAATAGTGCTGATGCTGAGCATTTATCAGGTACGAAGGAGCCGCCTGCCCACGCATACGACTCAGGGCAGCATCGTATTCCGAAGCATAAGTCGATAGATCTATCCCTTTGACTCTTTCAATCAAATTCGCATCCGCCATTCCTGTGTTGGGACGAGTAATGCCCCGGCCATAGACGTTAAAGTCATTGTATCTTCCCCGGGCTACCTGCATAAAGCCTTTTCGTACATACGACGAAAAAACGGCGATCTGCTGGGCGGTAAAATTGTAGGAAGTCCCGGTTACATAGGTGCCGATGTTGCAAACCCCTGAGACAAACTCCCGCCCGTATCCGTAGATGTATAACTGCTGACCGTGAGCCGTGTACGAATAATCAGCCTGGATGCCTTCGCCCGAAGTTATTACTAGTGTCTTGCCCGTTTCAGTAACGGCCTGCGATAAAGGAGTGGCATTTTGCGTCAGACACGCCCGCATGATGTAATGCTGAGCAATATCGGTCAAATTGGAACCTGTATTACCCGGTGAAGTCGTAATGTTCACCCCCTTGGTCATCCAGGTAATCATTTGGCTTTCCAAACTGGCATCAAGACCCGGCTGTGGACCGTATCGCATATAAATTAAGGCGTTGCCAATGTCTTTGGGTAAGGTAATGGCGTAATAAAACCAGTTGGAACTTACCGGAGCCGGATCCAGGCTCAGCCAGTAATTCATGGTATGAATGACGGCCTGGCGGACCTGGGTATTTCCGTAATAACTGCTGCTGGTATTAGAATACGCCTTGGCTAGGGTATTCATTCGTGTGAAGTGCGTGCCGGGAGCCCAGCCCGAAGGAGTACTGGCATTGGAATAGTCAATGTCTGACCAGGAACCATCAGCATTGATTGACGACAGTAAGCTAGCGGTAGAAGCATCTAGCGTGGTTACATTGGTTCCCGCCTGAAGTCCCGCAAAGATGCGGTCCATAATGATTTTAAAATCGCCAGTGGCCTGGCCCCAGCCGGAGAAACCCAGCAGCAAAAAACTGAGTACATACAGGTATTTCATAGATTGTTTTAGTTTAGAAAGCAATTGTTTATCACTCAACCAAAACTACAGAGCAGGCCTTTTTTGAAGGGAGGAGAATCCGAAGTAAAAGGGGAGAAAATCATAAAAAAGCCTGCATTCGACTCTTGTAGAGCGGAATGCAGGCTGGTGAGCATACTACTTTTAACCAAAATCTTTTTAAGATCACTCCGGCGAATCAGGGTTCCTGACATGGGTAATCTTAATGCACTAATTCGGGGCTTGCCTGAGGATTAATCGGATCGAAGTAATGAATATCCTGTTTTCTCAATTGGCTCAGATGTCCACTCAACCGCCGCTGGAAGGCTTTAAAGTCTTTGCGGGGACTCCAACAGGCTTCCGCAAGAGCCAGCAGGCGGGGGAAAACCATAAAATCCAGCCGTTCCGCAGTAGAAATGGTTTCTGTCCATACGTTGGCCTGTAAACCCAGCACCTGACCTGGATGATCCTTTACCCCCGGATAATGCTCGGCGTTGAATTCATAGACAGCCTTTAGCGGGTTAAAAGCTCCTGCCCACCGCCGCCCCACCCGGTGTGTACTGTCCTGAACAAAGTCGAAATAAAAGGGAAGTCGGGGGCAAAGCACCACGCGGTATTTTTTTCGTAAAGCTGCCTCTAACTGCTCGGGATGATCGTGCCGCCACCAGTAGACTAACGTATGATCGACGGGTAGCCCGGCCTCGATTACTTCATCCCAGCCTAGGACTTCCACCTGACGATTGCGAAGCGTATCGGCCATCCGGCGAAGGAAATAATGCTCTACTTCTAAAGCAGTTGATAATTTTTCCTGTTTCATGAGCCGGGTAATAGCCGCATCTTTCATCCATTTCTCATTCCCAAAACTTACTTCATCGCCCCCGATGTGAATCATGCGTGCAGGAAACAGCGAACTCACCTCTTTAAGAATGGCAGACAAATACGTATACGTCTCTTCTTTACCAGGATTAAAGGTAAACTCCGGGTGTGCCGGGGAGCCTCCCCCACTGTAAGCCGGGTAAGCTTTGTTAGCCGCCGTCGCATGACCCGGCATGTCTACTTCGGGAATGACGGTAATGTAACGCTCAGCGGCATAGCTTACGATCTCTTTGATCTGCTGCTGCGTATAATACTGAGCTGGTTTTAGTGAGTCGGTTGCCGTACCTACACCTCCCACCAACGCCAGCCGGGAATAGGCTTTAATTTCCATTCGCCAGCCGGGTTCATCGGTTAAATGCCAGTGAAAACGGTTTAGCTTGTAGTAAGCCATCTCATCGAGTAACGCCTTTACTTTAGTTACTCCAAAAAAGTGCCGGGATTCATCCAGCATAAAGCCTCGGTACCCGTATAAAGGCGAATCCTTCAGATTCCAGCAGGGGACCTTCCGGCTTTCAGTCGCTAATTGCAGGAAGGACACTACCCCATAAAAAGCTCCCTGTGGGCTCGATGCCGTCAGGACCACGGAACCTTCGTTCATTACTAATGCATAGGAACCTTCTCTGGCTGGCAGACCCGCCTTGATAACCAGGGTTGGGCCTTTTGTGGCGGAATTTTGAGACCGTTTGAGTCCCCATCGCCTTTGCATTTCTTTTTCCAGGTAACGAGCAGCGGGCTGGAATGCAGAATCTTCTACAACTAGCCTGGTGTGCTCACTGAGCGTAAAAGTTCCTTTGACCCGTTGGTAAGAAGCGGGTAAAGGAATAATAGGGGGCTGACTATACCCCCAAAGCGAAAGCAGTAAAAGAATAGAGGTTAAAATTTTCATAAGCTACTGCATTAGGGATTAACCTTAGCGTAAGGGAACGGGCGATTTTAAATACCACTCCCCGGTATCTTCCAGAGATCCTGACTTCACTAAAATCGTATTTTTTCCGGGCTTCAGTTGAATACCTGGCCAACTCATGCGGTGCAGGTCATCCGCTTTTTGTCGGCCCTGAGATACCCCATTGACCCATAACTCCGCTTCCTTCAGGGTGGTAAATACTTTAACTGTTGTTACCGACTGCTGACGTAGAACGTTCCGGCGTTCGGCCAGATAGAGCATCGGAGCCGTATTCCAGTTCGCTTTATAAAAGTAGAAGGCATCCTTTCGAATGTTACGATCATAGGTAACCAATCCTTTATCGTTGAGGGCATCCTGATCACCCTCGGTGCGGATGGAGGAACCAAAGTCTGCCAATACCCAGACGTATTTTCCCCAAATGAAAGGTCTTTTGCGAAGTTCTTCCCAGTTTTTTTCGTGATAGGCCGTCTGCCACTCTTCGGGGTGAAACCGTCCGGTAGGTTCTACGGGCTGAAGGTTTTCCTGATGGTGCCGAATACTCGCTCCGGCTCCGTACTCGCTGACGGCAATCGGTTTAGCCGGATAAGCCCGGTGGGTCTGATCCGCCCAGCTTCCTATTTGTTCGAAAGAACCGCCATACCACCCGTAGTATTTATTCCAGGCAATCACATCCGATACTTCGTTAAAAGTATCCCGATCCAAGAAGCTGGCACAAGTGGTTATTCTGGTAGAATCTTCCGTTTTAACCAACTGGTTTAGCTCTTTTAGAAACGGAACCGGATCATCGTAATCTAGCTTGAGTTCATTAAACAAGCCCCAGAAACAAATGGATGGGTGATTGTAATGCTGACGAATGAGTTCCTGCATGACTTGCCGGGCGTGGTCCTCCAAAGCTTTGCTTTTAATATAGCCCATGCCAGTATACCCACCCGGCCCCACCAGGGGAATTTCCGACCAGAGAATCAGTCCCTTCTCATCACTGAGCTCATACCAGGATTTTCCGTGCGGATAATGCGTCAGTCGCATGGACGTAGCTCCACTTTCCATCACTAGGTCCATGTCCTTTAAGTAATCTACCGGCTCATAGGCTGAGCCTTTCCCTGATACATCTTCATGATAGCCGAATCCGTGTAAGTCCAGCTTTTTCCCATTCAGAAAAAAACCTTCGTTCGCATCGACCCGTATTGAGCGAATTCCCAGTGGTTCCGTGTGACTTTCTACCCCCTGGCCATCGACAATTAACTCCGTTTTCACCCGGTAGAGATACGGGTCCTGGCGGGCATTCCAGAGGTGCGGTTTTTCAAGGGTGAATTTCTGTTCAAGTCCTGCCGGATCTTTTCGCTGGGCCACTGTTTTCCCCTGGGCATCCAAGATCGACGTGCGAACCTCGGTTTTCCGCGATGGGTCGGATAAGGAAAGTTGGGTCTTTATGAAAACATCAGCCGTTTTCTCACTCACGTTATGCTGGGTCACATAAACGCCTGAAGAAGCGAAGTGCAGCGGGGAAATACAGTTTTTCTCCTTGATAAGTAACCATACGGGCCGATGAATGCCTCCATATACGTTGAAATCCCCCGTTAAGGGCAGCACGTCCAGCCGATGTTCATTGCTAACCTGAACGGTGATAAGCGGATTTTTTCCTGCTTTTATAAAAGGAGTAATTTCAAAACAGAAAGCTGTATATCCGCCTTTATGGTTACCTACCCACTGTTGATCGATGAACACATCTGCCACCGAGTTTACCCCCTCAAAATAGAGAAACAGTCTTTTATCTTTCCAGGCCGAATCCAGTAGAAGGGTTTTCTTATAAATAGCTGCCGTACGGGTATAATCCATTTTTCCGGCGGCTACCTCCCCCGCATTCCAGGTATGCGGTACATTAATGACGGGATTATTCAATTTTTGCCGTACGTCATAGGCAAAGTGAAAATCCCAGCCCTGCTGTAAACTTAGTTTGTTTTGACCCCAAAGACTCAGACAGCAGCCCAAGCCCCAAAGCGTAAGAAATAGCTTTCGCATACATTGGTTTTATTGGTAGACTCGTACATAATCCACCACGTAGGTTAATGGTAGAATTTCGTCGTACAGGGGACCTGCCATGGTTCCCTGCCGGCCCAACGCCAGATTTAACATCAGGTAGAAGTCTTTCTGAAAAGGATTTTCAGAGCCTTTCTGAGCTTTCGCCAGATCAAAGACAAAGTATTTCAAATCATCATAATAAAACTCAATACGGTCTTCGTACCATTCCGCCGCGTAAATATGAAAGCCTTCGTAAGGGGCTCCTACAGAAGGTTTCTTTCCTTCGTAACGATACTGATCGGTCGAATCAGCGTAGTGCACTGTTCCGTACACCTGGGTAGAATCTTTTCCGGCATATTCCATCACATCAATTTCTCCGCAAAACGGCCACTTGACGGTAGGGTTATTGGCCCCCTTCATCCAGAACGCGGGCCAGGAGCCTTTGCCTTTGGGAACTTTAGCCCGAACTTCAAACCGTCCATACTTCCAGGTTTTCTTCCCCAGCGTCATAATGCTGGCTGATGTATAGCCTGCCACGCTTTGACCAGCCCGTTGAGCATTAGCCGAGCCACTTTTTTGAAGCGGATACGACTCCTTACGGGCCTCAATGATTAATGTTCCGTTTTCGACCCGGATGTTTTGCAGGCGTTCCTTGGTGTAGTATTGAGGTTCCTTGTTGCGAACGAATCCTTCTTCGTAATTCCACTTCTTGGGATCGGGTAAGCCCTGGTAGCTAAATTCATCGGACCACACCAACGTTTGATAGGGCGATTTGCTCTGAGCAAAAGTCAAGGTGGGAAGAAAAACCCATAGCAGTAATAAATAACGCATATGTATATACGAATTTTTAGAAAGATCATTCATCCACTGAATAATGGATGAATGATCACTGGTAGCAAATAATAGGTTAAGTGGAATAAGTAGTAACCCGAGAAAAGGGAGTCCTTTTCTCGGGCGAACATTAATTGACCCAACCCGGATTCTGAGTCAGTACAGGATTCATTTCAATTTCCGTCTGTGGAATGGGCCAGGTATAGATATAATCACCCTTCCATGAGTAGGTCTGCACATTAGCTCCCCATACCTGCTTAATCCCCGCTCCCGAGTAGAACACGGTTTCTTTCCAGGTTTTCCAACGCATTTCATCGAAGAAACTGATCCCTTCATTCACAAACTCCCGGCGGCGTTCATTGCGAATTCGCTCTCGTAAATCCGATTGGGAACTAACCGTCGTCGCAGCGGATGCATTGAGAAGCCCTACTCCTGCCCGTCCTCTCACCTGATTGACTAATTCAATAGCTCCCGTAGTATTGCCCTGTTCATTTAAGGCTTCGGCCCACATCAGCAACACATCAGCGTAGCGAATCAGGGGAAAGTCAATCGGACCATACGAACGGTTGAGCGTTTCGGTGGTTCCTTCGTAGACAAACTTGCGGTGTAAGTAATAAAAATAGGGTTGGGTATCCGTACGTAAATCTCCATTGGTTGCCGCCTCGGCCCGGTAAGGCCAGCGGGACGTCACCGTAGCATTGGCATTATTGAATACACCCAGATAGGTAGCGTAAGGGGTAATCACATTGGCCGCCAGACGAGGGTCTCGATTGGCGTAAGCTTTTAAAATCCGCTCTTCATTACCCGTTGGCAGGTACTGGCTCATGTCCGCTCCCCGGTTGCGGGCCGCCGTCATTTCGTTGGTCGTCAAATTATTACGCAGGAAAAATACTTCCCGCTGGGCAGGAGTCATCCGGCTATATCCCGGCAGAACGGCATCCCAGTTGAAGGGGGACCCATCGGCATTTTCGTAGAGATCAACCACGTTGGGCGACACCAGGAAGTTATTCCAGCAAGAACCAAAGGAAGAGCGGGTGCCGCAAAAGAATTGCGTAGTCGAACCCGAACCACTCACGGCGATGTGCTGAATTGAGAAAATCATCTCATCGCTTTGCTCGTTGGCCAGTTTGAAGAGTGTTTTATAATCCGAAAACAAGGCATAACCCGCTTCTTTTACCTTGCTAAAATCAGCGGCTGCTTCAGCCCACTTTTGCAGATACAAATACGCTTTTCCCCGTAAAGCGTAAGCGGCTCCTTTCGTAATGTGTCCATATAAACCATTGCCTTTGGCGTACTTGGCGGGCAAGTTAGGTTCATTAATGGCATCGGTTAAATCGGCAATTACCGCGTTCCAGATTTCGGTTTCCGTCGAACGAGCCCTCTGGGCATTTTCCGGAGTGATGGGTTCTAAAAAAAGCGGTACGCCTTTGTATAACTGATTGAGTCGGAGGTAGAAATACGCCCGTAAGAATTTGCATTCTGCTACCAGTCGGGCCTTTTTCTCAGCCGTTGAGGGAGATTTAGCCGGAATGTTGACTATGGCATCGTTGGCTCGGTTTACGCCCTCGAAGAGCTGCCGGTAGTTATCACTAAAAAGAGCACTGGAGGTAGTAATAGTCCCCATCAGCAGGGCATCTGCGTCCCGGCCCTGTCCGCCCGTAGAAAAACGGTCTAACTGATACAGTTCGTTTCCAGAGGCGGCACTCGTATTGATGTTCAAACGCAGGGCATTATAAACACCCGTAACGCCAAGATCGGTTAAATTATCCGTCGTCCACATGGTAGCCGAACTTACCGAGTCATAAGGAGACGTATCCAATAGATTTTCCCGGCACCCCGTCAGCAAAAGGGTGGCAAAAATCAATAGCTTTTTCATGAGGTCTTTGATTTAAAAGGTCAGGTTCAGGCCTAGCATAAATTGACGCATGGTGGGATAATCCACGCTTGCTCCCACTTCGGGGTCCATGCCCGGATAACGGGTAATCAGGAGAAGGTTCTCGCCCGACACATAGATTCTGGCTCGCTCCAGAGCTACTTTTTTAGTCAGGCTTTGCGGAAGGCTATACCCCAACTGAACGTTACGTAGCTTGATATAACCGGCATTATAAAGCCAGAAGTTACTGGCTACAGCCGCATTCTGGGCATCGGTTATATTTTTTAGCCGAGGGGCTTTACCCTGGATGTTATTGGCAGGATCAGACGGATCGGCATCATTGTAGTAATAGTGATCGTTAGCTACTTGCAAGGGAATAGCAAAGCCATTCTGAAGCGTGGAGTTATTATAGCCCTGCACATTCCAGTAGTATTGAAAACCCGTACTTCCCGACCAGATCATCGAAAAATCAAGGCCTTTCCAGGAAAGATCTCCCCTCAAGCCAAAGTTGTATTTGGGAGTCGTGTTGGTACCCGTAAACTGCCGATCGTAGGTATTGCCGTAAATGCCATCCCCGTTGTTATCCGCGTAAATCAGATCTCCGTAATAAATTTTGGATTTTCCAACGCCCCCCGCGGGCTGAAAGACATAACCCGCCGCCGTCATATCCTGCAACCACTGCAAATCTCCGGGTGTCCGAATCATGCCATCCTTCGGGCCCGCCTGAATATCTACGCTTCCATCCGCACTAGGGACATAGTTACCCTTGCCCTGGTAAACCGTGCGAACGTAATATTCATTAATCTGATGCCCTTCTAAAATTCGGGTATCGCCTCCAGAAGATACATTCCCCAGATTGGAGGTATACGTGCGAACGCCATTGACATCCTGATACCCTTCTACGAGTTTGCCTTTATACTGCTCCACCCGGTTATAGTTATACGCGAAATTTCCCGTTAGACCAAACTGGAAGTCTCCTGACTTACCCCGATAGCCCAGCGATAGTTCTACGCCTTTATTAAGCACAGCGGCTGTATTTTGGGTCGGTGCCGTAGCCGTTCCCAGAATCAGTTGAATGGGTGGTGTGGTCAAAATACCATCCGTGTATTTGCGGTACACATCAATATCAAAATTGATGGCTCCTTTCAGGAAAGAACCTTCCAGGCCGATGTCCGTCACGACTGTACTCTCCCATTTCAGTAAAGGGTTG
Source organism: Siphonobacter sp. SORGH_AS_0500 (assembly GCF_031453245.1). NCBI lineage: Bacteria > Pseudomonadati > Bacteroidota > Cytophagia > Cytophagales > Cytophagaceae > Siphonobacter > Siphonobacter sp. SORGH_AS_0500. The sequence goes on from NZ_JAVIYT010000003.1 coordinate 43,994, forward strand.
GCAATTTTTCCTTTCCAAAGTCCGGTCACGGCCAATCCGTTGAACGAATAGGCGTTCGTGCTGTAGAGCGACTGATAATCATAGTTACCCAGGCTTTGATCGGTATTCATGACGTTATTCCCCAGCATCCCCCAGGAACCCCTGATTTTCAGGTTCTGTACATGATTATTGATACCATTCATGAACGGTTCTTCTGAAAGTCGCCAGCCCGCAGAAAAAGACGGGAAAACACCCCAGCGATTACCGGGAGCAAATTTGGACGAACCATCGTAACGGACGTTGGCTTCGAGCAGATAACGATCTTTAAAGTTGTAATTCAGGCGACCGAAGAATGACTTCAGAGCAAAATCATATTCACCTCCCGTCGTAGTGGTGGGTAAGGTTGCTGACCCTGGGGTTGTGATGTTGTAATCAATCAGGCCCATTTTACTGGCAGCCAGATTGTAGTAGTTAAAATAATACTGGTTAAAGCCTCCAATCGCTCCCAGAGAATGATCCCCCAATTGCTTGTTGTAACGTAACACCAAATCCAGTGTGGTTGCGTAATCCTTGTTAAAGGAGTAATTGGTGGAAAGCTGATCGGGAGCACTGGCGGCCTGCTTAAGGGTATTCGTAGCAAAATCCCAGCGATCAATCGGATTGGTATGCGTATTGGTTTCGCGGAGGCGGGTCTGATAGTTAAAGCGGGATTCAAACGATAAGTCCTTCAGCAACTGTAGTGTGGCGTACAGTGTGGTATTAAACCGACTTTGTTTGTCCGCTCCCCCCGTTCCATACAGATACGACAGGATATTATTAGCCGTAGCTGACTCCTCGGGAGCCTGAGCAAAACCATAACGACCCTCGTAGAAAGGAACTACCCCTGGCGTCGTCTGTCTTAAAAAGTTAAAAGCAGTACTGGTATTACCTAATCCATACGATTGGATGGAAGCGTAGGTCTGAGTCCCCAGGGTAAGAAATTTTGTAATTTTACTATCCAGATTGGCCCGTAAGATGTACCGTTCCGTACCCGTATTTGCCATCGTTCCGGGGTTACCCAGATAATTGGCCGAAAGCAGATAACTCGACTTTTCACTGCCTCCGCTGATGGACAAATTATGGTTTTGTAATACCTTATTTTCGAAAATCGTCTTAGTCCAGTCCGTATTAGGATAGGCCAGAGCATTAGCTACCCCATTTGCCGTTACACCGTTAGGATTCTGGGCCGCCGCCTGCCAGGCATCAATGGTGGTCTGAGCAAACAAATTGTTTTGCCCCAGGTTACGGTAGGCCTCATTGATCAGATTCATGTGCCGGGCGTAATCGGTCACAAACTTGATGGTATTCATGGGCTGGGTAATCGATAACATACCCGTGTAGGTAACGCTTACCTTGTTTTTATTACCTTTTTTAGTAGTAATCAAAATCACCCCGTTAGCCGCCAAAGACCCGTAAATAGAAGCCGAAGCCGCGTCTTTTAGAATCGACATACCTTCCACGTCATTGGGGTTAACGGCGTCCATTGAGCTGATGATTCCATCGACAATGACCAATGGGTTGTTGTTATTGAGCGTTCCATTCCCACGGATTCGAATGGTTGCCCCATCCGACCCCGGTTTACCAGAACCCTGCTGCACGCTCACCCCTGCGGCTAAGCCTGCCAGCGAGGAAGATAGGTTAGTAACGGGACGGTTTTCAATACTAGCCGCTGAAATGGTAGCTACTGAACCCGTCATGTTTACCTTTTTCTGCGTGCCATAACCCACCACGACCACTTCGTTCAGGGATTGATCCTCTCCTATCAAAGTCACGTTCAGCTCCGTTTGATTGCTTAACTCCACTTGCTGAGTTTTATAGCCCACGGAACTAAAGACCAGCGTACCTCCGGCCTGATTCAATACTAGTTCGTAGGTACCGTCAGTGGCCGATACGGTCCCTTTAGACGTACCCTTCAGAACAATACTAACGCCGGGAATCGCTTCGGCTTTTTCATCGGTAATTTTTCCCCGTAGTCTTAAGGCTTGAGAAAAACCCGGTACGCAGACGCACAACACGCCTACCCAGGTAAGAGTCCATTGAAGCCAGGCCCGGTAAGGGGAAATGTTTGGTAGCGATAATCGCTCTGACTTCCGTTTCTTTGAACGAATCATTGAAGTAGTGTTAGGTAATATAAAGAGGCTTGATGATTAGATTGGCAAAGCTCCGACAAGCGTGTAAGTCAGGGCGGTCAAAATCCTTAAAGAATGGGGGGAAAATCTTAAAAACAGCAGAAAATAAGGTTTTGGGCCTTCTGGAATAAGACTTGGCCTAGGGCTTCTTTTATAAAATAATCTATGGAATGCAGGAAAAACCACATTTTAAAATTTGCCCGATTCTGGTATATTCGATTCTTCAAGAGGGTAGATTAGAAAAGAACCGTCTTGCTAACATACAGGTAGTCGTATTTAAAGCATGAACCCCTCTACACTTCGAACACTTCTGGGCTTACTTGGACTTTTGTGGGGGGTCCTATGCCAGGGTCAAAACATTGCCTTTAATCACCTGGGCTCAGAGAATGGCTTATCTCAAAACTCGGTATTAGCCATTGCTCAGGATGCTCACGGTTTTATCTGGATGGGTACTCGCTACGGGCTTAATCGCTACGACACGAGAAATTTTCGGGTGTTTAAAAATGATCCGTCCGATTCAACGACCCTTTCGGATAATTATATTCTTTCCCTGCTCGCCGACTCCCGGGGTAAGTTATGGGTAGGTACCACGCAGGGGCTTAACTATTACGATTCCCGAAAAGATGTCTTTCAACGCTCAAACAGCTCCGCCGAAAAGCGGCAGGGTCTCCATAGCCTGGCCATTCATTGCCTTTTTGAAGATTCTAAAGGAAGAATTTGGGTAGGAACTTCCAATGGCGTCCGTATTTTAAACCATCCCCGAAAGTCCACCGTTCAGGCTCTGTTCAAAGCTCCCACTTCCCAGCCACCCCTGGAAGTAAGAAGCATAGTTGAAGATGCGGAAGGAAACTTTTGGATTGGAACGTCTAAAGGGTTAATTCGACTTCGCCCGCAGAACGGTACCTACCGTTGCCGCTGGTTTACCAAAAAAGACGGTCTAACGGACGACTTCATCACGAGTCTGGCTACAGATGCAGAGAAAAATCTATGGATTGGCACCAAATATGGCGGAGTAAATCTGTATCAGCAGAAACACTTCTCTGCCTTGCTGCCTACCCAAATGGATCCGAACATCCGCAAGATTATGCCGGATAAAATGGGAAAAATCTGGATTGCCTCTTTGGAGGGATTATATACCTATGATCCAGCTCTCAGACAATTACATATCTACCGGCATGACCCGGAAAACAGTAAAAGCCTGAGTCAGAATTCGATCTACTCACTCTTTGAAGATACCAACGGATCCATTTGGGTAGGCACTTACTACCGAGGCGTGGATATTGTTTATTCTTCGTCTACGCCTTTTTCCATCTATCAAAACCATCCACAGGCGAATACGCTCAGCAACGATGTCGTCAGCTACATTACTGCCGATGACCAAGCCAAACTCTGGATCGCCACTGAAGGCGGGGGCTTGAATTATTACGATACTCAAAAAGGTACTTTTCACGCGTATAAACACCAGCCCTCCCAGCCCTTTAGCATCAGTTCCAATTTAATCAAGAGTTTATATTGGGACAAAAAGGGCACAATGTGGGTCTGTACCCACCTGGGCGGTCTTAATGCCTTTTCCCCGCAAACGCAACGCTTTACCCATTTCAAGCACGATCCTAACCAACCTCATTCGCTAGCATCCGACAATGTTATTGCCCTGGCCGAAGACGCCAGAGGAAAAATCTGGGTGGGAACTGATCGGAATGGCATCAGTGTACTAGACCCGGCGACGGGCCAATTTCAGACCATAGATATTCATTCCAGTCCACTGAAAATTAGTGGGATTGGCATCCGTAACCTATTTCTGGATTCTAAGAAAAACCTGTGGATTGCCACGGGATCTGGTCTCAACCGGGTAGATGCCACGGGAAAAAAGATTACCTCGTTTACCAAAAGAAATACCCTGCATTTAAAATCTGATGATATCAACTGCGTTGCCGAAGATGCCAAGGGACGCATCTGGATGGGTACTTATTACGGAGGTTTTTGTCTGTTAAATCCCGATGGAAAATCGGTAACGACCTTTACGGAGAAAGACGGACTAGCCAATGATAATGTGCTCGGTATTCTCGAAGACGATCAACACTACCTATGGTTAAGTACTGAGAACGGACTCAGCCGTTTTAACCCCGAACAAGGGACTTTTAAGACCTATACGACCAGCGACGGATTACCAGCCAACGAGTTTAGCCCCCGGGCTTACTTTAAAAGTCCCTGGGGTTCCCTATACTTTGGTACCAACAGCGGCCTAGTTAGCTTTGATCCCAGCCGAATAGCCCTTAATCAATTCTTACCACCCCTGGTATTTACTTCACTTAAACTCTTTAATCAAGCCGTGAAGGTTGGTGACGGGGAAGGCATTTTACCCCAAGACATTAGCTCAACCTCAACGGTTACCTTTACGCACGATCAGAATATTTTCTCCGTTGATTTTGCCCTGCTCAACTATATCAAACCGGGCAAAAATCAATATGCTTATCAACTCCAGGGATTCGAAAAAAACTGGAATTACGTCAAGATTCCTTCCGCTACCTATACCAACCTTGCTCCAGGTACCTACACCTTACTTGTAAAAGCGGCCAATAATGATGGCATCTGGACACCCCAGCCCGTTTCGCTTCGTATTAGGATACTTCCTCCTTGGTGGGCCACCTGGTGGGCTTATCTGCTATACGCCTGTAGTTTTAGCGGATTGCTTTTCATCCTTATTCGTTTTCTCTGGCTGCGGGCTTCGCTTAGGCGAAATCAGGAACTTCACCAATTGAAGCTGAATTTTTTCACCAACATTTCTCACGAAATCCGTACACATTTAACCCTGATTCTGGGACCCGTTGATACGCTCATAGAGGCTCTGCGAGAGGATCCTTTTGCCTCCAGGCAGCTCCAGCATGTACAAAATCATTCGAACCGCTTACTTAAACTGGTAAGCGAGTTGATGGACTTCCGCAGAGTTGAGTCTCAAAAACTGGACCTTAAAGTAAGCCGTTTGAATATCGTAGCTTTTGTCGATGAAATTTTTGCCTCCTTTGAAGATGCAGCCCAATCCAATCACCTAGAAACGTCGTTTTACGCCCAGACTCCTCATTTTGAACTCTACTTTGACCCTCAGCAGATGGAAAAAGTACTGTACAATTTGCTGACCAATGCCTTTAAGTTTACGCCGAAACAGGGCCGCATCGAGGTTTCTATCATTGAGAAGGCTAATCAGGTATGCATTCAAATTTCCAATACAGGGCAGGGTATTGCTCCTGAGCACCTCAAAAAACTCTTTACCAACTACTTTCAGGTGCAGGAGCTGCTTCACCAGAATACCGGATATGGTATTGGTCTGGCTCTGGCTAAAAGCATCGTCGAACTGCACCACGGAACCTTAACCGTTGAGAGTACACTTCCCGAGGCGGGCCGAACCGGTTTAACCACCTTTACAATCGCCCTATCCAAGCATGCTTTTCAGGAGTTAAATCAACCTTTCGGGGAGGCTCCTTCCTGGAAGGTTAGCACGCCTTCGTTTGCAGTACCGTCGGAAGAATTTATCCCTTCGGTGGATGATCCCCAAAGGCCGCTACTGCTGTTGATTGAAGATAACCCTGACGTGCTGACGTTCATTCAGGAATCACTACTGCCTACGTATCGGATCTTAACGGCTCGGAATGGCTCGGAAGGTTGGCAACTAGCCACTAGTCAGATTCCAGACGTAATCGTTAGCGATGTAACCATGCCGGAAATGGATGGACTGGAGCTTTCTGAGAAGCTAAAACAGGATGACCGGACCAGCCACATTCCTCTCATTCTGTTAACAGCACGAGCAAGCCAGGCCCATCAAATCAGTGGCCTTGCACGGGGCGTAGACGATTACCTCACCAAGCCATTCAGCGTTGAAATTCTCAAACTCAAGATTCATAACCTCCTGGCCTCGCGGGAAAAAATGCGGCAAAAATACAGCCGCATGATGACGCTTGAACCGCAACAAATTCCCATCAATACACAGGACGAAGTTTTTCTCCATAAGCTTATCAGCATCATAGAAGCTCATCTGGATCACCCTGATTTCGGAGTAAATAAGCTAGCTTCAGAAGTAGCGATGAGTACCCCTGTCCTGTACAGAAAATTAAAGGCCCTGACGGATTTATCAGTCAATGATTTTATAAAAACCATTCGACTTAAGAAAGCAGCACAGCTATTGATCAGCCAGCCCCTAACCGTTTATGAGGTAGCGTACGCCGTAGGCTTCGATGATCGAAAATACTTTAGCAAAGAGTTTAAAAAGTATTTCGGTCAAACGCCAAGCGAATACGCATCCCTTCATCAATCCTCAGAAATGTAAGAAGTAAAGGTTTTATGTTAATGCAGAGAATGGTATTTAAAGAAGCTGCAAAACCACAAGTAGGCCTTTCCGTGCATTCAATAGGACTCTTGTTGTTTACCTTATGTTCATTATCCCTGTCATCCAGAGAGAAGCGAAGGCCCTTCCCTTCTCTCCTATCAACACTCAAACCCGAAGGATTAACCCAATCCTAAGTAATGCTTCTCCCTTACAGGCGGGGGTTACCTTAATTTTTTAGTTATCGCTTCCCTTACTCGCTCAAGGAAGGTAGCACCTATGCCCAGACTTATCTGAGCATAGGTGCTACCTAAACCTATACTAAAGCAGATGATCCAACACAAGTTTTCCGTAAAAGAATCGACGAACGGCCTACTCACTTCTGAAGGACGTGGATAACAAGGAAGCCACTAGAGTCAAACTAATTTCTATAGGTTAGAGGATACAAAACGAACATCCATAGTGCCCGAAGCCTGATTACCTTCTAACATCACCTTATACGTGGCCCCCTTCTGATTCACCACATGAATTCGTTTTTCCTCTAAAGATTTAATTTTATCATTAAATACAAATCCTGAGGCTGACTTGATGGAAGCTTGTAATGCCCCCGCTGCTGTTGTAAATCGGTACGATAGATAGGTATCATTACTAGGGACACGTAGTATGAAATGCTGTTTACCGTTTAACTCTTTAAACTCAGCCTGAGTAGACTCATCATTCGAATTGCCCTGCCAGTTTTTAGTAGAAGAACACGCCGTAAGAAACAAGGCTATAGTAAGGCATAATACAAAACGGATCATTGACATGGCTTTTAGAGTGAATAAGATAGGGATTCGGTTTAGTAGTTGAGAGATCAATAATTACGCTTATAGGCTGCATCAACTTTTACCATCGTATGAATTTTGCCTGCTTCACTCCTGATCAACTCCACAAAACTGATTTTAATTGAATTAACAATCAGCTTCTTAGGGCATCTACCTATGTAAGAATACTGGGTGCTCAACACTAGAAAATAGTTAGCTACTTATTATAGTTACTTGTTTGGGATAAGGGCGAGTACTATGGAATCATTTGCATTTACCATCACTTATGTTTTCTGTGAGCATTCTATTTTTAGTATTAACTATTATATGTTTTTTATATTTTAATAGATATCATTCATATATATATAACATATCTTATGTATTGAAGACGTTTACGCTAAGGGACTATCTTTTAGAGACTGTTCAACAATGTTTTAAAAGCCCGTACTAATATGTGCTAACTACTCAGGCAGTTAGTATTTACTTATTCATGAATACAGTTCAGTATGGCGACTTTCGAATGTTCTTACATCCACAATGACGTAGTCTGCTTAGTGCTGGAAAAATTCTAGCTCTTAAAAAGGAGTTAGCTCTATAGTTAAACGTGTGCTATAGCAGCAGCCCTGGAAAGAACCCCAATAATAAACTCAGCCAGTAATCAGCATATATCTATAGCCTTTGATTGTAAGTTAAAGAGTCTATCTGTTTAATATTTGCTTTCTACTACACAGATAGACTCTTCAGCTCGTAATAGCAGTGAGAAAGTCAACCATGAACTACGTATTGCTTTTCTTCACTTGGCTCTTCTACCCTACCCTCCTTTAGCTATTGTCAGATCAGGTACTTCACCTCTAAATAGTACGTTATCTACACTGACTTATTTCTTTTTCAAATCTCGCTGAATTTTTTCTTCCAGTGCCTGAATGATATAAGCATGCCGGGAAGGCCGCTGTCGCTTGGGAATTTTCGCTAACACTTCTTCTATCTCCGTTAACTGACTTTGATACAAACGAAGTAATACGGTCTTCACAGCATCTTCATCCAGGTTATCTACCACCTCAGGTTTTGCCTTGGTAGATGATCCACCTTTATTAATCAAAGCTTCTATTTTTTTCTCATCTACCACAGGCTCTACAATAGACTTTGCTACAGATGGTTTTTTTGCAATTGCCATACTTACAGATTTTTACATCAAAAAAAGATACCAATTTAGATATTTATAGATATATAGTTTATATATCTATTATAGTATACGAGATCTACAAAATTTATATCAATAGAATATATCAAGTGATTTCTCTACGCTTTCTGATTTAATGCTGTTAGCATTGCTTCATATAAAGCTAGAAACTCTGCTGAAGCTTTTTCATCCGCAGGCTTTAATTCCAGGATTCCAAGTCCGTAGGAAATGGCGTTTGCAAAGGCCTTACGATTGATCAGGGGCGTATCCAGATAGGTCAATACCTGCGATTCTTTTAGCATTTCCCCTACTTCCCGGTTGTCAATGCCTTTGGGGTCAGCCCGGTTAACAAAAGACATAGCCCTTAGTTTAGGGTTTACTATCTGCATTTCTGAAATCAGATGCTCCACCTTTTCTAGCGTCCAGATGTCTAAGGAACGAGGGTAAAATGGTACCATGTATACATCAGTAATTGATAAAGCAGCTCGCTGACTTGCTGTATCACGACCACCCGTATCAATAACTACGTCGTCAAATTTGCTAGCCAATTTTAGCACCTCAGATCGTACTTCTTTGTCTGACTGACGAATGGCAGTGTACCCTTTATTACCTTCTAATGCCATTTCTCGCTGTACAGAAAATTCATGAGCGGATTCCTGATCATCCGCATCTACGAACAGAACATCTCTTCCCTGATTACTGAGGTATACGGCTAGATTGGTCGCTAAAGTTGTTTTCCCGCTACCGCCCTTAATCCCACCTGTAGTGAAAATCATAAGTGTTATGGAGTTTTCTTTGAGCAGCGAATATACTATTAGTTTCGATATATATACTAATATCAATAAGCTTATCATATTCTATATAAATTATAAACTATTGTATATATACAGTTTATATCAATAATGATATCATAAAATATTACAGTTATCTAATTATTAAGCATTTACAAGTATATGAAAAAATATATATAGATGAAGGGGAGGGCTAAATAGTAGAGCAATTAATCGATAAAAGATATTGCATACATCTTATATAGTTCACGAAAGAGATTAATTAAGAAGACATTTTCTACCCTAGGTTGATAGAAGTTCTTAAATACTTTATATATCAATATACTATCATTTAGTATATATCTGTTTTAGGTCCTTAATCCCAATAAAGGCAGATCATGCGAACCCATCTAGCTTTTCTAAACAGGCCAACAATCGTATTTCTGGAAAATGGATTAGCAGTAAGGTTTCGTTGGTTTGACTACGAATAATTACAGGTAGATCAGTGAAATAAGAAGAAGGGAGCTCCATCTCTTTGACTTTTAAGCTCTAGATCGTTTTCAGCCTTATAATTTGATCGTTGTGATGCAAATACTCTAAAGTTCCCTGATCTTAGTTAAGATCAGGATAGGAGTAAAGACATAGACTCAAAGCATAGAGGCCTCTGTACATGTAAACTAAATTTCAGGTACATAAATAACAGATGAAGAAAAGCTTATGTAAATGAAGTGAATAGATTTCCAATTGAATATATTTTTGATATGTATACTAATATACTATATATATTAAATTTTATATAATAAATGTGGTTAGTGGTCTGGTGAATAGATAGTTAGCCAATATGCCTGAAGTAAAAGGTTTAGCATCAAGGAAGCTATTAATATTTTCTAATTGCATCAAATTGCATAAACTCCAAAAGTATAATGAAACACATTGTTAACTGCCTGTATAACAGGAGGTAAGAAACTATGATTGGAAATTTTAGGTGCCTAATTGCATCAAATTGCATAAGGTAAAAGCTTGCTAACACATGTAGTTGAAGCGGTTGTAATACTATGAAGTCATTATATAAACTGATTGTCAGGAGTTTATACAATAAATACTCCAGATATAATCCTTAATTGCATCAAATTGCATAAACCAGGTTTTAGATGAGCAATTAGTAGGTAAGTGCCTGATAATCAAAGTATCAATTCTTCCTTTTCACTTCTAATTGTATCAAATTGCATAAGGTATATTTTATTAATATACTGATTATCAATTAATTAAAAATTATGAAGATATACGTAATTGAAGAGAATAGAAGAACATTTATTGTGAAAGGTCAGCGGTGAACTAATCATTTAGTTCACCGCTGACCTTTACGTATTGATTTAAAACTTTTTCCTCTCAAAAAATGAGCGTGCGGCGGAGCCGACGCAGGCCGAAAAAGTGGGGGGAAAATTAATTGATAAAATGTAGTATTAATTAATTGATTGATTGCTGGAGTGTGGATAAATGAGATAATCTATTGATTATCAATAATTAAAATGTTTCTATTGCATCAAATTGCATAAGGTATTGCATCAAATTGCATAAGGTATTGCATCAAATTGCATAAAGTTACCCCTTAGTAATTGCATCAAATTGCATAAGGTATTGCATCAAATTGCATAAGGTGGGTGGGAAATAAATCAAATAAAAGAATCATGATGCAATTTGATGATGTATATTTGCTGAGACCCTACAATACTTGGCTATGAAAGAAAAGAGTTTGGTTCGGATCAGTAACACGATGAATTTTACACGGCAGGAATTTTTGGCTGTCGAAAAACATATCGTTTTACTTACGTTGCTAAGTCTCAAGGGAAAGCAGGGAATGAAGGCTGACTTTGGTGGGAAGCACGAGGCTCTCGAAATAACCTTTAACGCGTCGGAATTGAAGGAGACTAACCGGGAACGAATTAAGGAATCTCTGGAGCGATTGACAACTCGTAAAATTCACTTTGATTACTCCAAGCCTGGTCATGATTATTTTGGATTCATTGTTCCTATCATTTCAGCTAAATACGAAGGCAAGAAAGGCGTTAATTCAGAGATTACAGTATTAATTAACCCAGATGCCAAGAAGTTGTTTCTGGAGCTTTCTAATGGGTATTCAACGCTAGATCTACAAGCTATTCTCAGCCTCAAAAGCAATTATTCCATTCGATTGTACGAACTGCTGAGTATGAAAGCTCGGCAGGAACCCTGGACCATAGAGGTAGATACGCTCAAGAATCTGCTTGACATCGAGTTAGGGGCTTACAAAAACTTTAACCTTTTTGAGACTCGGATTCTCAAATATACCCAGAACGAATTAGCCGAGCATTGCGGCGTTTTCTTTGATTGGGAAGTGGCGGCTAAAGAGCGAAAAAAAATTACGGCCCTGACCTTCACGATTCGGGATCGTGAAAAACTGAATCGCGAATTTTTAGCCGAAGAAACCATCAAAACGATAGATTATGTCACTTCCTTAGGGGACCTTCACATTGCCAGCAAGGTGAGGGCGGCCTGTCAAAAATACACGCTCACAGAAAAGCAGATTCAATGGATTCTGGAAAGTCAGGATCGGGTTAATGAACTGATTCGTATTGATTTGATCATTGAGGATAAAACAACGAAGGGTAAAGGACCTAAGAATCGAACCAAGTACTTAGCTAAGAGTCTGGGGTTAGATAAGTTAAATTGAGGTATTACCGTTAGTAGATCAAATGAAAAGGAAAATATGCAATTAATAATTTTAGTTTTAAAAACGTTTTTATATCGTTATTAAATCAAAAAAATAATTAACTATCGAAGTTTCATCTGCTCTTTATTCATCAATATTGCTTCATTCATAATACATACAACTAGTCCGCTTATACATGCACCCATTGAAAAACTTTTACTTAATTAGGTAGGGGATCAGTAGAAGGCATTGAATCTCTCCAATGATTGCCAAGGTCTAAGAGATTGTTTAAAAATTAAATAGCTTCATGCGAATCGGAATGCGATCCTTCGCTTTACTAGGGAGATAAGGCAGGTGGAACCTGCCTTATCGTAGGGGCGGGGCTGGTTTAATCAAGTTACCACATGACCCAATAAGCTTAAAAAAGGACCTAAGATTCTTCGCTTCACTCTGAATGACAGACGCTGATGATTAAGTAATGATAGTATCCCTCAGCTAAGAGATAGTTATTATTACCAACGGTCTCCGCTAAATCCATTCAATAATCCCAACATGAGATTCGCCGTCAAACTCATGCTGAAGCTACAATAAAGTCCTCAAAATCTTTACACTAATGCTCTGGCCGTCTGCATGTTTGATTACAGCAGACTAGAATGAATAATGCCTTATTGATTTTTATCGTGTGCTTAGGGAAGGACCAATTGCCATTGATCAGGAGTAAGAATGATTTGATCCGTTAACCTCCGGTGAGCTTCGGATTCGGAAGCATTCCTGAAGGCAGAAGCAAATGCCTGTAAATTCCGTTCGTCTTTGGGCAGGAAGGAGGCGGCGTTATTTCTGGCATTGCTTTGAAATTTCTCAATGACTGGCTGCATGAGAGCATTGTAATGCGTAAACGCCTGCAAAAGATCCTGAGGGGAGTCGGCCATGAAATGGGCCAAAGCTTTTGCTCCGTAGATTGACAATGAAGCTCCCATTCCAGATAGAGCCGTAGGGCAATAGCCCGCATCGCCCAGCAAAAGAATTCTTCCGTTAACTAGATTTGGAGCATGAATCATTCCCATTTTATCAGCGAAGACTAATCCACTTTCGACCAGGTCAGCCATTAAGGTCTGCACTTCCACAGAATAGTTCTGGAACGTCTGCTCTAAGAGTTGCCGGGCATTTTGCCGTAGGCTGGAAACCTCCTGTGTCTGATAGATATAGCATTGAATAGCCAGTTCATCTTTACTAATTGGGTAGATGGAAAGCATTTTATGAACATCAATGAAGGTTTTAAAAGACCCAACTTGGTACGTATGATTTCTGCGTAGTCGTCCCCCTACGTAAAAAACGTTGAAATCTTCTAGTTTGCTGTCTTCGAAACATTTCTCGCGAGTAGTAGATCGTAAGCCCTCAGAAATAATGAGAGCATCTGCTTCCAGAATTTCTTTAGTAGTTAAGGTAACCCTTACCGTATGGGCGTCCTGGTCCACAGAGTCAATGCAGGTGTCCATCAGAATATTCACTTTGTCTTTTATGGCTTGGTGAATTTCGCGGTGCAGGTCACCCCGGGTGAGCGTGATGGATGGTTCCATCCCTTCGTTCATCTTTTCGTAACTAATACGCCGGATGAGGTTTCCCTGCCCCTCTACAAAATCCATGAAGTCAGAGGGCGTTGCTGCCTGACGTAACGGCTTGGCCAGATTTAGCTCCTCCATAATTCTCACCCCAAAATTTTTGAGGGATAGCAAATAACCCGCATTTGTAAATGCCTTGGCTCGCTCTAAAATGGTTACTTCATGCCCCTGTTTTTGAAGAAAGATAGCGGCCGTGAGCCCGGCTATTCCTCCGCCCGAGATAATCATTCGCTTTTTCATGATGCTAAGTCTTTCGTTGGTAGACTTTGCAAAAGTATTGGTAGGTTTACGAGCAAAATATCGGAAAAACGAATATAAATAGTCCAAAAACATGCATTCGTCTTACGATAGTCAACCCATGCTTCAACTGGCAGCTAAATTAGGCGTATCTGATTCTGACCAATTAGGTGGATTGACCGATTTGGAGTTTCAGGAGATGAGGATTGTCGATTTTCTACCCGAAATGATGATTATGATCCGTTCACTGATTTCAAAGGAAGAATTTACGTATGAAAGAAAGCCCATTACTATCATCGAAAAGGGGCTGTTCATATCCTTTCAGAATATTTTTAAGGGTGCCCTAGAACAGGGAGCAGACCCGAATAACCGATTACCCCAGGAAAGGCCGCACGTACGAATAACGCCTTCGCGTATAGCAAGTAAAGTTAGTTTTCCCAAACGATCGCATATCAGGCAGGTTACGATCCTGATTGAGATGAGTTACTTGCAACAGTTTCTTGGGAAAGATCAGTCCAGGTTTAGCCATCTCTTCGAGGCGGAGAATACCTTCTGGATTGAGGAATTCATGTCACCCGAGATTGCCTTACTGGTGGATGAGATCGTTACTGCTACTCCAGAGGGGGCACTCCTGGATGCGTATTATCGACTAAAATCGTTGCACCTGCTTTATTTTCTGTTTAAAAATCTGGGGTATCGACAAGCCAGCCCTTATCGGTCCATGAGTACGGCGGAGATGGAGGCTATTTACCGAGTGCGAAATGCCATGAGTGCCTCCCTAGATCAGGCCTTACCCATCGCCGAATTAGTTAAACTCAGTGGTATGAATGAATTGAAATTACGTAAACTTTTCAAGCAAGTGTTTGGCAAAGGGTTATATGACTATTTTCAGCATCTGCGTATGCAGGAAGCATCCCGGCTTTTGAAAGAGGAGCGGCTTTCGGTATCTGAGGCTGGCTACCGTCTTGGTTTTACGAACTTAAGCCATTTCGGCAGACTATTCGAAGAATGTATCGGGATGAAGCCTAAAAAATGGGCCAGCAAAAACGAACACGTATAGCTTTTATGGAGCGTCGTTGTTGGTAGAAAGTTATAAGGAGCTAATCAGATTCGCTTGGCAACTGCCGCCGAACTAGATTCCTTTATTTGAGTTTTTTACCGTGAATTTTTATAAATCACATTTTAAATAAAGTGCGTTAGTCTCTCCTTACTGTTCCTCCTGTCATCCAGAGCGAAGTGAAGGACCTTATTGCCTTTGCAAAAGTATTTGGCCTCGAGGCTACTTTACTAACCTCAGCCCCGTCCCATTCTGCAAAAGATCTCTCACTTCATTCGACATGACGGGCAGAGGGTCTCGTTTACACCTCCATTCATCTGCAACACAGTCGCAGACGAGCATTAAAGTGATTATTGACCCCTCCGCTGTCTTTAGAGCAAAGAAGGAACTTACCTGCCTTCACCATTAACCCTCAAGTAGGAAAGGTTTCATAAACCATAATTTACAGCAGGGTTTAACAATTGTAAATCTTAAAAAGTATCCTCATTCTAAGGTATTGATCGTTGCTAAGAACAAGCTATATGGTATTGATAACAAAAAGTTAAAATTGTATTAAAAGCCATAAAAAGTATATGTATCATCTCAGGTTTATACGTCTACATTTGACCTAACATACGAGTAAACTTGTATCTACTTTACTGGCCGCCTAATCTAATTCAAACATCTGTTTTGTTCTTATGATGAAAGAAATTACCAAAGATCTAGTAGCTCAGCTTAAAGAGCTGGGTGTGTAATTCTTTGATTACATCTCCCCTTTAAATATCAGTTACTTGCTCGCTATTCATTTAGCTGAGCCAGGTAAGTTATTTGATTCAATATCTACCG
Source organism: Siphonobacter sp. SORGH_AS_0500 (assembly GCF_031453245.1). Taxonomy (NCBI): domain Bacteria; kingdom Pseudomonadati; phylum Bacteroidota; class Cytophagia; order Cytophagales; family Cytophagaceae; genus Siphonobacter; species Siphonobacter sp. SORGH_AS_0500. The sequence continues at coordinate 59,636 of NZ_JAVIYT010000003.1, forward strand.
AAGGCCTTCGGATAGATCGAAGCAGTATTGCAATTTCTTTACGCCTATAGGTTCCTATGTGCGTCAGGTAATGTATTGCCTATTTGTTTCCATAGACTATTAATCTCAACGTTTTAGTGTAACCTTAAATCAATACAAATGGATGAAAAATCTACTGCTCTATGGCCTTTTATTATGGGGAAGTATTACGGGCGTTGCTGCTCAGAATGCCGAAGTTACAGGCCACATTATTTCTGATACCAAAACGCCTGTGGTGGGGGCTACGGTTCGCCTGAAAGGTACCGTTCGAGGCGTTATCTCTGACACCAATGGTGATTTTACATTAAAAGCAGATCATCAGGATACCCTTCAGATTAGTGCAATTGGCTATGTTCCTATCGAAATAAGGGCTATTCCTGGGAAACGAATGATCATCACCTTAAAAGATAAACAGCAGGATCTGAGTGAGGTAGTCGTGGTAGGTTTTGGAGCACAAAAAAAATTAGCTGTCACGGGAGCCATTTCTTCCGTGGGGACGAAAGAACTAACCCAAAGTCCGGTAGCAAACTTAAGTAATGCTCTGGCGGGAAGGCTGCCTGGACTCACCACCTTACAGACCAGTGGAGAACCCGGCTATGACGGAGCCCAGCTCTGGATACGGGGCATGGCTACATTTAGTGGGAGTCAAAGTCCGCTTATCTTAGTAGATGGGGTTGAACGCTCTTTTGGAAGCATCGACGCGAATGAAGTAGCAACCGTTTCCATTCTGAAAGATGCCGCCTCTACTGCCGTTTACGGAGTAAGGGGAGCCAACGGCGTAGTATTGGTGACGACTCGCCGTGGTACAGAAGGCCGATCTAACATTACGGCTACGGTGCAACAGGGCATTCAGATGCCCACCCGCCTGCCCGAATACTTGGACTCCTACGATGCTCTCACCCTCTATCGGACGGCTTTGATAAACGATGGAAAAAATTCGGCCATGTATACGGATGAATACCTGAACAAATTCAGAGACCGTAGCAAACCCTCTTATGCTTATCTGTATCCCAACGTAAACTGGCTAAAAGAGATGATCCGGCCCTCGGCATCGATGATGCAGGCTAACATCAACGTTTCAGGAGGTACCAGTTCGGTACGGCACTTTGTTTCTCTGTCTTATCTGCGTCAGAATGGTCTTTACAACTTTGCTGACCAGATCAAAGATTATGATATACAGGCTCGCTCGAATCGCTATAATTTTCGATCCAATATAGACCTGGACATCAACAAGTATCTGGTCATGGAATTAAACCTGGGAAGTATCATTCGTGATAATAACTTCCCACCCATTGGGGCAGGCGATATATTCGGCTCCTTGCAAGCCATGCAGCCCTGGTTGTATCCCATGACCAATCCCGACGGTAGTATTTCTGGATTAGATTCAAAAGCGATAAATCCCTACGGCCGTATGACCCAGGGCGGTTATCAGCGAAATTTTGAGAATACGCTACAGGCTACCTCCGGCTTTACCCTGCAACTGCCCTTTGTTACGCAGGGCTTAAGCCTGCGAGGCCGACTTTCCTTTGACTCTTACAGTTACCGGAATGTTCGCCGCGTTAAGAATTTGTGGACTTACCAATATTCTCTGGCCGACGAAAACGAAACAGATCTCTCCAAAGGGACCTACCGTCGAATCTGGGAAGGAACCAATACCCTTAGCTATGACGTGTCTGCCAATAGCAACCGCCGGACCTGGATTGAATTATATGCTAATTACAACCGGATTTTTGCCCAAAAGCACGCCGTCACGGGTATGCTCCTTTATAACCAGCAAAGTTACTTCGACCAGGTAGGATCGGGCTATGCCATTGCAGGATTACCTTATAAGTACAATGGATTCGTTGGTCGGGGCACCTATGCCTACAACGACACGTACTTTGCCGAGATTAATTTTGGCTATAACGGTTCCGAAAACTTCCCCCGAGGGAAACGCTACGATCTTTTCCCTTCCATGTCTGCCGGGTGGATTATGTCCAATGAATCATTCATGAAGGGTAAGCTTTCCTTTGTCAGTTTGCTTAAATGGCGGGGATCCGTAGGAACCGTAGGAAATGACAAGATTGGCCAGCGACGTTTTCTTTACCAAAGTACCTGGTCACTGAACGCTGGCGGTTATCAATTTGGCAGAGACTATAACGGGGTTGCATACACGGGTGCCGCTGAAGATGTACTGGGTGCGACCAATGTAACCTGGGAGAAAGCTCTTAAGTATAACCTGGGGATGGACTTGGGGCTATTCAATGATGCCTTCACCGCTACAGCAGATGTCTTTTACGAACGACGTAAAAACATTCTGGCTCAGCCAGGTACCATCCCTGCCACCCTGGGTATTACCAGTTTACCTTATCTAAACCTGGGCGAAGTAGAAAACAAAGGCTTTGAACTGGAAGCACAGCTCCGCAAGCGATTCAGAAATATCAATTATTTCATCAAGGGAAATGTGTCCTATGCTCAAAACAAGATTTTGCAAATGGATGAGCCTAGTTTCCAAGACCGCCCCTACATTAAGCGAACCGGTCGGAGCATTAATGAACAGTATTCCATGATTGCTCTGGGCTTATTCCAAAGCCAGGAAGACATTGATAATAGCCCCGATCAGTCTCAATTTGGACGTATCGTTCCAGGAGATATCAAGTACAAGGATATGAATGGAGATCATGTCATCAATGAACTGGATCGGGCTTACAATGGCAAAGTCACTGTACCGACGACCATGGCTGGCTTAGCCCTGGGCTTCAATAGCAAGCTGATCGATGTAAGTATCTTGTTTCAGGGAGCCTTTGGAGGTAACGTCTGGCTAACGGGAGATGCGGTCTGGCCTTTCAGTGGTGATGTAGGAGTAATGGCTGATGTTAAGGACAATTACTGGACTACCGACCGACCGAATGCCAAATATCCTCGTCTTTCTTCTTCGGCCAACGTCAACAATAATCAGATTTCTACCTATTGGATGACCTCCCGTAACTACGTTCGTCTGAAAAATGTTGAAATAGGTTTTACGCTGCCTAAATCAATTCTAAGCAGAGTTGGATTAAAAACGGGCCGCTTCTTTGTCAATGGCCTTAACCTGATTACCTGGGATAAACTCAAGATTTTTGATCCAGAGATTCCTAATGACTCTCGCAATTATCCCCAGCAAAAAGTCTTCAATGGTGGTTTGACAATTGGCCTATAATCTCTGAATCGATGATAACGAAATACTCTAAATATATTTTGCTGACCATCGCCGTCAGCTTAGGATCCTGTTCCAAGTTTTTGGATGTTGTTCCTTCAGAAGTAGTTACTGAAGATAAAGTATGGGCCAACATCAATACCGTCAATGGGGTATTAGCACACTTATACAGCAAGTTACCCACGGGTTTAGATGGAAATGGTCAGTACATCAGCGATCAGGCCTGTTCTACTGACGAAGCCATTTTTCACTGGTATGCAGGTTCAGGTTCGGAGCAGTACAATCTAGGAGCCTGGAACTCTGAAAACAACCCTTTGGGCAACTGGGAAGACCGGTATCAGGATATTCGCAAAGCCAATATTTTTCTGGAGAAAATTGCTACGGTGCCCATACCTGCCGAGCAAAGTTCAAAATATGCAGTTCTGATTCCTCAGTACGTGGCTGAAGCCCGTTTTCTGCGAGCTCTATTTTACTTCGAGCTTTTTAAACGCTATGGAGCCGTACCCCTCATCACCCGATCGCTGGATTATACCGATCAGGGGCAATACAGTGTAGCTCGGAATTCAACGGAAGAGGTAGTAGACTTTATTGTCAAAGAATGTAATGAAGTAGCAGGGCAACTTCCCGAGCATCATCCCGACGCAGAGCTGGGCCGTGCCAATAAAGGGGCTGCTTTGGCACTGGCCGCCCGGACACTTCTTTACGCGGCAAGCCCTTTGTTTAACGGCAACACCAAGTACGCAGGCGTAGTAAACAGGGATGGTAAAGTTTTGTTCCCACAAACGTATTCCAAGGAAAAATGGCTACGGGCGGCAGAAGCTGCTAAAAAAGTGTTAGATCTGGATTACAAACTTTTCAGCTCGAGTGATCCTATCAGTAGCTACGAAAAACTCTTTTTCACTCGCGACTGGCAGGAAACCATTCTTCCTTATAATCATCCCAACACGAAGATGATTGAACAATACCACCTGCCCTACGGCGGAGCCTTTCGCGGATGGTCTCATTATAGTCCGCTTCAGGAACTCGTCGATAGCTATGAGATGAAAAATGGGAAGCCTATCACGGACCCCAGTTCGGGTTATGTTACGACGGGCACCTGGTCGGGTACGATGGTGGGGGCCGATGGTACGGGTAGCTCCGTAACGCTGACGAATATATCCAACCGTTACAAAGACCGAGACCCTCGATTGTATGCTACCATTTCTTTTCAAAATAGCATGTGGGCGGCCGCTCGGACTAAAGTACCCATTCGCTTAGCCTGGTGGGGTAGCGGCCAAGCCTACGGCACCAACGGCTGGCCTATGCAGGGTGGAGGAACCACTTCTATTAGCGGCTATACCATCCGAAAATGGTGCGACCCTTCGGTTGATATTGGCAACTGGTACACGTCTCCTGACGCTCGTCGCAATTATCCTATCTTCCGATTAGCTGAGTTTTATCTGGCTTATGCTGAAGCCCTTAACGAGTACAATGGTAAACCCACAGCAGAAGCATTCCAGGCCATTAATGCCGTAAGAGCTCGGGTATCCATGCCAGCTTTGCCTATTTTGGCATCAGATCAGACTTTAGAAGGTTTTCGCAAACGGGTTCAGAATGAAAATCGCGTAGAATTTGCTTTTGAGGCTCATCGCTTTTGGGATGTACGTCGCTGGTTGATTGCAGAGACCGTTGATAATGGCCCCGTGCACGGCATGAATTCCCGTCCATCGGCTGAAGAATTGAAAGCTACCGGACTAGATGTAAACAGCCAGGAAGCAGGACTAGCCGTCTTTTATAAGGCAGTCCCCCTGCAAACTCGCGTATTCCAAACTCGACATTATTTAATGCCTATACCCATTACCGAACTGGATGTGAATCGTCAATTGGTGCAAAACTACGGATGGTAATGAATCAGAAGTAATGAAAATTTCGCGTGTAACAAAGCCAGCGATCTCAGAAAAAAAATGAATATATAGACCCTTTATTAGCTATACGTATTATTACAACAAAAGATAGACTAATTTAAAAGATAATAGTAACTACATTTTCAAGAACCACTCGGATGCAAGCTTATTGATCTGAGTGGTTCTTTTTAAATTCAGGCTTTGCCTTTATCTATTGATCATTAAGCGGAGCTAACAATAAAACAGAAAAGGACTAATAAAATTCTAAACGACAAATAGTTTGATAATAGATTTCCAATAAATCTACATCATCCTTGGATATGCAATTACATAAATATTATACTGCTTTAAATTTTAGTAAATTGTTTTTAAAATTGAGTATTATTGCTTAAAAATATTCTTTCTACTCTATGAAGGAATATAGAACTATTTTTACTTTCTGATAATACTAATGAGCTCATTGCAACGTATATCGCTCTCTTGAGATGGAAAGTGATTTGCTAGATACGGCTGACCTCTCTTAATCAGCAATTAGTGGGTAAAGCAAAGGGAATCGTCATCAGTACATTAGTACTCTAGCAAATTCGGTTTTGGAATAGATAATAATGGGCAGATGGTTTACGCTACTAATAATGCAGTCATCAGCACTTAAAAAGGCTACACCCACAAAGCCGTCGAACACCCTTTAAAACTATTTTCTCTGGAATGCCAGGCTTCTTCCAATTAGTAATAGAGATACTTCCCAACTTTAAAAGGTGAGACAAATCTGATATTTGTTTTTATCATTGTATACTGGAGGTGATGTACAAGCACTTCTAAAACAATATATTATAGTGAAATTTTAAAATACATTGATAACCTTTTAGAGTATTCAGGTATAGATAACAGGAGCTGCCACAGCACTATTACCTTACAAATACTCCTATGAAGGACATTAATAGTATTAACCTGAGTGCCCATCTATTCTTGGAACGTATAGCTGCTTTCAATAGATGTCAATTACAGACATCTATCTTTTGTTCTTTCTTACCAACCCTACTCACCCATCCTTTTTTAACTTCCATTATAGCTATACTTTTAATTAGAAGACACTTCTCTAAAACAGCATTATACTTACTACTCTTGCTTCTTTTTCCAATTCACACAGTGATAAAAGGGATCTATTTTCGGCTATATCACTGTCATCTAATGCTTTATCTCCAAATAAGTTTGGGTGCTTATAGGTCATTACCTAGTCTTCAACAACATGCTCATTCATTCAACCTATTATCTAGTTAGTGATAAAATTAATACTTGTTTATTCACTATCAACTATAGCTACTTTTTCGTAAACGACATTTCAATTATTTATAATGGATACACCTAATTGTACGTACTTGATATTTGCTCACAAAAACCCTGATCAACTCAAGCGATTAGTTGAACGGTTACAATCTGATTACTGCAATTTTTTAATTTCAATCGATAAGAGTGTTGACAGTACTAATTTCGAAAGAGCAGTATCTAATTTCTCCAATGTTAGTTTTGTTCAGGAACGTTATATCAGTCAATGGGGCTCTTATTCTTTTATAAAGTCGAATCTTGCAGGGATTAGACAATGGCTTATAATGAACCCTGAAACGCATAGAATAGTACTGCTAAGTGCTCAGGATTATCCCCTGGTTAGCAATGATGTTTTGAATAAATTCTGGCTTGATCACCCAAAAATGAATTTCCTCAGTTACTATTCCTTGGAGCAACCGCACCTACAACAGCATTTGAGCCGATATAATCGCTATTATTTTTTTTTAACAAAAAGGTTGGTTCTCAAATACCCCAGCGACGGACATACTTTGCTCAATCGAATAAAAGATAATATTTTAAAAGCCAGTGGTCAATTTCCATTGCCACATCTGAATCCACTAAGATATACGCTCTATTTTGGTTCTAACTGGGTTCGCTTAACTCGAAAAACCTGCCTCTATCTGATAGATTTCTGTAAAAAAAATCCAGCCATGGAAAAATATTTTTCCTATGCTTTATGTCCAGATGAGACATTTTATCAAACAATTCTAGTTAATGCTCCTGCTGAATTAATTGATCCCATCAACAATACAAACTATACTTATACCCATTGGAATCGCCCCATTGAGAAGTATAGCCACCCGCTGGTTGAGAGTGATTTTGAAGAGTTAATGCAATCGGAATTATTGTTTGCCCGCAAATTCGAATTTCCTGCTAGCCTTCCACTTATGAACCGCATTGACCAATCCATTTAAATTCTTACATCTTAATACTCCTCCCTATGAATCAAGAAGTTTACCGAATGAATCTCCCTTGGATTGATTCTCCTTTTTTTAAACTAGAGCTTGAGCAAGCCAATCTGGATGAAGTAACCAAAGAACAAGTCAGACATTTTGCCGAAAAGGGTTATCTTATTTTGGATACAAATTTACCCGAAAGCACCTTCGATAGCATCATTGATTTATTACAACCGCATTACACTTCTCCCCGCTTACAAGATGCGTGGAATATTACACCATTAGTAAAAGATATAGCGGGCTGTCCAAAGATTATGGATATGCTACGAATTTTGTATGGCCGAGAGCCCTTCCCTTTTCAAACACTGAATTTTCGAGTAGGATCCCAACAAAAGACACACAGTGATGCCATTCATTTTCATTCTATCCCTGAACGTTTTATGTGTGGCGTCTGGGTAGCTCTGGAAGATATTGATGAAACAAACGGACCTCTTCATTACTATCCAGGTAGCCATAAATTACCCTATTATGACATGGCAGATGTAGGCTTCCAAGGATCTAAAGACGCCGATCAATACCATCAGTATCTAGAATATGAGAAGTTCATCCACAAACTAATTGATGTCACCGGCTATAAAAAAGAGGTTTTTAAAGTAAAAAAAGGCCAGGCACTCATCTGGGCCGCTACATTATTACACGGAGGTGAGCCTATTTTAAGAGAAGGTGCTTCCCGCCATAGTCAGGTTACTCATTATTATTTTAACGATTGCATTTATTATTCACCTGTCTGGTCAGATGTAGCTATCGATAAAATGTATATGAGAAGACCTACCAATATTCTGACTGGGCAAATTGTTGAAAATCGATATTTAGGAGATAATCTGGTAGGACGCACCGGGTTATCTCCCTTCACCGATTACAAAAACTCAATTGAAGGGCTAGTTCGAAAATTGAAGAGAAAGTTGAATCGATAACTTTTAAAACTACTATAAATTTATTCATTACTTTAAGAAAAGATGCGAGAATTTGTATACAACTTTTCTTAAAGTAATGAATCAGGTTAAGAGCCAGTAAGTAAGTCTCTCTCTCCCTATTATTAAATGGAATTAGAATTTAACTATTGATACACTTACAGTATTTTACAATGACCTTAATATCAAATGAAAGCCATACTGTACTTGTCACTATTTATAATTAGAGAACTCACAGACGACTTTCTCTGTATATCCTTAATCGGATATTTACTTATTGTGATGATAAATACTTGAATCAGATTTAACTTCTAAGTTATACACTCACTCTAACTCATAGTTAAAGCAAAATAGTCAAATCTAGTTTCTAAAACTTTATTGGCATATAGGTTTTCATATAATAGCCACCTTCACCTTTTTGCTTACAGTTATCTTTACTTTCAGGATCTCTGTTAGGTTCACTGTTTTTTATCAAGGGTATAACTATTTGCTTTCAGCGATTGCCCATACTTGTAAAGCTCTTCATAAATAGCAAAAAACAGGTTCTCCTCTTGATCGCTAAGCGATGCGTTAAAAAAAACAATGATCCCTACTTCCTTAGCTAGATCCGATAGCATAAAGGTTCGCACGCCCGGGTCGAAACCATTGTGCCCAATGCGGGTTGCCCCTAGTTTGGTAGACCAAAAAATACCCGAATTAAGTTTATCGATAGCTACGTTGTCTGGCTTATGGTCCGGGGTGTATTGATACCGGAGCATCTCTACTGCCAGCTCCTCGTTTAGAAGCCTTTTGTCTTCATATTTTCCATTATCCAGCAACGTTATAAAGAACTTGGCTAAGTCATGCACGGACGTTCGTACACCGCCATCGGGATAGGTGGTACATTCATAGAGCGAAATAGGAACCATACGATCCTCTTTCTTTTCGTAGAGTTTGGCATGGCGACGAAGATCAATCTCATTCAGTCCCCAGCCTGAATGCTTCATCTTCAGTGGCTTGAAAATATACCGTCTGCTGTATTCAGGCAATTTTTGGCCAGTTCTTATTTCGATGATATAACCGGCCAAACCCGTTGCAATGTTAGAATAGTCACGTTTGGTACCGGGCCGAGCAGGTAGAAAATTAGCTTTTGAATAGTACTTTCCTCCTGATACATAATAATTCTTCAAAAAATCGCCCAGAGGTTCTGGCTTTTTACCCCCATAAAAATAGGTGCTATCCATGTAGAACGGATAACGGTCTATCAAACCAGACGTATGGGTGGCCAAGTGTCGCAAGGTAATTTTTTCATTAGGGAAATTGGGGTTACTCACGGTAAAAGGCAGGTAGGTGTTAATGTCTTCATCAAGCGATACAACTCCCTGCTCTACGGCTTTCATAATACAGAAACCCAGGAAGGTTTTGCTCACCGAAGCAATGTTCATTACCGTTTAGGGGGTAAATGGAATCTGTCTCTCTCGATCAGCATAGCCAAACCCTTTCTCCCAAACTACTTTGTTGTTGATGATAATAGCGGTTCCTACCCCAACCAGTTTCGCCTCCTGCATCTTTTGTTGAATGAGGCTGTCGATAGGTTGAACGGACCTAGGTTGCGATACAGCCGTTGAGAGGGAGCAAATCAAGAGTAAAAAAGAGAGTATTTTCATAGAAGCTAGCAACCATCAGTTGCCTCATAAACATGCAAAAGACGCCTACAAAGGTAGGGAGTTGCTATCATCTGTTTTGGGTAAATAAACCGTATAAACGCATAAAATAACTAAGTTTAGGCCTTTAAATAGGTAAATTATGCAAAACTTAGACGAGCTTGACAAACAACTACTCACGCAGCTTCAGGTCAATAATCGAATAACAGCCGAAGAGCTTGGTTATCAAGTCGGCTTGAGTACAAGTGCCGTACAACGACGCCTCAAGCGACTCCGAGACCAGAAAGTCATTGTCGCCGACGTGTCGATTATATCACCTAAAGCCGCAGGGATGACGGTTAGCTGCATCGTCGATGTAACTCTGCATCTAGGCAACTCCACTGTGATTGATAGCTTCAAGGATTTAATGGCCACTTGTTCTCAAGTAAAACAATGAATTATTACGTAACGGGAATGTATGATTTTGTGCTTATCGTAGAGACCAAAAGTATGCAGGCGTACGAAGCGTTCTCGAAACACTATTTAATGAATAACCCCAGTGTCAAGCAATTTTACACCCATGTCATTATGGATTCTGTAAAACTAAACTTTACCGTACGTTTTGACGAGTGAAAAGGAGCATTTGGGGACTGTTCATAGAATAGAGTTTCATAAGCCTGCTTTTGGTAATGATGGCAAATAATCAAGCTCTAGAAACTATCCTCGATTTTTATAAAATTCACCTTAAAGTAATAAGGGGACTAAACGCCTCTTGAATCATTGAAGAGGCGTTTAGTCCCCTTGTTATTCCTGAATGTAGGGGAGTAAGTAGGGTGCTGTTCTGCTTTCGGTGTTTTTTGAAATACTACCGGGAGGACCTTGAGCCACCACCTTTCCTCCCTGGTTACCTGCCCCAGGACCCATGTCAATAACGTAGTCACTAGCGGCTGCTACACTCATATCATGTTCGATAACAATCACCGTATTTCCAGCTTCAACGAGTTTCTGCAACTGAACCATTAGTTTTTCAACGTCAGCTGGGTGCAAACCCGTAGTCGGTTCGTCTAGGATATAGAGCGTATTACCCTGCTGTTGCCTTTGCAGTTCAGTCGCCAGTTTAATGCGTTGGGCTTCTCCTCCCGAAAGCTCCGTTGCCGGCTGTCCTAATCGCAGATAGCCTAAACCTACGTCCCGAATGACCCCTAGTGTTTGAGCAACGGCTTTATCATTTTTGAAAAATGCATAAGCTTCATCGACTGAAAGTGCCAGCACCTGGGCAATGTGCTTGTGGTTGTATTTGACTTCCAAAGTTTCTGGGTTATACCGTTTGCCCTGGCAGGTAGGACAGGGAGAATACACACTGGGCAGGAACAGTAATTCTACCATTACCGAACCTTCGCCCTCACAATGAGGGCAACGGCCCTTGGCTACATTAAAGGAAAACCTCCCGGCATCATACTTTCTGGCTTTGGCAGTTGGAGTAGCCGCAAACAACTTCCGAATGTTATCAAAGACACCTGTGTACGTAGCTAAATTCGAACGGGGTGTTCGCCCAATGGGTTTCTGATCAACGACGATTAGCCTTTTAATGCTTTCTATTCCTTCGGTAATGGTTCCTCCCAGAGTCTCTATTGTAATTTTCTCTAAGGGGTTTTCATCTTCAACCTCTGGAGCTACAGGCATGGATGTTCCCAGAGCATTGGATACTAACTCTACCAGTACCTGGCTGACCAGGCTACTCTTACCCGAGCCAGATACGCCAGTAACGCAGGTAAATACTCCGAGGGGAATGTCTACCGAAAGTTGGTGCAGATTATTTCTGGTAATCCCTTCTAACTTGAGCCAATCGGTAGGCTGACGTTTGTGGTTAGGAAAGCTAAAGTCCTCAAAAATATACTTTTTAGTAACCGAAGATTCCACTTTTTCTAAGCCTCCCAAAGGACCACTATAGAGCACTTGTCCTCCTAATTCTCCCGCAGCGGGTCCTACATCAACAATCCAGTCTGCATGTTGAATGACTTCTGGTTCGTGTTCTACGACAAATAAGGAATTGCCAGCTGCTTTAAGTCGATCCAGAATTCGGAGTAAGGCTTCTGTATCGGCGGGATGAAGGCCCGCAGAAGGCTCATCCAGCACGTATACTACGCCAAATAGGTTGGAATAAACCTGAGCAGCCAGGCGAAGCCTCTGTAACTCACCCGGTGACAGCGTTGGCGTGCTACGTTCCAGCGTAAGATAACCTAAGCCCAAATCCAGAATTACCTGAAGGCGATTCAGGACATCTTCGACAATTCGGTCGGCCACCAATATCTTTTCTGGGCTGGTGTCTTTTAGAGAAGACTTCCTTTTTCGCTGAAGAAAGCTGGAAAATAAATCAGCCATTCCTTCCAGGGATAGGCGAGCCATCTCGGCAATGTCTAATCCAGAAAATTTTATGGCTAAGGACTCTTTTTTAAGACGTTTGCCCCCGCATACTTTACACTCACTACTCAGCATATATTGAGCCACCCGCTTTTTCATGAGGGGACTTTGAGTAGTAGCAAACGTTTGCATGACGTACCGCTGCACACTGGTAAAGGTACCCATGTAATCAGGTGTAAGCTTTCTACTGATCGCCTGTTTTACTTCTTCCCGACTGCGATTAGCATAAACGGGAACAACGGGCTGCTCTTCCGTGAAAAGGATCCAGTCCCGTGTTTTTTGCGGTAAATCCTTCCAGGGCACATCGATATCGTAGCCTAAAGTAGTTAAAATGTCGCGTTGGTTTTGACCTTGCCAGGCCGCGGGCCAAGCCGCAACCGCTCGCTCACGAATGGTAAGCGTGTCATCAGGCACCATGGAGCGTTCCGTTACTTCATACACTCTTCCCAAGCCGTGGCAATGCGGGCAGGCCCCTTCGGGCGTATTGGGCGAAAAACCTTCCGCGTAAATGATGGATTGTCCATCGGGATAATCCCCGGCCCGGGAATACAGCATGCGTAAGAGGTTAGAGATCGTCGTTACACTACCTACAGAGGATCGGGTACTGACCGCTCCCCGCTGTTGCTGTAAGGCTACGGCCGGCGGTAAACCTTCAATCTGCTCCACCTTAGGCACTGGCATTTGATTAAAGAGTCGTCGAGCATAGGGAGACACTGAATCCAGGTATCTTCGCTGTGCTTCGGCGTACAAAGTACCAAAGGCTAGAGAAGATTTACCAGACCCCGAAATCCCCGTAAATACCACTAGAGCATCGCGGGGAATGCTCAGGTTAACGGCCTTTAGATTATGTTCGGAAGCTCCTTTGACCCGAATAAAACCAGAGAATTCTTGACTTGCCATGCTCATTTGTTTAAATACTACCTATTAGCCATCAAATTCCAATGCCACCAGAAAAGTCATTAGTTCAGGGGTAAACTAAAATCCTTTTAGACAGCTGCTACATTAAGGGTAATTAGGCGGGAGGGCATTTTACTGGCCTTACGAGCTACTTAACTTTATGCCGTCTGGCGTTGGGATGGTTTTGATTGCACTCGTAAGTATCTTAAGCAGATTCCAGATACTGCCGCGATAATTTGCAATGGTACTCCTCATTGCAGGAGTTCTAATCATGGGCCTGTTTCAAAAGATACCTGCTTGTATCCTTTGAAATAGGCTTCATCTATTCCTAGGCTGCTTGCCTAGTAAAACATTTGTCTTTTATCTCTGCAACCAAGGTAAATCTTCTCGGTGTACCTTTAGCACTTATAAAATTCTCTATTAAATACTAAATTGCTAGGTGAAAGCAGACTATGAGTGAAATTAAATATTTACCATAGGTTTGCCCGAAAAACATTCCATCATGAAATGGATTACCCGTGAACGGCCTAAGATTGATCGGTTGGCGTGCCCCTGGCTTATTCGCCGATTCATTGATCCAGAAGCCGAATTCCTCTTTGTTCCTGAATCCGATGTACTTTCAGTAGCCTCCAGGCTAGAAGCTATTGCTTTTGACGTTCCCGGTGCAGAGTATACGCATTATGAACGCTTTTGCACCTTCGACTATATCCTCAAGAAACATCAGCTCACGGACCCCGCTCTTTACCGTATGGCTCCCATTATTCGCGGTGCCGATACCGATGACCATTCGCTAGCTAGTCAATCTCCCGGTCTGTGGGCCATATCCGCAGGGCTGGCGTTTAATATTACTGACGATCAGGCTTTGCTTGCTCAGGGCTTTATTCTCTACGATGCTCTTTATACCTGGGCCAGCCAGCTCTATCAGCAGAAACATATTCAGACCCCCGCTGAAAAGCTGTTACTGGAAATTTATCACACCTATCTGGATCATCAGAAGAAAACTAAAGTACCCGACTGGGTGCACGAACTGAGACATCTGATTGACAACAATCTGGATGCTACGCTCACCCTTCAGGAGTTAGCAGAACACGTGAAAGTCAATCCTAGTTACCTATCCCGTGAATTTTCCCGTTACTTTGAAAATGCCTCCTTTACCGAGTATTTGCAACAACAACGCATTGATAAAGCTCTGTATTTGCTTCGGTCTAGCTCCTATTCCCTTTCCGAGATCGCCTACCTTACCGGTTTTTCCGACCAGAGCCACTTTACCCGGGTTTTCAAAAAGTATATGGATGTAACGCCTAGTCAATTCAGAAAAAAGCAGGCCCAAACGTAAAACTGGTTCCAAAGGAAATACGTGTTCTATTTTGGCCCTGTAAACAACCTTAATCTTGCAGCCTAACGAAGTAAAGAATTAAAAACCGTTGGCTGCTCCATGTTATCTACTTATGCTTTTAGTCGAAGTCTAACTTCAATCCTTCGGCTGCTCTTACTAGTCAAGCTTGTATTACTTTTAGAAGGCCTGGCCTTTGCCCAATCTACGGCGGTCGAGCATCCTAAAATTACCGGATACGTAGGGATTTTACATCCGCTCGTCAGCTTTAGCGAAGGTCAGGTAACAACTAATTTTAAAAACTATTACCAGGTAGGATTTCCCATCGGACTGAATCTCTGGAAAAGTGAAAAGGTGGGTTTCTCGGCGGAGTTTGTGCCCTTTATTCGGGCCGAATCCGGTCAAAGCCGGATGTCTAATTTTCTTTTTCATCCGGGAGCTTTGCTACGTTTTCACAAAGGGTACGTCGTAGCCCTTCGAGCGGCCTTTGAAACTTCGGGCCGCTATGGCTTCACCCCCGTTCTTTCTAAAACCGTTATCAAGAAAGAAAGTCACGGGTACTTTGTAGCCCTACTCTTGCCCCTACGTTTTGGGAACAATCACGGGGTGGCCTTTACTCCCGGTTTCCAGTTCGGGATTAATTTTTAAACTCCTCTTGCCGGAAGCATTTAGACTTTCCTTTTGATACTTAACATGTCAGAGTACTGGTACACACCGCATCTAACCCATACCTATTTTCAAAGGATTCTCATCGAACTGAGCTCTACCGATCACCATTACCTTTTGAGCTACATCTACCATTACCTAATTTGATTCAATTCTTCCACTCTCTCATACTATGCAGTTTATACGAAATTCTTTACCTTGTTGGAAGCCTTTTAGTCAATCAATTAATTACCCCTAAATGGTTAAAAGACCTAAAATTTTTATGCTCTTTCTACTAAATAGTTAAGGACATTAAAAGAATCCAAGGCTTAGAAGAACCGTTCATAAGCCTTGGAAGAAAACCAAGCCTGTATCCATACAGAGCTTCAATAATCGGAAACTATTGATCTTACCAGCCTGGGTTTTGAACCATAGCCTGATTCTTGTCGATTTCGCTTTGTGGAATGGGCCACCAGTAATGTTTGTTTTCAAACACCCGGGTCTCAAAAACTGAACGCTTGAAAAAACTCTCATCGCTGGCACTGGAACCTAGATCTACCGACATGCCTTCAAAAGCTCCTTTCATTTCACTAGCTTGTTTCCAGCGGCGTAGATCAAAATAGCGGAGCTGTTCGTGGGCAAGTTCAATAGCCCGCTCGTGCCGAATTCGCTCGCGTAAATCTGCTTGTGAGATTCCCGTGGGCAGAGCAGGGAGACCCGCCCGCTGGCGAATCCGGTTGACATATTCTATAGCTTCGGCAGTGGGGCCTGAGAATTCATTAGAGGCTTCGGCATACATCAGATATACATCAGCCAGACGGATGTAGGAAAAGACTTTAGCCCGGTTTCGGTTCGCAATCGGATCACTAACAGGGTCAATGAACTTGCGTACCAAATAACCCGTTCGCGAATGGTCGTCCCTTCCAATCTCCTTGCCATCCTTGCCTTTATAGAAAAATTCAGCTTTGCTGTTATCCCACCAGGGAGCCCCTGAATAGTTAACAGACACATAAAATCGGGGTTCTCTTCCGACGTACATATTCCACGTGCCTTTAGGAGCATAGGCAGTAGCTTCCTTAGAAAAACCCGTCTCCAGATAACCCGAAGTAGGATCGGTGATGGGCTTTCCATTGGCCATTTCATACGTATCTACAGATTTCTGAGTTACAGCAACCCCATTCCAGCCGCCCTTACTACGAAGCATGCAATGTTGGTCCAGCTCCAGCGAATTACCTCCACTTAAATTTCTACCCCAGATGACTTCATCGTTGGCATATTGGCTGATGAATACGCCTTTGTAGGAAGCCAATGGATCAATGGCTCCTTTACTATCCAGTACGGTATAGAGTTTGTAAACATTTAAATCAATAACGGCCTTACTAGCGTCCATCGCCAGCTTATAGCGGTTTTTATCGAAGCTGGTAGAAAACAGGGCTTTCCCATCCTTCCCCACCATCCCGGCTAAGTCTGTATTACCATTCACTAACGGACTGGCAGCCCACAGCAAAATTCGGGCTTTCATGGCCAGGGCCGTTCCCTTGGTTGGTTTTCCCGCCCAGATGTTTTCGTGCTTGAGAGGTAAGTCCTGAGCCGACTCATCCAGATCCTTAATAATCTGGTTCAGGCATTCATCCATTGTATTACGAGCAATATTAAAGCTGGGATCATCAAAGGATACCTCTGAAATAACCAGAGGAACGGGGCCATACAAACGAACAAGATTCATGTAATAAAAAGCTCTTAAAAACTTGGCTTCAGCTTTGTAGAGCGTTTTGTTTTCGTTGGAAATGGGAGCTTTATCTACATTGGCCAGGAAAATGGCTATTTGTCGAAACACTTGATAGTGGTTTCGCCAGATATCCCCCACAATAGCCGAAGTAGGATTCCAGTTGCCTAAGTTCATATCGTAACTAGGATAATTACTCCGATTCCAGGTAATGTCCGTATCATCAGCTATGCCATTGTAGGGTTGATCCATCCAGAAGTTATAGCTAGGCAGGTAGTTATAAATACGGTAGAGAAAGCTTTCCGTATACTGACGATTGGCAAACGTGACCTCTAGAGACAAGAGTTCTTCCGGGGCTTTATCCAAGTATTTTTCGCAGGAGCTCAAACAAGCAAACCCTAGCAACATGGTGAATCGAATAACAGTCTTTTTCATATAAAATAGGCTCAGAAGTTAAGGTTTAAACCCAGATTGATTACCCTTGAAGGCGGATATTTACCCGCACCATCGCCGCTTTCGGGATCGTAATGCTTGATGCGATCCCAGAGCATTAGATTCAGCCCATTGATGTAGAAGCGAATATTATCGGCCTTAATCTTCTGGGCCCATCGTTTAGCAATGGTATACCCTAGCTGAGCATTTTTGAGTCGCAGGTAATTGCCACTGATTTGCCAAAAAGTACTATTGCGGTAATTGTTATCATTACTACCCGGGTACAATCGGGGAAAGGAAGCTTCAGGATTTGGATTTTCTACCGTCCAGCGATCCAGAGCGGCTGTTAACACATTACCAAACTGTCCCTGCGAAAAAGGAATGTAGCCTTGATAGTTGCGGAAGACCGTTACATTGCCAACGCCTTGAAATAGTACCGAAAGATCAAAACCTTTATAGGTGAAGGTTCCGCCAAAACCAAAAACCATTTCGGGAACGTTGGAAAAGCCAATGGGCTTTTCATCATAGATATCAATGACGCCATCCCCATTGACATCCCGGTATTTTACATCCCCTGGAGCTACCGTAGAAGTAAAGGCCTGCTTAGGGCTATTGTTAATTTCTTCCTGGCTACTAAATAAGCCAATGGCCTCCAAACCAAAGGGTTGCCCAATGCGTTGCCCCGTTCGTTGCAAATAGTCATACCGTCGGATGGGTTCATCACTATAGACAATGCGGTTGCGGGCAAAAGTATAGGTACCCTTCAAATCCATTCGAACGTTACCAATAGAAGCCCGGTAATTAAGCGTGGCATCAACGCCTTTATTATCGACAATACCAATGTTGGCATAAGGCAGAGACTGGATTCCCAGTAGGTCAGGAACGGTGCCTCGCTGGGTAAGAATATTAGTCCGATGCTCGCGAAAAAAATCAAGTAATAAGGTAATGCGGTCTTTGAGGGCGTGTACTTCCATACCGATATTACTCTTTCGCGAGGTTTCCCAAGTAATGTTCGGATTGCCAATCGTATTTTCCTTAATGCCTCCCATCGAATTGTTAAACTCAGTACCAAACAAATACCCATCGGTTGTGGTCAGTGTCGTCAGATACATAAATCGCTGATCATTAATCTGGTCGTTACCTACAATGCCGTAAGAACCTTTGAGTTTAAAGAGGGAAATGAAAGAAACGTGGTTCTTAAAGAAAGGCTCTTCCGAGACGACCCATCCGGCTGAGAAGGCTGGGAAAAAGCCAAACCGCTTACCCCGGGGGAAGTTTTCTGAACCATTGTAGCCAAAATTAACTTCCGTAAAGTAGCGTTCTTTCCAGCCATAGGTAGCTCTTCCGACTAACCCCATGCGGCGATAAGGCAGTGAACCGATGGCTGTTGCAGCCGTATACTGACGCCCGCCCTGATTATAAAGCAGCATGGCCCCAATGTCATGATTACCCAGGGTACGATTGTAATTTAAACTGCCTTCTAAATAACTTCTGCTTTCGCCCGTAGTAGAAATAGTATATCCCAGAAACTTATCTCCTTCGGCGGTTAGATTATATATTGGTTGACCCGTAGTTGGATCATTTTGGGCAGATGCCAGCCAGGTTTCAAAATTCTTTTTTCGGCCAATATTATTGCTGCTATAACTGTCAAAGGCAAATCGACCCCGGATGTTTAATCCCTTGATCCATCGACTCAGATCATACTTTAAGCCAAAGGTTCCCTGGGTGGTTCCTCTGAATTCAGTAGCGTATCCCGTCTGCGTGAGTTTACCATACGGATTTTCCCGGGCAGAAGCAACGGTACCTGGTATACGTCCATCAGGATAAAGCATGGGATAAAGCACTGGCGTAGCTTTATTCATGAGATTAAATATTTCCTGTGTGCCCGTTCCAGGAAAATTTCGGTTTTCAGAAATACCCGTAATGCCAATGCTAAGCTCTATTTCTTTACTCAGATTAATATCTACATTGGTACGTAAATTGAATCGCTGACGGTTCAGATTCGTGGAATATTCATTGCGAGGATCTTCAATAAAAAATCCTTGGTCGTGAAAGTAGGAGGCAGAGACAAAATACCGCACCGTTGGATTACCCCCCGAAATATTCAAGTTCATGTGTTCCTGACCGGCTGAGTGCTTCATGAGCTTCATCCAGTCTACGTTAGGGTAACGAATGGGATCACTCTGATCCTTGATTTTATCTAAAACTTCCTGCGTGTAGGGTAAGGGTAAATCCGCGTTAGCATTGGCTTCATTGTAAAGGGTAGCGTACGTATATCCATCTACGTATTGGGGCAAACGGGTTGGACTTAGAAAACCTTTCTCTAATGTCAGTGATACCTTAGGCTTGCCACTGACTCCTTTACGCGTATTAACCAACACCACCCCGTTTGCCCCCCTAACCCCAAAGACGGCGGTAGCAGAAGCATCTTTGAGGATGGTAAAGCTTTCTACTTCGTGAGGATCAATATTATTAAAATCCCTTTCTACTCCATCTACAAGCAGTAAAGGAGCTTGATTAGAACCAAACGTTCCCATGCCCCGAATCCAGATATTGGCCCCGTCGTAACCTGGCTCACCCGAACGCTGAACGGTTACTAACCCCGCCATACGTCCACCTATAGCGTTGCTGAGTAAAGCCGTTGGACTTTGTTTTAATTCACGCGTTGTGATGACGGATTCGGCTCCGGTAAAGCTAACCTTTTTCTGTTCGCCATAGCCTACCACTACGACCTCTTGCAAGGCTTTTTCGTCGGACTTCAATTGAACATTTAAAGAGGTTTGATTACCAATAGCAATCTCTTGCTTTTGATACCCAATGGAAGTAAAGATCAACGTAGCCGCAGCCTGATCGGGAAGTGAGAGTTGATAATTCCCCTCGGGATTGGTACTGGCTCCAATGCTGGTTCCTTTCACCAACACATTAACGCCGGGCAGCGGCTCTCCCGTTTCGGAAGTCACCTTCCCCTGAATGATGCGGTCTCTTGCAATAGATGATACAGTTTCTGCGACAAGAGAGGGCACTGTTTCTTTCAGAGAAGAAGACTTCTCCCAAAACGGGGGTATAGGGGTAGGAGTAGTTGCCCGACTCAGGATAATATTTCCATTAACCAGCTCATATTTAATAAGCAATGGCGTTAAAATCCGGTTGAGTATCACCCCTACTTTCTCTGCTTTACTCACCAAATTTATTTTCTGATCGACCGCAATGAGGCTAGGGCTATAGACAAAATGAAGGGAGGCCTGTTTTTCTATAGATTGGATAGCCTGTTTTAAGGGGACATTAACCCAATGGACGCTTACCTTTTTGTCGAGCTCTATTTGTGCATGACTCACTTCTGCCTTTACCATTCCTACCAGCAGTAGAAAGGCGAGCTGAATAAACCCAATACGCATAATTTTTCTGACCAGTTTTGGACGGAGTAACTTTTGTTTCATAGATTTAGATGTTTCAATTGTACACGTGAGACAATACCCTCCCGAGCACTCGGCAAAAGTGCTTTGGGAAGAATCAAGAAGGGTGGTTCCAACACCCTTCTTTACTTATAAAAATTAGATAAAGGGATTTTGAAGTATAGCTAGAGACTAGGGTGAACACCCTGGGCCTTTAAATAATACATGATTCTGGTCATACTCATAAGAAATGGACAGAGACTTAGCAATCATTTCTAGAATATCCGGCAAATTTTGATGAGTCAGGTGAGCCGTGAGCCTGCACTGATAGATCTGTTCGTTTTCGACTTGAAATTTTACTCCAAACCGCTGAGTCAAAGCCTGAAAAATTTCAGCTAAAGGAATATTATCAAAGACAAAGTCGCCTTTTTCCCAAACCGAAGAAGCGTCCTGCTCTGGTGTTCGATAGATTTTTGTTTCCAGCCCTTTTCGGTAATAAACCTTTTGCTTAGGATGAACTACTATATAGGTTTGAGACTGCTCTGCCTGCAAACGAACTTTGCCCGTTAGTACGGATACTTCTACGCTTCTGTGTACGGGGCTGGCATCAATCAGAAAACTCGTTCCCAATACTTGGGTTAAAAGTCCCTTGCTGTGAATTCTAAAAGGGCGGATTTCATCACGTTTAATCTGAAAAAAAGCGACACCCTTTAGCCTTAACGAACGTGTTTGCTGGTTAAAGTCAGCGTCCAGATCAATTTTTGCCCCGGGATATAGCCATACCTGCGAGCCGTCTTCAAGCGTAACCCGGTGAATGTTTTTCATAGTGTTTTCATAAGCTAAAACAGCTCTATCCTGGCTTCTGAATTTCCAGAAAACGATTCCCCCTAGTATAATTAAGACAATACTGGCAGCAATGGTTACCCATCGTCTGACCCCCGAAAAACGGCTAGCGGGTTTGATCTGGCCTTGAATTTCCTGATAGAGAGCTTTACCTAAATCCCACTGCTGTTGCTCATCTAATTCATCTAAAGGATTTTCCTCTTTTTCGTGAGACTCATACCAGTCTTCCACTCGCTTGATTTCCTCTTCGGAAGCTTTTCCATCCCGATATTTTTCCAATAAATGAATAGGTAAAAGCGGCTTCATAAGCACATGGAATCAGTTATAGGCTAGCTTCTATAGAGGAAGTGAGCTTACCATGACTTTACCCCCAATAGACGCTGAAAAAAATTTGATTTTTATTTGCACAGTAAGAGTAGTACCAGAGCTACGTAGTCTTTCAAACAAACCCGTAAGGATTTGAGAGCCCTTCCTAAATGATTTTCAGCCGTTTTTTCAGAAATATTTAATCGATGAGCAATCTCGGTAATGGTAAGATGCTGATGGCGGCTTAGTTGATAGACGAGTTTACTTTGGGGAGAAAGATTAGACAAGTGTTGCTCGAGAGCATTTTCCAAGTCCTTTAGAGCAACTACTTCTTCAGTGCAACAAGTAGTCGACTCCTGCCAATGCTGATAATAGAGCAAATATCGGCCCCGTACTTCTTCTTTCTGAAAATACTGGATGATGAGGTATTTCGTCGCCGTTCGTAAATACGCTTCCAGGGAATGGGTGATCATTAAAACACTTCTTCTCTCCCATAAATCTACAAACAACTCCTGAATGAGTTCTTCGGTACTTTCCTTCGACTTCAAACGCTTGTAGGCCTGATTGTATAAACGGGTCCAGTATCTGGTATAGATAGTTTCAAACGCCTGGGTATCTCCTTGGCGGAGTAACTCAAGCAACGTATCATCGGAGAGGAAGGTGCGATTTTTCATAATAGGCATTAGCGTATCCTAATCCAAATACCAAAAATCACAAAAAAAATACAAATAATACCAAATATGTTTTCAACTTTTATTCTCCGTAGCTTGTAGAAAAGGAAGACTAGTCCTTTTAGAACTAAATATTAGTTACAAAGCGATACGTAACTGGTTTGCCAATCAAGCGGGCCTAATGAGATAAGGTTTGTCTTTATGTAGCTTGATGCCCAAATTTGGAATTTGCTTAAAAATTGCCCTTTTTTATTAGATTCCAGATAATTACGAAAACATCAGATGATTCTTTAGTCGTGATGATAGGGGACTTTCCCGTTACTTTTTTAATCGAAAAGGCATTGGTATAGGCATCCATTCCATACACTGCCTCATGACGTATACTTACCTGTTTGATGGAGCCGTCAAACAGGATACGTTTATTAGTAAGATAAATACTACCTTTATCTATGATCTTTAAAATTGGGAAGTTAACTCTGATTATATCCACGAAACCTGTTGAAAGGTCTAACTGTTGGAACGTTTGATTATGCCGAAAATCATAATAATCACCCCTCGTACTCGCCCGTTCTTCAAGCCATTCCACGTTAGTTAATTGACAGTAGCATTTCTCGTCTTTTTGCAGTGGAATCACTACAGAGATCTCAGTTAAGAGGTTACTTTCTAGCCTCGCGTAATTACGATACTTATTCAGAAGCTTTGAGTACGCAGGTGTAGGACGTACTTCTAACTGACTCGATAACTGCTCTACTAATTCTTCTTTCTCCTGATCCCAACGAGCGTTGGCAGCTAAGGTTCGTATTCTTTCATTGAGTTTAGATTGCTTTGATTCAATTAATACATTCTCCGCTGTAACTAAGTCAATTTCTAAATCCTGAGCCAGCCTTTTCAAATAGGTGTTATCTTCCTTATGGAAAGTGATACTACCTACGCGTTTTCTTACTTGTTCGCTGTAAAATGGCTCTGCTATAGTGTGGTGCAAAAACTTTACTTGTTCCGAAGACAGATCTAATAACATTCTCAGGTGGGTTAATACACTTCGTTCACTTGTTGAGAAATGGACTGACTTCATATAATAATGAAGAGTCACCGCATAAAACTCCTCGAGATTTAATGGAAACGTCTTCTGAAGAGATAGACCATATGTTTGTTCAATGTGGTCTATTTCTGTTTTATTTATAGCGGTGATGTCTTTACGAGCCAGTAAGTTATTGACTTCCAGAAGAGCGTTTTCCTCAGGATGCTGCTTGAGGAGTGCCTGCATCCAACTTTGAGCAATCAACGGGTGTTCTTTAAAGACGGCTGACATCATATTTTCGATAAGTTTCATAAATGGGATAATTCCAGTCGCATACACCCCCGTGATGAGAACAAGCTCCTCTTCCTTTTGCATTGGAAGGACTATAGCTTCCATCACAACAGACCGTTTGATAATACAGCAATCGTTTTTTCTCCGGGTTTAACTGATTGTATAGTTTCTCCCCTGCTTTTGATCCATACTGCGAAGCATGGTAAGCGTCCGTTACTGCTTCCAGTGTTTGATTGCTTTTTTGAAAGCAAATGGCTCTTTGGTAGAGATAATCACTATTGTCGGACTCATTCTCTATTAACCGAGTATACAGGGGTAAGGCCTTGGCAAACTGATGGGTAGATACATAGGCCAGAGCCAACTGTTGACGTACCATTTTAGACTCCTGAGTATCCGTGTCTCGAAGCTGGTTTTGAATCTCTACTAATTGTTGAATGGCTTTTGAGTACTGCTTCTTTTTTAAGGCAGGTTCTATTTTAGCTAACCGCAACTGAAGGCTATTTTTTCTTGCTTTATCCAGAGCAGCAGCTTTCTCTTCGGCCTGTATTGCCAAAAATGCTTTTTGCTGAGCCTGCTTTTCTTCAAAAGTTCTTTGAACGATAATTTCCTGCCGCTTAACGGTAAATTGATAGCCAGGCAACACAGCGATTAGCGATAAGCCAGCGAAAACTTGGAGCTTAAGTTTTGGGGTGTATTGAAAACGAAGCTTCTGTTCCAGAAAGTCAGTAACCGAAGGAGCGACTAAAAAGCTCATTAAAAGCAGCCAAAAGCTAAGCCCTGCATAAACAGGTAAAACCGCGATAGCCAGCAAAAACAAGATTAGGAAAACAAACCACCAAGCATTGGAAGTCTTTTTTTCTGGATTTTCTAGTGATTTACTTTCTTTGAAGTAATGTGGCATAACCCGATGCTGGTCGGGAATAAGATTAGGTATATATCTTTTCATATCTAACACTTGACGGAGTGTGGGGTTAATCTTCTAAAAGTAATCACCTATAGCATTTATAGGTTTTAGGTTATCATAAGTAGGTCAGAGTCTTTATTAAAGTATCATTTATTTTATCTTTAAGGCGATTACATGTTTAACTAGTGAAATTCCTGGCTTTCCCGCTTAATGAATGCCTAGATATTTTCTTTGGCTTGTACATTAGTTAAGTATAAGTGATACAACATTTTTGAGAGTAGTACGCAACGTTAGCATGAACCAAGCATCTAATATGCAAAAACTACGAGTATGAGGTTTCGCTACCAAAGTGTGCTCCGAAAGGGGGCTTTCTTTTTCCTGTTAATAGGAGTTTTAGTTTTTACAGCCTACCAACTCACCTATTGCCAAACCAGAAAGGTATTACTGCCCTACTTACAAACCAATAAGCTTGATCTGGCCACTCAAAATCCGGACTGGACAACTGTTTGGGACGAGGGCTTCTACCAGAATCAAATTTTTCTCATTGGTGAGCGGCATGGCATTGCCTACTCCTATGAAGCACTTTGGCTGATGTTTAAGCAAATAAAAGCCAAAACAAACTTCACCTATTACCTACTCGAAGCCCCCCTCTACTGGGAAACTTATTTGAATCAATATCTAGATACGGGCAATGAAACCTTTCTGAAAAAGCCATTTTTAGAGGCAAAAGGTACATTCTATGCCAACCAAAACTTCTACAATTTTTATAAAAAGCTCTATAGCTACAATCAAGCTTTACCGGCTCAAGATAGAATCCGGTTCATTAGCCTAGATGTGGAGCATCAGTTTCGTTACAGTCATGCACAATTGCTGTCGCTGTTTGACCAACACGTAAAAATGCACCCTGATACGTGCCGATTCATACGATTGTTCTATCACCTCAATCCCGAAAAAACAGGCAACTATCAAAAGGCTTACCAACAATACCAGCAGGCTTTTGAACAAGATTCACTTCAACTCCAGCAAGAGCTTGGTTCTGCCTACGAGACCACCCACTATTTAATCCGTAATATCAATTACAAATTCATCGCTACGGCTGATAAGCATGACTTAGCCCGGGATAGTTTAATGTATGAGAATTTTAAAACACGCACCCGCTCGTTGGATCTTCAGGCCCATCGTGCTTTTGGATTCATGGGCATTGACCATTGTTATTTAGAGGGAGCGAAAAGAGCCAAATATTTTGGGGCTTACCTACCTAAACAACGCTATAAAGTAGCGTCTACGATTATGCTGTATAGCGAGTGTAGTACGCGAATTCCCAGTTTCTACCTACCCAAACCTCTGCGTTTCTTAGGCGGTAAAAAAGGCTATTTTCTGACCAAACTACGCAGTAACGACGGATGGATTGAACATCAAAAGTACATGGATGTATTAAAAGAGGTATCACCGAGTTGCATGACCTTATTCCGGTTGACAGGCTCCCAGTCGCCCTTCAAAGAGCGTCACTTATTGGTTGATGAGCTTAAATCAGCTGCCCCTACTACGGCCTACATGCAGTATGTGGTTTTGATTAGAAATTCTCCGGCTGCCGATGCCCTTGAGTTCAACTAATTTGCTTTCCATTTGTATCAATCATGGGTTGAGCAATTAGATTATCATTAAAGAACCAAATTCATCGAAAGTGGACAAGTCTATAAAGAATCTCATTAGATAATCGTGATTATTCAACCAAGCGAAGGTAACGATTCGCCCTGCCGGCGGCCGAGCCTTGGTCCGTTACTTTTTAATTCTCTAAATCGTCTTCATACTGGTGAGTTAAGAGTACAGGGCTTGCTTTGACTTACACTTTTTTATAAAGATAGCTCTCACAAAATCTACGAATCACCACTAATCCCCATTTTTTTCCTGTCGTGAAAATCCTGATCTATCTCGGTAGAACAGAGTATTGATTTGTACGATTCTAACTACAGAAAATTATGAAATACCTATTGCTTGCCTTTTACTTATGCTGTTTTAGCGTAAGCCATGCTCAGTTAAAACCTTCGAAGGATGCTTTCGAAAAGAAGTGGGTAAAACCTGATACTTACGATATGGTTTGGTACGCTCTTCGGGATACAGCTAAGATCGAGATTGGCCGAGTATCCAATCAGATCATTGAAAACAAAAATCAAATTGTATTCATTTCAACTGTGGATATGAAGGGTATGAATGGTACTTGGGTTGATTCCTCCATTTGTGAAAAAGCAACGCTCAGCCCTATCCGTCATGCCTCTTATAATGGACAAAGAGATATGGTACTCCATTTTGGTCAAGTAGTAACAGGTTTTTACACCGATAAAAGACAGGCAAAGACTACTATAATTAATGACACCCCACAAACATCTTATTTTGACAGTAATATATATCCTAGTTTAGTCCGTTGGCTTCCTCTGAAAGAAGGGTTTAAACAGAAAATAGCTATTTACGATTATAACCCTTTGGCTAAGATAGGGGTAATAAATGCTTCCGTACATGGGATTAGCAGTGGTACCTACAATAGTCAGAAATCAGGGTTGAGAGAGGTCTGGATAATAGATGTTACGGATGAAATCAGCAATGGGAAATCACAGTATTTCGTTGACAAAACGAATAGAAAACTTTGGAAACAAACGATAGAAGCCGGAGGACGTACGATGATGATGGTCAGTGTTGAATAGCACCAACGCTATAGCCGTTGGTTCAATGCTCCTCCAATGGAGTATTGGGAGAGCTTAGTAATTTGGCGTCACACTGATAATTATCAGTGTGTTAACTGCGACTGTAATAGATGCATAGACCAATTCCACCCAAAAAAATGCATATGCCCCCCGCAAAAAGTATGATACTAAGCGGGTAGCCTATTGGCGTAGAGTAGCCTATTCCAATCATTAACCAGCCAGTGACTATCATTATTACAGCAAAAATGATGTAGGCAGCTTTTGTAAGTTTCATTTATCGACAATAAAAAGCTATTTTATAATCAATGCGGGGCCCTTTAAGCTCTAAAGACAAAACCTGTTTCAAAAAGATACCTGCTCGTATGCTTTGAAATAGGTTTTATGTATTCCTGTCTACCTTTAAGGTAACTTTTCCAAATTTGGATATCTAAAACGTGTAAATGACCACACTTACTTAATTTACCCCAAACTTTCCAAGAGTTACCCCTTTTAATTGTGAATGCTTCACTTCTGAACTTGCTTTGAAGCAGTATTAAACGTTCAGCAATGAAATCATTCCGTTTATCCATTTGGCAGCAATGGCTTTTGCACGCCTTTCTTTTTTGGCTACTTCTTGAACTTAGCGAGTTAGTTACCTTTTTCTTCGAAGTACAAACCGGTGGGGCTTATTCCGTTAATCCCGATGGCACTCCCCTCAGTCTTCAGCAAAGATTCATTCATCATAATGTTACCCAGGCGATTTGGGCCGTGATCTTATTAGGAACGTTACCCATTGAGCTTAGTTACCACCTGGTTTTTAAAAAAAGGTCCTTATTATACTTTTTGTGTACCAGCATTTTAATAGCCCTGAGTTTGGTAGCTCTGCTCTGTTGGTTTAATCGTTGGAAGTTTAAAGGCGAAGTAAATGATGTCGGTAAGCCAGCTGCTATAATCGCAGGGTACGGTTTTATGTATGCTTTACTTAGAGATGCTATAGATCAGCGTATTAACCGGGCTCAACAACAGATTCAGCAAGCAAAAGCCGAGCTAACTACTTTAAAATCGCACCTCAACCCTCATTTTCTATTTAATACGTTAAATACACTCTATGGCTCGGCTTTGCTTGAAAAAGCCGAGCAAACGGCTCTAAGCATTGAGCAACTAGCCAGCATTATGCGTTATACCCTGACCGAAGCCTCTTATGACTTTACATCCGTAACTAATGAATTCAGATTTATTCAGGATTATCTTCAGTTGCAACAGCTTCGGCTTCCTACTCAAAAAAGCATTCAAATTAAAACTGATCTTTTTTACGATGAAAAGCCGGCACAAATTCCTCCTTTGCTGCTCATTCCCTTTATAGAAAATGCCTTTAAATATGGCATCCGCATGGATCAGCCTTGCTTTCTTACGTTGCAGCTTAGCGTTGAAAATAAAGAGTTAAAACTCCTGATCGAGAATAGTAGATTCCCCCCCCAGCAAGACCAGACCAGATTAGGTACAGGTATTGCCCATACACAAAAGCGTCTTGATTGGCTTTACCCTGATAAACACCAATTAAGTATTAACGCTAATGAGCATTACTATCAGGTTCGTTTACAAATCAGTCTTCATTAATCTCCTCTCTTATCTATGCGATTTATTCTTCTCTTAGCAATCTTCGGCTTGCTAATGCCTAGCTACGCCCAAACCAAACTTTCCGGACACCTAGAAGTTGCTCGTGGTACCCATACGGTTGTAGTAAATGTCCCTTTTGATTGTTGGATCCATGAAATAAACAACAAAGAAATTCAATTGGACGAAAAGGGTAGCTTTATGCTTCTATTGCCCATTACACAGCCGCAGATTATCTTTCTAACCTACGCGGGAAAGCGTCTTCACTTGTATGTTGAGCCGGGCAAGCACCTTTCCATAGAAGCGGACTCTTCTTTGCAAGCCATACATTTTGGCGGCAGTCTAGGCAAAGAGAATCAATTTCGTCAACAACTAGGATTCACGTTTGATAGCTTGGGCAAACCAACTTGGAACGATTCGTTAAGTAAACCGGATCAAATTCTGCTAGACCTTCAAAGAGCCCAAAGAATTGCTTCAGAAACGTTGAAAGCAATGTCCTCCCAGTTCTCTCCAGCCTTTTCACGCATGACAAAGGCCGACATTCACTACTTTGCTACTAGTAAATTATGGACCTTGGTCTGGAATAACGGGGTATGGGCTCAACGGAATACCTCTCGTTTTGGTCCGAAAGACTGGCAACCCGTACTTAAAGAAGCCTATCAAGCTCTGAATTTATCGGACAAGCTTGCTTTAACAAGTTACCACTACCAAATAGCCATTACTAATTATCCAAGGTTTCTTCAGCATCAAGCCTCTACCAAAGAAGACTTTATAGCCATAGCAGAATCGATCTTTCAAAAGCCTTTCAAGGAGGTTAATCAAGAGATTCGTCAAAAGGGAGAACGGTATTGGGAATACATGGTATTCAATTATAGCCTAAAAGGTCTAGCTTTAGAACGGGCCATGGCTTCCTTTTTGATCAAAGGTATTTCTCAGGGAGATCTTGAATACCAATATGAGGCCTATCAGGATTTCATTAAACGCTATCCGACTAGTTTTTATCGACTTCCAGTAGAAAAAGCCATGAAGCCTTATCTCACTAGCAGGGTAAAAACAAAAGCAGGATGGCCTGACATTCATTTTGTTACAAATGTGGAGCAAATCACAACGCTAGATTCACTGCTTCGTAGGTATCGAGGGAAAGTCCTGTATATTGATTTATGGGGCAGTTGGTGCGGCCCCTGTCGGCAGGAATTTACGTATACGAAAGCATTAAAAGACCATTTCAAAGGCCGACCTGTGGACTTTGTATACATTGCCATTGAGCATAACTCAACACCAGAAAAGCAGTGGCAGGAAACGATTGGTTTGTATGAATTAACAGGTCATCACCTGCTAGCCAGTAAAGAGCTGGAAAAGGACTTACGCAAGATTTATCTCAAGCAAGGTAACCTTCGGTTTCCGTCTTATATTTTAGTAGATCAATCGGGGAAAGTCATAACTCTCTACGCTAAACGTCCGTCTGAAAAACAAGCTTTATACGAGCAAATCGAATCCTTACTGTGAAGAACCTATCTTGTATTTTTGTCGATGATGAACCCATGGGCCTAAGCGTTTTAATGGCTCACGCCAGTAAAGTACCTTTTTTACAGGTTAAGGATACGTTTGCTAGTAGTACTCAGGCTTTAGCTTACCTACAAACCCAAAAAGTCGATTTAGTTTTTCTAGATATTCAAATGCCTGATTTATCTGGTTTGGAAATGGCTCAAATCCTAGATTCAGCAGTTGATATTATTTTTACGACCGCTTACCCCCAATTTGCAGTAGAAGGTTTCGCACTAGCTGTAGTCGATTACCTACTAAAGCCCATTAGTTTACCTCGGTTCATGCTAGCCTGTAACCGGGCTGCCGAAAAACGCACTGCTCTGCTAACTGAAAAACCTGATCAACAGGAATATCTCTTTGTAAAGACAGGCTATGATTGGGTAAGAATTGAGTTATCGTCTCTGCTATATCTCGAGGCAGATGACAATTATGTAACTTTTCATGAAAAAGACCGACGTACGTTGACTCGCATGAAACTCTCAGAAGCCCTCGAAAAACTGCCCGAGCAGACATTCATACAAATTCATAAGTCCTATGTTATATGCCTATCAAAAATTGATAAAATTGAGCGACATCAGCTTACTCTAGCGGGTTATATCATTCCGATATCCGCCACCTTCCGCCAAGAGCTTATGGATAGGATCAATTAAAATCATTTAATAGAAGCAGACTACCTGGTGCAGGGTGAGCATTGTTCTTGCAGAGTCAGGTTACCGTTGATTGAAAACTAGAAATATATAAAGCTCTTACAAACGTTCATTCGTAAAATGCTATGTATAGAGCTATGCGTTAGATAAAGATGACCTATCTTCTTCCCGCATAAGATTTTTAAAGTAAGATTACCTGGTCTTTCAAACAAGGATCTCATTATATTTCTTAACGTAGCTCCCTAGTCTTTCTTCTCTTCTAACAGCCTGTCCAACAGTCGTTTTTGATGCTCTCTCAGCTAAGTCGTTCTTCATTGAGGAATGGCGAAAGTAGCAATCCGAGGTCGTATTCCCTTTCTCTTCCGCCACGGTGAGGTTTCCTTGTATTCCCAATACGATTAAAGTTAGACAAATCATAACATAAAGAATATGCTTAGCACGAATACAGAAAGCGTTGAACGCCTAATGACCGCAATTCGATTTGTTTTATCTATACTTGTAGTTACATTTTAGTATAGTGAGCAAGCAAAACGCCTACTAATTGCCAAGGATTCAAGGTGAAAACGGAAGATGTTGACATATGGAACACATTCTTGCAAGGAAATCGTGAATCCTTTGAGTTAATCTACGCCCAGCATTATAAGGCTCTGTATGAATACGGTATGCGAAAGTTGGGCAACCAGGAACAGGTCCGGGATTATATTCATGATTTGTTCGTGAAACTCTGGACGAATCGATCCGGTACAAGTGCTACTGACAACATCCGCTATTTTCTTCTAGCGTCGCTGCGAAACCTTATTTTAAATAGTTCGACAAAAAAGAGTAACCTTCAATATGTCGATATTGAAGAAGCTGACGATTTCAAAATTGACTTCAATGCTGAAACGGAATTCATTCGTCTGGAACAGGTTGATGCTCAATCCCGCCAGGTAATTCAGGCCCTCAATCAACTCAGTCCCCGACAAAAGGAAGTGTTGTATCTTCGATATTTTGAAGAATTGGAATTTCATGAAATTGCTTTCATGATGAGCATTACCGTGAAAGGCGTTTACAAGCTTAATAGTCGAGCTATGGAGACCCTTCGCAGTATTCTAGACCTTCCCAACTCTAGTATCATCAGCCTTTTACTGCTTTTACGCATCAAAGGCATTCTCTAACCTCTGTTCTATTTTTCAGGCATTAACGGATTGTCGTTCAGTGTTTTACGTGAACAACAACCCGTTGCATGAATTTTCTAGAAAAAATTTATAAAAAAATTCTGAGCCGATGGGGTACTGCCAATCTTTCTTCGGTTTGTATGAATAGAAGCCCAATTAAAGTGGCCATCCATGAGTAAATACAATACCTACAGTACGGAAGATTTTTTGAATGATACTGACTTCATTCGCTGGGTTAAGGAACGTTCGGGAGCTGATGAGCAATCGTGGGCCGAATGGCTTCGCACAAATCCTGTCAATCGGGAAGAATTTGAAAAAGCAACCCGATTACTGGAGATTATTGTCTCCGTTAAACGAATGGAACCTGGCGAAGTTTTCCGGGATCAGTTACTCAGGGATATTAATACAAGTATCGGTCAAGAAGAACGGCGGGGCCTAGTCATCCGCTGGAGTAAGAGGGTTGGAGCGGGACTTGCCGCCAGTCTGGCGATTTTAGGGGGTATTGGCTGGTATGCTCAATCGATGATTACCATTCGAACGGATTACGCTCAGCATAAAAAAGTAACATTACCCGACGAGAGTGTGGTCACGCTTAATGCCAATTCGTCGATTAGTTATCACCGAGCCTGGCGTTGGAAAAGTGTGAGAGAGGTTTGGGTCAATGGGGAAGCATTTCTGGAAGTTAATCACTTGAATAAAGATCCCAAGCAAATTCGTCGACAGGATCAGTTTCAGGTTCATGCCAATCAGTTGACGATTGAAGTTTTAGGAACCAAGTTTAATGTCAAAGAACGCCGTAATCAGGTGCTGGTGGCTTTACTCGAAGGTAAAATCAGTGTTCGGGACTCCCGACAGACGCTGCTGATGAAACCCGGGGAAGTCGTTCACTACGATGGGCAACTCAAGAAACAAAACATCCGACAGGTGCAAAGCGTACCACAGGCCTGGCTGGAAGGTAATATGGTTGTCAACGGACTGACCGCCCGGCAGATCATTGACAATTTCGAAGACACCTATGGATATCGAGTCATTCTAGAGGATTCGACCCTAGCATCCAAGCAAATTGACGGCACCATTGCCTTCGGTAGCGAGGAGACCATTTTGTATACCCTATCCAACATCTTGAATGTAAACATCTATAAAAACGGTAACACCATTACTTTAAGATCCCGGTAACCAAACATGAAAAATTCGATTATCCGATTAATCGGTACCTGCCTGCTGCTGGTACTATTGGATGGTTTTGTCCATGCCCAGCAGCGTACGATTCCTCTGTCAGAAGCTATTTCCCAGATCGAAAAGAAATTCAAAACCAAATTTGCCTATGAACACAATTTACTTCGTGGTAAGTCTGTCTCTGCTTCGGCTCTTACTGGTGATTCAGTAGAAGAAATACTAAAAAACGTATTGTATCCCAACAATTTATTGTTTCTCTATGTCAGCGGTAACTCATACAGTATCGTGGCCAGAGACGCTAGATTTTTTCAGACACCCCCGCCTTCGCCAACCTCCTCTCCCAAACCCACGAGCCCTTCGGCTCCTGCTTATGTAGATGAGGATCAGATCGTTCGGGGAAACATCACGACTACCGAAGGAGTAGCCCTGCCCTTTGCCAACGTTTGGGTAAAAGGCACCCGGAGAGGAACGACAGCTAACGAAAAAGGCAATTATAATCTGTCGGGAATGAAACCCGGCGAACACCTGGTAATCACTTTCGTTGGTTATAAAGATAAGGAAGTGGTAGTGCGTGACCTGGGTACGCTCAATATCGTCATGGAAGCTCACGAGGGTAAATCCTTGAATGAAGTTTCGGTGGTAAGTACGGGCTATCAGGCGTTACCTAAAGAACGGGCGACCGGGGCTTTTGGAAGCATTAGTGCCAAAGAGATTGAAAAAATACCAACCCCTAACCTTATTCAGCGACTGGAAGGACAGGTTCCGGGGCTGGACGTTCAACTGACCGGCGGGGATAACACCTTTACCTATGCGAATACGCAATTTGCTATAGCCAGTGGTACCCGCACCGTAGGTAGGTCTGACTACAATCTGGCCATTCGTGGAATCTCGACCAGCCAGGGAGAGGCCCTCCCCTTAATTGTGGTAGACGGAGCCATTACCACACTGGATTTAAAGACGTTTAACCCCCGCGATATTGAAAACATCACGGTTCTGAAAGATGCCGCAGCGGCATCGATCTGGGGTACACGGGCGGCTAACGGCGTCATCGTCATTACCACGAAAAAAGGGAATATGAATCAGGGACCACGCCTGAATTTTTCTACCGATTTCATGACTTCTGGGCCACCCCGACTGAATTATTTACGTTTGATGTCCGTAGATCAGACCATTGACTACGAGCAGGAAGCCGTCAACAAAGGACTCATCATTAATCCTTTAACAACCACACTTTTTCCTCAACGGGTCAGTGAGGTAACGGATTTAACTTTTCAGTTAAAAGCTGGACGTCTAACGCAGGCTCAGTACGATGACGCATTAAACAGCATCCGGGCACGGGGCAATGGACTTGATCAAATCTCCCAATACATTTTACAGCCCACGGCCAACCAGCAGTATAACCTTTCTTTATCGGGAGGAGGCCTTGCCTCGACGTACTTTTACAGTGCCTCTTACAGCAAGGAACGGCCTAATACCAGAGGAACTAACGGTCAGCGGCTGACCTTGACCCTGAATAATTCGTTTAAAGTCTTTGATAAAATCACGATTTCAACGAATCTCAAGGCCTCCATGTTTAAGTATAAGATGGGGGCTGTGGGTTTGAATTCGCTCCTCAGCCCATCGTCGATTACCTTCATGCCTTACGACCAACTCGTAGATGCCAATGGAAAGCGGCTTTCCTACGCCCGATCGTATTACGATTCTTATCTCTCTACGCTGGAAAAACAAGGCTATTTACCCTGGCGGTATAACTATCTCGACGAAATGGATTTCAATGACAATTCTTCGTCGGATAACAACTATCTAGCCACGGTAAATGTAAACGTTCCCCTCTTCAAAGGCTTGTCGGCCAACGGTTTTTTCAGTAATGAACGCTCTTTTGCACAAGGCCGTCGCTACAATTCAATTGACACCTACGCTACCCGAGATTTATTAAACAACGCAACAGTGGTTGGAACCAATGGCCAGCTGGTTACGGCCATTCCGAAAGGAGGTACGCTAAACCAGACGAACACCCAGTTTAATAACTACAGCCTACGTGGTCAATTAGCTTTTAACCAGAATTATGGGACTGATCATCAGATCAATGCCATTGCCGGTACGGAGATTCGCCAGACGATGGCTAGCCAGGGTAGCTCTACCATGTATGGGTATTACATGGATCGGGGTTTAGCTCAAAACGTAAACTACGCTACGCCGTATAGTACGCTGACGGGAGGTCAGAGCGTGATTAGCGGAGGGCCGACTCAGGAAGATAAAACCCGTCGATTCCTCTCCTATTATGCCAATGCCTCTTATACGCTCAAAAATCGGTACACACTTTCAGGAAGCGTTCGATACGATGATTATAACAACTTTGGAGTGGATCGTTCCTATCGGGCTACACCGCTTTGGTCAACGGGTTTAAAGTGGAATCTGGATCAGGAACATTTCCTGAAAAATTTATCCTGGATTAACTCCCTGGGACTTCGCACCACCTACGGAGTGAATGGGAATATCGCCACCGATATGTATCCTTTCACCAGCATGTATCTGACTGGTTCAGATCCGCTGACGACTAACCCCGCTGCGGGTATTCTTAATCCCGCCAACCCTACCTTACGCTGGGAAAAAACCTATGTATATAACGTAGCCGTTGATTTTGGGTTGTTCAACCGTCGCCTGAATGGTTCGATTGACTTTTATACGAAGCAGGGTCGGGATATTATCTACGAATTCCCCATTAACCCAACCTATGGAATAAGTACTTTAAAAAGAAACACCACCTCACTCTCTGGTAAAGGGATCGATGTAGGCCTGAAAGCGGATGTGATACGGAAAAACGATTGGGGGGTTCAGGCCGGGCTTACCTTCGCTTACAATACGAATCAGGTAACAGACACTCGCTTCGTAGCTACTTCAACCATTCTTTCCAACCCTACGCTTCAGAACTGGATGAAAGGCTACACTACGGATAAGCTTCTGGTGTATCGTTTTGCGGGCCTGGATGCAACAGGGATGACGCTAGTGTATAATGAAAACGGTGAAAAGCTGGCTCCTAATCAGTCCATTACCTCACTGGATGCCCTTAAGCATGTGGGCCGTTTAACAGCCCCCTACTTCGGAGGTTTTAACGCCACGATTCGCTATAAAGGGTTCTCACTCTATGCACTGGCTACCTATAGCTTTGGTAATGTTTTCATTAAACCTACGATTTCAAGTTATCCAACGGCGTTGGGAAGAAATGCTCAGTTGAAGTACGACCTGAGTGCGGACATTGCCAAACGCTGGAAAAATCCCGGTGATGAGCTGACAACGAACGTTCCGGGTATGGCCGGTACTTACGCCGGAGTTAGCCTCTATCGTTTTCAGAACTCAGACCTTAACGTGTTACCCGGCGATTTTATCCGTCTGCGGGAGGTTTCTCTAACCTATCAGGTTGCGGAGCGATTCGCTCAGTTGGCTGGATTTAAAGGAGCTTCACTAGGTGTAGCCGTTCGTAACCTGGGGCTGATCTGGACGAAGAATAAGGAAGGCTTTGATCCCGTCTTTGCCAACAGCCTATCCAGCACAACGCTGGGCATTCCGCCGAGTCCTTCTTATACGTTTTCCCTCAACGTAAACTTCTAACGCCAGAACTTCATGAAAAAGAATACTTTGTCAATCAGTCTATTAGGTATTACCATGTTGCTAAGTAGTTGCGAAAAATACGTAGATATTCGTACGCAGGGCAGCCTGGTTCCAAAGGATATTCAGAATTATCGGTATTTACTTAACAATACGTCAACGTATGAAACGAATACGGTACTAGGTAACCTGGCTAGTGACGATG
>NZ_JAVIYT010000004.1:0-117274 GCF_031453245.1 Siphonobacter sp. SORGH_AS_0500
GACCCGTAAAAAACGGCGTAAAGCTCTGCCCAGAATCCGAAAGATTAACCTTAAGCTGAGAGGGTTTTTCAAACTGATCCAGAATAAAATGATACTCGCTTTCCCGTAACCAGTCACCGCTGCGAAAGACATCTTCTCCGCAATAAGAGCTAATCAGGTTAGGGTAGAGGTCGGTATTAACTTCGTAAGAAATAGCTTCCTGCGTGAGTGATTTTTGCAGGGTGGGAAGTTCTTCGTAATGTACCGTCATTAACAATTGCTGACGAGCTCCGAAACGCACCTTGCGAATGCCCGAAGCATAAGCCAGCTTCAAAATCCGAAGTAAATTCCCCGGTGAATAAATGCCCGCCGGAGCGTTGATTTTCAGGATATAATAATCTCTCATGGCTTAAGCAGTGATCAGCATTTGCTGTAGTATATTCTTGACTTCAGGACGGCACGAACCGCATCCCGTTCCTGCTCCGGTTTGCTGACAAAGTTTTTGAAAATCAGTGCATCCAGAGTTAATGGCTTTCTTCAAATTGCCTTCACCCACGCTGTTGCAGGAGCACACCAGCTTGCCTTCGAGCGGATCGGCTTTCTGACTGGAACGGAGTAATTGCAGACGCTTTTCGGAAAGCTCTGTTTTGTTAGCAATGAGTTCTCTGAATTCCAGAAATTCGTTTTTATCACCGATGAGAATGGCTCCGACAAGTCGATCCTGATGGACGATGCATTTTTTGTAATAACGCTTGGCTTTATCAACAAAAACGATCTCTTCATACGTAGAATCCGGGGCTTCGGCTAACCCCATGCTGCATAAATGCAACCCTTCCATTTTTAGAATGTTCATGGACAAGCTGCCGCGATAGGGTTGCGATATATCCCCGAAAATGTAGCGGGCAATGACTTCGGCTTGTTGTTCGGCGGCCCGGGTAATTCCCCACATTTGCCCTTGCCACTGAGCAATTTCTCCCGCCGCAAAAATGGCTGGATCAGAGGTTTGCAGGTAATCATTCACCAGGACGCCGCGACCACAATCCAGTCCCGAAGCCCGAGCTAATTCCAGGTTAGGAGTCGTACCAATGGCTAATACAATGGCCTGGCAGTCAATCTTTTTTCCGGATTTTAACTGAATGCCCTCCAACTGGGTTAACCCCAGGTAGGTTTGAACTTCTTCGTTAAAGTAAATGTCAATGCCCCGTTCCCGAAGATCCTGATAGAGCATCTCCCCGGCTAAGGGGTCTAACTGGCGTTCCATGAAACGGCCAGAACGCTGAATCACCGTTACCAGCAGGCCCATGTGGCGTAAGGAGGCCGCTAATTCCAGACCTAATAACCCGCCGCCCACCACCACAATCCGGGCATTAGGCTGCTTGAGGTAGGGTTGTAAAGTATCGGCATCCATGCGGGAACGCAGATTAAAGATGCCGGGTAGATTAGGAACACCTTTGG
Source organism: Siphonobacter sp. SORGH_AS_0500 (assembly GCF_031453245.1). Taxonomy (NCBI): domain Bacteria; kingdom Pseudomonadati; phylum Bacteroidota; class Cytophagia; order Cytophagales; family Cytophagaceae; genus Siphonobacter; species Siphonobacter sp. SORGH_AS_0500. The sequence goes on from NZ_JAVIYT010000004.1 coordinate 1,435, forward strand.
GACGGAAAGAGCGACTGCCCATACCCAAAATCAGTTTGTCGTAGGAATGCTCCCGGCCTAGACTGTCGGTAACTATCCGATGGGTGCGATCAATGTGTTCAATGCTGATGCCGCTATGAACGATAATTCCCTGAGCTTCGAATTCTTCGGGGCTTAGCTTGACTAACTGCGACCAGTTTTGAGCTCCGCTGATGTAGTCAGGGAGTAATACCCGGTTATAAAAAGGATGTTCTTCTTTTGAGAAAACGTGAATTTCATCGTCCTGATTTAAAGCCCGGTAGGACTGAACAAAACCCAGCCCAGCCGAACCCGCTCCGATGATGAGGATCTTTTCGCGGGGCTTTTCATACGCCTTCACCTCAACCGCTGAAAACTTAAAATCAGGTTCTTTAGAGATCGGGTCAATCAGCGTATGCGTGAGGTTATTCGCCCGGTTGAGTGTTGACTCAAGAATTTTTCCCCAGTGCATGGGTAGAAAACAAACGCCGGGGCGAACGTCTTCGCTGAGTTGAGCTTTAACCCGAACCTCGCCGCGTCGGCTGCTTACGGTAACTAACTGACCATCTCCTATATTACGCTGAGAGGCATCCTGAGGGTGGATTTGTAATAAAGCTTGTGGAATGTGCTGATTCAGCTTAGCCACCCGACCCGTTTTGGTCATGGTGTGCCACTGATCGCGGATGCGGCCCGTAGTTAATATCAGTGGAAAATCTTCATCCAGTGGTTCCGAGGCATTCCCATCGGGAACGGCCCGAATCTGAGCCTTCTGGTTAGGCGTATAAAAACGGTGATCTGAAAATAAGCGTTTGGTAGAACTCTGGACTTGAGTTGAATACGGCCATTGAATACTTCGTTCCTGTTGCAGTAACGGATAGGTAACCCCGGTAATATCCACGTTCGTTCCGGCGGTTAAGCGAGCGTATTCGGCGTAGACCTCGGAAGCGTGCTGGTAATTGAAAGCATCGTGAAATCCCATTTTCTGAGCAAAACGCCAGATGATTTCGACATCGGGTAAGGTTTCGCCGGGAGCTTCCAGAATTTTGGGTAAATAGGTAATCCGCCGTTCGGCATTGGTCATGGTCCCTTCTTTCTCCAGCCATCCCGACGCCGGTAAAACAACGTCGGCAAAAGCGACGGTATCGGATCGATTGGAAATATCCTGAACAACCACAAAACGAGCTTTTTTCAAAGCAGACTCTACGGCATTCATGTCTGGCATACTCACCATTGGATTGGTATTGATAATCCAGACGGCTTTCAGTCGATCTTCTTCCAGAGCTTTAAACAATTCCGTAGCCGTTAATCCGGGCTTATCAGAAATGGAAACGGGCGATTGCCAGAAAGCTTCGACTTCTGCCCGGTGTTGGGCATTGGTAACTTCCCGGTGAGCGGGGAGGGCATTGGCTAGGCCGCCCACTTCCCGGCCACCCATCGCGTTAGGTTGACCCGTAAGTGAAAAGGGGCCATTTCCGGGTTTGCCAATACGTCCGGTAATCAAATGTAAGTTAATCAGGGACAGGTTTTTGTTTACTCCGACGACCGACTGATTCATTCCCATCGTCCAGAGGGAGAGAAACCCCTTGGATGTACCAATCCATTCGGCAGCCTGACGAATGTCTTCCGTGGAAAGACCGCACAGTTCAGCAGATTCTTCCAGACTTCTCTGAAAAACCAGTTCGCGATACGCCTGAAAGCCGTCCGTGTGATCCAGCACAAAGCTGGTATCGAGGTAATCCCGTTCAATCAAAAGCCGACCAATGGCGTGGTTAAGCACAATGTCTGTTCCGGGGTGGAGGGGCAAGTGCAAATCCGCCGAACGGGCCGTATCGGTTTTTCGGGGATCAATGCAAATAATCTTTACGTGTGGATTAGCGGCCTTATGGGCTTCAATCCGTCGCCACAAAATGGGATGACACCAGGCCGGATTCGCCCCCTGCACGTAAAATACATCCGCTTCTTCGATGTCATCGTAACAAATGGGAACGGAATCTTCTCCCAGACTAAGCTTATAGCCCGCCACCGCCGAACTCATGCAAAGCCGGGAATTGGTATCAATATTGTTCGAACCAATAAAGCCTTTGATGAGCTTGTTAACCAGATAATACTCCTCAGTAAGGCACTGACCCGAGACGTAAAAAGCCACGGAGTCAGGGCCGTACTTTTCTATGAAAGTTTTGAAAACCGCTGCGGTACGTTCCAGAGCCGTGTCCCAGCTCACGCGTTGCATCGGAGCCGAACGGCCATACCTCATCTGAGGATACAGCAAGCGGTCGGACTGATCCATCACGGTATAATGTAGGTTCATGCCTTTGGAGCATAACATCCCGCGATTGGAAGGATGCTGCGGGTCGCCCTGCACGGATAAAGCACCCGTAGCTTCTTTTTTGACGACAATGCCGCAACCTACACCGCAATAACAACACGTGGTTTGATGGGTCGTACTCATAGGAATGGCAACTTTTAAAACTTATTCAGCAGACTGTAAAGAAGGGGCAAGAGCCGACGCGGATTCTTCGGTTACCGAAGCCTTGGCAAAATTGATCAGGAACAGTAAACCGCCCGTCAGAGCTACGCCGATACCGATGTAGAAAAAGGCCTGAGCGTAACTAATGTTCTGAGACTTGAAGAGAAATCCCATAAGCATACCGCCAATATTGCCACCCGCACCCACAATGCCCGAGATAATACCCAGGGCATTGGGGTTGACAAAAGGTACAATTGCGTAAGTGCTACCGTTGGCCATTTTCAGAAACAAGGCAAATGAAAGCATAGAGACGATAGCCATTGTCAGACTTCCGTCCTGAGCGAATAACAGGATGCCTAATCCTTCCAGCACCAGCAAGCCGGCCAGTAATACGCCTTTGCCCCGCATGCCGTAGGTTTTACCCACTTTATCCGCCAGAACACCGCCCATAGCCCGGGCAAAGAGATTCATAAAGCCAAACAGCATGGCCCAAAATCCTGCTTCGGTTTCGGGAAGTTTGTAGTTATCAAAGAAATACAACGCCGCTACACCGTCAAAGGTAATCTCCATGCCAAAGCAGCAGGCGTAGGCCAGAGCCAACGCCCAAACCCGAACATCCGCACTTGCTTGACCCCAGCTTACGGTGGATTTCACTTTCTGACGATCAATGTCCTCGAAGTTACCTTCGGGTGTATCCGTCGTGTAGCGGTAATACAGAAAAGCCATCACTAGCATCATCACTCCCGGTACAACCATTGCTAACCGCCAGGCGTCTGATTTAATGAAACCGAAACCCATAATTGTGGTCATAATCAGGGGCATGGCTAACTGCGTAACGCCACCACCCAAGTTACCCCAACCTCCGGCTACGGCATTGGCCGTTCCTTTGATTTGTGGAGCAAACATCATAGAGGTGTGAAACTGAGTAATCACGAACGAAGCCCCAATCACACCAATGGCTAATCGAAAGAGGAGAAAGGTAAGGTAGTCGTGAGCCAGACCTACCAACATAACGGGTAAGGAACCAATGACGAGTAAGGCCGTATAGGTTTTACGTGGCCCCCAGGTATCGCAAAGTTTACCAATGATTAAGCGGGCAAAAATGGTGGCCGAAACCGCCGCAATAATGGTGTTACCTACCTGAGCTTTACTCAGGCCCAGGTCGGCCCGAATGGCAGGCATCAGAGGAGCCAGACCGAACCAGCCGAAGAAACACACAAAGAAGGTCATCCAGGTCAGGTGGAACGTACGCATCTGCACGCCACGGAACTGAAACAAAGGCAGGGATTGTAAAGGCGTATTTGGCATGGGATTAAGGTTTAGCCGATTTCGCCAGGAAATCGGGACGAATGTTTAACATCAGATAGCCCCACTGACCCAACTTCTCTTTTTGATTAAGCGTATTCTGTTTAGCGTATTCCAGCTGATTAGTGCCCTGCATCAGGCTGTAGCCTAACTCAAGGGCTGTGAACTTATTAAGAGCATAACTCGCTACGAAATCATACTCATTGCCCAGATGCCCCCGGAAGGTGCTAGGTACCTCCGACAGACGATTCACGATGGGGGATTCCAGAGCGAAGTAGTGTACATCGAGTCCGGCCGTGAATCGTTTGACGGTGTATTTTACTTTCAGGAAAGCATCCTGAAGACCTCCCACGGGGGAACCCGTTCCGACGTAGAAGTAATCCATGGTACCCCAGTATTTGTGAGGGGTACCGTACAGCGGATCAAATCGACGAGTGGTGCCCGTAGGCTGATCGGGTTTGTTACCCGTAAGATTTTCGTATCCAGCCGTTACGGTAAAACGATTTTGAAGATAAGCCAGGTTAACGCCGTAATAATGAGCTCCGTTAATGGCCAGGCCATCGCGGTCGTGGCCACTTTGGACGTAGGCAAAAGCCAGATAACTAAACTTACCCAGGGTCGTTTTTGCCAGTAATCCGGTTAACATGGCTCCGTAGGTAACCCGTGAATTCACCCCTCTGACATCGTATCTACGGCCATAGACGTATCCATTGGAAATACTACCGGTACTGTCTATACGATACTTGGAAAAATCATCCTTAAAGAAAAGACCGGTAAGCGTATGCCCTTTGATTACTTTGGTCAGGTGAGCCATTTGAAAGGCCTTAAACTGCTGGTTTTGTCCGTTTGTGCTGACGGCATTTGCTAAAATCGGTGCCCCGTTTTTCCCGGAAGTTGGAATAAAACCAGCGGGAATCGAAAGGATCACGTTCTTGGTAGACAAAGCCGTGGTAGCGACGTTACCCGGCGTATAAGCAGTTCCGGTTAAGCCAAAGGCATCCGAATTCTGATTAAAGCCGCCGCCCAGATCCAGGGCCCAACCCCGATGGCGAGCTTTGAATAAGGCCGCATCAAAACGCCGTCCCTGTTGCAGCCAGTCTAGATTGCCCAGCAGGCGACTTCCGTCGTAATCCAGCTCCTGCCGTCCGACTTTTAAGCTTAGCTGGTCGAGCCACTTCAGGTGAATACTGGTATCTGCTTTATTGAGTAACTGTAGTTCAGCCCAGGCTTCGTGTACGGAAAAGCGATTGCCATCGGCTGCTGTAATCGTAGAAGCATCCTGACCCCAGACACGAACGTCCTGAGCGGTAAAACCGAAGCTTAACCGATCCACTTTATACCCCACGGATAACCGGGTTCGCTGAGAAGTAAAGGCCGCCGCGGATGCATCTTTCGGAAGTAAGTTACCATAACCGTCCCGCAGTTCGGTACGGGTTCGGAGTTGCCCGGTCAGGGTTAGTTGGGCCTGAGAAGGGAATACTCCCGCCAGTCCGCCTACCACTCCAAGCAGTCGGAATATGTACTTATTTTTCATAAAAATGGAAAGACAAACAATTGAAAAACAGGCAATACCAATGAAGGCTGATCTGCGGCAGGATCAGAACGAAGAACGATGTTCGCCGGAGCGAACGCGGGAAGATTTGCTGGAGCGGTAGTTTTACATTTTCTTTGATACGTTTATGTGCAACATGAACAAGCCAAGCCGATCCATAAGGTGCCCCCACACCGGATCGGCTTTTTTATGATACGCTTACGCTTTGTAAATACTGCTGAATGTAGTGTGGATGAAGCGTAACCACTTCTCCAATAACCAGAATGGCCGGAGCCCCAACGCCGTTTTCGGCTACTAATTGAGGCATTTCGCTAACTGTACCCAGTAGGCACCGTTCATCCGGACGGGTTCCGTTTTGAATGACGGCCATGGGTAAATCTCCGCGACCGTAGTATTCGTACAACTCACATAAGTCATTGATTTTGTGTAAACCCATCAACACGACTACTGTCGCTTTGGACTGAGCAGCCAGTTTCAGGTCATCCGAAAGTTCACCGTGGCGGGTGGTTCCGGTAATAACCCAGAAGCTTTCACTCACCCCGCGACGCGTCACGGGAATGTCCTGGGAAGCAGGAACCGCAATGCAACTCGAAACGCCCGGAATAACCTGGCAGGGAATACCCTTTTCCTGAGCGTAGGTCGATTCCTCATGTCCCCGGCCAAACACGTACGAATCACCACCCTTCAAGCGAACCACGTGACCGTATTCGTGAGCCATCGCCACAATCATCGCATTAATCTCTTCCTGCGTATGCGAGGCTTTACCGATTCGTTTGCCTACGTAATACTTAGGCACCTCCGTTGGGGCGTATTCCAGTAGCTCCTGGTTAGCCAGATCATCGTATAATACGACGTCTGCCTGCTTTAATGCCCGAATGCCTTTTAACGTAATTAGTTCGGCATCTCCGGGGCCAGCTCCTATCAAAGTTAATCTTGCTCGCATACTCATAAAGAGAATATAGATGTTATGACTAATGTACTATAAATAATAAAATGTGACTATTGTAAATATGTAGTTCAAAAGTAGAGTCATAATTTTAAAAAACAATGAAAAACATTAAAAATATGTTTTAAAAAATCCTGTTTGAAGAATAAAATATTAGGAAATGTGTTTTTGAGGTTTTATTTTTGATTCGATCAATTCAGGAGAAATGGGGGTTTTTCTTGAATAAGTCATAGATCAACATAGGCTTGTACTAGTTAAATAGTTAAAATCAACTATGAGCACATCCACAGAAACCCGAGTTGTTGTCATTGGGAATGGCATGGTAGGTTATAAGTTTTGTGAAAAACTAATAACTAAAGAAAAAAAACACTTTCGCCTGACCGTTTTTGGCGAAGAGTCTCAGGTAGCCTACGACCGCGTACATTTAAGTGAATACTTTGCCGGAAAGTCAGCCGATGACTTATTAATGGCTCCTCGAGACTGGTATTCTGAAAAAGGTATTGAGTTGTACACGGGAGATCCCGTCGTGGATATTGACCGTGAACGTAAGCAGGTTCGCTCACACCACGGATTGGTAGTGGGGTATGATTACCTGATTCTGGCTACGGGCTCGGGGGCCTTTGTACCGCCAGTGGATGGCGTAGAGAAAGACGGCGTTTTCGTCTATCGAACGCTGGAAGATCTGGACCTGATTCAGTCCTACGCCCGTAAAGCCCGTAAAGGGGCCGTGATTGGCGGTGGTTTACTAGGCCTCGAAGCGGCTAAAGCTCTACTTGATTTAGGTCTAGAAGAAGCTCACGTGGTTGAGTTTGCTTCCCGGCTCATGCCCCGTCAGATTGATGAGGCGGGTTCGGGAATTCTGCAACGGCAACTGGAAGCACTGGGGTTACAAATTCATTTAAATAAATCCACCCAGCTTATTCAGGGAACGGATCATATCGAAGGTCTGCAATTTGCCGATGGTACCGAGCTTCCGGTGGATATGCTCATTATTTCGGCGGGTATTCGTCCCCGCGACGAGTTGGCAAAGATTGCCGGATTGGAAACGCATCCCCGGGGCGGGATTCTGGTGAACGATCAGTTACAAACATCTGATCCCTCCATTTTCGCCATTGGCGAGTGTGCTCTGGTACATCAGATGATTTACGGGCTGGTGGCTCCGGGCTATGAAATGGCGGAAGTAGTGGCCAGTCAGTTAATAGGGAATATCAAAAGCTTCAAACCTTTTGATATGTCTACGAAGCTCAAACTGATTGGTGTGGATGTAGCCAGTTTTGGTAACCCCTTCGCTCAGGAGCCTGATTGCCGGACGATTACTTACGAGAACAAAGCCAAAGGCATTTATAAACGCATCAATGTCAGCTCCGATGGAAAGACGCTTCTGGGCGGAATTCTGGTGGGAGATGCCGAGCAATATAATATGCTGTTGCAAACCTGCAAGAACCTGACCATTCTGCCCCCCAATCCCGAAGATCTGATTTTAGGAAGTAGGGGCGGGGAGGAAGCTGGAGCCGGGGTAATGGGCTTACCCGATGAAGCGTTAATCTGTTCCTGTGAAGCCTTAACCAAAGGCCAGTTGTGCCATGAGATTTCCGAAAATGGGCAAACTACGGTAGAGGCTCTTAAGAAATCGACCAAGGCCTGTACGGGTTGCGGAGGATGTACGCCGCTGGTGAAAGATTTGATTCAGGGGGTCATGAAGCAGCAGGGCCTGTACGTTCGGAATACCATCTGCGAACATTTCGATTATACCCGCCAGGAAATACTGGATTTGATTAAAATTAACCAGCTAACGACTTATAATGAAGTACTGAATCATTTAGGCAAAGGCGATGGCTGCGAAATCTGTAAGCCGCTAGTGGGTTCAGTTCTGGCGAGTTTATGGAATGAAAACATTTTGCAGAAAGACCGAGCTGTGATTCAGGATTCGAATGATCGGTATCTGGCCAATATTCAGAAGGGAGGCACGTATTCGGTGGTTCCACGAATTCCCGGTGGAGAAATCACGCCTGATAAACTCATCGCCATTGGACAGGTAGCGAAACGTTACGGTTTATACACCAAAATTACGGGTGGTCAGCGAATCGATATGTTCGGGGCTCACGTGGGTGATTTGCCACGCATTTGGGAAGAGCTCATCGAAGCGGGTTTTGAGAGTGGTCATGCCTACGGAAAAGCCCTGCGAACGGTGAAAAGCTGCGTAGGCTCAACCTGGTGCCGCTTTGGGGTGCAGGATTCGGTCAGTTTTGCCATTGAACTCGAAGAAAGATACAAAGGCATTCGGGCTCCGCATAAGTTTAAGTCCGGCGTTTCAGGATGTATTCGCGAATGTGCCGAAGCTCAAAGCAAAGACTTTGGCGTCATCGCTACCGAAAAAGGCTGGAATTTATACGTTGGCGGTAATGGCGGGTCCAAACCTCAACATGCCCAGTTATTAGCGGCTGACGTTGATAAAGAAACCTGTACGCGACTGATTGATCGCTTTCTGATGTTTTACATCAAAACAGCCGATCCCTTGACCCGTACCGCAACCTGGCTTAATAAGCTGGAAGGCGGCATGAGCTATCTGAAAGCTGTGGTGGTGGACGATGTATTAGGAATTGTGGCGGATCTGGAAAAAGAGATGCAGTTGTTGGTAGACACGTACCATTGCGAGTGGAAAGAAGTAGTGGAAAATCCAGAATTGCGGAAACGCTTCTCGCACTTTGTGAACGTGCCTGAGCAAAAAGATCCAACGGTTCAGTTTGACTCAATGCGAAATCAAACCAAAGCCCGCGACTGGAAAACGGTTAGTTAACATTCTAAATCATTGAGGTTTAATCAATCATTTTAAAGCATTTTCTTTCCATGGAAGTTCTGCATTCTACTACCACTACCTGGCATCAGGCCTGTACTGTCGAAGATATTCCGGCGGATGGCGGAGCCTGCGTTTTGATCGAAGGCCGTCAAATCGCTATTTTTAATTTTTCCCGTCGTAATGAATGGTTTGCTACCGATAATCAGTGTCCGCATCGTCAGCAGATGGCGTTATCCCGGGGCATTATTGGTAGTCAGGGGGAAGAACCGAAAGTAGCCTGTCCCTTTCATAAAAAGACGTTTTCACTCCGCGATGGCTCTTGTCTCAACGATGAGCACTATCGCATCGCCACCTATCCCATCGAAATCAGAGGCGGGATCGTTTATGTAGAAGTTTAGCCTATGCATCCACTGGATCGGCAGGTAGCCAGCCGACTTACCCGTTATTACCTCGTGGCTTTGCACGTCATTGCGTTGCTTAGTCTGGGTGGGTTATGGCTCATTCGTGATACCATTCATAATCACGAAGCGGATAGCCGGGTTCTGAATGTGGCCGGAAGGCAGCGAATGCTCAGCCAGCGACTCACGAAGCTGGCTTTGCTGCGTTTGGAGCATTTACCTAGCCGTGATACCGTTTTGTTTGATTCTTTATTGCAAAGCTGGCAAAGTACGCACCGACAGCTACGGTCGGGTTTGCTTCGCATGGAACAGGAATACACCGTTCGAAAAAGCCCTGAACTTGTCCAGAAGTTTCAGCGGCTAGAACCCATTTTTGAATCGATGTCCGCCTGTTTTGTAAAACTGAACGACGATAATTTTTCAAATGCTGATCAGAAGGAAGCATTACGGAATCTGCTAGCCACAGAATCTATTTTTGTGGATCAGATGAATGACATTGTCTTTCAGTTTGATGCTGAAAGCCGGGCCCGAGTCAAAGAACTCGAACGCATGGAAACCCTGCTAACGGCTGCGACTTTATTGACTCTGTTACTGGAAGGATTATTCGTTTTTCGGCCCGTGGTGCGTTACACGCGGCAAACGGTTCGAAAATTGGTGGAATCGGAAGAGGCTTTGCAGGCATCCAATCAACAATTGGCCATTACCAATGAAGCCCTAACCCAGAGTCAGCAGGAAGTATTGCGGCTACAGGAAGAACGTTATCAGCAGGAACGGATGGAAGCTCAGATTCGCTCGGCGGCTTTGATGGAGGGACAGGAGGAAGAACGCCGCCGTTTTGCCCGTGAACTGCACGATGGCATCGGGCAAATGTTAACGGGTTTGCACCTGCACGCGGCTAAGTTGAAAAAAATTCCTTTTCCTGAAGCCAAACAGAAGCAGCGAGTAGAGGAATTAAGTGAGTATATTCAGCAGATTATCCAGTCTACGCGGCAGATTTCCCATAATTTGATGCCAACTTTACTGGAAGATTATGGTCTGTCGGCGGCGTTGCAGTTATTGGCCAGTCAGGTGCAGCCAACGGCGGCATCAGAAGTGAACTTTCAATGTTTTGGTGAGGCCAGACGCTTAACTCCGGCTCAGGAAATTGGTCTGTATCGCATTGCTCAGGAAGCTTTAACCAATGCCCTGAAGCACGCCAAAGCCGCCGAGATTCAGATTATTCTGCATTTTCAGCCTAATCAGATTATTCTGAAAATCAGCGATGATGGACAGGGCTTTGATCTGGAAAAGGCTCGAAGCTGGCAAAGTGCCGGGCTGGAGAATATGCAAACGAGGGCTCAACTGATTCGGGCGACGCTTGATGTACAGTCGGTTCGTCAGGCCGGAACGCAGATTGAAGTCATACTGCCGATTAACTCATACTAACGATGCCGATACGGATATTAATTGCGGATGATCATTCCATGGTACGGAAAGGCATTCGGACCTTACTGGAAGACGAAGAAGACCTGGAAATCGTGGGCGAAGCCGCGGACGGGCAGGAAGTACTGGACGTCATTACCACTCTTTCGCCCGACGTATTACTGCTTGATATTACCATGCCCCGGCTTTCCGGGATTGAGGTAACTCGTCAGATTACGCTGCAATATCCAGAAGTGAAGGTGTTGATTTTCAGTATGCACAGCCATCCCGATTATATTCTGAATGCCGTGCAACTTGGGGCTTCGGGGTACTTGTTAAAGGAAACGGATGATGACGAAATCATTGACGCCATTCGAACGGTGGCAGGGGGAGATTTGTATTATCCGCCCAATGCTTCCAGCGTGATTATTCGTCAATTAGTATTAGCTAAACCTCGTCCCAAAACCGAATCTGTTTCTTCGTCAGGATCCGTCTGGAATAAATTGACAAGCCGGGAGGTACAGGTATTACATTGCCTGACCGAAGGTCTAAGTAACGTAGACATTGCCCGAAGATTTGATACCAGCCCGAATACCGTGGCCAATCAGCGGGCCAGTATCATGCGAAAAGCAGGGGTGAAAAATACAGCCGAATTGATCAGCATGGCTATGAAAGAGCAGCCGGATTAAATCCGTTTGAGAAGGTTTGATTGAAGTTTGAAAAGGTTTGAATGCATAACTCCAGAGGGGTTAAACACGAATAACCCCGGATGCAATCCGGGGAACTTATAATACGATTTAAAGAACCTTTAAACGATGAAAAGAGCGTCAGCATCGTGGCTTATAATAAAAAACGTCCCGGAGAGTTTTTCTCCGGGACGTTGATGTAAAAGAATACCTATTCAAACGCGGTCAAACAAAAATCAAACCGTTCAAACCCATCTCCTTACTTCACTTGAGAAACCTTCTCCAGAGTTTCGTAGCGATCGCGGTGTTGATCTGTAATCTGCTTGGTGTTCGCGTCAATCACCAAAACAGCTTCTTTATCTGAAGTAACAGGAGACCAGTTGGGCAAACCAGCTCCGTTAGGGTTGCCTGTTTTAATAAAATTGGCGAAGTATTCCTGCATTACTTTCGACACTTTATAGTCCTCTTCCGTCCAGGCGTAAACTTTATTACTACCCAGGTTACCCATCGCGTATTCAATCTCGGCGGAGTGAACGGCACCTTTGTTGGCCGGTTTGGGGGCAGTCGTTGCCGGACCCTCACTTTTTACCACACCTCCCGCAAGTCCGGGCGTAGCATTACCCATCTCAGGACGCATCGCCGGACGGGGCTGAGCATAATAATACCGATATACTGGTTTTTTACCCGTTCTAACTTGATAATCAATCCACTTCCAGGTGCTGAAACCAATGAACATATCCCCCGCTAAAGCCGTGGCTACTTCTTCCACTTCCGCGTCGCTGGTGGGGTTATAGGCTTTTAAAATGGCATCAGCCGAAGCACCGAATCGTTTAGTAACGGCTTGCTTAAAGTTCTCAACCGTTGGTTGCTGACCTCCCAGAAAAGCTCTATAATTCATCTCTTCTGAATTCCAGCCGGCTAGTAAAGGTACCTGAGCTTGCTCGCCAGCAGCGAAAATTTCGTGAGCTGACTTGGGTAAAAAGTAACCATCAATCACCATAGAAAAACTTCCTGGAGCAGCTTTAGCCGTAGCCTCCAGTACCTGAGCAGCCGGTAAGGCTCGTAACTCAGCCAGTGATTTTGCCCCCAGAGTAGCGGCGAAGGCAGCTCCTTTTTTCTCGGCTTCGGCTAATGATACCGGGGCCAAAGTACCTAGTAAGGAACCACTTTCACCAATGGCTTTCGAAAACAGATTTTTCGATAAAGGCGAAGCCATCTGAGCACTTACCGAAATAGAACCAGCAGATTCTCCGGCAATGGTTACCTGGGAAGGATCCCCGCCGAAGGCTGCAATGTTTTCTTTCACCCAACGCAAGGCCGCCATCTGATCCAGTAAACCGTAATTACCTGAAGCATGATGCGGCGATTCCTTCGTCAACTCAGGATGGGCCAGAAATCCGAAAACGTTGAGGCGGTAATTAACGGTTACGGCTACAATGCCTTTCTGGGCCATGCTTTCGCCATCGTAGCGAGGTTCGGAGCCATCTCCCGCCACGAAACCGCCGCCGTAGAAGTACACCAATACGGGTAATGATTTTTTACCGGCGTTTTCGGGTGCCCAGACATTGAGATACAGACAATCTTCATTGGTGCCTTTCGAACGGAAATTCATGTCTCCGAAGATAGGCCGTTGCATCGCCGATGGACCGAAATGGTCAGCTTTGTAAACCCCACTCCATTTTTTAAGGGGCTGGGGTTCTTTCCAGCGAAGATCGCCTACGGGGGGCTGAGCAAAGGGAATGCCTTTGAAAGTCCGAACCCCTTTTGTTTCACTAATGCCTTCAAGGGTTCCGTCTTTAATTTTAACTTGTGGAGCTTTTTGGGCCCAGGCCGAGGTGACCAGCCCTACCGCAACCAGAAAGATGCCTAGCGTTTTCATTGGTTTGAGGAACTATTTAGTAAAAGTAACGACTAATTTAACTCAGCCTTTTTATTATTGTTGCAAAGTGCAACAATAATAAACCCTTGTATTGACTTTGCCAAACTTAACCCTACTTTCGTAATCCCTGAAATGACAGATTCGCATGATCCTTCCGTTAATGATGCCTCCGGGGCGGGCTATATTCCGCATTTAGCTCTGGATTTTGTTATCATTGGTTTTCACGAACAGGAACTAAAAATTCTGATTCTCGAATACGAAAACACCGGTTTGTTTGCTCTGCCGGGAGGTTTTGTTCGCATGAATGAGAATCTGGAAGACGCCGCCCGGCGGGTCTTAAGCGAGCGAACGGGCTTGACGAATCTTTATCTGCAACAATTTCACACCTTTGGTAGCGTGGAGCGATCGGACCCCGATTCCATGCGAGCCATCATGCAGGGGAAAGGGCTTGTTGCCGAAGATCATCATTGGCTACTGCGGCGATTTGTAACAGTGGGGTATTATGCTCTGGTGGATTTCACGAAAGTAAGTCCCCAACCTGATTCCATGGCCGATCGGTGCGATTGGCACGAGTATGGCCGTTTACCACAACTCATGCAGGATCACACCGAAATCGTGCAATTTGCCATGCAACATTTACGAGCCAATCTGGACCAGGAACTGGTAGGATTTTCCCTGCTCGGCGAAGCCTTCACTATGCAGACTTTACAAAACTTATACGAAACCATTTTAGGTGAAAAACTAAATCGCTCCAGTTTTCAAAGGCGAATGCTTCAGTTGGATTTACTCGAACGGCTGGAGAAAAGTTACACGGGTAAGGCTCATAAAGCCCCGTATCTTTATCGATTCAAAAAATTGAGTATTGCGGCTACCGCTTTATGAAAATTCCTGCCTTCCTTTAGGCTTTGAAAAAGCATCAAAAGAGAATATGCGGGCGATTCAGTTTCTATTTTTTTCCAATTACTTTCTGGGCCTCTTGGCTCTTATGCTTTCGCTGGAAACGGCTTTTCAACTGGATTTACCTTTCGCTTCTCCGGCTTATTATGTATTGGTGGTTTCGGCGGTTATTGTGTATTACACCGTGGCTTACACCATTCCGGCCACCGCTCCCGTTTCCCGAAATCCCCGAACCGAATGGTATCGTCAGCATGCTTTCTTTGTTCGGATCAGCCAGCTGGTTCTGTCCATGATTGGCCTTGGCTCAGCCCTTCTACTACTCGTTCAATACGGTAAAAATCTTACCTCATTACCCTTCATCGATTACGTATTCATTGCCCTGGTACCCCTAGCGGGTTTACTTTATTACGGCATGGGCCTAACGCTCAATCTGCGGGATACGGGCTGGCTGAAGGCTTTCGTCATTGGCTTCGTCTGGGCGGGTTGCGTAAGCTTGATGCCCGTTTTTGAAGTCCAGCTTGAACACGGCAGTGTGTTTCCCAACGCCAAACTGGAAATCTGGTTGTTCATTAAAAACTGGATGTTCTGCACGGTAAATGCCATCATGTTTGATCTCAAAGATTACGCCGATGATGCCAATCGGCAACTGAAAACCTTTGTCGTTCAGTTTGGGCTTCGAAAAACGATTTACTTTATTCTCATTCCGCTCTTATTAATCGGCGTTTCTTCTTTTTTTGTGTTTGCCAGTGTCCAGCATTTTTCTACCCTTCGAATTGCTTTTAATGCCTTGCCTTACTTCGCTTTACTGGCCGTCGCCTATGGCCTCCATCATCGACGCAAGATTTTGTATTACCTCGTCGTCATTGATGGGTTATTACTGGTGAAAGCCTGTTGCGGCATTGCCGGTAGTTATTTTGGCGGCTAAGGGTTTTAAACCTGAAAAAAACAATGTATTCTTGAATCATTGTGATTCAATCGTTTCATGTACAGGAATGGATTCTTTTGACGTAGAAATTTTATTAAGGTTTGCTCTGGCTGTGTTATGGGGTGGGATTGTAGGAGCAGAACGGGAGTATCGTAGCAAGTCGGCTGGATTCAGAACCATGATCATGATTTCGATGGGAGCCTGTTTCTTTACGATGATATCCAATCGATTGGGTGCTCCGGGTAACCCAGATCGACTGGCTGCTGGTATTGTTACCGGAATTGGTTTTCTAGGAGCGGGAGTGATTTTTCGTGGAGATAGTAAAGTCATAGGCATTACGACAGCGGCTACCATTTGGACCGTAGCTGCCGTGGGCATGGGCATTGGAGCTGGCTATTACTTTGCTTCCGCCTGGGCAAGCATTGTGATTTTTCTGGTATTGGCCGCTCTGCCTTCTCTGGAAAATTACATTGATGAAAGAAATCAGTCCAGAACCTACATTCTTACCACCACTTATTCCAGCCATTTTCGTGAAGAGATAAAGGAACTGCTCAAACAAACGGGCTTAAAAGGGCAGATTACTCGCGAGATCAAAGAGCATGAACATCTGACGGTCACGTGGATTATACAGGGGTCCAAAGAAAAACATGATGTATTTATAGCTCAGCTGATGGAGAATAAATCCATTCAAAAATGGGCTTATTAAATCCTAAAACGGATACCAGAGCAAAGATGACGGTCTGAAAGATTGAAAGAGAACTAATAATCGTGATGAGATACTTCGAAATTCGTTACTTTGTAGGATGTCACTTTTTATTACTTCACTCAATTCAGGCAGTAACGGCAATTGCTATTACGTAGGCAATGAAGAAGAGGCAATTCTGGTGGATGTCGGAATTTCCTGTCGTCAAATCGAATCGCGGATGCGGCGTTTGGGCTTGTCTATTACCAAAGTAAAGGCCATTTTTATTTCACACGAGCACACCGATCACATCACGGGCGTGCCCATGCTGGCGGCAAAATACCAGATTCCCGTATACATTACGGCGAAAACGCTGTTAAACTGTAAGTACCCACAAGCGGGTTTTCCCATTTATATTCTACCTAGTAATGACTCCGTCTGGATTGGTGAGTTATGCGTGAAGTCGTTCGTCAAAACCCACGATGCTGCCGACCCGCATAGTTTTCTGGTTTCTTATCAGGGGATTAATGTAGGTGTATTTACGGACATCGGCGTTCCTTGTGACCAACTGATTCGTCATTTTCAGCAATGTCATGCGGCTTTTCTGGAAGCTAATTACGACGAAGTAATGCTGACGCAAAGCCGTTATCCGTATTTTCTGAAAGAGCGAATTCGGGGAGGTAAAGGGCACTTATCGAATCAGCAGGCGTTGTCTCTCTTTCAGAATTACCGACCAGCTTTCATGAGCCATTTGATTCTATCTCATTTATCGAAAGAGAATAACCATCCGCAAGTGGCCTGGGATTTGTTTTACCCGCACATGAACGATACGCAACTGGTGGTAGCTCCTCGGCACGAAGAAACGCCTTTGTATCAAATCAAGGCAAGCAGGGTTCAGGTGGAGGTATTACCTGCTGAATAAATCCTATGCAGTCACCCCGCAGTCGCTCGGCTCTGCCGAGTGACGAAATAGATAAATAGGCCTCTGGCCGGTAGGATTGAAAAATACTTGGATGTAGCAAACTATCTAGCTTACTTCTATTGTCTTTGGGGAGACGGCCAGAGGCCTACAGCCAAGTCGTCACTCGGCAGAGCCGAGCGACTGCGAGAGGTTAAGAACCTTATAACGTTATCGCTGCCAGCTTTTTTGCTGGCAGCTCTTATGAATATCCCTTCTGTCATCTTTAATCAAGGGGGTATCTTATTTTCTTGCCAGCTATCTTTCCTGTAAGTACCGTTTTTAAATCTCAGTAAGGTTTCTCACTTCGTTCGAAATGAAGTGAAGGAAGGTCCCATGCCTAGGAGGGATGACGTTACCTGAACAATAACGATGAGCTAACTTCCCAACAAGTTTCTAGATGTGGGGAAGTTGAAGTCAGTAGGGAAAGACACAAATAAAAAGCCCCACCAGGCCTGAAAGCTAGGTGGGGCGTTAGAGGGCATAATTCAAAACCCTAAACTCAAACAATTTTAACCCAAAACGCTACTTGTAAAGTTGGTTAAATAGGAGCTTAAAGGTTCCCTGAGCCTGCGTACGGAACGTGATTTCTGGTCCGAAGGCATATAGTTTACCTTTGCCGATGGGAGCTTCGAAAGCGGCAACGCCATCTTGTAGGTACGACTGGCCCCAGGCCCATCCACTACGAAGCGGACGATTAGTAGCAAACCAGGCCAGTGGTTTAACGGTACCTTTAGCAATGGCTTCGGGAGCAATTTTGAATACCGGGCTTGAATCAAAATATACATCCGTCAAAGTGGGCATACCATAGGTTGCACTTTGCGTAGAGTCCAGCGTAACCTGTAAGACGCTACCCGGAATGAAATACTTCTCATTGGGTAAGGCTCGTTCGGTTCCTGCGTTCGTCATTTCGGTCAGGGCACTTTTTACGGGTAAGTCCAGGTGGTAAGCCAAGTTGGTACTTGTTCCGATGGTAATGACTTTACCGCCATTTTCCAGGAACTTCTTCAACTCAGGAATGGACTTTTCAGCCGTAATCTGGCCCATCCAGGGATGGTATTCCGCTGGAATATCTTCTTTTTTGGGCTCAGGCATGCGATAACCGCCGTATTCTCCGGCACTTTCTGCACGCTTGGCAGGAATCGCACGGGTTACAAAGACGATCGCATCGTATTTCTTGTTCAGATCTCCGGCGTCTACTTGCTGCGAATAAATCACATCCATGGGGAAGTGATATTGCTCCATCAGCCAGCGAACCCAGCCTGAAGGCATCGAGCCACCGTAGGTATCCCAAAGAGCAATTCGCATCGGAGCGACTTTAGTCATCGCACCCGTTGGTTTCTTGGATAAACCTTCCACCTGGATACCTAAATCTTTCGAAGATTTTTCCAGTAACTGCTTGGCTTTGGCTGATGCAGGAACGTAGAATACACCCGCATCTTTACCTGAAGCACCGCCAGGCAGACGGAACACCTCAATGCCCGCTTTCAATAGATCATTAACGGCGATGAAAGAATAGTTGGCTTTCGCAGTGAGCGTATAACCGCCAGCGGCAGAAGCATCCACATGACCGGGAGCTTTCAATAACTCACCGTAGGGGAGTTTTTTGAATGGACCGTCGAAGGCATCTACGTAACGATCAAATT
Source organism: Siphonobacter sp. SORGH_AS_0500 (assembly GCF_031453245.1). Taxonomy (NCBI): domain Bacteria; kingdom Pseudomonadati; phylum Bacteroidota; class Cytophagia; order Cytophagales; family Cytophagaceae; genus Siphonobacter; species Siphonobacter sp. SORGH_AS_0500. The sequence goes on from NZ_JAVIYT010000004.1 coordinate 19,971, forward strand.
TCACGCCCATGGTAAAGGCCAGTGTCCAACCGGCGGCATCGTAGGGACGCACTGGAGGACCACCGGGGTACTGAAAATCGTTGGGGTGATCCTGGGGTTCAAACATATCCAGCACGTGCGGACGGAAGGACTGATCCGTTTTCACGATGTAAGAGCCGGCTGGGTATTTTTTACCTTTCACGGTAAAATCTGCCGTAGCCTGCTGAATTTGGATACCCGTGCGGATCAGGGCATTCACGAAATTGGTAGCAGTAGCAAAATCCGCCTGATCGGCTGGAATGACGTAGCCACGGGCATCCCGCAGGGCTGGGTCCTGGAATACGTCATTGTAATACTTGATAGGTAACCCTGACTCCCGGCCCGCAGCTGCTCCCCGGGAACGACCCGCTTCTTTGCTTTGATCGGCTTTGACGGCGTCATTAATCGCATCGATTCGTTTGGGCGATAAAGTCCAGTAATCCTTGCTGCCGCGATCAATGGAATTTTTACCCATTTTGTAAATGTTATACAGCAATTCATCGGCATGACGGGCGGCATAATCCAGAACGGCGTAGTTCAGCGAAACCGAATAATCAATGGATTGCTTGAAGTGCCAGTCCTGAGGCGTTACCGGAAGAGGCGTGTTACCATTCGGAATCAGACGATTAGGAACCAACGGCACTGAAGCAGGCGTCGGGTTACCAATCATCTCGGTCAGCAGACCGATCATGTTATGGAAGTGCGTCGTTGTCCGCAAACCTCCGTTATACCAGGTTGAGAACACCGAACCACCCAAACGCGTAAAACCGGGTTTGTCTTCGGCATTCAGTCGGTTAATCATGGCGGCACCAACGGCATCGATTCCGGTTACCATCAACGGGTCGAATACGTAGTTGAATGGATCACGATATGGAGGCCCGGCTACTACTGCACCCGCTGGGGCCGTCTGGTGGTGGTTGTACATGATTTGCGGAATCCACTCCACAAATAACTGACGACCAATGTTTTGCGTTTCTTTCATGTGTTGCATGAAGAAGTCGCGGTTGTTATCGTGACCGATGTATTTTTGGTACAAACGAGGCAGGAAGTTCTGTGAACGTTTTTCGGGCGTAGACTGACGCATGTACCAGTTCCCCACTAATTCGTGACCGTCGGGGTTGGCGTGCGTGAGTAATACGACGGTTTTATCCAGAATCCGCATCGTTTCCGGATCGGTGCGGGTAACCAGATTATACGCCATCTGAATTAACTGCATGGTTCCTACCGTCTCGGTGCTGTGCAGGCCTCCGTCAATCCATACGACGGCTTTTCCTTCGTTAGCCAGAGCATGAGCCTGGTCTTCGGAAAGTCCTTCTGCCCGGGCCATTTTGGTAGAGATCTCCTTATACCGATCAAGTTTTTTATGATTTTCGGGAGAAGTCACGACCAGCATATACTGGTGGCGTCCTTCTTCGGTCATCCCAATGTCCACAAGCTTAACGCGATCAGAAGTAGCCAGTTTCTTGAAGAAAGCTTCCGTCTGTGTGTAGTTAGACAGGTGGTAATCATCACCAATGTTAAAACCGAAATGTTCCTTTGGCGTCGGAATGTTCTGAGCCTGAGCTACACACACCGCCAAAAAGAAAGCACTACCCAGTAAAATTTTACGGATCATAAGTGAATAATGATTGTAGGGAAAAAGAACAGGGGAATGGTATTTATAAGTGAATACCATATAAAAAGACAAAATAACCTATTCTTTCAAAATAAAAGTTTGTGAAAAAGTGGTTTTGCCTTTGACTTTAAAGGTAAGGGGAGAAAGAAGAAAAGAAAACGAAAAACGCCAAAGACGAAGATTTCAGCTACTAAATCCAGATTTGAGGGGATAGAGCGAATTTCTAAGGTCAGCGTTTCATTTGACAGCGTTTGAGGTGGGTTTGAGACAAACATGCCGGAAGGTTTGATCGGACTTCCCACTGATCTGAATGACCGATGAGAGGGGTGTTAACTTAAAAGGGCTGCCAGTGAAAAAACTAACAGGACCACACGGGCAGCGATAGTATATAAGGTGTTTAAGGTCATCCAGGGCGAAGCGAAGGATCTTATGTAGTGAGGTGAATGCTTTATGGAAGGGAAATCAATACTCCCGCAGCCACTCGGCTTTATTAAGTGACGAATATAATATCCAGGCCTTTGGCCAGTGGTAACCAAAGCATTTAATAAGTTAAACAAGCTTTCAGTTACCTATTAGATAGATGGTCCCAGAGGCTTACAGTTAGCAGAGCCGAGCGACGGCGGGTAAAATGATCTCGAGTACACGTATGACCCAAAGCGAAAAATCCTATCTGCGACTTAGCCTGTATCAACAGAATTACGAGAAAAAATCTTTAAGACTAAATCGCCTAAAGCCTTTTCAGGATTGGGAAGAATGCGAAGGTTATGCCCTGATAATAACCAATTTGGCAGGTATACTTCCGTACTATTTTCGCGAATATGAATAGCCTATTGACAAAAATTTGGATTCGATTAAATGGAAGGGATTTAAGCTCAGGCAGGGGAAGTCTTTTTCAAAAAATTAATAAGTAACGTTCCGCTTTAGTTACAAGTATATACTGAGTAGTTTAAATAGATCAAAACAAAGGTATAAAGCCTTAGCGAATAAACGCGTTTGTTTGCAGAATTAATGCAATTATCATTCATTAATAAATATAAAGATAAAATAAACTTTCATGAGTTTTTGAAAAGAGTATATTAAGTATATTAAAACGGACGATAAAATAACAAGCGAAGAAGTTTATTCTTAGTAGTGGAATGAATAACAAGCCGTTTAGCCAAGAGCTAGATGACGACAGATACACCATTTAGTAGTTCTTTCCGAAAGAAATTTTTCGGAACTTCCAGGAGTTTTAGAAAGTCATTACAATCAATACCTATTGATTAATAAAAACGCTCTTCCTTATTACCAGGAAGAGCGTCAAATGATTTCAGTTTAGTTTTTGGAGCTTACGATTTATTAAGTTATTTGACTTAATAAACTTAATTTTTACTAGACAAATGTACTTAAATTTTTTAAAATGAATAGTTAGTAGAAGATAACTATTTTATCGCTTCATCGCGAATATTTCAGTAGCAATTGAAGGCTGTTTTTTAATTCGTCAGAATTTTTGAAAGACTCGAAGAACTCGTCTTCAAAATTTTCCACTCGCTCAATGGCAGCTTCCAACGTTGACTTTCCTTCGAGTGTCAGGGTAATTACCTTTGCCCTAGTGTCGGTTTTATGCGGAGTCCGAGTCAGTAACCCCTTCATTTCAAGGGTCCGAACTACGGTTGACGTCGTCATGGGGTCGACTTTGGTGTGCTCGGATAAATCAACCTGCGTAACCTGTTCCTTTGAAAGACTATTCCAGCCCACACTCGCCAGCAGGGCAAATTGGGTGTGCGTTAAATCAAAAGGATCAAGCTGAGCTTTCAGCTCTCGCTGCCAGAGATTACTGACTTTCCACAATAGAAATCCATTACTGTCTTCCGACATACTGAAGGTAGATAGGGTAATGGCATTTTCGCTTTTCATAAGTAGGAGTTAAATGATGAAACCATTACAGCAAGCAAGCTTACCGATAAGATAATAAAAAACTGAAAACGAACCTTTAGCAAAACGAACTTCTGATCAAAAATGGAAAATGATAAATAAGACATTCGAAATGTGGGTTAATTAGGTTCGTTGAAATATTAATTCCTCATTAAAATCTAACCTGGGTTGATAGATATAGGTCAAATTCATTACGGAAACAGTTGATAAATTGCCTCTTAAAGGTCATAAAAAGTAGCTGATTCTATATTGAAGCATATCTTTTAGAGAAGGCTAACTGAAAATAATAGAATCTAGTAAGCGGTATTTTGAATTAATTTAGAAAAACATCAATGGTATTAAAGTATAAAGCATGGGCATTACTTACGGAGGGAAGTAAGGTTTATGATAGGGTTACTCTCATGAATGATTTACGAGATTATTAATAAGACGAAGATAATACTATTTTATACTTAATTGATACGCTTTATTAAGTTGTTAAGGAGGTAAAGAATAATAAATGGCATAATCCTTTTCGGGAGGTGACGCATCATTCACTCACGTTTCCGAATTGTATGCTAAAAATTGGTTATCACTCCTCACACGAACAATTTAAACCCAGTTTATTACTGAAGCTTGTGCAACAAGCCCAGCAAGCGGGTTTCACGGCAGGTTCCTGTTCCGATCATTTTAATCCCTGGACTACCCGTCAGGGTGAAAGCGGATTTGCCTGGTCCTGGCTCGCAGCGGCTTTGCAGGCTACTTCTCTGGATTTTGGCGTTGTCAATGCCCCTGGTCAGCGGTACCATCCGGCCATTATCGCTCAGGCTGCGGCAACATTGGCCGAAATGTTTCCCGAACGTTTCTGGATTGCGGTGGGAAGCGGGCAAGCTCTAAATGAACACATCACTGGCGATCAGTGGCCCCGGAAAGAAGACCGCAATCAACGTTTGAAAGAATGTGTGGACATCATTAGAGCTCTGTGGGCGGGTGAAACCGTAACTCACAAAGGATTAGTAACGGTCGATGAAGCGAAGCTCTACACCCGTCCCGTTGTTAATCCTTTGATTGTGGGAGCAGCTATTACGCCCCAAACAGCTCAATGGGTAGGGGGCTGGGCAGATGCCCTCATCACCGTTTCCCAACCGATGGATGACCTGAAAAAAGTAGTGAATGCGTTTCGGAGGGGCGGTGGAGAAAATAAACCGATGTTTTTGAAAGTACAGCTATCCTATGCCCGAAGCCAGCAGGAAGCCCAGCAAATGGCCCATGAACAGTGGAAAAGTAATGTACTACCGAACAGTGTATTAACTGAGCTGCGAAATCCCAGCCAGTTTGATGACCTGGGCGATCAGGTAAATCCGGCGGTCATCGACAAAATGATTCATATTTCAGCCGATCCTGCCCAGCATGTGGCCTGGTTACAACAGTATGTCGAGATGGGTTTTGAGCGTCTCATGTTGCATAATGTGAATACCGAGCAGGAGCTTTTCATCAACGCTTTTGGCGAAAAGGTATTACCTCAACTGCTGAAGTAAAAACCTGAAAACATTTTATCGCTGAAAGGTCTTATTCAGGAAGATAGATTCAAGACCTCAAACCTATGCGTTCAGATATACTAATTGTAGGAGGGGGCCTGGCGGGGCTAACGGCGGGAATCCATCTGGCTCAGTTGGGTTTTGAGGTCACATTGCTGGAGAAACAGGTGTTTCCCAATCATAAGGTTTGTGGGGAATATATCTCAAACGAAGTTCGTCCGTATCTGGATTCGCTGGGAGTAGGAATCGACACCTTTCAGCCTTCTGAGATTTCAGAATTCTTACTGACCACACCTGCCGGTCAGCCGCTACAAACCAGCCTTCCGCTGGGCGGATTTGGCTTGAGCCGTTTCACCCTCGATCAGGCTCTGGCGGATCAGGCCCGCAAATCCGGGGTTAGGATTATACAGGATCAGGTTACTTCCTGGCAATTGGTGAACGATAGATTTGAGGTCACTACGCTTCAAGATAAAGCATACGAAGCCCCTTTGTTGATCGCTGCTTATGGAAAACGATCAGCTCTGGATAAGCAGTTACCAAAATCCCCCTGGATGGCGATAAAAGGGCATTATCAGCTAGATTTTCCTTCAAACTTGATTGCTCTTAATACGTTTTCGGGTGGGTATTGCGGAATTTCTAAAGTCGAGAAAGAGCGGGTAAATGCCTGCTATCTGGTTCAAACGGAAGTGTTTAAACCCTACCGTACCCCGGAAGAATTCCAGCAGCAGGTCATGAGTAAGAATCCTTTTCTGAAAGATTTTTTTGCGAGAGCTCAACCGCTTTTTGAAAAGTCTCTGACCATTAGCCAGATTTCTTTTGCGGCCAAGCCTGCGGTAGAGAATCACGTATTACGTTGCGGTGATACCGCCGGGCTGATTCATCCGCTGTGTGGAAACGGCATGGCAATGGCTATTCACAGTGCCCGGCTGGCGGTGGAAGCCATTACGTCGTATCGGCAACACGGGAACCGCTCTCAATTGGAAAGTCAGTATAGCAAAGCCTGGCATCGGAAATTCAATTCTCGTCTTCGGGCGGGGCGGCTGGTTCAACATGTGCTCCAACAACCCCGATTAACCGCCGCCCTGGCCCGGCTAGCTCCCAACGTACCTGGATTAGTATCTTTTATCATTCGTCAAACTCACGGAGAATTAATACCCCCTGCCTATGTCCATCAATACTCATAAACGTAGCCAGCAGGCCGAAGTAATGGATGATTTTTTGCTGGAAGGCGAAGAGTTACGAAAGACGCTGGACGAAATCGCCACCATTAACCGCTGGCTGGGAGGGAATTCCGTTACCTTGAATGGTTTAAAAAAAGTAATGGCTGAAGTTTCTGAAAGCCAGTGTATTACGGTGGTGGATATCGGCTGTGGGAATGGCGACATGTGCCGGGAAGTGGCAGCGTGGGGTCGGAAAAACAAGCGAGCTTTCACCATCCGGGGTGTAGATGCCAACGCTTTTACCATTGCTCACGCTCAGGAGTTGTCACGAGATTACCCGGAGATTTCCTATGAAGTGATCGATGTCTTTAGTCCTGCATTTACGGAGGAAAGTTACGACCTGGTGCTGGCTACGCTAACGATGCATCATTTCAGTGATACCGAGATTCTATACCTCATGAACCTATTCAATGCAAAAGCCCGCATTGGCGTCATCATCAACGATCTACAGCGAAGTAAGCTGGCCTACCAGTTATTCAATCTGGTGTGCCGGGTTTTCCGCCTTAAGGATATGACTCGTCAGGACGGATTGATTTCCATTCTGCGAGGTTTTAAAAAACACGAGCTACAAACCTTTTCGCGGCAGGTTTCCTTTGCTTCCGTTCATCTGAGTTGGAAATGGGCCTTCCGCTACCAATGGATTCTGAAAAATATATGAGTGTTCGCATTACCACTGTAGCCAAAGCCTTACCGCCCCATTCGCGGGCGACGGAGGATATTTTACCTTTTCTGGATACCTGGTTGGCTGGGCAGGATTCTCGTTTTCAACGAAAAGTAAGTAAGATTTTTGAAAACGCGGCTGTTGATCAACGGTACTCCATCATGTCGCCAGAAGAGGTTTTTACTCAAACAACCTTTGAGGACAAAAACCTGATTTACCGTCGGGAAGTCGTTAAGTTAGGGGAGGAAGTGGTAACCAAAGCTCTTACTCAGGCGAAGTGGAAAGCCACCGATATTGACTATTTCATTACCGTCAGTTGTACGGGTATGATGATTCCGTCGGTGGATGCTTTTTTGATTAACAAACTCCAGATGCGGCAGGATGTCGTTCGCTTACCCGTGACGGAGATGGGTTGTGTTGCGGGCGTTTCCGGCATTATTTACGCAAAGAATTTTCTTCAGTCTAACCCCGGTAAGCGGGCGGCGGTATTAGCTATCGAAGCTCCTACGGCCACCTTTCAGCTCGATGATTATTCGATGGCCAACATCGTTAGTGCGGCGATTTTCGGAGACGGAGCGGCCTGCGTGTTACTCTCTTCGGACGAAGCAGACGAAGGCCCTGAAATTCTGGATCAGGAAATGTATCACTTCTATGATTCCATTGAAATCATGGGTTTTGATCTGACCAATTCGGGCTTACAAATGGTGTTGGATAAATCGGTTCCTGAAACCATTGCGGCTCACTTTTCGGCTATTGTTGAGCCTTTTCTGGCTAAAAATAAGCTGAGCCCTTCAGACATCTCACACCTGATTTTTCACCCCGGTGGTAAGAAAATTGTCGAGACTGTGGAAGAGTTATTTGGGCAATGGGGCAAAAATCTGGACGACACGCGGGAAGTATTAAGGCAATTCGGTAACATGTCGAGTGCCACCGTGTTATACGTGCTGGAGCGATTTATGAATCGGAAACCTGAAAGCGGATCGTACGGCCTCATGCTCAGTTTTGGTCCCGGATTTACGGCCCAGCGGGTCTTACTGCAATGGTAATAAACGAAGAAACGATCCGGGCTAAATTGCCTTACCGCGAACCTTTTCTGTTTGTTGGAAAGCTATCACGTATAGATGAGAACGGTGTTGAAGGAAGTTATACCTTTCCAGAAAATGCCTTCTATTACCAGGGTCATTTCAAAGATTACCCCGTTACACCGGGTGTGATACTAACGGAGGTGATGGCTCAGATCGGCGTGGTTTGTCTGGGTATTTTCTTACAACCCGCTCTGGAAGAAGGAGCCGTAGCTCTCACGTCTTCGCAGATCGATTTTTATCGTCCCGTTTATCCTGCAGAAACCGTCAGGGTTACTTCTCGAAAAGAATATTTCCGATTTCAGAAACTAAAGTGTCAGGTAGAAATGCATAACGAAGCGGGCGAACTCGTCTGTCGGGGGTCTATTGCCGGAATGTTTAAAGCCAAAACGGATGCGTAAACGGGTCGTTATTACGGGATTGGGCGTAGCTGCTCCCAATGGAGTGGGCATTCCGGCCTTTACCGAAGCCATTCAGCACGGAAGAAGTGGAATCCGCTTTTTGCCCCAACTGGCAGAGCTGAAATTCTCCTGTCAGGTAGGAGGGATTCCGCCCGTTACGGATGCTATTAAAGCTCATTACTTCAGTGAGTTACAATTAAAGCAACTCAATTCCAGCGGTATTTTGTACGGCGTTATTGCGGGCATGGAAGCCTGGCAAAACGCAGGCCTGGCTCCGGCTGAAAACGAGCCCGACTGGGAAAGCGGGATGGTGTTTGGAACGGGTATGCTCGGTGTTGATAAATTCAGGGAAGCGATTTATAAAGTGGACGAAGGTCAGGTGCGACGGCTGGGAAGTACGGTGGTAACGCAAACCATGGCCAGTGGCATCAGTGCTTATTTGGGCGGAATGCTGGGAATGGGTAACCAAATTACAACTAATTCGTCGGCCTGTGCTACGGGAACGGAGGCCATTCTCATGGCTTACGAACGCGTGGCAAACGGACAGGCTATCCGCATGTTGGCGGGAAGCTGTAATGATCATGGGCCGTACATTTGGGGCGGTTTTGACGCCATGCGGGTCATGACGTACCAGCACAACGACTATCCCGAACAGGCTTCCCGACCGCTGAGTGCTACGGCTTCGGGTTTCGTACCCGGCAGTGGGGCCGGGGCTTTGGTGGTCGAGAGTCTGGAAAGTGCTATAGAGCGAAAAGCTCCCATTTATGCCGAAATTCTGGGTGGGCATGTAAACTCGGGCGGGCAGCGTCAGGGTGGTACCCTGACGGCCCCTAATCCTTTTGCGGTTCGTCGATGCATTGAGAAAGCTCTTGAATCGGCAGAGGTTGAAGGTTCAGCTATAGATTTGATTGACGGTCATCTGACGGCGACGATCAAAGATGCGGCTGAAATTCTGGCCTGGACGCAGGCTTTGGGGCGGCAGGGGAGCGATTTCCCTTTTATTAACTCCCTGAAAGGCATGGTAGGGCATTGTTTGAGTGCAGCCGGAGCCATCGAAAGCGTGGCTGCGGTGTTGGAGTTACACCATGATTTTATGTACCCTTCGCTCAACAGTGAAGATCTTCACCCCGAAACGGCGGCCCTGATCTCGCCGGATCGGATTCCTCAACAAATGATCCGCCAGTCGGTTACTACCGTAGCAAAAGCCAATTTTGGTTTTGGAGACGTAAACGCCTGTCTGATTTTAAAGAAATATCCATGAACGAAGTAGAAGTAATCGAGCGACTCAAAACCATTATTAAGCCTTACGTGCAGGACACGCAAGCCTGGGAAGACCTTACCCCGGAAACCGATTTAATGAAAGATCTGAAAATCAATTCCGCCAATCTGGTGGATATTGTGCTGGACGTGGAAGAGGCTTATAACATCACCATTGATAACGAAGCCATGGAACGCATGTTAACCGTCGGGGCGGCCATGGATATTATCAGAGAAAAGCTGGCATGATTGATCTGGTGGACTGGGCTCAGGCAAAAGCAGATAGCCACTGGCGACGAAAAGGCTTTTTAGCGAAAGTTTTTTCGTCACAGGAACAGCAGCTTATTACTACCGCTGCCGATCCCGATGTCATGGTCTGGACACTCTGGAGTATGAAAGAAAGTGCCTATAAGTTATCGTTCATACAAAATCCCGTAAGGCGTTATGCTACAACGGCCCTTGTCTGTCAGATCAATAGCTTTGATGCAAAGTTCATGAGCGGGGAAGTCTATTATACCCAGCAACGCTTCTATACCCAGTCTTTTTTAAGGGATTCATACATAGTAACAGTCTCCTCTCACACAACGGCTTTTCAGGAACCCATCATCGTCCCGTTTAGGAAGTCAGATTATACCAGTCAGCATGCAGCAATGCAGCAAAGCATCTGTTCGCACTTTTACCAACGGTTTGGTTCATCGGCGAAAATGACTCTAAGCCGAACCCCGGAAGGGATTATTTCTATTACTTCGTCGCATGGGCAACTCCTGGTTCCCTGCACGCATCATGGCCATTTCGGAGCTTTTCTCTTCATAGCCCAACGATAAAGAAATCGCTGGCCCGATCATTTTAGTTAAGCGAGTATCTAACCTCAAACGCATGAAAACAACGCTACAACTACGGGTGAACGGAGCCTCGCATACGCTTACCCTTGATCCGACTACTCCTTTATTATACGTCCTTCGCAATCAATTGCAACTTAATGGTCCCAAGTTTGGCTGTGGTTTGCAACAGTGCGGAGCCTGCATGGTGCTGCTGGATGGCAAAGCCCAGCCTAGCTGCATGATTGCCGTTGAGGTAGTTAAAAATCAGGAAATTACTACACTGGAAGGTATTGGGTCGGCCCAGAAACTTCATCCACTTCAGCAGGCTTTTATTGACGAACAGGCAGCTCAGTGTGGGTATTGTCTGAATGGAATGCTCATGTCAGCCGTTTCCGTATTAGCGGAAAATCCGAAAGCCGATGATGCCGCCATTCGGGAGGGACTGGAACGGGTGCATTGCCGCTGCGGAACGCAGGCTCGTTTTTTGAGAGCGGTGAAACGAGTCATTCGATAAATGTCTGCCGCAATGAAAACCACGAGACGAACCTTTATGCAAAGCTTGGGCGTGCTAACGATTGGCTTTGCATTACCTTTTCCGGAGGCCGATGAGTTACCCGGAAGTTTAAAGAAAACGCCACAGGTAAATGCCTGGCTAGAAATTCTCGCCGACGGAAGCGTACGGGTTTTTACCGGAAAGATAGAAATGGGACAGGGGATTCGCACAGCCGTAGCCCAGATGGCAGCGGAAGAACTGGATCTTTCGATACACCAGGTAGAAGTAGTTATGGCCGACACCGAACGTACACCCAACGAAACCTATACGGCGGGGAGTGCTTCTATTGAGAATAGTGCCATAGCCGTTCGATATGCCGCAGCTATGGCTCGCCAGAAGCTGCTGGAACTGGCTGCTCAGCAGTTTCAAACGCAGGTGGATCGGCTGGAGATTAAAAAGGGAGTTATCCATTATAAAAGGCAGCAACGCCGTTTTTCAGAGGTTTTACAGGGACAGCAAATTCGGGATGAAGTACGAATGCCAGTACCCTTAAAGCCAAAGCATAGGTACGAGTGGGTGGGCAAACCCATACACCGGGGTGAAATTGAGAAAATGGTCAGAGCAGAAACCTGGTACGTGCAGGATTTACGTTTTCCCGGCATGCTTCACGCCCGCATTGCCCGCCCGCCTTCGTATGAGTCTCGGCTCCAGTCATTTAATGAAGCGGCTCTTCAAAAGCAATTTCCGGGTCTGAATAAGCCCATCGTTAATGGTAGTTTTATCGGAATTGTCGGCCCGGATGAATTCGAGGTAACACAGGCTCAAACCTGGCTTAAAAACCAGATTCGCTGGTCAGAAGGTAAGCCATTACCCGCTCAGAAAACGTTAGTTACCTATCTAAAATCATTACCCGGGAAAACGGATAAAGTAACGCAACGCGGACAGGTTACCAGTAATGCTACCTGGAAAGCCCGATATGTGAAACCTTATCTGATGCATGGCTCCATTGGTCCTTCCTGTGCGGTGGCTTGGTATCAAAACAAAAAATTACAGATTTGGACGCACTCGCAGGGGGTGTATCCCTTGCGGGAAGCGATTCATCAGATGCTGGACTTACCGCTCGAACAAATTCACGTCATTGGCGTAGCGGGTTCCGGTTGTTATGGTCACAATGGGGCCGACGATGTCGCAGCTGAAGCGGCTTTGCTGGCCCTGGCTATACCTGAAACACCCATTCGACTGCAATGGTCCCGAGAAGACGAACACGCCTGGGAGCCTTATGGGAGTGCCATGGTGTTCGAAGTGGAAGCCCGGCTGGACGATCAGGGATACATCCAGGAGTGGAAATATGACCTCTGGTCGGATACGCACAGCACCCGGCCCGGCGGGAATCCCGAAAACTTACTTCCCGCCCGTTACCTCAAGAAAGACTTCACGCCTAGCAGAAAACTGGAAGTAAACGGCGGCATGGTGCGTAATTCAGAACCTTATTATGCCATTGCCAATCTCGACATTACGGCTCATCGTTTCAGTGGTCCGCTGCGGGTATCCGCCCTGCGAAGTTTGGGAGGCTATGGAAATGTATTGGCCATTGAGTCATTCATGGACGAGCTGGCCGAAAAAGCCCGCAAAGATCCCTTCGATTTTCGGATCATGCACCTGAAAGATCATCGGGCCATCGAAGTGCTGAAGAAATTACAATTGCTCATTGAAAAAGAACCCGTTAGACCCAATGAAGGCATTGGCATTGCCTTTGCCCGGTATAAAAATACGGCGGCCTACTGTGCCGTAGCCGCCCACGTCAGCGTTGTGCAAAGCTCTGTTCGGGTGCTCAAATTATGGGCCGTAATTGATGCCGGGGAAGTCATTAATAGCGATGGTATTAAAAATCAGACCGAAGGCGGAATGATTCAATCTGCCAGTTGGACCATTAAAGAAGAAGTAAAATTTGATACTCACCAACCCGTTTCCCGCGATTGGTATTCGTATCCAATTTTACGCATGAGCGAAATTCCTGAAGTCGAAGTAGAGGTCATTAATCGACCCGAAGAAAAGCCGCTTGGAGCCGGAGAAGCCGTTCAGGGACCCACCGCTGCTGCCCTGGCTAACGCATATTACCGGGCTAGCGGGCACCGGGTAAGGGACTTTCCACTGCTAAAAGAAAGCTATCAGGAGCAGATCACACCCAACGATTAGCATGGTTTTGGCACGATTATTGGGCATTATTCAGGCAAGTAAAATCATTGATTTTCATCCTAGCGTCTGTCCTTATCTCAACTTATAATCATACCTACTACGAGTGACTATGGATATTTTTGAATCAGCCCGAAAAAATAATATTGAAGCATTAAAAGCTAACCTTCAGGACACTCCGGTGGATGAACGGGATACGCGGGGAAGTACACCACTGATTCTGGCTGCGTATTACCAGCATCCAGAAGCCGTTACGCTCTTACTGGAATCGGGGGCTGACCCTGAGCTACAGGACGGCATGGGCAATACCGCCTTGATGGGTGTATGCTTTAAGGGATGTACCGAAATTGCCCGCATTTTACTCGAACACGGAGCTAATGTAGACACGGTGAATGGAAACGGGGCTACGGCTTTAACCTTCGCCGCCACCTTTGGGCATAAAGATTTGGTACAGCTACTGCTGGAGTACGGAGCTAATCCATACGTTCAGGATCGTTTTGGAAAAAATCCCATCGATCATGCCATGATTCAGGAAAATGCCGAATGCTATGAAATGTTGGTAGCTTCTTTACAAACGAGCAAATCCTCTAATTAAATCAAATAACTATGAGTAATGAAAACGGTGCAGGTCAGAACGGTTCTGACGGCAAAAAAACCTTGACTACCCGACAGGGACATCCAATTACGGATAATCAGAACATCAGAACGGTAGGTAATCGTGGTCCGGCTACGATGGAAAACTACCAGTTCCTTGAAAAGATCTCTCATTTTGATCGCGAACGCGTGCCCGAGCGGGTCGTTCATGCTCGGGGAGCGGGAGCTCACGGCGTGTTTGAAGCTTACGGAACTGTTGGCGACGAACCCATCTCTAAATATACCCGAGCAAAACTTTTTCAGGAAAAAGGGAAGCAAACGCCGGTCTTTGTGCGTTTCTCCACGGTTATTCACGGGGGACATTCGCCGGAGACTTTACGAGATCCCCGTGGCTTTGCGGTTAAGTTCTATACCGAAGATGGCAACTGGGATCTGGTAGGTAACAACCTGAAGGTATTCTTCATTCGGGATGCCATGAAGTTCCCGGATCTGGTGCATGCTTTCAAACCCGATCCCTTAACCAACCAGCAGGATGGGGGACGTATTTTTGATTTCATCAGCGGTACGCCAGAAGCTCTGCACATGATTACCTTCCTGTTTTCACCCTGGGGGATTCCGGCCAACTACCGGCAAATGCAGGGTTCAGGCGTAAACACCTATAAATGGGTGAATGCGGAAGGGGAAGCAGTACTGGTGAAGTACCACTGGGAGCCATTACAGGGTATTAAAAACCTGACGCAGCAACAGGCGGAGGAAATTCAGGGCAAGAACTTTAACCACGCCACTCAGGATCTGTACGAAGCCATCAAAGACGGTAATTACCCTGAATGGGAGTTATTCGTACAAATCATGAGCGACGATGACCATCCAGAGCTGGATTTTGATCCGCTGGATGATACCAAACTCTGGCCTCAGGATCAATTCCCCTGGTTACCTGTAGGAAAAATGACGCTGAACCGTAATCCAGAAAACTACTTTGCTGAAGTAGAACAGTCTGCTTTCGGAACGGGAGTACTGGTAGATGGGTTGGATTTTTCGGATGATAAAATGCTTCAGGGCCGGACGTTCTCGTATTCTGATACCCAGCGGTACCGGGTCGGAACCAATTATCTACAACTGCCTATCAATGCCCCTAAAACCCATATTGCGACCAACCAGCGGGATGGACAAATGGCTTATAGTGTTGACGCCGCTAAAGGAGCAAATCCGCACGTAAACTACGAGCCTTCCCGACTGAATGGACTGAAAGAAGCTCCGAAGGCGGGTAAAGATTACGAACCTCATTATTCTGCGAAATTGGTTCGTCAGAAAATTGACCGTCAGAATAATTTTGCTCAGGCTGGCGAACGTTACCGTACGTTTGAAGACTGGGAGCGGGAAGATCTGATTACCAATCTGGTCAATACACTGGCTTCGGCCCACGAAGAGGTGCAAAAGAAAATGGTAGAACTCTTTTATCAATGCGATGAAGACTACGGTCGTCGGGTTGAAGAAGGCTTACAAGCCGTTGCGGGTCAGGGCATTCAGAAAGGCCCCATCGGTACAACTTCTACCTTAGAAGCCGCTCATTCTGCTGAAGAGCAGGAACATGAGGCCAAGCCTTATTAATTGACTAACCAAAAGTGTATGGGTAAAAGAGCTGGATTTTTAGTCCAGCTCTTTTGCGTTACCTGATCCATTACTTCCCGAAAACAGCCCGATAATCGTTCGCAAAACGACTAAAAGGAGAAGCGGATTGCCCGGTTACTTCTGCTACGGTTGGGGTAACCAGTGATGCTTCACCGCGACTGTAATGAGCATAATCTTCTATAAGTCCGGCCGCCTGCCATTCCGGAAAACCTACTTCCAGTAAGGCCTGATGCATGACTTCAGGCTCCACATCTACATAACGAATTTCTTTACCTACAGCCCTTGAAAGTTCAGCGGCCATTGCGGTATGAGTCAGGGCCTGTGGTCCAGTTAAGGGATAGATTTTCCCAGCGTGCCCATCTTCCGTTAAGCAATGAAAAGCGACTCGGGCAATGTCCCTAATGTCAATCACACTGACGGGAGCGTCTCCAGCGGAGGCAAAAAACATTCCCTTCGTTTGAATAACGTCTTTAAAGCCTAGTAAGCCCTGCATAAAAAGGTTAGGGCGTAGGAAGGTATACGAAATCCCAGCGTCTTGTATCGCCTTTTCAACGATGGCGTGGTAACGTAGAAAACGGACGGGAGAATGAACCTCGGCGGCAAATTGGGAAAGTTTGACCAACTGTTTGAGGCCCGTTTGCTGGGCTGCAGCTACGAAAGCTAACTGTTGTTCTTCTGCTTTGGCGGAAGAATTAGTGAGTAAAAAGGCTCGATCGATGCCCGTTAAGGCTTTTTCTAAACTTTCTGGTTCATCAAAATCACCGATAACCACTTCTACCGAAGGAACTGACTTCCAGACTTCAGCTTTTTCCAGTGATCGAACCATGACTCGGAAAGAATAGCCTTTTTGTTGGAGCAATGTAGTTAACTCCAAACCAATGGTGCCCGTAGCACCAGTTATTAATAAGGATGGCGTTTGCATAGGATGTTTTTATTTGAACACCCCAAAATTCTGCAAAGCATGATTTCAGAAATTGTAAGAAAACGAAAGGGGAATTATAGAAATGTCTTTATGCTTACCGCTGTTGACAGATTCTTAAAACGATTTACAAGTAGCATAGGTCCAATTGGCGATGGTGACAATGCTCTTAGGAATATCTTTCAGCAAGCAATGGTGATCGTATGGAAACGCGAGAAGAGAAATATGAAACCGTGCAGTACGAGTGGGATCGATTGCAAAAGTTATGGGAGATGGGATGTTTAATGGGTCTGAATTGAGGTATAGTGAGTAATGATAGTTTTCAAATTATTATAAAGGAACATGCCTGCCGTTTGGAGTGCATGTTTTTGTTACCCATTTATAGGGATTTTAATTAAAAATTTATTTATATTCTTTTACAAGAAAATCAGTTAAAATATCATTAACTCTATAATATTTAGATAATCTCAAGCATATGGCTAGTTTACGTTTTCGCCTTAAATCTAAAAATGTTGTTTTTTCATCTATTTCATTTGGTCCATTTTTGAGCATTAATCCTAATCAATATAAAAAATATTCTAATGAAATAGGAATAGATCTATATATTTCAAGTCTACCTATTTCAAATTTTTACACTGACAAAAATCCATTTAGGCTTGTGGTTATCGCTAGCGTTCATGATAATAGATATGATTGGAGTTGGGAATTAGAAATCTGGGTTAATGATAAAGAAACCAAACCTCATTTAGTCAAAAGTAATTACACAAACAATGACGGACCTAATAAAGATACCTATGTCGCAATTCTGTAGATATTCCATATTAAATGGAACATGGCTCCTGTTATTGACAATTAATATGACCTTTTCACAAGTCATAACTGGGGACGCTAAAGGACAAAGCTCTATATTATTTCAAGGTGGTAATTTTGGGTTCAATTTAATCGAACAATCTTTTGATTTTAACTATAATGGATTCAAAAATTATCGCTTAGGGGCATGGCTAAATACCTCTCGTCAGAAATTTAATAAACAATTATGGCTTGATACTTCAAATATTATATCAGATTTAAATAAAAAAATGCACTACGGAAGAATGGTATGGGGAATCAATGCACGGGCAAAAGCTGCAAATGGTATAGCTACAATATTTAATAATGGTAATATAGTTCCGGACGCCAAAATTGGTGGAATTATTGGGTGGTCATTTTTAGATAATTTAACAGATTCAGCGTCGGTCAAAATAATTGAATATGAATACTTAATTAAAAGATATAGGATTTTAACCCAGAATACTTTTGCAAATTATAGAAAAATAATTATAGATAAAGCTGAAGATTTAGCAAGTAAAGATGTATTATTAAAAGATTATAAAGACAGTCTTAAATCTGAAATTAATACTATACTTTCAAAAACAGAAAACATTAAACCTTCACAATGGTCTATTGGGTTCTCATCTGCTTCATCTGATATACCTAGCTGGGTGAAGGATGATAGTGCTAAGATAGAAGCCCTTAATAAATACTATGAACTTTTAGCTTTTGAAACAGAAAAATTATATCAAAGCGATTATATTAATAAAATTGAGCCTGTAATTAAATTACTAGATAATGCATTAGATGCGGTTAGTAAATATAGAAAATACTGGAAAGAAAGAAAAACTATTTTTTTTAGGTTTGGGTTGACAGGATTAAGCTTTAAATATGCAGTTTTACCTATAGATAGCCAAAAAATTGACAATAGTATACTTGATAAAACATTTACTGGTTTTTATATGGATTTAGGATGCAATATACATATTGGAGGTAAAGGAATTTTTGGTACAACAATTGGTATCGAACGAAAAAGTTCTTTTAATGAGCTAACTTCTATAAACTATTCTTTGGCAGAAGCAAGCGTTAAAGATACGCTGCATCGTATAATTTCTACAAAACAAGATATTACTGCTTATACAGGTACCTTTGAAAGGTATACTCAATGGAATTTTAATATTGATTATCTTCATTTTTTTAAGGCTGACGATACATTTACGATTGCTCCTAGCATATATATTAGGCATAAGATACCTGTAAAAGCTATTACATCTGTTACTTCTACAGATTTAGGAGTAAGCACATATTTTTTCAAGGATGGTAGACCTTTTGTAGGAGGATTTTATCTTCAAATAAATGATATAGCTGACAATGGTCGCTATATAAGACCTAAACAAAATCCAATCTCTATTGGTGAGCGTTGGACATTCGGCATTGTCTCAAAAGTGAATGTGGCTACTCTTCTAGGATATTAAATTACAGAACGATCCACTTTTACAAGTGCTAACTCGAAGTCACTTGGAACGACGAATCAATGAATACAGACTAAAACTTTACGTTCGAAAACTTCCCACTCTCTGTAACCCGCAGTCGCTCGGCTTTGCCGAGTGACTGCATAGCTATAGGCCTCTGGCCGTCTTAGGCAAAAAGTTAAGAGGTATTAAAGTGCTTTTGATGCCTTCTTCAGAGGCTTACATTCTACTTCATCACTCGGCCTAAGTCAGGCGACTGTGGAAGAGGACTTGTCTACGTCATTCGATAACTAGATAAGATCCTTTACTCTGGATAACCAAAGAAATAAGGTAATTGTCAGGACTGAGCTTCCTGCAAGGGAGATAAAATGGTGCGGTCCACGTAAAAGGTTCCGAAGGGAATGATGCAGGCCAGCAGTACCTTCCAGGTGGTTTCGGTAAATTTCCAGCGGTATTCAATGCCTACACTAATCGTATTCATGATAAACAGCAGAAACAGAATGCCGTGAACAGGGCCAATGGCCTTTACTAATGAAGGATCATGGTTAAGATACTTCATCGGCATGGCAATTCCGAGGAGAGCCAAAAGCGAGAGTCCTTCGAGTAGAGAAATCAGGCGAAGGCGGCCAATATTAGTAGTGATGAATTTAAGCATAATTAAAAAGAGCGTAAGTAAGGACGATTAACCAGGGGAGAAAAAGGCCAGGGAATGGCTATACAAATAATAAGTAAACCTATTGAAAACCAGATTGCCATTGTTCTAAACTTTGCCAAATCACTGGGTTGTCGCTTGGCTAGGGCAGAGCCAACGGTAATTACAACAATCGCAAGCGTCATAAGGCTGATGTGCATCCACCCAAAAAAGGGAATGTCCAGCGGGACTTCCGATTGCGAATCACCCGAGCGAAAAATGGCCACTAGCGGGCTTTGAAAGTACAGGAGAAAACCAATCATGAGCTGGATATGGGCAAAAGTTGCGGTGAGGTGTCGGAGTCTGTAATCGGTTTTACTGAACACATCTGCCCGAAACCAGCCTTGGTATCCCCGAACCAGAGCTGTTAATAAACTGAGTACTACCAGCCAGCGAACAAAAGAATGGAGGACTAATAAAGTTGAATACATGTAGTTAACGTTGAGAAGGGGGCAGTCGTTGGACAAGATCATTCATGGCCCCACCGTTGTGGACCTGCGTGAATCCTCTGGCTTTCAGAATGGCAGCGGCTTTGATACTTCGTAAGCCATGGGAGCAGTAAGTGACGACAGGTTGATTCTTGCCAAAAGGAATGTCAGCCTCCCGAATCGTTCCCAGTGAAATGTGAATAGCTCCCGGCAAATGCCCTTCGGCAAATTCCCGGGCCGTTCGTACGTCCAGAATTACGGCTTCGCTGTTGAGTATGTCATCCAGATTTTTCTCGAGATGCCAGCGACTATAGACTTTATAGAAAGCATAACAGAGGCCCGCGAAGCCCAGTGTGATGAGGATAACTTTCATAGGAAATTCCATTTGTGGACCAAAACATACTAAATGGTATGTTTTTAGTGTAAATTTTTTTAAGTCAGGTTAGCCAGGTAGGCTTTCAATTCTTTCAGATAAACCGGGTAACAGGCTGGACCGAGGAGTTTTCCCATGTTTCTAACGCCGCTGTAACTCATTATGATAAAGATGGAAACGTGCTTGGCATCAACGTCTTTGCGAAGGTGCCCGTTTTCAATTCCGCGTTGCAGCGTAACCTGAATGGCTCTCTGACATTCCTTCGAAATTTCCAGCAATGCTTCTTTGAATAAAGCGTTAACGGGAGACATCTCATCAATCAGATTAACCGCCGGGCAGCCATAGGCTGAATTGAAAAAAGGATCCTTTAATAATAGATAATGCATCATGTCATAGATCGAATCCAGCGGATTTTTGGAATCGCTTAGAGGAGTGATAATGGCTGCCTGCATTCCCGGAGCCAAAAACTCCCGGATCATGGCCAGCCCCATGTCCTCTTTATTTTTGAAATGATAAAAAAAAGCACCTTTCGTTACCTGCGTCGTAGCAATGATTTCATCGATGCTGGTGGCCTGGAAGCCTTTTTGGTAAATCATTTCAAAGGCTTTGTAAAGAATATTCTGCCGGGTCTGAGCCGCCTTGGACATATCATGTTCTGCTTGTGGAAAGACAAACATACTAACTGGTATGTTTTTAGCAAGCCCGTTTCTGAGTTATGTGATGAACGGTAAAGAATTTCATGAAAAATGCAGCAGAACACGAAAAAGAAACAGGAAAGATACACAACTCAAACAAAGGTGCTATATTGGAAGTTTTCTCCATTTGTAAAATGAAAGGCAGCCCAGCAGTCAGAGCGAAGATTCGAACCGATGGGCCTGGGTAAATTAGCGAATTACATAGGTATGACTTCCCTTTCCTGCGGAATTGATTTTGGTACATCCAACTCTAGTATTGCCCTGGCAGCCGGGCAAAATATTCACTTAGTACCTGTAGAAAATGGCTCGGTAACCATGCCCAGTGCATTGTTCTTCAATCGGGACGAGAAGAAAACGTATTATGGTCGGGCGGCCATGCAAAATTTTCTCAATAAGGAACAAGGCCGATTGATGCGAAGCCTGAAGCGAATTCTGGGTACGCCCATTATGAAGCAGGGAACGTTCGTGCATGGCCGATTTATGAATTTTTCGGACATCATTGGGTCTTTTATTAATCAGTTGAAAGTCAAGGCTGATGAAGAAGCCGGATTCCCACTGACAAAAGTAGTAATGGGGCGTCCGGTACATTTTATTGACCAAGATCCGGCATCCGACCGCCAGGCACAGACGGAATTAGAGGCCATTGCCCGAAGTATTGGCTTTGAATTCGTTGAATTTCAATACGAACCCATCGCAGCGGCCTTTGCCCACGAGGTTACTATTTCCGGTGAAAAACTGGCTTTAGTCGTGGATTTAGGAGGGGGTACATCAGATTTTACGGTCATACGTCTATCTAATAAGTATCTAAGCAAAACCGATCGTTCTTCGGATATTCTGGCGAATACCGGGGTGCGGGTAGGTGGCAATGACTTCGATAAAGCCCTTAGTCTGGCTGAAATTATGCCGGAAATTGGCTACAAAACCACGTTTGGACCTAATAAGCTGGATGTTCCGCTTAAGCCTTTCCACGATTTATCGGAATGGAGTAAGGTTAACTTCCTGTATAATCCGAAAATGATTTTACAGGTTCGTAACACGCTGGGACAGTCGCAGGATAAAACCCGTTACGGTCGGCTACTGAAAGTGCTGGAACAGGAATCTGGCCATACCTTACTGGCGGCTGCCGAGCAGGCTAAAATCGAACTGACGCATGAGTTGGAACATACCATGTCTTTCGATTTTCTAGAATCGGGTTTTGAAATCGTTACCCAGCGTTCGTCTTTTGAAACTGCCATTACTAACGATATTCAAAAGATTACGGCTTCCGCCAATGAATGTCTGAGTCAGGCTGGAGTAAAGCCCGATGCGATCAATCTGATTATTCTCACGGGCGGTTCTACGGAAGTGCCCGCTGTGCAGCAGACCTTCCGAAATTTATTCCCGCAAGCCGACATTGCCGATGAAAACAAACTCTCCAGCGTTGGATTAGGGCTGGCCTTTGATAGTAAGAATAAATTTGGTGCCTAAATAAAAAAGCTACTCCCGTACGATCAGGAGTAGCTTTTTTCAAGGGGTTATTATTGACGAACGGCATCGATCTGAACGAGCGTATTGTCTCTTTTGATTAAATACATTCGCATTTTATCATGCTGGATGGTAGCGGCATTTTCATCATCCATGATGAGTGTGATGCCCTGCCCGCCACTGGATAAAGTTCCTTCACTTTCAAAAGAAGGGATTCCGGTTAGGGAGTCCATTTCAGCAATGACTTTGACATGTGAGGCATCAATTGGCTGTAAGGCAATATGAGTTTTAGGTCGGTTGGCAGAAATAGCTACTGCTTTGCCGTTGGAGGTAACATGCGTGGTAGTATAAACGCCTTTCACGCGAGAAGCAAGGTCTTCATCATCCGGCGAACAGGCCGTGACTCCTAATATAAGTAGAAATAAGACAGAATAAATTTTCATGGCAAAGTAAATCGATGGAGAGTACAAAGGTAACGAGGCGGACGAATGATAAGTGCTCTTATTGCTGATAAAATTGATTTATTTATGATAGGGTGTTTCATTAATCGTTTCATTATTAGTTATTTATAATTAAACAAATGATTAAAAAAATAGGACTGAGATTAGGAATGCCAGGCCTAGAATTCAAGTAAAGTGCATGTGCTATGCTTGAATGAAAATAAAAATGTTACCCTCGAAACACGAGATCAATTCGTAGGTTATTACCTTAAACGCAAGATTTGCCCCGCCTTTATAAGAGCAGATTATTATCACTGATGAGCCGCAGCGATATGAACCCGAACCAACAGGACAAAGCAGACCCTTTCATGCTTTGGACCTGGGATATAGAAAGCAATACGTTCCAGTATAGTCAGGAGTTAGGAAGTCCGTATAACCAGAGCCAGCAGCTTGACTGGTCTGCCTGGCTGGGACGTATCCATCCCGATGATCAAAGCCGGGTGAGTAAGGCCTGGCAGGAGTTACCGCTGAGCTGGCAGGATGAACTTTCCTTTTTAGGAGTTAACCACCTCTATTACCGAGTCAAGGCTCAGGCTCAGCTTTGGACTGAAGCTGGAAAACCAGTTCGAATGGTTGGGTCTTTTCAGGAGATTAAAAAGGAACCAGAAAAGGCGATACTGGAAGAAGAGGAGTATTTGCATTTTGCTTTAATGTCGGCTGGGCTTGGTACCTGGGATTTTGATCCGATTAGTGAGATTGTTCGCTGGGATGAGCGATGCAATAAGTTACATGGCTTTGCGGAAGGTAGTGTGGTAACGTATGCTGAGGTACTTGCTTACATCCATCCAGAGGACCGATCCAGAGTTGAAAAAGCCGTCAGTCGGGCTCTCGATCCGCGTTTACGGGATACCTACGATATTATTTTTAGGACCATTGGGGCAGAAGACGGTCGTCTTCGCTGGCTGCATTGCAGGGGCCAGGCCTATTTCAATGAGCAGAACCAACCCTACCGTTTTTCCGGCACGACCCAGGACGTAACGGAACAAACGGTTAAAGAAGGGGTTTTCAAAGCCATTGAACAGAAGTATCAGTCCGTTTTTACGGGTGCCGAAGTGGGTATTGCCATTCTAAGTACCGACGGGTTTTTCCAGCTCGTCAATCCCGCGATGGCAGCGTTTGTGGGGTATCAAATCGGAGAACTCCTGGGGAAACATTTTAAGATGATCACTCCCCTCGAAGAAATAGAGCGAGACGAACAAGTGGCTCAGGAGTTGTTCCTTGGCATTCGCAGGGCTCGCACCGTTGATAAACGCTATCTTCATAAAAATGGGAATCTGGTTTGGGGACGACTGACGGTGTCATTAATCCGTTCCGAGTCTAACGATCCCGTCAGCTTTGTTGCTATTGTTCAGAAAATCACGGAAGAAAAGGAAATCCAACTGGCTCTTCAGGACAGTGAAAGACGATTCCGAAACCTGGTAATCGACACCCCAACGGCGACGGTTGTCTTTACGGGGCGGTCCATGAAAATTGAAGTAGTAAATGACGCCATGCTTCAGATTTGGGGAAAAACATTGAAAGAGGTGCAGGGGAAAATTCTGCATGACGTCATGCCCGAACTGATAGACCAGCCTTTTCTGGAGTTATTACAAAACGTATATGATACCGGAATTCCCTATCGGAATCCTGAAGGGAAAGCCAATATTATGGTGGATGGCGTCCTGAAAACGTCCTGGTTTAACTTCTCCTATAATCCCGTATACGATGCGGATGGTCGTATTTACGGAGTTATTAATACTGCTACGGATGTAACCTTTCAGGTAGCGGCACGCCTTCAGATTAAAGAAGCCGAAGAAAATCTTCGTTCGGCTGTAGACATTGCCCAGTTAGGTACCTGGAGTTACAACCCGCTGACTGACCAGGTATATTATTCTGATCGCATAAAATCCTGGTTTGGTTTCTCGGAAGAGGATCTGGAAATCAAGGATGCCTTATGTGCGGTACATTTGAAAGACCGGGAACGGGTGAAAAACGCTATTGCCCGTGCGTTACTTCCCGAATCGGACGGTATTTATGATGAAGAATATACCGTAGTTAATCAGGTAACCGGCGAGGAGCGAATTCTTCATGCCAGAGCTCATGTACTTTATAATGAGCAGTGCGAAGCTTACTTATTAACGGGTACGGCTCAGGATATTACTCCTTTAAAACAACTGGCAGAAGAGCTGGAACGGCAGGTAAAAGAACGAACCCTGGCTCTTAATCGTATGAATCTGGATTTACAGCAAACCAACGCCAGTTTGGAGCAGTTTGCCTATGCTGCCAGTCACGATTTACAGGAGCCGTTACGTAAGATCCAGTCTTTTATTTCCCTGATTGAAGTTCATGAAAAAAATCATCTTACCGACCGGGGTAAGGTGTTATTAGAGCGAATTCAGGCGTCATGCCAACGCATGACAACGTTAATCAGAGACCTGCTTTCCTTTTCACAATTAAGCAATGATCAGCTTCAATTCAGTTCTGTCAACTTAAATCAACTGATTAAAGATGTTTTACTTGATCTGGAATTGAGCATTCAGGAAAAGAAAGCGAGTTTTATGATGGATGACTTACCTTTCATATGGGGAAATGCTCAGCAGATTGCCCAGTTACTCCAAAACCTGTTGACCAATGCTCTGAAATTTTCGCATCCTGACCGACCCATTCAGATAAACATCAGCGGCGGGAAATTGGAAACCCCTGCAAATTTGCCTCTTTTGCAAGCCGATACATCCTATATCTGGCTGAAAGTAGAGGACAACGGAATTGGGTTTGAGGAAGAATATAGCGAAAAAATATTCCAAATGTTTCAGCGACTGCACAGCCGCGATCAATACGCCGGAACGGGAATTGGCCTGGCCTTATGCCGAAAAGTGGTAGAAAACCATCGGGGTTATATCGAAGCTCACAGTGTGCTGGGGGAGGGAGCTACCTTTACTATTTATTTACCCTCAGACTCCCAGTCATAGCTTTACCAAATTTTGAAATGATAGGATAAGTTTATGAAACTTTACCGGGTAGGAGCTTCCTACTTTTGTCTTATTATTTTATACCTCTGAAATAGATATGCGAACGCTTGTTTGTACCACCCCCGGAAGATTCGATTATCAAACAGCTCAGGAACCGGAATTACAACCCGGACATGCGTTGATAAAAATTAAAAGAATTGGTATTTGCGGTACTGATCTACATGCCTACGAAGGCACACAGCCTTTTTTCAATTACCCCAGAATTTTGGGACATGAACTCTCCGGCGAGTTAATCGATGCCGATCAGGCTCCCGGTTTTGAAAAAGGCGAACGGGTAACGTTTATTCCTTACTTTAACTGCGGCACTTGCATTGCCTGTCGTTCGGGTAAGCCCAATTGTTGCACAACTATCAAAGTAGCTGGTGTGCATATTGATGGTGGCATGTCCGAATACGTTAGTGTTCCTTCGTATTCGCTCGTGCACGGCGAAGGCCTGAGCTATGAAGAACTGGCCTTGGTAGAACCTCTAGCCATTGGTGCTCACGGCGTACGGCGTGCGGACATTCAGCCGGGTGAATTTGTGCTGGTGGTTGGAGCTGGCCCCATTGGTTTGGGGATCATGGAGTTTGCCCGAATTGCGGGTGCTCAGGTCATTGCTCTGGATATTAACGAAGATCGACTAGCGTTTTGCCGGAAAAATTTAGGCGTGCTCCATACGGTCAATGCCCTATCCGATGACGTTGAGTCGCAGATCCGGGAATTAACGAATGGGGATATGCCCACAGTCGTTATTGATGCTACCGGAAGTTTGAAAGCGATCAATAATGGATTTCAGTATATGGCTCACGGAGCCCGTTACGTGTTAGTAGGCTTGCAGAAAGGTGAACTTGTGATTTCACACCCGGAATTTCATAAACGTGAGGCTACGTTGATGAGTAGTCGCAATGCCACACGGGAAGATTTCGAGCACGTGATTGACAGCATGAAAAAAGGGCTGGTTGATCCAAAAACATACATCACTCATGAAGTCAGCTTCGATGAGGTAAAAGAAGAATTCCCAAACTGGCTGAATCCAGCGAATGGCGTTATTAAAGCGATGGTTTCTGTTGAGTTTTGAGCGACCGTCGCTACGGTTTTGAGTTTTGAGTTGGAAAGAGAAAACCTGTAAAGTTAGACAAGACGTTTTGAAATGGGAGATATAGCCCCGGAGGGGTTGAACATGGATAGCCCCGGATGTTAATCCGGGGTGCAATTCGGGGTTTTTCGTCTTAGGTACAGTTCCAACCATAATGGATGATTGCCAATCCGAAAAAACGTGCAAAGACTTTTGGAAATTGGATAAATAAAAACGCCGGATTCCCGCCCTGGCTGGTGTCTTCACCAGCCATAACTAAAAGCATAATGATTGGTAAGCACACCAACTAGGGCGGAGAATCGTGGAGCCAAAACAACAAGACAATATAAAATCTAATTATTCTTACGCGTCTTCTTGATAGGTCTGCCGTATTTCTTCATCATTTCAGCCGCGTGATTTCTACGAACGTTAACCTTTGAATTTTTGGCCGATTTTTCATGAAACGCCGCTCCGACAGAATCGCGGGGTGTAAGTTTGGGTTCGATAATCTTATGTGGATTCACCGGACGTTCGTCAGAGCGAAGCAAAGTAGAAACTTCCACTTCTTCCGGGAACGGTAACATCGGAATTTCCTGATTCATCAGCGATTCAATGGCCTGCTGATACTCTTTTTCAGATTCAGTAATAAACGTAATGGAAACCCCTTTCTGATCCACCCGACCAGTTCGGCCAATGCGGTGAATGTACGTTTCTGGTAAATCTGGCGTGTCGATGTTGATGACATGTGAAACCTCGGCCACGTCAAGACCCCGGGCAATTAAATCCGTTGCAATCAGAATCCGAATTTCCCCCGTCTTGAATCGCTGAACCGTCTGAAAGCGATTATTCTGAGCTTTGTTAGAATGAATTACGCCTACCTCGTTAGGAAACTTGGAATCCAGTTGCTCAAAAAGCTGATCGGCTTCAGCTTTGGTTTCGATGAAAACCATTACTTTACTAAACGTGGCTTTATCCTGAAGCAACCACTCCAGTAAGTTAAGTTTGGTATGGAAGTTTGGCACTTCATACGCCTGTTGCTGAATGTTATCCAACGGCGTTCCCACCGGAGCCGCTTCCACCCGAATTGGATTAGTAAAAAAGGTATGAATCAGGTCTTCTACTTCTTCTGTAATCGTAGCCGAGAATAACAGGTTTTGTCGCTTGGCAGGCAGAGAGTCCAGAATGGTCGTTAACTGGGAACGAAAACCCAGGTTAAGCATTTCATCCATCTCATCAATCACCAGACGCTTAATGGTTTTTCCCTTTAGGGTGCCATTGGATAATAAATCGATTAAGCGACCGGGTGTGGCTACCAGCACGTCAGCACCCTGTTTGATTTCAGCTACGTGGGTTTTCAGGTTTCCACCACCGAATACACCCACCACCCGAAGGGTTAGGTACGTACTCATTTTTTCAATCGTTTCCACCACCTGAGCCACTAGCTCACGCGTGGGAACGAGAATGAGTAACTGTGGTAACCGATCCTTCGAAAACTGGTATTGCCGTAAGCATGGCAGCACATAGGCCAGCGTTTTACCCGTGCCGGTCTGGGCAATACCGCATACGTCGGCCCCCGACATTACTACCGAGAATACCTTTTGCTGAATGGGGGTAGGGGTCGTATAACCCAAATCATTCAGGGCATTCAGCAGGGGTTTATTTAAATTAAGCTCGTCAAAAGTCATCGTCTTAGATCTGGTATTGCTTTTTCACAGGTTTGCCAACGCTGCTACCAAGAATTCGTATGAAAACACAAAACTACAAAAACCACGTCCAGTATTACCCGCCTCATCATTTTGTATTTTATCCCGTCGTCCTTTTTCTGATGGGAGTGGGTCTATACATGAGTATTACGGAACATTCCTTTCTCTGGGGTTTTGTCACTACTCAGGGGGCAGTTATTACCTGGCTTGCGTTTATGCTTCGACAGCACTATGCCCTGGGAAATCAGGATCGGATCGTCAGACTGGAAATGCGATTGCGGTATTACATGCTGACCCATGAATCGTTCGAGTCTTCTGAAAGTCAGCTTAGCATCCAGCAAATAGCAGCCCTCCGCTTTGCTTCTGATGAAGAACTGGTGCCTTTACTAAAGAGAGCCATTCGGGAAAACCTTTCACCCGATCAGATCAAACGCTCCATTCAGAACTGGCAGGCCGACGAGATGCGGCTATAAAAAAATAGACCGGCGTTTCAGGCCGGTCTATTGTAAGTCTATAGGTAGGAGACGAATTATTCCTTACCGAATTCGCCGTCAGCAACGATGTTTACTTCATCGCTAACCACGGTATTGGGGAAATTCGAGCCGATTCCAAAATCACTACGTTTAATTGTTCCCGTTACCCGAAAACCAGCTCCTGGTTTTTTACTCATAGGATTCGTAATCGTTCCGCGGTACCAAACGTCCAGTGTCACGGGTTTAGTTACTCCGTGGAGTGTCAAATCGCCCGTTACTTTGTATTTATTAGCACCAGCTTTTTTCACAGAAGTGCTTTTAAACGTTAACGTCGAGAATTTGGCGGCATCAAAGAAATCAGGCGATTTCAGGTGCTCGTCACGCTTGTCAACGCCCGTATTAATCGAAGCTGTCTGACCCGTAAAGTCAAATTTAGCGTCGCTAAAATCAGGCTTTTCCGCCGTCACCGTCGCATCAAAATCAGTGAACGCACCAGAAACGGTAGAGATACCTAGGTGCGTAACATCGAATTTCAATTGGGCGTGAGCTTTATCCATTTTCCAGACAGTCTGAGCCATACCAGAATAAGACAAAGCAACAAAAAGAAGGGCAAAAGTGAGCTTTTTCATAAAATTAGTCTTCAGTTTTCAATTTACAGTTTTCAGTGATAGCTGTTCGCTTTCAGCTTACAATTGAGTTAACAACTGAAAACGGAAAACAAACAACTGCAAACGAACTATGCTTTCGCCAATTGGATGTTAGCAATTAATTTAATGTCTTCTCCTAAAGCCAGTCCGCCGGTTTCAGTTAAAGCGTTATAGGTTAATCCAAATTCTTTACGGTTGACAACGCCCGTTACTTCAAAACCCACCTTCGTATTACCGTAAGCATCTTTCGCTGTTCCACCGTATTCGGCAGTTACTTCGATAGGCTTAGTAACGCCTTTCATGGTTAAGTTACCGGCTACTTTGTAAGTATCACCTTTCGCTTTTTCTACAGAAGTAGAGGTAAACGTAATTTTTGGGAATTGAGGAGCGTCGAAAAAATCACCGTTACGAAGGTGCTCGTCACGCTGAGGCTGATTGGTATCGATGCTGTCTACATCTAAAGCAAACTCAATGCTTGAACCTGAAAAATCATTCGAGTCAGCAGGAACCGTAGCTTCACCACTAAACGAATTAAAAGAACCCGTCACGGTTGAAATAACCAGGTGCTTGATTTTAAACTGTACTTCTGAGTGAGTAGGATCAACGATCCATTTCGTAGTAGACATACAAAAAAGAATTTAATGAATTTGTGAAGACGACAGATAATAATGTGTTTCGAGAGGGTAAACTAGAGAGCAAATAGAATGGTTCAAAAATATATGTATATACATTAAATATTTTTATTCATGATTTTATAGCGTTTTTATTGCGTTATTATATTAAATAATATATTACTGATTATAACCACTTATTTCAATATATATGAAAAAAACCAGTAAGCCTCCCGACCACTGGTTCTTGCATAATTCTTAGATAACTACTAGCGGAGTTCTATAAACGTCTTACGACAGTTCAGACACAGATGGTACCGTGTGTTCAGAAAAAACAATGAGTATTTAACTAACAATGGGCGGCGGCGTCTTTCCGTATCTTTTGAACGGCAATGAGGGCAAGAGCCAGTTTTAGAAATGAAAGCCATAGTTTTATTAAAAGGACAATGAGTAAACCTTTCTGAGCAAACCAAAAGAAAGGGAGTGGTTAATTCTACTATGACAAAATTGATTCCTAAAACGCCCTGAACGCTATCATATACGTTTCATTTTCTATGAACGTTGTTACATACCTGCGATTTTACCATTTGTCAATATATTGACTTTCAATAGATTGCTCCTATAAAAGAGGTAACAAGCGGTATTTTACAGCCTGAAACCCCGGTTGTTATATAACAAATGTGATAATTCTATAAACCAACAGTATAGCAAAACTTACAAAAGATCATTGAGGATATAAAAGATACTTCTTCCGTAGTTGTCTAAACGTCGTAAGGCCCGGTTCCCAGCTCTGGCGAATTTCAGCTTCGCTTTTTCCGTCGATGATTTGCTGACGCAGATTTCTGTTTCCAGCAAGTTTATCGAAGTCGCCCATTTGAGCACTCTGGCTTCGGTCAAAAAAACGAGCTTTGTCTGGATACGCTTTGTACAATTCCAGGATCCATTGAAGATTCAACTGTCCCTTTGCCCGCAGGGATCTGAGGTCCACTTTTCTTAAATCCAATCCATAACAATCCTGGTTCTGATGCAGGGGTGTTTCGCTCATACCGGGAATGCTTACGGGACGAAAACTGAAAGCATACTGCCCTTTTAAAGCCGGAGCCCCCAGTACTGTAAAAGGCATGTACGTACCTCGACCCTGACTGATGATGGTACCTTCAAACCAACAAATGCTGGGATATAAAAGAATGGATTGCTGACTGTTGAGATTAGGGGAGGGAAACACGGGTAACTCGTAAGGTTGGTCATGCGAGTAATTGGCCACTTTGATAATCTTCAACTGACACGTTCTTTTGTTTTCCAGCCAGCCTTCGCCGTTAAGCATCTGAGCGAACTCGGCTATCGTCATCCCGTGAGCAATAGGAATACGGTGCATGCCAATACCTGAATGCAGGTCATCTTCCAGAATCGGACCATCCACCAGATACCCATTAGGATTGGGTCGATCCAGAATCATTAATTCTTTTTTATGCTCCGCACAGGATTCCATTACCCGGTGCAAGGTATTGATATAGGTGTAAAAACGGGCTCCTACATCCTGAATATCGTAAACGACCAGATCAATATCGGCTAAATCTTCGGCCAATGGCTTCTTTCTTTTCCCGTACAGCGAAAGCACCTGTACGCCCGTTTTCTCATCGATGGCATCGGCTACTTTGGCACCATTGCTGGCATTGCCCCGAAATCCATGTTCTGGACCAAAAATCCGAACGACTTTTACGCCCAGTGAAAGCAGGCTATCCACGCTCGCTTTTTTTCCAATGATCGAGGTTTGGTTCACCACCAGAGCAACCCGTTTTCCTTTCAGATAGGGAACGTAGGTTTCCGTTTGATCGGCTCCGGTTATGATCTGGGCTTTTGCCAAAAAGGCACATCCTACGATCAGGCATACAATTAGGCTACGCATAAGGTAAAGCATCGGTAGAGGTATCGTTGTTCATGAATTAGAATCTGAATCTAGCAGAAAATTTAGTATGAATTGGACTACTTTTGCAGAAAAGGCTCAAGTCCACGTCCTTATGCATGCTTCCAATATACAAATCCAGGCTATCGCTCCCGAACTAACCTATGAGTTACGCCATCAGGTTCTATGGCCCGACCGACCGATCACTTACGTGATACTCGAAGAAGATTTTGAAGGTCTGCACTACGGAGCCATTCAAAACGATCAAGTAATGGGCGTCATTTCCGTTTTTCAGGATGGCGAGAAATACCGATTTCGAAAATTTGCGGTTCACCCCGATCATCAGGGCAAGGGCGTAGGTTCGGCCTTACTTCGACACGTCATTAAGGAAATGAATGGGCGGTCCGTCCCGCAACTGTGGTGTGACGCCCGCGTAACGGCCATCCCCTTTTACGAACGCTTCGGCATGAAACCCGGAGGAGCAATCTTTTATAAAGGCGAAATTGCTTACACTCGCTTCGTGCTGGATCTGAATACGCATGTTCTGTAAACAAATCGTATGCCCAACCCAAAAAAGTTCTTACTCGTTGCTCCCTGGGATTATCAGTTGTATCGGGTCATTGAAAAAAACCTGATTCACCTGGGGTACGAGGTTACCGTTGTTCATAATAATCTGTATCCACCTGAAAAGAAAAGTGTATTTCAAAAAGTTAGTTACTTCTTTAGTAAGGCCTTTTCAAAGCATGATAATGAGGCCGAAAAAACTGAGTTTTCTACCCAAAAAAGAATGGCTTTAGTGAAAAGCCAGCGGCGATATGCCGTAACGCTCGTCATTCGTCCCGACCTTTTTTCGGAGGAGTTACTCAAAGTAGCCAAACACCGGAGCCGACAGTTTCTTTCCTTTTTTTACGATGGACTAAAAGCTAATCCACAGGTGCTTTCCAAGGTCTCTTTATTTGATCGGTTTTTCGTTTTTGATCGCAGCGATGTCCAGACTTTTCGGGAATACGGGGTTCGGTACGCCCCTAATTTTTACTTCGACTACCCGGAGTTGATGCAAAGGAATAAAGCCCTGAATCAGGGGTATAAAATTTACTACATCAGTTCGTATCATCCTTCCCGCATCGATATTATTCAGTCGTTCTATCGATTCATTACTCAAAAACTAAGTCCCGTTCGTTTTGATTTAGTGTATCCTAAGCAGGATGAAGATAAAATTCCCCTTTTCGTCAAACGACACTTCAATTGTTTTCATACCATTGTTCCCTACGAAGAACAACTACAGTTGATTAAGGACACAGAAATTATTCTGGATTTCAAAATGGACATACACGCCGGGTTTTCCTTCCGAATTTTTGATGGAATCAAGCTACAGAAGAAGGTTATTACTACAAATCCGATGGTTATTCACGAAGACTTTTACCATCCGAATAACTTTTTCGTACTCACCAGTGAAAATGAAGCTGAACTAGATGATTTTTTAAAGACCCCTTATGAGGTATTGCCCGAAGAAATTAGAATAAAGTATAGTTTTAGTCATTGGCTTCGCATGATTACGGAACAATAAAAAACGCCTGAACATCTATTCAGGCGTCTTCTAAGGTCTATTGGTAATGTAAATCGAAAAAATTAAAGAGAGCCGGTGCCGTTATGGCCCCCTGCTGTAATACGCCGGGCCGGGGGCTTCGGTCCCAGGGAGGCAGAAATTCTCCGTTATAGGGAGAGTCTTGTATTGGGAGTTCTTTCCAGGTTTTGCTTTTTTGTCGCCAGTAGAACCGGAGTTCAGCACCTTTTTTTACGGTCATTTTTAGCTCGACAGGCTCGTTACTTACCAGCTTTTCCTGACGAAGTACCGATCTTTTATCTTTCTTCACTTCCCAAACTTCTACGGTGCGATCCTTCACGCCAACTCCTACCGCCTGTGCAGCATCACCGTAAAGCACCAGACTTTTCAGACTGGCGTTCTGATTCATTACCTCAGTACTAATTTCATAGTCTCCTTTCAGTGGACGGATGGTCATGGCTGTTCCAGCCAGGTTTGTTTGTAGGTTCTTCCCAGCTAGTGACAACTGCCCTTTACTCAATTGAACCTCGGGCTCAGCATGGCGAAAATCCCACTGCCACTGGCCAGACAAAGACGTTCCTGAAAAATCATCTTTAAAGTTAGCAATAGCCTTCGCCTTCTCGCCCAACGGTTTTACCTGCGGCCAGCCGGTTGCTGAATCCCAGATTACTTCTCCCAGCATTCCCTGCCGACCCGTGTATACATCATCCGCTTTGCTGTACGCGTGATAGAGGTAATAATCTTTCCCTTCCCTGGAAGTGACCAGCGTGCCGTGGCCCGTACATTTCCATTCGTCGGTTTCGGCTAGCAAGGGGTTTCCTTCAAAACGGGTATAGGGTCCCTGAATGGATGCCGAACGAGCTACTTCTACTTTATAATTACAACCGCGGCCACAGCAATTACCGGGTGAGTAAAACAGGTAGTAATACTGATTACGCTTTACCAGACACTGCCCTTCCAGCCCTTCTTTCTGATCATCCCGGAGTAACGTAAAAGGTTCGCCTTCCAGTTTCAAGCCATCGTCTGAAAGCTTGCTACCTAGAATTTCAATGGGTCGCTGATCGAGGCCGTAGGCTTTCCAGGTGATATATTGCTGGCCCTTATCTTCAATAATGAAGGCATCAATGGCTTCTTTTCCATATTCCAGTATAATCCCGCGATCTGTAAACCCCTGAGCCGGGTTACGAGACGTCGCTACGCCAATGCAGGAAATTCCGTCGCTTTTTTTGCGAGCTACATAATAAACGTAGTACGTACCCTTGCGGTAATAAAGTTCGGGTGCCCAGAAAGAAGCCGAGGCCCAGGAAGGCGTTTGCGGAAAAACATAACCCATGGATTTCCAATGAATCAGATCAGTAGATTGATACAAAGGAAAATGGGGAGCCCATTCAGAGGATGTTCCGGTAGCATAATACGTGTCGCCTACACGAATGACCGAAGGATCAGCAAAGTCGCCGGGAATGACGGGATTTTCCTGCCGTTGGTTACTGTCTTTTTTTGTGGTAATGGAAAACTTTGCCCAAGCATTTCCTGCATCCAGAAAAGAAACCAGCAAAATAGATACGAACAAAGAGAAAAAGAGTTTCATGCCAGAGGTGAAGTGTGGAATCAATGGATTCCCATAGACAAGACATTCTTGCAGTAAAAGCGGCTAATCCCTAGAAAAAACTCTTTACCAGGGTAAAAAAGTTAAAGTTTATACGACTTGTCTAGCCATTCCCCTACGAAATGTATTCATTCGGTAGATGGATAGGATTAAATCTTTATACACGACTAGGTTGGCCTAATTGTAGCTCTACGAGTTTAAGACTTAAAATCGTCTTGACGTTTCTATCCTGATAGACTTTTCCCTAAACTTAAGCGAAACAGGCATTGGTCAATAAAATTAAAGCCCACGGATCAGTAAATATCTTCCTATGGCAATGATACTTCAATTTTTATATTAAAGAGAACTATTCTCGTTTGTAGGAAAAATAACTTTTGATAAATTTAATTTTTTATCAAAATCAACATCTCCAAATTCAGCATTACTCATATCTACATTTTCCATCATATTTTCAACTTTATTAACTTTTATTATTTTAAATAATTCTAAAAATGTCTTTTGAGCAGTAACAGAATATTTCTTAAACATTACTCTTTTCAACTTTCCTATAAAAACAGTATTCTTAAAGCGGCTACCATCAAAATTAACCCAATTGAACTTGCACTTTAAAAAAGTACAATCTTCTATTACAGGAAAAGTAAAGTCATTATCCTTAAAATGACATTCTTCGAATAAGCAATTTTTGAAATGTCCAGCATTGTATCTATAATTTTGTACTAGAAAGCTATAAGAAAAATCTGTTTTAATAAACTTGCAATTTTCAAATTTACAGGCCGTAAAATTTGATTTCTGAATTTTTGAATTTTTAAATATACAATTTTTAAAAGAGCAAAAGCTTAACCAAGAATCAGATAAAGCACTGTTCGTAAAATCTACATTTTCAAAATTATATTTTTTAATAATAAAGGGAAACCTTATCCCTAAGTCAATGAGAGATTGATAGTCAACGCTTAAATGTTGTAAGTCATATAGGTCCTCCTCTGTACGATTAAGACCCATACGGTCCAACTCAACTCCTTTTTTCAACCAATGAACTATTGAATACCAGCTATATTCTGAAGTCATACAAAAGTTATTACCAAACCATTAATGTGTTATTACATTTTAACTAAGTACCTACTCTGAAATTGAGATACTCTCTACAATCTCTTTAAATTTCTTGATTAACGTCTCTAGTTTTGTAGGGTCTCCAAAGGCTTCATATTTGTATCTATCT
This sequence comes from Siphonobacter sp. SORGH_AS_0500, assembly GCF_031453245.1. Taxonomy (NCBI): domain Bacteria; kingdom Pseudomonadati; phylum Bacteroidota; class Cytophagia; order Cytophagales; family Cytophagaceae; genus Siphonobacter; species Siphonobacter sp. SORGH_AS_0500. The sequence continues at coordinate 56,523 of NZ_JAVIYT010000004.1, forward strand.
GCTTTAAAACCATACCAATCATTTTCATTTACTTCGACTACCTGGTAATCAATCTCTAAGCCCTCTAATTCGGTGTTGTAGATATCTATTTTCAAATCCCATCCAAGGTTGTCAAGTGTATTGATACTAATACCATATTGGTGCTCCCAATCTCCATTACATTGGGATTGATACCATTCCTGTAACCATTGTAATATATTTATATTTTTAGTGTCTTGGTCATTCATAAGATCTTGTGGCTTTTTACTTAGGCTCATGTACTTGCTAATGCATTAATCTGTAACAGAGATATTTATAATCTTGTTATTAGCGTCAAGTAAAATTTCGAATATCGAGTCAAGATTAGTAGACCCACTCATTACATAATAGTAGACATTAGACCAATAATTTTTGCCACGCGAAGAACCAGTACCTTCCTGCAATTGGTAATTTAGTATAAACCTTCCCATTTCATGGCGTGGTGGCTCACCAGGGCCACGTGGTATAACAACATCTTTAATCACACTGAAATCTGTTACTTTAAATGTTTGACCATGAATGGTACCTACACTTATAGAGGAATCGTTGATTTCATAACTATCAAGTTTACTCTTATAGAAGTATAGCTTGTTACGGCCGTAGGTGTATACTTTCACTGTAATTTCAGGATGTTCCCAGTATTCGTCAGCTATTGAATTTGGATCCCCCAAAACCTGCAAAGCTTTAGAAGTAGGCTCACCTAGCATGAGACTAATACTTGTATTGCCAGGTTTCATAAGTGCAATTGCTTTTTTCTGAATTTGATTACTACTTTGAGCTATAGCTGCTTGAAGAGAAAAAAGTCCTAAAACAGCGATCAAATAAACTATCAGTGGTATGAATTTCTTCATTTTGAAAGTATTTAATATAATTATGGGGTCTCTATTTTAGACGTTATACTTACTAGGAGTAAATAAGCTAAAATTTTGTGTTATACATATCATTGCCACCTTATATTCTTAACACTTGGAACAGTTTAGGATAACGATTTACTAAATACAAACTAATGAAAATTCTTTATTTAGAAAGAACTAATTCTAAAAATTCTATTTTTTATCCTGGGCATTTTTTCATGATAGTATCAAAATAAGGAAAGTCTCTCTTTAATTATGAACTATGAATATTTGTGTCTCTTTTAGTCTATTTTTTATTAATGCCGAAGAGTTCAATGAATTTAATAGAATTCATTGAACTCTTCGGCATTAAGCAATATTCAGGAAAATATTATTGATAGAAACAACTCGAGTCATCTTCAGCAGTATTATTACCTAAAATCTTACTCGTACACCGCCCATGGGTTGATTATTCGACTTATTATCACAAAAAAGGTGATTTCTCTTTTACAGGAGAATCTATGCCCCAGCTTGTTCTCATGGCGGGTTGACTTTCATTATTTTCTTCGTTGACTAAACCATTCAGAGGTACGCTTGAGATAGGTAATTTCGGTAGGAACATGGTAGCCATTAGGAATCCGGGTCAGGATGCTTTGCGTACTCCCTAAGGCTTCCATGGATTTTAGAATTTCAGCGGTATTCAGGTAGGCAATGTATTCATCCTGATCACCGTGTAAAAGGTATAAGGGGAAATTAGGTTTCCAGCCCGAGAGATCATTGTCCGCTACCATTTTGGCTATCTCCGAAGTAGGATCCTGTAAAGCTGCTTTAAACTCATCCGTACAAATTTCGTGAAAGCTTTTCTCGATGTACTGAGCACTTTTAGGATTGGTACGAATTTGACTGGCATAAGGCTCCTTGAAGTAAAAATTCACGGGTTTCCACAAATTGTAAAACTCATTGTAGCTCAAGATTTGCCAGACGTAAATGTAGTTGGCCAGCTTACCAATGGTGGGCTGGGTGGTAATGAATTTAAAGAAAGAAGTCGTAGCGTAGGGACCCGAACCGCAGCTGCTGGCGGTCACGGTAAACTCCGTTGCCGCTTGCTCTTGCAGCATTTTCAGAGCCGCCAGGGTAGCGTATCCACCTTCGGAATAGCCCGCTAGAAAAAGCTGCTCATTCCAGCCGAGTTTTTTGACAGCTAAAAATTCCTTGGTAGCTCTGAGCATATCTACCGTAGCCTGAGCCAGACTCTTCCGATGCTCATAGGGGTGCTGATACATATCAGCCTTGCCATAACCAATGTAGTCCGGGCAGACGGTGATGTAACCCTGGCAGGCAAAATAGAGCGGTTGGCTAAAACTCGGGGTTGACAGATTCCAGGCCGAAGGAGCGTTATCGTGATCATACGCCGTGCCATGCTGTAGACTCAGCAGGGGATAAGATACGACTTTAGCCTGCCGGGGAACAAAGACTACCCCGGAAGCCAGAATGGGTGAGCCATCGGGTAACAAGGTACGGTAGGTAAGTCGGTAAATGTCGACACTATAGTCCTTCGGAGTATAGACTAAAGAGTCGTTGTAGGTATGGAGCTGAAGGAGTTCAGCATTGCTGTAATGGCCCGCCAAACTACTATCTACTACATATAAAAGTTTAACATCGGGCTTAGTGGTAGGAGTAGGCTCAGGGTGATCCACCGGAGTAATGGGATCGGGACCTTTTGAACAGGAAAACAGCGTGAGTTGGGTAAGCACTAAAAGGTAGATACTCCAGTATTTAGGTAAAAAAATATTCATCGTATAATAAAGAAAATGGGAGATCAATTCAAGTAAGAATGGGTAAGAGTCAGACTTCTACCCGGGCACTACTAGTTATTCTTCGGCTTTAGCTCTTTCACCATTGGAAGGAGTAGCACTCACCCATGACGTTCGTGCATTGAAGTTCACCGCCGGCATAGTTAGAAGAGGGAATAGCCTGACTGTTACTACCCACCGGATAACGTTTAATTGCATTGTCAATCGCCTTGGAAAAGGTTTGCATACCACTGCTATCGTCATGCAGAGCAGTAGCTTTTACCTGAGCCGTTCTTGACAGAGGGGATTGTTCGTATGCCGTTTTTGTGAAGTAATTGGCACCCCTATGAGGACTCTTGAGTACGTCCCCCGAATTACAGAAAGAATACGAAAGAGTAACTTGCTCGCCTACAGTGCTCAGCGTTACGGCTACGGGTAAATAGCACTTTACAGGGCGATGCACATAATCCATTTGTTGCAATAAGTACTCTGTAGCTTGATTGCAGTCATAAACGCAGATCAGCTTTTTTTGCTTTCCTAATTCGTCAGAGTAACTAATTTGAGAAACAGCCTGATGTGAATTTCCCCAATCAATACTAGAATTAGGCCAAGTGATCTGAGCATTAGGTTCCCGATACGTTCGGCTTATAACGTAATGTTTATTAGACGTTTGAGCCCTACTAATAGTGGAGAGGAGGCATATTATTACACTAGCGTATGTAAGCATACGGCAATAATACTTCGGATACATGTGTGGTGAATATATAAAATAAATACAGGGGAATAGCCTGTACTGTGCCAATGAAGTATAGGCTTACTAATCAACTAAATGAAAGCTGAAAATAGAACCAGAATCAAAACCTTAGGAGGTTAGGATAACGGGAGAGGGCCTGTACAAAGTAGAGTGTAGAAAGAAATTCATAAGAAGGAAGGTGGACAAAGGTGGATAGGTATGATACAAGCCTGTCGTACAAAATTATGGGAGCATAATCATTCTGGCAAAAATGAATGTTCTCACAATAAGAGACTTTATGACCTGAATAAACTGGTTATCAGCAATTCCATAAGGTTATTACTAGTATACTAGCAGACCATCACAGATAAAGATACGACAGTATTGATTAAGTTTCATGGGCGGTAGATGTATGAAATAAAGCCATAGAAATAGGGTATACAACTAATGAAAAGCCAAGTAAAAACTTTAATAACTTAGTTGGGTAACCACGAATATTTAGGCTTGAATGCTGCAAATAAATAGTGCATATTTTGTAAGTACAATAATTTTAACATTTATATGTTTTTAATCTATCTATAGATCGATATAATTCTTTATGTATTGATTTTACCAGTTCGCTTATCTGTCAATAAGAGTCAAATTATAAATTAAATAAATTCTAGACTTACGTTTTAGTCGGGCAAAGCTCAGTCGATAGTATTCTTATAGATTAAATCGTATGTAGCTTTTTATAAATGTAAAAGCTAGCCCAAATTTGAATTGGAATAATATAATATATGATCATTTGAATTTACTTCACCTACATTAACGCCGTTATTCATACTGAATTCTGTACATTAAATTCAACAGATAGCTATTGTTTTATAACTTTGGTTATGTTAAGTATTACCCTATACGCTCTTGCATTTCCTTCAACCATTGCCACTAATCCATTATAAATCTTTAGTAGTAATTGTACTAATCCAAAGTTAAGTATAGGCGTAAACAGAAACTGTACTCTCTTGCTGATGTGTATCAGTAAGCTACCCGAGCTGAATTCATCTTAATGCATGTAAGTCATTGATTACAGGTTATTTACTTAATCATTGAATCCTATTTCCTTCACTATCAGATCATTATCTATAACTAAATTTTCATTTTATACCTATAGAAAACTTATTTTTCATTATTATCGTATTTTAGATAACAATCAGATACCTAATCTAAATCATTGTTCGCTACGTTGAATCTGTCTCCTGGCTCCCGGAATTTGGATCATGTTGTATCGCAGCGTATATCAAATTGTTAACCCGTTCATGTCCAATTCTCCGTTATTATTAGTTGTTGAAGATGATGAAGATGACCGCGAATTTCTCCAGTCAGTGGTAGAAAAGTCGGATCATCCCTGTGAGCTAATCTTTGCTCATGATGGGCAGCATGCTCTGGAAATACTCAGGGATTTGTCTCCCCAGATGATTATCACTGATATTAACATGCCTCGAATGAACGGACTGGAGCTACTTGAGAGGCTTCGTTCCATGAAACAATGGCTTCATATTCCTGTCCTGTTTCTGACTACTTCACAGGGCGAAGAGACGGTAAAAGAAGCTTACCTGCAAGGGGCAAACAGCTACATTACCAAGCCAAGCACCCAGGATGGTCTTGTCTTAATTTGGGATCAGATCTATCGGTATTGGATTGAATTAAATAAAACTGCTTTTAATTAAACGTATACTATCAATCGTTTCTATTCACGGGGAGCACTGATGGTACAGATTCGGTAACTTTTTGCAAGTATAAAAACGCTTACCTGTATATTGTCGTCGGTACTAAAAGCGTACGCAGAAAAATGGGTAATTGGGTATGTACAAACAAAAATCCTCTACCGAATCGAGTCAGTAGAGGATTATAAAGCTAAAGGTGTTCCAATAAATTTGTATTAACTAAAAGCCATAACGTAAACTCAACGGGAATTGGTATGGGTTCCCGGCCCACGTTGAAGCTATTAGTAGAGGAAAGCACCTGACTGTTAGTTTATACTTTGTAGTATCGTTCCGCTTTTCCGCCATTTGGGGCCTGAAGGCGTTTTGAATAGGCTATCTTTATCTCTATTGCATGACAGCCGAAATAGCCCGCTCCAATTGATTGTCCCTACCCGACTGAAACGAGGGTACGTTCAGAGTAGCGGTGATATCCGGCGGAAATCCTACACCTTCGTAAACCACGCCATCTTTGTAGCGTAACATCTGGGAAGAGGTATATACGAGGTCAAATAAGGCCGTTGAGAATTGTCCGCCGTTGTAAAAAACTTTGGATGTTAGAGGCCCGTTAGCTCCCCAGGTTCGTTCACCAACAACGCGACCATTCCCATTCGGAAGAGCTTTGACCGCCATCGCCGTAATTTCAGCCATACTTACTGAATACTGATCGGTAATAACCACCACGGGCTTGGTGAATAACTTTGCCCCTGTTTTGGGCGTCACTTTCGCATCAATCCAGGGCGTATAGTCCAATCGACCGGGGCCGCCTTTCGAACGGGTCGCTCCGAAGGTATAGGCTTTATCGGTAAAGGCTCCCATCAGGAAATTCAGATCCGAAAGATTACCGCCTCCATTGCCCCGAAGGTCTAGAATGACTCCGGTAAGTGAATTGTCATTCAGGGCATTGAAGAAGTATTGCAGAACCTGACGTTCTGCTAGTTTTCCGTTTTCAAAACGATCCTTAAGATTGAATTCTGAGAAGTGGAAGTATAAAATACTATTACTGATTTTACCCGAAACCATGACCGTACCCGCCGTGCTATCTATGGTTCTTAACCCATTGCTACCCAGGTAATAAGGATAAACGTAATTGTAGTAATATCGCTCGGAAATGCCGGGGTGAAAATCCGGACGCTTCTGAATTCGCTTGTAAGCCGGACTAATCGTGGCCGAATCCAATAAAGCATTATTACTCGGAACCAAGGCGTAATGAGAGTCAACCAGATTAGCCGTCATTTCCCGGTAATAGGTATATGCCTTACGGATGTCGGTATCTTTATTAATGTTAAGCTGGGCAAAAAGGGGTTTATACTTTCTATAAATGGCATCCCAATCCGTAGGATCAATGTCCCAGAATACATAGTTGCTGTTCATGCCATTCCAGAAGGCTTCAAACTCCTCGCTGAAACTGCCTACCACATACTGTTCAGGTTGCTCCAGGTCAAGCAGTTCTTTCTGGCAAGAGACAACGCCCATCACCAGCAGGGCGGCTATTAACGAATAAATAAGTTTCATAACTATCTTATGATAAGCCATTTACGAGATATAATAACTCATAAAGAGCGGAAGTCACTAATTGGATGAAGTGGATTTTTTAGGCTTTTTAGCAAACTGATACAAACAACCAATCTGAGCCGTGTACGTCTGATTATACCGCGGAATCTGATTAATCATATAGTTTTTCTGCTGATCGGTAATGGACTGGTAATAACGCCCTTCCACAAAGAACTGATACTTTTTATACTGATAACTCATGCCAACGCCAGTCAGCCAACCCAGCTCCAGACGGTTATCTTTGCGTTCGTCAAAGGTGTAGGATTCGTTGTAAGAATAGCCGTTCTTCAGTTCCAGGTAACGGTCATATTCCTGGGTATCCGAGCTTGATTCGATGTCAGAAAAAATATTAGCTTGTACACCTTTGATCCGACCCATGCTCCAGTAAGAAGCATAACCTCCAAGATTAAGAAAACCTTTGAGCTTTTCACCCCCAAAAGTAAAGTGGCCCATCAACGGCAGTTGAACGTACGAGTTGATGTTCTTCTGATAAATTCCTTCAAAAAACTGCGTCCGCTTTAGCTCATAATTTTTTTGGATAAACTGCGGATCGGCCTGAATGGAAAACCAATCTTTAATTTTATACTGAACGGGAATTCCGACGGAGAAGCCATTCTGCGGCACATACTTGGTAAAAGACAGAGCACCCACATTGGTGTAGAGAGCATTTTGATTGTAACCGCCTTCGATTCCCACCGACCACTGGGCATAACCAGGAAGAGCGAATACCCACATCAAAAAGATAAGGCCCGTAAATTTGTTTTTCATGAAATACGTACTGACGTTTATTAAAAATCGAACTTATCATAAGTCCCACTTTCAAAGCTAGAACAAGTAATTAGTTTAAAGACTGCTTATTTATAAAACGGTCAAAGGATTGTTTTTACTTTTTTAGTAAGCGGGACCTTTCTGTCCTAAAACGTCAGGACCTTGCATTTGTTTGATATCTTTTTTGAAGCAGGATCTAGTACGCTGTTTTCTATACGTTCTTAATGAAAAATACGATGAATCTTTTGGGGTTATGGATTAAACGATTCCTACAAAAGCATCAAAGTTTTCCCGACTAATTACGTCAGCCGTTTCGGGTTTATAACTTTCCAGAAAGGTGCTTGAAAAACGGGCTTTTGCTTTAGGGTTCCATTTAAATTCATACGCCCGAAAACTTCCGTCCTGTTCTTCGACGTAATCAATTTCCTGCTGCTGATAGGTTCGCCAGAAGTAATTCCGAGTCCATTGCTGCGTATAGTGCAGATGTTTCTGACGTTCGCTTACCAGGAAATTTTCCCACAAAGCTCCTACATCACCGCGTAAGTTTAGTGGCTTGAAATCAGCCAGAATAGCATTCCGAATGCCATTATCATAAAAATATATCTTGCGGCTGCTATTAATCTCATTGCGAAGGTTTCGGCTAAGCGGCTGAAGTCGGAAAATAATGAATGCTTTCTCCAGTAGACTAATGTAACTCTCCACCGTCGCCCGGTCGATTTGTAGTAGCTGAGAAAGTTCGTTATAAGATACTTCCGAGCCTACCTGCAAAGCCAGAGCAACCAGCAATTTGTCTAGTATTTCGGGCCGACGAATACCACCGAAAGTCAATAGGTCTTTGTAGAGGTAACTCGTACTGAGCTGCTGCAAAACAGCCCGTTCGTCCCCCAGGCTCGTCACTACATCGGGATACATGCCGTAGAGTAACCGCGTTTCCAATTGCCGATGGGCTTCCAGGTAACCCGCCGAATTCGTTAGCTCAGCCCAGGAAATGGGGAACATCCGAAATTCCCATTTTCGTCCGGTCAGCGGTTCATTGATCTGATTAGCAAGTTCGAGTGAGGATGATCCGCTGACCAGTAACTGCCGTTCGGGCAATTGATCCGTTAATAATTTCAGCGTTAATCCGATATTCTGAATGCGTTGAGCCTCATCGATGAAGACGATTTTATTAGATCCCAGTATTTGCTTTAATCGACTGACATTGGCATTCTCTAACTGGCTACGCACATCGGCTTCATCGGCGTTAAGCAGTATGTAGGAACCTCTTTCTTCGCAAAGTTTCTTTAGCAAAGTGGTTTTTCCTACCTGCCGTGGTCCCAAAACGACCAGGGCTTTCCCCGTTCCCCAACGGGCATCCAATTGAGCTTCTAAAAGTCGCTTAATCATTAATTATTGCGATTGTATTCTACAAATTTAATAAAAAATGTAGAATATAATCGCATAATTTTAAAACTGCCGAGTGAGTGAGAAGTACTATTTCAGATGTTCTTTCCTTCCGCTGCCAGCTATGTACTTTCTGGAAGAAACCGCCTGTCTTAACCTATAATCTCCGAAGACGTTTATATTTACCTGATCGATCATCTTGCATGTGTCCATAACCCATGAAACATTCCTATTGGCTTTTATCGCTAGGCCTCGCCTACGCAAGTACCTGTATGTCACAATCCCTAGATTATCCGAAAACCAGAAAAGACGATACTGTTCGTGATCAATACTTTGGCACTTCTGTGGCTGATCCGTACCGCTGGCTTGAGAACGACACTTCTGCCGCTACCAAAGCCTGGGTTGTTGAACAAAACCGGCTTACTACGCAGTACCTGGAAAAAATTCCTTTCCGTCATACGATTAAAAAACGACTGGAAGCTCTCTGGAATTACCCTAAATACGGAGCTCCCTTTCGCATAGGTTCCTATTACTTTTTCTCTAAGAACGATGGTCTGCAAAATCAGGCAGTCATTTACTACCAGAAAGGGTTAACCTCTCAGCCTGAAGTATTTCTTGACCCGAACAAGCTGTCAACCGACGGAACGGTAACGGCGGGTTTCGCGGGTTTTTCCCACGATCATAAGTACGCGGCTCTGAGCATCAACCGGGCGGGATCGGACTGGCAGGAAATGGAAGTGATGGAGATTGCGACCCGTAAAAAGACAAAAGATCAACTGAACTGGCTCAAATTCAGTGGTGCGGCCTGGTATAAAGATGGCTTTTATTACAGTCGCTACGACGAACCCAAGTCAGGAGAAGAACTTTCGGCGGCCAATCGGTTCCATAAAATCTATTACCACCGATTAGGTACGGCCCAATCAGAAGATCAGCTAGTATTTGAAGACAAGGAACATCCCTTACGGTATTTCTTTGCTCAAACCACGGAAGATGATCGCTTTCTGATCATTAATAGCTCGGAAGGAACCGACGGTTCGGAGATTTGGGTGAAGGATTTAAGTAAAGGCCAAAAAGATTTCACCCTTCTTTTTAAAGGTTTCGATCATAACTATTCTGTGATTGATAATATCGGCGGCAAATTACTCGTACATACCAATGAAAAAGCTCCGAATTACCGCATTGCCCTGGTTGATCCGTCGACGAAACAGCAACAGGATTTTGTCGCAGAAAAACCCGAAAAACTCGAATCGGCGGGTACTGGCGGGGGCAAGTTGTTTGTCAATTACCTCAAAGACGCGTCAGATCGGATTTTTCAATATGATTTAAAAAATGGGAAGCTTGACCATTCCGTCGAGTTACCCGGCCTGGGCAGTTCGAGCGGCTGGGGTGGTAATAAAGACGATAAGGAGATTTTCTATGTATTCACTTCGTTTTTATACCCGTCAACCATCTTCAAATACACCATTGCTACGGGTAAATCGGAGCTATTCCGCAAGTCGGAAGTAAAATTCAATCCGGCTGACTACGAGACGAAACAGGTCTTTTTTCCAAGTAAGGATGGCACGAAAGTCCCCATGTTTCTAACTTACAAAAAAGGGCTGAAACTAGACGGCACCGCCCCTACCCTGCTGTATGCTTACGGGGGCTTTAACGTGAGTTTGACTCCGGCGTTTAGTACTTCCAATATTATTTTACTGGAAAATGGCGGCATCTACGCTCAGGCTAACCTTCGCGGGGGTGGCGAATACGGTGAAAGCTGGCACAAGGGTGGTATGCTGGAGAAAAAACAGAACGTATTCGACGATTTCATTGCAGCGGCGGAGTATCTGCAAAAAGAAAAATACACCAGCAAAGAACGGCTGGCCATTTCAGGGGGCTCCAACGGTGGTTTGTTAGTGGGAGCGGTAATGACGCAGCGTCCTGATCTTTTCAAAGTAGCTTTTCCCGCCGTGGGAGTGATGGATATGCTTCGCTTTCACCAGTTTACGGTAGGCTGGGGTTGGGTGGTTGAGTATGGTTCCAGTGCTCAGTCGAAGGAAAGCTTTGAGAACCTGTATCGCTATTCGCCCCTGCATCAATTGAAAGCAGGAACGGCGTATCCGGCCACGATGGTAACCACAGCCGACCATGACGACCGGGTAGTGCCCGCTCATAGCTTTAAGTTTGCGGCTACCTTGCAGGAAAAACACCAGGGACCTAATCCAGTCCTCATTCGCATTGAAACTTCTGCCGGACATGGAGCTGGGAAACCGACTGCCAAAATCATTGAAGAACAGGCGGATAAGTGGGCTTTTATGTTCGAGAATATGGGAATAAAAACCGTTAAATAGGTTTGCTTTATTCTCGGTAAAAATACCCCTGGTCCAACAACTGGGGGTATTTTTTTACAGCATGACGTAGATTTACCACGTACCTTCGTCCGGCAGTTATTTCATAATTATCAGTTTTTATAAGTCGATTGAGCCTGTGAACAATATCCATAACGAACTGCGAACGGTGCAGGTAACCCGTTACGTCACTCCTTTGCGGGAGGGCGGTTCTTTGCCAGCCATTGTCGAAGCCGACGACGGTTTTCTTTACGTCCAGAAATTCAGAGGAGCCGGACAAGGGATTAAAGCTCTTATTGCGGAGTTGATTGGTGGTGAACTGGCTCGTTTTCTGGGTTTTAAAATTCCTGAGCTCGTCTTCAGCGAACTTGACCCGGACATGAGTCGCACCGAGCCTGACGAGGAAATTCAGGATTTGTTACGCACCAGCGGCGGGCTAAATCTGGCCCTGCATTACCTCTCGGGAGCCATTACTTTTGATGCCCTCGTTACGACGGTAGAGCCCTTACTGGCCTCTCAGATTGTTTGGTTTGACTGCCTGATTACCAACGTAGACCGCACCGCCCGTAATACGAATATGCTCATGTGGCACCGGGAGCTCTGGCTCATTGACCACGGAGCTTCGCTTTACTTTCATCATAACTGGGATAACTGGCAAGCCCAGAGCATCCGTCCTTTTGTGCAGGTGAAAGACCACGTATTATTGCCCCAGGCCTCACAACTAGCCGAGGTAGATCGCTCGTTCCGTTCCATCTTGACTCCTGAACGCATTGAAGCCATCGTAAGTCTGATTCCCGACGACTGGTTACTTGTCGATCCTTCGCTGGGAACGCCCGAAGAGCAACGACAGGTCTACATTCAATTTTTACAAACGCGACTCGCCGCGTCGGAAATTTTCGTCAAAGAAGCAGAAAATGCAAGAAAAGCACTTATTTGAGTACGCCGTGATTCGCGTAGTCCCACGCGTGGAACGGGAAGAATTTATGAACGTCGGCGTTATTTTATACTGCCCGAAGCAAGGCTTTCTTCAAACCAAATTCATGCTCGACGAAGGCCGATTATCAGCCCTTTATTCCAAAATTAATGTAGGAGAATTGTACGAACGATTACGGGCCTTTGAAAAAGTTTGTGCGGGAAAAAAAGAAGGCGGCGTCATTGGTCAGTTACCCATTGCCTCCCGTTTTCGCTGGCTGGCGGCCAATCGGAGTACAATTCTGCAAACCTCCCCTTTACACACCGGATTCTGTCAGGATGCGAACGAAACACTGTCGAGGTTATTTACGCAATTGGTAGAAAATTAATGCCCCTATTATACCTGTCATTCCAACACTTTATTTTCTGGTAATTAGTTTCTAATCGTTTCTCCCCGCAGTCGCTCGGCTCTGCCGAGCGACTGCATATTCGTTAATTGTCAACGTTCGGAACGTTGACAATTAACCTTTGTACACGCATTTCCCTTCGTGATACAAAGCCTTCACGGGTGAATTACGAGCTACTGCTTCCGCTGAACAACTGGCTTCCACCAAATTAAAACTGGCTTTATCCCCTGCTTTTGGCCATTGTTGTTGACCAGATTCATCCAAAGGAAGAACATTACCCGTGGCAATGCCCAAGCATCTGGAAAGCTCTAACTCGCTGGAATAGCCATACAACTGAGCCATCAGATTGGCCTTTTGAATCATACTTCCCGTGCCGAAAGGATTCCAGTGATCGACTACGCTATCCGTACCTGTCATGACGGAAACGCCGTGCTGATGTAGCGTAGGAATGGGCATGATTACCTTTCCAAAAGGAATCGTTGAAATGATCCCAATCTGAGCTTCCGCTAACTGCTGGGCGATTTCTTCCAGTTGTTTTCCTTCCAGTTTTCCCAGAATAAAGCAGTGGCTTAGAAAGGTTTTACCCTTTAAAAACGGATTTTTATTTACCTTTTTAATGAGATACTGAACCGTTTTTAGGCCACTTTCGCCCGATTCGTGCAGGTGAATGTCAATGCCTTTTTGATAATCCAAAGCAAGTTGAACCGTAAAATCAATAGGTTTTTCAACGCTACCGTCAATGCTAAACGGATCAAGACCGCCAATGAAATCAATGCCCATCTGGGCCGCTTCCTTCATTAACCCTTCAGATCTGGAAAGACCATGTTGCGGGAAAGCTACGAGTTCCGCTGAGAAACCTTCCTTCTGATGCTCGAGGGCTTTCTGAAGATTTTTGAGCGAATTAAGCTGTGAAGCGGGTTCGATATTCACGTGACTCCGGGCAAAATCAGAGCCTTTGGATTGTAATAATTCGATTAATTTTTCGGCCCGTTCCGTGGAGGTTTTTAGCATACCCGGCAGGATTTTCTCCTCCAGTGCAATCATATCCTTCACTGACTTTTGCCGCTTGGAACGAGCTTTCCATTCACCGCCATAATAGGTTTTATCGAGGTGAATGTGCATATCTTTCGTGGCGGGTAACAGCAAACAACCTTTAGCATCGATGGCTCCATTAACATCCCGATTGGGTTGAATGGACTTAATTTTCCCTTCTTCAATTACCAGAACAAACAAATCTGTTTTCGTCCGGGTCACTTCCAGATCATCGCGTTCAAATCCTGTTTCCAGACGAACATTTTTTAGAATAATCTGAGCCTTTTCCGGTTCCTGATGGACCGAATTCGCTGCCCAGGCATTGGTTACTAATCCAGCTCCCATAACTCCGAGGATTTGTTGAAGAAAAGCTTTGCGAGTAAGCATCTTGGATATCATTTGAAGCTGCAAAAGTAGAAGCGACGCCAAAGAGACTTGTTATAAAAAAATCATAATAACTTGTAAATATTATAACTGCTCTCGAAAAGTCCGGGGAGATATACCTGTATGTTTTTTAAAGAAATTGGAAAAATACGCCAAATCTTCAAAACCTAAGTCGTAAGAAATTTCCTTAACTGACCGATCTGTAATTTGTAATAAACGTTTGGCTTCCAACAGTAATCGGTTATGAATCAGCTCTCCTGCCGAAAGGTTGAGGTGTTTTTTACAGAGAATGGTTAAATAGTTAGGAGTAATGTGAAGACGGTCGGCGTAGAAGGTTACTAACTTTTCAATTTTATAATTCTCTTCGAGTAACTGTAAGTAATTTACCAATATCGGAGAAGCCTTTGAAGGAAAGGCCTGATTTCGCTCCAGCTCCCGACTGATTAACCGAGCGATAATTCGGCAACGTAAACCAACTAATGTCCAATCAGGTAAGGCAAGTAATAATTCTGCTGATAATTGATCAAATTCCTGCCGAAATAGAAGATACGCCTTTTCATCTAATTCAATAATTGGCGTGGCTAACAGAGGTGAAAACTGCAGGTAATCCGTAAACGTCTGCACCAAAGCCTGACTCATCATTAACTGATACCCTTTCGTAGGATCTGCTAACTGCCAATGGTGTACCTGACCGGGTAAGAGAATATGAATTTGCTGGTTAGCGACGGGATAATCAACAAAATCAATCGTATGCGTTCCCGAACTTTCCTCTACCAGGAAGAAGAGAAAGAAATCGTGCTTGTGAGGAACCGTAATCGTGTTTTTTCCATGAGTCAGATGGTTCAACAAACGCACCTCGTTCCGTTCATTTTCCTGAAAATGGTCTAATCCTAAGGTCGGAAATACGAGATTCATGAAGATTTGCTGAGATGTTCTTATTGCGAAAGATACACAAGTGGCGGCCTCATCCTTTTACCCCTGAGCATTTGTTGGGATTACTATTCTAAAAGCCTTCTCTAAAGAATTTCTAATCAGGAGTGTTCGAAACCTTTAAGAAGAATACGTTTAGAATAGACAAAAGATCGTGAAGGTTTCCAAATCCAGAATAGCATAAGAATGTTTTCCTAGGTAGAGACGCGACTTCATCGCGTCTGGCTGAGAGATGAAAAGAATTGACCAGTATTAAAAAAACGCCTCTTACCTAGACGCGATTAATCGCGTCTCTACTTAGTGTAAATATCTCTATTGCAGTCGCTCGGCTCTGCCGAGTGACGACTTGGCTGTAGGCCTCTGGCCGTCTCCCCAAAGACAATAGAAGTAAGCTAGATAGTTTGCTACATCCAAGTATTTTTCAATCCTATCGGCCAGAAGGCCTATTTATCTATTTCGTCACTCGGCAGAGCCGAGCGACTGCGAGAGAGTAATAAGAACGTTTTCCTAGGTAGAGACGCGACTTCATCGCGTCTGGCCGGGAGATGAAAAGAATTAACCAGTATTAAAAAACGCCTCTTACCCAGACGCGATTAATCGCGTCTCTACCTGATGTAATAATTGCTAGTTGTATTTTGAAACGAGGACTAGACGAGCTAGTTCTTTCATTAATCTGAATGACAGAATGTTACATATCCCTCTTCTCAACAGCAGGCTACAGAATGAGCAACCCAAAAGAGCAGATATGCTCCATAAAAAAGTTGCCAGCTAAAAAGCTGGCAACCGTTGCGTAATGATCTTTATACAATTATGCTTTATTAAAATTTAGTTTATGAGCTTTCTGTTGGGCTTTTAAGGCTAGCTCTGTGGCCAGAAAACAGTGCTCCTGCGACATGGCCGTTTCTGTGCGGTTGATGACATCATCAACCAGTAACTTCCCAAAGGGCAAATCCACCTGGCTGCAATCGATATAACGGGTTTCTTTCTGGTTCACCAAAAACAGGTGATTCCCCCCTTCTCGCCCGGCAATATCAATGTTCTTACGGATTTCGATATAGCCATCCGTACCCAAAATGGTAAGACGGCCATCGCCCCAGGTTTTTAGTCCGTCGGGCGTAAACCAGTCTACCCGGATATAACCCGTACCACCGTCCCCGCGAACCATTAAATCTCCAAAATCCTCGAAATCAGGGTATTTTGCAAAATGAACATTCCCCGTTTGCGAAGCTACCACTTCAGCTTTAGTCGATCCGGTAAAAAACAAAAACTGATCGCATTGGTGAGAGGCAATATCACAAATGATTCCACCGTAGCGTTTGCGGTCAAAAAACCAGTCCGGGCGACTCATCAAACTAATGCGGTGAGGGCCCAGTCCAATCGTCTGTACCACCTTACCAATGGCTCCTTCTTTTACTAAATCTCCCGCTTTAACGGTCGCTTTGTTTTCAAAACGCTCGCTAAACATGATTGAAAAAATACGCTTCGTTTTCTTCTGCACCCGGCGTACTTCCGCTAGCTGATCCAGACTGGTAATGCCCGGTTTATCCACCATATAGTCTTTTCCGGCTTCCATTACGCGAACGCCCAGAGGACCCCGTTGATCAGGAATAATGGAACTAAGGATCAGTTGCGTTGATTGATCTTCGAGTACTTCCTTCTCACTTGCTGCCTGCTTCGCCTGCGGGTAACGTTTGGCAAAGGCTGCGGCTAAATCCGCTTCTTTCGAGTAAAAAGAAACCAGTTGTCCACCCCCACGAATCACCGCTTCTACCTGCCCGTAAATGTGGGAGTGATTAATGCCAATCACTGAGAATTTCAGTCGCGGATTGTCCCAGGTTTTAGCAGGCGTTGGTTTGGCTCTAGAGACCGTATTTGCCAGCGTAGGCAAGGCCATTAAACCAGCAGTAGCGGTTACCGATTGCCGAATAAACTGCCGACGATTTTCTTCTTTCATAGAGGTTCAGGGGAGTAATAGTTAGAGTTATTTCGATTTTTTTGCCAACTGTAACGCCTGTGTAGTGGTGTAATACTTCGAAATCATATTGGGCACTTCCCAGTCGGGTAACTTCCCAGTTTTCAGATACTTGAGGTAATTTTCGGTTACCCGGCCAAAGTGTGCTTCATGACCATCCTGATACTTTTTGGGAATCACTACTTCCCAGCCTTTTTCTGTTTTCTTCAATTCTACGCCCGGATACGTCTGCTGAATGGTTTTCAGGGCCGCCCTCATTTCGGCTTCGGTTACTTTGTTGGCAACGGGTTCAATAGTTAGGGTCGTTACAAAATTCTGCTCGGGTCCCTGACGAATAATCAGATTGGCTTTCGTTCCCCGCATGATGGAGTAATGCGTATCGCCGCCACCTTCGGGAGCTTTATACGCCCAGATTACGGAAACTTTCGCGTGAACCCCTTTCAATTGATAGTTGATCTCGCCATTACTATACACCTTCAGAATGCTGTCTTTGACAATGCTTGGTTTCAGGTAAGCCGGGAAATCTTTTTGTTTGGTAATCGCATCAAACTGACTACGGGTCATATCCGTCGTCCAGCGGCGAGCTGAGTTAAGCTTAATATCTTTCTGGTAATCAATGCTTTGTTCTGGAAAACATTCCCACTGAACCAGATCTACCAGGTGCGTGGTAACGTCAACAATCCCTTCACCCTGCTGATTAACATCCATAAACCAGGTGGGCCGAGTAAGCACTTTTCCTGAAACGTATTTATAGAAATGGTGTACACTTTCCTTGGTTACTGCCGGATTGTCGGGCGTTCCTTTTTCCAGCTTTCCAAACACCGATTCAATCTTCGAGAATTCACGTTGCAGCGTGGTGCTGATCTCAAAACGCTCCGTCATAATATCGTAGAGCAGTAAATTCTTCTTCTCGGCTGTGTCAAAGGATTCTTTCAACTTTTCAAAATCTTCGGCCCGGATGATCATCGGTTTATCAGAAAGCACATTGAACCCGGCTCCGATTGATTTCTGAATGTATTCGGCTTTTTTCTGGTTATTGCCTGCCAGCACCACCACATTACCCGCCTTTTCCTGAAGCATTTTCTCGAAGTAATGCTTCCCCTGATAGACTTCTTCTTCCCAATGGGTAGGGTTTTCCGCCCGTTTGTTATAGCCTTCAATTTTATCCAGATGCATCTGCAAATCAGGGCCATCGGGAGCGTAGACGTATACTTTTGGGCTTACTTCAGGGTACATGCTTTTTTGAACCAAAGCCGCATGAAAGTGGCCCGGGTCCAGGGTAATCAGGTGAACAGAAGCTTCACTGTTTTTTTCAGATTTTTCAGAACAGGCCATTAAAGCAGCCACACAAAAGCCCAGCAAAGAGGTTTGACGAAGATTCATTAGTACAGTTTAGTGTTTATTGTTTGGCGTTTTGAGTTTAGAGTTCGATGTGAAATTTCATCTTTTCATCGGATTTACAACCCAAAACTCTAAACTCAAAACTTTTTAAACCCTTTTAATCGCGTACGCTTTGCGTTGCGGTCGGGATAGTAATTTGTTTGCTTCAGCGTCGTTTTTGAATTGCTCTTTTTGGGGATCCCAGTAGAGCTTTCGGTTGAGTTTCATGGCAGCGTGATGCAGGAGACAAGCCGAGCAGGAACGGTGTCCCACTTCTGCCGGAGCAATGGGTTGTTGATTTGCTGCGATACTTTCCAGCCAGTTTCCGTGGTGTTCTTTACTGACGGGTAAATGTATCTCTTTCGGTCCGATTTCGGTTGTTAACAACTTGGGATCACTCGCATCCAGAGCTTTAGAGGCCTGTTGTTTGGCCGAAGGATCACTTGAAGTAACCGCAGCATCACCCCGGGAAACGAATACCCAGCCGTCGGTCCCTTCAAACTTAATGCCGTTAGGCAGCTCGTTACTAACCACCATTCGAACGCCATTTTCGTACAGAGCTTCGGTCCGAAAAATGCCGTGTACATCCCAGAGGCCACTTTTCGGAAAATCAGCTTTCCCCCAAATCTCTACCGGACCCGTTAATTCCGTATTCATCGCCCAGTGGGCACAATCAATGTGGTGTGATCCCCAGCCCGTAATCATCCCGGCACCAAACTGCTCACAACGCAACCAGCCCGGACGGTCATAACCTACCTGCGGGTGTACCCTTTTTTCGGTATAATATACCTCAGGCGTCGTGCCTAACCAGAAATCATAATTCAGGTTTTTAGGAATCGGCATTTCCTTTTCCTCATCGCCGGAAGGATCACCGGGCAGGCCAACATACACCGTTTTTAGTTGTCCGATGCGTCCATTCCGAACGAGTTCGGCAGCATAACGAAATTGCGAAGAAGATCGCTGCTGGCTTCCTACCTGCACAATTTTACCGGAACGCTTCACCGCATCGGCCATCATTCGACCTTCGCTGATGGTCAGAGAAGCTGGTTTTTGCATATACACGTGCTTACCCGCCTGCACCGCGTGAATGACCATCGGAGCATGCCAGTGGTCAGGGGTGCTAACCAGTACGGCATCAATATCTTTGTTCGCCAATAATTCACGGTAATCCCCGTAAACCTGCACCCCATCGTAATCTTTCCCGCTTTTTTTACTGTAATAGTCATTCACCAGTTTTTTGGCATCCTGAGCTCGGTTGGCATCCACATCGCAAACGGCCATAATCAGGGCATTGTCATACTGCCAGACGCCCGGAATATCATGTCCCCGGGAAATACGCCCCGTACCAATGGCTCCCACGTTAATTCGATTGCTCGGTGCATTTTTACCAAAAACAGAGGAGGGGACGATGCTGGGAATACCAATCAAGGCCGAAGCAACCGTTCCTTTGGCAGCCAGATCCAGAAATCTGCGTCGGGAAAGAGATTCGTTAGGGGTCATCATTTCATTGCATTTAGAGGTTTTGTCAGGCCGTCTTTTTCATTCCTTGATGGCGTTACCTATATGACTTCCAATAGGGCTTTACAACCTTACTCTTTGTACCTAACTCTTTCATGAAGCTAAAAAAAAAGCACGATTTCATTCCAGGATTAACCGCGTAAGGCTCAGATCATCGACTATTTTTTGATAGAATGTTCTAACAGTCAGTTCTTTAGTCTTGGCAGTCATCGGTACGTTCCCTCTTCCTTTTCGAACCCTTCCTACTCAGACTTTCATTCTTTGTAGCGAACGAGTATAAAGGTTTGTTTTTGAGCTTTACTTTGAAGAATATGTTAACACTTCTTTCTTCCAGTTGTAAACGAATGAACCATTTCTGCTTAAGAGTTTTTCTGTGCATTACCGTCCTGTTTTACGGGCTACAGCTTCAGGCTCAGAAGCATACCTTTACTTTAGGTCAAGAGCATTTTCTGCTCGACGGTAAGCCTTTTCACATGATTAGTGGCGAAATGCACCCCGCCCGCATTCCAAAAGAATACTGGAAACATCGCATTCAGATGGCCAAAGCCATGGGCTGTAATACGATTGCAGCTTATGTTTTCTGGAATTACCACGAACAAACACCAGGTCACTTCGATTTCAGATCCGACAACCGAAACATCGCCGAATTTATCAAACTAGCTCAGCAGGAAGGACTTTGGGTATTACTGCGTCCGGGGCCTTATGTATGTGCAGAGTGGGATTTTGGCGGTATTCCTCCCTATCTGTTAGCCCAGTCCGATCTGAAAGTTCGCTGCATGGACCCAACCTATCTGAAAGCTGCCGAGCGTTACATTAAGGCTTTGAGTAAAGAAGTTAACCATCTTCAGGTAACCCAAGGCGGGCCTATTCTGATGGTTCAGGCTGAGAATGAATACGGGAGTTTCGGCAACGACCGAGAGTACATGCAAACGGTACAAAAGCTGTGGCTGAAAAATGGAATCAACGTTCCTTTTTATACAGCCGATGGCCCGGCAACGGCCAATCTGAAAGCCGGCAGTTTACCCGGAGCAGCAACCGGACTGGACCCCGGAGCAAGTCAGGCTGATTTTGATCTGGCTCGTAAAATGAACCCTGGTGTTCCCGTTTTTTCAGCGGAGACTTATCCGGGCTGGTTGACGCATTGGGGCGAAAAATGGGCTCGACCCGATACGGCTGGCTTATTGAAAGAGGTTCGCTTCCTGCTGAAAAACAAGCTTTCGTTTAACCTGTATGTCATTCACGGCGGAACCAATTTTGGGTTTACGGCTGGAGCTAACGCCTTCAAGCCTACGGAGTATCAGCCCGATTTAACGAGTTACGATTACGATGCTCCCGTGAATGAGCAGGGCCGCCCAACGCCGAAGTTTTATGCTTTGCGTCAGGCCATTCAGCAGGCAACGGGCCACACCCCTCCAGCTCTGCCCGAAGCGATTCCAGCCATGGAAATTCCGGCCATTCATTTAAACGCTTACGGTTCGGTTTGGAATAATTTACCTCCAGCCAAACGAGTAGCTCAACCTAAGCCGATGGAGGCCTTCGGTCAGAATTCTGGTTTCATTTTGTACCGTACGAAATTGAACGCCCACACCAGCGGCAAGCTGTTAATCACAGAATTACATGATTATGCTACGGTGTTTGTGGATGGGAAATACGTAGGCCATGTCTACCGGGATGGGGGTAACCACACCATCACCTTACCCAAAACTGATTCAAAAGAACCTATTCTGGATATTTTAGTGGAAGGCATGGGTCGCATCAACTTCGCTGAATTCATGATTGATCGCAAGGGAATTACCGAACGCGTTTCACTTAACGGCATGACGCTCATGGACTGGCAGGTGTATAATTTACCTTTTACAAAGGATTACATTCAATCGCTGAAATCGTCTGCCGAAGTAGCCGGGCAACCGGGTCGTTTCTTTAAAGGAACGTTTGAGTTATCAGAAACGGCTGACACGTTTTTTGATTTGAGTACGTATAAGAAAGGCGTGATTTATATCAACGGTCATAACCTGGGTCGTTACTGGGAACGTGGCCCCCAAACCCATTTGTATTGCCCCGCATCCTGGCTAAAGAAAGGGACAAATGAAGTCCTCATCTTTGATCAGCATCAATTGGAAGCGGCTACGATTTCGGGCAAAAAGACGCTGGAGTAATTTTCTTTATATCCTTGATATACAACAAACAGAAAAGGCACCGGACTGAGTGCCTTTTCTGTTTGTTGTATACGGAGAATTTAGAAATTATCGCAGTCGCTCGGCTCTGCCGAGTGACCCAATAGCAGTAGGCCTCTGGCCGTCTGAGGCAAATAGAATGGACAGAACGCTATACGAGCTCGCCTAATTTAAAAAGCTTTGACTACACTCGGCTTTGCCGAGCAACTGCAGGTTTTTAGTAGTAACCACTTCAAAAACACTTATGGCATTTTAAGAATGGTCGTTTATAAAATGCCATACATGTTTTATATTTGAAAAATACGTTAGCTGAACTTATCAGATTTTCTTATCTCTGATCCTTTTACTGAAATTGCAATGAAGTATATCTGTTATTACCGGGTATCGACCAAAGGTCAGGGAAGAAGTGGACTAGGCCTGGGCGATCAGCGGGCGATTGTGGAACGATACCTTCGGGAGACAGATTCGTTAGTTGAAGAATTTACCGAAATTGAATCGGGACGGAAAAGTGAGCGGCCGCAGTTGCAGGCGGCCATTCGGGCCTGTCATCAGCATCATGCCAAATTGTTAATCGCCAAGCTAGACCGGCTCAGTCGCAATGTGGCTTTTGTGATGACCCTTCGGGATTCGGGCATTGACTTCGTGGCCTGCGACCTACCCGATGCCAATACCCTGACGGTTGGGATGATGGTAACCTTCGCTCAGTACGAAGCCGAACGAACTTCGGAACGAACCCGGGCAGCACTGGCTCAGAAAAAAGCCCAGGGGTTTTCGTTGGGTAAGCCTGAAAATCTGAACATGGCCGCTATTGTTAAAGGACGAGAGATTCGGACGCAAAATGCCTTGACTCATAAAGCCAACGTACAGGCAACGGAGTTAGCTGCCTTATACCGCAACATGGGCATGACCTACGCTCAAATTGCCGAAAAACTCAATCAGACGCACTACCAGACGCGTCGGCAAAAAGCGTTTGAAGGAAAGGCCGTGTATCGTTTATTAAAAAGAAAAATGGCGAATGAAAAACCATTATAAAATGAAATGGCTGGTGTTCCCACCAGCCATGACAAAAGTAGTATTACCAAACAACCTTGGGCTAAATTATCGCTTCGCCCAGGGCTAATTTAATATGTGCTAAATGGTGCATCACATGCCAGGCCGACATGGCCAACGCCTGTTGCTGATTAATAAAATAGCCCCGCATAGGGTGATAATACGAAAGGTTTAACTGTTCTTCCGAAAGTGATTTAGCCAAATGAGCATAGCGTCGGTGGACACCCTCTAACTGCAACAACGAATCTTTAATGGGAGCATAGAGGCTATCCGGCGTAGCAGCCCAATCATCAATTTTAATGAGGTTTATTGTCTTATAATCAGGATCAGTAATGACCTGTTTCATGCGGGTGTAATGAATCATCTGAATATCTCCCACATGATGAATAATCTGCCGGATCGTCCAGCCTCCTTCCCGATACGTTTTTTGTAAATCCTCTTCCGTGAGGTTTTCAGTAACCAGTCCATAGGCCGCCGGGGCAGTTTCAATTGTATAGAGGATGCGGCCAAATTCTTCATCCGTATAGGTTTCCTGGAGGGCGAAAGGGCCAATGGGGAATTTCAGGTGATCCATCTTTTCGTTTACAGTTTACAATTTTCAGTTTTCAATTGCTCGCGACCCTACTGCCGCTTTCACTACACATGGGAATGCTTTACCAGATTAGACCCGAAAGGCTAAAGCACGTGAAATCATCTTAGCTTTCCAATGTCTTTTTAATTTTTGTTACCACCTGTTTAAAAATGACATTTTAGATAAAATGGATGTCTTGTTCCTACCCTATGGCAGATTCCCATCTACCTTTATAATATAAGTATGAATCGAACCCTATCTATTCATTTTCTGTCATTTGTTAATTTTTAGTATATACGTAAAAAGAAAAACCCTGGAAAGTGACTTCCGGGATTTTCTTGTAAAAACTGGTTTGTTGCTTACTTATCCCACTAAACCTTAGTTAATACGTTATTACTACCAATGCTCTATAATGATCTGGGTTGAAGCAATATACGTCATTATGACACATAAAACGCGTCACCATCATGTCATTTAGAACATCTATTCTGTCTTGGGTAATACTGGAAAACCTGATCAGCGATGTATAGTACGGTATCTTGCTGGATAAAATTCCGGCTTATAAAGGTGACTTCTATCTGAACCCGGCTATAGATCTAAGAAGATATACATCCAATCATAGAAATCGGGTTTTAGTATTGGATGTTTAGCACATTCCCTATTAAGCAATTCTTACGCTTAACCCTATACGTCATCAAGTCATACTGAGCACATTAGCCTCAAACCAGGCTTTCAATTCTAGCTTTGATAACGAGTAAACAAAAAAACCGTCCGGCATAGCCAGACGGTTTTCAATGAATTAACCCACACCTTTAACTTTTTCGGTGAGCAGCAAAGGTATAAAATTGTTGCCACTATTTAGGTTATTTCAAAATAATAGATATGATTTTATAGTTTTTCTAAACATTTGTTTATAAAACGGGTAGGTAGTTAAAAAGTAGGTGAGCTTACCGATTCTTTTACAAAAGCTAGTAAATCTTCATTTAAACGCTCTTTCTCAGTGAAGTACAATCCATGAGGGGCTCCTTCATACACAATATAGCGGGCACTAGGCAAGGCCTCTGCCAGACGTTCGCCTGAGGATTCAATAGGGACAGTTT
Source organism: Siphonobacter sp. SORGH_AS_0500 (assembly GCF_031453245.1). Classification (NCBI taxonomy): domain Bacteria; kingdom Pseudomonadati; phylum Bacteroidota; class Cytophagia; order Cytophagales; family Cytophagaceae; genus Siphonobacter; species Siphonobacter sp. SORGH_AS_0500. The sequence goes on from NZ_JAVIYT010000004.1 coordinate 81,104, forward strand.
TATCAGCATCCCCATGAATAATCAGTGTGGGTACGTTAATCGAAGGCACATCGGGACGGAAATCGGTGCTTGAGAAAGCCGCCGCACAGTCCAGCGTTGCTTTATAGGAAGCCGCATAAGCCCGTGCGAAATCTCCATCCAGGTGAGCCTGGCTTACAGCAGGGTTTAACAGACTTACGCCGTAGAACTGTTTGCCAAACGTTTGCAGGAAGTCCGCACGGTCCTGTAACAGATTTTCCGTAATTTCATCGAATGTACTTTGATCTACCCCGTCAGGATTATCTTCCGTTTTTAATAAATAAGGTGTTACCGCACTTACAAAAGCTACCTTGCTTACGCGAGCACCTGCGTAACTACTCATATAGCGGGCGATTTCACCGCCACCCATTGAGAAACCAACCAGTGTAACGTCCTCAAGGTCTAATGTATCTAAGACTGCTTTTAAGTCTGCCGCTAATGTATCATAATCATATCCATCCCAGGGTTGCGACGATTTACCAAATCCGCGTCGGTCGTAAGCAATTACGCGTAGTCCGTGTTTGGGTAGCTCATTAAGCTGGTAATCCCACATAGAACTACTCAGCGGCCAACCGTGAATTAATACTACGGGTTTGCCTGTACCTAAATCCTGATAATAAACTTCAATATCTTTACCGTTCGTATCGGTACCCACTTTTATAAAACTCATAGGAATAGTGTTTAATAAGTATTTGTTCGGATTAATTAACGTATGCAGGTATTAAATAAAATTGTGCCAGCTTTTCGAAATAAGTATTAGTTAATCGTTTGTAAATGAATAACATACTATGTAAACAAATGGTTAATAATTGCTTTCATTTGCTTAGATAAGGGGAATTAAGACCCGAATTAGGGCCGATTCAGGGTAAATAATTCCGGTATGTATTTTGGTTAATAGATGATTACTTATCAACGCATAACCCTCTCTCATAAGAGCTCCATTTTCTACCATGAATACTATTGACGAAAAGAAAAACTACCGCATATTTTACGAAATAGTAGTTAACTCACTAGCGGCTTCGCTGGTGAATAACTTTGTCTGGTTTGCTCTAACATTTTGGGTGTATCTCGAAACCAAATCGGTACTGACTACTTCCCTAATGGCCGGCGTATATTCGGGAACGGTTGCATTGACGGGCTTTTTCCTGGGTACTATTGTCGACCGTTATCCTAAAAAGAAGTCCATGCTGTTTTCCAGCTTGGGCTCACTAGTGCTTTACACGGCGGCTTTTCTGCTTTATAGCATAACTCCGCTGGCGGTTTTCAAAAATGTACAAAGTCCTGCTTTATGGATTTTTGTGCTTCTGGCTCTGGTGGGAGCTTTGGCAGGCAATCTGCGGGCCATTGCTTTATCCACGCTGGTAAGTGTCCTGTTACCCGAAGAAGAACGCGACAAAGCCAATGGATTAGTAGGAACAGCCAACGGCGTTTCGTTTCTGGTTGCTTCCATTTTTAGCGGACTAGCTATTGGTTACCTGGGTATGTTCTGGATGCTGGTTGTGGCCCTGGGACTCACTGTTTTGGTTCTTATTCATCTGGTTTTCAGAAAAATTCCAGAAAAAACCATTCAACATAGCGAGGAACATGCTCCGAGTTTCGATGTCCGAAAAACCATTGCCATCATCAATGCCATTCCGGGTTTGTTTGGTTTAATTTTCTTCAATTGCTTCAATAACTTCCTCGGCGGAGTATTCATGGCCCTTATGGATCCGTACGGGTTATCGCTGGTTTCGGTACAGGTTTGGGGGCTGTTATGGGGCTTACTTAGCCTTGGGTTTATTTTGGGTGGAATTGCTGTAGCTCGTAAAGGACTGGGAAATAACCCGTTACGGACACTTTTCCTAACTAATATCATCATGTGGGCGGTTTGTTGTGTGTTTACCCTGCACGCTTCTATTATTCTGTTAAGCATTGGCCTTTTCGTTTATATGTGCCTCATACCCGTTATCGAAGCCGCCGAACAGACCATTGTACAGAAGGTCATTCCGCCTGAAAAACAAGGGCGGGTCTTTGGATTTACCCAGAGTATTGAGCAGGCCGCTTCACCCGTCACAGCTCTGCTTATTGGCCCGATTGCTCAGTATCTGTTTATTCCCTACATGACTACTGGTGATGGCATTCGCTGGCTGGGCCCATGGTTTGGGACAGGAGCAGATCGGGGAATTGCCCTGATCTTCACAATTACGGGTATCATCGGCCTAGTTATAACCTTGCTCGCCATGCGATCCAAACCTTACCACACGCTCGCTAAAAACTACGAATCCTAACTTTGGACAAAATGACCCTTATTAATTAATACTTAATTATCAGACACTTATCAATAATTAATTGTACTTAACTGGTCCGAAGCCATGCTCTTTTTCTTTTGATTCATAACAGCGGGGTGGAATATTTTTTTCCTAGCGTTTCCATGGTCTTTATTTCTATTTCTCCGCCCACCGGATTAAACGCTACTCAACCCTATGGAAAAGAAACTTTCATTCAAAGGTATTTGGGAGGTACTCAAAAATACCTTCTCTGGCTTCTCGGATGACAAAGTCACCAAACTCGGAGCTTCACTGGCTTATTATACTGTCTTCTCGATGGGGCCACTGATGATTGTTATCATTTCCCTTTGCAGCATTTTTCTAGGCCGTGAAGCCGTGGAAGGGGAGATTTACCAACAGCTCAATGGCTTTGTTGGAAAAGAGACAGCTCTGCAATTGCAGGAGATTATTAAAAAAGCGGCTGTAAGTGGTAAAACAACGGTTGCCGCCGCCATTGGTATTGGTACGCTGATTATTGGGGCAACGAGTGTATTTGCCGAGATTCAGGATTCCATCAATACGATTTGGGGATTGAAAGCGAAACCCAAGAAAAGCTGGCTCAAACTCATTCAAAATCGCTTTCTGTCTTTTTCGGTAATCATTAGTCTTGCTTTCGTCCTACTGGTCTCTCTGGCCGTTACCTCCGTCATTGATGTCATTAGTGACCGTCTTCAGGCTCGTTTTCCTGATGTAACTGTGATTCTATTTTATATTGTAAATCAGTTAGTTACCTTCTCTGTCATCTCGCTGATTTTTGGTGTCATATTTAAAGTATTACCCGATGCAAAGATCAAATGGAAGGACGTTCGTTCAGGGGCGATGGTTACAGCCATTCTTTTCATGATTGGCAAATTTGCCATTTCTTTTTACATCAATCAAAGCGATGTAGGAGGTACCTACGGCACAGCCGGATCGCTCGTGGTGCTGTTATTATGGGCTTATTATTCGTCGATGATTCTTTACTTCGGAGCCGAATTTACCAAAGCTTACGCAATCAAATACGGTTCTGCCATTCACCCGAGTGATTATGCGGTAACGATTAAAGAAGTGGAAGTCGAGGTAGGAAAAAAATCCATTCAACACGCTCAAAAAGAGTCTTAATCCTGCATCAGTACGTACGATTCGTTAACTAAAAAGGGAGAGCCGGTTCAGAACCGGCTCTCCCTTTTTAGTTAACCTGAAACTCTTTACTTTCACTAAGCCATTGATGCAGAGCCTGAATAAGCGTTGCTTTCAGGATGGGTTTGGTTAAGTAATCGTCCATTCCGGCGGCCAGGCACCGCTCCCGCTCTCCGGCTAAAGTGCCCGCAGTCAGAGCAATAATAGGTACCTTCTTCCCTTCGGGCATGCAACGAATGGACTGCGTAGCTTCATATCCGTTCATTTCTGGCATCTGAATATCCATTAAAATCAGATGCGGTTTCTGCTGACGAAAAGCTTCTACGGCCTCTTTTCCATTCTTTGCCTCCTCAATAGTTGCTTTAGGAAGTATAATTTTAATCATTTTTCTCGCCAGCAACATATTAATTGGATTGTCCTCGACCACCAGAATCGTCACTTCTCCGTTTTCCAGGCATTGTTCAGTAGTAACGCTTTCTTTTTGAACCTGAGGCTGGGGAGTTTCCTGATGAATCTGTTCCAGCGTCTGAAAAAGCTGACTGATTTTTACCGGTTTAATTATTCGATGTACCAGTTTCAATTCTTCGCAAGCCTCATTGATTTGCGAGTCATCGGACGAGGTATATAATAGAATGACGGGCTGCGGAAAATCCTGCTTTCGAATCGTACGAATGGTTTCTATGCCATCCATTGAAGGCATGTAGTAATCCATCAGAATTACATCATAATGCCGCCCTTCCAGAAGCAGCTTTATGGCCTCATAGCCGTTAGCTACCGCATCGGTTTTGATTTTTTTCAGAGCCAGGATGTCTTCCAGAATGTGGCGATTGATCGTATTATCATCCACCACAAGCACCGATTTTATATGGCCAATGACTGTACTGATTTTTGACTCCTCTTCCTCGAATTCCAGATTAATATCACACCAGAAGGTACTACCCTTACCAAATTCACTCTCTAGCTGTAACGTGCTTTCCATCAGCGACAAGAGCTTATTGGTAATGCTTAAGCCGAGTCCTGTTCCTCCAAATTTCTTGGTCGTTGAGCTGTCTTCCTGAACAAAAGCTTCAAAGATTTTCCGTTGATTTTGGGGCAGAATTCCAATACCAGTGTCCCGAACCGCAAAGCGTAGTTCTGTTTTATTATTATTCGTAGAGATACGTTCGACAGACAATTCTATTTCGCCTTCATGGGTGAATTTTGCCGCATTACTTAACAAATTCACCAAAACCTGCCGCAAACGCACGGCATCCGTCCAGATGTAACGCGGTAAATCAGGACTGACTTTTAGTAATAACTCAATGTGTTTTTTATGAGTCTGGGGCGTAATCATATCCGCCACCTGATTAATCAATTCCTGTAAATCTGTTTTCTCTATACATAAATCCAGCTTACCCGCTTCAATTTTAGAGAAATCCAGAATATCGTTAATGATGTCCAGTAATGACTGAGCCGACTGAAAAACGAGATCACAGTACTGCTGTTGGGATTCGTCGAGTCTGGTTTTGGTTAATAATTCCGTGAAACCAATCACGCCATTCAAAGGTGTACGGATTTCGTGGCTCATATTGGCCAGAAATTCTGACTTGGCCTTATTAGCCGACTCGGCCTGCAAGTGGGCTTTCAGAGTTTCTTCTCTGGCTAGTTTCTGTTCTGTAATATCCTGGAATGTGCCGTATACCTGCACGCATACGCCATCCACAAAATCTGCTTTACCCACACTTTTAACCCACTTGCGTGTCCCTTTGGCGGTCACCATCTGTACTTCCAAATCCCAGGGCGTTCCCTCTTTCTGGGCCAACTCGAGAGCTGTCATGATTTTACGACGGCTCTCTGGCTCCTGATAAAAATGGAGAGCATCGCTCACATGAATGGGGCTTTCCCCTTCCAGCTCATGAATCTCAAAAGTTACTTTGGACCAATAGACATATTGTTCAAAAGGATTAAACTCCCACCCACCCACGCGGGCCATATCAGAAGTTTGTTCAAGCAATTCCCGGGTACGATCTAGCTTTGCTTCAGCTTTTTTACGATCAGAAATGTCATGACTCGTCAGGATTATTTCGTCATTGTCTTCACTGACCCGGGCTCGTGTTAATACCCAGCACCAGTGGCCATCTTTGTGACGAATGCGGTGTTCAACTGCTGGCCGGGGTCCTTTCTTGTCAAACGTTTCGGTTATGGCCTGATAACATTTCTCCAGGTCGTCAGGATGAACAAAATCGCTAGTAGGTTTACCAATCGTTTCTGAAAGCTCATAGCCGTACTGAGACGTCCAGCTGGGAGACATGTACGTACAAACGTATTCTCTATTGAGCGTAAAAAGAACATCACTCATGCTGGCCACGAGCGTTTCCAAATCCTTTTCAGTCTTCAAACTCTGGGTTAGGTCCTGTCCCAAAGCCAGCACTTCCGCTACTTCTCCATTATGATTCAATAAACCAATCAGCGTCCATTCGATCGTTATAATATTTCCATTGGCAACTCTTCGACGTAAGGTTAGCGACTGAGGAGTCTGCGGATTTTCCAGACAGGATAGAAATAGTTTCAGTCCGGTTTCCAGATCTTCTCCTAACACATGATCCTTTGCGAAAGAGCCAATCAATTTTTCCTGAGGTATACCCACTTCGTCTATAAAATACTGATTAGCATAGGTATAGGCTCCTTCCTGGTTTAACTTTAAAATATAAATGCTCTTACTATTTGCTATAAAATTATAGAGTAAAGCATCCTGAACCGACTTTAACTCTGCCTCTTTCTCGCGAGTAATGTCTACGTAAGATACCAGCATTTGTATTGAACTGCCGTCATCATTCCGAAGCGGAATTCCTTTGACACGAGTCCAGACGATTGAACCATTTTTATGAAAAAATCGAATGGTTTGCAGGAAAGAATCCTGAGGGTGTTTGAGGTAATGCTGAAGCTCCTTTTGGATATTTTGTAAGTCGGTAGGATGAACATATTTCATCCACTGATCGGTACCTTCAAATTCTGATGACGCATATCCCAGACTGGTCCAGAAAGTGGAGCCTAACCAGGGTTTATCTTTTTTTGTCAAATCACCAGCCCAAAGCCCGGATTCCTGAAGGAATTCAAGAATTCGTTCATCGGTGTTCATCAGTTGAAAGAGTTGCTCTCTTAAATAATTCATAAATCAAAGCCCGGCTTACATTGAATGCATGGGGGGATCATTTGCATACTTAATCCAAGCTAGTAAGCCAGGTTACAGAATAACCGCTTTACGTACAAATTTTAAGTATTAACACCCAAACAACCTACAATAATCAAGTTATACTTTCTTAAGCATTGTTAAAGTTCAAGAGGTGATCAAAACCATTCATTCAAATTCTGTGATCAATGCTCGAAGATACAGGGTAATTGCCTTCTACATTATTGTCTTTAGATGAAATACTTCATTCTCAGGCTGAGCTGTTATTTATACGTGATAATACAATGAATAGTAATACTTACCTAATAAAAGGTATTGTTAAAACAATTGTTTATAATTACTAAAAAAGTTTATTCACATACATCTACTATTTTCTATTTCATCTTTTGAAAAATACATAAAAAATGCCATAAGTAAAAAGGTTCAGTCCCGTTTACTTATGGCATATAGGGGCGAAATGTTATCTAGAAAATCCGAAAATATTTTCAGATTTACCACATGTCATTATTTCTTGCTTTTTACTTCGAGTAACTGTTCGGGTTCATCGGTAGTAATAAAATCTACCTTGCGATCCAACAACCATTGCATCAGGGCTGGATCGTTAACTGTCCATACATTGACCGTCAGTCCTAACTTCTGAGCTTCAGTAATATAGTCTTCCTTCGACTGCATAATCTTGTAATGATAGTCCAATCCGCTCAGCTTGTCGCTGGCTAGTTGTTCAGGTGTTCGATCACCCATTAAGTAAGCCACTTTTGCAAATGGGTCCAGGAATCTTACTCGTTTGCATACGTCATAATCAAAGGCAATGTATTCTATCCAGGCCTGAGCTTTCATTTCCCTAACTTTTTTCACCACGCGTTCTGTTAGGGCCAGAGAACGCTCCTTACCCATCGTCGAGGTCTTGATTTCTAAAATCAGCCGGGTTCCTTTCTGCTTCATGCCTTCGCTGAGGTACTCCTCCAGCGTCGGTAATTTTTCACCATTACTTAACTTTATTTCTTTCAACTGTTCCGTGGTGGCTTTTTCAATCGCCACGCCCTGAATGTGCGGATCGTGGTTAACAAACAAAGCGGAATCAGCCGATAGATGAACGTCGAATTCGCTACCGTAACAGTTTAGTTTGATAGCCCCCTGAAGTGAAGCCAGAGAGTTTTGAGCCGCCTCGGTATGCTTCCAGGCCCCCCGGTGAGCAATGACACCGTTTTGATGAAACGTGTTTGGAATGATTAAAAAATCCTGACTGATTTTACCCTGAGCCGTCTGGGCTTCTATCCTGACTTCATAACTTGCCTGCGAGTTGGGTTTCTTTTTGAAAAGAAGTTCCTGGTCCTTTGTTACTTTAAACAAACCCGCCTGAGGACCCGAGATCTTGAGGTGAGATAAAGCTCCTGTGGTAGCCGAAATTTTCCCGATTATCGGGTTATTCACCTCATACGCATAGTTACTTAACAATAACTGCTGGGCCTGAGTTGCACCAGCCAGCATCGACAAAAAGCTCGCGAGAACTACAAATTTTTTCATTAGATCAATAAATACTACAAACGGTGAAAACAAAGAAGCATGGATACTGAGCGAAGTCCAGTGGCTCGCTGCAAAATCCATGCTTCATATTGGTAAACGCTACAAAGTAGAGGCTTCCTTTCTATATTTCAAAAGTAGTTATCCTTTTATCCTTCTCATTTTTATAACTAAAGCCTGTTCATTACGCTTCATTGTCCTTCTAACGATTGGTGAATTACGATTTTCTGGGTTGTACCAAATTATCCGTACTCACTGATTTCTGCTTCGCTATTCTATAGATGCAAAGCATTTGAAACCGCCACTTTACCGAAATTAATATCGAAGAAAAACCGGGTGCCTTTGCCCAATTCACTTTCTACAAAAATCCGGCTGTTATAAAGGGAGAGTAATAAATGAACAATAGAAAGCCCCAAACCCGTGCCTTTGTACTTGCGGCTGATGTCGAGTGAGGCCTGAGAAAATTCTTCGAATATTAATTTCAGAGCATCTTCAGGAATACCAATACCAGTATCGATGATCTCAAAATGAATTGAAATCTGATCTTCTGTTTCTTGCTGAGAAGACATTCGAACGATTACGCTTCCGGTTTCCGTAAACTTGATGGCATTGGTTAACAAATTGGTGATAATCTGATTCAAACGCGTGGGATCTCCCAGCACCTGATCGGGTAAATCGGAAGCAAAGCAAACTTCCAGAAGCAGGTTTTTCTGACGGGACAGCGGCTGATGAATTCGAACAATTTTTTCCACCATCTCTTTCACCCTAAAAGGGATCTGTTCGAGATACATCTTACCGGCTTCGAGCTTACTATAGTCCAGCACGTCATTTAGCAAAGCTTGCAGGGTATTGGATGAAAATTCCAGCATATCAACCAGCTCCTGTTGTTGGGAAGTAAGGCCTTCCATGGCTAGTAAACCGCTACAACTAATAATGGGGCTCAAGGCATTGCGAATTTCATGACTCATCGTGGACAGAAACCGGGCTTTTTCCTCACGAGCCTGATTGGCCTGTAAGTATTGTTTCCTCAACTCCAGCAATAACACAACCTGATTTGAAAGATCTTGCAGGGCTTGAAGCTGATGGGTACTTAAACAATTGGGTTTCTGGTCAATCACGCATAACGTTCCCATGGCATAACCATTCGGCGTTACCAGTGGAATACCCGCATAAAAAACAACGAAAGGCTCACCCATCGTAAGGGGGTTATCCCTGAACCGATCATCCAGCCGGGCGTCTTCCACAATAAGAGGCGAATGAGGATTCAGAATGGCATGAGCACAGAATGATTCGCTGCGGGGTGTTTCCTGACCTTGTACGCCTAAGGTAGACTTAAACCACTGTCGGTTCTGGTCAATGAGAGTGATTAAACTAATAGGCGTTCCACAAATTTGAGAAGCCAGGCGGGTAATCGCATCGTAAGCTGGTTCGGGTAGCGAGTCTAATATGTCATAATCTCGTAGAGTCGCTAGCCGCTGAGCTTCGTTCAACGGAATGGTAGGTGTGATCATAAATTTTTCCTTTACTCGGGACGGTATTATTTCAGGGCAATGGCGACCGACCAATAGTAATAATGCAATGAAATGGCGATTTCATTTTTAAGCTACAAAATTTATTTATCATAAGTTAATGACTTTCTAAATCAATAGCTCTTTTTCACCAATTTTTATTTCTAGCTATGAGTAAAGTATAATTAATGGCAATGGATTGATCTTGCTGCACAATGGGATATTCAATCAAAAGAGGAAACCTTTATCCAATAAAACGTTCTCCTCTTTCTCTACTTATTTCAATTTATAACTCTCTTACCGACAGGGTTATACGTTTTTCGAAGGCACGAATCAGGCTGTTTTTTAATTCCGTGATCTGAATGGGTTTGGAGATGTAGTCGTTCATGCCCACCTGCAAGCACATTTCACGGTCGCCGGTTAGGGCATTGGCCGTCATGGCTATAATCTGAGGTTGTGCTATTTTCATTTTTCGTACCTGATGGGTAGCCTCAAGTCCATCCATTTCGGGCATCTGTACGTCCATAAAAATCACATCGTAGGGCTTTTGCTCAAGCATAGATAGCACCTCCAACCCATTGATGGCAATGTCAATAACATAGCCTAGTTTGCCCAACGTGCGAGTGGCAACTTTCTGATTGAAAATGTTATCCTCCGCAATCAGGATTCGTAAAGGGTATTCTTTTGAGAAGTCACTATCGAATAGCTGAGGCTTCGACTGAGCTGAAATCTGTGGTTGAACAGACCATTTCAACTGTTCCTGAATGGCCTGGTATAACTGACTTTGCTTTACTGGTTTGGTTAGAAGAGTGATTGAGAAATCTGACAGGCTTTGCCGGATTTCGTCGCTTACGGAACTTAGCAAAATCAGGGGCATCTGACTATGCATTTGCCTTACCTCACGAGCCAGATCAACGCCGCTCATGCCAGGCATTTGCATATCCGTAATGATAAGATCGAACGATTCTCCAGCTTTTAACAGGGCCATCGCTTCATCGCCAGAAGCAGCCAGACTGGGTTTCAGTTTCCACTGCTCTAGTTGTGACCGTAGGATGAATAAATTCGTCTGATTATCGTCCACGATTAGCACTTTCTTATACTCGTTACTCAGGGTATTAAACACGACATATTGCCGCTTGGATTCCGTGCTGATCTGAGTTTTGATGGTAAAACTAAAGGTTGTTCCTTTGCCTTCGGTACTGGACACGTTAATTTCTCCACCCATTAACTCGACGAGTCGCTTACTAATGGCTAGCCCTAAACCCGTACCTCCATACTTCCGGGTAGTGGAAGAATCTACCTGCGAAAATGCTTTGAATAAGCGTTGCAACTTATTTTCTGGAATGCCGATGCCCGTGTCGGTCACGTGAAATTGCAGCAGTACATCGGCGTTTTGCTGAGCTACGGATACCTTTACAAAAATCTCACCTTTGTGAGTGAATTTCAGAGCATTACCTACCAGATTAATCAATATCTGCCGGAGGCGTAAGCTGTCGCTCTTAATAAAAGCCGGAACGTTATAGTCAATCTGGTAAATAAGATCGATGTTTTTCTCGAAAGCCTTACTGGCGAACAAATCCAGGGTTTCTTCGATGCACTGTCGCAAATCTACTTCCTCATGCTCAATCTTGAGATTATCGGATTCAATTTTAGAGAAATCCAGAATATCATTGATAACGCCCAATAGATTTACGCCGCACTGGTGAATGGTTTGGGTATATTCCTGTTGCTCGCTCGAGAGCGTGGTTTCCTGCAAGAGAGCCGTCATACCCAGCACACCGTTCAGGGGGGTACGAATTTCGTGGCTCATCGTAGCCAAGAAAATACTTTTCGACTGATTCGCCTTTTCTGCCTCCTCGCGGGCTTTATGCTCCTGCTCCTGCTGTTCGCGTAATTCCTCGTTAAGAGCGTGTAGGTCATTCGTTAGCAAAACCAGTTCCTCTTTTTGCGAAAGCATTTCATCATTCGCCTGCTGCAATTCCCGGGTCTTGAGCTGAACCTGTTCTTCTAGTTTCTTCTGATTTCTCTGAATTCGGCGAATTCGTAACCGATACAGGCCGTATAACATCACCAAACCCACAAGGCCCAGCATCATCTGGAACCACCAGGTTTGCCAGAACGCAGGCACAATGATTACTTTAATGGAACGCCCCGTTCGATTCCAGACGCCATTATTATTAGAAGCCGCCACTCGAAAGACGTAAGACCCCGGATCCAGATTGGTGTAGGTAGCTTTGTTAACGTTCCCTACCATGTTCCAATCATCATCGAAACCTTCCAGCTTATACGCATATTGGTTTTTCCGTACAGCGGTATAATCCAGAGCTGCAAATTCAAAGCCAAAAGTAGACTGATTATGAGCCAGTCGAATTTCCTCTAAATAATTGAGTGACTGGGGTAATATTCCACTTTTATCCCCTACCTCTACCGGCTTATTAAAGAGAGAAAAACCGGTGAGATAAACCGGCGGCACGTAGCGATTCACTACGACCCGTTGCGGATCAAACATGACAAACCCTTTGCTGCTACCGAAGTAAATCGTTCCATCCTGTGCTTTGAGGTGAGCATTTTGAATGAATTCATTACTGAGCAATCCATCGTATTTGGTCAGCTGTTGTATCGTTTTGTGATCGGGATTATACTTGATCAGTCCTTTTAATGTACCCAGCCACAAATTTCCCTGATTATCCTCCTGAATGGATTGGATTTTACTCAGTTCTTTATTTCGAACACGCTGAAAGATATTATGACTAGGCAAGTATAAACTCAACGTTTTTTGTCCTACCCAAACGCGGTTATGCTTATCGCAATAAATGGCCTTGATGTATTGATCGGACGATTCATTCCTTTCACCTGGCGGAGAAAAATGCGTTAATTTCCTGGAATGTAAGGTATAGCGATTAATACCATCTTCGGTAGTACCGATCCATAAATGCCCGCCTTTATCTTCTTCGATGCAGGTTATATTTTCTCCGTGAAACCGATGGCCTGTCTTGTCTTTTATGATTCGTTCGAACGTTCGGGTATTTGGATTCATGCGGCATAAGCCACCGAAAAATGTTCCCACCCATAAAGTCCCCTCGTGATCTTCAAAAATTTTCCAGACATTATTGGAGCTGAGGGAAGCGGGATTAGCGGGATCTTTCTTAAAACGGGTAAACGTTCCCGATTTTCGATCCATCAGATTCAGTCCACCACCCCAGGTGCCAACCCAGAGGTTTCCACGGCGATCTTCCCGAATATCCAGCACCGCGTCACTACCAAGACTTTTGGGATCTCTTTCGTTGTGTTTGTAATGTTTGAACGTACGCGTAACGGGATCGAATCGATCCAGTCCACCCCCATCCAGCCCCAGCCAAACGATGCCTTCTTTGTCCTGATAAAAGGATTTTACTTCGTTATGCCCAAGACTTTGGGGAGAAGACGTCTGGTAATAAAAATCGAAGATGCTGGCTTGAGGGTTAAAGATATTCAGGCCGCCCCGCTGCACCCCCGCCCAGATATTCCCGGAGTAATCCTGTATGATACAGTTTACGGTGTTGTTAGAAATGCTTAAATTATTGGTGTAATCAAATTGGTATTTATCGAAGCTTTGGGTTTCAGGCCGATATAAATTCAAACCATTGTTTTCGGTACCGATCCAGATCTTTTTCTGACGATCTACAAACAAACTCATAATGACGTTTCCCCCCAAGCTACCTGCCTCTAGCGAGCTATGCCTGAAATGCTTTGATTCATGCGTTCGGGGATTCCATCGGTACAAGCCCTGACTATTGGTGCCAATCCACAGATTACCGTCCGTGTCTTCCGCCAGCGAACGAATATATTCCTGAGCTAACAGAGGATCCAGATGCATTTCGGGAATAGCGGGAATAAACTGATTTCGTCTTCGATCCAAACGATTCAAACCCTGTTGCGTCCCCACCCAAAGCTGACCTTTGTTGTCTTCAATGATTTTAGTAACGTGATCATCACTCAACCCCCGTCCAGTTACCGGATTATGACGGTAATGAATAAACGTATGGTTTTGGCGATCAAAGCGATTAATCCCTCCTCCATAAGTGCCAATCCATAAATTATGCTGGTGATCTTCGTAGATACTGCAGATATTATTAGTACTAATCGAACGGGAATCTGAAGGATCATGTACATACCGAACAAACGTATTCGTAGCCCGATTGTAACGATTAAGACCATTAGGCGTGCCGACCCAGAGGTTATGCTCATGGTCTTCGTAGATACTGCGAATATTGTTATCCGTCAGCGTCTGTTTATTGCGGGGCTGATTACGATACACCACCATGCGGTGTCCTTCGTATTTATTTAACCCATCGTACGTGCCGACCCAGATAAAGCCTTCACTATCTTGAATCATGCACAAAACGTTACTCTCTGAAAGCCCATGGTCAGTAGTAATGTGCGAAAATCGGATAGGAATTTGTTGAGATCTGGCGGTTATCCCGAACAATAGGAGTATAGCTAAACTCCAACCTATTTTCATAAAATCAAAACAACATTGTGTTAGGTGTATTCGAGGCTAAGATAGATCATACTTTTTAATAATCCTTAAATCTATAGTTACTTCCAATTACCCAAATGATTTACTAGATCTATACGTTAATTTACTAATGGTGGTATTAATGTACTCATACTTAAGCTATTTTCTACTATTTAGCGAATTTTAAATAATCCAAAAACAATTGAAGCCTGTTCTGATTTTCATACATGGCGAACGATCCACAATCACTTCTCGTTAGCTGGTCATCCGTGTAAACTTTATAGATGATTCAATTATACTCCTGTGCATCGACCTTTAAGCCGTTTGGCCACCCCCGCTAAATACACTCCTATGATTCTGGACCCTACTTATCAGGCAGCCCGATTAGTAGCCGAAACGCTGGAAAGTCATTTTTCTTTACAATTAAGCTCTACCTGCCGGGCCAAATGCCAGCCCATGGCTCCTACCCCACCCGCCCGCGTCATTGAAGCCATGATTGATGCAGCTTTCTGGGCTAGTTTGCGGCACGAAGAGGGATATTCTCCTAAAATATCTTTAGCGTATATACCGGCCTCCATGGCGGATCAGCCTTTGTTGTTTGAACACCGGTTTCCGCTTAGTCCCGCTATTTTGACCAAATTGGCTCCCGCCGTTGAAAGACCGGGCATTCACCTAGGTATTGGGTATGAAAACGACGAACTCTTCATCTGGGGCACTACCCGCGAAATTCCGGGGAACTGTTTTGTGCTGGAAGTCATCGAGCCCGGTTTGCTGATTGTTAAGCACCGAAGATTATCTGGGTATGGAAAGTTTGTGAACGTTGCCATTCTTAAAGGCGATCAGGTAAAAATTGTGGATCATACCATTACCGACCTGCCCGATTACCTAGCGAGCCTTACGTCTTTGAGCGGATTTCAGTCTAACGACGCTAAAAATGTGTTGGTACAACTCGCCGTTTCCATGCGTGCTCATGGTCGGGGTGGTTCACTGTTGGTCGTTCCTTCCGAAAGCCAAACCTGGCGGGAGTCTATCATTGAGCCCATTACTTACCCCATTGTCCCAACGTATTCTCACTTGGCTAGTCTCATGAAGGAAGGAACGGATACGGCTTCTTCCTGGAAAGGAACCCTCGGACTGGCCGTAGAAAGCATGGCCGGATTAACTGCCGTGGATGGAGCCACTATTATTAACGATCAATACCAATTATTAGGATTTGGAGCCAAAATTGGCCGTTCAGACCACAGCAGCCGGGTGGAACAAATCCTCGTTTCCGAGCCTATTCTTGATCAGGTTGCAACGGTTGTTCATCCCACGCATACCTGGGGAACCCGGCATTTATCCGCTGCTCAATTTGTTCATGACCAGCGGGACGCCATCGCCTTGATTGCCTCTCAGGATGGGCGTTACACCGTCTTCACCTGGTCGAAGGCGGAAGACATGGTTCACGCTCACCGAATTGATGCGTTGTTGCTTTAATTCACAATCGATAGTTTAATTCTTTATTAACCTCAGGCCGAAGCCTGAGGTTATTTTTTTAGCTATTTCTTGATCTAATGATTAGGCCTCTCCACCTTTCCTATTCTTCTTTTTCTATTATTTTTTCTGCTTACTGATAACCTTTCCCCGGAATCTACATAGGTAAATGCTTCCACCTTGCTGAACGACGTTTATTCAATCCACGTGCAAAATTATTATTTCACAAAATGATAAGTAACTTTAGGATGAATACCTACTTGCCTATATGTCCGAAATTGAACCCTCTCATTCATCGAAACCCTCTCACGCCCGGTTCCCTGAAGAAGAAAAACAGTATTATGCTCTTTTGGAGAATAACCCCAAAGCCTGGGAAGAGCTATACCTCAATGTAATGAAAACCTTTATCCCTTATGTATTAAATCGTAGCTCGATTTCCAGTGACGATGCTTACGATCTTTTACAAGAAGGCTTATCGATCTGTCTGGCTAATATCCGGGAAAAGAAGTTTGTTTTTCAGGGAAAGCCCATTGCGGCTTATGCCAACGCAATTTGCCAGAAACAGTGGCTGTCTCATCTCCGCCGAACTAAGAACAACCGATTTAAAATCTATCAGGAGCCGACGGCAAATGAGGTGGATTTGATAGATGATCTCATTCAGGGAAACGAATCAGAAGATTCAGCCCTGGAAAAAGAACTGGCGGAATCCCAAAGCATCTGGTCCGACGACGATCAGGAGGCTGATTATGAAGCACTTGATCGGGCTCGAAACGAATTAGGTCGCCAATGTCAGGTAATGATTGATTGCTTTTACGTGCAGGGAAAATCACTGGCTGAATGTGGTGAAATATTGGGTATTCAGGAAGGTTCTGCTAAAGTAAAACGCTTTCGGTGCGTACAACGACTCAAGGAATTATACCTCGGTTATCGAAAAAAATAAGTCATGGAATTAAGAGAAGAACTACTCGTACAAATAGGCTCATACCTTAACAACCAAATGCCAGATGCTGAACGTCAGGCTTTTGAAAAGCAATTACAAGCGGATCAATCATTACAGCAAGAAGTACAACTGCAGAAGGAAATCAAGAAGGGATTAATCTTACTAGCTGATAAAAACCGTTTTCGTGAGATTCATCAGGAACTTCTTGATCGAAACGAGTTACCTGTTTTTGAAACGAATGCTTCGGAAGAACCCAAGGTAATCTCACTGCACCCGGCTGAACCCGTGAAAAAAATCAATCGCTGGATTCCATTGGCAACAGCGGCGGGGCTGGCCTTACTCTTGGGCATTGGTTGGTTTTATCTGCAACCCAATCGTCAGGCAAGTTCAGGAGCCAGTCCCAGCGAACAATTAGCCAGTCGTTACCTGACTGATTCCGTAAAATCGGCTCCCGTACTCCCTTATGACCCAGATCGGCTCGGAGCGGGCGGAATAGACGAGGCCGCCCAAAACGACTCCATTCAATTGCAACAAGCCGTAACTCTATTACGGCAAAATCAGACCCGGCAGGCCATAACTGAACTGCACAGTTTAACCGAAGAGGTTCATAATCACTGGGATGCGGTAGCCCAGTGGTACTTAACGCTGGCTTATTTCAAAAATAGTCAGCCCGATCAGGCCCGGAAGTTGTTAGGAGAGATTGAAAAAACAAACGGTCATCCTTATCAGGCTGAAGCTCGACAATTGCTAGCTGATTTATCAAAAAACGAAGTAAAGTAATGCGTGGGTTAGGAATCGTTCTGGCTGGATTTATACTCCTCCTCTCAGGAAATATTGAGGCACAGCCACTGCCCCAAACGGGAATGTTACTGGATGATGAGGCGTATGAGCATTTGCCTTTTGAGCCTGTCTTGACGAAAGCTCCGTTGCCTGCTCAGGTAAGTTTCGAAGCCTATTGCCCCAGCGTGCAAGGACAAGGTACCTACAGCACCTGTGTGGGTTTTGCCTGCGGTTATTACCTGCATACGATTCTGGAAGCGAAAAAACGGGGGTTAAAGAATCAGGTAGCCATTAATAAACTTGCCTTCTCTCCGGGTTATCTCTACGAAAAAGCCAAGCTGGGCAGCGACTATGACTGCTCACAGGGCGTGTATCTAACGAAGGTTTTACAGCTTATGCAGGAAGTTGGGAATACGTCCTGGCAGAATTTTCCTTACCCGGCCTGTGGTGAAAAAACAGCCCGTGTTGATCCCATTGCCAACCGTTATCGGATTAAGGGTTATGAGCGAATTTTTAAAGTTCAGGATAGCGAAGCGGCTAAAATTCAAGCTCTGAAAAGGGCCCTGTCGGAAGGTAATCCGGTGGTGGTGGGAATGGTTATTCCTGCCTCATTCTATTACACCAAGAAGGTATGGCAGGCAGCTCCCGGTGATGATCCTCAAAACAGGGATCTTAAAGGTCATGCTCTCTGCATTATTGGTTACGACGATCAACAATCAGGAGGAGCGTTTCGAATCATTAACAGTTTCGGAAAAACCTGGGCCGATCAGGGTTTTTGCTGGATTACCTACCGCGACATGGCCCGTTTTGTCCGATATGGTTTTGTGGTGAAGGGGATTTAGTTGTTGTTAGTTGTTAGTTGTTAGTTGTTAGTTGTTAGTTGTTAGTTGTTAGTTGTTAGTTGTTTATCAAATAAATTTATTCCTCAAAAAACAGTCTCTAGTCCTCCGCTGCCAGCGTGGTCCGGCCAGCTTTTTCGCTGATAGTAATTAACCACCAAACCCGCTGCCAGCTTTTCGCTGGCAGCAATAACCTAGGCTATGAGGTCTATTTTGGTCAAGTAAGAGATTACTAGCCACTAAAACAGCGTCTGCGACGCTATTAGTTAACTTTCCCCGCCATTACCGCTTTAATACGATCATCCTCGCAGACGATATCATAGTAATACCCATCCTGAAAAGCTACCCGCGAACCACACTTGCAACAATTGGTAGTATAGCCTTCCGTTTGCATGATTTTTCCTCCTTTTCCATCCGCAACAAAATACAGAGATTCACAATCCAGACAATGTTCGGAACCTTTGATTTTAGTACCCTTGGCCGGAAATTGGGGAGGTGTAGGTCTTTCAATGGTATCTGTACGTATGGTTACTTCCGTATCGGTTATAGCATCTGCTTTTTCTGTTGAATCTGATGTAACCCCTGGTTTTGACTCCTCTATGTTAACCTGCTTAGTTTCACTCGAAACAGGCCACATGAATCCGCCAATAATCACTCCCACCAAAACTAAAATTCCTGCCAGGACCATGGCTACTTTAGGCCAGAGGGAAGCCTGCGTTTTCGCCGCCGGAACTTCAAATAAGGGTTTCTGACAAGCCGGACAAACAAACGCCTGCGTTTCCTCCAGCATAAATAATTCCTTCGACTTAGCCTTTGGGCAATGGTTATCAAAATTGGTACACTTGCCGTAACGTTTCATAGCCTAGCGTCTGAGTTAATCCGAATCATTATCAATTAAACTATTTATCTGTTTTTCCTTCCCGCGTGGTAATCTGCAAGTGATCCTCGGCGATAACGCTATTTTTCGCACATTTCATCAAGGTATTAAAGGCCGATAAGGAACCGACAAAAATTTGATAATCCCCTTCCTGCCTGAAGTAGCCCTCGCGGTTCGGCACGGTTGGTAAAGCACAAAAAGGCTCTTCAGAGGCATACGCCAGCAAGTACTCCGTACCATAAGGAGCTGAACAGATAAAAGAAGCTTCGGGAGCAATGCGAACAAGCTGGTTTTCCTGCCCGGGTTTAATGACAAAATCATTTTCTAGCAAGGTTTTCGTGCCATCAGCAAGACGATAGAGCAATCGAACATGGCAGGGGCGATTGGCTTTCGCTTCCAGAATCATGGACTGACCCGCCCAGTATTCTACCCCCGTTCGTCCGCGATCGGTCCGAATTTCCAGCTTTAACGCCGACTGTGGAGTAACCGATGTAATCTGTCGGATGGTATCCTGTACGACCTTTACATTTTGATAATTCTGCGGCTTAAGCGGAATCTGCTGTTCTTCCAGCCATCGCAACGGTAACTCGGCATTGCTCAATTGCTGAAAGACTTTACCCGTTCTGGAATCCACCAATTCCATGTGCATTACCAACTGATTTTCGGCATCTTCATACCATCCCCGAATGATAGGAAAAACGTTTTTATCGCCCGCTACCGACTGCACCGAAACGTTCATTCGCCTCTGTATACAGGAATTCAGAGCCGCAAAAACCTGATCGGAAAGAGCATCGTTGATCCCGCATTTTTTATACGTAAAACGCTCTAAAACTAATTCCTCGGGTGAAGTTGAACTATTCGCTTTTAACTGGGCCGTCAGCGTATCCAGTACGGCGAAAAGATCGTTTTTCTTCGCTGCTACCACTGTCTGAACATCCGTTGCCGACTCTTTAGGGTAGTCTTGAACCTTTGTAATCCCGGCAATTTTAAAGCCATAAAACGACTTCAGTTTCTCGTTGTAATCAAACTGAACCCGGCATTCTACCAGATGTTCCTGATTTAGAATTTTTCCCGTACTACCCTGCATTTTCTTCAAGATGTAGACATTCAGAAAAGGTTTTTTGTCTGATGTTTGCTTCAATTGAAACCGGGCTTTCGACCAGTCGAGGGTATTTACAATGGGTTTTCGTTTGGCAAAAATGTGGTAATCCTTGATGTATTCTTCAACCGTGGTGAGCTTTCCCAACGGCTCCCGAAATTCGTTAAAAATCTGAACGTCCGCGTCCCGAAAGGCTGATTTTATGAAACCCTGCAATTGCGGTCGAAGTGCATCAAAAGGCTGATTTACTTCATAATGCGTTAGAATTTCCAGATTTTGCAGGTATTCCGTATTTAGTAGCTTCCGGGCATTTTCGATGATGCTTTTTTCTTCTTCCGGTGAAAAGGATTGGGCTCTTCCCGAATTCAGAAAGAGCCAAAAGAAAACCAGGTAAAGGGAAATCGTTCGCATAACTTACTTATGGTCAATAGCCACAATCAGAGGAACAACCGAACCATTTGTCTTTCCGGTTACTTCAAAGCTCGGCTGGTTTTCGGCATATGAAACCTGCGAAGGTGCGATTAATTCTCCCTTCAAAGCAATCGATAATCGATGGGACAAATTCCCGGTGCTTTGCTGCATTTGCTTTAATACTTTCTTGAAATCCAGCGGTTTTTTCGAGAAAAGTACAATCAGATAATCCGTTCCTTTGGTACCATCGAGAGTGATTGACTTCGTGCCTGACGGGTAAGCTACCGTATTATCTGGACCTAACAGAGGGCTAATATCAGGAGCATAAGGAAATAA
Organism: Siphonobacter sp. SORGH_AS_0500; assembly: GCF_031453245.1. Classification (NCBI taxonomy): domain Bacteria; kingdom Pseudomonadati; phylum Bacteroidota; class Cytophagia; order Cytophagales; family Cytophagaceae; genus Siphonobacter; species Siphonobacter sp. SORGH_AS_0500. Next base: position 101,998 of record NZ_JAVIYT010000004.1, read on the forward strand.
GGCATTCATTTTGGCACTTTTATCTGTTCCGATCATGTACACATAAGCCGCTTCACTGGTCGTTAACAAAGCCTTAAAAGCCGTTCCGGCGGGGTAACTACTGGCGAGTTGATACACGGTAAGTTCGGCTGGTTTATCATCCATCACCACCAGTCCTTTTTGGAGCGTCTGTTTAGACCGCATCAGACTGCCTTCCCGCAGTTGAAGATCCAGTTTTCCCTTTAAACTAGTAGAGGTTACATTGGGTAGAGGAGTCTTGAAGTCAGGAAAAGCCTGGTAAGCATTTCGGGTATAAGCGGCCAAATCTTTGTAACGAACCCAGCAATATCCATTTTCTGCCCACTGGTCTCCCCAGCTATTGGCAATTCGAAAAGCTCCGCCAAATTTCGCATCATCGTAACCAATCACACACATGGCATGGCCGCTTTCATTTTCCGGCGTTTTTTCGTCACCGGGAGCGGGTTCCCACACGTGCTGAATCGCAAAAAAGGATATGGGTGTTCGCATACCAATTACCACGGGGTACCCTTCATTCAAAGCTTTCTTCAGACTTTTGATTTTAAAATCTACCGGGGCCAGCGGGCCAAACAGACGGATGGCATCCCCAATTTTATGCGGAGCAGCCTGAGCGTCTATCGTTCTATCAGCGTCACGGCAATTGGGGTACGGGAAGACTTGGTAATACGGAGCTCCCAGGTGTTGAAGCGTATACAAGGCATCTATTATTGACCCACCCTCCTGGCAAGTAATGTCTGAAGTCATTTTGATCTTTTCGTAAGTATAACTGGGCGAAAAGGCCAGTGCATGATTAGACTCCTGTTTCAGTCGAATTTTCTCAAGTATCGTCCGCATGTAATAGGTAGTCGCAAAGCCAACGCAAGTGCCATATTCCCCCTGATCCATAATAGGCGGGCAATAAGCTTCGTAAGAAATACTTTTTGCCAGATTATCATAGCTTCCTTTCGTTAATACCGCCTTCATTGGCATTCTTTCGTAAGCTTCATCATTAAAAACCAGCCCGCGTTGGTAGGTTTTTTGAGCCATTAAGGAAGGGATACTCAGGATAAAAATCAGTAGTAGAATACAGCTTTTTTGCATAAAAAACATTAATTAAGGATGGGGCTTGGCCGACAGGCGACTAGGGACTTCAACGAGTCGGAGTTCGTAAATCTGCCAGTAGTCCGTGGCGGCAGGAATTTGAGTTAAGGGAATGGTTACTTTCGAAATACTCTTCGTGACGGGTAAATGATTTTCAAAGTTTTGAACATCAAAATAAATCGATGCCTGACTGCTGTACTCGCCTTCTTTTATTTTCTTAATATTTTGAAAATGAATCACTTTCACCGACTGCATCTCGTACCTGGTCCCTGCCGGGCGACTACCCAAAAAGGTGGCAGCCGGAATCCATTTTTCCGTTTTATTCGCCCTAATTAATACGACATAGCCCGAAGGAGCAAACCACTGTTCGCACTTTTTCTGCCACTGCTGGGAGGTCGTGCCTTTCGCCACTGTCGGATTATTTACCAGGCTCATTACGGAATCAACTTTTACATCGATGGGCGAATGAATGACTTCTTTTTGCTGACTTGTTGAGCAAAAAGGACTAAGGCAAAATAACCAGATGAGTAGCGTACGAACAAGCATCACAAGAGGAAAGCTAAATGCGTTAATTGAATTTTTTCCTGGAAAGGTGGCTCCGCAGGAAGTGTATTCATTTGCCTGTCCTGATAGTTAACCTTTCCATCCATCCATACCGAAATACCTTTTAAGGTTATCATATCGGCTTGCCAGTTTCCACTTCGATCTTGAAAAAAGTTGCCCTGATACACCAGGTCAAAGCCTTCCACACGACAGGCAGCGGCTTGTTCGGCGGTTAGATTGAGTTGGGAAATTTCCCGCAGAGATAAGCTGGAGCCACTTGTTTTTTTACAGGCAAACACCTTAGCATCCAAAGTAACGTAACTCTGAAGTTTTTCCAATAGTTGCTCTCGAACGGTTGCTGGCGTTTTCTCGTACATTAACTGTATCAGACTACTTTGAAGAAATTGATTAAGGTCCAGTAATTGCTGGGCATTTAAGGGCGTCTCTTTCATCCCACGACCCGTACCTGTCATTTTTTCAATTTGCCAGCGAGGGGTCCCCTGCCGCTCTGCGGAGAGTAGAATTTCCTGTTCTTCCTGGTAATAATGCCTTTGGTGCGTTTTGAGGGACAAGCCGTGCAGAACAACCGGAACCGTCACCTTCGCCCAAATCTGGTTTTTGTCTTGCGTTAGTTCTTCGAAATGGCAATGGGCCGTATCAAGCTTATAGGTAAACCCCTCCCAGAAAAAAGAAGGTAACGCCTGCATCCAATCGTGAACGCTTATTTGTGAACGCGAGACCCGATACAAAGCCGTGGGTAATAACATAGCCGGAATGCGAAGCGTGTCATTCGCAAAGAACCGCTTCGCATTCATTACTTCGCTCTCCTGTTTGCACTGACTCAATCGATTAACCTGTTGCTGGTATTCCAGCAAAAAGGCTTTTACCTGACGCTCCGATGACTGAGCCCACACCAAAGGCATTGTCAACATGCTCAGGATCAAGAGTGTTAAGGTGCTTTTCATTTATTACTTTGTTGAAGGAAGACGAGCAAAGCCTGAGGTAAGGTCTTTACATCATTGATTAAGTCATGAATAAGCCAGCCAGAATTTTCACTTTCCCGGTTCAACTGACGCAATTCCAGATACCATCCTAACTGCGTATCCAGCCAGAGTTTTGTTTCGAGGGAATGAATGATCTGCAATTTTCCTTCCCTAATCTGTTGATTCATCGCTAGTAGATCCGGGTTAGTGCGAGCCGATGCCGCCCAAAACGGACTGATCTCTTTTCGGAATAATCCTGGTAAAGCCATGAAGTTCAGTTCCTGAGCATTGGGAGGAATAAACTGACTTGAATCTGCTTTCTCTTCCAGACTATAGCTACTATCGAGCGGCGGGAAAGCTTCGGTTCCGATCAGTTGCCAGGACCAGTTATTACTGATTTTTTGCTTTTTTAAATAGACTTTTAGTGTTCGGTTCTCGCCCTTGTTCAGGGTTTCAAGCAGCACTTCTGCGTATAAATGTTCCTGCGGATTCGCTATTTTTTCTGCCCCAATCTGATCTATAAAACGCTGTAAATCATCTCCTGATAGGTGGGTATTTTCAGTATTAATCAGCTCTCTTAGTCGAGCCGACCGGGCAATCTCGGCTACGGGATATTCTTCGGAAGCCGTCGTATCATTCAGTTTTTTCAGAAAATCGCTTACCAGATGTAAACGGGTTTTCATGTAACCTTCGGCGGGCAATCGCTGAAACCTTACCCGTGCCCCTCCGGCTTGCGTGGATTCCTGAAGAAACAGTGAATCCGTTTCCTGAGCCTGGGTGGTAATGGAAAAAAGTAACAGTCCAAAGCGTACGTATTTCCACATCTACAGGGCTGACTTTTTAGGCTGCACCTCTGCTACCCGAATATTACCGAGCAAAACGGTCCAGCGGTGTTCTTCATAAAAAGGGTCCCGCCGATTTCTCAGATCTACGTCCAGATGCTTGATGGTTTTGTCTTCATAAGCAATTTTTCCATCCTTGCCTTTTCCTTTAAAGTGCTGAAAATACGTAGCAGTAGTTACATAACCCGTCTGCGTTTTTTCCCAGTCGCCCACCATTGCCAAATCGTAAAAGGTAATGGAAACGTCGAAATATTTTTTCTCCAGATTTTTCAGCCGACGTAAGTAAATCGACAGCGGATATTCCTGAATTAAGGTCTGTTTCTTCACCGTTCCTACTTGCATGGCTGCTCCGGGAAGAAATAGCTTCTCCGCATTTTCAATGGCCAGTTCCCGCACCTCATCCGACTGCGTAGGGTCAGAGATAATAGCAAGGTAGCGTTGAAATTCGGTTACTTTTTGCTGGGTAAGGGTTTGAAAATCGCGGAGTTTTTCTTCGGTTAATAGGTCATCTTCCACCACCAGATTTTTATCAACCTGCGTAGGCTGAGCATGGCTGAACATCGCGATGCCTAACAAACTAAAAACAAGTAAAATGTACGTTTTCATAAAGTGTGGGGTAACTCATTTTCAATTACCTATACCTAAACCAGCCAATGGTTATCATTTTATTCCCAAATTTCCTGAATGGCGGCCCTTTCGTAATGTTTTCCGTCGGCAGCAACGGTCGATAAACGTTCGATAATATTAATTCGCTGAATTTTTCCAGCGTTGAGATACAGGCGTTTCACTACCTGCTCGATGGGCTGCACTTCGCCAAGCGTAGTATTAACGTAAATGTCAATTCGTGCTTTCTTTACAAAAAATTCGTGAAGCTTACCCAACAGGACCTGACGTTCTGACTCCGAAAGATTCTGATCCGAAAGAGCATTCAGGTAACGATTCATACGTTCGAAGTCCAGCTCTCTCACTACCACTGGCTCCTGCCCCTTAAGCTTAATTTCATAAAGGGAAACTTTGTCTTTCGTAGCCGAATGTTGCTCCAATCGGTGTTGCGTATCCTTGAGTAAGGTTTCCCAGGTAATGTCCCGGTTATAGCGGCTGGCCAGCTCCAGAGCTTCGTCAAATACCCGGGTATAATAACTGCCCGAGTCGGGATGTGCAAAAGAGTTTTGGGGCGGCTTACTGCTGGTAATCAGGACATCGCCAGACGTTTCCAGAAATAATTTTCGGTAAGCTGCATTCAGAGAATCATTCGTCAGGGTTAACTCCCCGATGGCGGGTTTACGTCCAATCATTCCCCGCGTATTATGAGAAATCTGATTACAGCAATCGCCCAGCGTGATGCACAAACGAGCATTTTTCTTCTTCAGAATGGCATGAATATCCCGCAGAGCCGGATTGTCTTTGAGTTGATTTTCGTCCTTCTGGATGTGCAAAATGGGGAAGACATCTTGCCGCCCGCTCAGGTTATACCCATGACCTGTGTAATAAAAGAATACTACGTCCTGCGACTCTACCTGAAGCTTATCCAACACCTGGGCTAGCTGTTGGGTCGTAAATAAATCCCTTGAAATGGTTTGGTCATTCAACCGATACGACATCGCTGAAGCAGCCTGAGCCAACTGCCGGTGCATGACTTCCAGATCCCGCTCGCAGGCCGTTGCAAGGGACTCATCTTTTGTATCGGCTACAAAGACGGCGTGCAGGGTTTGTGCCTGAATCGTTTGAGCTATACACCAAAAAAGAAGTAGAAATAGGCGTTTCGAACGGATCATTTCAGCGAAGGATTGAACATGAATTGTGTACGAAAAGTCCCCTCAGGATAAGGCGTTTGCGGCGTATTCCGATCCGCGAGGCCTTTATCAATGCGACGCATTAATTCGTAAATATCAATGTCTGGCGTTTGAATGTGACGCACGAGTTCGCCCGTGAACAGCCCGTTCGATCCTTCGGCATTATCAATCGCCGTTTTACCGGGTTCGGTGGCGTAGATAATCATGGTTCCCACCGGTGGATTGATATTGGTATGCACCGCTCCTTCTACCCCACGCGTCCAGGAACGATAGGGATTGTTGCGACAGGCATCCCAAAGCACCAGATTAGAGCCATTGGGATTTTTCTCCTTCATTCGATCCACCAGCCGGGATAAAGCAAAACACTCATATTCTACGTCTGACTCGCTGCCGATGTGAACATTGGTCGGAACGATGTAGTTCTCGCGTTTGACCATCAAACCGTGTCCGGCGTAGAAGAAAAGACTAATGGTTTTGTCGGATAATTTTTCGGTGTAGGCATCAATGCCACTTTTGAGCTCTCTCAGGTTCTTATTCTCCAGAATGGTTACTTCGTAGCCCAGTTTTTTCAAATGGCTTTCCAAAGCCCGTCCGTCATTTAGCGGGTTTTTCAAAGGCACCGGATACGCACTATTCGCCAGAATCAAAGCCGACCGGGGAATGATCGTAGCTCCGATTTTATAGGTAATGTAATGCGATTCGCTCGTGGTGGTCCCCCCCTTATTTACGGCGACAAAATGTAGTTCGTTATTGCCTTCCACGAGGGTCAGCTCATGCGTAATTTCCTGTCCGCAAGTAGTTGACTTGCGAAAGCCCCGCTCCACTCCCCCAATGGTCTTCCCATTCAAAACGAAATGGTAATTCGTCAACTCTGCGGAAGACTGTACGCAAACCTTAGCTTTAAAAACGGGCTGATTAACCGTTAACTCAGGAGCGGATGGACTCTGCCAGACGATGGATGGTTTTACTAGTTTAATATCGGGTTTTTCCCAACCCGTTGAGAAATTTTTGGTCGTTTGAGAATAACCGAAGAAGGGCAAAGCTGCCAGGAGCACACTAAAAAATAAAGCTTTTTTCATACGCTTAGAAGTTCAGTTGGTAGGCTAAAGCAGGAGTATTACCGATATAATGGAGGGAAATGCGAGGTTGGGAACGTTTGATTCGGGCGTTTTTACTGCCTTTGATGACACTGTAAATGACATCAGCGGCCATGATTAAACCGGCTCCCTGCAAAGCGTAATAAAAATTCTGCCGGTGTTTATTGGCCTGCTGATAAAACGGTTCTGCTTCCGCTGGCAGGTAATCGTACTGCGAGCTATTATAAATGGCATACTGCTCGTTTGCTTTCTTGCGTTCCATGAAACCATAGGCAAGCAAACCAATGTAGGAAATGGAGATTAAGGGCCGAAGGCCGATTTTACGGTTTACCAGCATATTACCTACACCGGGTAAGACCACCGAAGCTAGAGCACTAACCGGTCCCGCTCCTGTGTTAGGCTTGATTACGGAGTTAAAAACCCGGATATGAACCCGAATTTGCTCGTCGTCGATCTTGATACCATCCAAAGCATAATCCCAGTAGATGACCTTGTTCGTACCCGACGTAATGCCTTTCCCCACTTCCCCGGTTACTGTTTTGACGGGCAAATAACCTTTACTTCTGCTTTCCACCTGAACGTAAATCGAATCTTGGGGATTTGCTTTTTCCAGATCATAAGTAATCTTCATTCGATCGGTGTTATAATCCGTTCGAATATTGGAAACCACCGTCTGGGCCTGACTTGAACCAACAAAAGCCAGAAAAATCAAGCTACTGAGTAGGCACTTGTATAGAAAATGTAACATGGGGGATTATCGTTGAGAAAGTGCATTGATTTGATCCTCGGTAAGAATTGTATTATAAATACGAATCTCATCCATTAAGCCTCTAAAGAAATTGCTAGATCTGTTAGATTGAGCTCCAATAATCAAATCCCCGCCAATGCAGCTATCAATACCTGTATTAGCAGATAAGGCATATTCTCCTATCTTTTGACCATTAATGTAAGCTACAATCTTATTACTCATGTAAAGCACCACCACATGCTGCCAATCTAATTTGATCGTATAAGGTTGCACAAGTGATTGCCAGTTACCTGCCTGACAATTACTATTTTGCTTTACATCAGCTTTAAACCGGACTCCAGTGCTGCTGTTCCAATCCATTGACGTGCTATACTCCTGGTAATAATCCTGATCGTAATTTGCCTTATATAAAAAGTGTTGATACTGATTAGTAGCAGACGGAAGCGTTTCTGGCTTGAACCAGAAGCTCACGGATAGAGTCCTTAAACGCAAACTTGGGCTATCCTCAATTTTAAGATAGGTAGATCCATTAAATCGAAAGCTTCCTCCTGCGGTACCATCATGACCACTATCGTAAATGGATCTACCTACAGCATCCGTCAGAACTGCATTATTCTTATTAGAGGTTGCATCAAAACCATTGCCGTTGAATGGAATATAAGCTACTAAACCTGATGTGAGGTCGGGTTTTGTCTTAAAGATTAACACTTCACCTTCTGCATAGTAAGTCCCTTCTGTAGTGACAGCAAATGCCCTGTAGTAATAGGTAACATTAGGCTGAAGATTGTCTAATTGCTGCGTTATATCAGCATTTAATGAAGAATTACTAGAGAATATCTTAACTGTAGCATTATCAGTAGTAGGAGTACTATTGGTGTATGAATAACAAATCCCAAACTGAACAACTGATGGATTACCAGAATTTGTAAACTTAACGCCTGTGATAGCACTACTAGAGGTTACATTACTAGCTATTACCGTCGTAAACACAGGCCTTTCCTTATCCGTTACCGTAACGGTTGCTGTCTTTACTAAAGTCTTTGTGCATTTGTCCGTCAGGGTTACTGTGATGGTGTAAGTTCCAGCTTTGGAATAGGTATGCGTTTGCGTTGAATTTAAACTGGTCTGCTTGGCCGTGCCATCGCCAAAATCCCATTCGATAGAAGCTAATGTTCCAGTTAAGGAATTTAAATTAACCGATACAGTCAATTTATTAGTCGAATATCCGATTTCAGTGGCTAATGTTTCACAAGAAGTAAACTGACGCTTAGGATAGTCGTCAGGGCGGCAGCTTAAAACGCTAAGGCAGGAGAAAAAAAGAAACGTAAGATTCCACAAAGAAACCCTACTTTGGAGTAAAGGTAGGTTCATAAATTACTGATTCAGGCGGGGGAAACTATCCGTGATTATACTTAAATAACTTATGTAAATTTAATAAGGAAAATAACAATCACCTAACGTTAATTTTTGCCCAAGAAGACATCCAATAACCGGATCGTTTCATAAGTAAACGTTTACAGATACAAATATTAAATGTAATTTAATCCTGAAAAAAAATTACTATCAACAGTAATAAACACTTGTAAATCAAATCATTAACAGCAAATCATTTGTTTACGTATATTATCAATAGATTTCAACTTAATAAGAGATTATAATTACGGGAAAATACGCTATCTATGATTATTAATACTTACGGTCTAAAAGTCGTTTTTAAATGATTATATTTTTCTAATTTTGACTAAATTTATGTAATTTAATTTACTCGCTATGAATGAAGCTTTTGATATACTTTATTACTTCACTAACCAAGCCATCAGCATTATCGAAGTTAAAAGGACAGATTTAGCCAATGCTACAGACAAGAGTCAAGTTTATTTATGGTTGAAGTGGGAACATGGAAGGGACGAGATAAGCCGTCTGAACTTCGTTTCCATGCAGGTTTCCAGTGATTCTGAAGAGCGAGTATTTGAAGAAGGCTTGCTCCATTTTAATACGGAACAAGCTTTATATACGGATCTGGATACGTTCCACACAGAAACACTGCAAACGCAACGACCAGACCTGATTCCTGAATCTTTTCAGTCCACCCTTACCCATTATTTTCAATCTCAATAAGCGGTGAACTGGGCATGAGCTTTTTAATCCCATACCTTTGCGAATACCCTCGCGATTTATTTCAGGTACCAGGCAGCATCTATTTCCATGTACATCGGGCTCGGCATTGGCAAAAAACTTAAGGATATTCAGCAACGGTTTAATGTTGAAAAAGTAACTTCTCAGACAAGAAAGTACTTGCCTGTCACACAGGCAGATGCTGAAACGTTACCCTACTGGCCCATTATTACTAGTCAGAGCCCCACTGCACTTCAACAGTTTAGGTGGGGCCTGTTAAGTACAACTACTAAGCCTGAACAAGTAGAGTCTACTCCCCTACGTCGGTTGCATGTGCCTAGCCATGATCTTGCGTTAAAAGCCTACGCACGCGAACCATTTCAGAATGGACAGCGGGCACTAGTCTTGGCGGATCGTTTTTTTGTGCATCGAAAAGAAGGAAAAAACCAGGTACTTTATCAGCTATCGTTACGTTACAATCAGCTTTTTGCTTTGGCTGGTATCTATGAAACCTGGCAACAGGAAGATCAGGTTATCCCGACTTTTACCTTAATCACTACACCCGGAAATTCACTACTTAAATTCATTAATAATGTTACGGGCTTGATGCCTGTCATTATTGATCCTGAACACGAATCACTCTGGTTATCTGATCGGTCTTCTGATGATCCGGCTATTACTTCGCTTTTACAGCCATTCGATGAAAAGCAGATGAAAGCCCTCCGCCTTACCCACACAGATCAATTATCCTTGTTTGAGCCTTCTCCATTTTAAAAGTTGTGTTTTGATCGGTTAAAACTATTTTTAAAATCGCTCACTCATACATAACTGATAATAAGCTATTTATCAAAACACAACTTATCGAATATAGGTTAATAAGTTGTGTTTTGATTGGTGAACCTATGCTTATACAGAAAAGTAACTCAGTGCTTTAATGGTTAATACTTTTCTAAGCCGTTCAAAAAAAGTTTACATTTTATAAGATTAGAAAGTCCATATATTAGGACAAATAATATTTATTTGTCCTAATATTATTCCAATACACTTTGACTTATGCTGACGCACGAAGAAGCTCTTTCATTCTTTCGCCGAAAACCAGCCCTTTCGGTTTCTGCTATAGAAAAACAGGCGGGCCTTCCTTCCGGTACCCTGGCTAAGGCCATCTCTGGAGATCGTACGCTTAATGATAAACACTTAGCGGCATTGTATCCTGTTCTACTGGAGTACGGCTACGCGGAACTGTCTGATCGAAAAGCCCGTATCATCTCGGTAGTGAATCACAAAGGAGGGGTTGGGAAAACCACGACGACTCTTAATCTCGGGAAAGCTCTGGCTCTGGCGGGATATCGAATTTTGCTGGTAGACATGGATTCCCAGGGAAATCTGACCCAGTCGCTCGGCTTGGATGAACTGGACAAACAGGTAGTTCATGCCTTACTGAAAAATGAACCGCTACCCATTGTGAACGTAGGGGAAAATCTGGATTTAGCTCCGAGCGATTTAGAACTGGCCTACGCCGATCTGGAATTGGTGCAGGCCGTTGGTGGCGTTAATCAGCTTAAAAATGCACTGGCTCCCATTCGTGGTAACTACGATTATATCCTGATTGACTGTCCTCCAGCTCTGAACATTTTCACAAACTCCTCTTTAGTAGCCTCGCACAGTTGTCTGGTTACTCTTCAACCGGAGGCTTCTTCCATGAAAGGGGTTAATCATTTGTTTGATCGAATCGCTCAGGTTCGTGATCGGATCAATTACGAGCTGAAAGTGGAGGGCATTTTATTGACTATGGTCGATAAACGCCTGAATGTGCATCGGGACATGATTCAGAATATTCACGAAGCCTTGAGTAATTTCCGCATTTTCAAAACGGAGATTCGAACCAATGTTGCTTTGAAAGAATCACAGGTAGCTCAGTTGGACATATTTACCTATCAGAAAGACTCCAATGGAGCCGTGGATTATAAAAATCTTGCTACTGAATTTATCCAATCCAGAACTTAAGCCTTGACCTATGAAAAAATACCAGATTGGTTTAAACGATAAGAAAATTATCAAGGATCAGAGTCTGTTGCGGCACGAAGAAATTAAAAATCGCATTCAGATTCTGCCCGAACTAGAAGCCTTCATCCCACCCCTTCAGCCGGAAGAGTTTGCTCAGTTGGAGGCTAATATAAGGAAAGAAGGATGCAGGGAAGCTCTTCTGGTTTGGGAAACAACAGAGGCTATAGCCAAAGGCACCGACGGTGCAGAAGCCGCTTACATTTTGATTGACGGACACAATCGCTATTCCATTTGTACCGCCAATCGCATTGACTATAAAATTCATCTGGTTCAGTTTTCAACCAAAGAAGCAGTTTTCGCTTTCATGATTGAAAATCAGTTAGGTAGACGAAACCTAACGCCGGAACAAGCCTCGTATTTACGCGGGTTACGATACAGAACCGAACGGCTGGAGAAGGGTAAATACGAACGAAGTAGTCATAAAGGACAAAATGACCTTTATGAAAATTTGTCGGATGAAAACCATAAGGGACATTTTGACCCTTATGAATCTGAAGAGCATAAAGGTCAAAATGTCCCTTATGAAAAAATGAATACTTCAGAACGGCTAGCCGAGCGTTTCAATGTTAGTGAAAAGACCATTAAACGTGACGCTGAATTTTCGAAGGGTGTAGATAAACTGAGTCCTGAATTAAAGAAGGAAGTGCTGAGCGGAAAGGTAAAAGTTAGTAAAGGTGATATGCAGCAATTGGCAGCCTTACCGATAGAAGATTTGCCTTCCATGGATGCTGTTCAGCAGGTGTTGAGAAAGCCGGCTACGATTCATTCAGAGGATCAGGAAACCGCATCAGCAGAAGAAGTGAAGAATCAGTTGCGGAAAAAATTGAGTCAGTTAATGAAAGTGGAAGTTGCTTCAGATGAGTTGCTGAATGCTATTATCAAATTGGCTCGCCAACTTAAGACGTTGAAGTAAAATCCGGGAGTAATTAGTGAATAAAGGGGTAATGCTGTTTTGATCAGTGTTACTCCTTTTTATTATGGCTATCATCTTATGTTTCTCATTATCAATTACTTAATTCAGCTCAATAAGCTATGGTTAGTTAATAAGTTGTGTTTTGATCGGTGAAATTAGTAGTGGGTAAAATATACCAGTAGAAATATGCCACGGGCGATTTCATTGCAATTATGAATAAGTTGTGTTTTGATCGGTGAAACTAGTATGTGTTTGATTACCAATAGAATAGATGTAGCTATTGGTCTCTACTGTTTAGTTGAGTCGCTTAAATAAGTTGTGTTTTGATCGGTCAATTGAAAGGTTGTACTTTTTGAACAACCAATAAGCCCCTTGATTTCATAGAATAAGTTGTGTTTTAATTGGTGGAGGACAATATGTACTCCTCTTTGTTTTAGCTAATAAATGAAGGTAAACCGTATCAAACATCATTAATTGAAGAGAATAAGTTGTGTTTTGATTGGTGAAAACGGATGAAATGGAAGCTTTGGCGAGTGGAAGAGTGGACGAAATAATGAGAAGAGCCTGGTTTTTCGCATTTTGAGCCCTTCTGAGCGACTTTATTAGTAAATCTGGGGATTATACTTATCCATCGTTTTTGAAAGTCTAGATAAAGCTTAGAAACGAATCGTGTGAAGAAAGGCATTTAAAACTAATTATTTAGTTCACGGCCTATTCTTTTTTTACCTTTATCTCCCCGCTTTGTTTTTTGATTTTTCATTTATTCCTTTTTACCCTTTTACCCTTTCTATAAAAAGAGCGGGGGAAATTTAATGCAAGCCCTCGTCTTCTAGGCAAGTAATCAAGAGTTTGGGTATTTCAAATACTCTTGTTATACTCTTGAAAGGGAAAAAATAAAAATTAATAAGCTATCAATCAGTGATTTACCCTGTGGATAACTTTTAAAAGTTGTGTTTTGATCGGTAAAAAGTTGTGTTTTGATCGGTCAGATGAGGCTAAAAAGTTGTGTTTTGATCGGTGAAATAGGGTTTAAAAGTTGTGTTTTGATCGGTAAAAAGTTGTGTTTCGAATTTTAATGTACAACTAATTGCAATTCTTTTCTATATTTGGCTAAGTGTCAGCAACCTATGGATATGAAAAAGCAGATCGAACTATACCAGGACAACTTCATTACCGAAGCTCGTTATGAAATGTCCGAAACCGAGCGGAACATTTTGTACATGGTCATTTCTCAGGTACGCCCGGACGATCCGCTGAACAAAGTATATCAGGTGTCTATCAAGGAAATTGCTTCGATCATGGGGAGTGAGGAACTGTATTACGATGCCTACAAAAAAGCTACCGCCAAGATCGTTACGCGTCTGGTGGAAGGATACCTGCCCAATGGCGATTTTCTGCAAACGACTTTTGCCGCTTCTGCCACCTACAAAAAGGGCACCGGAATTATTGAAATTGAATTATCTCGGAAGATTCGCCCGTTTTACGTCGAGTTAAAGGAAAAGTTCACCAAAATCCAGCTTCAGGCGGCCATGGCTTTGCAATCCATTCACGCCAAACGGATTTATGAACTACTCTGCATGTACAAGAACATGAAGAACAAAACCTTTACCCGTAGTGTCGTAGAACTGAAATCCATGCTGGCCATCATTGATCCGAAAACAGGAAAAGATAAATATCCCAAATGGACGCACTTTAACCGCGAAGTGCTGGAGATTGCCATGCGGGAAATTAATGGCAATACGGACTTAACCTTCACGTATACACCTGTTTATGGGGAAAAAGAGGGGAGGGGACGCAAGCCTGTTGAGAACGTTGTTTTTGAAGTTTCCTATGCGAATAAATCAACGGCAGTGGACGTAACGCCCATCATGGATCGACTCATTAACCGATTCAAGCTGCGGCAGGATCAGGCCGAAGAAATTCTGGAATCCTTCAGCATTGAACGCATCAATAAGACCCTTTACGACATTGAGGTAAGGGCGGCTAATAATGAAATCAAGAATATTGGAAGTTATACTGCTAAAACCTTTGGCGTTTAAACTTCCTGCAACATTCGTATCAAATCGCTCTTGGGAGCCTCGCAAGTGGGGCAGCGATAACTTTCCGGTAACTTCTGAAATGTGGTATGAGCTGCAATCGACTGGGTTTCATCGCCATAACGTTCATCGTAGCGGGTCAGACAGTGCGGGCATTCATAGACTTCAGTCGTTGGCGAAGCAAAAAGTTCTTCTTCTGTCAGGGGCAAGGCTTCTGTCGTACGCAGGATTCGCTGGGCACTAAACGTCCGGCAAATTCGCTCCACCTGGAGCGGAACGTGCATTTTAAGCAAGCCCTTTTCAACTTTTCGAAAGATGCGACTGTTGGGATTATACTGCTCTGCTACGTATAGATCATAGCGTTTCCCAAGGCTAATAAATCCCCATTGAATCCAGGGCCTTTGCCGGATTAATACCGAACCGAAAACCTCTGATTTAGGCTGTGTCTGGATACCGAAACATAACCCAAACGTACGGGTATCTTCCCGGTTAAAATGCTGAATGACGTATTGTTTCAGACTGGCCCCTTCTGCCGAATGATCTTCCGTTTGCCAGGCCAGCTCATGCGAAGCATGACGAACGCTGATGTTATGTTTACCGAGCAGGTAGGACCAATGCATTCGGTCTTTTTCCTGAATGTTTTTGATGATGAGCGACTTCCAGGGAGTGCTGCAAATTTCTCCAATTCTGGTTCGCAGGCATAACTCGCAAACCTCTACCAGAAAAGAAATGCTGAACCATTCCTCACGGCGGTAAAGCCCCAGCCAGGTTCGGGTACCGTAGCGGTTGAACCCTTCGTAATAAGGGAGCGAAAAGTCGGGAAGTTCGACTTCCTGAAGAGAGGGCTGAGCAATGAAATGGGTTTGTTGAAGCGACTCTAACCAGTGGGTAGTTGATTGATTCAGTAACTCTTCGAGAGTATAAACAAAACGTCCTAACTCGCTGCTGTAGAGTAACTGAGGAAAACGGATTAACTGATTACTTTTCGGTAAACGGATATACACATGCCAGAAATGCGGCTCATGAGAAGCAATAAAATTGACGT
>NZ_JAVIYT010000005.1:0-200380 GCF_031453245.1 Siphonobacter sp. SORGH_AS_0500
AGGGCTACTATTGCCCGCACTATTGGTAAGTTTTTCACTCCTGGCCGCCGCCCCTATGGCCGTAACCGTTACGGGCAAAGTGCTCAGTAATACGGGCGGTGCCATGCCCGGCGTATCCATTCAGGAACAAGGAACCAGCAACGGTACCCTTACCGATGCCGAGGGTAACTATAGAATTACCGTAAAAGGGCCTGAAACCGTACTAACGTATACGTATATAGGTTACACGAAGAAAGAGGTAACCGTCGGCAATCAACTAGTCATTAACGTGACCCTGGAAGAAACGGCCAGTTCTTTACAGGAAGTCGTTGTAGTAGGGTATGGTACGCTGGACAAGAAGGAAGTAACCAGTGCCATTACCCACGTATCGGGTAAAGATTTATTAACCGTTGGCGTAACCAACCCTATTGCTGCCTTGCAGGGAAAAGTTTCCGGACTCACCATTACCAATACGGGCGGTGGCGATCCTAACTCCATGCCCAGTATTCAGCTGCGGGGCGTATCTTCGCGGGATGCGGGTTTAGGGCCACTGGTGGTTGTAAACGGCGTACCCGGTGGTGTTCTGGAAAACATCAACCAAAATGACATTGAGTCCATTGACGTACTCAAAGGCGGAGCGGCTTCGGCTATTTATGGCACTCGCGGTAGTAACGGGGTAATCATCATTACCACTAAAAAAGGCTCGCAGGGTTCCCGCGTGGATTACAACGGGTACGGAGCTTTTGACTTTGCGGCCATGCCCCTGAAAACACTTTCGGCGTCGGAATTCCTGGCTCAAAACCGGGGCACTGACTTTGGAGCTCAAACCGACTGGCTTAAAGCCATTACCCGGCCCTCGGCGTTTTCGCATAAACACAGCTTATCCTTTTCCGGGGGCGATGCCCGCAATAACTACCGGGCTACGGCGGACTACCGCGATGCCCAGGGTCTGGATCTACGGTCGGGTCGTCAGGAATACGGTGCTCGTTTGATGCTGAATCATACCTCTGCCAATAACTTATATACCCTGAGTCTGAACGTGGCCCCCCGTTACTTTAGAAGTAACAACGCCGATTATGACTCTTTTGACCAGGCCTTAACGCTCAATCCAACCCTACCCATTTTTGATCCCCAGAATCCCACCCGTTACAACCGGATTCAATCCGGTTTCTCCTCGCCCTTTAACCCTGTAGAACGGTTACGGACGGAAGAAAGCGGAACGGAAGGCAAGATTCTGGACTACAACGCCAGTGTGCTCGTCAATCTGTTACCAACCCTGACGACTCAACTGACGTACGGACAATTTACCCGCGATTACTTTGATTTCTTTTTCCGTCCTTCTACGTCTACCTACGCCGCTCAGTATCAGGGTAGCATGAACTCAGCAAGCCGAGCTTACAACAAGTACGACCAGCGAAGTCTGGAGTGGGTGGGTAACTATTCGTTAACGAAAGGAGTCCACGATGTGAAGGTGCTGGGTGGCTATTCCTACCAGTACTTCCAAAACTCTGGACTTTCGGCGGATAACCGACAGATGCCTTCCGATGCCCTCACCTACAACAACATCGGAACGGGCCTGTATCAGCAGGTGGCGGGACGCAATGGCATGGGTACGTACAAGAATGATTCCCGTCTGATTGCCTTCTTTGGCCGGATTAACTACGCTCTTCAGGACAAGTACCTGTTCTCGGCCAGTTTGCGGCGGGAGGGTTCTTCCAAGTTTGGGTATAACCACAAGTGGGGTAATTTCCCAGCCGCATCCGTAGGCTGGCGACTGAGTCAGGAAACGTTCATGAAATCATTAACGTGGATTGATGATCTGAAACTTCGGGCCGATTACGGCGTAACAGGTAACCAGGATTTCGGTAACTATTTATCCCTGGATACCTACAGTGGGTACGGGTATTACCCGCTTAACGGCAACCAGTACCAGGTATGGGGACCAAGTCAGAATACCAACTATGATTTACGCTGGGAAACGGCAGAGAACCTGAACTTCGGGATTGACTTCTCAATCTTTAAAGAAGTATTCTCGGGAAGTATTAACTATTACACCCGAAAAAATAAAGACTTGCTGGGTTCGTATTCCGTGCCTTTACCACCAAACATTCAGGGTTCTACCTATGCTAACGTAGGAAGCATGCAAAACTCAGGAATTGAGTTACAACTGAACGCCCGGATCGTCTCTACGCCTTCGTTTACCTACAACATCGCTTTCGCAGGAGCGACCAATAGTAACAAATTCGTTTCGTTCTCCAACAATGCCTATCAGGGACAAACCTTCCTTGACGTCGTAGGTTTACCCAGCCCCGGCTCGCCCGGAACGGCTCAGCGTTTACAGGAAGGCCAGCGGATTGGTACGTTTTACATGCTTCACGCAGCTGGTGTAGCGGAAGATGGCCGCTTGCTGGTGTACAACAAGAACAATGAAGTCATCCCGGCTAATCAGGCTAATAATGATGACAAACGCGTCGTTGGCAATGGCTTACCGAAAGCGACCTTAAGCCTTAACAACTCGTTTACGTACAAAAACTGGGATGCTTCGGTCTTTTTCAGAGCCATTTTAGGGTATAAAATTTTCAATACCCAGGCGTTTTATACCGGTACGCCCAGTACGCAATCCAACGCAAACGTGTTAACCTCCGCGTACGGCGAGGGTAAGTACGCGAAGTTAACCAACCAGGCCACTACGGTCATTTTATCGGATTATTTCCTGGAAAACGGATCATTCCTCAAGCTCGATAATGTGACGCTGGGTTATTCCCCTAAAGTCAATCTGAAGGCAATCCGCTCCGTACGTATCTATGCAGCAGCCCGCAACCTGTTGACGATTACTTCCTTCACCGGAGGAGATCCCGATCGTTACCCCGTGAATGGCCTGTATCCCGGTATCAACAGTTCGCGTTCCTATTATCCCACGACTACCCAGGTGCTGGCCGGAATCCAGTTGGGCTTATAACCTCTACTCTCTATGAAAAAGATATTTTCCTGTTTATTACTCACGAGTCTGCTCAGCAGTTGTACGGATCTGGACGAGACGCTGTATGACCGCATTACCTCCGAGAACTTTCTGCAAACGAAAGAAGACGTGTATCGCACCTTCCTCAGAACGTTTGAACACGGCTACTGGACGGTTCAGGGCGATCAATTCATCATGCAGGAATTACCAGCCGATCAGTTCATGACGCCCAACCGGGAAGGCGACTGGTACGACGGCGGACAGTACATCCGGGCACACCAGCACACCTGGACTTCGCAGGATGGTTATTGCAGTAACGCCTGGAATAACCTGTACACGGGTATAGCCCTGGCCACTAACTCCCTACAGGATATTGAAGGAATTGATCCGGCGGCTTTTGGTCTGACTACTGCCGAACAAAAGCAGTTTATTGCCGAGCTAAGAACCATGCGGGCCTGGTATTACCTCCGCGTGTACGACTTCTACCGGAATGTTGAAATCATCACCCGAGTAAAAGGCGAAACCCAGGGTACTACACAATCCACGCCCTTGGAAACGTTCCGTTTCATCGAAACCGAACTCAAAGAAGCTTTACCTGATCTGGCGGCCAAGGGCGACGCGGGCACTGAACAATTTCAGGGCCGCTGGACGAAGGCGGGTGCCATGACCCTGCTGGCTCGTCTGTATATCAATGCCAAAGTGTACATTAACGAAGATCGGTTTGCCGACTGTGCCACCATTTGCCAGGACATTATGGACGGCAAATACGGAAGTTACCGCATTGAAGATCGCTGGGATGCTCCCTTCGACTGGAATAACGATCAATCAGCCGAAACGATTTTTGCCTTTCCGGGTACGTTTGGTCGGTCGCACTGGCAGTATGAAGGCGGCATGTACTGGTGGATGATGCCTTACAATGCTCCTCAGACTTACCTCGGCTTTACTGACTGGGGTGGCAGCAACCCCCGTTTCTCCCTGCAACCCGGCCGTAACGTCGATAACGTAGAATATACCCATACGCTCGGTAAGCCCTTCATCAAATTTCAGAAATACAGCGATGACGTGCGATTGAAGAAATACCGAAATCTGGGGAATAACAGTCGGGAGGGTATGTTCCTGTACGGATACCTGACCTACAATAACAACCGGGATACTTTAGCCAGCACCCGGGGATATAAACTTTACATTCGGGATCAGGTAGGCTGGTTTAAAAATACGCCTCCCAATCAGGTTCCTGCGGATAAAGAATCCAACATGAATCACGCCGATCAGAACTCAGGGGTTTATATGCTGAAGTATCCCTTTTATCGCACGGAAGACGAGCATAAAATTGAAGCTGATTACGCAGAGATTCGTTTAGCCGAGGTCTATTATACCCTAGCGGAATGTGAATTCAGAAAGGGTAACAAAGCCAAAGCAGCGGAAATCCTTAACCGCGTTCGCAAACGCTATTACCCAGCAGGCTCACCGAGTTTGTATCCCGCCAATGGCAGTACACTCTCCGAGCAGGAGTTACTCGATGAATGGGGCCGGGAGTTCCTGGGTGAAGGCCGCCGCCGTACGGATCTGATTCGCTTTAACCAATTTAATTCTGGAACCTGGTGGGATAAGCAGCCCGATGCCGACACGCACACGAATATTTTCCCCATCGGCTTTAACGTCCTAAACGTTTCGCCTCAGTTGAAGCAGAATCCAGGGTATTGATTTAACCAGTAAATTTTCCAGGCATCCCGCATGAACCTTCACGCGGGATGCCTTTTTTGTTAAGGGCTGTTGGTTTAAAGTCAAAGGGAGTAGGCCTCTGGCCGAGGTTAGTAGGGATATTTTGTTTGGAAAAGGTGTGCTCTGATCATCTCTACTGGTTCGAATCCTACCGGCCAGAGGCCTGGAGCTAGGTGGTCACTCGGCAAAGCCGAGCGACTGCGGGTGGATTTCGACCACTGCAATTTATTAACAGCAAACGTCGTAGGTAGCAAAACGGAATCATTCATACGGCTACGGCCCCCTATGACTCCCCCGCAATAAATTTCTTAATAATCTTATGTTCAAGTATTTAACAAGAGTTCATGAAACTTTTGTATACAATATACCATACCCCAAATAGCTGAGATGCTTGAACTCAGTAAGCCTATTGTCTTATATTTAGGATTGCCAATTTTCGATACAATCACCTATTTTTTTTATTCTGGCCAACCATATCTTATAATTTATATAAGCCTGAGTGGCGACGAGTAAAACCAAGCCAACAAGCATCCAGTTTTTCTTAATATCGAGCTCAACGGAGGAAACAAAGAAAATTAGGAGACAAATCAATGAGACCGTCCGTGTAAGCAAAGATATCATAGCGTATCCTTTAAGTTTTTTGTGATAGTTAGTCATCGACTGCAAAATACTTTCTCCTGATACAATGTTTTTTGCGGCCAAGTAACCCATCAAGCTATGAATGATGACCATGAGAAAAGATCCGATCAGTAACCAATTGGCGTATAACGGTTTTTTGTCCCCATCAAACATCGTATAGTAAACAGCAAGAAATACGAGATACGACACCATTTCTATGACAAGCCGCAGTCTGATCGCATTTAACTGGTTATTCCCTTTTTTTATCATGGGCTGCTCTTTCATGCCAGCATTTTCTGGCTTAATACTTTTCCAATCGTTTTTCAGTTCATCAATATTCATTTTGCTGGATTTAATGTTTTTTTAGCCTGGATCTAATTCTTCCCATCTTGACAGCAATGTGGTTCTCGCTCAATCCCGTTATTTCTGCCATCTCGCGATAGTCAAAGTCTTCGAAATACAAGGCGAGTAATGCCCTGTCTCCTTCATTTAGCGTTTTTAGTATGGCAAACAGTTGCTGCTCTCGTTCCCGATTTTCACAATCAATGTTACTGTCTTCTTGGTCCGGTAATCGCTCGGTGAATGATAAAATTATATGCTTCTTTCGATAGCAGGCCATTGCGGTGTTAAGTGCGATTTTATATATCCAAGTACTTTGCTTGGACTTTCCCTCGAATTTTGGGAAAGACAGCCATAACTGTAAAACGATCTCTTGAAAAAGATCCTCTCTGTCCTCGGGGCTGTCCCGGTAAAGGCGTGACACCTTATGAATGGTGGCCTTATGCATGGTGATCATCTCCAAAAACTGTTTTTCCATCCTATCTGGTTTTAACAAAAAGAATTGATTGTCCCTTTAGGCTGGCTTTGAGGCTTTTAATGGTGCCATCTAAATCTTTTTCAAATGCAATCTGCACAGGCACCTTTTTCCCAAAAAAAACAGAGCTATCCGAGGGATACAATTCGAAAAATGGATTTTGACCCATTTTAGCATAGAGCTGCCCTCCTTTAAAAAAAATCGCTAGTTGGTGGCCATTGTCTGCGGTATAGGTTCCTTGGAATTTGCCAAATTGCGATGCCTCCATTACTATAGGTGTATGTACAACCGGCATATCAAACCTGTCTCCGAAAACGATGCTTTCAATGCTGGCCTGCATTTCCCCGACGGGCAATGTGGAAATATTACTCAGGATTACTACTGAAATATTTGCATTTGGATAGTAGCCCGAAATAGCAGAACATCCATAAGTCCCGCCACCAGTAAAATTGAAATCCCTTTCTCGGTTTGAAGATTGCCTAAGAAACCAGCCATAGCCATAAGGTTCGTTACGTCCATTAATCGGTTGTGAATTTTGAATGGTGAACAGCTGATCTGTAACTGTTTTATTGAAATGCCCGGTTCCATTTAGATTATTGTTCCATTTTAATAGATCGCTTGCGGTTGAATACAGTTTACCCGATCCTTTCATTAAAGCAAAGTCCCGCTGTGGTGCTGCGATCAGTCGATCTGCCAGTTGATGATATGGAGAAACCATTCCATTGATGAGGGCCGTTGCCGTGTTTTCTCCTGTGTGATCCATATGTAATGGAGCGGTAATCTTCTCCCTTAGGATGGCACCATAGCTTTTATGGTAAATCTTTTCCAGAATACTTGCCAGAATAAAGTATCCAGGACTGGAATAGTGCGTCTTTGTCCCTGGAACAGACCGTAGTTTCAATTTAAATATCTCGTCCGTGGCCTGCCGGTCCGAGAGTGGAATAAACGAAATTTTCTCCCAGTAATCTGCTATCCCTTCATTATGGGGAAGGCCGGAAGTGTGAGTCAGCAATTGCCTGATCGTTATTTTGCCCCAATCTGATTGGCCCAGTTGGGGGTAATATTTACTGAGTTGATCGCCCAGTGCTAACTTGTGCTCTTCGGCAGCCAATACAACCAACATAGCAGTAAACTGCTTAGTAATGGATGCTATCCGAAAAACAGGATCCGAAGAAAGCGGTACGTCAAGCTCCAATGACGCTTTTCCTAGAGACTGTCGATAGATTATACTATCATTCCTGGCAATCATGACTGTACCGTTAAAGCCGATGGATTGCTGCTGCACGCTCAAATAACGGTCAATTAGGTCTGCCTGCTCCTTTTGCATCTGGGCTAGGGATCTTATCGGAAAGCCTGATGCACCAATAAAAACGAGTATAAAAATTTGTAGTCTGAACATCTTTTCCTGGTTAATCTTCACCATTAGTAGCGATTTATTGAAAAAGATGACAGGTCTAAAGAAATAGTTGATTGCTGGATACCAATAGTACTGGACTTATACGATCTAATGAAACTTGCTCATCTGATGCTGGATTTAACTTAAGTTGAAGCTTAGATATCGCCCAATCGGTCATTGAGAGCGAAGCGAAGAACCTTACTTAGATTCCCAACTCATTTCTCATACACCATTAGCAACTAGCTCGGTAGAAAGCTCACCACCTTTTCAGTAAGGTCTATTCCTTTCTTTAGGGAACTAGTCTATCATCGATTCGAAACAGAAGCCAACGGTCTCGTAAATAGTGGAGGTTAATCCAAAAGGAAACCAGGTTTGTTTTGTAAGGCATAGCCAGACAAGCTTTTTCGAGCTTAATTTGAAAACAGAATCACTAGAAATACTGCAAAGGCAAAAAATATTAATTAACATAAACTTCTAATTATCAATAATTTACGAATTATAAAAATTGAATAATAAGAGTAATAAATAAAATTATTTTTACACATTTAAGAAATAAGTCTACATTTGGTGTACGTACACTATTGGGGTGAAGCATTACCGCTTAGCTCAGGGTGTTTCCTAACGGGCGAATACTTATCCTCTTATACACTAAACCTATGTTTCAAAGGTTAACGGCTAACCTAAATCAGTTTTCGGGAGTGAAACATCCGTGGCTATTGGCGGCAACGCTACTAGTGATGGCTTGTCAGCAGTCCAGTCGCCCTTCGCGTACGCCAGTCCAGATCGACTGGGCGGTAACGGGGGGCGACGAAGGGGTTACCCGTTTCTCACAAGCAGAGGAAATCACGAAAGAGAATGTCTCGAAGCTGAAAGTCGCCTGGGAGTACCATTCGGGAAACACGAAGGGAAACATCCAGATGAATCCGCTGATTGTGGATGGCATCATGTACATCACCAGTCCGGCCCACGAGATCATCGCAGTCAATGCCCGCAATGGCCAGGAAATTTGGCGGCATAACCCCGCCCGCCAGGGGGAGCGACTGGGTGGGATCAACCGGGGAATTGCCTTCTGGAAAGACGAAGCCGACCAGCGAATTTTATGGACTGCCAATAACTACCTGCTGGCCATTGATGCCCGCACGGGTAAGGCCATTGAATCATTTGGTAAAAACGGTCGGGTGGATCTTAATGAAGGGTTGGTTCGTCCAGCCTCTGAAATGAAAATTACGGCCCCGGCTTCGCCCGTGGTCTATAAGAATACGGTTATCGTGGGTTGCATGAGCTGGAGTGCTCCAGCTAACGTCAGCGGCTTTGATATCAAAACGGGCCGACGGGTCTGGCTTTTTAACACCATCCCTCAACCCGGTGAAGCGGGGTATGATACCTGGGGTGACACCGAATTCTGGCGGGATGGAGCGGGTGTTAACGTATGGGGTGGCTTATCAGTAGACACGCAACTTGGCATGGTCTATTTTGCAACGGGACAACCCAAAAATGACTTTTACCGTCCCGGCAAACCTGGCTCGCAATTGTACGGAAATAGCATCGTCGCTTTGGATGCCGCTACGGGGAAACATGCCTGGCATTATCAGGTCATTCACCGGGATTTATGGGATCTGGATTTACCCTGTGCCCCGATATTAGCTGATTTTGTGCACGAGGGAAAGAAAGTAGCGGGCGTTGTTCAGCTAACCAAAACGGGCAATATCTTTTTATTCAATCGGCAGACCGGAGAGCTACTCTCCAAAGTCGAAGAGCGGCCCGTTCCGCCTTCGCAGCTTCTCGGAGAAAATGCGTATCCTACACAGCCTTATGTACAATGGCCGGAATCCTTTTCCCGGCAAGTAGTGACTGAAAAAGACCTGACGAATCGCACGCCGGAAGCTCATGCGGATGCCCTGGCTCGTTTTCGGTCGGCGGATACGGGCTGGTACGTGCCCCCCACGCAGAAAGGAGTCATTTATTATGGCATCCACGGCGGAGCCGAATGGAGCGGGGGAGCCTATGACCCCACCACGGGTAATTTATACGTGAATGCCAATGAGTTAGCCTGGCACATTACGATGATTGATATTAATGCCAAAGACAAGAACGCCAAGAGCATAGCCCAGCATCCGGGCCGACGGGTATATCTGGAAAAAGGGTGTGTGGGTTGTCACGGCTCGGAGCGGCAGGGCAACGGCGGGATTCCGGCCCTGACTCATTTATCGAAGAAATTCAAAAAACCGGATGTCGTTCAGATCGTCAAAAATGGTCGGGGAGCCATGCCCGCCTTTTCCCAAATTTCAGAAGACGAAGTGCAGGCATTAGCCGAATTTTTACTGGATATGGAAAGCCATACGGAGGTAAAAGACAAAAACTTGCCCCCCGTCTATCGGGCCATGAATTATACGAAATTCTTAGATCAGGAGAATTACCCGGCCACAAAAGCTCCCTGGGGAACACTGAATGCCATTAACCTGCATTCCGGAAAACTAGTCTGGAAAAAACCGTTGGGCGAATATCCAGAACTAACCGCTAAGGGCGTACCCGTAACTGGCCGGGAAAACTTCGGCGGCTGCATTGTCACCAAAGGAGGCTTAGTATTCATTGCTGCTACGGGCGATGAAAAAATTCGGGCGTTTGATAAAGACACGGGCGAAAAACTCTGGGAAGCCGCTCTGCCTTTCGGAGGGTATGCCACCCCCAGTACCTATACCATTCAGGGCAAACAGTACCTGGTTATTGCGGCCACAGGTGGTGGAAAACTAGGGACAAAAACCGGGGACTCATACGTAGCTTTTGCTCTGGAATAGGGCCAGGGCATAAGTATAACTTTTTGAATAAATAACTGTAAGAAAGTTTGTTAAAGTCCAACAATTAGGTTACATTTGAATATAGATAGTTAACGTACACTATTTTAATTATCTCGTTCAACCATTTGCTATTTGTCCCTTTTAAGGGCAGGTACCTTCCAAGTCCTGTATTGCTTTTGTATCGATGCATCCGTTTGATGCAAGCCTATTTTATTAAAAAGCACTTTACGTATATCATGTAGAGTTAGTTGCCTATTGTTACGTATGTATGTTGGTATGAAGAAACGCTTTACCGCCGTTTCCCTGGGAATCCTATGGCTATTTTCGCCGAGCTTGTACGCTCAGAAACTACCTTTCGGGATTAATCTGGCCGGAGCCGATTTTGGTTCGAGCATGCCCGGTGTCTATGAAAAGGATTATGCTTATCCGGAAAAAAAAGAGCTGGATTATTACCATCAGCATCAGTTGAAGTTGATTCGTTTGCCTTTCCGCTGGGAGCGAATTCAACCGCAACTCTACGGGGAACTGGATGCCGCAGAGTTGACCCGTATGAAGAACGTGGTGCGTGAGGCTGAAAAAATGGGCATGCCCGTCATTCTGGATATGCATAATTACTGCCGACGATACGATCAGCATACAGAGCATTTGCTGGGGTCAGAGGAGCTACCGGTAAAAGCTCTTGGCGATGCCTGGGGGCGATTAGCCAAAGCCATGAAAGGATTTACGAACCTGTATGGCTACGGACTCATGAACGAACCTCATGATTTATTGCCCGGAACTAGTTGGTTTACCATGGCTCAGCAGGCGATTCAGGCCATTAGAAAAGTAGACTCTCAAACGAGTATTCTGGTGGCAGGTAATAGCTGGAGTTCGGCGGAACGCTGGCCTTCCGCTAGTGATTCGCTGAAGTATCTGAAAGACCCCTCCCGTAAACTCATTTTTGAAGCTCACCTCTACTTCGATAAAAATGGTTCAGGAATGTATAAACATACTTACGAAGAAGAAAAAGCGACGGAAGATACGGGCATTAACCGGGTAAAACCTTTTGTAACCTGGCTGAAAAAGAATGACTTGAAAGGATTCATTGGCGAGTATGGCGTTCCCGACAACGACCCTCGCTGGCTGGTCGTGCTGGATCGGTTTCTAAATTATATTCAAAAAGAAGGCATCAACGGAACTTACTGGGCGGGTGGCTCCCGCTGGGGAGATTATACCCTCGCCGTCAGTCCAGTACAGGGGACAGAACGGCCTCAGATGAAAGTGCTGCAAGCGTACCCTTCAACCGATTAATTAAAAATATCCCTCTAAACCTTTTTACTATAAAATCTAATACAATGAAGCAACACTATCTATGGTTAGTGGCTGTACTCTTTCTATGTCCGGCGGTTTGGGCTCAGAACGTCACCGTCAAAGGAAAGGTAACGGCTAAGGAAAGCGGAGAACCGCTGCCGGGCGTAAGCATTCTGGTGAAAGGAACGACTTCGGGCACGGTCACTAATAACGAGGGTAATTATACGTTATCCGTTCCTTCCTCCACTCCCGTGCTGATTTTTTCCTTTGTTGGCTATTCTCCTCAGGAAGTATTACTGGCGGGTCGAAGCGTGCTGGATGTTTCGCTGGAATCAAATGATAAAAAACTGGATGAGGTCGTGGTCATTGGATACGGAACGGTAGCCAAGCGGGACCTGACGGGATCCGTTACCACCGTGAAGGGAACGGATTTACTTCGTAACGTTCCCACCAGCATCAACCAGAGTTTACAGGGACAGATTGCCGGGGTTAACGTCAATAAAGGGGACGGAGCCCCCGGAGGTGGCATCAGCATGACGATTCGGGGAGCGAACTCTTTTACGGGAAGTGAGCCTCTGTACGTTATTGATGGGATTCCCTTTACTTCGGCAGCTACCCCCGCCGGAGCCGAAGGCAGCATGCAGACCATTAACTTTCTGGCCAACATGAATCCGCAGGATATTGAGAGTATTGAGGTACTCAAAGATGCTTCGGCTACGGCCATTTATGGTTCGCGGGGAGCGAACGGCGTGGTGCTGATTACGACCAAGAAAGGAAAAGCGGGCAAAGACCGGGTGGAGTTTACCACCAACCTGAGTGTGGGTAAGGTATCCAAAACAATCCCCATGCTTAATGCCTATCAATACGCTCTATTTCAAAATGAAGCGTATGCCAATGCGGCTAAATACATCGGCACGACCCTGGAAGTTCCTTTTCCGGGACGGGTGGGGGTTGATCCGGTGCTAGGCGGAAATACCTACCTGCCAGGACCTGAAGATTACCGCAATGGACTGCCCGAGGGCTCGCAGTATCCCGCCGGTTTTAAGGGTACTAACTGGCAAAATGAAATATTTAGACCCGCCGTTACGCAGGATTATACGCTGTCCGTCTCGGGTGGTAATGAGCGGGGAACCTATCTGATTTCAGGGAACTACCTGGATCAGCAGGGGATCATCCTTAACTCCGGCTTCAAACGTTACAGTTTACAATTTAACCTGGATCGGAAGATTGGTAAGCTGTTACAAATTGGCACCAACAATAACATCGCTTATACCACCTATCAGATGGGCAAAACGAATACCTCGGGTGCTCAGCCCAGTCTGATTAGCTCCACGATTTTCTTCCCGCCTACCTATCCGGTGGACGATCCGAATTCGGCCTTTCGGGAATCACTCATCAACACCTCAAATCTGGCTAACCCCTACAAAACCACGCAGTCGGCTCGCGACATGACGTACGCAACCCGCGTGTACACAACCGCGTACGCTCAACTGAACTTCACACCTGCTCTGAATTTTCGTCAGCGGATGGGTTATAACTTCAACCTCAACTCACGGGAGATTTATTACGGTCGTGACCTGAATGAAGGCAGAACTCCTACGAACGGATATGGGATGGTAGCTGATAACAGCAATGGTCAGTTGACGATGGAATCCATTCTTTCCTACAACCAGACCTTTGCTAAAAAACACACGATTAATGCCGTGGCGGCTTATACGTTTGAAAGAGGCGTTTCGGAGTATCAAACCATGTCGGCAACGGGATTTCCAACGGACATTACCCGCAACTTTAACCTGAGAGCGGGTTTGAGACCTTCCCCTCTGCAAAATGGCCGCAGCGATAACTCTCTGATGTCCATGCTGGGCCGGGTGAATTATAGCTATGATGGTAAATACTTGTTCACAGCCTCCTTCCGTCGTGATGGGTCGAGTAAGTTCGCGACCCGGAATAAGTGGGCCAATTTTGCCTCGGTTGCTCTGGCCTGGAATGCGGGCGAAGAAGAATTCATCAAAAACCTGAATGCTTTCTCTACCCTGAAAATCAGAAGTAGTCTGGGACAAACGGGTAACCAGGGCATTGCTCCCTACGGTAGTCTGTATACAACCACCATCGCGAACGTGCCCATTAACGGCGTGGAACAAAGCGGTTATGCCGTAGACAATGGCAGAGGATTGGTAGATCCTAACATTCGTTGGGAGACCACCACGCAGGTGGATTTGGGAGCGGATTTTGGATTCATGAATAATCGACTCAACGTTACGGTTGACTTGTATAAAAAACGCACCCGCGATTTATTACAAACGATTCAGATCGCTCCGAGTAATGGCTTTAATACCATGTTGACTAACTACGGCAGCGTGGAAAACAAAGGGCTCGAAATCAGTGCTACGGGTACGCTCTTACAAAAGGGGACCTTCAAATGGGATCTTAATGCCAATATTTCCTTCAACCGTAATAAAATTATGGACTTACCCGCCGATCAGTTTGCTCAGCGGTTGTATTACTCCTACGATAACATTTTTATTCAGCGAAACGGATATGCCATCGGTACGATTTATGGATTGGTGGAAGACGGATATTATGACGACATAGCCGAAGTAAAAGCTGACCCGCAGTTCGCCAACTGGAATGAAACCCAGCTTCGCTCCAAACTGGGTGAAATCAAGTATAAAAACATGGATAACAATCCGGCTAGTATCAGTGAAAGCACGGATCGAACCATCATTGGCAGCACGAACCCCAACTATACGTACGGGTTTACCAATAACTTTTTCTATAAAGGGTTCAGCCTGAGTATTTTCTTCCAGGGTGTACAGGGAGGAAGCATTGTGAATACGAACCTGCTGAAAGTTCGGATGAACCAGTTGGGCAATACGCCGCAATGGGCTTACGATACCCGTTGGACGGAAGAAAACAAAGCCAACGCCAAATGGCCCCGGGCCGATGCTTCGCAGGTGCGGGTCATGTTGTTCTCGGATCGTTACCTGGAAGACGCTTCGTACTTACGTCTGAAAACGGTGAACCTGGGTTATACCTTCCGCACGCCCGTAAAATCGGTAGAATCCATTAACGTCTACGCCAGTCTGGGTAACGTGTGGACGCTTTCGAAGTATAGCTGGTACGATCCTGACGTGAATTCCTTCGGTGGAGATGCCTCTCGTCGCGGCGTTGATATGAATTCCTATCCCAACAATCGAACCATTACGCTGGGCTTTAAAGCGGCCTTCTAAACAAGCAATCATGAAAAAGACCTTGATATACGCAAGCGTGCTGGCGATGACTCTGCTAGCGACTTCCTGCAAAAATGCCCTCGAAGAAAAACCTTATGATTTCGTAAGTCCCGATCAGGTAGGAACAACCACCGAAGCCGATGCCAAACTTTGGGTCAATGGTGTATTGAATACCTTAAACAGCGGTTCCTTTTTTCAATATGCCGTATATAATAGACCGTTAGAGGTGGATGCGGACGATATTACTGGAAAAGACTACGCTTTTCAGGCCATGGGAGCGGGTAACTTTCAGTCTACCTCAGACATTAATACCTTCTGGGCAGGCCCTTACACGCTGATTGAACGCAGCAACTACGCCATCACCAAGGTCAGCTCCATGACTATTGATGAGAAAGTGAAAAACAACGCATTGGGTCAATTATACTTTCTGCGGGGCTGGGCTTATTACATGCTCGTCCGGGCTTTTGGTCCGGTACCCATTTTCAAAAAATCAGTAACCGAAGGCGAAAGCACCAATCAACCCCGGGCTTCGGTGCCGGATGTGTACGCTCACATCATCGAAAATTTAAAAACGGCTGAAGAAAAGCTCTACACTCGCACCACGTCGGGTTACGAGACGGGCCGTTTGAGCCAGGAGGCGGCTAAAACTTTACTGGCCAAAGTCTACCTGACCATGGCCTCAGGTGCCCTGAAAGGAGCTCAGGTGACGGTGATGGGCGGAAAGCAGACGGAACGAGTAGGGAACATTGTCCGCCGAATTCCGCCTACGGCTTCCACTTACACGAAAAGTGTAGTAGCAGGGCATGAAAACTTTGATGCCGCTCAATACTTCAAACTGGCCCGTGATAAGGCCAAAGAAGTAATCGACATGCAGAAGGCGGGATCGCCGATTGACTTATTCTCGACATACATGCAAACCTGGACCATCGCTAATCGGGGTAAGGGCGAGCATTTGTGGCAGATGAGTGCCATTTCGGGTTCAGAAATATTCGGTAATTTCCTTTCTTATCACTACGTCGGCTATACCTTACCGAGCGGGTCTATTGATGGGAATCTCTACGCGATGTCCGATCACTGGTATGAGTTGTTCGAAGAAAAAGACCAGCGAATCACCGAGGGGGTGCAACACCGCTGGCGGATGTTCAGCTCGGCAGCCTGGCATTATTACCCGGCTAAGGACAGTTTGAAAGTAAAAAACAGTGCTACGGTTCCAACGGTAGAAGGCTATCAGCCTACCGACTTATATTCACCCGATCAGTTTCATACGGCTAAACTGTCGAAGTTCTTACAGGTAACGGATCGAAACGTCCAGCGTTCGGATTTTCCCTTTCCTTTCTTACGTTACGCAGAGACCTTACTGATTTTCGCGGAAGCGGATAATGAAGTGAATGGGCCTACCGCCGAAGGATACGAAGCTCTTAATAAAGTTCGCAAACGCAGCGGAGCCAGTGAAGCCAAGGGAATGAACCAGCAGCAGTTGCGTTCGTTTATTCTTCAGGAACGTCAGCGGGAACTGGCTCTGGAAGGGCACCGGGCCTGGGACCTGCGTCGCTGGGGCATTTACCTGCAAGCCATGAATGCCATTGATATTGATGCCAATAACATCATCAAACGTCGGCAGGAGAAGCACCTGTTATTACCCATTCCTTTGAATGAAATCAATGGAAATACCAGTATCAATGAGAACAATCCGGGCTGGTAACTGAGGGTTGAATGAATTGATATTTTGTTTGAATTGGTTTGATTCCGTTGGAGCGAAAGGGGCATTCGGGCCGCAGGAATGTCCCCTTTACCTACCTCAAATTAGCAACCTAGAGCGTGTGTAGATGGTATTTTTTCAGCTATTTGCGGAAAACAATCCTAAACCAGTGATTAAGACCTATGAAAATTGGCATTGATAGTTATTGTTACCATCGACTTTTCGGAGAAGTGTACGCCGGGCAAAACCCGCCGGCTCAGCAGCTTACGTTTGAAGATTTTTTAACGAAAACGCAAACGCTGGGCATCGACGGCGTTTCGCTGGAATCCTGTTTCATTCCTCAGTTTGACGCGGCTTATCTGCAAGGCATCAAACGCCATCTGGATCAAAACGGACTGGATCGGGTCTATGCCTGGGGGCATCCCGACGGCCTGGAAGGCGGCAAAAACGAACAGGCTTTCGAGGAAATGATCGAACACATTGCGTATGCCAGTCAGATTGGGGCTCCGGTGATGCGGGTGGTAGGCAGCAGTTTGATGTTCCGATTCGAGCCGCACGAGCCGCAGTTGGAAAAGCTTACCCGGATGTTCAGTGAAGCAACGAAAGTGGCTGAACAATACGGGGTAAAGCTGGCCGTTGAAAACCACATTGATTACAATTCTGACGAAATTCTTCAGTTAATCAAAGGCGTTAACTCTCCGTATTTCGGAGTCAACTTTGATTCTGGAAATTTCCTGCGAGTGCTGGACGATCCCATTCAGGCCATGGAGAAGCTGGCTCCGTACGTGCTGGCTACCCACATTAAAGACCTGAAACCAGTAAAAGGAGTGCCCGTCAATGAGTGGTATTTTTTCTCCTGTGTGCCTACGGGCGAGGGGTTAATTCCCAATGAGAAATTAGCCGAAATCTTACATCGTCATGATTACCAGGGTTTTTTAGCCGTAGAGGTTGATTTTCTGCATCCCGACTACACCGATCATGAAGAGGAAGTAGTCAAGCAAAGTATTCAGGCCTTACGTAACTTAACCCAAAATTTGTAACTCATGACGAAAGAACTCAACGTAGGCATTGTAGGTACCAAGTTCATGGGAAAAGCCCATAGCAATGCCTGGAAAAAAGCTCCTTTATTTTTTGATACCCCCGCCAAACCCGTCCTGAAAGTGGCCTGTGGTCGGCATGAAGCCTCCCTGAAAAGCTTTGCCGAACAATGGGGCTGGCAGGAAACCGAAACCGACTGGAAAAAACTCGTCAGCCGCCCGGATATTGATATCATTGACATTGCCCTGCCGCAGCAATTGCATTACGAAGTAGCTCTGGCCGCCGCCCGGGAAGGCAAACATATCTTTTGTGAGAAACCGCTGGCGATGAACAGTCGACAGGCGGAAGAAATGCTGAAAGTCTGTGAGGAAAACAAGGTCGTTCATTACCTCAATCATAATTACCGCCGTACGCCAGCCGTGGCCTTGGCCAAACGCATGATTGAAGACGGAAAAATCGGTCGCATTTTTCACTGGCGGTGTGCGTATCAGCAGGACTGGATTGTCGATCCTGCGTTCCCTCTGACCTGGCAACTACGTCAGGAAACGGCTCAGGCGGGACCCCAGTGGGATTTAAACTCACACGCCGTTGATCTGGCTCATTTTCTCATTGGCGAGGTGGCGACGGTATCAGCCCTGACCAGTCATTTCATTACCGAACGACCGCTGGCCGATGAAACCACGTCCGGGAACCTGAAGGCCGAATCGAGCGGAACGGAAAAAGGAAAAGTAACCGTTGAAGACGCTGCCTTAATGATGGTTCAGTTTGAAAACGGTGCTATTGGCTCGTTTGAAGCCACTCGTTTTGCCACGGGTAAAAAGAACGGATTAACCTTCGAGATTTACGGCAGCAAAGGCAGCTTGCTGTTTGATCTGGAACGGATGAACGAGTTGAAATTTTATGATAATCAGGAGGCCGACGACTTGAAAGGGTTCCGCACGATTCTGGCTACCGAAAGTTCGCATCCCTACATGGAGCACTGGTGGCCTGCCGGTCACATCATTGGTTATGAACACTCGTTCGTTCACGCGGTTGCTGATTTCATTACGGCAATTACCGAACAGAAAAGCATCGAACCCAACTTTGCCGACGGTCTGAAAATCATCAAAGTGCTGGAAGCGGGCTTACAATCAGCGAATCAAAAGCAACAGGTTAGTTTATAAAAAGCAGCGTTTAGAACGGTCTGTTGATTAGTAACTCCCCTGAAAGAAAAGAATAGAATTGTATTGAATCAAATGGATGCGTTTTCGGGTGACAGGCTCTGGCCTTCACCCGAAAAGGTTCAGGAACGCTTGTATCATCATCAAAAAGCATAATCAATAGTAACCATTTCTAAACCTATTTTTATGAACCTCAAAGAACAGTTTGAAAAAGATGGCTTTATCATCGTCGACGTACTCACTCCCGAAGAAATTGATACGTTCCGGGAGTTAATGGACAGCCTGATTAGTCCCAAAATCCAGTCTACCGATACTGAAAAACGGAGTTCTTCCTTTCAGCATTTGGGCGATGAAATCAAGGACTTTGGGAAAGAAGCCCGGCAGTATTACTTTCACCTGCTAACCAAACCCGGCACGGAACCCATTCATCACGCCTTCCACCATCCCGTCATTCTCAAAACGGTAGAGGAGTTGCTCGGGCCGAATCTGATCGTTAACAATGCCTCGATACTGGCGGCCAACGAAGGCACGGCCTATTCGCTGGGCTGGCATCGGGACATCATCCAGATACCGCAACCCGAAATTGAAGACTGGTTATTTTCGCCGGAACGTTTTCATAACAGCGTTCAGATTAACCTGCCGCTGGTGGATGAAAATTCATTGTGGGTCGTGCCGGGCAGCCACAACCGGGCGAATACCCCGGAAGAAAACGAGGCTTTTCGGGGATCCAAACATTATGCTCCCGTCGGCGTAGAAATGCCGGGCGGTATCCCCGTCCCTTTAAAGGCAGGGCAGGCCGTTTTGTACAACAATAACTTGATTCACAGGGGCTTTACCGAGAAAATGAAAGTACCTCGCCGAACGCTTCACATGGGCTATCACAGTGCGAGTTACCCTCCAACCTGGCATTTTTATCTGCTTAATTCTGATTTACTTACGCCCCAGTATCTGGAAACGCTGAATCCAACCATGCGAAAAATGATGGAAGAGTATCTGGAATGTCGCCGCGAGTATCCAGACATGAGCCAGACCTGGACGCGGGCGTATAACTTTCCCGAAGAATCCCGAGTTTAATTACCTGAAATCGTTATCCGTTCTCCAATGAATTTACCTCTGATCCGCACCTTCCTTCTTAGTTTTCTGGGGATTATGCTCAGTATCACGTCTTCGTATGCTCAGCGAAAACCAGCTTCTATTTACGCCAAAGACAATCTGGTCGCCTGGTGCATCGTCCCTTTTGACAGCAAAAACCGGGGGCCAGTCGAGCGGGCCGAAATGCTGAATAAACTAGGCATTACCCGACTGGCTTACGACTGGCGGGAAAAACACATTCCTACGTTTGACGAAGAGATAGAAGCCTGCCGCAGTCATCACATTAAGCTGGAAGCGTTCTGGATGTACTCTGGACCCAACCCAGAACAGGATCAGGGGTTACAGGCGGTACTGGATGTTTTGAAACGTAAAAAGGTCAAAACCCAGATCTGGTTAATGATTGGCGGCATTAAGAACATGAATGAAATGTCGCAGGAGGAAAAAATTAAAGCTGTGGCTCGTCCGGTGCAATACGTAGTGGAACGAGCCGCTGCTTTGGGCTGTACCGTCGGTTTGTACAATCACGGAGGGTGGTTTGGAGAACCCGAAAATCAGTTGGCCGTGATTGATTACCTGAAGAAACCCAACCTCGGCATGGTCTATAACTTTCACCACGCCGAAGAGCACATCGAACGATTCCCACAGTTTTTCCCAAAAATCCTGCCGCACTTGCTAGCTCTAAACCTGGCGGGACTCAAAAAAGGAAATCCCGTGAAAGTCGTACCCATTGGTGACGGCGATGCCGAACAGGGGATGATGGAAGTAGTGAAGAAAAGCGGATACAAGGGGCCTATTGGCATCATCAACGAAGACACCGCCCCGGATGCAGAAGTAGGACTGACCCTAAACATGAAAGGCTTGCAGAAAGTGCTTCAGGCCATGAACGACCGACAGGCTTTAAAATCTTATCAATAAAATGAAGTAATCGATTGTATTAAACTTCCCGGATCTTTCGGGAAGTTTCTTTTTTTAGCAGGAGTAGTATGGTAGTATTTTATCGTATTTACGTGCTAAGCGAATAGATTACTTACCGCTCTGCTTTGAATATTTATTTTTGCTCAAAAACACTCCCTTGCGTGTAAGCCTCAAACCTATGATCATACGTTTGTTTTTCTGCCTTGGATTATGGCTCCTCAGCTTGTTAAGTCAGGCTCAGACCGATTTGAAAGTGAGTGATAATCAACGTTTTTTAACCTATCAGGATGGTAAACCCTTCTTTTATCTGGGTGACACCGCCTGGGAATTATTCCACCGACTTAACCGGGAAGAGTCCCGGAAGTATCTGAAAAACAGGGCCGACAAAGGCTTTACTGTCATTCAGGCCGTTATCTTGGCTGAGCACGATGGCTTACGTACGCCTAATGCTTACGGCGAAATCCCGCTCAGGAATGAAGATCCGGCTCAGCCCAATGAAGCGTATTTCCAACACGTGGATGCCGTTATCAATCAGGCTCGCGACCTGGGCCTTCACATGGCCGTTTTGCCGACCTGGGGCGATAAAATCAACAAGGACAAATGGGGCATTGGGCCGGAAGTTTTCACGGAAGAAAAAGCCTATCAATACGGCAAGTATTTAGGCAATCGCTATAAAAAGTACACTAACCTTATCTGGGTAATCGGCGGTGATCGCAATCCGCGTAAAGATTCTAAAGACGTTGACATCTGGCGTGCCCTGGCGAAAGGGATCACCGAAGGCGTTGGCGGCAAAGACAAAGCCCTCATGACGTTTCATCCACAAACCCGTTCGTCGCAGTGGTTTCACCAGGACGACTGGCTGGATTTCAACATGTTCCAGACGGGCCATTGCATGGACATCAAGGTTTGGGAGCATATAGCCAAAGACTATGCCTTGCAGCCCGCCAAACCAACCATGGATGGCGAGCCGGTGTACGAAGAAATTCCCATTTGCTTTGACCTGAAAAATGGTTACGTCAAGTATTATGAAGTGCGTCGCAGGGCTTACCTAAGCTTGTTTGCGGGAGCCCATGGATTTACCTACGGTTGTAATAACATCTGGCAGATGTACGTACCCGGCCAGAAAGCTTATGTAGAACCCAGCAAACCCTGGTACGAATCGCTGGATTTACCCGGAGCGGGCGAGATGAAGTACGTGCGTAAATTGATGGAGTCAAGACCTTACCTGGACCGCATTCCTGACCAGTCGTTCATTGTTAGTACCAATTCAGACGATTATAAGCAACATATTCAGTCTACAAGAGGAAAAAATTATGCGTTTATTTACAGCGGTTCCGGGTTACCTTTTGAATTAAAATTAGGAATCCTTTCGGGCAAGAAAATAAAGGCTTCCTGGTATAACCCTCGCACGGGTAAAGCAGAAGTATTAGGAACCTTTGCCAATGAAAAAACAAGAACCTTTACTCCGCCAAGCACGGGCGAGGATCAGGACTGGATTCTGGTGATAGACGATGCTTCGGCAAAATTTAAAACCCTATAACTAATACATTACGGATGAGAAAGCGTTTATTACTGCTAATCTGCTTCATTAGCTTTGGTAGTCAGGCCCAGGTTAAGTTGGCTAAAATTTTTGCGGATCACGTTGTTTTACAACGCCAGAAACCCATTCCCGTATGGGGCTGGGCGAAGCCCGGAGAAAAAGTAAACGTTACGCTCGCCGGACAAACCCAGCAAACCAAAGCCAATGCCCAGGGAAAATGGATGGTGCGATTTTCACCTCTGGAAGCGGGTGGTCCTTATGCACTACAGGCCTCGGCAAAATCTGGCAATCAGCATATTAATGATGTATTGATTGGCGAAGTCTGGCTGTGTTCGGGACAGTCGAACATGGAATGGCCAGTAGAAAGAGCCAATCAATTTGAGAAAGAAAAGAAAGATGCCGATTATCCGCAGATTCGTCATTTCAAGGTAGAGTATGAATTCGCCCTGAGTCCGCAGGAAGATTTAAAGACGGGTGAGTGGCAGGTTTGCTCCCCTGCCACGGTAGGTGGTTTCACGGCGGTCGGATTTTTCTTTGCCCGTGAATTATACCAGAAACTAAAGGTGCCTATTGGCTTATTGCATTCATCCTGGGGCGGTTCGGATGTGGAAAGCTGGTTAAGTAAAGAAGCCATGCTCTCGGAGCCGGAATTGAATGCCTCCGCTCAGCGATTGCCCAAAACCTGGTCGGAAGCGGACACGTTAATGGAAAAAGAGTTTAGACAAAAGTTTTACGGGGATAAAAACCATCAGCCAACGCTGGCTGATGAGGCTAAGTATCTCAACGGAAAAGGCGACTTTTCCAAATGGATCAGCATTCAGGAGCCTTTTGGGCAATGGCTTTGGAAGGGTCTGACGGGTTTTCAGGGCTGGGGCTACATGAGCCGCTCCGTTGACGTTCCGGCTGATCTGGTTGCGAAACCCACCACGCTGGCCCTTGGAGACAACGATACCGAAATGGAAGTATATCTGAATGGCAAACGGATATCCGAAGGCATAAGCCAGGGTATTCGGACGATTCAACTTCCCGCCAACACCTGGAAAACGGGCCAGAATGAACTAGTGATTAAGTTGCAAAAACGCAAAAATCCCGACTGGTATGGCCTTGGTTTACTGGGAACTAATCAGGATTACTACCTCTCGGATGGCGTAACTAAACTAGAACTGATTCGGGACTGGAAAATTGCTCCTTCTTTGGTTGAATCGCACCGCTACGTGCCGATGGTTAACCGCGTCGCCACCAGTATTTACAATGCCAAACTGGCCCCGCTCATTCCCTTTGGTATCCGTGGGGCATTATGGTATCAGGGTGAAAGTAATGCAGGTCGCTCGTACCAATACCGCAAAAGCTTTCCCTTAATGATTAATGACTGGCGGAAACGCTGGAACGAGGCGTTTCCGTTCTATTATGTGCAGCTATCGAGTTACGGGCCCGACCAAAGTAGTAACCAAGGAAGCGGCTGGGCTGAACTACGGGAAGCCCAAACCCTGACCCTGCAATTCCCACACACGGGAATGGCCGTAACGACAGACATTGGCAATGCCCAGGACATTCACCCCACTAATAAACAGGACGTAGGCCATCGTCTGGCCGTGATAGCTTTGCACAATGACTACAGCCAGAGCGGAACGTATAGCTCTCCGATGTTTGATCAACTCTCGGTTACGGGGAACAAAGCCATTGTCTCCTTCAAATTTGCGGAACAGGGCCTGATGGCGAAGGATAAATACGGATACGTAAAGGGTTTTGAAATAGCGGGTCCAGACAAGGTTTTTTACTATGCCCAGGCTCATATTACGGGTAATAAAATAGAAGTTTCGCACCCGAAAGTAACGCAACCCGTTGCGGTTCGTTATGCGTGGTCGGACGCTCCGGTGGACGCTAACGTGTTCAGTACGGATGGCTTTCCACTAAGTTCATTTAGAAGTGATGATTGGCCGGGAGTAACGATTACCCATAAGTACGAAAAGTAACCTGAATAAAAGCAAAAAGCCCGATCACTCGGGCTTTTTGCTTAAAATGAGTCTATTATTTGAGGTAATATTTGAGATTAGATTTCATGACAATATCAATCGGTAGATAATAATTACGCTCAAGATTTTGTTTAAGTATGATATTCTGATACAGAAGTTTGATGCCTTCGTATACCTGCGTTTTAGGTTGCTGGCTAATTAGAAAATGAATGTATTCTTTTTGTAAATAATGGACCGTGTCAGGAATAATATCGTAACCTAAAAGTTTGATCGTCTGGATGGAATGTTTCTCGAAAACCTGAGCTACGTGATGGATACCATTCGTTCCAAAAATGGCAGAAATACTGGTTTTGTCCTTCAATTCAGCCAGTAATAGTTCTTCTACCTCAGTCGTCATGCCCCGGCGGGATTCGAATTTGTGCAAACAAACCTGCGGCTTATGCTGCTGAAAAAAGGTTCGAAATCCTTCTTCCCGTTTACTGAATTGCAAATGATTATCGTGTTCCTGAACGATAGAAACGATCAGAATGGAACCCTTCTCCGGCAAGCAGTGGGAGAGTAATTCCCCCGCCAGAAATCCGCTGTCGAAAGCATTTTGGCCGATAAAGCTAACTTCCTTAAGGTCAGGCAGGTTGGTATCAAAAAGTAGGCAGGGGATGTGACGACTTTGGCAGGAATTCAGTAAACGAAGGGCATCTTTATAAAAGACCGGAACCATGAAAACCCCATCAATATTGTCGGCGATGATTTCATCAACCTTCTCCCGAAAAGAAGTTTCGCTGTTCTGATCGAAGAAAAAGAGTTTAGTTGACACATCAAACTGGCGGATTTCTTTTTCCGCCTGATCTACACCAACGATATGTTCGTGCCAGAACGGAATCTCATCCGTTGCCCGGGGAACCAGAATCGCCAGCGAATATTGCTTGGTCGACTTAAGCCTGCTAGCCAGGATATTAGGCTGATAATTTAGTTCTTCAATGGCTTTAAGAATACGCTCCCGTGTTTCTTTGGAAACGCCTCCGCGATTATGCAAAACGCGGTCTACTGGGCCAATGGAAACATTCGCATGCCGAGCGATATCCTTGATTCCGATATGTTTATCCTTGTGTTCGATGCCTTTTCTAATTGATGATCTAAAATAGATAAAAACCCGCTTAACCCATTTACTTTTCAATTAAATTAGTCGAAGTTAATGGATGGCGAGAATTACGAGTAATCATGAAAGGGTTAGTTCTTTGACCATAGGCTATAAGTATTGGATTGGGTAGGGATTAGTTGAATGTACTTAACATAAGCAAAGTTATATAACCCATTAATTACTGTCTTTTAAAATCTTCTTACAAAGCAGGACTACGAAAAGATGCATCACGCCAAAGCCATCCTGCTGCCCCTCTTGGACGACCTATTCCCTAACGGATCTGACCCGGTAGGTTAGCACCAATGAATTTACCCTCAAAAAAGGCTTCAAGAAACTGTTTGCACGTCTCTATTCGGCATACTGAGCGACGAATGCATGAAAAAGCCCAGGCTTTGCTCCTCAACACTACCAAAAACGTAGCCGAAATCAGCTACAAGTATCCCTACCATTTCAATCCCGCCTTTGAGAAAAAGTTAAAGGTGTTATGATTTAAAATACCGCAATGCAGTATTTTAAATCATAACACCTTTAACTTTTTTTGTTGCAAAAAAGAATCCTTTATTAGAAGTATATAATGATTTGATATTAATCTCAAACCTTAGTTAATATCAAAGTAACCTATACAATATTCAATAGATAGGCAAACAAATATTTCTAGGATAAACTACTTTATATGACAATTTTAAAAGTCAATATATGTATTAATTTAAAGCATAATTACCGGATATAGTCTTGTAATGATGTCTAACAATTTGATACTATAAGGGTCGATTATAAAGGATATACTCTCTTTTAATCAGTGAAATATAAACTTGTTGAATGTCGTACTAGGGACTTAATTGTTTATCATTTTTATGATTTAAATGGTAAAAAAATCATCAAATTAATAATCATTTTATTTAACTAATCGTTAGAGTGTTTTGAATTTTTACTTTTTATATCTCGCATTTATTGCACAATAACTCATTACGTAATGAATCAAATACAAATTATTTTAGTGGAACCTCATCCAGTCACCAGAGCAGGTATTAAAGGTATATTAACTAGTGTAGATGGATTTTTTAAAGTTAGAGAAATTAATAATATACTAACGCTGGATTCATCATCTATAGGAGATCGGAATCAATTATTCTTAGTGATCATAGACCCTGAATGTCTGTCTATTTCTTTGCCAGAAGCCATAGAAAGACTGAAATGCTATTATTCTGACTTACGTATTATTGTTTACTCTTCTATTTCTGATAACTCAAACAGAGAAATTGTACTTTCTTATTTGAGATGTGATATTATGGGTCTAATATGTAAAAGCTCTAGCATAAAATATTTAATGTTTGGAATTAAAGAAGTATATAATGGAATGTCGTATTTATCTCCTGAAATTGTAAATAATTTATTAAATCTGCATAATGAAGGAGAAAGAAAGATGGTAGAAATATGGAATGGACTATCTTCCATGGAAAGAAAAATTGTAAAAATGACATTAGGGGGTTATACCATAAAAAGTATAGCGTCAGAATTAAATACAAATGTGTCAACCGTTTATTATAAAGTGAAGACTATCCAAAAGAAAGGAAACTTTGAAAATAAGAAAGATTTAATCTGTAGCTGTAAAAAAGTAGTATAGTATTATATACTATTGTAGTAATAAAAAGTACATAATGACCTTCAATTAGGGAACTATATATTAGATTAATCGTCCGCAATCTCTATTGATAAAAAATGCTATCCTA
Organism: Siphonobacter sp. SORGH_AS_0500; assembly: GCF_031453245.1. Lineage (NCBI taxonomy): Bacteria > Pseudomonadati > Bacteroidota > Cytophagia > Cytophagales > Cytophagaceae > Siphonobacter > Siphonobacter sp. SORGH_AS_0500. The sequence continues at coordinate 27,089 of NZ_JAVIYT010000005.1, forward strand.
AAAAAGTGGATAACGCGAAATACTATAAGCAGAAATTAATAATTAGTTATGATACTTGTGTTTTTAAGAAGCATACAAGATAGCCTAATGAACTTCATTTAGGCTATCTTGTATGTTTACTAGCGGATAATCTATATCCTTTACTAGACTAATTGACCAATTTGCATTAAACCAGGAATACTGTCATAGAGCTACTACCATTACTTGTGTATCACAGCTTACTTAATTAATAAGTGATGCTACCTTACCTCTCCTAACAAAGGCATGTCTATTTCCCTAAGGCACCTTCTCTGCTTGAAAAGTATAGAGTTCTGACATATACCGGAGTTCTTGTTTCAACACGGCGGATTTAAATAGTAAGCAACTAAATATTGTTGGGCACGGTAAACGTACCAAACCCCTATGCCCAATAGAGTTAACACGATTTCTCACCCATCGTTAGATTGGCTCATCGGCAAGTTTAGTAATGCTTTTTTGAGTAATTAATAGGTGGTTCGCCCTTGTCCGTAAAAATTACCTATTCATTGCTGCTAGTAGCTACGCATATACTTATCCCTAATCAGCAACGGAATGGTTCACAAACTACCGGTGAGCATAGAAGGAAATGACGGCGAGCTTGAAGAATGTTTAAGACCATTGATAGTCAAAATCGGTAACTTGAAAACAAACAATGGAATGTCAAGGACTAGATACGTTGCCGGGTTTGATCTTTGAGCGACGAACCGGGGATGGTTCCTGCTGAGATAATTGACATGACTTAGCTTTTCTCGAAGATCGGTTATGCCTGGGCAGATGGCTGAATTGGCCGTTGTGGCTTGGGCATTTCAGTTGATTGAGCAGCTCGCTGAGGAACTTGACCGATTCGGTCTAGAGCGTGTTGATGTTCTTTGACGTCTATTCGCCAGACTTGATGGGGCTACTCAGCCCACACTTTGAGTACGTTAAACAATTGAGGCTGTGGCTTGCTCAGGTTAGCCTCCTTGAAACCAGAGCTGGAGGTACGAATGGAAGGTAAGCATCCCATGAGGTAATGCTTTAATTTGACAGCTTCACAAACCATGCATTAAATTATCTAATTACACCTTCATTGCATAATCAGACTTATTAATATTTATTAAGTAGTATCACTCATAATATGAAAACTGTTTTTATATAATTATGTAAAAAAATACTACAAAGAAGTATTTTTTTATGCATTACCCATTGATAATTTTGTAGCACTTAACAAGAGTTCTGGAAACATCTTATTAAAAGTGTTTTGGTAAATTTCTGCTTTCTACTCTGTTGAACGCAGAATTAATGATGGTCAATCTACTAGGAATTTTTCCAAATTAGATTTAATTAGAGAAACTTGTGGCGGCAAGTTTCTCTAATTTCAAATATGAGTATTGACAGTTTCATATTTGATTAGCCTTGATTTCACATAGTAGTGATTAAGTATTTATCAGATTAAACACCAAATAATATTTAGTTCTATATGCACTAATTTTAACTCATCATTACAAAATGAAAATTAGTATTTTTTAACGTGATATAGAGAAAACAATACTATGTACGAAATGCTCTAACAGCCCAAGGTATTCTTTTACTATACTACTAAACAAGGTAACGGGAAGATTATTTGAGACACGAAATTTCGTAAGTAAGTAATTTCACACTAGTAATATATTTAGGTACTCTATTATTATTTGTATATAAAACTGCTCTATTTTATTATTTTTATTTAGTCTAAATTTATTTTAACCAATAACAACCCATCTATCATATAAAAATAATGCACTTGACACATCGCTACCCTATGATTCTGCATACGATTTTTGGGGTTTGGTTACTAATCATTAGCATCGGAATCAGTGGCGTGATTCTTCACTCAACTGGATCCAACCGTTTTTCTTTCATCATTCAGGGTACGGATGCCACTAACAATGTTTATCAGAGTGGCATTTGCAGCTATCGGTGGAACCAGCAGGCCGATGCGATCATGCTCCAACGGATCGAGTTTGTAAAAGGCCCTGCTGGATTCATAATTGGTCATTCAGAGCTAGGAGGGATAGTTAACGGAATTGTAAAGCAGGCAAATGGTCACACCATTCGAGAAACCGAAATGGGGTATGCCAGTTGGAACCTGCTACAGAGTAGCTTGGCTGTCAAGGGTGAATTTTCGATACATTTTATCGCACCTACTGGACCAACAACTAGCGTAATTAGCTTCGGGCTGCTCAATTATTCATCGATAAGGCGTTTCACAACGGCTCTCACACAATCCACCAATTTTAGATTCGTCACCAGTTATCATTTTTGATGCTATCTGCTTATTTGGTTTGATATAATCAGAACCTTATGAATATTGAGGCCGCCTTTACAAATGACATCTCATTAATATCAAGTCAACAACTTAGAGTTTTAATTTTATTGAAGCCAATTCTTTTTTATTAAGGACATAAAATCACAAATCATAATACTACAATAAGATATAACTTTAATATCTACCTATCAAAGTTATATAAATAATATTTTTAATAATAGACACACAAAATGAGTTTATCAAAAATAAACATACCCTTAAGCTATAGTCTTTTAATATTTTTATTATACTATAATTTGAGGACATACATAGAGTGTTAATCAAACACTTATAAATCATTATCCCGCTTTCAAATTATCTTTGATTTACAAAACTTGAACTATGTCAGAATTATTCAAAAATCATATTCTTAAGATAGAGTATGATCCAATTAAAGAATTTTTATCTGTTCATTGGCTTAATTGCAATGAAAAGGTAAATTTTAATCAAGGCCTAATGCAATTTAATTTTTATTATAATCAATTAAAACCTTCTAGCATTTTATGGAATTTTCAGGAAATAAATCAAATTACCCACAAAGAATATGATTTAATTTATAATTACAGCAAGACAAATATTCATAATGATTTCTTAAAAATAGCACTTGTTCTATCTGACGACACAATTTTAGATAGCCAATCACTTCATTGTTTAATCGATTTCTTCAAAGACTATAAACTAAGATTTTTATTGATAATATAAGTGCGTTAAACTGGCTATACGATGAACATATAAATTATCATGATAAAATAAAAAGTGAAGAAATTAAATTAAAAAATAATAAAGATTTAAGCAAGGTTGATATTGAAATTAGTGTTCCAAAAGATTTATTGCAGATTTATATTAATCTATATGCAGGAATTTTCAATATTACCAAAAAAATAAATACTTATTTTAACCACATTAATTTATTAACCAAACAAGAAAAAAAAATATTTTACTTTCTAGTAAAGGGAAATAATAATAAAGAAATAGCAGAAAACTTATTTATTTCATATCATACTATTAAAACGCACAGAAAGAATATTTTCAAAAAACTCCAATGTTCTAATTTAAGAGATTTGGCTGAATATGAATCAATAATTGAATATATAAACCATTGATATTTTGATTGCTTGTAATTGTTATATTACTTGATGATATATTTAATTACAAGCAATCAAACCAAAACTGGCAGTAGCTGAATTTCGTTGAAAGTTGAAACGGGTATCTTTATAAGATGATCTTGGAAATGATGGTTTGTAAAAATTATGTACAATAATATATTAAAGTATAAAATATTGCTATAAAGTTTTAAACAAATACATCTGTCGTTTCAATACATAACTATTCCGACGATTTGATCTTCTAAATTAAGGTACATGATATTATAATTGGCCTGTTTATCAACCAGTAAATGATAGAAGTAGAGATTACCCACCTGTCAACAGTCGGGCAAACGTTAGCTATTGCATGGAATTTGAATACCCAGCATACGTATGAATGAATTAACAAATTACCTTTATAAACAATGCTTAGCTATTCTAATTATTAAAGAAATAAGAGTTGAAGTATATACAGTAGAAGATTCAGCGATGTGTATTTAAGCTAAATTAATTACGCCTTTTTCAATAAAGTAATCTACACCCAGGGCGGGCTTCTGTACCACTCGTTAACTAAACCAATTCGGTACGCCTCAATCCATCGCCAGCAAAACATCTTTAGCACTTTTTTACAATGTAGTATAAAGTTGGCTTTCATGGCTTAATAGACTCATTATCAATTTTTTTTAGGGGTATATATTTTGTTTCATAAATTTCATTATGTTAAATAAATAAGAACTAAACAAACTTGGTGATCTGTCTAAGCAGAAAACATCTCCTCACCTAACCTGTCTTTTGATTTTATTCGCTTAGACTACTAATGGAATTTTATCTGATTCAGTGATAAGTGATTTAAGATTACAAATATTATTACTATTTAATGTATTAGATACCTTCAAAGATACCTCAGTAATTAGTACTTAATATTAAATATACTTTTTAAGGCATGACTTAATGTAAACATTATAAATTACTTACTCTACAAATTATACTTCGACAGGTTAATAATGTAAATTAAGTATTTAAATGATATATATTTTAAATATGCTATGATTTGAAATACTTCAATGAGGTATTTCAAATCATAGCATATTTAACTTGATTTGTGATCAATAAGAGTGTATATATATAATTCACAATCTTGTACACTTTTGATTAATTAAATCATTTGAATAAGTCTGCATTTCTATTCATTAACTTAAATTTGAAAAAATGAATATTTTTTACAAAGTCTTACAAAAAAATCAAGTCATTATAAAAGTTTTAATAACTTTTATAATGACTGCTATTGTTTCCATTATTGATACAAATGGACAAATTTTCATTAAACAAGGAGCTACTGGTAATGGTACTTCTTGGGATGATGCTAGAGGAAGTATTCCCACTGGAAGTCTAGCTGCCAATACAACCATTTATATTGCCGAAGGCAACTACTTGGTCTCAGCAACTACTGAATTGGAAAAAAATAATATTAAAATACAAGGTGGGTTTCCCTCTACAGCTACAGGTACTAGTTTAATAGGTTATGATCCCATTGCCCACCCCACCCTATTGAATAAGTCCAATGGTGGAAGATTTTATAGCATTTCATCGGTATCAAGTACGCCTAATATAGAGATTAAAGGTCTTCACTTACATGGAGCTACAGGTAACGGAGCCATATTCTATGGGTCAACTTTTACCGGAAATATAAAGCTTGTGGATCTTACCATTAAGGATTTAAGTGTTACTAATGGTATCATATATATGACCACATATAATGGTGGTACATTTACCATTGATAATTGCTTTTTCGGCAACAATACAGCTTCACTAGATGGAGGAGTAGTTTATTACAGTACAGATAATAATTCGGCAAAGCTAGTTATTGAAAATTCGGTTTTCACTAATAATAAAGCATTAAATGGAGGTGCCCTTTATCTTACAAGCATTAACAATGCATACGTAGATATTACTAATAGTACTTTTTGTTCCAACGCTTCTACTCTATATGGAGGGGCCATTTATCAAACTACTTCTAAAGTTAGAATTAACAACTCTAGTTTCAATAACAATACCGCACCTGGATCATATTATGGCGGTGCTATTTTCGCTACTACTGCTGATTTAGAAATTCTAAATTCAAATTTTTATAACAATGATGCTGGTTCAGGAGGAGCTATTTATCACACCACCCGTCTAGATCAAACCCACGTTAATACAATAAAAGGGAGTACTTTTTATAATAACATGGCTCGTACTACCTCAAATGGATCAGGAGAAGGAGGAGGAGCTATTTTTATGAACGCAAATGCGAATGCTTTTTATATTCAAGATTCAAAATTCATAGAAAATGTAGTCACTTCATCTAATGCTTGGGGAGGAGCTATTCGTAATTATGATTTATCAACATCTTTAGATAATTGCGTTTTCTTCGGTAATAAACGTGGTAACAGTGCTAGCATAGCCGGAAGTGATATCAGTAACTATGACAATGCTGGAGGATTCATTTCGATTATTAATAGTAAGTTCCAGCTTGCTTCAATTTCTAGTTATGTCAATCAAGTGGGCTCTACGAATTCTGGATCTTATAACTTTGGAGGAAATAATACTTTTAATAATACTACACAGCATAGCGAAGTAACCACACTGGATTGCCCTACTAACATTACTGTTGATGTAGATACTGATGGCGATGGTATTGTAGATCGATTGGATTTAGATGATGACAACGATGGTATTTTAGATACCGTTGAAAATGCAGAAGGCTCTTCAGCAATTGATACAGATGGGGATGGCATTCCCAATTATCATGATCTAGACAGCGATAATGATGGTGTTGCCGATGTGATTGAAGCCGGGGGAACGGATGTTAATAATGATGCTAAGGCTGATGGCGAAGCTGCTACAAATGGTATTCCTACCACGGCTGGTAATGGGTTAGCACCAATCGATACCGATGGTGACGGTAAGCCTAACTTCATTGATCTAGACAGCGATAACGACGGAATTTTTGATCTTTATGAAAGTGGAATCATAAATCCATTCGCCTTAGATGCTAATGGTGACGGAAAAGTTGACAGTACCGTAGATGTCGATCACGATGGCATCATGGCGACAGTAGATGAACTTCCTAGTGCTTTTGGTGATGCAAATTCACCCAAATTAGCTGAAACAGACGGAGATTTAGTGCCTGATTACATAGACTTGGACAGCGACAATGATAGCATTCTAGATTCATTTGAAAAGGGAACTGCTACAAATCCTAAAGATACAGATGGTGATAACATTCCCGATTACCTCGATCTAGACAGTGATAATGATAGTGTTAGTGATTTGATAGAAGGAGGTAAAATAAATCTGGTTGACGCGGATAATGACGGCGTTGTGGACGGTCCAGATACGGACGGTGATGGAATTCAAGATACTGCAGATAACGCTAAAAATACCTTTGGTTCTCCCGGTGCGACGGCCCCTAAAGATGCCGATAGTGATGGTACACCTGATTACAACGATCTGGATAGTAATAATGACGGAACGAATGATATTGTTAGTAACGGCAAAGGGTTACTAGATACTAACAACGATGGTAAAATTGATACCACTACCGATGCTGATAAAGATGGTATCTCCGATGTTATTGACACGAAGTTGAATCAGTTCGGTGGTATTTCTTTCATCGTCAGTAGGCCAGACTTAACACCCACGTCAGACATTAATTCACTGACCTTTTTACCTGGTAGCGGTCCCCGAGATTTTGTAATTAACATTTACGAAGTAGCTGGAGTAGCAACAACGGATATTATTGAATTTACCATTGCTAAGATTCCTGGATTTACGATTACTTATCCAACTACCAGTGGTAACTCAAACGTTTCTGGAAATACTCCAAACCAAAATGGTAACTGGAACATCACCGAAAATGCTGGTTTCATTATGTTCACTTCTAAACCAGGTGTCGTTATTCCTGCCAATGGCTCTGCAACATTAGGTCTCACAATTAGCCGCAAGACTAATACAACTACGGGGACTCGTCAAAACATTACAGCTACCGTTTATTCAGAAACCGGCGGGGGCGAAACCCCTGACAACAATAACATTGTTGTTACAACCGTCTCAGCTAACTAACCAGAATAGCGTATAACTAACAATGCTTTATCAATATTCCCCAGCCTTTGGCTGGGGAATGTTCTCAACCAAACTGTAGATATGACTATCAAACATATAACTCTTGCCTTGATTTTTAGCTTACTAGCCCTATTAGTTCAGGCTCAGAACGTTAGTATAAATATAAATGCCGAGCAGGACTATACCCCGCTCAATACAAATGGCACCATCCTAATGACGATATGTAACACTGGTCCGGCTAATGTCATTTTACCTAGTAATCGCATTAGACCACTGGTGACGGTAGGGGCTGCAGCTAGCATTACTAATGTCACTAATCCCGATGGGTCTCCTCTTTCAACCTTCTCCTTTACCATCAACGACCCCGGTACCCCTGCAAATGGCGTTCGCTTGATCAATAACTCTACTATTACTCGCTCTCAATGCCTTAGTGCTCAGATCCATTATCTTGCCGTAAATTCCGCCACCAGCGATCTAGTTTCTGGTACCGTGGGTTTCGTTGGTGCTCAAACTTCTGGCAATGATATTTCAGATGACAATTCCTTTACGACTATAAACGTTGGCTCTTCTACACCTGTTTCACTTGCGACTTTTGTATCCAAAGCTGATGGTAAAAACGCTAGATTAAGCTGGTCAACAGCTCAAGAAGTTCATAATTCCCTTTTTGAAATTCAGCATTCGACTAATGGCAAAGACTTCGAGACGATAGGCACATTAGAGGGAAAAGGAACAACCACAGTCAAGCAAGAGTATAACTTCACGCATTATGACCTAGATCCCTCAGTAATTCATTACTATAGATTAAAACAAATTGACTTTGACGGTAACTATACTTTTTCACGCTCAGTATCTGTAAAATTTGATGCTTATTTAGGAATACAACTTAGAGTTTCCTCAACCCCAACACGAAACATACAGGCATGGGTACATTATGGGGATACCAATTTAGCTAATGCTTCAGAAATTCAGCTAATAGATTATTTAGGAAGAAAAATTATGTCTAAACGTATTCGACTAGTACCTGGTGAAAACAAAATAACCTTTGAAGGTAATTTATTAACTACTGGTATATATATAGTTAGTTTGATAAGTCAAAATTCAGTAGTATCAGGTAAGGTAATTTTAAATTAACTAACTTGATTATATAGACTTAAATGACCTATAGTGCATATTAAAGGATAGCTTTATCACTAATCGATAAAGCTATCCTTTGGTAAAAAAAAGACTAATAATTATTTAATATACATCGATTTATCAAGATCCTTTAGATTAGCAAAATCGGATTAATAATAAACCTTTCATTCCATTTTCCAAATCTGTCAAAAGGTATGACATGGTTATAGGTTTATTCATTAATTAGTTCTTTTTTATGAATATCACCTTACGATTTATCTTTACTAGTCTTTATCAACCAGAGTTTATGTTTTCTTTATTTTCAAAAGGAATATTCATTTTGTGTGTCTTCTTTATTTTTGGGCAGTTCAACGGCGGGGGGCAAGCGTAGGTTACCAGAACGAGTTAGGCAACTACTGAATCAACCAACCCGTACAGCTTTGTGAAAAACACAGGTCTCCTTTCCTAACTTTGGTTCGCTTCAAGCAAGGGGGTCATCAAGGTGATTTTCTATACCCCCTCCGGCTTGTTATTACCATAAGTCCTCTGGGCCAAATTGGTCCTCGCTTTAGGAGCCATGCTTTCGTCAGTTGCGGGGCCGCAGAAAAGCGTCTGCGACGCTGCGTATTACCAACCGTTTTTTACGAATTGAGGTCTCAGGAAGGCAGGTTTTCACCTGCCCTTTTTGTAGAAACGAGATGGAATCTTGCACCAGTGGGAATAGCTGGTTTTTTTATAAACTGTATCTTTACCAAGATTTATCTTTCTACCTTTCCTTTCTGCACTATGCGTCTTCTTTTAACCTTCGTTATCCTTGGTTTCGCCTGCTGTGGGCATGCACAAAACTGGCAAAGTCAGGTGGGAATCAATCTCGCCACTCTTCCAGGCAAATCAATTGAAATCACTAGTGAATTTAGCCCGAACCTGAATGCCTGGGCTTTAACCCTTCAAGGCGGATACACCTTTCAAAATTCATTCGGAGGCTTTGCTTCAGGCTATATGTGCGATTGTGGTGTTGACGACATCAAAACCTCAGGAGCCTTTTTAAAAGCGGGAGCTCGCATCGATGTCATTCGTAGTAGCAAGCCAACAGCTAAGGTGGGCCTAAAGTTAGGCAGTGCCTTCCTAGGCTCTTCTTACGATCAAAAAGGAATCATTAACTCTTTTTCCTCGGGAGAGAAAATGCATTACCTTGCCTCTGAGCATGGCATTCGGATCGGATTAGCTTTATCCGCAGCAGCAGCTTTTCGTTTGTCTTCACGCTGGGGGCTAGACGTAGGTTTACAAAAATTTGTTCCTTTTTCCTCCCGCGACAATTACCTCATCTCAGGAAGTTTTATGAGTCATCAGCCCGGTGTTGGCCTGCTTTCTCAAGAGGCAATTTGGTATACGGGTCTTCAGGGAATTGTTACTATCCATTACCAATTGAACTAAAGAAAATCATATCGTCACTCAGTTCATGGATTTTATAAACTGGTCTGTATGGTTAAAATCCAGAGAACACGAATTTAATTAGAATAGTAGTATTGAACTGGTATTCCGTAAAAGCAACTCATAGGCTTCATTTGTCATTAAAGAATCAATCGTGGGTACATCTTGCCTGTCGTCCAATAACTCATAGGTAGTGAATTTTTATTTATACAGTAAATTTTAAGAATAATGACAACAACGCTATTCCGCCCCGTTAGCAAAAAGGAATTAGATCTGATTGCCCAATCAAATTGGACTAAGTTTCCACCCCGTTTACCTGAGCAACCCATCTTTTATCCTGTCACTAATATAGAGTACGCTCGACAGATTACGGTTCAATGGAATGTACCCGCCTACGGCAATGGCTACGTAACTCAGTTTGAAGTCAATAGTGATTATTTAAAGAAGTACGCTATTGAAAATGTAGGTGGTCCTATTCATAATGAATTGTGGGTACCAGCTGAAGAGTTAGAGGAGTTCAACAACCATATTGTAGGGTTAATTGAAGTAGTGGAGTCTTATGAGAAATAAAGCGTCGCGGAAGCTTCACATTACCAACGCTTTTTTCACGAATCAGAGTCTCAGGGTTCTAATGGCAGGTGAGAACCTGCCTTTTTTCTAGGTATGAGATGGATTCTCGCATTAGTAGTTTATTCTCAAACGTAGGGAGCGTACTTAGGATGGAGCGTTGCTTTAAAAATCGATTTATTACTTAATACCATGAACTAACTACCCTATCCCTAGGTTCTATAAGAGTACCAGGTATTTACGTATACCTAAGAACTTCACACTGCCTCGCTTTTGGGTTAGCCCCCTGATTCGGTTCGGTTATCACCAACGATCATGACTACCCCCAAACGATTACCTGCCCTCGCCTCCTTGGTAAGCCTACTTTTATTCGTTCAGTCTAAGGATTCGCTATTTCTGCTCAGTACAATCTGATTTCTTTCTCATTTCTGGTTTTCAACGACCAGAGTTTTCTGCTTTGTTCATAAGCGTCTATTCGCTTACGGTTTACATACAAAGTGCCAACCCTTTTTTCATGAAAAAACAACTCAAATTTACAAACGTATCTCAGTCGCAGTTCTTCGCAACCCTGCGTGAACGAACGGATACCTATTTTAAAAAACAGGGTCTTTCCCCGCATGCCAATGCAGCCATGTGGCTTAAAGCAAGTTTATTTCTGGGGGGCTTTCTGCTACTCTATGTGCTTTTGTTATCCAATCAGTTTGGCCCGTGGACGATGCTGAGTTTTTGCGTAGGACTCGGCTTATTGGCCGCTTTCATTGGTTTCAACGTTTCCCATGATGCCTTGCACGGAGCCTTTTCTTCCAAAGCCTGGGTTAATCGATGGTTAGGCAATAGTTTCTATCTCATGGGAGCCAATCCCTACGTCTGGAAAATCACGCATAATGTCGTTCACCATACCTATACCAACATTCCCGGCCATGATGAAGACATTGAAATTGCTCCGGGTTTAATTCGCATTGATTCCGATGAACCCCTTAAACCCTGGCAACGCTACCAGCACTATTATGCTTTTGCTCTCTATTCTCTGGCCTCTCTTTCCTGGGTTTTCAGAAAAGACTATATGAAGTTTTTTAAAGCCAGGATTGGGCAACAGGTTAATACTGGCCACCCCAAAAAAGAATACATAAACCTTTTTGCTGGTAAATTTATCTATTACTTCTTTTTACTGGTATTACCGTACCTCATTCTTGATGTAAGTTGGTGGCAGGTAGGTATTGGCTTTTTAACCATGCACCTGACGGAAGGTCTTGTACTGGGACTGGTCTTTCAACTAGCCCACGTAGTAGAAGGTACTAGTTTTCCCACGCCTACTTCGCAGGGAGATATCGAGGAAGCCTGGGCCGTTCACCAGCTTCGAACGACGGCCAATTTTGCTCCGTATTCAAAAGTAGCGGCCTTCTTTCTGGGTGGACTGAATCGCCAGATTGAACACCACTTATTTCCGAAAGTGTGCCATATTCATTACCCAGCCCTAACTCCCATAATCAAACAAACAGCGGCTGATTTTAACCTACCCTATCTGGAAAACCGAAGTTTTTTATCGGCATTACATTCCCACTATCGCCTCTTGAAGATCCAGGGTCGGCCTACTCCTTTGGTGGGTTAATGGTTTCTAACTTGGTCTTACACTATTTTCACTCTTTATTCCTTTGATTATGATGCATTTGCTGATTGCTCTGCTAAATCAAACCTTCTTTAACCTTGCCGATTGGACTGATCTTAAACAACGCAGTTTCAGGCCCGTAATCGTACCGGATCTAATTAGAGTTAGCTGGAACTAGAGAACGATACCGGACTCATCGAAGCTGATGCTATTCTTTGGGTTAGTAGAAAACGGGGGCCCTACGTAAACGTAAAACCAGACATTCCTTGCTTCGATCAGATGTTCGAAGCAAGGAATGTCTGGTTTTACATAACCTTACCAGTTATACGTCAAAGTTAAATGTGCTATTTGCGTGACCAGCGAGCCTGCTCGTAATCGAGTTCCTTTTCTTTAGCCCGAAGAATGTCGTCATCAAATCGATTCTGTTTTTTGATTCGCCCCAGCCCCTGCCTTCTTACTTCAATGAGTTCAAGCATGACTTTCCGATAAAGATCCTGAACGGTTACCAAGCCAGAACCCTGATCCTTAGAAAGTAAGGTCTTTTGCGTTACAAAAAGATAAGAAACGAGCTGGGCCTGGATCCGCTCAATGGCCTCGTACTCCTCAATTTCGTAACTATAATGAGCTTCCAGATGCTCAAGTGATAGCTGGTTCAGTTCCAGGCGTAACGATTCGATTTGTTTTTGAGCCGGAATTTGCTCGGCGGTCTCCTGAATGCCCAGCCATTTGATTACTAAGGGCAACGTCAGTCCCTGCAACACAAGCGTGATTAGAATGACTACGAACGTAAGAAATAGAATTAGATTTCGGTGCGGGAAGGCTGTTGTTTCATCCGCCAAAGTCAGAGGGATCGCCAGGGCCGAAGCCAGTGATACCACGCCCCGCATCCCAGCCCAGCCAATGAGAAAGGAAAATTTTAGTCCTGGGTGAGGTTCCAGAGATGATTTATTCGTAGAGAGAAATTGAGCTACAAAAAAGGATATGTAAACCAAAACGATACGAATACCGATAACTAAGGCACTGATTAGCAAGGAATAATAAATGACCTCTCCTACCGTATATTCTTCTAACCCCTGCACAATCAGGGGTAATTGAAGTCCAATGATGGTAAAGACGAATCCATTGAGCAGGAAACCGACCGTAGCCCATACTTCCCGGGTTTGCTGGCGGGTTTGGTAATTAAGAAAAGTACTGGAACGAGCCGATAATAACAAGCCTCCGCTAACTACCGCCATAACGCCTGACCAGTGGAACTGCTCTGCTACGAGATACATGAGATACGGAGCAATTAAGGTGATCGGGGTAATGATACGCGAAGTTCCGCCCCAATACCGCATGATTCCGTAGAGTACATAGGCAATGCTGACACCTACGAAAACGCCCATGACTGAAAGCACCACGAAATCGATAAGAGCCGCATGAAAGACAAAGTTTCCCGTTAACAGGGCTGCTAAAGCAAAGCGAAAGATGGTAAGCGAAGCCGCATCATTGACTAAGCTCTCGCCTTCCAGAATGGTTTGAGCTCGCTTGGGGACGTCCAGTCCCCGCAACACAGAAGTAGCAGCTATGGCATCCGGCGGCGAGATAATACCTCCCAGTAGAAAACCCAAAGACAGCGTGAATTCGGGAATCAGAGCCACTGAAAAATAGGCAATGGCCAGCGAAGTGACCAGAACCAGACCAAACCCTAAACTCAGGATGGATCTTTTCCACTTCCAAAGCTGCTGCCAAGAGGATTCCCAGGCGGCTTCGAAGAGCAGGGGAGGTAAAAATATTAAAAATACCAGGTCAGGATCAATAACAATCGCCGGAATTCCGGGAATAAAGCTGATGCCCAGACCTCCCATCACTAGAAAAATGGGATAAGCTATTTTTAAGCGTTGACTAATCAAATAGAGCAACGCCATGATAAAAAATAAGGTTATAATCAGTAATAGGTTTTCATGAATCATAAAGTAAGATTAAAGCCCTTGAAAAGTTCTGGTGGGGAATGCCCTCATCATGAAATTATCTTTTAGACCTGATACAGCACGGCATTGATATGCATGCCCGCTCCCACGGAGGCGAATAGAATAAGGTCATTGGATTGCAGACGGTAATCAGCCAATTCTCCGCTCATAACCTGATGCAGTAGCGTAGGAATCGTAGCCACGGAGCTATTGCCCATCCAGCCAATATTCATGGGCATTATTAAGGCGGGAGGCGTATGGCTATATAATTTGTAAAATTCGCGAAGAATGGCCTCATCCATTTTCTCGTTAGCCTGATGAATGAAGATCATTTTTAATTCATCAATGGATCTTCCACTCGCATCCAGGCATTTCTTCATCGCCTGAGGTACCTCCCGCAGAGCATATTCGTAGACTTTATGCCCTTGCATTTTAATAAAAACGGGAGCTTCTTCTGATCCATCATTGGCTTTACCTGAATAGATGTAAGAAGCTTCGGTTTGAGTATCCGAGCGGGCAATGCTGTGCAAAAGGCCACGTTCAGGAACCGTATCATTTTTAGTGAGTAAACAGGCTCCGGCCCCGTCGGCAAAAATCATAGAGTCCCGATCACTGCCATCCAGTACCCGGGATAACGTTTCCGTCCCAATCACCAGAACCCTTGAAGCAGATCCACTTCGAATGGCCTGATCCGCCTGCATCAGAGCTAAAAGCCATCCCGGACAGCCGAAAACAAGATCGTATGCAATGCAATAAGGGTTTTTAATACCTAAGCCCTGTTTAATACGGGAAGCTAGAGAAGGGACCTGATCCCGGGGAGCTCCTCGATAGGCCATATCTCCATAATTATGAGCTACTATAATTTGATCAATTAGTTCTGGGTTGGCCTGAGCGTGATGAAGAGCCTGTCTTCCGGCCTCCAGACCCATGAGCGATGCGGTAATGCCAGGAGCGGCATAACGACGCTGATGAATCCCCGTGATGGCCGAAAATTTCTTTAGCGTCGTTTCAATGGAATAAGCTAAAGGCGTTTGATCAGGATTGTAAAAGTGGGAAGAAAGAAAGGCGTCGTTGGTAACCGCAAGTGTCGGGATATAGGCACCAGTGCCTGCAATAAGGGATCGAATCATAAAAAGCATTTCTTAGTCCCTAAAAGCAATGGGCAGGAGGAGCGTCAGAAAAGGTTAGCGATGAAATAACAGAAGTTCGATCCTGGAAAAGTCTCCACTGAAGTCGAACGCTGTATAGTAATATAGAAAAGAAGATAATCGGCCTATGCTCGATAGCTGTTCATCCGATTTAGATGAAAGGTAGGAAGAATAGAGGATAAATCCTAATTCCTTACGTGGAACATTGAATGTTTTTATTTAGGCAAAGACGTTGAACTTGCTATTCATCTTTGTTTGATCGAGTAGATGCGGTGCTTATAACGTTAACAAATGGACGGGTCATTACAGGTTCTAAAATTGGTGACAGATTATGCTATCTTGTAACTAAAGTTGCGTACGTTAGTTCGTCAGCGACTGTGTCGCGGATGCCGGAGAGAAGCTTCTGCGACGCTTAGGGTTACCAACGCTTTTTGATTGCGAATCCAGGTTATGAACTTGGGTATTAACGGAAGGGAGGAACCTGCCTTATTGCAGGAACGAGATGGAATCTTGCACCAGGGGTTCTTTCACACAGAAAGAGCCCAGCCTTATATTAAAGACTGGGCTCTTTCTCTACATTTAGATCCACTAAACGGCAACCATGGCCTCTTTGAGTGCTTTGGCTGCTGCTGCTGGGTCTTCAGCTCCATAGATAGCACCACCGGCCACAATAACATCCGCACCTGCGGCTACGACGTCTTTAATGGTATGAATGTTGACGCCACCAGCCACAGAAAAAGGAACTTTCGCTTCTTTCCCTTCACTGATTAATTTCTGAATAGAATAACCGGGCAGAGCTTGTTCATCTAATCCTGCGTGAAGTTCTACGAAAGCTACACCAAAGGCGGTAACTTCTTTAGCCCGCTGTACCCTGTCTTTTACGCCGATTGTATCTACTACAACTTTTTTTCCATGTTTTTCGGCGGCTTCTACCGCACCTTTAACCGTTGCATCATCAACCGTTCCCATCACCGTAACAAGATCTGCCCCGGCCTGAAATGCGATTTCTGCCTCTAAAAATCCGGTATCGGCAGTTTTCATATCTGCAAAAACTAATTTGTCAGGATGGGCCTCTTTCATAGCGGTTACCACCTTCAAACCTTCTGCTTTGATAAGAGGAGTTCCCAATTCGATGATGTCTACGTAAGGGGCTACTTTAGCGGCCAGGGCGAGAGCGTCTTGGGTAGTTAATAAATCTATTGCTACTTGTAATTTTGCCATTTTGACTTATTGTTAGGTTACTGATTAATTACAATTATTCCAGGTTAGCATGACGCTTCCAAAGAGTTTCGGCGGTCGAACCTTCAAGTTTCCACAATTCCATGAAAAGAGCGTCTCCGGTCAATAGTATGGACTGTTCAAATAGACTTCCTGCATATTGCTTCGATCGGCTGCCTTGGTGATCTTGTTTCTCGGCGGCGGGGAGTTGAAGGTGAGCGTCAGCAAGCTGAGCTAGTGTTGACGTAGTATTGGTCGTAATAGCAATAATTCGGGCCCCCACGGCCTTTGCTTTTTCGGCTGCCCTAAGGATGGATTCTGTACTACCAGAGCCGGAAGAAGCCCAAAGCAAGTCACCCGGCTGAATAGCCGGGGTGGTCGTATCGCCTACAAAATGGACCTTTAAACCTAAGTGCATCAAACGCATGGCAATAGATCGCATGGCGTATCCAGAGCGTCCTGCGGCCACTAAAAAAATAGCCTTCGCTTGGCTGATTTCATTCACGAACGGAGCAAATTCATCGAAATTAATCTGTTCGAACAGCCTGGTATTTTCCCAAATAATTTGTTCGTATCTCTCTCGAATATGGGCTCCCAAATCAGTTCCGGGTTCTATTGCTAAGTGCATATGGTATATCCGTTTATGGGCAGCAAAACTATAAAGTGACCCCCGCTCAGGAATTATACATTATTCTAGAATTGTTGGACAATTTGGAACATATTCATCTACTAATGCTTATTTTTAAGGACTCAAGATGGACTATTTCCGAATAGTCCTCCATTACTGGCAAAATATTCCATCTGAACTCAGAGCAATCAAATTGAAAAATATAGCGGAATCCCGGCTCTCAAATACCTTAGTGTACATGAGGAATTTGCACAACTGCCCACCGAGTTATTTAGAAGACCCGAGTAGAAAAGACTTCTTTGAGATTGTATGGTTAAAAAATGAAGATCCCCTTCACGATATCCGATCCAGTGACATCCAAGTTAAGGGCGACTGGGTATATTTAATTCCACCGTATCGAGTCCACCAGCTCAACAAAGCCGGCAAGAGTGGCGAATTATTGTCTTTTAAAAGAGAAGTGATTAGCGAAGAAGACAAGGAGTTTTTACTCGATATCTTTAAAATCTTTAATGTACAGGGAGAATTTTCATGTCTTAAGCTGGAAGAACCTATAGCCAGAGAACTGACCGCCGTTTTTCAGCTTATGAAGGATGAGTATCAGAAAGAAGCAGCAGACTTAATGATTCTTAAAGCGATACTACGGGTTTTTCTGCTCAAGCTAATTAAAGTGAAAGAGCAGGAATTCACCAACCATGATATTCATCAGAAAAGAGTTTTTGATTTTTTCACGCTTTTGGAGAGTAACTATTTACACGTTCGAAATACAGATTTTTACGCGGGAAAACTGGGCTTAAGTTCAAAACGGCTGAATCAGATCTTGAAAGACAAACTGGATAAGACCGGCATGCAACTCATCCATGACCGCATTATTCTGGAGGCCAAGCGGCTTATCATTCACAGTGATTGTACCATTAAGGAAATATCTTTTCAGCTGGGCTTTTCGGATCGTCCTTACTTCAGCCGCTTTTTTAAGAAGCAAACCGGACAAACTCCCGAGCAATTTCAAAAGCAGTCTCAAAGTCATCTTATTCAAAAGCGTAATACTTTATCAGATGACAGTACGATTTAGAGTATTTAGTAGCTTATTCAAAGCCAAACGGTAGTATATAAATAGTCAATCAAAACCGATACGTGGTTCGTAAAGCCAGATAACGTGGTTGCAGTCGGTAACTGAATTCGGTAAAGGAAAGAGGACTTAAAAAATTTGTAAAATAATAGCGGGTATCAAGTAGGTTCTGAGCAACTAGTTCTAGCTCGCACTTGGTGTTGGAAGGCTGATAACGTACACTGGCATCTGCCAGATAAAAGCTGGTGTTGGTGACACCACTCTTCCAGAACAGACCTTCGCCCCAGACCTGCATGCTCCATTTTTTACCAATCTTGCCCGTAATGAGCATACGCGGTTGTAGGAGCGTCGATTTCTGCGTCTCTTCACTGATGGATTTACTTCTCATTTGTTGATGATCCAGTGATAATTCTATATTGACCGGGCCATCGAATGCACTAATAAAGTTGGCTTTGTAACCCATTGATTGGAAGGGTAATAGTTGTACCTCGCTTTGGTTAATTACGGTAGGAAGCTGAGACAGCATTAGATTGCTAGTCAGCTGTAATTTAAAGTCGGCTTCAGCGAAATATTTATCAATAGAGGTGGTGAAGTGCCAGTCATAACGAGAACCCTTAAAAGGTATGAGCGTGTTGACTGAGAACAGGTCGTTAATCGTGTACCCATGAAGGGTGCCACCAGACTGAAGCTGATAGGAAATTTTACCTGAGGCTCTAAGGTACGACTTTGAGCTATTATGATGGAAACCTAGCTCAGCCCGGGAAGTCTCTACGGGACGAAACGCCAGCAATCCCTTAGTTAATGACCGATAGGAGCTCAGTAAGTAGCCATCCCACAGGCTTTCCACTGGGGGTAACCGTAATTCACGGGCCAAGAGCAGACTTAAATACTGATGGCTAGCAGTCGTATGATAACTCAAATGCACCTGCCCCGTTGGTTGTAACCGATCTGATTGGATATACGTATTTCGGACATGTTCCCGAAAGGTAATCGAATAATAAGGCCATCTGCCCTTAAGATCGAAATGCCAATGCTCTCTCTGATGTTTGAACTCAACTAAGGGTACGATTAGCCATTGCCGGTAATCTCCCCGATTTGACCATGAGGAATCCGCCAGGGGATGTTCGTTTAGCGAAAAGCGGGAATCAAACGTATCCTGCTGGAGGTGTGTCTCTATTCCGGCTTTCCAATAAATAGAAGGCTTATTAATGATGTTTTTACCTCGGGATCCCTTCCAGATGACACTCGACTGCCACTGCTGGCTACGGTAATTGATTCGATGAAGTAACAGGGGAATGCCTGTCGAATCCGAGCGATTAAACGAAGCATACCGCCGGCTCCCAAAGGTAGCTTGCAGCGGCTGCGAACGGAATCTATACTGGCTACTAGCAACCAGAGCGTTCCGGTTATTGAGCTTATGAACCCACTCTACCTGATGGGCCTGTTGCTGCGTACGAATGCTGCTTTGCAGATGGAGGCGTTCTGATAAGGTACGGTTGAAGGAATGAATGAAGTTTCGTTGCGGATTGTCCTGACTTGACACGTCCGATAGCCAGCGGATGGAATGCCTAGCTCCAGGGGTATAATCCAGTCGTAAGCGTCCATTTATTTCACGGGGCTTTTCAAATTGCCAGGTCGAATCACGATACTCAACCTGGCTGTTAGGTAACAAGTTTACATTACGCATGACGGATTCCGCCCATTGCTGATCCTGCCAGCCACTGCCTTCCAGTTTGAGCTTCAGTTGTTTCGAAAGTTTAACATTGACATCCGTTCCCAGCAAGGCTCCTTTGTTGAAAAGAAATCGTTTGCGAGCTACATTAAAAGGCGTGGTAATGCCCAGCCCTACACCTTGATTCATTTGAGGGGTCAGCAGCGGTGTCAGACTCTGAAAAGCATCATCCTCATTATACCAGCGTGCCGTAGGAACGAGTAATTCACGGCCTACGTTATTGGCACTACCAATCAGACCTAGCTTGGTCGGGCCTTTTAGAGAGAACAAGCTTCCGTTCAAACTCCCCCTTTCGAGTGTACCTAGTTCCGCAGTCGCATTTCCCATCAGCTTCGTTTTTCGATGAGCTTTAACTTCGAGATTCAGAACGGGCTCATCGGATTGCTCAATGCCTCGAAGTAAAGGGTTTTCTGTATAATTGCTAATGGCCTGTATTTTGTCAATCAGATCAGCGGACAGATTCTTGGTAAGCAAGGTATAATTCTGACTAAATAACTCCTGTCCATCCAGAAAAATCTTTTTGATTAGTCGGTTATTGTAGAACAGTTTTCCTTCCGAGTTCATTCGCAAACCAGGCAATCGTTTCAGTAAATCTTCCACGGTTCGTTCAGTTCCATTGGCAAAGGCTTTGGCGTCGAATTCCAGCGTATCGCCTTTGACATGGATGGGAGGACGTGTTTGAGCTATTTTTACTTCTCCCAACTCAGTAGCCTGCGGTTTCATTGAAATGAGGTAAGGAGCCACCCATTCCGCACCCGATAATTGAACAGAAGCGTATCCCATCGCACGAACACGAAGCAAAAAATTCCGATTGATGCTATTTTCCAGCATTAGCGAAAACACTCCCTCCATATTACTACGGGTATATTGAAGGAAAATAGTATCTTTTGGTGTAACCCGATAAACCATAACTATTGCCGAGGCAATAGGCTTTCCCTGATCATCCTGCGTTTTTCCAGTCTGTGCTGTTGTAAAAAGAGGTAAATAGCAAAATCCTACAATCAGAATAAGAAGTATAAAAGCTTTCATGGACGAATAGGCAGATCAATGATTACCAAGAGGAACTTCATTAACTTAATGACGTTCCTTATTGAATTCATGGGTACTTTAATAAGAAGCTATATTGATCCAAACCTTTTGTTGTTATTAATCAAAATATCTTCTTTTATAGTAGTTGATAGTTTGTAATCTTCAGTTGATAGCTAACGTTTTATGACTAAACAATAAGTAACTCATTAAGCATATTTGTTTTTTAGTCTGTAATCATAAATACCCTTACCGTAATTTCATTGATAATTGCTATTTTTAACAACTCTTTTGTTGAATTATAAAAATATATTTTTTATAATAAAAGTGTATCAATATTTAGGCATTAAACAAATACTACAAACTATATAACTATGAAATTTTCTCTATCTTACTTCTTATCATTTTCTAACTGAAACGGATAAATATCAATACTTGGAATACTTAGCTTATGGGTGACGCTTATATTTTCCCCTAATGTAGAAGTAGTATTATCTATTTTCATATGTCTTTTAATACTTTCTTCAAGTATCTTTTCGAATTTTTTAGAACTAACATTATCAGGATTACCAAAATTGTAAATATCACGTACGACTACCGAAGAATCCCTAAATTCAAGCTTATCTATCACTATTTTTACTTTGTTATCCTTTGAATGAGCGTCCAGAATGAGACCGGGCAATCCATATAATTTCCAGGGGCCGTCTTCTAATGCTAGGTCTGGAGCAAACCAAACTTCATATTCCCGACCTCTAATGGTGGCATAGGCCGCATTACATTTCCATTTCCCAATCATCCGCTCCTTATTGGAAATTTCCCAGGGAATCGCTACCAAGCTATCTTCTACAAAGTAATTTTTATCGAACGTAGGTTCAGGAGCAATCATACGTTTACGAGTAAAATCCTTGATTATTCCATAAGGCTCATAATCGATAGAAGGATTATTAATCATTACAAATTCAGATTGATTTTTATTAAACCTTAATTCGTATGTTGATACTCCATATTGATTAGATTGAGGGTTGTATAGCATTTCAAGACGATAGGTTGCCACACCGGATACCACTTGAGCTACAGCTTGCTGAGTTAACAATACTAGAAAAAGAAAGTACCGCATATGAACAGGAAGGATTAGGTTAAAGTAAGTAGTTAATCGTTTTTAGCAGTTGATTGATAGTTAATATTTTAAAACTGAACCATAGGTCATTAAATAATGACAAGAACTTATGAAACTAGCTGAATACATTTGTAAAATTTTTACAAGGTGCATGAATATATTTTCTCAACACGTTGTATACTAAATTTAAATGCTATAAAATATACTATTTCAACCAGATAAATATTTTGATACAAGTGTAAAATATGCAAAATAAAAAAGCAAACTATTTTTTATTTTTAAAACAATTTAACAAATACGATATATGAATTTAAATAAGTAAACATATTGAACTCATATTTTATTAAGTGTATTCTTATGGCGACTAGATGATAGTATTCATTCAAGTCTATAATGTATAAATGATAGTATACAAATAGATTTAGTCTGCTATCGACATCTATACCTTTCTTAATTATACATTGATTAATATTTGTACACCAACAACCTATGTAATTCAAATAATCTATCTTTCTTAAGCATGATTCCTACAAACAAACATCAATAGTATTCAGCATTATTAGCATATAGTGTAATGTTCATCACATAAAGTATAAGAGATTATTTATTTTAAAATATTTTATTTAATAGCCCAATTAGGATAAATAAAATCCTATTACTAATCGGCTATTTTATGGCCTGTGCCTATGTAAATGCAAGCGTTGAAATCGAATGGCCTAAAGCTGATTATTTACTAGAGCCGATAGCGTTTTCAAGGTAGTAACCCTAAGTATTTCTCGATTTCCTTAACAAATAACCTCTTCCCCACTCTCCCAGTAACCACACCCCACTCACTGGAACACTTTTATACCCTTCTAGGAAAGGTGTTCAATGGATATACATAGGTAAAATTTGGTACTATGAATCCACAGTTCGCTTTTCAATACTCACTATAACTACTTAAAATCGGTATGAGTCCACAACCCCGGCAAACCGTTGCCATTATTGGGGCTGGTGCCAGCGGCGTGAGCTGTCTGATCCAGCTTGTATTTAAACAAATCATCCGTCGTTCCTCTACTCCCCTTTCTCTCTTACTTTTTGAACGCAAGGAAGAATTCGGCCCGGGCTTAGCCTATGGCACAGGTCAGGAAGGTCATTTACTCAACACCAAGGCCGGACTGATGGGAATCATGCCCGGTGAGCGTCAGCACTTTGTTTCCTGGATGCAGGCCCATCGGGCCATGATTGAAAAAGAATACCCTGACGTAGACATTCATGAAAATGCGTACCCACCCCGAATGCTGTACGGAAGTTATGTCAAGGACATGCTGGAAACTTATACCCAACTGGCCAAAGAACACGGTATTACCATCGAAAAGGTGGCGGAAGAAATCACGGATCTTGATTTCACTGAAGATAAAATCCTGCACCTCACCACTTCCGGGGGTCAGGTCTTTACCAGTCATTATGCCATTTTAGCGACGGGGAACCCCACTCCTTCGGCTTTTCAGGAGTTTGAAAAGTTACCCTCTTTTCTCATGTCGCCCTGGCCCACGAGTATTCTTCTAGAAACCATTCACGACAAAACGGCCTCGGTAGGTATCGTTGGCAGTAGCCTCACGGCTATCGATGCGTTGATTACACTTACCAACAACGGGCATAGGGGGCCTATCCATTTTTTTTCCAAAACAGGACAACTCCCCCGCGTACAGTCTCCTACTGAAGTAGGGGTTGATCGCAAACATTTAACGCTTTCCAATATACGTAAACTAATTCGAGAGCAGACCAGAACTCTGCGGGTGAAGGATCTTATTCGTTTGTTTCGAAAGGAAGCCGAAGAACAATTGGGTTATAGTCCCGACTGGTCGCGGGACGAACGAAGCGAAAAGGATGCCCTGACGCTATTACAAGAGGACATCGTGCTGGCTCGGGAGGGGAGTAGCGTATTTCAGAATATCCTTTACGACATGCGGGAAGAGATTTATGACATCTGGCAATTGTTGCCCGTAGACCAGAAACAGTTGTTTGCCAAATGGATCAATCCTTTCTTCAGCATCAATCGTCATGCCATTCCACTTGCAAATGGAGAAAAAATGGCCCAACTATTTGAATCCGGGCAGGTTCGTATGATAGGTCTTAGCGAAGACATTACCTGGGATGGGAAAAAGTTCTTATTACATCAGCAGGACGGCTCCGTGAGTGACGTAGATTTCGTGATTAATGCCTCAGGACCCGCTACAAAAATTGAACAAATGACCGATCAGCCGCTCCTGCAAGCGTTGCTGGAAAAAGGATACATTCAGGCCTACGGAGCGGGTGGACTAGTGGTTAATCTTCAAACGCTTCAGGTAAAGTCCGAGCGGAAAGATCTGCCGCTTTATGCCTTAGGCCAACCCCTGTCTGGCATTCAACATGAAGTGAATTCACTGTGGTTCAATGTGGAACAGGCAGACTTACTTACCAATCATCTGCTTGAACATTTGTAGCCCATGGACATCATAAAAGAGTTACTTAGCAAAGTATTACCCCTGTATGGCTTCATCATTTTTGGGTTTTTCGCGGCCCGAAAATGGAATTTGAAAAGCAAATGGATTTCTAAAGTTCTACTCTACGGATTAATCCCGCTCGTTATTATTGAGAATCTTCTCAAAGCCGATCTGTCAGAAACGGCAGTGGTCGGAGCCATGGTTTTTCTGTTGGCGGCACTGATGAATATTCCCGCCCTAGTAGCCAGTCGGTGGATTGCCCCGGATATGAATAAGAACATGCTTCAGTGCAGTTATTCCTATTACAACATTGGCTGGTTTGGCATTCCCGTTGTGATGGCCCTGTTTGGTGAAGCTCAGATGCCGCTGATTATCAGTGCGTACGTAGGTAATGCCTTGTATGGGGATACGGTTTGTTACTATCTGATGTCGAAAACCAATGATGAGTCACCGGGGAAAGCCTTAGCCAACGTTTTTAAAATTCCGGCTATTTATGCCTGTATTCTCGCCATCGTTTTAAATGTGATGGAGGTAAAGTTTCCCGAAAATTTAGAAATCGCCGGAGACGTAGTAAGCTGGACCATCTCTACTTTAGGAATGTTATTGATTGGCATTACGTTGGAAGGCATTGATTTTAAGGAAGTAGCCTATGCTGTTTTCGCTAAACTACTGGCCATAAGATACGTAGCGGGAGCAGCTATTCTACTAGGCCTGGTTTTTCTGGAGAAAGGATTGATTGGAAAGCTGGATGAAGATCAGTCCAATCTGATGATTCTTCTGGTGAGCTTTCCCATTGCCGCTAACTTAGTGGTATTTGCCACCAATCTGGATACGGAAAAAGAAAACTCTGCCTTAATGGTAGGACTGTCTTCCATTGCTTCGCTCCTACTGGTTCCTTTACTTGCTCTGGTTTTGTTTTAGGAAACCTGGCTATTTTCAGTAGCGTTCCTGTTATTAGTTACTTCTATCTATACTAGCATAAACACTTAATATCAATACATTAAACAGCATTAGCTACTTATTTACTAATGCCCTGCGGGTCTTCGCAGGGCATTAGTCGTATTTATAGACGGGTAATCAGAGCCGTCCAGCCAGTCTGGTGACTGGCTCCTAACCCCCGAGAGGTATCCCCGTCAAAATGTTCGTAGTACAGGATCAGATCTTTGAAATGAGGATCTTCTGCGTAAATGGTATCCTTTCCATAACAAGGTCTCAAACCCTTTTCGTCGGGGCGGAACGCATGCCACAGTCGGGCGGACAGAAAAGCAGCAGCATCTTTCAGATTCCCCTGATTGTCACTACCTGTTGGTAAGGCTACCTGTACCTGATCCTGGTAATAATTCCCAAATTCTTCCAGCGATTTCACAATGAAGAAATTGAAAGGAAACCAAACCGGGCCTCGCCAGTTCGAATTACCGCCAAACATGTTCGAGTCGGACTCACCAGGCGTATATTGGATTTCTTTATGCTCACCCGCAATCTCCATGGCAAACGGTTCCCGGTAGGCAGCCGATAAAGATCGAATGCCCCCTGGAGCCAGAAATTCGTCTTCTGAGAACAGGAATGAGCTCAACCTTTCCAATTGTTTGGCCGAAAGCAAAGCAAAAAGTAACGATTCCCGTTCAGGATTATCATTGATGACACAGTAACAGGGATTATCAGAAGCCGTATGCTGGAGATACTCCTGCACTTTCTCGTAAAAAGTGGGTAACTTCTGAATATGCTCCCGTTCGACGGTCATCACGGCAAAAAGGTTAGCTAGTCCAACCAGCGAACGCAGGGGAATGGTTAGCTTTTCTCCGCTGGGTAAGTGTAAGATATCGTAAGCAAAGCCATTATCACTGTCTGGGTTATCATCGTCAATCCAGAGTTTAGCGATGTTTTCCAGAGCTTTGCTGATGTGCAGGTATTGATCGAAATAATAACAGCTCAGGGGTTCATAAATTTCGGGTTTTTCCTGAGCCAGCTCTAAAGCAATTCGCATCATCGAGAGGGTGTAAGCCGCTACCCAGGCAGTAGCATCCGCCTGATCCAGTGTTCCTCCAGCCGGTATGTCTTCGCTTCGATCAAACAGGCTAATGTTGTCCAGCCCCAGAAAACCACCCTGAAACAGGCCATCTTCTACCCCACTGGCGTGATTGATCCACCATTCATAATTGGGTCGCAGGCGGTCGAACATGACGGATAAAAATTCATAATCTTTTCGTCCCGTAAACTCCAGCTCCTGTTTGTAAAAAACCCAACTGATGGCGGCCCGTAACGGCGGGTTATTATCCGAAAAATTCCATTCGTAGGCGGGCAAACGTCCGTCTGGAGACTGATAGCGGGGATCGGCATGCAGGTATAACTGTTGCTTTGCAAATTCCAGGTCAATGCTTTCCACGGCAATCGACTGGAAAGCCTGATCCCAGGCCGCAAACCAGGGATACTCCCATTTATCAGGCATAATCATGATGTGTTCGGCATTCAGGTGCTGCCAGTCTGAGTTACGCCCACTCCAGCGTTCACTCGGAGGAATGGGCTGTCCGACATCCCCTTCCAGCCAGCGACGTACATCGTAGTGATAGTATTGTTTGGACCACAGAAGGCCAGCCCAGGCTTGCCGCTTGATGCGGGTATCGTCTTCCGTAAGCCCTTCGGTCAGAGGGGCATAAAAGGCATCTGCTTCCTCGGCCCGTTGATTAAAAACGGCCTCAAAATCCTCTCCTAAATCGGCATTTTCGTTGCTGCTTAACCGCAAACGAACTTCTCTGGATTCGCCTGCTCCCAGTGTAATGACATAGACAGGAGCGGCCTTGGTTCCCGTCGGTTGTTGTGAAAACGGTTCATAGTGGCTAGTCGTAACCGCGTCATGAAAAGCATCCTTTATGAATGGAGATGGGTTAGGATGGTTAAAGACTCGCTCGGTATTGGTTTCGTTTTCCGTCATTAACACGTGCTGGGCCGAGTCGAAGGTAAAGTGATACGTACCTAAACGCTGATGCGAAGCCCGAAGCTGCTGATCATTCACGCGTTCAATGACGGGTTTTTCATCTTCTATGTGAAAAGCCCAGCGATTCCGAAACCAGAGTGTGGGTAACAAATGCAGGGTAGCTTCCTGACCGCCCCGATTATGCACGACGATTCGGATCAGTATGTCCTGGGTGTCATTTTTAGCATAGGAAACTTCTACATCAAAGTAAGCCCGGTCCTTAAAAATACCCGTATCAAGTAATTCAAATTCAGGATCATGCGGACTACGATTGGCGTTCTCTTCAACCAGTTGTTCGTACGGGAAAGCGGCCTGTGGGTACTTGTACAACATCCGCATATGACTATGCGTAGGCGTGTTGTCGAGGTAATAATACAATTCCTTTACATCTTCACCGTGATTCCCCTGCTCATTGGAAAGGCCAAACATGCGTTCTTTCAAATAAGGATCTTTGCCATTCCACAGCGACAAGGCAAAACACAGCGTCTGGGTTTCGTCAGAAATGCCCGCTAATCCGTCTTCGCCCCAACGGTACACCCGCATACGGGCGTGATCGTGGGGAAAAGAATCCCAGGCTTCTCCTTCGGCGGAGTAATCTTCGCGAACCGTTCCCCATTGCCGCTCACTTAAATAAGGACCCCATTCATACCAGTTTTCTTCATTAGACCATTGCTTGGCCAACCGGTCTTGTTCCAGATTTTGATTCATGTAATTAAGTATTAATTGTGCAGGTAGTTTATAGTGTATTAACTCAAAATGAATGCTTTTTGAAGGGCGTTCAAAAGGGTAAACGTAATGGATTTTGATGAGCAGGACATACCTCACTTACCAGACCAGGGAAAGTGTGGCTAGTGACGCCAATGGCAAAACAAGTGGGTACATTCCGGTGGATTACCTGACATCCGAACGATTGGGATGCTGACAATCGGACCAGTAACGAATGACCGAATCAAGCTGTCTTTTGAATTTTTCCAGATCGGGACTTTTCTCGAAAAAGCCCTGAATGGTTAAATGGTAGGCTTCCTCAAGTTCTCTTTTGAAGATGGGGTGAGAAAAGAAAACAAATGGAATGGCCTTGGTTCTGATATCATCGTCTTTATCCAACTGTCTTCTCAATTCCATGCCCGTCATACCACTCAGGTGGACTTCAGAGATAATCAAAAAGGGTTGTAAGCTTTTGCTTTCTAAAGCAACAAGTAAATCTTCTCCTTTCGCAAAAAAACGAAGCTGAAGGTACGGGGCTATTTCACTCAGAACGTCTTCATAAATATGTTGATCGTCTTCGTCATCTTCTAAGATAACTAAGGGGTGGGTGTCAAAAGAAAAAGGCTGAGTCATTTTCAAGGGTATAAATAATGGTGTTTTATATCCCCTACAAAAACCATGCAAGCCCTGTTATTTTTACTCAATGACTAACCTTGCCTACCTGGCTTTATTGAAGAAAACCCAGAGCAAAGAAGGGTATATCAATCACTTTCACCAGAAGTATCGCTATTCTTAAACGGGCAGATAAAGTTCAAACAAAGCTCCTTCTCCGAGTTCACTTTCCGCAGTAATGATTCCCCCGTGGTTCAAAGCTACTTTCTGGCAGATGGCCAGCCCTATGCCCGAGCCTTTAAACTCCGCTTTACCGTGGAGTCTTTGAAACACCCCAAAAATGCGTTCTACGTATTTTTTTTCAAAACCTACCCCATTATCCTGAATACTGATGCGGTAATAGCCACTGTTTTTCAACGAAAGTCCGTCAGGAAGTTCATTGGCCTTCAGCGTTCGACAACGAATACGAATCAAAGGCTTCTGGCTTTGCCCATTCAAATCTTTACTACTGAATTTCAAGGCATTAGAGACCAGATTTTGCCAAAGCTGTTCAAGCTGGAGGGAATCCCCCAGCACGGTAGGCAGCAGGTCTATGGTAAGCTCCGCCCCGGTCTCTTCCAGTGAAACGGCCAGGTTCTCCTGAACTCGTTCGAGAATTCGGTTCAGGTTAACGGATTTAAGCACGGGTGAAGCGTTTGAGATACGGGAAAAGGCTAACAAATCCGTTACCAATTCACTCATCCGGGTGGCCGATTGGCGAATACGGTCCACATACATTTCATTCAGTACCTGCTCCCGTTCATAGTATTTTACCAACAGATCGCTGAACTGCCGGATTTTACGGAGCGGTTCCTGTAAATCGTGGCTGGCAATAAAAGCAAACTGCTCCAGACTTTCGTTGGAGCGACTCAGGTGCTCGTTGGTTTGCACGAGTGCCTCGTTACTTACCTGCAACTTTTGATTAGAGGTGGCCAGCTCCCGGGTTCGTTCCTGTACACTGGTTTCCAGTTTGTGCTGCATGAGTCGCTCAGCCGTTACCTCTCTAACGAAGCCCCGAATTTGAACGGCCTGGCCTTTCTCATTAAACTGGGTATGTCCCAACGCATAAAAGATAAGCTTTTGCCGACTCTGCGGATGTCTGATTTCCAGTTCAATTTCAAATTTTCCGGAGGAAGTATCCCGAACGGCAGCCAGATAGGCTCTTCTAAGCTGGGAAACTTGCGAAGACAAAGCCAAAATTTGTTCAAATGTCAACGCAGAGGTCATGCCTATCCAGGTGCTCACGGCGGGAGAAAACATAACAATCCGCTCCCTAATATGCATGACCCAGGTACCTAACTGAGCCAGATCCACGGCGTTCTGAAGCGATTGGCTTGACTGTTCAATTCGTTTCTGAAGCTTTATCTGGGACGTGACGTCAATAGAAAAACATAGCACGCCGTAACTTTGGCCATTCTTGTCCACTAAGGGAGCGTAACAAACGTCAAAAAACTTATGCTGAGTCAATCCTTTTTCCACAATCAGGGCGGGCAACGCTTTTTGCTCATACACCTGCTGGGTAGTATACACTTCTTTCAGTAATGCTAAAAAAGGCTGCCCCTCAATCTCCGGCATTACTTCTACTAGAGGCTTATTTAATACGTTAGGGCCTTTTCCGGCAATTTCGATAAAGGCTTTATTAACGGTGGAAAGCGTGAAATCTGGTCCTATCAGACGGGCAATGGAAACCGGAGCCAACTGAATCACGTGCTCAAGCTTAGCCTTTTGAGTTTCCAGCTCTTTTCGCATCTGCACTTGTAGCGTCACGTCAGTGGTGATGATTAAAAGCGTTGCGTAGCGACTGAGATCTGAATTCCACTGAGGCTGATACGATACATCAACGTAGGCAGGCTGTTGAGGAGAACTTCGCCTGATTTCCACCTCTGACACCCGGTACGCGGTTCCAGTGGCAAGTGCCTGTTGCAGGCGTTCCTTCTGTTCCAAGCTTTCAAGTTCGGGCATTGCCATAGCGATAGGCATTCCCAAAAGCTGATCTGGCGTTTTTTCCTTCAATTTTGCAAAAGAGGCATTGACTTTTATAAAATGAAGGTCTTTTCCATCAAGTAAAGCGAGGCCGATGGGCGAATAATCGAGCCAATCAAAGAGAGAAGGCCATTCCCCCGAGTTGTTTGGATCAGCGGGTTTGGCTACCACCTGAATCACTCCTCTTCCTATGTTTCTTTCCGCTTCCTTCGTCACACTCCCCCAAAGTCGTACCCAGGAAGGAGCTGGTCTGCTGATCTGAAACGTAAGGTCAATCTTCGGCCGATCCGGTAACGTTTGAAAGGCTTCATTCACCTCATTTTGATTAATAGAATGAATATCTTTTATAAACGTTTCGAAATCACTTTCTGCTGGTTTATCTAATAACTGCTGAGCAAACGTGTCCAGATAAAGCGTTTGAGTAGACGAATCCAGTTGCCAGGTTCCTAGCCCGGCGGCTTGTAAAGCTAGGTTACTAGATAAAGGTAGAGCAGACGAATCAGACATAAAGCAATAGAAATATACTGGGATTGGAATAATGTACTAACTCCTGTAAGCTAGTAAAAGTTAAGGATTAGTGAATTTTACCTGAGTCAGTCGCTTTGGCGTCAGTACGATGGTAACCTTGAAATTTTTTAATCATCATAACTTCTCTGGTTTGATTTATAAATGTTCAAGCAGCCCTAGCAGGTAAGGCAACTTAGGGTCGGGGCTATTGCTTAAAAGTGTGCTGACGTGGGAACTATATAAACGGGTTAGCCGATAATTAGTAGGTGTGCCGAGTCCTTTCTGAATAATCTGCTCGGCCTCAAGCCGCTCAATCAGAGCCTGTAATAAGGTAATTTCCAACATAGGCTGCGTTTTGGCAAGCAGATAAAGCCATTGATCAAACGTAAACCTGCGTTTAGACCCCAAGCGATAAGATAAAAAACAGAGGCTATAAAAGATTAGGGGATCTTCCAGATGATCCAGCAAATTAATCCATTGTTGTCCTTGAAGGGGCGTGGAAGCAGTAGGCATGAGAGAATGACTGTAGGAATGGCGGTGTTAGAAGATGGTATAGTTCCTTTTCTACCCATGCATGCTACTTTAACAAACCTTCACTGATATTGTTTTGTACCTATCTCGCCTCCAGTAACAAGCCCTTAGCTATCGTCCTTTCTACTTAACGAACTGAATTTTACTTATAGTAAACTTTTAAGCCAAAATCTAAATAGGAATGATTTACTACAGCTGGATACCTTATCCACCTACTCGAAAAGGGGGGTTAACGTTTCTATAGTTAATGTT
The DNA here is from genome assembly GCF_031453245.1 of Siphonobacter sp. SORGH_AS_0500. Classification (NCBI taxonomy): domain Bacteria; kingdom Pseudomonadati; phylum Bacteroidota; class Cytophagia; order Cytophagales; family Cytophagaceae; genus Siphonobacter; species Siphonobacter sp. SORGH_AS_0500. The sequence goes on from NZ_JAVIYT010000005.1 coordinate 59,288, forward strand.
ACAGGAGAGATGATTTGTAAAAAATCACAAGTACATTAAATCGCTTGAAAGGTATGCTATCTGAATGTCAGTCTATTACCTATCCTTCTATTTGTTTTCTTGCTAAAGAAAAATGTGTCCAACACTCTTAATCCTGACTTTACGAAAAGAATAGAACATTTGAACTTTAAATGGCAAAGCCTAACCAATGATTTCAATTGGGTAACGAAAACGAAGATACTTGTAACGAAGTAACCCTATTTTATCTAATCACATGTATCTAAGTTAAATTAGGCAGGCTAACGTGTCTTCCCCAAAACGAACAGATTGTATGCCAGAGCTCAATAATGGACGTATATCCTTCTGGTTTAGGGATAAAAGCATTCACTCCTCGCTGATAGGCCTCATTAATAAGCTCTGGACGATTGTGAATCGAAAACATCAGAATAGGAATGGCTTTCCATTCGGATTCTTTCAATTGTTCCATCATTTCAAAGCCGCTCATGCCGGGTAAGTCGTAGTCCAGCAGGATAACGTGGGGGATCAGGTCTTTTGCCTTTAAAAAGGTTAAAGCATTTTCAGCCGTTTCTATACATACATAGTGACAGCTAATGTTGCTGCGTTTATGACCTCTTTCTAATAATTCAATATAGTCTTTATCATCCTCGACTACTAAAATTAATGGTGTTGTGATCGATGGGTTCATGGCTTTATGCTTTTTAAGTCATTGCTAGTGAAAGATGTATTCCAGGCATTTACTTAAACTCAACAAACCCAGCTATTACCAGGCCTGCCTGATCAGGATTCGCCAGCTACCAGAGGTAATTGTATTTAGGTTAAAATATTGATAAGCAAATATTTACTTATCTGAAATTTTAAAATACATACTCAGTAAAAATAGTCATTTGTTAATTTTAACTAAAAATAATCTTTAGTCATAGATAGTATTTTTTTGTATTGACTCACATTCCTCTCTCCTGTACTTGTACATTTCTGAGGAATCTGGTATGTACTTACCAACTTATCTTTTGCTTTCTTTGATCGTGGTCATGAAAAACTTGTTCCTACTCGGGGAGGAACCATGATTATTTAACACTTACAGCAAAGCTAATTAAGTATTAAATAATCATCGCAATATTGCGATTGATTTAAATTCATTTTAATTTCGCCTCATGGGAGTTACGAAAACGGAAAGTTTTACCGCCGAACAAAACCGGATTGCTGATCTGGCAAAAGCCTTTTCGCATCCCGCTCGGGTGGCCATTCTACAAATGCTGGCTGCTAAAAAAGCATGTGTTTGTGGAGATTTGGTAGATGAATTGAACTTGGCTCAGGCAACCGTTTCCCAGCACCTCAAAGAACTCAAACGCATTGGTATTATTCAGGGGGAAATTAATCCACCCCGTGTTTGCTACTGCATTAACCCAGAGGTATGGAAGGAAGCTAAGCAAGTCTTTGGAGGCCTGTTAGGACCCATTACTGAGGTTTCCTGCTGCAGCTAGTGCAGCTTTTTTTTGAATGAATTCATCGTAATAATACAATAAACCGATAAAACTATGACGAACCAAACCAGTCCTATGACTTGGCAGGTGTTTAAAAGTACATTGGAAGCTCATCCGAACTTGCACCTAGCTTTTGAGTATCAATCGGGGGAACAGGTGGATGCTTCGTTTCATATTACAGAGATTAAGCAAGCTCCCATAGTATCCGTTGATTGTGGAGGACAAATGAACAGCTGGACGGAAGTCATTGTGCAGCTTTGGGAACCACCCGTAAAAGAGGCTGAACGTTCCATGACGGTGAGCAAAGCCCTTAAGATTGTAAATCTCGTTGAGAAGTCCCTACCGCTGAATCCTCTAGCCATAGTTAAAATTGAGTTTGGCAATTCTATGTTTGACACCTGCCAAATGTATCCCGGTGAGTTTTCCATCACCTCTGAATACTTTACCGTTCTTCTTGTGGCAGATTTTACGCAATGCAAAGCCCTGAGCCGTAACGAAGCTTGTGGTGTAACGGCATCGGATTCGTCGTGCTGTGGTACCGCTACTGAAAAACCAGCTTTAGAAATTGTAGCCGAAGCAGCTACCCGTAAACCCAATTCTCTTTGTTGTTAACGATTCATTCCTATGAAAAAGATTCTAGTGTTATGTACGGGGAATTCAGCCCGTAGCCAATTAGCTGAAGCTTATCTACAATTCTTTGCTGGAGACCGGGCTCAGGTATACAGTGCCGGAGTAGATCCGAAAGGAGTAAACCCAGTGGCTATTCAGGTAATGGCCGAAGATGGAATTGATATTTCTCATCACACGTCTAACCATGCCGATGAATATACCGGAATGGCCTTCGATTACGTCATTACGGTTTGCGATCATGCCCGGGAACAGTGTCCTTATTTTCCATCCGCCGGGCAAATGATCCATCAAAGCTTTTCTGATCCCGGACACACCGAAGGAGAAGATCTGGTCACTTCTTTCCGCCGGGTGCGAGATGAAATCAAAGCCTATAGCCAGGCCTTCGTTCAAAAAAACCTGTCTTAGTGTACCAAAACTGTAGTAATGTGAGCGTGATAACTGTAGAACCATCAAAATCTAAAAAAAGGCTTTCCTTTCTGGATCGTTATTTGACGCTCTGGATTTTCCTGGCGATGCTGGTAGGGGTATCGTTAGGTTACTTCTTCCCAACTGCACCTGAGTTCGTCCATCAGTTTAGTACTGGGTCGACGAATGTACCCTTAGCCATGGGCCTAATCCTGATGATGTATCCTCCTCTGGCAAAAGTTCGCTACCGGGAACTCCCCCTAGTAGTTGAAAACACCCGCCTTTTACTGCTATCACTGGTGCAAAACTGGATCATTGGGCCTTTATTGATGTTTGGGTTGGCGGTTGTGTTCTTACCCGATAAACCCGAATACATGACGGGCTTGATTATGATCGGCATTGCTCGCTGCATTGCAATGGTGATTGTGTGGAATGATCTAGCCGGGGGTGACCGGGTGTATGCCGCCGGATTAGTGGCTTTTAATAGCATTTTCCAGGTACTCTTTTACTCGGTCTATGCCTATGTATTTGTTACCTTACTGCCGCCCTTATTCGGATTACAAGGCTTTGATGTTGCTATTACGATCGGTGAAGTAGCTCAGAGTGTATTTATCTATCTAGGCATTCCATTCCTTCTAGGCATTACCTCGCGGGAAGTACTCAGCCGGGCATTCGGCCCGCATTGGTACGAAACCAAATTTTTACCCACTATTAGCCCAGTTACCCTACTTGCCTTATTGTTTACGATTGTGGTAATGTTTAGCCTGAAAGGACAGTTGATCGTAAGCATTCCCTTCGACGTAGTTCGCATCGCTATTCCACTTACCGCCTATTTCGCGATCATGTTCTTTTCTGCCTTTTACCTTTCCAGGAAAGCGGGAGCTGATTACCCTAAATCGACTTCACTAGCCTTTACTGCCGCAGGCAATAACTTCGAACTGGGGATTGCGGTGGCTATTGCTGTCTTTGGTATCCATTCAGGAGCTGCTTTTGCCGCTGTGATTGGACCACTGATCGAAGTGCCCGTATTAATCCTGATGGTAGCGTTTGCTCGTCGGCAGCAGCGTAAGTTTAATTCAGGCTTCTGATGTTTTTAAGAATAGTTAGTATATGCTTAGGTTCTATCAACCCGATTACTCCTACGCTAGTATTCTGCTAGGCAGCATGTTAGGTTCAGAAAACAAAGCATTGCCCCGGTCTATGGGGGAAGGGCACGAACGAAGTAATAAAAGGAGAAAGGCCGAAGAAAGTCAATTTCTTCGGCCTTTCTCCTTTTATTACTTCGCCTGTACAAACTGAACGGCATCCGCTACTACCGCTCCATCCGCTTTCTCATTGGTAATTTCGACGTATGCTTTTTTACCCGCCGGTAGTTTAAAGGTTCCCAGCGGAATCCAGGCACCGGAGGTCTGACCTTCGACGATAACTTGCTCTTTATTGAGATGAACCGTTTGCATCTGGCTGCCATCATATATCCGGAACACCGTTTGAGAACTGGCGTCTTTTCTTCGGGGCACGTATACATACACCTGATAAGCCTGAGTGGCAGGAAGTGTAGGCGTGAAGCGTACCGCAGCCGGAGCCTTAGACTGCGTACTTAACAGGGAATGAGCGTAAGACCCGGCTTTTTCCTGATTCCAGTCGCCCGTAATCTGAACGTCGCTGCTTTGAGCATCATCCACGACCACATCAGCAGCCGAACCATTTAGCAGCGGATCTTTGAGTAATAACTTTTGGATATTCCGGCCATCGATGGCCTGTACGGACGTTTTTCTGTCAATAGCCATACTCGCCGCAACGGCGGCAGACTGGCCCAGAACCATGAAAACGGGTTCCATGCGAATGGAGCCATAGGCAATGTGCGTAGCCGACATGCACACGGGAACGAGTAAATTGGTGCATTCGCTAGCTTTAGGAATCAGCGAACGGTAACTGATGGGATAAGGAGCAAAGCCGCCCACTTCTACATTTCCTTCGTTTTTGACCATTTGCTTGCCATCTTTTTCAATAACTATTCGCTGACAATTGTGCGAATCCATGGTATAGGCAGCGAGTCCTACGCCATCCGTAACGGTTTCTTTTCCTTCGCAATTGGCCTGCGTCATGACGTAATCCCCTACCATTCTTCGGGCTTCGCGGATGTAAAGCTGAGGCGACCAGTGGTTGTTATCGGTATATTCATCTTTGGGGTAACCCCATTGCTGCATCTGTTCCCGAATGGATTCCGATACACGGGGGTCATTCCCAATAAAATATAAAAGACCCTTGGTGTAATTTTCGTGCTGACGAATAATCTCCGCCCGTTTTTCGTAGGAAGCTTCGGGATATTCATAATTCATCCCAATCATGTCGGTAGAAAAGCCGTTTCTATTGTTAATATCCGTCTTTTCATTGGGCATGTTGCTCCAGATAAATCCATCGTTCAGCGTCTTCCAGGGCTTTTTTTGCATCAGACGTAAGACCAGTTCATAACGGCTGGGGTCGTAATCTTCAGGCTTGGTAATGGCGACCCGGTTGTTTGGATTTTTGGTTAGACAGATTCGGTAGTTATAGGCTTGTACTTTCCTATCGCCCTCGCCCCTGGCCGCCAGTTTTTCAGGACTAATACCCCAGAGCAGGCCGCTTTCGGGTTTGCCTGGTTCTTTATAGGGGTCAATGCCATCGGGAAACTGGTGACCCTCTAAAAGCTGAACGCCGTTGTAAGTTTCTTTATAGTCGGCATTGGCTTCGCGTCCCACTCGGTAAGACACGCCCGCTTTCGCCATGAGGTCACCTTCGTAGGAACAATCCATAAACATTTTAGCCCGAATGCGTTGCGTTTGACCACCCGAAGCGGTCTCCAGCGTGATTTCTTCCAGCGTTGTTTTATTTTTTTTAGCCGATTGAATCCGGTACCCGTATAGTACTTCAACCTTGTCTTCTTTCACATACGTTTTATAGAGATCCTCGGCTACATGCGGCTCAAAAATCCATTGCTCAAAGGGACCATAATGCTGACCTAAACGTCGGTAAAAGTGAAGAGAAAGACCCGTAATGGCGTATTTATTACCAATATCCGTCAAACCTAATCCCCCCGAAGTCATCCCTCCTAGATGTTGACCGGGTTCGATGAGTAACACCGATTTACCCAAACGCTTGGCGGCTACAGCGGCCATTACCCCCCCTGACGTACCTCCGTAAATGCAGATATCGACCTGTTTCTGAGCGTATAAAAGGCTTGAACTGAGCAGAAAAAAAAGCGTAATAATTTTCATAGGCTTAGCATCTTATTTTAAACTCGCTAATTGCTTGGATGCAAAATCTTTAGCATGAACGTCTATGCCCGGCGAATACACCAGTATCGCCTTTTGCTTGAGAAGAGACTCTTGTAAAGCTTTGATGGAAAGCTTATGTACGGATGCAGAACCCGTTAAGGCAGCAGCGGTACCCGCCGCCTGTCCCAGAGCCATCCAGCAAGGTTCCATGCGAAGGGTAGAAAAGCCAATGTGCGTAGCCGAAGCAGCAACGGGACATAATAAATTCTCAATCGGAGCATCGGGAACCATGACGCGGAAAGGAACGGTGTAGACTTGGGAAGGGTAACTTAAAAAGCCGTCCAGGTGTACCCGACCCGCTTCCCGCTTCCGTACCGCGTGCGAATCCAGAGCATAGTGACTGGCCGTAACGCTATCGGAGTGAAGCGGAGGTCTGCCATTGGAGCCGACGGCCTGGGCATCCTGAGCTTTGAAGATATATTGACCCTTCATGCGGCGACCTTCCCGCACGTAAAGCTGACGCGGGAAGTACCCATTATCGGCATATTCATCTTTAGCCCAGCCCCATTCCGAACATTGCTTACGGAACCAATCGGGTAACTCGCTATCGTTTTGAGCGAAGTAGAAAAGGCCTTCGGTATACTCCCGCAATCGCTGGGCAAACTGATCTCGCCACTGCCAGCCCGAAGTAGGATAAGGCCAGTTTTCCTCCGGTAAATCGGTGGAAAGAAAAGCCAGATGTTGATTATTGGCATCCGTTTTCTGATTGGGCAACTTCACCATATTGGTCAGCCGGGCAATGCCCTGGGGCATACCGGGCACTTGCGGAGGTTGACCGGCTGCCACTCGTTTCTCGTTTTCGTCGATTTGAGCTGGCGTCAGTTTTTGCATCTGAACGCCCGTGTGACGGCCCGTTTTTACGTCTTCAATCAGAGAAACAAACTCGTCTCGGTTGTAGTGAGCTGGCTTTTGAATCGTAACCCGGTTGGCAGGATTATTGGTCAGACAAAGTCGGTAGTTATAGGACTCGATGGCGTTATCCTCCTGATACGTAGAACCTTCGCCTTCGGGTCCGGCCCAGTATTTATACACTCGTCCCGCCCCTACTTCATTGTATTGGCTTTTGCCTTCCCGACCCAGAAAAAACGGCACGCCCGCCGCCGCGATGAGATCACCTTCGTAAGAAGCATCAATAAAAAAAGTACCCGAGTAGGTTTCTGGTTTTTGAGTCGTCCGGTTGATTACCCGGATGCTTTCAATGCGGTTGTTACGAATGCTTAGGTTTTCGGGCTCAAAATTGAACTGACGAAGCGTTAACACCTCAATAGCCGGATGTTCTTTAATAAAATCCTGAAAAATTTTCGTAGCAACGGAAGGTTCAAAATGATACCCGTCTGAACAATTTTTTACCTGTTGGGAATCCGCTCCGTATGTATCGATGTAATAGTTTTTAATGCGATCCACAAACTCCAGAAACAGGCCGCCCGTGGCTCCACGGGTCGCAATATCGGTAGCTCCGAGGCCATTGGCTGGCAATCCTCCCAGATAAGCCGTCCGTTCCAGAATGAGGGATTTCTTTCCTAAACGGGCCGCCGCTACGGCAGCCATGATTCCGGCGGGAGTGGCCGAGAGAATAATGAGATCGTAGGTAGCCGCCAGCCGAGTGGCCCCGCTAAGAGTCAGTCCAACGCTGGCAAGACTGGTTATTTTTAGAAAGTGGCGACGAGGGTAATGCGACATAAGCTCAGGAGGTTTAGAAAATACTTGCTGCACACGATTTGCAAGTTCTGAAAGAATCCATTAATAACCAGGATTTTGATTTTCAGCGGTTAATAACTTATTGTAAAGAATTTCGGAGCTGGGAATGGGCCAAAGCATGTGCTTATCGGCCACTACAATTTTCTTCACTTCCAGAATGCGTTGTTTGGCAATCCCCAGTCTTTTTAAATCGAGCCAGCGTTTGCCTTCATACATGGTTTCGTATCCCCTTTCTTCAACCACTTTGTCAATAAAGGAGGTCAGGTTATAATCGGTCCGTTTGAGATCGACGGCAGACACGGTGTTAGAAGGATAGCCATACGCCCTGCGGTGTACTTTATTGAGACTTTCGAGGGCGGCTTCCGTTGGGGTCTGATTGGAACGGGCTTCGGCCTCAGCGTGAAAGAGCAGAAGATCAGCGTAACGATACCAGGGATAATCGTTACCCGCTCCATAATTCGTAGCGGCAGGATCTCTGAATTTTCGGTACAAACAACTGCTTTTACCCAATCCAATATCGACGTTATAGAGAATATGAGCTTTGCGTAGATCCTTTCCACTCCAGTTTTTAATGACTGAATTAGTGGTCGAATCGGTGTACTGAGCGTACACGCCGCCGGGACCGTAGTAGTTATATTGAGCCGTTTTGCGGTGAGCATAACTCACCAGGCCGAAACCCTGCTGACGGGAATACTTAAAGTAAAAAATCTCTTCGGCAGTGTTCACTACTTCCGGACCATAAATTTTCTGAAAATCCTCGGACTGGCTGACTTCTACCAGAGCGTACTTTCCAGAGTCGATGACTTCCTTCGCTTTGGCCGCCGAAGCCTTGTAGTTTTCCTGATACAGGTAAATTTCCGACAAAAGAGTCTTGGCCGCCCACTTGCTGGGCCGACCGATTTCGGCAGGCGTGTCTGGTAGTGAAGCCTCCGCGGCCAGAGCATCACTTAAAATAAGTTCATACACTTCTGCTACGCTAGACCGGGCTACGTCATAAATTGTCATATTGGCCTCCGTTCTCAGGGGGACGCCGTTCCAGTTACGCACCAGAGCAAAATAGAGCAACGAACGGAGAAATTTGGCTTCCCCCAGAAACGCTGCCTTATTAGCCTCCGAGATGGCCGTAGCCTTAGGTACATTGGCGATGACCAAATTGGCATTTCGGATGGATTGGTAAAAATTATCCCAAATCACGCCAACGCGGTTGATATTGGTATTATCCAGGCCCTGATAAAGGCTCACGGCCATTTGACTTCCCCTGGAATCGCCGTAATCTGCCAGTCCTTCCAGCTGAGCAGGATAATTAATACTCAGGGCATTGTCTGCACGCATGGGGCCATAGATGGCATTCACTGCGGCCTTCACCTCCGCATCTGTGTTGTAGAAAATCTCTGAGGCTAGCGATTTTGGCTTTTCCAGCAAAGCATCCGAGCAACCAGTCGTGAGGAGCAGTAGAAGTAAGAATATTTTTTTCATGACGGTCATGTTCTCAATTAAAAACTAACTCGAATACCCACAGTCGTGGTTTTGGCTACCGGATATACATAATGATCAATGCCCAGCAATACGGAGTTTGACCCACCATAGGAGTTAATTTCGGGATCATACCAGGAATACTTGGTAAACGTGAATAGATTCTGGGCACTGACATACACCTGAGCATTTTCAAGCCATTTCAGCTCCAGTCTGGAAACGGGTAGTGTATAACTTAGCTGGATGTTTTTCACGCGTAAGTAAGAACCGTCTTCAATGAAACGGTCGGATACTTGTGGCTGCGAAGAGGTACGGATGATGGGATACTTGGCGTTAGGATTCGACGGAGTCCAGTGATTGAGGTAAACCTCGCGGGGCATGTTGAGAGCCTGTCCATAATCATTGGTCTGATTGACCGCACTTAAATTGAAGATGTCATTCCCCTGACTTCCCTGCAGAAACAGCGTAAGCTCAAAGTTCTTAAAGGACATCGTCGAATTTAACCCGTAGGTAAACCGGGGCAGTGGGTTCCCAATGATTCGTTTATCACCCGCATCGCGAATACCATTGTTATTAAAATCTTCGTAAACGACCATTCCCTTCTCATCGTAGCCCTTGGATACGTAGCCATAAAAAGCCCCCAGCGACTCCCCTTCCCGAATGATATTGATGTTATCATTAATGACGGAAATATTAATGGCATCGCCTAGAATATCGTTTCCGCCGTAGAGCTTCATGACTTTATTGCGATTAAAGGAAATATTACCTGATACGTCCCATTTAAACGCCTGTTGCAGGATTCGGGCACTGGCTGAAAGTTCAAGTCCTCTGTTTTGAATTTTACCAATGTTCTGAATGGTGTACAGGTAGCCCAGTGAAGAGGGTAACTGAACGTTATTCAAGAGGTTACGCGTGTTTTTAATGTAGTAATCCAGCGTGAACGTGAAGCGGTTGTTGAAAATACCAATGTCCAGACCGGCATCACTCTGGGCAGTGGTTTCCCAGCGTAAAGGCCCTGCCAGTCGGGTATCCGGAGCGTAGGAAGTAGTCAGGGCATCGCCAAAAACGACCCTCCCGGAATTGAGTTGATTCAGAGTCTGGTAAGGGCTAATGGCGGTGTTACCCGTTTCCCCATAACCCACCCGAATTTTGAGATCCGAGATAAAGGGAAGTTTTTGAATAAAGTCTTCTTCGGACAACCGCCAGGCTAACGCTCCCGAAGGGAAATATCCCCATTTCTGCCCTTCGCTGTAGCGGGATGAGCCGTCCGAGCGAATACTCAACGTAGCCAGAATTTTGTTGTTAAAGGTATAATTCACCCGGGCCAGGTACGAAAGCAACGCCCATTTGGAGTAAGACGAGCTAGGTACATTTTGCGTAGCAGCCGCACCGATGTCGTATGTTTCCTGAGTGTCACTAATGAAACCGCTTCCAGAAGTGGCAAATGAGGTATAGGTATAGTCCTGATAGGTAAAGCCCGCGACGGCTGAAATCGAATGCCGGTTCCAGTTTTTTACGTAACTCAGCGTGTTTTCACTCAATAGACTAGTTATCTGAGCCGTACTGATACTGGCCGAGCCGACTGAATTTACGAAACGATTGGACGTAAAGCTGTCGGTCCGATCATCCGTACTTTCAATACCCGCCATCGTCTTCAGAGTCAGACCCTTCACGGGTTCGTAGGATAAAGCCGCATTGGCTAAGACTTTGTTGGACTGAATTTTATCATTCTGCAGATAGATGAAATTAAGGGGATTAATGATGGCATTCGAACCCCAGGCATAGTATTGACCCAGATTGCTATAACTGCCGTCTGGATTCGTGGCAGGAGCCGTAGGATAGCCCGATAATATCGCTGAAATGAGCGAGCCACCCCGGTTGCCTTTCTCTGAATTCTTCCGATCTGACTTGATTTTACTCAGAATGGAGCTAACGTCAAGTTTAAACTTTTTCCCTAGGTCAAAACTCAGGTTAGCCCGTAAGGAGTTTCTTACGTAATTGCTGCCGATAATTATTCCCTGCTGGTTAAAGTTACCTCCCTGCACGGTAAAGCGGGTTTTCTCGCTCCCACCGCTCACGGATACCGAATGATTTTGCACGGGAGCAGATCGAAAAACTAAATCCTGCCAATCCGTTCCTTTGCCAAACTGAGCGATTTCTTCGGCGGTAAAATGAGGAGCAAGTCCGTCATTGGTTGCTTGTTCATTATAGAAATTGGCGTATTCCTGAGCGTTCATCAGGTCGAGTTTTTTACGAACCGTCTGAATGCCATAATACCCATCATAACTGACGCTGGTACGGCCTGATTTACCTTTTTTTGTGGTAATGAGAACGACCCCGTTAGCTCCCCGCGAACCGTAAATAGCCGTAGCAGACGCATCTTTTAATACCTCAATGGATTCAATATCCGAGTTATTCAGTAAAGTCGGATTGCCGGAATAAGGAAAGCCATCTACCACATACAAAGGTTCATTACTTCCCTGAATGGAATTAGTACCTCTGACGCGTACACTAATGGCACTGCCGGGCGAGCCGTTGTTTTGAGAAATGTAGACACCCGCTGCCCTGCCCGACAAGGCCTGAACCATGTTTGTCGTCGGGTAAGCATTAATTTCCGATGCTTTGACCGAAGCGACCGAACCCGTTAAATCGCTTTTCTTCACCTGCCCATACCCAATTACCACGACCTCATTGAGAGATTCCGGGTTGGGCTTCAACTCGATGTCAAGATTCGTTTGGGAGCTGACCTCAACCTCTTGTTTTTCATAGCCCACGTAACTGAAAATGAGGGTAGCAGGAAGAGAAGGAATAGTAACCTGAAACTGTCCTTCTGCATTGGTTGTAGTCCCCTTCGACGTACCCTTAACTAATACCGAAACCCCTACCAGAGCCTCTCTGGATTCGGAGGCTACTACCCGGCCTGTGACCACTGATTCCTGAGCCAAGGCCTGTGAGCTAGTTAACTCTGACGTAGAAGCTGATTCATGGGCTGAATCTTTCTCTGAAGCGTTTTTTTTAGAACGCTTTATGATATACGTCTTCGCTTTGAGTTTTTGAAAATGCAGATCCAGGGGTTTGAATAACTCTTCCAGAGCCGCTTCCGGTGAAGCATACCGGGAAAAATTAAGGCTGGGCACGTGCTGGCCTTCCACCAGTTTATCGGCATAGATTAAATCCACCCGATAATAATCCCGCAGGTTATGAAGCACTTGTTTCAGGGGAAGCGTCTGCTTCGCCGAACCGGAAACTACGGAAGGAGGCAACCAGGCCAGCGTTTGGCTAAAAGCTGTAGGGAAAAACCATAGACATAGTCCACCCAGCAACGCATACCTTCCAAGCAAGTAGATACAGCGTCTGTTCATAGAAAATCTGATTTAGAGGTTAAGCTTTTTCGGAGCTACAGAAGTTATTGAGAGAACGTAACGTGGTTGTTTTGACGGTTATAATTGATTTCAAACAATTGGGAAATGAGCTGAAGTAATTCATCGGCATTACGGGCCTGATAGGACCCCGATGTAGTTTCCTTTCTCAACGGCGGGTTCTTAATGTCCACTTCCAGACCATAGTTTTCCTCTAACATATAGGAAAGTTCTTCCAGCGAAGTATGATTGAATTCATAGCGATGATCTTTCCAGGCATCGTAAGGGGTCGGACTCGGTACCTGTTTCCGCTGCAAGCGTCCTTTCTGATCCAGACTGACCAGCTCGCCGGGTTTCATGAGTAGCTTTTCCGAGCGATGGTCCTTCGTATAATCAATCTGTACCTTACCCGTTTTAAGCACGAGCTGCGTCTTTCGGGAACGGGCAAAAACGGTAAACTTCGTACCGAGTACCGTTACCTGAAAATTACGTTCAGTAGTAATGCGAAAGGGTTGATGATCTGGAAGGTGTTTGACATCAAAATCGGCTTCCCCTTTTAAAAACGCCCGGCGACTATTCGCAAGAAAGGTGAAACGAGGTACCTGCAACGACGAATGAGCATTAAGCGTCACGAGGGTGCCGTCCGACAGGGTAATTTGTTTGACCTGTCCGTAACCCGTTTCAAACGTTTTATAAAAAATACGATCAAAACCCGCATAAAAACAGGCCGAAAGGCTCAGTAACAAAAGAGCCGCTACGCTTAACCGCCGGAATGTCAACCAGGTCCTGGAGGGCTTTACTTCTTCGGGCCTTTGGTCTGGCATTTCGCCCAATTGAGTCAGACTTTTTCGCAAAGCCTCTTCCGAATCGGCAACGTATTGTAAGTTCTGATGTTCCCATTCTTCCAGCCAGGTATAGTAGATTTCCTGGTGCTGAGGACTTTCAAGCCATTCTTCCATCAGGCGTCGTTGCAACGGCGACAGCCGACCAGCAAAGTGCTCGAAAACCATTCGTTTAGTAACCGGATGTTCCATAGGTGGGTATGAGAAGTGTCAGGGCTTTTCCCGACTTAGCTGATCCAGAGTAAAAGAAATAAAAAGCCGTTTTGCGTAATGCGGCGTAAATGCTCCAGGGCTTTATGCAGATGGGCTTCCACCGTTTTCTGATTAATATTCAGCTCATCGGCTATTTCGCGGTGCTTCTTCCCCTCAAATCGACTCAGCAGAAAAACCCGCTGGCATTGGGGCGGCAGAGACCGAATGCCGTTTTCGAGCTGATTGAGTAATTCGGTGTACTGTAAAATATGCTGAGGATCATCCTGCGTGGGCAGCGTTTCTTCCGGCTGTTCCAGAGAAATTCCCCTTCTGCCGAATTCTTCCTGTACATGCGAATAGGCTCGTTTACGAACGGCTGAAAATAAATAAGCCCGGTAGCTGCTGGTAATGGTCATGAATGACTGATTTCGCCAGAGACTCAGGAATACTTCACTCACCAGGTCTTCGGCCACTTCCCGTCCATACACGTAACGCACGGCGTGACTGCAAAGGACTTTATAGTACCTTCGGTATAGAAGCTCGTAGCCCTTGCGGGAATCCTGAGCAAAAGCCTGTCGAATGAATTGCTCACTGTCAGCCACGATGGGTACCTTATCTTCGGAAAAAACAGGCCCTTTGGTTGTTGGTTCTTGTTCAGGTAAAGACTGCATCCGGCGTGTTAGCTCTAAAAGTTATACGGACAAAACTACCCGATTGAATAGCTGAAGCACGAAGACGAGTCCTGACTTCCTGTTTCTATTACTAAGTCAGTGAAATGCCCAAACACCCTTAGTTAAATTCAAAAAAAACTTTGTAAATCAATAACATTTTCTTTTGCTGAGCAACAAAAAAGAAAGAGCTGAAGGGGAAAGGATGGCTTCAAGCAACTGTACTCCTAAAAGATGTACCCCCTCTGCATGAGAAGAAAACGGGATAATCGCTTCTAGATTCGTCCCTTCCTTTATGCCAGAAGAAACGAACCTAGAAGCGATTACCCCTTAAAACGTTAGCTTTAAATCCAGTAAAGAAAAATGTTAATGAGCCCCGTCTATGACATCGCGTTTATCCTGCGTTTGGATTGGTTTATAGGTTACGTTCGAAATTTTTAGTACCACCGGATTAGGCCACTGGTTATTGGTATAGAGTCGCTGTCCGTTTACGGCACTAACCGCCAAACCCATACTAGTGGGCTGCACCAGTAACCGGGCATCAAATCCCTGTCGATATTCCACTAATTCGCTGGCATAACCCAGCACTTCCACGCGAGTCTGAGCGGTGCCTTCCAGGGTATGAAACACAAAATCTTTTCTTTCGCCGTAATTTCCACTCTTTTCCTCCGGGAATAAAGACATAAACAGTATTCGACTCCCGAGCCCTGGTAAACCAGTAAGGGCCTTCCCGGGTCAGGGGCCAGGGTCGAACGTGGTCTACACTTTCCTGATTTACCAATTGCCACAGGGCTATTTCACGTAATAAAGCTTCCTGTTCCATCTGAATTTCTCCATTGGGTTTAGGTCCTACGTTCAGGAGTAAATTTCCGCCTTTGGCTCGTGTTTCAATCAGCATATGGATAATTTCCGTACCCGATTTATGAGGATCATTGGTAGGCTTATACTGCCAGTCCGTCCCCATGGTGAAACAAGCCTCCCAGGGACCCGGAATCGGCTGGTCGGGCAGCGTTTGTTCGGGGGTATTCATCTGCCCTCGGGTAACCACCAGTTCAGGTTGCAGTTGCCAGGCATATTCTTTCAGCCCCTCGGCTGGCCCATCAAAAAACAAAAGATCAATTTTCCCATACTGCGTCAGTAACTCTTTAAGCTGACGCTTATCGTAAGCCATCAAAGCCGGGTTCTGGGCCGGATAATGTTGCGGATGTTGCAAGCGTCCGATGGGAAGCTGATGCTGATACAGAAAGTAAAAGTCTTCTGGAGAAAAGTATAGCCCAATGGCAATGCCCTGCTTTCGAAACGCTTCCATTACTTCCCGAAGTATATCTCGCCCGAAAGGCGTTTGCATGACCTGAAACGCAGTCGTTTGCGTATTCCACAGGCAGAATCCTGAGTGATGTTTGGCCGTAAAAACGACGTATTTCATGCCTGCCAATCGGGCCAGCACCGCCCAATCTTCGGGATCAAACTTCTTTGGGTTGAAGGTTTTAGGTAATTCCGTGGTAAATCGCCGGAGATAGTCCGAGGAGGCTCCGGCCATTGAGTGGCTAATGACGGCTCCCACCTGAGCATCCAGACTCCAGTGAATGAACATCCCAAAGCCCAGATCCATGAACCAGGCTTCCCGCTCGGGTTTATTACCCCGTTGCTGGGCATTGGCCATTAAAATGCCCAGGATACAAAATAGCGTTAGATACGTTTTTTTCATGGGATGCGGTCTAAGGAATCAGGTCACCCACCAGTAAAAGCTGACCTGCGTACCCGGCATTTTCTTCAAAGCGGCGGCTATCATCCATGCGTTGATTTCTTTTGCTGAGGATGTCGGCCTTGTTCAGTTTCTCCCCGGAAATCCGAAACCGGATGACGTGGGCCTGCTCGGGTGGCGTAGGCATGACAAAAAAATGGGATCGGTAATAGGTGGCGTACGAATCGAACCGAGGAATGAGTTGGGGCGTTTGCTGATCCATTTGCCATTCATAGGAGCCGCAACCCGGCCCTACGACGTCATACAGACCACAGGCCAGCCCTTTCATGCGTACTTCCAGGTAATCGCCCGGATGTGTGGATTTTAGCAAGTACGAAAACCGATTGCGAAGCAGGTAAGCAACAGAATCCGTGCCGGGTTTTATGATCTGCCAGCTACCGTGCCGGGCAAGCCTGTCGAGGGGCACCATGCGGGCAGCTTCCCAATGATCGGCCACGAAAGGAGCGGGCATCACAAAAGCTCTTTCCTTTTTCTGTACCGAAGCCAGTTTACGTAAAGCTGCTCCCAAAGCCTGGGTATAAAGAGCCTGACCCGTCTCTGGATAAGGATGTACGTTATCTGCCGAAAATACCAGTTGTTGGGGATGCTCTTCCGGTTTGCCTTTAAAAATCAGTTTCCCTTCCTGAGCCAGCCGGGCCACTTCCAGCCCCAGACAAACGCCCGGAACGTCGTAGTGCTCCGCAATTTCCTCCATCGCCAAAGCCGCCGGTGGCAGTTCCTGCCGCTGGTAATAGGGAGCCAGATCAGCCGTCAGGGTATAGACGAAACAAATGTCAATGGTCGGATTCTGCCGCCAGATTTTTCTTACGATGCCTTCCATGGCCCGGTAAATCTGCTCCGGTTTCTTCCCCTGATCGTTCACTGCAAATTCCACAAAGACCAAATCTGGTTTCAATCCCAAGACCTGAGGTTCTACCCGGAACACGCCTAAATCAGAGCCCGTCCCTCCAACGCCGGCATTTATTCCCGTAAACGTGGCCTGCGGATACTGCTTCTGTAACCATTGCAGAGACTGGTCTCGCCAACCCCCACTGGCTTCGGTAATGCTTCCGCCGAGGTATCCTATCCGCACCTTTTCCTTCGCTTTGATCTTTTCAAAAAAGTGAGGCAATCCCGCCCGGACTTTAACCAGTTGGGCTTGCTTTAGAGAACTGGGCTGAGCCAGAATTAAACCGGGAAGCAGGAGCCAGTAAATGAGTAGTGTACTACGGATACGCATATGAAAAATCAGTAAGTCTGGGTTCAAGGGCAGCAAGCCACGGAACCCAGGCTGTGTTTTAATAGCCTTCATTCTGAGTTAATTGTGAACTATACTGCAACTCAGCAAGTGGCAGGGGAAAGAGTACCTGATGCGGTTGTACCTGCACCAGGCTGCCCCCACTATTGACAAATAAGCCATTATTAGGAACCTGCGGGGTGGAGGCTATTTTGGCGTACTTCTCATAAAAGGCATTCATTACGGGTAATAAACGGCCCGTTCTGACCAGATCAAACCATCGGTGCCCTTCGTAACTGAGCTCAAGGCGACGTTCGTTTTCCAGGGCCAGGCGGAGTTCACTCGGGCTGCTAGTGGTTAAAGCGGCCAGCCCCGCCCGGCTCCGAACCGCGTTAAGGTAGGCTAAAGCACTGGTTGATGATCCTGATTCATTGAGGGCTTCCGCGTACATCAGCAATACATCCGCGTACCGAAGTACAATCCAGTCATTATCGCCGTCATTGCGAGCAAAGGGAGCCCCGTTGCCAATGTATTTACGGGTGTAATAATCGGAAGTCGCGGCACTGTTTCCTTTGGTGTAATAACCAACCGAAAGGGCTTTGCGACGGTCCCCTTCCGGAAAGGCAGTGGCCAGATCCTGCCGCACTACCGGGCCGCCGGATAATCCCGCTTTGATAATATCCGTTCCAGAATAGGTAGGAAGAAAATTGCTGGCAAATCCACTACCCAGCCCGATGCCTCCCGACAGATACCGCACCGCGAAGAGTATTTCCTTATTCATTTCGTTACCCGTCGAAAAAACATCCTCAAAACTCGTCGTTAGTAAGGCGTGTACGCTGGCCAGATTGCCCGCCGTGGGTGTGCCGGGAATCAACTCCCCCAGTACGGCGGCGGCCTGCGAATAATTCCCCTGGGTTAAATACACTTTCCCCAGCAAGCCTTTGGCAGCACTACGAGTAGCCCGCCCCAGATCTCCAGCCGAATACGTCACGGGCAGAGCCGTTGCAGCTTCTTGCAAGTCCTTGACAACCTGGGCATATACTTCGTTGACAGGCGTTCGGCCATAAGTATAGGCCTTTTGATAGTCCGCTCCTAAATCTTCCGTTACCAGCGGCACCGCTCCCCAGACGCGTACCAGATTAAAGTAGTTTAAAGCCCGAATAAACTTCATCTCAGCCAGGTAGCGGTTACGCAAGGTCGTATCCATAGCGACCGTTCCCGCATGAGCTAGCACGGTGTTGGCCCGGCTGATGCAGCGGTAACTATCCGTCCACATGGTTTGCAGGTTTGGGTTGTTTTCCTCGACTCCAAAAATGGAGAAGAAATACCGGGCATTGGCAGAGACGGGTTCGTAAGCATTATCGCTGGCCATTTCCCCGAATACGAAATAGCTATTGTTATAAATGGGTTGTAGCTGGCTGTATACGCCCGTTACGGCAGCCGACACATTCGAAGCGGACGTAAATAAATTTTCCGTTGGGATCTTTGTTGGATCTCTTAATTCCAGAAAATTTTGTTGACAGGCCGTTAAACAAGCCATCAGCAGACTGGTAATAAACAGGATACGTTTCATAGAATTGAAAATTGGCACGGTTAAAAACCCAGGTTTATGCCCACCGTGATGGTGCGGGCTAATGGATACGAAGCCGAATCATAGCCGTACGTGGGGGCAGTCGTGTTTCCGTTATCATTGGCTTCGGGGTTATACCCGATGTATTTCGTAAAGGTGTATAGGTTGTGACCGCTCATGTACAAACGAGCCTGCTCGATTTTCCAGCGTTTGGTAAGGAGGGAAGGAAGGGTGTACCCCAGGGATACCGTGCGGATACGAAGAAACGAAGCATCGTATACATAACGACTCGACGGGTTATTGGCTCCACCCGAAGGGGTGTTCGTAGCCCGGGGCTGCCAGCCATTGCCGGGATCGCTGGCTGACCGCCAGCGATTGGCTACGTCCGTAATGGTATTGGCGTTGCCGTTGAAAAAGTAACCCGATCGCAACCACTGAGCCCAGATTTTATTTCCCTGCGAGCCTTGCAAAATGACGTTCAGATCAAATCCTTTCCAGGTAAGGGTATTGGTGAGTCCGTAAATGAATTTCGGCAGCGGGTTACCCAAATAGGTTAAATCCGACGCATTGATTCGGCCATCTCCATTGATGTCTTCGTACTTGATATCTCCGGGTTTTGAGCCTCCACTGGCCCAGACGGCTCCGGCATCTACCTCGGCCTGATCCTTGAAGACACCTATCTGTCGGTAGCCGTAAAATTCTCCCAGAGCCTTCCCCGGTTCAACAATGGCGTAATTCGTAAAGCCGCCCGCACTGTAGTAAATGGGTTTGTCATTCACCAGCGAAAGCACCCGGTTTTGATTGAAGGAGATATTACCGTTGGTAGTCCAGCTCAGGGATTTACCGCTTACGTTCCGGGATGTAATGGAAAGCTCCAGCCCCTTATTGCTTATTTTCCCGATGTTCTCCAGCACCGAGCCTGCGATTCC
Organism: Siphonobacter sp. SORGH_AS_0500; assembly: GCF_031453245.1. Lineage (NCBI taxonomy): Bacteria > Pseudomonadati > Bacteroidota > Cytophagia > Cytophagales > Cytophagaceae > Siphonobacter > Siphonobacter sp. SORGH_AS_0500. Next base: position 78,830 of record NZ_JAVIYT010000005.1, read on the forward strand.
AACCAGAGCCGGAACATTTCGGTTATTCAACAGACCTGTCGTGAGCCGTTGGTACACATCTGCGGTCAGATAAATCCGGTCCTGCCACAAACCTAACTCCAGACCCAAATCCGTCTGCTGGTTCGTTTCCCAGGTGAGGCTGGCGTTGGCAATATTCGTAGCCGCATACCCATACGTACGAGCCCCGGCCCCTGAGCCAAAAGAATAATTGGCCTGGGTCGCATAACTCTGGGAAGCGTAATTTCCAATGTTATTATTACCCGTTAGCCCGTAACTACCTCTGATTTTCAGATCACTAATGAGGGTTACTGATTTCATGAAGTTTTCTTCCGAAAGTCGCCAGGCAGCAGATACCGACGGGAAGGTAGCATAGCGATTATTCGCTCCGAAGCGGGAAGAACCATCCCGACGAATAGCCGCCGAAAAGAGGTACCGATCCTGATAGCTATAATTAACCCGCCCCAGATAAGATACCAGATTGTTTTGGGAGTAAGTATTCGTCGCTGTAGTCGTTCCGGCTCCGCTCACATTCGTAATCAAATCGTTAATGAAACTGCCATTTACTCCCGTAATCACATTCCCGGACCCCGTGGCCGACTGCACCGTATAACCAGCCAGAACATCGAAGGAATGGTCTTCGTGGAAAGTTTTACGGTAATGCAGCGTGTTTTCCCACAGCCAGTTGGAGCTGGTATTCATCCGTTTGGCGGCGGCAATGTTATTTACCAGTGGGTTACTCAGGTTTGCCGTGGGGGCCGTGTTGGAGGGCATCGTGGCGGGCACAAACTGATTACGGGTATCCGTATTGTACTCTACGCCAAAGCTGGTTTTAGCAGTCAGATCCGGTACCAATTCCCATTCGATAAAAGAGTTGGCTAAAAACCTGGGACTGCTGCCCCGATCCCGGTACTGGTCAAACTGAACCGTTGGACCTCTGAAGTTAGGCGAGATGGAATTAGCTCCCTGCGTCAACGGATAATTATTGGTGTTGGCATAATCGCCATTGGGCAGGCGTTCGGGAAACAGCGAAGGCATCACCAGAGCCGCCGCAATGGGGTCCGTTCCCACGGCAATGATGGAGGCATCGTTAGTACCAGCAACGGTTTGGTACTGAGTATTCGTAAGAGAGGGAGCCAGTACTACGCCAGCTCGAACGCGTTTAGAGAGTTGCATTTCCAGGTTAGCCCGTAGCGTAAACCGTTCAAATCCGGTCGCTTTGAGAATGCCCTCCTGCTTGAGGTAAGAACCCGAGACGTGGTAACGTACTTTCTCACTTCCACCCGAAGCCGATAGCTCCTGCTGAGTCATGAATGCCTGACGATAAATGGCTTCCTGCCAGTCGGTTTCAGGCAAATCGCTGGGCGGATTGTCGTAAAAAGCGTAATACTTAAGCCCGGCATTGATCGCCGATTCTCTGGAGAAATCAATGAACTGCTGGTTGTTCATCAATGAAACTTTACGGGCCAGATTTTGCACGCCCGCGAAGGTATTAAACATGATTCGGGGTTTACCCACTTCGCCGCGTTTGGTCGTCACCAGGATCACGCCATTTCCTCCCCGGGAGCCGTAAATGGCCGCCGCCGCCGCATCTTTTAATACTTCTATGGATTGGATATCGCCAGGATTGATCTGATTGAAGTTATCCGCACTGGCCAGCGGATACCCGTCTACTACGTAAAGCGGACTATTACCCGCTCCGAGCGAACCTACTCCCCGAATGCGAATGACCGGAGCCGCTCCCGGCTGACCACCCGTTTGGGTGATGTTCACTCCTGATACCTGAGCGGCCAGAGCCTGGGCGGGGTTGGCTACGGGAATATCTTTCAGTTGTTTGGAGGATACGGAGCTTACAGCGGTTGAAAGAGATTTGCGGCTCTGTTCGCCATAACCCACTACCACTACTTCGTTCAGGGCCTGAGCATCGGGTAACAACGTTACGTCAATACTGGTCCGATTGGCCAGAGGTACCTCCTGTTTAATGTAACCAATGGAAGAAAAAAGCAGGGTTCCGTCCCCCGAAGGAAGCCGGAGCTGATACCTTCCTTCCGCATCGGTAGAGGTGCCTATGTTGGTGCCTTTTACTACTACGTTGACCCCGGGTAAGCCCTGACCACCCTCAGCCGTGACCCGACCCTTCAGGAAAAGTTCCTGACCTGACCCCAGCAAAGGAACGAACCACAACACTAAAAAAGGTATGAGTAATCGCATAAAAATAAGTTTAGATAAACGGTGTAAGTCTTGACGAGCGTCATTAGCCCCTTTTGAATCGACTATTTATGATGATATTTTATCTTCATAAAATTCAATAATGACTGAGCAAATGTAGCCTCTCACCAAGTCGCGGAGTAGGCCGAGATGTTGCAGACACTAGTGGAAATGTTGCTTTTTCGCGTTTTTAGACCCATTTAAATGAAAAAAGCCCCGAACCGGGGCTTGAATGCATGAGTAACTCCTAAAAAACGCAGTAGTGCCAAGCCCTTAGTGTACCTGACGGTCAATCAGGTCCTGAAGGTATTCGGTGGGGGCTTTGCCAAACTGCTTGCGAAAAGATTTGCTGAACGAAGACGGATTCTTGAAGCCGACTTCATACGTAATTTCGGTAATGCTGTGACGGCGTTTCAGTAACAGGTTCATGGCGTGTTTGAGTCGAATGAAATAAATGAATTCCAGCGGGCGTCTGACCCGTCAGGGCTTTCAGTTTTCGGAAGAGGTTACTCCGACTCATGCACACGCAATCGCCGAGGTCTTCCACGCTGAATTCTTCATTACTCAAGTTTTGCTCAATGGACGAGATTACCTTTTGTAGGAAGGCTTCATCAAGCGGATTGCGGGTTAACGCTTGCGGAGCTATTTCTTCGGCTGACTGGTATTTCCGAATGAGCTGCTGCCGACTTTCAATCAACTTCTGAACCCGAACCCGTAGTAATTCCGGGTGGAAGGGTTTGGCCAGATATTCGTCCGCCCCTACCCCAATCCCTTCCATTTCACTTTCCACCCGTGTGCGGGCCGTTAATAAAACCAGCGGAATGTGACAGGTATGGAGGCTGCTTTTCAATTGTCGGCACAACTCCAATCCATCCATTACGGGCATCATAATATCGCTGATGATGGCCTGAGGCTCATGCTGCTGTAGATAGTCCAGAGCTTCCTGCCCATGACGGGCCCGATGAATGCGATACTGATGCTGAAACAGGAGCTGAAGGAAATCCAGAATCTCCTCATTATCATCTACTACTAACAACTCAGGAAGTTCCTGATCTGAAACCGGATCAGGAACCAATTCAGGAACTGAAATAGGGACAGAAATGCCAGCATCCAAAGGCTGTAAGTCTTTTTCTTCTGCCTTCATTTGCAAAGGCAGCCAGACCGTAAAGTTGGTTTGTACATGCGGCTGACTCGATACGGTAATCGCTCCACCGTGTAGCTCAATGAGACTTTTCGCCAGCGATAAACCCACCCCCGAGCCGCCCCTATTAGGGTCCGACTGGTAAAAACGCTCGAACAGGTGGCTCTGCTCTTCCGCACTCAGTCCACTACCCGAGTCCTGCACGTTCAGACAAACCCGATCTTCCCCTGAGATAGAAACTTCCAGCCGGATTGTCCCACCAGTAGGCGTGTATTTAAAGGCGTTAGACAACAGATTGTTCATCACCTTTTCCATTTGCAAAGGATCAATCATTACCCAGACTTCCGCATCTGGCGTAATGCGTTCAAAGCGAATCTGTTGGCGTTGAGCCAGCGGGATAAAGTTCTGATAGATTTCATTCAGCCATTCCAGCAGTTTTACCGACTGAAGCTGAAGGGTAATTTTACCCTGCTCTAGTTTCTGGAAGGTCATTAACTCCTCAATGAGTTGTAGAAGCTTACGACTGTTTCGCTGAAGCATGCTCACTTTTTCCCGGATGGGTCCTTTTACTTCCGGGTTACTGATGAGATCTTCAATAGGTCCGGCCATCAGGGTAAGGGGCGTCCGAAATTCGTGCGAAATGTCGGTAAAAAAACGAAGTTTCAGCTGATTCAGGTTTTTAATCTGCTCTTTTTCAGCCTGTTCCAAGGCCAGAGCATCCCGTTGACGGGCCTGGGCAAGCAAGTGACGAATAAAGACGAACATTAACCCATGAAAGACCAGAATGTACCCCGCAATGGCCCACCAGGTTTTCCAGGGCGGCGGCAGAATGGTAAGCGTTATGCTGGCGGGTTGCCGACTCCACTCGCCGTAACTATTAGCCACTTTTACCCGAAAAACGTAGGTCCCGGCACTGAGGTTGGTATAGGTAGCCGAACGATGCTGCGGGTCTACGTTAATCCAGGCTTTATCAAAACCTTCCATCTGGTAGGCATACCTGGCTCCCTCGGGATTGGTAAGCTCCAGAGCTGCAAAATCAATACTAAATACGTTATTTTTATAATTGAGCGTAATCGCTCGCGTTTGCTGAAGGGATTGATTCAAAACGGTATCGCCATTGATTGCCTCGCCAATGCCTACCCTTTCACTAAACAATTTAAAATCCGTCAGAACCGCCCTCGGAGGTAGCACCTGACGGCTTAATTGAAGCGGATCAAAATACAGAAAGCCGTTCGTTAAGCCGTAGACGAGTGCGTTGTTTTTGAGGCGGGTAATGACGTTATAATTGAAATGCTGATGCGGCAAAAACGTTTGAAAACGGCCCGAGCCAGGATCAAAACGCATGAGTCCCTTGATTGTACTGATCCAGAGCAGGCCGTTTTTATCCAGAATAATACCATTGACGGAAGGATGCAGGAGGCCGTCTTTTTCCGTGAAGGTCTGAATCTGGTACCGCCCGGCAGCTTTCCGCTGAATCCGATGCAGTCCTGACTCGGAGCCCGCCCAGATCACATTTTTAGGGAACTCAACCAGCGTGTAGATAGCCGTTCCCAGGCGATCTGAATCCGTTTCCTGCACTCGTTCAAAGGCTCCCGTAACCGGATCATAGCGACCCAGCCCGTTGTTATCAAAACCAATCCACAGCTTCCCCGATTGATCTTCGGTCAGGGAGCGAATGAATTCCGTATCCGTGTTCCCTAATCGAACGCGAACTTTTGTCCCGTCAAAGCCATGACGGTAAAGCCCTTGGTTACTTCCTAGCCAGATGTTTTTCCGGGAATCTTCCAGCAAACAGAAAACGGCGGCTCCCTTTAGTTCGGTTTCAATCTGCTGGTTTTTCTTCAGCCGCAGGGCTCCGCCGAGGGTTCCCATCCATACGTCTCCTGCTGAGCTGACCAGCAGAGCTCGGTGATCGTTCCAGAAAGGCGTATCAAACTCGTATTTTTTCGTAGATCCGTCGAGTAGGGAATAACGGTACAGACCCGCTTTACTCATGCCCAGCCAGACCGATTCTTGGGCATCGGTAGCAATGCTACGAACCTGATTATCTGCTAATCCCGTTGAAAAAGAGAACGACCGGAAAGGCAATAAACTCAGGTCGAGTGCACTCATTTGCTGCTCAGTACCGCACCAGAGTACCTGCGTTCGATCCAGATACAGCCGATACACCAGGTTATTACTCAAACTCTGGGGATTGCTCGCATTGGTGCGGTACCACTGAAGCTGAGCCTGGGGCGTGTGCAACTGGGTTAATCGGGCCAAGCCCTGATCGGTACCTAACCAAAAGGCACCGTCGGGAGATTTACAGATGTCAAAAATCTGCGTGCGTTCCAGGGTTTGGCTGGGGAAGTGGTTCAACGGCTCAAACGGACCGTATTTTTTAGTAACGGAATCGTAGGGCAACCGCCATAAACCATTGCCGCCCGTAGCCAGATACAAGTGCTGGTTGTCTTCCAGTAAAGACCAGAAGTGATCGCCATATGCATTGGGCTGCACCGAAAAAGGATAAAATGTGTGCTGGCCGCTGCGGCTGTTGTACCGAACGGGACCGGCTGCGGTCGCCACCCAGAGGTAATCGCCCTGCGAACGGATGATCCGCCGAATGGGATGATTCAACGGATACGTCTGAATCGTTTGGAATTGCCGACTAGCTGGATTCCAGACACTTAATCCCTGGGGTGTCCCGATCCATACCTTCCCCTGCGTATCTACGGCCAGGGCATTAATCTGATTACAAAACAGCGAGGTCGGGTCGCCGGGATTATTTCTAAAATTCTCAAACGTTTCCCTACGAGGATCGAAGCGACTCAGTCCTTCCCGGGTTCCAATCCAGATGAAGCCCTGCGAGTCTTCGCAAAGATCATACACCCAGTTGCCCGCAATGGCGTCTTTATTTTTGTAAAATTTCCGAAACCGATACCCATCGTATTGGGCCAGTCCATTCATGGTTCCTACCCAGAAAAAACCTTTTTTATCCTGAAGAAACGAACGAACCCGATTATCCGGCAGACCTTCGGCACTACCATACCGTTTGAAAATGAGATCTTCCTGCAAGCCCCTGACTGGGTGAACAGATCGTTTGGGTTGTGCGAAGGCAAAAACTACCATCAGATTCAACCCCAGAAGGAAGAGCAGGCTTCTCATTGAAATACGGTTAGATTACGTCTTTTCCATAAGGTCTGAATTATCCTGCTATACTCTTATTTTTAATCAAAAAATTACAAAAATACTTTAAGCAGATACAGTAGCAGGCCCAGAAGACTTACATAACTAAGAATTAAGATCAGAAAAGACTTTAGCGGTTTTCTTTTCACGGGTGAAAGAATTAAGGGTTGGCAGAGTATTCTGGTAGGCAGAAGGTTCCCTGATCGCTTCTGAGAAAGATTACAGGGTCGAAGGCACACCAAAGGCCCTCCCGTATGAACGGAGGGCCTTCGACGAATGCTTTACTTTACAAATTTTCGGATGTACGTTTTTGAATCTTCCTGAATTTTCAGCAGGTAAACGCCGGGGGTGAGGGACTCAATATTGCATTCAAATCCCTTCCCGGCAACGGCCATTACCCCATGCTCAGCCAGCATTACCTGACCAGCGAGATTGAGAATACTAACCCGAAGCGGTACCGAGCGATCTTCCTTCAACTTTACCTGAATGACCCGCTGGGCAGGATTCGGATAGACGGTAATCACATCCGTTTCCGGGCAATGTACCGAACCCGAGATGATGGAGCTGTACGCAAAGGAGTGATCCTGATCCATGATTTTCAGCCGATAGTAACCGATTTCTGCGGCTGGCGGAGTAGCCAGGAAGGAATAGTAGTTCCGCACTTTCCCCGCCGGACTAGCGAACGTAAGCGGCTGAAAATGAATCCCATCACGGCTGTGTTCGACGATAAATTGGCTTACGTTCCGCTCTTCGGATGTATTCCAGAATAGCTTTACCTGGCAATTTTCGTCTCTTAGGTAAAAGTTAAGTAATTTGAGAGGTAAAGGAGTACTGGTTTGTTTTTCAAGGATGACGGACGCGTAGGGAGCCAGCGTGTAATTACCCGAATACGTTACACCACGCACGTCTTTATAGGTCTGCGTTCCCAGATTAATGGTCTGGCTTACGCTATCTGGATTGACCCGAAAAAGAATCTGATCTTCGGGGGAATGTTCGGTCACTTCCAGCTCAGCAAATACTACATTATCAATCCAGGCTTTACGGGGAGCATCGTGCAGGGTGAGGCTTAAGAAGGTATTGTCGTTGGTATAGTTCGGACTCAACAACAATTCAACTTCCTGACGGGACGAGGATAGAAATACCGTTTTTAACTTGCATACGGCGAAATTGGAAGAAGCAGAGGTCAGAAAGGCTACTTGCAAAGCCGTAGTGTCCACGCTGCCTTTGGCTGAGAACTTCAGCCGGTAATACTTGCCATACGTTAGCGTCCCGACATTAATGACCACCCGGGAGGATTTGGTTCCATTCCCCTCGTCCATGTTTAGTCGGAGAGAGCCTCCGTCCAGTTGATTGGTATTATCCCAGGTAGGGGCATTCGTTCCGCTGGCAGGTGTCAGGGTATAAGCCGTAGCACCCGTGGTGAGACCCGTGGTAAACGTACTGTTATTGGCATTGGTAATACGATTGGCCCCTGCCGACTGAATCGTTACGGGGGCATAATAACTCGTTCCAAATTGACTGTGTGCATCGTAGGAAAGACCCTGCCATTGGCCCAGCGTTAAGGCTCTGGATATGCGGGGCGTGGAATTGGTAAGAACGGTCTGCACAAACGTAGGATCTTTCTCGAAGGGCTGGGCATAAAAATTACTATCCAACGTACCGACCATCGGCAGGAAGGGCTGTCTTCCCGTCTGCAAGATACCGCCCTGCTGACTCACCAACTTGGCATAAAATATATTTCCAGTAACCCGGTGGTTTCTTGACACAAATACGGTATCCGGGAAATAGCCAAAACCGTACATGTTATCGTAAAAAGTATTGTTTCGCACGGTATGCGACGAGGTGGTTACATTCAGCATCAGAGCCGCACCCATGACCTGATGCACGGTATTACCCGCCACCAGATTCCCGAAGCTGTTCCCATCCATGTATATGCCAGTAGCATAATTGGAATTAACTACCTTCGATGTCGTTCCGAAGAGGTTCGGATAGGCCTTACTCACGATATTACCAATCACCTGGTTATTACCGTATCCGTACGTTGCCGGGGCAAAACCCTTGAAGGTATAAATTCCCCCCACGTCACATTTCACCAGAGCAAAATTAGAAATGCGGTTATTCTTTACGATCAGATTACGCCCTTCAAACCGGATGCCGCAAAAGCCTACGCTATCAATGTAATTCCAGGCAGACAGAGCATTTCGTCCTACCATATTGATGGCATTGTACTGGTTATTATTAGGCTCGCCCATGCCCGCCCGCAAAGCCGTACGGGTAATTCGGTTGCGGTTGCACTCATATTCGCTGGCGGTAATAAAAATGGCGTTGTTGTTGGTATTTATACATTCATTCGCGGAAACCACCACCTGCGAAGCCCGATTTACCCAGACCCCGTTATGCGTATTTTCAAAACGACAGTTTTCTACCCGAATGCCCTTCGTTAATACTCCTGCGGCACTGTCTACGCGTACGGCGTACTCATTGGACTGCGTGAACGTAAGTTGCTGGAGACTAAGGTTACTTTTTCCGCTGGCAAAAAAGCAGGTACTGCTAGCCGGAGCTTCCGTCAGCAGTTGATTAGGGTCTACGTTTGAATACAGATAGATTTTCTGAGCCGTTCGGTCATAGTACCATTCGCCCTGCTGATCCAGAGTTAACAGGTGATTTTGAATGAAATAGCCATAGCCTGCATTTACTTTATAGTTGCCAAGAGCCGGTGACGCAAACGTGAGGGTGTTACCTACGTGCGACTGAATGACGGGCTTGTTGAGCAGAAACAAATTAACCCGAACCACAGCCGTAGCTCCCGTCCAGTCTTGGCCTGATAGCGTATTATCCGTTAATACATTATTGCCACTTCCTGACTGGATTCGCAAGTAGCCCTGATTTGTAGCGTCGGCATTGGGGTAACGGCCTATTTGCTGAGACACGCCATTGATGAAAAAGTTGTTCAGCGATGAGAGGGAACTGGCGTAATCGGCCACGTAGATATTGCCCTGATAAAGACTCCAGTTGGTGATCACCTGCGAACCATTAATAACGGGTTTGGCACTCTGACCATAAGAGCTATACGTAATACTCGCTCCCGCTGTCCCGGATTGATTCGCCAGTATTTCTCCGCGAAAGACGTCTCCGCTTCGAAAGAGAATGCTGTCACCCGCCTGGAAGGTAGTGGCATTGAGTTTGGCAATGGTTTTCCAGGGACTCGCTGGACTTAGTCCGTCGTTGGTCACATCGTTCCCGAGGGATGAAACATAATACGTCTGCTGAGCCTTAAGCCCCAGACTACTCGCCAGAAAAACGAGAATACACAGGTAATACTGTTGCATAATACGTACGGTTTAGAAAGTGTATTCGTACAAGAAGCCTGACTTCGCTCTCATCCTACGGAGGAATGCCTTCCTTATCCAAAAGAAGCTTCTTATAAAAACATTTATTATTAGCAAAGTACCATATTTAAAAATCGAGGGATCGGATGAAATGGTGCATAGACTACCGGAAATGTTGCAATCTTCAAGGTATACGCTGATTTTCCGGTGATAACATCGTCTTTACTAATCATAGATGTTGGGTTCTATGATCTTCAAACCCCATCAAACCGTGAGTTCATTAGTAAAGCCATGTATCAGACTTGACCATCTGGTCCAGCTCCACATCTTCAGAATCGTTCAGAACAATCTATTGCATTTTTTATACTGAACAGAACATTATTATCCAATCCCTTCGCTCGATCTATAAGGCCTTGCCAAAGTTCCCGTTTAAATATTTTATTATTTTGTTTTGATTATATAATTATCATTTTGTTAATTTACGGCATACTTAATAAATATTATTATTAAGTATGCCGTAGTTTCTGTGTTCCATTATCAGAGAAGCATCCCTTTCGTTATTGATTCATTATTCTGAACCTATTTTATGAAGGTACTTGATTACCAGACTCTTTATGAGAATGAGTTACTTGAAGGCATCATCCCTTTTTGGCTGAAGCATTCCATTGATTCTCAACACGGAGGCTTTTTTACCTGTCTGGATCGGCAAGGCCAGGTATATGACACCGACAAATTCGTTTGGCTACAAGGACGGCAGGTATGGTGTTTCGCGATGCTCTATAACCAGATAGAACCTAAAAAAGAGTGGCTGGATTGTGCCGTTCAGGGAGCCGAATTTTTACTCAAACACGGGCGTGATGAAGCCGGAAACTGGTATTTCTCCTTAACTCAGGAGGGAACTCCGTTGATTCAGCCTTATAATATTTTCTCCGACTGCTTCGCGGCGATGGGTTTGGCCCAACTGCATCGAGCCACCGGAAATGAGGTATATGCCCAGGTAGCCAAAGAAACCTTCCTGAATATCCTCGCGAAACAGGCTAACCCCAAAGGCATTTATACGAAGCAGTATCCGGGAAGCAGGCCTTTGAAGAATTTCGCCTTGCCCATGATTCTTTGCAATCTGGTGCTGGAACTGGAGCATTTGCTGGACCCGGCTTTGGTAGAAGAAACGATTCAAAAAGGGATTCATGCGGTGATGGAAGAATTTTATCGCCCTGACCTGAACCTGATCCTCGAGAATATTGGGTTGGATAACCGTTTTTCTGACTCGTTTGAAGGACGTTTGATTAATCCAGGGCATGGCCTGGAATCCATGTGGTTTATCATGGATTTAGCCGAACGCCGGGGAGACAAAGAACTCATTACCAAGGCTAAAGACCTTACCTTATCCCTGATCGAATACGGTTGGGATTCGGAACACGAGGGCATTTTCTATTTCCTGGATGTCAAAGGACATCCGCCTCAACAACTGGAATGGGATCAGAAGCTCTGGTGGGTGCACGTGGAAACGCTGGTTAGTCTTTTAAAAGCGTACCTGCATACGGACGATGAACGTTGCTGGGAATGGTTTGAAAAAATCCATGCGTATACCTGGACTCACTTTAAAGATGCAGAATACCCCGAGTGGTTTGGTTACCTGAATCGCCAGGGTGACGTACTTTTACCGCTGAAAGGTGGCAAATGGAAAGGCTGTTTTCACGTACCCCGAGGTTTGTATCAATGCAGCCAGACGCTTCGGGCCATTGCCACAAAAAAAGAAAGCTCGCTTTATCAGGATTAGACTATGGCTAACATCCCCGTTTCTGAGTTTACGCAATCCAGTGAGGATTCACAGGTAACTTCCTATAAACCAGCTCTGGTATCGCTGGCGGTGTTATACTTTATGATCGGTTTTATTACCTGTCTGAACGATACGCTGGTGCCTTTTTTCAAAAAGGGATTTGATTTATCTTACTCTCAATCCTCACTGGTCCAATTCTACTTTTTTCTCACCTACGGAATCATGTCCATTCCAGCCGGGAAAATCGTTGAAAAAGTAGGCTATAAATCAGGGATGGTTAGGGGATTTATGATTGCTTCCCTGGGAGCTGCCCTGTTTTTACCAGCGGCCCTCCTGCATGAATATTACCTGTTTCTGGGGGCCTTGTTTGTCATTGCCATTGGTATGGTTTTACTACAGGTAGCCGCGAATCCTTACATTACTATTCTGGGGCCCGCGAAAACCGCCTCTTCGCGTTTAACACTCATTCAGGGAGTTGGGTCCATCGGAACAACTACGGCCCCTCTTTTTGGTTCTGCATTCATTTTGGGCCCACTCGAACATGCATCAAGTGAGGCTGTGCATTACCCTTATCTCGGCATTTCGCTGGTGCTTCTGTTGATTGCCGTAGCCGTCTGGAAACTGAAATTACCCACTTTAACCGCTAATCATTCTCATACGAAAGAAGCCCGAGGGCCGTTTACCTACCGCCATTTACGTTACGGCGTTTTAGGGCTTTTCTGTTACGTAGGAGCCGAAGTATCCGTCGGGACCTTTCTTACCAACTACATTGCCGATACTCTCCAAATCTCTGAAAATGAAGCCAATACCTTTGTAGCTTTCTATTGGGGAGGAATGCTGGCCGGTCGGTTGATTGGCTCTGTGGTCTTAAAATCCGTGGCTCCCGCACGCCTGCTAACCGCTCTGGGCTTCGCTTCCATGGCGTTAATTTTCTGCTCGCTGAATACGAATGGATATGTGGCTATCTGGAGTATGATTGCCCTGGGGGTATGTAACTCCGTGATGTTTGCCATCATTTTTTCACTATCGGTAAAAGGGCTGGGAGCGGCTACCTCACAGGCTTCCGGTTACCTGTCCACTGCCATTGCAGGAGGGGCCATTGTCTCCTACGGACAGGGGTATCTCATTGATCATTACAACTGGTCGATTGCTTTTGTATTACCCCTGATTTGCTACGCATACATCACTTTTTTTGGAATGAAGGGCTATAAACCCGAGCAAACCTATACCGCATGATTCGCTCTTTGTTGTTTTTGATGATCTTCTGGAGTTTTTCCGTTACGGCACAGAAACCAGGGAAAAACCGGATTTTGCTAATTCCCCTGGATGACCGTCCCCCCTGTTTGCAATTCACGCAGCGAATGGGGCAAATTGCCGGGGCCGAAGTCGTAGCCCCACCGCTGGCGATGCTGGGCCAGTTTACCACACCGGGCCAGTCAGAAGCTATTGGGCAGTGGATTCTTTCCCAGGATCTTTCGTCCTTTGATGCGGCCATTGTTTGCCTGGATATGCTAGCATATGGCGGACTTGTGGGGTCACGCGTTCATCAGGTACCACTGGAAACGGCAGTAAAGCGACTGGAGATTATTGCCAAACTCCGGGAAAAAGCTCCTCGCCTGCCCCTGTATGCTCAGAGTGTGCTGATGCGGCTAGCCCCTTCGGCTGATATGAAGAATGACGCTTACCGGGCCCAGTTAGCTCGTTGGGCCGAAATTTCCCCTGACCCTTCCCGTCAGGAAGAAACCGCTCAGTTAGCGAAGGTTATTCCGGCAACAGCACTGGCAGATTACCAACAGGCACGGCTTCGCAACCATACCATCAATCAGAAAGCCATTGAATGGGTAAAAAAAGGCATTATTGATTACCTGCTCATCACGCAGGATGATGCCAAACCGCAGGGTGTTCACATCGCGGAAGGGCAACGCTTACGGGAGCAGATCCACCAGCAAAACCTTCAGGCGAAAGTAGCTTTACAACCCGGTACGGATGAGGTATCTATGTTGCTGTTAGCTCGTTTCCTGACCCAAAAGGCTGCTTTTACTCCTAAAATTAAAGTCTATTATTCGTCGGATTCGCTCTCCAAACGGGCGATGCCTTTTGAAGACCGTCCGCTGACGACTTCGGTGCGTTATCAGATTGAATCCGCCGGAGCTACCCAGGTTGACAAGGAAACAGATGCTCAGATTTTATTATACGTATATACCTCCCGTCAGCAACCTCAACGAGCGATCTCTTTTGTAAACGAAATCAAAGAAAAGCTGGCTTCGAAAAAGCACGTCATCGTAGCAGACATTGATCCCGTTGGGAATGTGCAGGGCGGAGATTCCGTTTTTTCAGCATTACTCATCAAACACCAGTTACTACCCGCCTTGAGTGGGTATGCTTCCTGGAATACCGCCGGAAATACGTTGGGAACGGCATTACCCCAAGGCGTTACGTATTACCTGGCTTCGCAACGTTTTAAACAACCCAAAACCGCCCTGTACTCGGCCCAGCAATGGTTTTTACTCAACCGGGTTCTGGATGATTATTATTTCCACACGCTGATTCGCCCGGAAGCCAACCGCCGCTTTGGTAAACCTGGGTTAGGAGCACTCATTCTGGATGAAAGCCGGAACAAGCAGGTGGAAGCCTTCTGTCTGGAACGATTACAAGGGTATTTGAAAACGCTTGAGCAGGATTACTTTACCTCTAAACCTTTTGCTTCTTTCTGCCAACGACCCCAGCATCTGCAATTCAGTCTTCCCTGGCACCGCACCTTCGAAGCTCTGATTGATTTTGATCTGGATTGTTCGCGGAAGAATTAACCTAGTTTCACCTCATATTTTACTTCATGCGATGATGAATTTTACCCAATCCCGGCACCGGGAATGGCTGCTAGCCTTTTTTCTGGTGCTGATGCAAGTATGTACACTTTCAGCACAAAGTCTGATCGTAAGAGGCAGGGTAACGGCGGATAATGGAGAGGCCCTACCCGGAGTAACGGTAGTTGTTAAAAACACTACTACAGGTACCACCACGGACACCGATGGACGCTACACGCTCAGACCCGGTAGCTCTTCGGGTATACTGGTCTTTTCTTACCTCGGCACCACTACGCAGGAAGTTCCTTTCAACGGAGCCGGGGAGTATAACGCGGTGCTTAGTGAAGAATCCAAAAAATTAAATGAGGTAGTCGTGGTGGGCTATGGCACTCAGAAAAAGGTCAATCTGACCGGATCGGTGGCCATTATTGAACCCAAAACCCTCACCAATCGTCAGGTAGGTTCTACTTCCCTGGCCCTACAGGGAGCCGCTCCCGGCGTAACCATTACCCAGCAGTCGGGCGTACCCGGAGGGGATGCTGGCACCATTCGCATTCGGGGCGTAGGCTCTATCAATGCGGGTCAGAGTCCTTTGATTTTGGTGGACAACGTGGAGATGAGTCTGGATGCCATTGATCCGAATAACATCGCCAGCATTTCCATTTTAAAGGATGCCGCCGCTGCCGCCGTTTACGGTTCCCGAGCCGCCAATGGGGTGGTCTTGGTCACGACCAAACGCGGAGCCAAAGGGGTTAACATCAGCTATAATAGCTACGCTTTGAAGCAAAGTCCTACGGATTTACCGAAGAAAGTAAGTGCTCTGGAACACATGATGTACTGGGATGTAGCCCAGGCTAACAGCGGACTTCCCGCCACTTTTACCCAGCAAATTGCGGCTTACCAGAACACAGGCCCGGATAATAAAACCATTTTCAACACCGACTGGCAAAAACTGGTGCTGACCAATTCCGGGCTGATGCAAAACCACAGCCTCACCCTCTCCGTGGGTGGTGATCGCATTAAAACCTTTGCTTCGGGCAGTTTTTTAAATCAAAACGGGCTCACGGCGAACACCAATTACAAACGCCTAGACCTTCGCTTTAACACGGATATCAGTATCACGAAAAAGCTGAATGCCTCGGTGGATCTGGTATTAAATAATTCCAACCGACTCTGGCCGGGACAATCTTCCCCTCAGTACCTGATTCGTGAGATGATTGGGCTTCCCGCCATTACCCCAGGCCGTTTCGATACCGGACAGTGGGGCGAAGGCTGGGCTAACTCTAACCCTGCCGCCAAGGCCCAGGACGGTGGTTTTGACCGTAGCCTAACGGATTCCCGCATCATCAAAGGAACCCTTACCTATACCCCTATCGAAGGGCTGGAATTACTAGCCACCTACAGCTCGAACTATTACACCAATCGGGCTCGCAATTTCGTCGATCAGTACGACATCTATTCAGCGGACGTGGCTAATAATACCATGATTTATCAACGCTCGTGGCCTGCTCTTAACTCGCTCTCCGATAACATTTCCCAGAATACCCAAAATCTGTTCCGGGCCCAGGCCACGTACACCAAAGCCCTGGGTAAACACGCCTTTACGGGTCTGGCGGGCTTCAGCACGGAAGATTTCAAAACGAGCTTTATTAACACCTTCCGTCAGAATTTACTCTCGCCCGACCGTCCTTACCTAAGTAGTGGCGATCAGTTAGGACAGACGCTGAACGGAGGCGAAAGCCGCTTTTCCATGGTGTCGGCTTACGCTCGACTGAATTATACCTACGACGAGCGTTACCTGCTGGAAGTCAATGGCCGCTGGGATGCCTCTTCCCGTTTCCGGGAAAACAACTGGTGGAAGCTCTTCCCTTCCGTCTCTGGTGGCTGGCGGATTTCTCAGGAATCCTTCTGGGAAAGTCTTCGCTCTACCATTAGCGAAGCCAAAATCCGGGCTTCGTACGGATCTCTGGGTAACCAAAATCTGATTCGTGGCGGGGTAGCAGACTATTACCCGACCTACGCTTTATTTAATTCGGGAACGGCTTATAACTACTACTTCGGTAATGTCGTCGTGCCCGGTTATGCTCTTACGAACGCGGCTAATGCAGGAATTCGCTGGGAAACCTCCCGGATTCTGGATCTGGGTTTTGACATGAGTCTGCTCAAAAACCGACTCAACCTGACGGCTGATTTCTTCCAGCGGGATATTGTCGATATGCTTCAGTTGGTCCCCATTCCTTCGTATGTGGGCTTAACCGCTCCGTTTGTAAACTCCGGTTCTATGCGAAACAAAGGCTGGGAGCTAGGACTAGGCTGGCGTGATAAAGTCGGAGCTTTTAGTTATCAGGTTCAATTGAATGCTTCGGATGTCAAAAATACGCTGTTACGCAATGGCGGTAAACCTATCATCAACGGAGCTACCATTCAGCAGGAAGGCTCTGCTCTGGATTCGTATTACGGCTATCTGGCGGATGGGTTTTTCCAGACGGCAGAAGAAGTAAAAAATGCCCCTTTCCATTACGGCAACACCGCTCCCGGTGATATTCGCTACCGGGACATCAGCGGCCCCGAGGGCAAGCCAGACGGAAAAATCGATGGGTATGATCGCACCATCCTGGGTAACTACTTCCCACGCTACGAATACAGTCTTAACCTCTCCGGCCAGTATAAAGGATTTGACTTTACCGTTTTCCTTCAGGGTGTAGGAAAAAAGGACAATTACCTGTCGGGAACGGCGGCCCGCCCGTTCTTCTCCTCCAACTTCCAGGGGACCATGTTTGAGTATCAGAAAGATTCCTGGTCGTCTGACAACACCAATGCTGCCTATCCGCGTCTGACCGTTAACAGTATGCCGAACAACTACGTAACCTCCTCTTTCTGGGTACGTTCGGCGGCTTACTTACGTCTCAAAAATATGGTGGTAGGCTATACCCTGCCTACGGGCTTTACCAATAAGGCTCGAATCAAATCGGCTCGTATTTACCTCAGCGGCCAGAACCTGATTACCTGGACTAACTTCTTCCCCGGTTTCGATCCTGAACAACGGGATACGGGTGGTGAGTTTTACCCCATCATGCGTACCTACACCGTCGGTTTAAATCTTAATTTTTAACCCTCATGAAATACAGATTCCTCTCTATACTAAGCCTTTGCGTATCGATGACCCTGTTTTCGGGTTGCAAAGATTACTTAGCCCAGGCCCCCTTGGATGCCCCGGCTACGGGTGAGTTTTTCAATAACCAGAACGAAATGAACGGAGCCTTAACAGCCCTATACCGTTCGGCCTACTGGAATACGGGAAACACGCCCTATCAGTCCATGATGGATGGTTGGACGGATTTAGCCCTGCTGCGTGGACTTGATTTAGGCGAAGGCAATATTGATGTGTACAACGCTCACGCCCAAAACATCTGGACCTTTGCCTATGCGACCATTCAACGAGCGAACACGATGATTGAAGGCATGGAAAAAGGGAAAGGGAATGTTCCGGCGGCTACGTATAACCGCTTGCAGGCCGAAGCCCGGGTCTTACGGGCCTATGCTTACTTTTACCTCGCTTTCATGTTTGGCGATGCTCCCTTACTCACGAAACCTTTATCGCCAGAAGAATTTTACACACAAACCCGAACATCAAAAGCCGAGATCATCAAATTTATTTACGATGAACTCGACGCAGCAAGTAGCGTTCTGGCCTGGGCCCCAGCGGACTACGGACGGGTTAGTAAGGCGGTTGCTCTGGGCTTGAAAGCTCGCACCGCTTTGTATAATAAAGAATACCAGGTTGCGGCGAATGCTTCCAAACAAATCATCGACGGAGCAGGATTGAGTCTAAATCCAAACTTTGGGGATTTATTCACCAGAACCGGACAACTCAGTAATGCGGGCAAAGAAATCATGTTTCATGTCCTGCACTCGGAAGCCGATGCCAATTCGATTACGTACCTGCCGCTGGGCAGTATCTCCCGGTCAGCGGGCGGGCAATCGGGACGATTCCCCCAACAAAGACTCGTCGATATGTTTGAAGCCAAAGATGGCAAACGGATTGATGAATCTACGGTTTATGACCCCAGCAAACCCAGCCGTAACCGCGACCTTCGTTTAAAGTATACGGTAGCCTTGCCCGGTGATACCATCCGCATGAATTTGCAGACGCTGGTTTACACCATTTATCAGAATACCACCTCGTTTCGAAATACGGACGGTAGCTGGATTACCCGCACCAATGCCGATTTTGATAATGCCTTTGGTCCTGGCAAAAGTGGAGTAGGTTTGCTGCACGCCAAGTATACCTTAACCGAAGAAAATGCCTTTACTTCGCGGGTAGGCTTTATTCTGATGCGATACGCTGAAATTCTTCTGATGTACGCTGAAGCTAAAATCGAGTTAAATCAGGTGGATGATTCCGTAATCAATGCGATCAATCAAGTCCGGCAGCGAGCCAAACAGCCCGTGGTAGAAGCAGACGTTCGAACCAGTCCCACGAAACTGCGTCAGCTCATTCGTCGGGAACGGGTAGCCGAGCTGGCCATGGAAGGCTTCCGCTGGTTTGACATTCGTCGGTACGGAATCGGAGAGCTGGTCATGCCGCAGAAGATTGTGGGCGTTCCTAAAACGGCAACCACCCTTGCCGCTCCTCCTACGTTCACCAGCTCCGCGGCTCATGATCTGAATAACATTCCCGTTTATAACAACAGCGAATCCCAACGGTTCATGCGGGAACAACGGTACTGGTATCCCCGATTGGAACTATTACCCGTTCCTCAGACCGAACGAGATATTAATCCGAAGCTTACGCAGAATCCTAATTGGTAAATTTTCCTTCCCCCAGATAAGATTTAGCTGGGGGAAGCTTCTTTTTTATAATTACGTATGAATCGTCGTCATTTTATCGAGCGTTTGTCCCTGGGCAGTGGGGGCTTAATGGCTTCCTCCGCTCTGGCCTTTCCCCTGTCGGGGCAAGCCGCTTCTTTTTCAAAGGCCAGCGGTCAGGAATACACCGCCGATGTTGTCATTGCCGGAGGAGGCCTGGGTGGCTGTGCCGCAGCTTTAGCGGCTTTACGAAATCAGCAGACGGTTATTCTCACCGAAGAAACCGACTGGATTGGCGGACAGGTAACCCAACAGGGCGTTCCTCCCGATGAACACGACTGGATTGAAACGCACGGAGCAACTCGCCTGTACCGCGAATTCAGAACCTCCATGCGTCGCTATTATCAACAGTTTTATCCATTAACGGAGGCCGCTAAATCCCGCACGTATTTCAATCCAGGCGATGGAACCGTTTCTAAAATTTGCCATGAACCTAAGGTAGCTCTGGCCGTTTTGGAGCAGATGCTAAACCCTTACCTCAGTTCCCGACAATTACGCATTCTTTTGAATTATAAGGTAACGGCAGCTGACGTGAAGGGCGATGAAGTAAAAGCTCTGAAAGCCATCCACCGCCCCACGGGTACCACGGTGGTTCTGACGGCTCCTTATTTTGTGGATGCAACTGAACTGGGTGATTTATTACCTCTGACCCGAACGGAATTCGTTACCGGAGCGGAATCCAGAAAAGAAACCAACGAGTTACATGCCCCCGAAAAAGCCGACCCCAATAACGTTCAGGCCTTCACCATGTGCATGGCTTTGGATTACATTCCCGGATCCAATTTTGTCATTGACAAACCCAAAGAGTACAGTTTCTGGTCCAATTACACGCCTAAATTTACGCCAGCCTGGTCGGGGAAATTGCTCGATCTATCGTACTCCAATCCGAAAACGCTGGTCCCCAAAGCTTTAGGCTTTCATCCAGAAGGGATTGCTACGGGCGATAAACTGAACTTGTGGAATTACCGGAGGATCATTAACAAGGCCAATTTTAAAGCCGGATTTTTTCCCGGAGACATTACCCTCGTCAACTGGCCCCAGAATGATTACACCCTGGGTAACCTGATTGGTGCCAGTGAAAAAGATTTTACGCACCACGTCAATCGGGCCAAACAGTTAAGCCTTTCCCTGTTGTATTGGTTGCAAACCGAAGCTCCTCGCCCCGACGGCGGAGCGGGCTGGGCGGGACTCCGGCTCCGGGAGGATATTATGGGCACGGAAGATGGACTTGCCAAGTATCCGTACATCCGCGAATCCCGACGGATTAAAGCAGCCTTTACCATTCGGGAAGAACACGTGGGAGCCGAACAGAGAGCCCAGGTTACGGGTAAAAAAGAAACGCTGGCCGCCCCCTTTAAAGACAGTGTGGGCGTAGGATATTATCACATCGACCTGCATCCCAGCACGGCCCAGAATAACTACATTGACTTTGGCTCGCTGCCCTTTCAGATTCCGCTCGGAGCCTTGATTCCACAGCGGGTTCGTAACCTCCTGCCCGCCAATAAAAACATTGGCACCACTCACATTACCAATGGCTGTTACCGACTGCATCCCGTGGAATGGAGCATTGGCGAAGCCGTAGGTATGCTGGTAGCCTTTGCCCGTCAAAAACAGGTGATACCCAGGGCGGTGTACGAAAAATCTTCATTGCTTGAAGAATTTCAAAAGACCGTTCGCTCCCAGGGCATTGAAACCCAGTGGCCTGCTTAACCGGGCTTTGCAGGCTCTTAACTCTAAACCTATGTACTTTCGCTTTCTCTTTTTTTGCTTATTGTTTTTCCCTGGGCTCGGAAAAGGGCAGACGCCCGCTCTGATTCCTGTACCTGAAAGCCTTGAGATGGGTTCGGGTACTTTTACGCTGAGTACTCAGACACGATTTTACGCCAGTAACCCCGAAGTACGAGCGTTGATTCAGGAGCAACTCCCTTTTCTGAAATCAGCCTCTTCTCCCGCAGGAGCAACCGTTTTATTTGAGATTACCCCGAATCTGACCTTGGGTCGTGAAGGGTACGACCTTCACATCAGCCCTAAAAGCCTTACGCTGAAGGCTACGCAAATGGCGGGGCTTTTTTACGGCTTACAAACCCTGCGTCAATTACTGCCCGTTTCGTACACCGCTTCGTCCTACCCTGTTCCGGCTTTACACATCCGGGATCAACCCCGGTTTGGCTGGCGGGGGCTTATGCTGGACGTGAGCCGCCATTTCTTTGATAAGGCTTTTGTGAAGCGATACATTGATCAGATGGCCCGTTACAAGTTCAATGTCTTTCACTGGCATTTAACCGACGACCAGGGCTGGCGAATCGAAATCAAGAGTCTTCCCAAGCTGACGCAGGTAGGAGCCTGGCGAGTGCCCCGAACGGGTCGCTGGTGGGACATTGCCAACCCTGAACCGGGAGAAGTGCCTTCCTACGGCGGATTTTATACCCAGGAAGACATCAGGGAGGTGGTGGCCTACGCTCAGCAAAGACACATCACGGTTATTCCTGAAATAGACATGCCTGGTCATATCATGTCGGCCATTGCCGCCTACCCGCACCTGACCTGTGAACAAGCCCCTGCCGAAGTCCCCCCCAACGGTAAATTTTATAAGTTGAAGGACAACACTTTAAATCCCTGTAATGAAAGCACTTACGCTTTTATTGATCAGGTCTTTACGGAAGTAGCTCAGCTTTTCCCCGCTCCCTACATCCACGTGGGAGGCGACGAAGCGTACAAGGGTTTCTGGGAAAAATGCGAAAGCTGCCGGCAAACCATGCAAACGCATCAACTTAAAAACGTGGAGGAATTACAGAGTTATTTCATCAAACGGGTTGAGAAAATCGTGCAGTCCAAGGGTAAAAAACTCATCGGCTGGGATGAAATTCTGGAGGGCGGACTCGCTCCCGATGCTACGGTTATGAGCTGGCATGGCTTACGCGGGGGGATTGAAGCGGCGAAGCAAAATCACCCGGTTATTATGACTCCCTTCCAGTTCTCTTACCTGGATTTGTACCAGGGCGATCCTGCCGCAGAACCGGCTTCCTACGGAAATGCGAAGCTATCCACTACGTATACGCTGGAACCGCTGCCCGATAGTGTAGATGCGGCTCTGGTATTGGGAGGTCAGGGGAATTTGTGGACGGAAAACGTCCCCCACGCCCGGCACGTGGAATACATGACCTGGCCCCGGGCTTTTGCCATCGCTGAAATTTTATGGTCGCCCCGCAGAAAAAGAGATTTCCCGGAATTTCTAAGCCGGGTAGAAAATCATTTCAAGCGTTTCGATGAACAGGGCGTTAACTATGCCCGCAGTGTGTATAATCCTTTCGTAAGCGTTCAGAAACATCCTTCGGGTTCGCTGGAGATTGTACTGGAACACGAGATCCCGGAAACTCAACTTTACTATACGACGGATAACACGTTACCAGACTCTTACGCTCCTTTGTATACGCAGCCATTCCTCTTTCCCAAAGGTTCTGACCGGATCAAGGTACTGGCGTACCGGGCGGGTAAACCGCTGGCCAGGCTCCTGGAAGTTTCCTTAGCCGACCTGGAAAAACGGGCTAAATAATCCAGGTTTATTAACCTCTTTATTCGTTTGCTTTATGAAAATTCCAGTGCTAGTTCTGGGTATACTGGGTTGCTTGACCAGCTATACTTTTTCGAAAAAAACCGCGTTTCAGGCTCAACCTGACAGCAGCAGGTTTACGTCCATTCCTCTCGTTCAGGGCTTGGATGAGCCGATGGGCATGGCGATATTACCGAATAACGATGTCCTGATTGCCGAGCGAAAAGGCGGCCTTAGAAAATACGACGCCTCCCAGAAACAACTGCTTAAAATTGCCACTTTGAATGTCTTTAGCGGCATTGAAGATGGCTTTCTAGGCATTACGGCTGACCCGAATTACGAACAAAACCACTGGATTTACCTGTATTACGGCGTGGGGGGAGATCGTTGGGTAAGTCAGCTCGCTCGCTATGAATTCCGGGATAATCAGCTTGTTACCGCTTCGAAAAAAGTATTACTTGAAATTCCTACCCAGCGAAAATATTGCTGTCACTCAGCGGGTTACCTCACTTTCTCAAAACAGGGCGAGTTGTATTTAGCCACGGGCGATAATACCAATGCCGAGGAAATAGAGGGGCATAACCCTACCGACGAACGTCCCGGTCGCGAGCTGTCGGACGATCAGGCTTCTACGGCCAATAGTAATGACTTACGGGGGAAGATTCTTCGTATTAAACCCGAAGCCGACGGAACCTACAGCATTCCCGATGGTAACCTTTTCCCCAAAGATGGCTCCAAAGGTCGGCCTGAAATTTACGTCATGGGTTGCCGAAACCCCTTCCGCATTTCCGTAGATCCCAAAAATGGATTTGTTTACTGGGGTGACGTGGGCCCGGATACCCAGGTTCCCGCTGAAGAAGGTACGTTGAGTTACGACGAAATCAATCAGGCTCGCAAACCGGGCTTTTTTGGGTATCCTTATTTTCTGGGAAACAACGAAGCCTTCCCTAAATACGACTTTGCTACCAAAAAAGAAGGCCCTAAACAGGACCCCGCCCATCCGGTCAATAACTCCCCTCATAACACAGGTCTTAAAGAGCTTCCTCCCGCCCAGCCCGCTCTGATCTGGTACGGCAAAGGGCCTTCCAAACGCTGGCCTATGGTGGGTAAAGGGGGAGCTAGTGCCATGGCTGGACCTGTCTATTACCAGGATGAATTTAAAAATGCTCCGTATCGTCTGCCCGCCTATTATGAAGGCAAGGTCTTCATTTACGACTGGATTCGTCGCTGGATTATGGCTGTTACTTTAGACGAAAAGGGTAACTATCAAAGCATGGAGCCTTTCCTGAGCCATCTGAACTACGTGGCTCCCATTGATATGCAGTTTAACCGGGATGGTTCGATCTACCTGCTTGCCTACGGCACCAACTGGTTTGCCAATAATGCGGATGCCGGACTCTACCGCATTGAATACGCCGAAGGTAATCGCCGACCCATTGCTGACATTCAGGCCAATCAGACGGTCGGAGCTGCCCCTTTGAAAGTAAGCTTTTCAGCAGCCAACTCTAAAGACTACGATCCCGAAGACAGCCTGCGTTTTAGCTGGAAGGTGGGGTCCAGAACCTATCCGGGGAAAGAGCTGACCCATGTGTTTACGAAAGTCGGTATTCATCCTGTTTTACTAACAGTAACCGATTCCAAAGGAGCGGAAAGTACGACCAGCGTTCAAGTAAAAGTAGGTAACACTCCTCCTACTGTCCAGATTCAGTCAGCTCAAAATCAGAGCTTTTACTGGGATAAACGTAAACTGGATTATCGGGTCAGCATTAAAGACCCGGAAGACCAGCGGATTGATCCGAAACGCACGCAAATCTCTTTTACCTACTTACCCTTCGGAAAAGATATTGCGAGTGTATTGACCGGAAATACGCACCAGATTTCTGCTCACGCCCAGGGGAAAAGTCTTTTCGAAGCGTCAGATTGTAAATCATGCCATGCTTTGGCTTCCGCATCCATTGGCCCCAGTTTGCAGGCAATTGCCCAAAAATATAAAGGAACGAAAGTGCTAGAAACCCTTACCGAAAAAGTCATCAAGGGTGGTAGCGGTGTCTGGGGTAAATATGCCATGAGTCCTCACCCTGACCTACCCAAAGCCGATGCTCAGGAAATGGTCAGTTACATTCTTTCGCTGGGGGATGAGCAAAAAAAGCTTCCTTCGAATGGTAGCCTTACTTTGACAGGACACGAAGGAAAATCCGCCGAAGGAGCGTATGTTTTCCTGGCTCAATATACCGATCAGGGAGCTCATGGGATTGAAGCCCTTACCACTCGGAAGCATCTGCTCCTGAGAAATCCACTGCTTCAGATGGAAGATAATGACCGGGGTAATGTCGGCGTGATTATTGCTACGGCCAGCACGGATTTTGTCTCTTACATTCGCAAGATTTACCATCAGACCTATGTGGTTTTCAATCAATTGGATCTTAATGGGATTCAGCAACTTAAATATCGGATTCAGAGTCAGGCACCTGGCGGCACCATTGAGTTGCGGCTCGATAGCCCGCAGGGGCCATTGGTAAGCAGTTTAACCGTACCAGCGGCGGGCTCTTCCCGACCCGAATGGAAGGAAATGCTAGCTCAGGTAAAGCCAACGAAGGGTTTCCATGACCTGTACTTCGTGTTTGTCAATCCGCAGGCTGCACCGAAAAAGGAACTGTTCTACGTAGACTGGGTATACATGGAACCTTCCCGCTCCGTATCTACCAAGTAAGCCAGACCTGAGAAGCTAGTTTTACTAAAATAGAGAGACAACCTTCACTTGTCTCTCTATTTGTTAAAGATGATCGTTGAGGGCGTTTACGGTTCATCAGCGTTACCCGAAAAAAGCGTTGGTAATACTGAGTGTCACAGACGCCTTTCTCAGCCATCCGCGACTTTGTCGCGGACGAACAACGCTCTCTCCATCAGGAAGATAATACCAAAGCAAGTTATTCGGGATGACTAATAAGGAGAGCTTAGATAAGCGAAAGAACGCGATCCCTTACCAGCAGACAGGCCCCGATAATTCCGGCGTGCTCGCCCAGACTGGACATCTTTACCTCCGTGTCTTTATTCACCAGACTTAAGGAATATTTATTCAGAGCAGTTTTAACGGGTAACTGAATGTATTCCTGCGTCTGAGCCAGACTGCCGCCCAGAATCACTAACTCAGGATTAAACACATTAATAAGGAAAGCAATGCCCCGACCCACGTTTTCGCCGAGTTTGGCAATGAGTTCAATGGCTAATACATCGTCGTTGAGGGCTGCGGCGATGATGTCCTGCATCTGAATTTGATCCGGCGATAATCCCTTGCGGGTCAGCACCGAGGTTGATCCTTCATTGAGTTTTTCCCGAAACATGCGGGTTAAAGCCCAACCCGAAGCTTCGGTTTCCAGACACCCTTTTTTACCACAATGACAGATAATTTCGTTATCAAAAATAGGCACGTGTCCGAGTTCGCCCGCATAACCAGATTTGCCGTAATACAACTGGCCTTCAATGAGTATGCCCACGCCAATGCCGTAATCCAGGTTGAGAAAAAATACGTTCTGTTCCCGGTCTACTACGCCCGTACAAAATTCCCCGTAGGCCATAGCCCGTGAGTCATTTTCCAGAAAAACTTTGATTCCTACTTTTTTCTCAATGACCTCACTCAGCGGACGTTCTTCGAAGAAGTAAAAGCTATAACTGTAACCCGTTTCGTAATTAATGCGGCCCGAGAGATTAATGCCAATGCCTAAAATTTTCGTCCGTGGCACGGTTAACTCTTCGATGAATGCATTGATATGCTCACACAACGTATCCAGGGATACCTGCGTGTTATCCAGAACAAAGGGAAGGTGTTCCGTTACTTTCAGCAGGTTTTTCTGCAAGTCCAGTAAGCCTATGTTGATATGCGTCTGCTTTACATCCACCCCCAGAAAAAACGCCGAATGAGGAACCACCCCATACAGGTTAGGCTTCCGACCACCCGACGATTCAATTTTGCCATAATCCTGCACCAGCCCTTCCGCTATCAATTCATTGACAACCGAAGTAACCTTGGGCACACTAATGGATAATTCCTTCCCTAGCTCAGGAATGATGGCATTACCAACATTAGCAAAATAACTCAGAATGCTACGTTTAGGATCGAAACTTTTACTGGAAGCTTTGGGTGACTCGACTAGTTTAGTCATCGTAATTATTCATTCAATAAGCTGATCGGAACGGGAAGTTCCGTTCCATCAGAACGTGTCTTTCGATCCGTAGATCTGACTCCATCCTTTTCAAAAAGAAACAAAGCAATGTAATCAGAATTATGTTTTTGTGCTAACAGAAACGCTTTTAATCTCGCTTTTCTTCCGTGAAATTCCACCTGACGACGGCTCAAATGAATCCAAAAATTCAACTGACAGGGCAGATTCAGATCACATTTAAAGCTCCAGATTTTCACTATACTTTCACTTCTAAAGATTCATTCACCATTCATGTTAACCCGACGAAAGTTTCTCGAAACCAGTACACTTGCCGGTTGCAGCCTGCCTTTTCTTTTCCACAAAACGTCCCCACCAGAGGCGAACCGTATCGGAATTATTGGGCTAGATACCTCTCACAGTCAAATCTTTACAAAGTTGATTAATGAAGGTTCGTATGATGGCTTTAAAGTCGTAGCCGCTTATCCTGAAGGTAGCAAGGATATACCCTCGGCCCTAAAGCTTAAGCCGGGAGTCATCGAAGGCGTTAAAAAGTTAGGCGTCGAATTAGTCGATTCCATTGAAGCCTTACTTGAGAAAGTAGATTATGTACTGCTGGAAACCAACGACGGTAGGCCGCACCTCTCTCAGCTATTACCCGTTCTGAAGACCCGAAAACCCGTATTTATCGATAAACCCATTGCTCCCAACCTGGCCGGTGCCCAGGCCATTTTCAAAGCAGCTTCGGATTACCAAACGCCGGTGTTTTCTTCCTCGGCTTTACGCTTTGAGCCGAGTGTCCAACAGGTAGTGAAAGGGACGATAGGTAAAGTGCTGGGAGCGGATGTGTATACCCCCGCCGAGATTGACAAGAACCATTTGGATATGGCCTGGTACGGCATTCACGGCGTTGAAATGCTCTTTACCCTGATGGGTTCGGGCTGTAAAAGCGTGAGCAGAATACACGAACCGGACACTGATTTAATCACGGGCGTTTGGAGTGACGGAAGAATTGGAACCGTTCGGGGCATTCGCAAAGGGACTGCCTCCATCGCCGGAACAGCCTTCGGAGAAAAAGGCATCGCTACCTTAGGCCCATTCAGTGGCTATCGACCTCTAATTGATGAAATCATTCAATTTTTTAAAACCGGAAAAGCTCCGGTAACGCCCGAACAAACCCTGGAAATTTTTACGTTTATGCAAGCCGCAGACCTTAGTAAACAGGCAGGGGGCAAGAGGATACCTATGTAGTTTATACCATACATTAAGTACTAGTATCCGAATCTAAGAATTTACATGACGACCGCTCAAAATAGTTGAAGTTTAAGCCCTTTGCCTTAATTGCTTTTTATTTTGGATATATAAAAATATAGTACTTGTTTGCTGTTCGCGATTTGCAAACAGCAAACAAGTACTATATTTGAATCATGAATGATCACAAGGGTATGAGACCGCACGATATTGCTATTCTCCTGAAGATAGTACTACTCTCCAACGAGAACAAGCCCTGGCAATATCGTGATTTAAGCGTTGCTTTAGATATTAGCTTGTCTGAGATATCTCAGTCTTTAAGAAGAAGTGCATTTTCAGGACTTTATCAGGAAGACCGAAAAAAGGTATTCAGGCAACGTTTATACGAGTTTTTACAATTTGGACTTCCCTATACCTTCCCCGTCAATCCTGGCTCTCTAGTTACTGGAATAAAAACTGCCCACTCTCATCCTTATTTTAGAGAAAAATTAATAAGCAGCCAAGAGCTGGTCTGGCCTTATGAGGACGGAGATACCAGGGGGCAAGCCATCAAACCCTTATACCCTGGAGTTCCTGCTGCCATTCAAAAGGACGAGATATTCTACAAAATGTTAGCCAGCATTGATATTCTCAGAGTTGGCCAAGCCAGAGAAATACTCATTGCTAAAGAAGAATTAGAAAAGTCCATTTTATGAGCCATCAACAAAATATAACGAGAATCAAAGCGGTCTACTTGGCTCTGGAGGAGTTAGGGGATGAAGTACTTTTTGTGGGAGGAGCAACCGTTTCTCTTTACAAAGATCGTCCAGCAGAAGAAATTCGCCCAACCAATGATGTAGACATTCTGATTGAGCTAGCTCATTACAATGAATATGCTACTATTGAAGAAAAGCTTCGCAAAAAAAGGTTTGTTCATGATACGGAATCGGGCGTTATATGCCGTTATAAAATACAAGGAATAGTAGTAGACGTTATGCCTACATCTGGGGCAATACTAGGTTTTAGCAATAGATGGTACGCGGAAGGCTTCAAGCAAGCAATCCATGTTTCTATTGATGAAGGCATTACTATCCGTATTTTCCATCCGGTTTATTTCTTAGCTACAAAGCTAGAAGCTTTCAAAAGCCGGGGAGGAAACGATGGAAGGCTAAGTACAGATTTTGAAGATATAATTTACCTACTCAATAACAGAAATACAATCTGGGCAGAGCTTGCTCAAACCACCGGAACAATTCGGACCTATCTCGTAGAAGAGTTCAAACAACTTATTTCTCATCGGTATATCGACGAGTGGGTCAGTTCTCATTTAGCCTACTCGGAACAACGTCGAGTATCGTTCATCCTTCTATCCATAGAGAACTTCACTCATTCGTAAGTAGAAAGTAATATATTTTTAAGTTAACCCTTATAGCTCAGGTTAATATTAAATATAAAATAGATCTAATCATTGATTATATTTCTTATTTTGGTTGACTTTATAATTGACCAAATCCACACCAATAGAAATCAACGATTATGAGTTTTTCTTTACTGAAACCCCGCCAGGTAATTAACAAAGCCTTTCTAAAAGTTAAGCCTAATCGAATTGATATTAAAAAATTCAAAAAGAACCTGATCCAAGTGCTAGATCAGGTTCATGAGCTGGAATCTGAAGAGTTTCATAAGAATATTGTTTCTCGTTTTTTAGAAGCCACGTATTACTCGCCTAACCATTATATCAACACGAAGGGTCGTAATGATTTAGTCATTCACAATGGAAACTCTTCCCACACTTCAGTAGGCGTTATACTGGAAATTAAAAAGCCCACTAATAAGGCAGAAATGTTAAGCCTTGGAAAGCTTAATACGAAAGCTTTCTAGGAACTACATTTATATTATTTACGGGAACGCATCACTGGTAAGAACATAGAAATTAAACACGTAATTGCTTCCAACATTTACGAGTGGTTCATTTTTGATGGAAGTATTTTTGAACGAGTCTTCGCCCAGAACAAGCGATTGGTTCAAAAGTTTATTGATTTCGAAGCAGGTAGACTCGGGGATCGCAAAACAGAATATTTTTATAAAGAGATTGCTGAACCGGCAATCTTTTCGTACAGTGCTATTGCACGAATCCTTGGAGTACATCGCCTTACCGTATCTAGTTATGCTACTTTACATGGATTGAAGAAGTAGTAAGATAAAACGTAGCAAGTCATTTAAAAAAATGGAATGACTTGCTGCATTCTCTATAGTAAGTAAAATTTATTCAATACCAATTCAAAATCATATACTAGTTGATTTAACCCTATAACTATCCACGATTATTATTAAGCTCTATATTTATTAAAGTTAATTCCCGATATAACTCCAATAAGAATATTATCTTATAAAAAATAGTAATCAGCAAGTCAGCTAATTCTTTTAATCCATAATTTCTATCTTTACAAATCTCATTTATCATCGTCAAATACGACAAATAGTATCATGTCAAATAATGATCTCCTAAAAATAAGTATTAGTTCTAAAATGGTTTTCGATTAAACATTGATATATTTCTCTTAACCTAAATGTAAAGCAAAGTCAATTCCTCTATCGTCTACGTCATTACTATGCACCATTATAAGCTAATTAATGAGTTATTTAAATAGTTTAACAACCCGCTGAACCTGCACAATCTGAAAGCTTCCCCCCTTACGAGTAGTAAATCCATTCGCATTAAGTTGGCGAGCAATTTCGGCCCAGCTATACCCAAAATCCCGTAGTTTCTTCGCGAACGCTCCGGCCCGGCGGTTGTTTTGATCGGCCTGGGCATTCAATTGCGTATGGAGTGTTCCTTTGCGTTTAGCTTGTTCCGTTAAGTTAGCCGGAGTACCTAAAGTAAAACCCCTTTTTTTCTTTTCGGCCAAAGCTTTTTTCGTTCGATCTGCAATCAGCTCTCGCTCGTGCTGAGCCATGGTAGCCAGGATACCAATGGTGAGGGTATTGGCTTCTGGCATGTCGCAACACACGAAGTTCACCCCCGAATCCCGAAGGGTAAAGACAAAGGCTACATTACGAGTCAATCGATCCAGTTTCGCGATGAGTAAGGTGGCTCCATTAGATTTACAGTGGGCGATGGCGGCCTGTAGTTGGGGCCGTTCATTTTTCTTTCCGGATTCGATGTCGGTAAAGCTGGTAAGCACCTCCCCTCTGGAAGTCACAAAATTTTCAACGGCCTGCTTCTGGGCTTCAAGTCCTAACCCGGACCTTCCCTGCTTTTGAGTGGAGACTCGGTAATAAGCCACAAACGCTTCTCTCATTTTTAAATTATTTTATTAATTACCTGTTCCACGGCAGAAATTCTTCAAATATACTAAAAATTACAAAGCATGAATGAGCATTTAAAGAATGTAAAATTCGATGCTATCATAGTATATAATTATATATTTTTAATATCCATTACATTTTCTTATAATCAATAAATGTAATGAGCAAAACCTCATAACCACTCTTGTAAAACCAGATATAACAATTTATTATTTTAAAGCAACATTCATCACTTTTATTAATATATCTCTTAGGAGCAATCTGAATCATGAAGATTTAATTGAAAAATATACATGACTCATCGATCATTATTTTAAGTGATATAATTTGCCTTTTCATCATCATATCCTATTCGTTAAAAAATTTTCTATTTCAATCTGTCAAGCAGAACGGAGGACCTTACTGATGCCTCCGAGTCGTTCCCGCAGTCGCTCGGCTCTAGCCGAGTGACTGCGGAATGGATATCAACAATTGGATGTTAGCTGAATGATGCCAGCGAAAAAGCTGGCATCGGTGGGACTGAAGTCTATGGATTTGTCCTTTCATTTTCTCGCAGTCGCTCCGCTAGAGCCGGCGACTGTGGGAGACTCTGTAATCTAGTAAAAGCCTTTTTGGTTTTTAAAGAGTGGAGACGCGACTGTATCGCCTTTGACTCTCTCCGTCATGGCTGGTGTCTCACCAGTCCCCAGTCGTTTGTACGCAAACTTTGTACGCAAACATTGTTTGGTAAGGCACCAACCACGGCGTAGGTAAGGAATACAGAGGTAACCCAAAACCGCCTCTTACCCAGATACAGTCGCGTCGCTACTGGGGAACCTGTGAGGTAGGCGGCTTTATTAGGGATTTTGGGTTTAAACCATAGAGACTGACATGACCCACTGGTGCGAGGTTCCATCTCGTTCCTTCAATGAGGCAGGTTCTCACCTGCCGTTACCCTACAAACCTGTCATCCAAAGCGAATAAACCTACTGATCTTGCTTTCCTGTTCTCAGTCGAAAAGGGTTTCAGAAGCGATACTTCGCATGAGGATTATACAATTATACATTTTAGACAGTCCTATACACTTTGAGCAAAAGTTTAGCTGAAAAGTTCTAGCATTCTCAGGGCCTACCTTGTATTTTAGTAGCCATACTCTTTCCGTGATCTGGCTGCTCTCGCCAGCATTCTCGTTCATCGATACCTTCATGAAAAAATCAGCTTTCCTTTTTTATTTTCTTGTTCTCATTGGCTTTTCGCTTTCCGCTCAGGTTCGTTTGCCGAAATTCATTAGTGACGGCATGATCCTCCAGCGGGACACTCCATTAACGATTTGGGGCTGGGCCAAACCCGGCGAAAAAGTAACCGTACGTTTCCAAAACAAAACGTATAAGACCACTACATCATCGAACCGTAAATGGCAGATAGGCCTACCCGCCCTACCCGCTGGTGGGCCTTTTCAGATGGAAATTGCCGGGAGTAATCGGATTACCATTCAGGATATTTTACTGGGAGATGTCTGGTTTTGCAGTGGTCAGAGTAACATGGTGCATCAATTAAATATTCATGATGTTACCTACGCTCAGGAAATTAAAACAGCTAATTACCCCCAAATCCGGCAATTCTGGGTACCAACGCTGACCAACCTTCAAAGCCCGCAGGCCGAGTTGCCGCAGGGACAATGGAAAGCCGCTGTGGGTGAGGAGGTTCGGCCCTTTTCGGCAGTTGCCTATTTTTTCGCGAAAACACTCCATGAAAAGTATAAAGTCCCGATTGGTATCATCAATGCCAGCGTGGGAGGCACGCCCATTGAAGCCTGGATGAGTGAAGAGGGGTTGCGAAACTTTCCCGACGCAGTCGCCACTTTGCAAAAAAATAAAGACACAGCCTACGTTCAAAGCCTGATGCGGCGAGTCACGACCCCGCAAGCCCCGACCGATGCGGGTCTGGAAGCCTCCCCGAAGTGGTACGAGGTCAATGACTCCTCCAAAGGCTGGCGGCCCATCAACGTTCCCGGCTATTGGGAAGATCAGGGAGTGAAAGACCTGAACGGTATCGTCTGGTATCGGCGGGAGCTGGAACTTCCGGCGACGATGGTGGGGAAAGCCGCCAAGGTTTTTCTGGGTCGGATTGTCGATGCGGATGAGCTGTACATCAATGGTATTCTGATTGCAAAAACGGCTTATCAATACCCCCAGCGACGTTATCCTGTCCCCGCAAACATACTAAAGGCAGGGAAAAACACCATCGTGGTTCGGGTAACGAATACCGGAGGCAAAGGTGGTTTCGTACCGGATAAACCCTACTGCCTTTTCGCCGGAACCGATACCGTAGAACTGAAAGGAACGTGGCAGTATAAAGTTGGCTCTGTGTTCAAGCCCCAGCCTCGGGGCGAGTTCCAGGGAGGCCTGAATGCTCAGAATCAGCCGACGGCTTTGTTTAATGCCATGGTTGCTCCCTTTATTCCCTACGCAATCAAAGGGTTTTGCTGGTATCAGGGCGAAAGTAATGCCGGACAACCACAGGCGTATGCTCAACTGTTACCCGCCCTGATTCAAAACTGGCGGCGGCTGTGGCAACAGGAATCGCTACCCTTTTTGTACGTACAACTGCCCGGCTACATGGATTACCAATACCTGCCCGGCGAGAGTAACTGGGCCCTGATGCGGGAAGCTCAACTGAAAGCTCTTTCGGTGCCGAATACGGCGATGGCCGTGGCGATTGACTTGGGGGAATGGAATGATATTCACCCCGATAACAAAAAAGACGTGGGCGAACGCCTGGCCCGAACGGCCCTAAAAACAGTTTATCACGAAAATATAGTCGCTTCCGGACCGCTGTTTCAGTCGGCCACGATACAGGGAAATAAAATAAAACTCAGCTTCACGAACGTCGGAAGTGGCTTGCAGGCCATTGACGGCGAACCCCTGGGTGACTTCGCGATTGCGGGTAGTGACAAGAAGTTTGTCTGGGCACAAGCCCGGATTGAGGGGGATCAAGTAGTAGTCTGGAGCGATGAAGTGCTTAATCCACAGTACGTTCGTTATGCCTGGGCCGACAACCCGGTTCACGCCAATCTTTACAATAAAGAAGGCTTACCCGCCTCTCCGTTCCGAACGGATCAGTAGTTTGCAAATCCTAGCGACTGTCTAAAAATAAAAGTTTATGCAGCGATCTGTCAGCGAGAGCGAAGCGGAGGAGCTTACTTGCTTGCTTCCCCGGATTTCATCCGGGGCTATCCGTGTTGAACCCCTCCGGGGTTATTGGTTGTAAACCTATTATAAAAACAACCCCAGCGGGGTTGAATATGAATAGCCCCGGATTTCATCCGGGGACAAGGCGGTGCCTAGTTTAGTGCTGATGATAATCACATTATCATCAGCATCTGTCATTCAGAGCAAAGCGAGTAATCTTATGATCTTTTGCGAGCTTGTTGGGTCAGGTGCTAACTTGACTAAACCCGCCCCATTCCACCCAAGGTCTCTCACTTCGTTCGAGATGACAGATAAGGGGTTTAGTTTAAATCCATTCCGTCTCGTTCCTATGATAAGGCAGGTGGGTGCCTTATCCCTCAAAGTTTCAAAAGCCCTGATCTTCGATTCTATATCCTAGACAGCTTTTTAACAAAAAGAAAAATCCACCCGGTGAGGTGGATTTTTCTTTTCACTGCCAGTACCCTTATAAAAAGTCAAAAGCAGCGAATTTTCGGGGTTGGAGGGGCA
The DNA here is from genome assembly GCF_031453245.1 of Siphonobacter sp. SORGH_AS_0500. NCBI lineage: Bacteria > Pseudomonadati > Bacteroidota > Cytophagia > Cytophagales > Cytophagaceae > Siphonobacter > Siphonobacter sp. SORGH_AS_0500. Next base: position 114,067 of record NZ_JAVIYT010000005.1, read on the forward strand.
GCACTTTACTTAAATAACAAAGGAACAAACGAGTACAGATCGTGCCGCCAGACGGGCCAGGTATGCCCGCCGGGGTATTCGCTGTACTGATACTTGATTCCTAGCTCATCGAACTTTTGTCGCATGATTTTACAATTCTGGAACGCAATGTCTTCGGGGCCCCCCATCGAAATCCAGAGCTGTTTCAGGTTGGTATTGATGGTTGAAGCATTGGTTTTCATGAAGGCATATTGCGGGTCGGAGAGCGTTGGATTGTTGGCAAACCAGCCCGAGCTGAATACGCCCAGATACGAAAAGAGATCGGTATTTTTCACGCCCGCGTACAGCGTTTGAAGACCGCCCATCGACAAACCCGCCAAGGCTCGGTTACCCGGCTCCTTTTTGACGCGGTAGTTACTTTCAATCAGGGGGATCACCGCTTGCTTCAATTCACTTTCGAAGGCTTTCAGTACATTTTCGTTGAAGCCCGCCAGTCCGCCGCCCATACTCACGTTTCCGTCCAGCATAACAACCAGCATGGGTTTTGCCTGTTGGTCGGCAATCAGATTGTCCAGAATCAGATCCGTTTTACCCTGGGTCGCCCAGCCGCGTTCATCTTCCCCACCGCCGTGCAAGAGGTACAGAACCGGGTAGGTTTCGCCGGCATTCTTATCGTAGCCCGGAGGAGCATACACGTAAACCCGCCGCCAGCTATTCGTCACGGGTGAAAAATACCGCTTCATCCGAATGTCGCCGTGCGGCACTTCTTTCAGGGCGAAGTAACTGCCGTCCGGGTCCGGAATTTCGATACCACTTGCCATCCGGCTCATGCCGTAAAAAGATTCGCTGGCCGGATCAGCTACGGCCACTCCATCAATCAGCAGGGAATAATAGTGAAATCCCCGGCTTACGGAATCCGTCGTCACCGTCCAGAATCCGCTGGTATCTTTCACCATATCATACTTCTTGCCCAGGTCTACCTGTACTTTCTGAGCCTCGGGAGCTTTTACCCGAAACACCACCCGATTATCCGGTAAAATCTGCGGATACGAGGCGTTACGAATATTGGTAGTCGCCGACGTGCCCAGCACCGTGTATTTGGAAAGGGACGCTACATCAACGGGCTTGAAGAGAAACTGGGAAAACATGTACAGCCCGTTTTTCCAGACTTTGAAATCATGTACGCCCGGTTCGACGTAGTATACGTGCGGCACCCGCTTCTCAAATAGATAGTCGTGCGTGCGTTTGCTGAAGGTAATCAGGTTGTCTTTATCGCCGCAGGAAATCCAGAGCAGCTTTAGTTTCTTTTTTGCTTCTTCCGGATTGGGTACCAGCTCTTCCGGTTTTCTAGTGTTGGGGGCCGAAGAGAAGCCGCCGACCCAGGCGAATTTGTCCAGATTGCCCAAGCCGAAATTGAGCGATTGCCCGCCCCCCATCGAGAGTCCCGCAATGGCCCGATGTTCGCGGTCCTTCAAAGCGGGGTATTTTTTCTCGACAAAGGGAATCAGATCGTTCAGTAGATCTTTCTCAAAGGTACTGAACGCTTCTACTTTTTCCTTATCGAAAATATTACCAATCGGACGGTCATTTTTCATGGCCCGCCCATTAGGCATAACGACGATCATCGGTTCGAGTTTGTTTTCGGCGTACAGGTTATCCAGAATGACCTGAGGTTTGCCGCCGTTTAGCCACTCTTTCTCGTCGCCGCCAATCCCATGCAACAGATACAGGACGGGATATTTTTTGTTTTTGGCGTATCCGGGCGGCGTATAGATCAAAGCTTTCCGCTTGACGCCCACCGTTTTTGAATCATAGCTTACGGTATCCAGTTTGCCGTGAGCGATATCAGATCGGGCCACATCAAAACCTTTGGGGGCTTCTTTGACCGTAGGCTGAGCCAAGGCAGCACCCCAGGTTACGACCCAAAAGGTACTGAGGAATAGGAATTTAAGGTTCATAAGGAATGGATAGATAAACCGATCCTTCGGAAGGATAATGATCCGGAAGTAGTCAGTGGATTAGGTTAGTTCTTGAACAGCAGTGGAGCCAGTTCGTGGAGGCTCCGTCGCCAGGTCTGGAATTCGTGGCCGGTATTGGCGGAGACGTAGGAAACGGCGTTGTACCCCGCCTTTTTCAAGTCCTCAGCAGCCTTTTTCACGGCTTCGGGTCGCTCCTTACTGCCGCAACTGATGAAAAGCAAATGGGCTTTGGGTTGATCTTTTAACTCTTCCGGCGTATACAATCCACCGCTGAGGAGGCCGTAATAGCCGAACACTTCGGGTTTGTTGAGGGTGATGGTATGCGTTTCCATGCCCCCCATCGACAGTCCGGCCATCGCCCGATTGGAGCGGTTAGCCAGGGTTCGGAAGTGCGTATCTACGTACGGAATTAGCTCATCGACCAACACCGTTTGAAAGGGTTCAATCTTGAAATTACGGATGCCGCCCATTTTCACTTCATTCGTCATGCCGTAAGTCATCACAATGATAAAGGGTTTGATTTTTCCCTCGGCAATCAGATTGTCCATGATCAGATTGGCATGTCCCTGATTACTCCAAGCGGTTTCATCTTCGCCCCAGCCGTGCTGGAGATATAATACCGGATATTTTTTTGAGGATTCCTTTTCGTATCCCGGTGGCGTATACACAAAAGCCCGGCGGGAGGTATTTGTACTTTTAGACGGGAAAAGCACCTGCTGTACGTGGCCATGCGGAACATCTTTCAGGGCGTAAAAATCCTGATCATGGGCGGGAATCTCGATGCCGCTCTCCCAGCGTACCGAGCCGTAATAGTTCTTAGCCCCGGGGTCATTGAATTTCCCACCGTCAATGGTTACGTTGTAATAATGGAAACCCTCATCCATGGGTCCGGCCGTCGTGCCTACCCAAAAGCCGTCGTCGCTTTTGGTAAGCAGCGTTCCGCCTTTCCCGCCCAGGCCTAGACTCACTCGCACACTATCCGCTTGAGGGGCCTTGATGCGAAACCGGGCATACCCCTGCGAGTTGACCTGCGGGTATTCCTGACCGGGTTGATTCAAAGTGGAGGGTTTAAAATCCTCCGTTACGGTTGTTTGTGAAAAGCAGGCGGTCTGAGCCAACGCATAGGCCAGCACGACCGCGATTGTGTTCCGAATCATAGATTTGTTTCTTAGAGGTTACATCGTTTACTAGAAAACTTTCCTCGGTTAACCCGTTCATTGCCAGAACTAACTGAGGGTTTATTGAAAAAGCTGAGGTAAAGTTTGAGCGAGGTATAATTTACAATTCATCCAGGTATGGCCGCCCGATACGATAAGGGGCGTAACCTTTAGTTTCTTCCCCTGAAACATCGCAATGTTCTGTTTTACTGGTTCGTAGAGAAAGTCATCCGTTCCTACACTGATAGTAAATAATTTGAGTTGTTTATTCAGTTGCTCCGCATTGGGTGACCAGTTGGTAAAGTTTTTGGCAAACTCTTCCGTGGCGGTATACGGAGCGTAGGAGCAGATGTAGGCGAACTTGTCGGGATTCGTCAGACCAATGTTGAGCGTTTGACCACCGCCCACCGAAAAGCCCGCTACCGCCCGGTTTTTACTGTCTTTGTAAACGGGGTAATTGGCTTCCACGAACGGAATAATGTCGTTGACCAGGTCCTTTGTGAAGTCAGCCATGGGACTGGGGCGAACATTTCCGTACGGCATGACAATCAGCATGGGTTTTGCTTTTCCCTGAGCGATCAGATTATCGGCAATCCAGTGAGCCCGTCCGACTTTCGTCCAGGTTTCTTCGGTGTCAGAACCGCCGTGAATCAGGTAAAGCACCGGGTATTTTGTTTTACCGTTAGGGTCAAAACCGGGTGGCGTATAAATCAGCACGTTCCGCGTTCGCCCGAGCGTTGCTGATGAATAGTATCGATAGCTGACTTTACCGTGAGGTACGTTTTGCAAGGAATGCACCAGCGGCTGATCCCCCGGAATATCGACGATACTTCGTTTAAATCGTTCGTTGGCAAAAATGTAAGTATTGTTGGGATCAGCGATCTGAACGCTGTCTACCGAGAAACCATACGGATACACGTCAGGCTTCACTGGCGGTACGGTTACGCTCCAGAGGCCGGACGTATCCTTGGTCATAGCTACGGGAGCCGACAGAAATTCCCCATTTAATGTCACTTTTTTGGCATTCCGGGAGAAATAGCGAAATGTGACGCGATGATCGGGATGTACTTCGGGAGAACTGATGGAGGGCGGACGCTGAGCCATTCCCGCAAAACTCGATCCCAGCAGTAGGGACAGAAGATAGATGACTTTTTTCATAGCGGTAAGCTGCGTCTATTGAAAGAGTAAGGGAGCGGTTTCTGCCAGGTAAGCTTTGACATTCATCCAGGTGTGTCCTCCGTCCGTAATCCGGCTTTTGAAGTTGACGTTCTTCGACTTCAGATAATCCATGAATTCGAGGGTGCCTTTGTAGAGAAAATCGTCACTTCCGACGCTTACCCACAGTAATTTCAGTTGCCGATTGGTTTGGGCCGGATTACTGGCAATGGTCTGGTAGCTCTTTTCCATTTCGGCGGGTGAGAGGTACGAACTGTAGGCACACACCCAGGCAAAAGTATCCATGTGACCAAAGGCGGCCCGGAGGGTTTGTCCTCCACCCCGTGAGAATCCGCCGATGGCCCGGTTTTCCCGATTCGCCAGGGTTCGGTAAGTTTTCTCGATGTAGGGAATGATGTTCTGGATCAGATCGTCGCCGAAAGCATTCGCCCGATTGACGGCGTCGGCATCGTCGCGTACGATGGGATCCGCAGGTTTGGCTCCACCCTTTTGTTCCGCTACCCGAGCGGCAATGTTGCCGTAGGGCATCACGATGATCATCGGTTTGGTTTTCCCCTCGGCCAGCAAGTTGTCCAGAATCAGATTTGTTCGACCCACTTTGTAGAAGGTTTCCTCCGTATCCGTGGTGCCGCTGATGAGGTAGTATACCGGGTATTTTTTCGTGGGATTCTGATCATATCCCGGTGGCGTATACACCACCAGCGAACCCGTCGTGCCTTCGGCCGAGGGGTAATACTCGTATGATACCGTGCCGTGCGGTACGTTTTTCAAGGCATGCATCAGCGGCGTATCGCCCGGTACATCGACCAGACTGGCCTTGAATCGCTCATTCGGGAAAAACGCCCCGTTTGCCGGGTCCATAACGGTCACGCCATCGACCTGAAAACTGTAGGGATAGATATCAGGCTTTACCGGGCCTACCGTTACGCTCCAGATGCCCTGGTCATTTTTCGTCAGCGGAACAGCCGTCTTTTCAAACTGCCCACTCAGCTTTACCTCCCGGGCCGTTGGGGCCAGATAGCGAAACGTAACCGTGTGATCCGCATGAACCTCGGGCGATACCACCAGCGGTCCCCTCGGTGGCTGGGCCGGGGAAGCCCCTATCAGGCCAGCTAATAATCCGCTGAACAACCATCGGATTAGCCGGGGCTTCAGGTAATTGTTTTTCATAGATTAAAGGGGTTTAGAGTAAAGAGAGCCTTTATTACAAAAAGCCTGTTTCATTTGATGGGTTGAAACCTCGTCATTCACCTAGACGGTTTGGTACCGCAGACACGGCCGACTAGTATAGCCCGTGAGCCTTGCAGGCTGGACCTCTCCACGACTAAATAGCTATTGGTTATTAGCCATTTGGCATTGTCGACGGCATAAACCCGAATGCCGTGCTCAAGCCGCCTACCCTTCCATGGCAGCTCTCTCCGCAATGCGGTGGCTGGAGCAGTATGAAGTCAACGATGGGCGGCCGGCATGCGATGCCCGGCATGGAATACATACGGACTGAATAACCAGTCAAGCATGAGGGACGCCATACCTATTCTCCATAAACTCCTTACTGCCAAATATTTATACAAAACAACAACGTCATTATTCCCTCACCCCATACCCCTGCAACGACAGCATCTGCACGGCGTACCGCTTGCCTAATTGTCGGATGCTTTCGGAGGTAAAGTGAAGTTTATCCGGAACCGCCGGAAGGCCCGCCGATGAGATTACGTAGGCATTCGGAATCGTTTGGGGCAGCGTCGCGATGATCGCGTTCATGCTGGCACATTTTCCACCCTGATCTTGATTGACCACTTCACCCGCCAGTAAGGGGATGGAATTCGGGGCCAATCCCAAATCCACCAGCAGATTATCATAAAGTTTCTGAATCTTCGCTGGCCAGGCTTTATCGCCCGTGTTGGATTCCCCCTGGTGAATCAGAATGCCTTTGATTACACCGACTTTTTGAGCCAGCCGGGCCAGTTCCACCAAACGTTCGTAGGGGTTCCCTCCATAAGCCTTCGCCATGTTGATCATCCACGGTCTTTCCGCGGCTGAAGAGTCCAGATAAGCCTGATACTCAGCTTTATCAAAAATTTCAATCTTGCTTCCTGCTACCGCCACGGGTACTACACCTACTCGGATGGTTTCGGGCAAATGAGCAACCATCGTGCGACCAAAATAATCGGCAGGGGAAAGTCGGGTATTACACCGAAACAAAGGCGGTTTAGCCGGATACCATTGGCCCTGACTCCGTCCCAGCTGCGGACAATCCAATGCTGCCAATACCTGAAACCGGGCATTCACGGTCGTATCCTGAGCCTCAATGGCAGCAGGACCTTCCATATTTGACTGCCCCAGACAGAGGTAAATGTGAAAGTCAGGGTCCTGAGCAACTGTATGCTCACGGCAAAACAGTACTAACATTACGGCCCAAATGATCCCGATCTTTTTCATAGCAAGTAGTAAAGGCTTAGAGCTCCATCCAAAACATGGTTATAAAGACTGACCATTTAAATCCAAATAGAGCGGCCTTGCGTTGGCTTTCCCTCCGTTTGAAGGAACAAACGGGGTTATTTTCATTTCACTGCCTACTCTTCCTGTCATCCAGAGCAATGCACTTGCTTGCTCTCTGTCTGATTAAACCAATTCCTGTTCTTTGATCCACCTAATCTGAATTTAGGGCTGAGTAATGGTATCGCTAATATGGAAATAATCGAAATCAGCGTAGCCACCCGTTTGTTGCGTCGCGTAATTGAACAGTCCAAACCGATACCCCATAAAATGCGGAATGGTATAGGGCATTTTTAGCGATTCCCCGATACGTGTCCAGCTTTTGTTGTCAAGGCTGTAGAAGAAGTGAGCCGTATCCTTCCGATCCCGGAAATTGCATTCGGCTTTCAGATACACTACCTTCTGATTCAGGGGAATAGCTTGCAGCTCTACGGGTTTTCCATCTTTCATTTTAACCATTACTACGGAAGGCTTCCCCTGCGTAACTTTCACACCGACCAGCCCATAATCCTTTTGTAACAATCCTAAACCCGCAAAATCACCATCTTTCATCTGCGATACATCCAGAGCAGTGCTTCCCGACGATTCCGGCCCGATGGTCCGTTGGGTGAGGGTATTACGTGCCTGAGTAAAGGAAGTATCGATTCTTCCGGTTTTCAGTCGTAAAAACCCTTTGCGTTCGCTGAGCGACCAGAGCTTCGGTTCGGGGTTGTGATTCCACTGCCAAACCAGCGGCAAGGGCAGTTCTCCCTTTTTGCGGCTGAATTCATCGGAGGCGACAATACCCGGAATCAGTCCTTTGCTCGCGGGTAAGGCCAGCTTTTCGGGCACTTTACCATTTTCTCCCAATACAGGCCAGCCGTTTTCCCAGGTAACCGGAACTAAATACGGAATCCGGCCTACGCCACCAAAATCCCGGAACAGATAGGCATACCAGTTTCCATTGGGCGTATCGATCAGGCCGCCCTGAGCTACGCCTAAATCCTGCAGGCCGACTTTTCCTTCCCACGGACCCGTAATTTTATCCGCCCGGTGAATCACAACCGTACGCATGCTCCCCTTAGGCCAGGTGATGTTAAACAGGTAATATTTTCCATTCACCTTAAATAACTGGGACCCTTCGGCGGGTAATCCACCTTCGGTACCCGAAGGCATGCTGGCATTTTCGATGATAACCTGTTCGGTAGTACCCGGCTTTACCCCCGACAAATCGGAAGAGAGTTCGATCAGCTTGAGTTTACCCCCACCGTAAATCATGTAGACCCGACCGTCATCGTCGAAAAACAGGCTATGATCGTGATACGCTGGTTTGAACGAAACCTCTTTCCAGGGGCCTTTTTCAATGTTTTGGGTGGAATAGATATAGGTTTTACCCGTTGTCTGAGCGAATGTGGTAACGTAATAAGTACCCTTGTGATATCGTAGGCTACTAGCCCAGGAACCTCGTCCGTAAGTGCTCTTGCCATTGTTCAAATTCAGTTCATCCACTTCACCCAATCGGTCATACGCATAACCCACCAAATGCCAGTTAATTAAATCCTTGGATTTCATCAGGGGCAAACCCGGACTCATGTGCATGGTGGTGCTACTCATGTAATACGTATCCCCTACCCGAATCATGGAAAGATCCGGCACATCAGCGAAGATGACCGGATTCTGAGCCTGGGCGAACAAAAGCCTACCTGAACAAAGCAAACACAGCAAAATAAAGCTTCTTCGCATGTTTATCTGATAAAGATTAAATGTTGAAAGAACCCATCTAAACTGCTTTGGGAATAGAGAATCGCTTGGGCGAGGTAACCTATTCCCAAAGCAGTTTAGTTACCCTTACTTATACATCGGGTCCTTGCCTTCGTACTTCAAATAACGGAAAGAAGCGGTATTAGTACTACTTTCGCCCGAAGAAGTGGCGTACATGCCATACACACAACCGATGAATCCACCCGCTACTTTGGTACTCAGAAACTTACCATCCACTTTATCTTTCAGCATTTGCCAGTTTTTGCCATCCGTTGTATAGGAGAAGCTATACGAATCGCCCTGCGAAGAAATGCGAAGATTTACTTTGTCAGCCGTGGTGTTCAGGGGTGCTTCCGTTACTAATTCCATCGATTTTTCACGGGGTACACTCTTGAAAAGCTGGATGACTGGTTTCCCATCTTTCTGGCCTTTACTCAGGAAATAAAAATGATGTTCATCCTGAAGAATCACCAGCCCCGCTTTTTCATGTTCCGCTTTGGGACTAAAGCTCAGTTCGATTTCTGCTGTACTATATAGGTGTTGCTGACGTTTACCCACAAAAGAAGGATTCCCCATTTCCATACAGGTTTCTGGCTTTAGTTTCAGGGTTAATCCCTGCTTTTTGGAAAGCGTATACGAGCTGGGATCTACCGTCCGCATGAACAGCAGGGAAGGGTCCAGTTGTTTTTCGAAGGTCATCATATAGCCGAAGTTACCCGACTGAGGTAACATATCTTTTGGCTTGTTTTCTGCGTAGTTCACCGGATAGGAATACTGAATTTCCTTATGGTTAGGGTTGATGATCGGCCAGTCTTCCTTCCATTCTACCGGAGCAATGAAGGTTTCACGACCCGTGTTGTAGAAATCGCCTTCGTAGGGCCGGACAGCCAGAAAGATCGAATACGTTTTTCCATCGGGGCCTTCCACAAACTGAGCGTGACCCGCCGAGGTAACGGGGTCTTTCCGGTCTTCGGGTAAGCCTTTCTGCGTCAGAATGGGGTTGTGTTCGTAAGGTACGTAAGGGCCCCAAACCGATTTACTTCGGAAAACTACTTCGGAGTGATTCACCGAAGTGCCCCCTTCGGCTGCATAGAGGTAATACCAGTTGTTTCGCTTCAGGATATGCGGTCCTTCGATCCACACGGGCTTTTTACTGATATCCACCCCGCCGTTTACCAGTTGCTTTTCTTCACCTACTACTTTCAGATTCTGATAATCAAACTCATACATCCGAATGGTTCGGTGACCGGAGTACTGAGGTTTGTTATCGGGAGCATCGCTGTTATAGAGAATATAAGCTTTGTCGTTGTCATCGAAATACAGCGAAGGGTCAATTCCCCGAACCTGAGGAATACGAACCGGATTACTCCAGGGGCCTGCCGGATTTTTCGCCGTTACCACAAAGTTACCATCGTGGTCGATGTCCGTACAGGTTACGTAATACGTGCCTTTGTGATAGCTAATCGCCGGGGCAAACAGGCCACGCGTTAACCGTTCCCCCATGAAATCCATTTGCGAGGGGCGGTCAATGACATTGCCGATCTGCTTCCAGTTTTTCAAATCCTTGCTGTGAAAAACCGGAATGCCAGGAAAGTAGGAAAACGTAGAATTAATGAGGTAATAATCTTTGTCTACCTGAACAATACTCGGATCGGGATAGAAGCCCGACAAAATCGGATTTACTAAAGTTGTCTTCTGTGCTATTCCCACATTCAGTCCCCAAAGGCAGAGAAAAAGAACTGACAAAATAGGTTGTCTCATGTTTCTGTAAAATCGCTACGATGATGTGATAGAGGTTGCTTATCGGGGTAACTTTTCCGTCAAGCTTGATACTGGTCTTTTCTTCGTTTTAACGTAGAAGTCAGCGGACTCAAATGTAGAAGTAACCCAAGAAAGGCTAGGATAGAAATCTTTAAAAAATCAGAAAAAATGTTTAATTAGTTAAACATAAGCCCTCTTTAAGTCATATTATTTACATTATTTCTATATTTTTTTACATTTCTACTACCGTCCGGTTATTCTCTCCCTCTAGTTTTGTTCAACCATTTTATCAGCCCAACACCCACATAACTTCCAGTGTATTGTTCAGAAAGGGAGAGCCTTTGCGGACCTCAACCTACCGCTTAGCGATCCCTACCTGACTTCTATTCCTAATCAATTACTTCACAAAATTTCAACCAATGCTATGGGTAAATCTGTAACATTTAGAGAACATCCAGTCCGATGGATGATGTTTCCGCCAATGGTTTGTTTGCTGTTACAAATGCATCCGTCCCGTGCAGCAACCGACTATTTACGTCATGCTTCGATACCTGATAAAGCGATAGCCGGGCCTAGAGTCTGGATTGATCGGGTGATTACCGGAACGGTTAAAGACGAGCAGGGACAAGTGATTCCGGGCGTAAGTCTAGCCATCAAAGGCTCTACCCTGGGAACGGTTAGTAACGAACAGGGACAATTCCGATTAACCATTCCTGATGATAATACAACGCTGGTCATCACGCACGTGGGTTATGCCAGTCAGGAAATCGTGATAGGTACTCGGTCTTCCGTTGACGTAGTTCTCAAAAATGATCAGCGAGTGCTGAGTGAAGTAGTCGTAGTAGGTTACGGTACTCAACGTCGGGGAGCCATTACCGGAGCAGTATCTTCTGTTACCTCCAAAGCCCTTAATGAATTACCCGTAGCAGGAATTGATCAGGCCATGCAGGGACGGGTAGCGGGTTTAAACGTCACCAATAACGGATCGCCGGGCAGTGCTCCCATTGTGACCATTCGCGGTATTAGCTCCATCAGCTTTGCCTCTGATCCGCTGTACGTAGTCGATGGATTCCCCACTGCTATTTCAAACATCGATCCCCGCGACATTCAATCAGCTGAAGTATTGAAAGACGCCAGCTCCGCCGCAATTTACGGTTCCCGAGCTACCAATGGTGTGATTATCATTACTACCAAAAAAGGTGCACTGCAAGATCGTCCGAGGGTTTCATTTGATGCTTATTTCGGGGTTCAAAGTCCAACTCGTGAGTTTAATCTTCTGAATACGCAGCAATATTTACAGTACGAAAGAGCTCTGAACGGAGCCAACAGTTCACTACCCCCCCGGCTGGAATCGGCTAATTTCAATCTACCGGTTTACGAAGGCACTTCCCAGACGTTTGCCCAGACCAACACCAACTGGCAACGGGAATATTTCAGAAGAAATCAACCCCTTCAGCAGTACAATGTCTCTTTAAGTGGCGGTAATGGCGTTTCGCGTTTTTATACCGGAGCGGGCTATTTCGATCAGCAAGGCATTGCCCAGGGACTTAATTTCAAGCGTCTGAACTATCGCCTGAACTCGGAACATACCTTAAGTAAGGTCTTTACCTTCGGTGAAAACCTCTACATCAGCCAATCCAAACAACGATTCGACGTTTCTCAGGGCAACCGTACGCCCATTGTGAACGTCATTCGCATGCAGCCTTACTTACCTGTCTATAATCCCAACAATCTGGGTGGTTTCATGGGCCCCCAAAACAGTTTTGATGCTTCCGATCCAGTCAATCCGGTTGAACGGGCGTTTCTCGTAGAAAACATCAATAACACAACCCGTATCTTGGGCACCGCGTACTTGAAAGTAACGATAGCTCCCTGGTTGAAATTCACCTCCACCTATGGTCTGGATTATTCGAATGTAGCCATCGAGAACTACACGCCCATTCACAACGACGGCGGAACGTCCATTGCCGCCACGGCTTCCATTCAGAATCAGCGGCTGCTGACCAATACGCAACTGTTTACCCAGCAATTAACCTTCGAAAAATCATTCGAAGGCCATAACCTGGGGGCTACGTTTGTGTATGAAACACAGGGACAGAACGTGCGGAATGAAACGGCCAGTGGCACTCAGAGCACAAACGTGGTAAGAACGCTGAACGGAGCGAACAACGTAACGGCTAATAGCATTTATGAAACCAACTTCATTCGCTCGATGGTGGGTCGGATCACGTATGATTTCAATGAACGCTATCTGCTGGCCGCCTCGCTTCGCCGGGATGGTCTCTCCGTTTTTGCTCCCGGTAATAAGTTCGAGAACTTTCCCGCCGTTTCCGCAGGCTGGCGAATTGATCGGGAAAACTTCATGAAAGACGTAAACTCTATTTCTGAACTGAAACTCAGAGGAGGGTATGGGATCACGGGTATTAACGGGGTGCTGCTGGGGAATTACCCCTACCTACAACCCATCCAGCGGAATCAGTCTACCTATCCCTTCAACGGCACCGTTATCAATGGAAATGGCTCTTTTTATAACGGGCTGAGCAATCCGAATCTGGCCTGGGAGAAAACCAAACAGGCAAACATCGGTTTGGACATGGGCTTTCTGGAAAACCGCTTAACCTTCGTAGCAGAATACTTCCAGCGTAAGACGGACAACCTGATTCTGACGGTTCCTACGCCAACCAGCTTTGGGTTTGGTGGAGCAGGTACACTGGCGAACGTAGCCGGAATGGAGAATAAGGGCTTTGAATTTCAGGCAAGCTATCGCAAAACGCGGGGCGATTTCACCTGGAATGTAACGGGTTTACTGAGCGTGATTCGCAATCAGGTCGTACGCTTAAATAATGAGAATGCCTCTATCACTGCCGGTGGTGATGCTGATTTTGGCGGAGGTGGTCCTTTGACGAATACTGTAGCGGGTAAGCCCGTGCAATCGTTCTATGGATATGTAGTGGAAGGTATTTTCCAGAGTGAAGCCGAAGTAACGGCACACGCCAAGCAAAGTGGAGCCGCTGCCGGAGATCTGAAGTTTAAAGACCTGGATGGCAATGGCGTGATTAATGACGATGACCGCACCTTCATTGGCAGTTTCCTGCCGAAGTTCAGTTACTCGCTCAATTACGGAGCTAACTACAAAAACTTTGATTTCACCGTATTCTTCCAGGGGGTACAAGGAAATAAAATCTTTAATGCGGCCCGGATTATTCGGGAAGGGATGCCTCGCTTATTCAATGCCGACGTGGCAGTGTTGAATGCCTGGACTCCTTCAAACACCAACACGGACATGCCAAGAGCCGTAAACGGAGACCCTAATCAGAACGTGCGGCCCTCCACCCGCTGGATTGAAGACGGCTCTTATTTACGATTTAAAAACGTAATGATTGGCTACAACGCCCCCGAATCCTGGACCAAGCGGACGGGTGTACTGGGCATCAGCAGATTACGCCTCTATGTTTCTGCCCAAAACCTGTTCACCGTTACCAAGTATTCTGGTTTAGACCCAGAGATTGGTTCGAAAAATGGTACGCTCACGAATGGCGTGGATTACGGACAATACCCCACTCCCCGATCATTTCAAGCAGGAATCCAGGCCACTTTTTAATACATAATCGTATGAAATTATCCAAGCAAACCATTCGGACGATGTGGGTGATCGCTGTTCTGCCCATCTTCTATTCCTGTAATGATAAAGCGTTGAATACCATTAACGAAAACGTGGTGTCAACTACCGATTATTTTAAAACCAGCGACGAACTTCTGGCGGGCACCAACTCTATTTATGCGACGGTGCGTAACATTTCACTGGTATCTCGGGAATGGTTTTTCCTGCATGACCTTCGCAGCGATGACGCCGCTGCCGGAGGGAGCCAATTGGAGGTACCCCGTTTTCAGATTCTGAGCGGAAATACAGACCCCACCAATAGCGTGATGAACTCGGTGTGGAACGGCTTATATACTGTGATTCACCGGGCAAACACCGTGATTCAAAATGGGCCTAATGTGACGGATAATACAGCCGTAAGAGACCGCGTGGTGGCAGAAGCCAAGTTTCTACGGGCCTGGGCTTACTTTGAGTTAGTTACCTTCTGGGGAGCCGTACCTTTGTATACCTCACCCGTGAAAACGCCAGCAGACTACCAGGCCAGAGCAGACGTAAATGCCGTGTATACCCTCATTGTGGAAGATTTACGTCAGGCTGCCACTACGTTACCGAACAAATCTGCCACGGATAAAGGACGGGCCACCAACGGAGCTGCCAATGCCTTGCTGGGTCGGGTGCTGATGCAACGCAATGATTACGCCGGAGCCAAGGAAGCTCTGCTTAAGGTCACTACCTCAGGTGCGTATACCTTAACGGATCGTTACCTGGATAACTTCGAGGAAGAGACTGAATTCAACGCGGAATCCATCTTTGAAGTTGTGTACGTGGATAAAGGGGATAATGACTTTAACTGGGGCGGTAATGATACGCCGAACTCCGCTCAGTCAACCATTCGGAATCAGGAGTATAACCCCGTCGCCTGGCGAAACCTGATTCCATCGGACAAGCTGCTGAATGAGTTTGAAAACACGGCGACCGGAGCCGCCAAGACCGATCCACGGTATAGTTTCAGTTTTTACCAAACTGGCGACCGGTACAACAACGATGCGGATGTGCTAACGGATGCCGATCAAAATGGTAACTCATCCACCGTGAATGGCGTACGGAAAAAAGTCAGCGTTCGGAAATTCATGATCCTTTACAAAGAGGGAAAAGCCAAGGCAAGCTACCACCCAGGTGGTAATAATCAGCGGATTATCCGTTACGCGGAAGTACTGATTAACCTTGCCGAATGTGAAGCCGAACTGGGAAACCTGACGGCGGCAGTGAATTACCTCAATCAGGTCAGAGCTCGCAAAAGCGTAGCGATGCCTGCGTACCCCACAAGCCAGTATCCAACCAGTACGAAAGCCCAGGTAATCAAGGCGGTTATGCACGAGAAAATGGTTGAACACTCCTTTGAATGCATTCGGAGTATTGACATTCTCCGCTGGCGTCCTAAAGGGTACTTCACTCAGGAGCCCTTCGCTTATTTTCGGTCGCAAAGAGACGAATTACTGCCCCTGCCGATTGCGGAGTTAGATAATAACCCACTGGTCAGCGGCAAACAGAATCCTGGTTATTAATCCTATAAAACCCACACCGAAACACTAAGCTTCCTGTAGAGAATTCTACTTTGAGTTTATTCCTTAATCAAAACAAGTGCTGAATGGAAATCCATTCAGCACTTGTTTTTTTATAGCCTATTGTTCGTTTTGGTTTGCTCTTTAACACAATGCTGCCAGCGAAAAAGCTGGCAGCGGCTGGGTTCGATGATTACTTGAAATATTGACTATTTATTATTCTATAAACTACCCTTCGTTTTAGATCACTCTTCGTCTAAACCGCTGCCAGCGTGGCCCGGCCAACTTTTTCGCAGGTAGCACTATTAACTCCTAGGGAAACAACACACTATTACTTGCCTAAGTATCACAATGCTGCCTGCGGCTGCGTTCGATGATTACTTGCAACATGCAGCATTCGTTATTTTATAAAATACCCTCCGCTCTCGTCCGCTCTTTCTGGATGTACTCGGACGGAGTCATGTTAAAGTGAGCTTTGAATACCTTGGTAAAGTAGTTGGGGTTAGCAAAACCTATCTCATAAGCCACCTCGGCAATGTTCATGTCGCTTTTGTTTAAGAGCAAAGCGGCACGTTCAAGCTTAATGGATCGGATGTACTCAACCGGGGTCATACCCGTAAATTCAAGTAATCGGTTATACAGAGAGGCTCGACTCATGGATAAATGACTGCTCAGGGTTTCCACCGATAACTGAGGATTAGACAGATTATCATGAATATACGCCAGCACTTTCTCCAGAAAACGTTCCCGTTCTGGAACAATTTCCGGATTGGGTGAAGTCATCACTACCTGCTTGGTGTACGTATCTTTAAACACCCGGTTGAGGGCAATCAGGCTATTCATTTTTGCCTGTAATACGGCAAAATCAAAGGGCTTGGTGATGTAATCCGTTGCTCCCGACTCCAGACCAGACAAAGGCCCATTTTCTTCAATGGCAGCGGTCAGTAATATGATGGGAATATGCTTGGTTCGCTTGTCGGCTTTCAGTTTTCGGGTTAACTCCAGACCATTCATCTCGGGCATATTTATGTCACAGACGATGATATCAGGGTGATGAAACAGAATTCGTTGCCAAGCCTCCTTCCCATTGGTCGCTTCAAAAAGCCGATAAAACGTTCTTAGGTTTTCTTTGATGTAAAAACGGAAATCTTCATCGTCTTCCACAATCAACACCAAAGGTTGATCCGAATTTTTACCAGAACTCTCCACGACTGGGAAAGGTACTAAGTCCTGATTGACAGGAACCAGGGTTTCGTTCACCACGGCAAGTTCCTCACTTACTTCGCGTTTCAGCCGTAGCCGAAAGGTGAATTTACTGCCCAGTCCTACGGCACTTTCTACGGTGATGTGTCCATCATGCATTTTGACAAATTCCTTGACAATAGAAAGGCCAATGCCCGTTCCCTGATTAAGGATAGCCGGACCAGTATCGTGCTGGAAAAAGCTTTCAAAAATCCGGCTCTGAGCTTCGGCAGGAATGCCAATGCCTGAATCTTTGACGGACACAGCTATACACGCCACCTCAGCGGTAGATTCTTCCAGACACTCTTCAAGGCTTACACGAATAGACCCTTTCTCCGGGGTAAACTTAAATGCATTGGATAACAAATTGAACAGGATTCGCTCGACTTTATTTTCATCGAAGTCGAGCGTTGCTTCCTCCATTTCACTGGAAAAAGACAAAATGATATTCTTTCGGATGGCCAGGTCGTTGAAAGAGTTTACCACGTCTTTCAGAAAAGCCACCATCTGCCCCGGCTTCAGGTGAAGTTTTAGTTCCTGCTCTTCCAGTTTCCTGAAATCCAGGAGTTGATTTACTAAATTACTCAGCCTGCGAGCATTCCGATTAATCAGGTTAAGCTGATTGCTGGCACTTTCGTCCATATTCAGTTTCAACAGTTTTTCAGCAGGGCCCGCAATCAGCGAAATGGGTGTTCGAAATTCGTGACTAAGATTTGTCAGGAACTTAATCTTCATACGATCGAACTCCCGCAGGTATTCGGCTTCTTTGCGTTGTTGTTCCAGACGCTGGCTGGCCTGAAGTCTTTCCTGCTGAATGGCGAATTTCTGCTTTAACTGATTAATGCTGCGGCGACGTATTAAAAACAGAATACCGAAGCCTACCAGCACGTAAAAGGCATAAGCGTAAATGGATTGCCAGAAGGGAGGAGCTACGTTGATCCGAATGGATCTCCCTTCGGTATTCCAAAGCCCATCATTATTCGACGCAATGACCTGAAAGGTGTACTCACCAGGGCTCAGGTTTGTGTAATAGGCACTGTGTTCTTTTCCTGCATCAACCCATTGGTTATCCACTCCTTCCAGCTTGTATCGGTAATGATTGTGTTCAGGAACGGTGAAATTGAGGGCTTCGAAATGAATGGAGAAATTTTGTTTGTAGGCCAGTCGGATTTCGCTGGCCGTCAGTAAAGACTGATCGATAGGTCCTTTAGGAGAAGGGACAACGGCCTGATTATCAATTTTCAGCTCCGTCAGGACCACTTCCGGTATTTGATTATTAATCTTAATATCCGACCGCTTAAAGTGATTAAAACCACTCTGTCCACCGAAATAAAGCTCTCCGGTAGAAAGCTGTAACCCAGAGCCCAGGACAAAAGCTCCGCCCTGTAAACCATGGTGGTGCGTATAATTTTTAAATCGTTTGTTCAGGGGATTGAAACAGCTCAGGCCTTTATTCGTACTGAGCCAAAGTTCGCCGGTTGGGGTTTCGATGATTTTCAGCACTACTCCATTAATCAGGCCGTCGCTTTCTGATAATACCTTAAACTTCTTGCTTTGCGGGGTAAGATAGGCTAACCCATTTCCATTGGTTCCAACCCAGATGGTACCTTTGGAATCTTCTTTAATGGATAGAATATAGTTACTGGGTAAACCGCTGTTCTTTTTTTTGTAAAAGGAAAAAGTTTTGGTTTTGGGATTATACAACGAAATTCCTCCCCCAAAGGTACCCGCCCAGATTCGTCCGGATTTATCTTCTTCAAACGCCCGGATGTAGTTATTGGAAGGTTTGGTTATGTCATCGGTATTGTCACTCTGACTAACCAGTTTTTCTATGGTATTTGTTTTGACGTTGAGGATGTTAATTCCCCCACCGTTCGTCCCAATCCAGAGGTTGCCCTGTCGATCTTCTTTCAGACAGAAAATGGCATTACTATTCAGATCTTTTGGTCCGTTTCCCTTTTTGAATTGAGTATAGCGTTGTGAATCTGGCTGGTAACAAAACAATCCGTTCAAATAAGTACCTACCCACAACTGCTGGTTACGATCCATTGCCAAAGCCAGCACGCTTAAATCATGACTTATGTTTTTGCTATCATCGGGTAACTGAATTTGTCTGAATAGGTCCTTCTGCGGTACATATTCATGCAGTCCGCCCCCATCAGTTCCCACAAAAACACGGTTTCGATACTCCGCAAAGGAAGTAACGGTGGACGATTTTAAGCCGAAAGGATCAAAAGCATTGCTTTGTTTTAATTTAAAATGGCTCTGACTCTTGTCATATTGGTTAAGCCCGCCCTGATACGTACCAATCCAGTAAATTCCCTTCTCATCCACCAGAATGGACCGGATGGATCGACTACTCAAACTATGGGGATCGCGGCTGTCAGGGCCATAACTGACGATGTGCTCCGTAGCCAAATCCAGCACGTCCAGGCCTTCGTCCGTTCCCAACCAGAGTTTGCCATTGTCATCGGCGGCCAGGGCGTAAATGGTGTTACTGCTGATCGAATTTTTACCGGGGGAATCATTAAAATTCTTAAACCCACTCCCCTCTGCTTCCAGCTTACTCAAGCCGCCAATGGTGCTCACCCAAATCTGATTACGGCTATCCTGAACAATCGCAGAAATGTAGTTATGAGTTAAACTGTTGGGATTATCGTCCTCATGCGTGTAGTGTCTGATGAGGGTATAGTTTTTGTCATACAACCACAAACCCTGATCCGTTCCTATCCACATTTGATGCTTCCGATCCTGAAAGGTGTAGAGTGACGTCTGCCCTTCAAAATGCTTCATGATTGCCTGATAGGGCTTTTGCACCAGAAGCTTTTTCGTAACCGGATCGATGATATACAAGGCTCCGTAGCTGGTAATCCAGATATTCCCTTTATCATCAGCCGTGATGTGGGTAATAGCGGGCTGTATTTTCTTTTTGTCCCCTACTTCTTCAAACGGAATAATAGAGTCGGAAAGACGGTCATAATAACTGAGCGAACCTCCGTTGGTCCCAATCCATAAATCGCCGTTATTGCTTTCAAAAAGAACCGTAATATGATTGACCTTTAAACCCTTGTATTTTTCAGCATCATGCCGGTATACTTTGAAATTCGTTCCATCAAAACGATTGAGTCCATCTTCGGTAGCCAACCAGAGGAAACCAAAATGATCCTTGCACAAGCCGTAGATTGTACTGGAGAATAAGCCATCTTTGTTCGAATAACTCTTGAATTCCAAGGGTAATTTCTGGGCTAACACCCCAGCATTATTCAGGATAGCTAGTGTAACTAGAAGGAAAAAACGTATCAAGATTTTCATGCCTACTTGCTGCTAGATAAACACAGGTGTTGAGCTTATCTATGGAATGGAATAGCAGTTCTTCAAGAATAGACTCCTGCTTCTGGGCAATACCCGATCATCAGAGGCACAGGAGCCAAGTATTCTCAAATAAGTCCAAAAGTTAGTCAAATAAATCCATGATCTAAACTTTCAACCCGGCATTCATTCGAGGCACGATTGATCTTTTAAGCAGGAAAACAAAAAGTGATTCATTAGCAAAGCAAAAGTTTCAGGACAGGCAAACCTGACTTCACCAGAAACTTTCGCTTTGCTCTACCTGATACCCGACGTTTACAATCATACGCTACCTTACTGGCTAACTAGCGTAATCTCTTCACCTTTTCGGGTGGGTATGTCGTACAGGAATGTTGGTTTGAGGGTAAGGTTATTACGTGGGGCTTGGGACGAAACTATTGCCGCTGGAATTTCCTCGGT
Source organism: Siphonobacter sp. SORGH_AS_0500 (assembly GCF_031453245.1). Lineage (NCBI taxonomy): Bacteria > Pseudomonadati > Bacteroidota > Cytophagia > Cytophagales > Cytophagaceae > Siphonobacter > Siphonobacter sp. SORGH_AS_0500. Next base: position 134,528 of record NZ_JAVIYT010000005.1, read on the forward strand.
GTAGTAATAGGGATTGGTATTAGAGCCCGTCGCCTGTGTTAGGCTTAATCCACCAGCCCCTTTCAATGCTTGGGGCGTTCGAATTCGAAGATTTCCGCCTAGTGTAGACCGAATAACCACTTTCTTTAGTTGACCCTGTTCCCATTCCAGAGCAAGAATTTCAAACCCACCTCTGGCTCGCAGTCCTCCAATGCTGCCTTGAGGCCAGGCATCGGGTAAGGCAGGTAACAAATGAACCGACCCGTCGGCACTTTGCAGCAACATCTCAGTAATACCGGAGGTACAGCCAAAATTTCCGTCAATCTGAAAAGGGGGATGGGCGTCAAATAAATTGGTATACGTACCTCCTCCTTCTTTGTTAACGCCAAGCGGCGTTAACTGATTCTGAATCAATGCATAGGCATGATTACCATCCTGTAGTTTGGCCCACCAGTTTACTTTCCAGCCCATGCTCCAGCCCGTAGATACATCGCCCCGATGCAGTAAAGAAGTGCGGGCAGCCCTAAACAGATCAGGGGTACGATACGCTGAGATTTGGCTTGAAGGAAACAACCCGTACAAGTGCGAAACGTGGCGGTGCTTATCTTCGGGATCGTCTACATCGTCGAGCCATTCCTGTAACTGACCGTATTGACCCACGTGCATGGGAGGCAGTTGGCTGCGTTTCTGTTTTAAGATTCCCACAAAATCCGCATCTTTTTTCAGGAGTTCAGCGGCTCGTATCGCGGTGCTGAATACGTCAAAAACAATCTGGTTATCCATGGTAGTGCCCGCGTCAATCGACGACCCACCGTGAGCCTGGGGAGCATTTTCGGGCGAAGTTCCCGGAGCCACCACCAGCCAGTGATACTTGGGATGTTCTACCAGAAAATCCGCGTAAAACTGGGCCGCCCCTTTCAGAATGGGATACGCAGAAGCCAGAAATTTCTGGTCGCCATTGTAGAGGTAATGCTCCCAGAGGTGCTGACTCAGCCAGGCTCCGCCTGCCGTCCACATGCCCCAGAAGGCCCCGTCTACAGGCCCGTTAATCCGCCAGAGGTCGGTATTATGATGAGCCATCCAGCCACCCGCCCCATACATCACCTTAGCCGTTTCCTGCCCCGTTTCTGCCAGTTCCCGAATCATCCGAAACAAGGGTTCGTGCATTTCGGACAGATTCGTTTTTTCGGCGGGCCAGTAATTCATCTGCGTATTGATGTTGATGGTATACTTACTGTCCCAGGGCGGCCTCATCCGATGATTCCAGACACCCTGCAAGTTGGCGGGTTGTCCGCCGGGTTGTGAAGACGAAATCAGCAAGTAACGTCCATACTGGTAATACAGCGTAACCAGTTGAGGATCATTCGTAAAGCGAAAGTTCTTGAGCCGTTCGTTTGTAGGCTGGGTGGCGGCATCACTCGTTCCGAGATCAAACGTTACCCGATTAAAAAACTTCTGATAAGTCGCGACGTGTGCTTTACGCAGGGCCGCATACGATTGGGTGAAAGCCTTATTCAGGTACGCAGCAGCCCGGGCGTCTGCCTGGCCGCTGAGGTCTTTGTACGTGTTGAAATTGGTAGCAATAGAAAGATAAAGCGTTGCTTCATTCGCTCCCGTTACCGTAAGCGAAGTATCCGTACGCGTAAGGGTTCCGCCTACGGTTTTAAGCCGGGCCATGCCTTGAAAGTTCACCAGCCCTTTCACACCTTCATGATCGGAGGTAATCCCGGAAAGGGTTAGTTCCCGGGCAGGAGTGGTATGACGTTCGGCTTTTGGGTGCGGGGAAGAAAAAGAAGCGTTGAAGGATAGTTTTCCTGGCTTGCTGGCCCTTAGCTGCATCACAATCACCTGATCGGGAAATGAAGCCAGCATTTCTCTCGTGTAGGTCACCTCTCCAACCCGGTAAGACGTTCGGGCAACCGCCTGTTCGATATCCAGTTCCCGGGAATAATCCGTAAAGGAATCGTGGCCGTCAAAGTTAAGGTTTAGATTACCTACGGGCTGAAACATCTGACCATGCGATTTTTTGGTTAAAACCGACTGGTTCGCCAGTTGCTCGGCTTCCTTTTGTTTTCCGGCAAAAATCAACCGCCGAATTTCTGGTAGGGCCGAGAGGGCGTTAGGATTATCATTCCGATTGGGGCTACCGCTCCAGACGGTATGTTCATTAAGCTGAATCGTTTCCGTACCCACGTTTCCATACACCATCGCCCCCAGTCTGCCGTTCCCGAGGGGTAAGGCATTTTCCCAAACTTTTCCAGAGGGTTCTGTATACCAAAGTTTTAAGGCCGGCTTATGCTGTGAAAAACCAGTGACAGAAATTATTAATAAGAGCAGGCAGAGGTATCGTCGCAGCATAAGCAGAGGCACAGAATCGGATGAATGTGAGGCGAAAGGTAGAACGATTATTGGGTTAAAGAAAGACGCAAACCCGGTTGGCTTCCGCCTTTCTTCAAAAAATAGACTACTTTTTACTTAGCTACGTTCGGTTACGTAAGGAATAATGGTTTGAATCAATCCCTGTTCATCATGCCTAAGCTCCGTTACCTTAATACTTCGCAAATGAGTAACCCCATTGGATAAACTGGAATCGTGATAAAACAGGTACCACTTGTTTTCAAACGCACAGATGGAGTGATGAGAGGTCCATCCCACCACTGGTTCCAGAATTTTTCCGGCGTAGGTAAAAGGGCCATACGGGTTATCGCCAATAGCATAGCAGATTAAATGGGTATCTCCGGTGGAGTAAGAAAAATAGTATTTCCCCTGATACTTGTGTAACCAGCTCGCTTCAAAAAACCGTCTTTCATTATCACTGGCTACCAATACCTCTCCTTTTTCATCCAAGATGCGTATTTCCCTGACTTCTTCCGCAAATTCCAGCATATCATCCGTTAACCGGGCTACACGCGGCCCCAGAGCTGGTTCATTACCCGTGGGCTCGGCATGACTTTCATCGTACGTATTCGCCCGATACGACTGTAACTGTCCCCCCCACAAGCCGCCAAAATACATATAAGCTACGCCATCATCATCCACAAAAACCGCAGGATCAATGGAATAACTTCCCTGGATGGCTTCGGGTTGCGGGGTAAAGGGTCCGGCGGGAGAATCGCTGATGGCGACGCCAATCTGAAAAATGCCGTCGGCTTTTTTCGCGGGAAAATACAGGTAATACTTCCCTCCTTTAGATGCCGCATCGGGTGCCCACATTTGTCGTTCTGCCCAAGGCACCTCCTTTACGTGCAAAGCCAGTCCATGATCAACTGCGGGTGCATCCGGCGTTTCCATGGAAAAAACGTGGTAGTCTTCCATGGCAAAATGGCTTCCCAAATCGTCAAATGGAATACCAGCATCAATATCATGCGAAGGATAGATGTAGATTTTTCCCTCAAATACGTGAGCCGACGGATCAGCGGTATACATGTGAGAGACCAGCGGCTGGGAAATCGCCTGCGTACGGAGTTCTGCAAAATCAATATGCTCAATTGAATCTTCTGGCATAGCAAATTATTAGTTATGGGTTTCTAGAAGGGCACTACGTCTGGCCTGAAGGTCTAATTCAAGCTTATCCTCCATTTTTTTATCAATGCGGTATCCAAACAGCAGCGTTGCTCCGCCCATGAAAATCAGGCCGGGAACCAAACTCACCAGTAAGCGAATGCCCTGAATGGCACTTTCGGTCTGCACAGCCGCCTCGGCATCGTAACCGAAGGTACTGAGCAACCAGGCGGCAATGGCTCCTCCAAAACTCAAGCCTACTTTCAGACCAAAAATCATGGCGGAAAAAATGATGGCCGTTGCTCTCCGGTTGTTCTTCCATTCACTGTAATCGGCCACATCGGCTATCATCGCCCATAAAAGCGGCGTGGTGATGCCGTACAGAAAGCCATGCAGCGTCTGTAAGGCAAAAACGGTGGACACGGCGGTCTGCGGAAGGAAATTGATGACCAGCAAAGTCATTCCCGAAAGGGTCAGAAAAATAGCATACACATTTCGCTTTCCGATTTTATCAGCCAGCGACTTTGAACAGATGATGCCTACAATCATGGCCAGGGTACTGGCCGCACTCACCACACTGGCCGTGGCGTAGGGAGCACTGCCGGGCTTGCGAAACTCAGCCAGAGCCGCTTTACCCGTGATACTTTCCAGGGAATTGAGCAGGCTTCCAAAGCCCAGATTATCCAGAAAAGCAACCTGACTGGCGGTAGTCAAGTAATACTTGAAGTAAAAGATGTTCATTCCACCCTTAATGGCTAGCGTAATAAATACCAGAACGGTGAGGCCCAGCATAATCAGCCAGGGTCGGTTATGAATCAAATCCGACAAGTCCTGTACCAGCGGCGTCTTCTGTTCTTTAGGCGGAGAGACGCGTTCTTTGGTGGTGAAGAAGGTAATCAGAAAACAGATTACCCCGGTAATGGCAAATACGGTCATCACCTTTTCGAACCCGGCGGCCTTATCGCCTTTACCAATTGAAATGACCAAAGGCAATAACAATACCTGTACGATAAACTGAGCAATCATTACCGCCACAAAACGGTACGAAGAAAGGCTGTTGCGTTCTCTCATATCGCCCGTCATTACCCCACTCAGGGCCGAGTAGGGCAGGTTATTAGCCGAATACACCATAACCAGAATCAGGTACGTCACGAACGCATACGCTATTTTTCCGCTTTCGCTAAAGGAAGGCGTCGAAAAAGCGAGCAGAGCGATGATGCCGAAGGGTACAGATGTCCAAAGGATCCAGGGCCGGAATTTGCCCCATTTCGTCTGGGTTCTGTCGGCGATGGCTCCCATCGCCAGATTGAATATGGCTCCAATAAACCCACCCGTGAGCATAATAAAGCTGGCACTTCCGGGCGAAATTTTATAGACATCCGTATAGAAAAACGTAAGAAAAGCCATCAGCGTCTGGAAAATAAGGTTCGCTGCCAGGTCTCCCAGGCTATACCCTATTTTTTCGAGTACTGATAATTGAGGTGAGGTGGATGGTCGCATGGGTTAATTATTGATGAGCCTGAATGACTTTATAAAAAGCTGGTTTGGGATTGTATTGCCGGTCGAACAGCAAGGGATAATTGGTTCTTCCCCGCACGGGCCAGCCGTTAAGCCAGCTTTGTCCATCATGCACGCCCCAGAAAGTAACTCTCGCTATTTTGTCTTTGTGCTTCACAAACAGCTTAAACAGCGACTCGTAATCACGGGCCAGTTGTTGCTGGAGTGAGTCGGGTAGTCCGCTGGTATAAGGGTTCAGGCCTTGCTCATTACTCATCCGCTGGCTGACTTCAGCTCCCTGAAAATCACGTTTCAGTACCTCAATGTCCAGCTCCGTGATGGCTACTTTAACACCCAAAGCCGCGTACGCCAAGATGCTTTCTTCGATATGCTGCAAGGGGATTTTACCTACGTGCCAATGGCCCTGAATACCCACGCCGTCAATTCGCACGCCTGCCGCCTGAATCTTTTTAATGATTTCAATACAACCTGCTCTTTTGGCGGGTTGCTCATTGTTGTAATCGTTGTAGTACAGTTGCGTTTCGGGGGAAGCCGCCTGAGCCAGTCTAAATGCTTCCACCAGATACCCTTCGCCTAACTTATTGAGAAATATGGATTTACGGAGTGTTCCATCTTCGTTTAAGGCTTCATTAACGACGTCCCAGGATTGTACTTTTCCACGATAGCGACCCGCAACGGTCTGGATGTGTTCTTTGAGGAATAACTGAAGGGAGTCCGCACGCTTGATTTTCCGTACAAAAGGCGGCAACTGACTATGCCACACCAGCGTATGAGCATTGATGGCCAATTTATTCTTTTTTCCAAATTCAACCAGCTTGTCTGCATACGTGAAGTTGTATTGATCCCAACGGGGGTGAATCACTTCCGCCTTCATGATATTTTCGGGCGTAGCGGCATTGAATTGCTCCGCGATGAGCTGCGTCTCCTTTGGACTTTTCTCGTCAATCTGCCCCGCATTTAAAGCGGTTCCGATCAGGAAATCGTCCTTATACACCTCTTTCAGTGACGGAAGATTCAACGGTAGTAGCGAGTTAGAATCCGTCGTAAAATTGGTCAGGGCCAGAAAACCTATCCCCAGTAAAGCAATTGGCGTATACTTCAGTCGTATCATATCTATTTATCAGATGTTTCATACCTAGTTTCTTCCGGCCCCAAATAGCTTGGCTCGATGTTCCCAAAGTCCACTACCAGCTTTTGTAACACGACTCCCGGACTAACCAGCCAGAACTTGATCGTGTGTTTGCCCGGTTTGTCAAATCGGTGTTTACTGGGCTTTATGATGATATTGTTAGCCGCCCACTGGTTCCACACGCCCCGGTCACTCGTTTTGTCTTCCTGATTGAGACTGATGAGTTGTGGCGTTTGATCGTCTACGGACAAGGCATATTGCAATCCTTTTTCGGAACCATAGAAGTTCAGACTCGGAGAAAAATACGCGTGAATGGTGGCCTCTCCGTCGGCATACGTATAAATGTCATACGCTACGTGCGGGGCGTTTCCTCCCGGACTTTGTTCGGAGCCTGTTACGGGAAAAGCCGTCAGGGCCGAACCCGTTCGACCGTGGTCGAGCAGCACTTTCCAGGTTACTCCGTTGGAATGAACAACGTGGGTAAAATGATCCGCCTCTATGGAAACGCCCCGTTTTTCATCCTGATAGAAAACCGGGCTTTTTACTCCTGCCGGAATTGTTGCCTGACGCGAGTTTGCGGTTTGGGAGAAAGGTTTTTCGCTTCCTTCTCCATCGGACAAACGAAATACCTGAGGCATGCGTTGTCGTTCAGGCTGTTGCCAGTAGGTGTAACCAATGTGCGTCTGGCTCATGAAATGATTCCACTTACCATTATTAAGCTGGTGATACCGTTGGGTGATCAGTGAATCTTTTTCGTATAATTCCCTGACCCGTTCAGCGTACGCATTGGTTTCTTTCCATTTTTGTTGATACGCCTGATGATTGAGTGCGACCTGGTAATACATTTCATTCAGATTGGCACAGGCCTGAATTGGATGTAACACCAGTTGAAAAAAGGCATCCCGATATTGCGTTGGAAGTTTGGCATTCAGCTTTTCGGCTCTGCCTAACAGGTCATTATAATCGGTTACTACCGTTTCCCATTCTCCATTTTCCAGTCTGTACGTTTTTGCGTCCAGTAGTTCGGGTTTTCTGCGGGCATTATACTTGGCGTAACGGGCCAGCAGGAAGGCAATTTCAGAAGCGTCCGCTTTACCAAACTGAGCCGCTGCCCATTCCTGCGTATAGGTCTGTAACTGGTCAGGGCCTATTCGCTCTGGATTCCAGGCATAATCCAGGAAAAAAGAAATAGGAAATTCCATGGGTTTTAAGTCACCCACATTCACAATCCAGATGCTTTTAACCTGATGCTCCCAGGCCAGATGCATCTGCTCCCAGATTCGGGGTAGTGGATTGGTATTTAGCCACTTGTAATTTCTAGGCCCACCTACGTAATCAAAGTGGTAATAAATCCCATATCCTCCCTTCCGGCTACCAGCCTTTGGAGAAGGGAGCTTTCGCAGGTTACCCCAGTTATCGTCGCACAGCAATAGAGTAACGTCGTCTGGCACCCGCATTCCCTTGTCGTAATACTCCTGAACCTCTTTGTACAAAGCCCATAACTGCGGCGTTTCTTCGGCCCGTTTTCCGGTTACTTCCGAGATGATTTTCCGTTGGTCTTCCACAATTTTTTCCAGCAGGGCAGTCGCCGTTTCTCTCGACATGGGTTCGTCTCCATCTCCCCTCATGCCGATGCTAACGATTTTCTCATTGGAAGCCCGCTTCATTCCCTCCCGCCAGAACTGACGCAGTTGCTGTGAGTTGGTTTCGTAATTCCAGGCACCTTTCCCTACTCGTCGCCACTCGTCATGGGCCCGCATTAAGGGTTCATGGTGAGACGTTCCAATCACGATGCCATACTTTTCAGCCATTTTGATATTCAGTGAGTCATCCGCGTAAAAAGCGTTTTCCCCACATGGCAGGCCAGATATAGTTCCCTTTCAGACGAAGGATAAGTTCGAATACTTTTTCGTAGAACTTATGGTTAAAGCCGCCAAATTTTTCTTTAGCCCATCCGGATAAGGCGGGGGCTTCATCGTTCAGAAAAATGCCCCGATACTTCACTTGGGGAGCATCCTGTAGCTGCGTATTTTTATGAATGTATACTTCGTTCTGCTTTTTTACCGGTACATCAGCCCACCAGTACCAAGGAGACACGCCCAACTGACGGGATAATTCAAACACGCCATACGCGACTCCCCTTCGATCATTACCGTTGATGACTAAAGCCTGGGAAATGGTGGGAGAAGGATTGCTTATAAGTCTGATCTGGTATGCTTCCCAGGTATCGGTCATACCTGAAAGTTTCTGGGCCGTTACTAATTGCTTCAGAAATCCAGACTGTTCCATCGTGCCAATGGCAATGACGTTTTGACGAATCTTGTCCAGCGTATGGACCAAGGGCACCTTCCGCCCCGTTACCCGTTCAATATCCTGTTGAAGCAATTGAGCTGAGGTCTGAACCAGCTCTGCTTCTTTGGTATCCACATAAATAACGGCTTTCGTGACCGCAAAATTGGTAGGTTTCTCAGATACCATTTGCTGAGCATGGCCCACCGATAACCAAAGTATGCCTACTGTAATGAGTATTCCTATTTTCATGTTGAATGGGTATCCAATGAACTGACTTAGGAGTATGGGTAACTCCTCTCCTGTGAAGTAGTGATGCTGGCAATTGTCACGATAGAAAGGCCAGATCATTAATCAACTATCGCTTGTGCAGCTTCATTAAGCAGGCCAAGTGTTGCCCGACCCAATTCATGACTTTTCAAAGAAATAGTTTAACAAAAGTAAAATACAAGCTTTCGCTGCTGTGAGAACAAATGTATAAAAGAGTGAAACAAATGTTCAATAATCTGTAACGTGTACTATTATACGTTATTCAGGTCCATAGAAATGTCCTCTTCCTAGATTCCCTTGTTAATCGAAGCATTCATGCTTCCCAGTAGGGAGCTAAAAGGTATAAAACCATTTCATGGTCCAGATTTTCTTTTTGATAAGGATTCAGCCTGTAAATATAAAGTGTCAATTGAACATTTATTTTCCGGTCAACCCCTCTAAAATCATAATTATATTAATAAATAATTACATTTGTCTTAGAGAATACCTCAAAATCATGCTTTAACTAAGGTAGAAAGGCACGAAAGTTAGTCTCTCCCTGCGTTCAAGCGGATGAGGGGAAGCGTATACAATTCGTCAAAAAAGCATTGGTAACGCTTCGCATGACCATCCGTACCTGGTAACGGACGAACAGGATCTCAGCGAAAGGGAAGGAAATATATAGGGCATTTTTAAGGCTTTTCTTTTAACGATCATACATGCGGATTAAAAACATACTTGCTACCATTTTACTAAGCTGTACCCTCCTGTTTCCGACATTCGAGACATGGGCTGGACCGCAGCCCATGATGTTTACCTCGCTTACCACCAAAGATGGTCTTTCTTCAAACACCATTGCCGCTATTCTGAAAGACAAATACGGTTTATTATGGTTTGCGACGGAAGATGGGCTTAACAAATACAATGGTTTTAATTTCACGGTATACCACCATGAGCAATCCAATCCGAATAGCCTGGGCTCCAATGAGGTTTCTGCGTTGCTCGAAGATGCTGCGGGTCGCTTGTGGATCGGAACCATTGAAGGTTCTCTCCATTTATACGACCGGAAAAAAGATTCATTCATTCGGATTAATGTTGGGTTGAACGTGTATTCCATTTGCAGCGATCAACAGGGGAGGCTGTGGGTAGGAACGCATTCGGGTGTGTTTAACGTAGACCCCCAAACGTTAAAAGTGACTCGACCTTCCATTAAAAATTATGCCTTAGTAGACGGAAAACCCTGTCGGCGGGTATTCGAAGATCAGCAAAAACGTATCTGGATCACTACCAATGATGGGCTGGTTGTCTATCAGAAGAAAACAAACCAGTTCAAAGCCTTTTTCCACGATCCCAACAATCCTAACAGTCTGGCGAGTAGTACGACGATGTGCATTACTCAGGACAAAAAGGGAAGAATATGGGTAGGCACTCAAAACGGTCTCAATCTGCTTTTACCTGACGAAAGTGGATTTAAAACGTTTCGTTACCAAAAGAATGATCCTGCATCTCTCAGTAATAATACGATTTATGCCATCGAGGCTGATGAAGCCAATCGATTATGGATTTGTACGGAAATGGGTCTGAACATTATGGATGGGGAGACGGGCAAAGTAGAAAGATACCTGCCAAACCCGAACGTACCGTTCAGTCTAGCCAATCGAGCCGTCAAGTGCATGTTCATTGATCCTATGGGCATTACCTGGTTAGGAACCTATCAGGGCGGCATTAACAAGTACGACAAAAATCTTACACTATTTGGTTTACAAAAAAGTCGGCCCGGTGATGCCGCCAGCCTCAGTGCCCCTTTTGTTACCTCTTTCGCCGAAAATCCTAACGGGGATTTGTGGGTCGGTACCGACGGTGGAGGATTGAATCTCTACCACCGCAAAACCAATCGATTCAGCCGGGTCAGGCTTTATTCAAACGAGGGAGCCGAATTACCTAACCTGGCTATTCTCTGCATGACCCTTGCTCCACATAATCAGTTATGGATTGGTACATTTCAGGAAGGCTTGTTTTTGCTGGACGTTGCCACGGGAAAATGCCAACAGTTCAAGGCAGGCCTGCCTCATGCCACTATTAATCACAATGATATATTCTGCTTAAAGACGGACAGAAGTGGCAAAATCTGGATAGGCACAAACGGAGGCGGTCTCAATTGTTTCGACCCGGTTCGAAAGGAGTTTACGTACCTCAACCCTCCCTCCCACGCAGGCCCATCCGTTATTCCGTTAAATGCTTACATACGAGCCATCGAAGAAGACCAGCAGGGTAATCTCTGGATTGGTTCGTTTGGAACAGGTCTTGCGGTGTTGAATCCCGTGACTCAAAAGGCCATTCGGTATGACAAGGGAAACAGTAACCTGCCTAGTAATCGCATCACGTCCATTCATGCCGATGCAAAAGGTTCCCTTTGGATTGGAACGAATGGGGAAGGACTGGTCCGATTTAATCCAGCCAGCCGTTCATTCATTCCCTATGGGGCCCAAAAAGGATTACCCAACGGCATCGTTAATAAAATTCTTAGCGATGGAGAGGGAAGACTTTGGGTAAGTACCAATAAAGGCATCAGCAGCCTGGATGAAGGAGGCAGCCGATTTACGAATTATACCGCTCACAATGGTCTTCAGGATGACATTTTCGCGTATGGATCGGGCTTATTAGCTTCAGATCAGACTTTGTTTTTTGGGGGTATTCAGGGATTTAATTTCCTTACTACCAGTACTATAAAATCAAGTGCTTTGTCGTATCCCATTCAATTTACCGATCTGAAAGTGGGTAATAAAACCATTACGGCGGCTGACTCAACCATTACCACGGAGCATATTTCGCTGGCAAAAGTTATTCATCTGGATTACAAGCAGAATTTCTCCATTAGTTATGCCTCATTGAATTATACCAACGCCCATCAGAATGCGTATCGGTATCGGTTGAAAGGTTATCAGGAAGACTGGTATTATGCGGGTAAAACAACCGTAGCTCATTATACGAATCTCAATCCCGGTGAATACGTCTTCGAAGTACAAACCAGCACGCACGGCAATGTCTGGAACCCGCAGGGGGCATCGATTACCCTTGTAGTTCACCCGCCCTTTTATCTGACTATTTACGCCTACCTCTTCTATGCCTTCGCCATTGGATTCACGATTTGGTACCTGCGTCGTCGTGGTATCCAGAAAATCAGGCAGAAATTTACGGAGGAACAGCAAAAGCGGGAGGTGCAACGCATTCGCGATCTGGACCAGATGAAAATTAAGTTCCTTACCAACCTGAGCCACGAATTCAGAACCCCTATTTCCCTGATTCTGGCCCCGCTGGAAGGCATTTTAGCTAAAAAACACGAGTCGGCTATCGATTCCCAGTTACAAACCATTGAAAGAAATTCAAAGCGATTGCTCAATCTGGTGAACCAACTGCTGGATTTCAAGCAAATTGAACAGCAGGAACAAACCCTGCATTTATCGACCAGAAACGTCGTCTCCTTCGTCAAAGAAACCTGCGATTCCTTTCAGGATCTTTCGGAGAAAAAACACATTGATTTTGTTTTTGAAAGCTACGCGGCTGATCTGGAGCTTACGCTTGACTTCGACAAAATTGAACGAGTGCTTTACAATTTACTTTCCAATGCCTTCAAGTTCACGCCTAAAGGGGGAAAAATCAGGCTTAAAGTTTTCTCCCAGATGGATGAACAAAATCCAGACCAGCACTGGCTCTGCGTTTCGGTCAAGGATACGGGCATCGGCATTGCTCAGGATAAACACTCGCAGATTTTTGAACGGTTTTATCAGGAAGAAACCCAGAATTCCATCATGAATCCAGGCAGTGGCATTGGATTATCCATTGCTCAGGAATTCGTCGTGATGCACGGCGGAAAACTTCTGGTTGACAGCGAGCCGGGGAAAGGCAGTACCTTCATAATGTATCTGCCTCTGGTGGAAGCTCCTTCTTCGCAGGTGGTTTTTCTTCAGGAAGAAAGGGCAGAGGCCGCCCCTCTACCTACCGAAAAATCTGGGATCGGACCCAGTGGCATTGATACAGCCGAGCGATTGTTAATTGTGGAAGACAATGACGAATTCAGGCATTACCTCATGGAGAGGCTTAAAGTGCATTACCACGTTTTTGAGGCGGCAGATGGCCGGGAAGGCTGGCAGAAAACGCTTTCCATTCACCCTACGCTCATTATCAGCGACGTAGCCATGCCAAATGTAGACGGCATTGAGTTTAGCCAGAAGGTAAAATCAGATAAAAGAACCAGCCATATTCCCCTGATTCTGTTAACGGCCTCTACTGGCGATCAGCAGCAACTTAGGGGGCCTGTTATCAGGGGCCAATGATTACCTGACCAAGCCGTTCAATTTTGAGATTTTGAACGCTAAAGTCAATAACCTGCTGGCTTTGAACCGCGTTTCAAAAGGGTATTACTCCAAACGAATCAATCTGGTGAAACCGGAGGTTGAAATTGAATCGGGTAATGAAAAGCTGTTGAAAGATATTGCCTTCTTTATTGAAGAAAACTTGAATAACTCGCTGCTCAGTGTAGAGAATTTAAGTAAACACGTGGGCATGAGCCGGGGAACGCTGTACAGTAGGCTTCTGGAGTTAACGGGCAAGACCCCGGTAGAGTACATCCGGTCTGTCAAACTGGAAAAGTCAGCCATGTTGTTGGAAAAAAGCGATCTGAATATCTCTCAAATTGCTTACTCGGTGGGTTTTCCCAATGCTAATTACTTTACCAAGTCGTTTAAAAGCCAATTCAATATGCTGCCTTCGGAGTATCGAAATGCTAAACATCTGGCGAATGAAGTCTAAAATCGTTCTGTAGAAAGCAGCCAATTTAAGACTTCATTCACCGGAGCATCCTAGATGGTAACGCTCTTGCCCGAACGTACCGATTTATAAATGGCTTCGACCACTCTGATATCCCGTAACCCCTCTTCGCCCGGGGCCATGAGGTCCGTTTGATTCATGAGGGCCAGGCAATCTTCATCCAGTTGTTTGGCCTGCTGATTTTTAATGGGAAAGTTGATAATCGTCCCGTCAGACATACTTCCTTTATTACCCAGATAGCCCGACTGCGGTTCGAGTTTCAGCCAGCCTTTCTCATAGTTAACCTGCAAATAGTTCATATTGATACCAAAGCTCGTCTGGCAGGCAGCCCGTGCCCCACTGGGGAAATCCAGCATGAACATCATGGTTTCTTCGACTTCTTTGTAGATGTCAGGCCGTGTGGTAGAAGCCTGAGCGATCACACTGATAGGCTCTTCGCCCGTAGCCAGTCTGGCTCCCTGTAAGGCGTATACTCCCATATCCCCCATCACGCCACCCCCAAGGGCTTTCTTCTGCTTCCAGTGGTCCGTCCGACCATCGAAATACCCGGCGGCACTGTTAATCATCTTTACTTTTCCGAATTTCTGTTCTTTGGCTACCTTCATCACCGCCTGAATATTCGGATCGTGCTGACAACGATATCCAATGGCCAGTTTCACCTTGTTGTTTTTACAGGCGGCAATCATGGCTTCACAATCTGCTACGGAAGGGGCCATAGGCTTTTCACAAAACACGTGTTTGCCCGCCTTTGCAGCCCGAACGACAAATTCCCGGTGCATGGATGGCGGAAGCACAACGTAGACCACGTCAATGTCAGGGTTATTAGCAATCTGATCGAAATTCTGGTAATTGTAAATGTTTTTGTCCGGGATCTTATACTTAGCTTTCCAGGCCTCAGCTTTGGCAGGCGTACCCGTTACAATTCCGGCCAGGTAGCATTTTTCAGTCATTTGAAGAGCTGGTGCCAGCAAATCCGTGCTGTAGTAACCCAGCCCAACCAGGGCAATGCCTAGCTTGTCTTTCTTCGGTGCTGTGGCGGCTATTAACGCGTTTCCGGAAAATAAAGTGGCGGCACCCGCCAGTGATAAAGTCGTTAAAAACTCCCGTCTTTCGATTTGAGTCATATTTTAAGTGATTTTGATTCAGAGCTTTTCACTTTCCCCTGCACTTCCTCTGCTCTGCTTTTTTCGGTTTAGATTTCTACGAAAGTTACCCATTCCATCTGAAATGTACCTCTGCCCGCTGAACCAGAGCGATGCTAACAAATGAAGAAAGAGGGAGCACCCCTCTTTCTTCACATCAAGTACACCGTATTAGCTTCCTTTCCTGGCATTTAATCCAGAAAAGAACCAGCGTTTATAAATAGCCTGGATTCTGATAAGCGGCTTTTTCATCAGCCGACATGTCCATGTTATCAAGCTGCCCCTGAGGAATAGGTCTGAGGTAGTGATAATTTTCGATTTTTCTGTTGAACGTAGAGGGCGTATGATTTCCTACCCCTGGCCCACAAATCGTATAAGTCGAGGCAAGCTCTTTCCATTTCTGCGTACGAACCAGATCATACCAGCGGTAGCCTTCCCCGTAGTATTCACGCGAACGCTCGGCCAGAATGTAGTTAACATCAATCGTAGCGGGAGTCGCCGCAATCATGGCGGCACTATTGTCCTGTACTTTGGACACATTCCCCTGATTATACCAACGCCATTTACCTGCTCGTGCCCGGATCACATTGATGAGATCCCTTGCCGTTTGTCCTGCCTGTGTCGTCGCTCCTTTTACCGCTGCTTCTGCCGCAATGAAATAAAGTTCTGAGAATTTAGCGATGTTAAAGGGACGGGTACTTGCCGCATTGGGCTGACCTAATCCGTTACCATTATCCGTGCGATAAACACCTAACTTCCAGAGTCCTGGATAAACCAACCGACTGATGCCACTGGGTCCTACTACGTAGTCGGCCCGACCTGGCAGTACGCCCAGACCCATTCCACTCTTGTACACCGAATTAGAATAGTCGATGGCTGTCGATGGCTCCTGATCCAGGAAGGTCAGAATCGCCTCTCCCGGACGAACCTGTAGGTTGTTTGCATTGTATAAAAATTCGTTGGTAACCCCAGCCTTGTTCCAGTTACCCCGATAAGCCGTAGTAAACGTACCGTCGTAGCGGGAATCGTTGGTTTTATCGGCAAACGTTTTGTTAAATACCTCGTGAGGAGGAGCCATGCGTACCCAGGGGCGTCCTAAAGACTGAGCCGCTTCCCGTTGCACGGAATTAACCGTGCTGGGGGCACTCCAATTGGTCTTTGAGCTCGTAATGCTGGTATAATTCCAGGTTAACATCCACACGGCAAAGTTATCCGCATCACCACCACCAGCATACGTCAGGCTTGAACCATTAAACAGCTCACTGCTTTCGGTATGATCCGCATAGAGCAACAATTCACTGTTCCGATCGTTCGAACCCAGGTTTACGTCATAATAGGTACTCTGTAATCGGAAAGGACCAGGATTATTGATGGCCTGTGTCGCTACATCATACGCCTTCTGGAAGTACCACTGAGCATCGTGTCCGTCTGGGTCAGTCCGATTCGTGGCTGGGTACGTAGGAATATTATTTGGATTTTGCAGCCACCAGCCGTAGGTTAAATAAGCTTTGGATAGGTAAAGACTAGCCAGCGTTTTGGTTACTCCTCCGATCACTCGTCCACTCGCAGGCAGGTCATTTACTGCCTTCACCAGATCAGGAAAAATAACTTTGGTGTATACTTCAGGAACCGTATTGCGTTTCGACGTTCGGAGCGTAGAAATGTTGAAAGCTAACTCACCCGAGCCCAGATCCAGAGGCACGCCTCCGAAGGTCTGAACCAGCATGAAGTAATCAAAGGCCCGAAAGAACCGTGCTTCGGCAATTAACGCTTGCGAAATCCCAACCGCAGTGGCGTTTTCAATCACCCCATTGGCGGTATTGATATTCGGGAAGGCATTGTACCACAGGTTACTGGCATCACTCGCCAGAGGCGTAATGAGTTGATCGGTAGACAAATCGTGCGATTGAAAGTTGCTTCCACCCCCACTGGCACCCCAGGTTGCCTCGTCGGTTCCGGTCATGCAGGAATTATAGAAATAGGCATTTCCGAAAATCCAACGCAGGTGAGCATACATCCCCGTTAACCCACCGTATACTCCTTTTTCGGTTTTGAAATATTCAGGGGTGTAAATGGCTCGTGGCTTCTCGTCTAATATTTTGGTACAACTCGTAAACAAGAGCGTCAATACGGCTGCTGCTTTGAGATTTTTTATGTGTAAACGTTTCATAGTAATGCTTTTAGAAAGTCAGATTGACACCTACGATATAGTTTCTGGTCGAAGGCGTGTTCGTGCCAATGGTCAGGATGCGTCTGAGGGCAGAGGATAAAGGCACCGCCGCGTTTTCGTTACCATACGAGTTGGTTTCTGGATCCATTCCTGACTCGCGGTGATAGGGCGAGAACATCACGAATGGGTTCTGAGCGGTGAAGTACACGCGGAGGGTATTCATCCCTAGTCTTCCCAACACCTTGCTGTCTACGTTGTAGCCGAGCGTCATGGTACGGATTTTCAGGAAAGAAGCATCGAAATAGCCCAGTGTACTGCCATATTTCGGGTTGTCACCACCAATACCACCGGGTGCGGGGTATTTCGCTCCGGTATTTTCTGGGGTCCAGTAATCCACTCTTACGTTGTTTCCAGCCCGGGCATTCAGGTTGTTCAGGTAACCCGAAGAACCATAAAGAGTACTGTTAAGCAAGCCGCCGCTTTTAAAAACGCCTACGATGTTCAGATCAAATCCTTTGTAAGCAACCCGGGTGTTCAGACCTCCCTGAAAATTCGGTTGCATGTTAAGAATCTGGCGATCAGAGGCATTGATGGCCCGCGTTGGAGCTCCATCCGAGTTATAATCGCCGGTGTATTTCACCCGAATCATCCCCGCATTACCACCGGGTTCGTAAATATTGCGGAACTGATCATTCTCCTGCCAGAGCCCTATTTTTTCATAATCGTAGATTACGTTAATCGGATGGCCCACAAACCACCAGTTTCCTTCGTCACGCTGTTGACCGGAAGACAGAGATACCAGTTTGTTGCGGTTGGCATACACGTTGAAACCTACGTCCCAGGTCCAGCCATTCGCGTTTTCCAGCACCGTTCCGTTCAAGTTAAACTCGACACCTTTGTTTTGCGTCTGACCAATGTTGGCTGTATAACCGCCTACTCCAGAGGTGGGAGGCAAACCAACGCCGAGAAGTACATTCTTCGTTTGCTGTTCGTAAAGTTCGAACGTACCTGACAGCCGGTTATTGAAGGCTTTGAAATCCAGACCAATATTGATCGTGTTGGAAAACTCCCATCCTAAACGAGGGTTTGGAGCATTAGACACATAAAATCCGGTAGCGTAGTTCGAACTGCCAAAGTTGTAAGGCCGGGTTGACAAAAGTCCCAGGGTTTCGTAAGGGTTTACGGCCTGATTGGACGTTTGACCGTAGCCCACTCTCAGCTTTAACTGGTTGATTTGGGTAACGCCACTCATGAATTGTTCCTTGGAAATATTCCATCCGGCTGAAATCGCGGGATACGCATTCCATTGGTGTCCTTTGGCTAAGCGGGATGAACCATCCGCCCGGAAAGTCACACTTAACATATACCGATCATCGAAAGAGTACATGACACGACCCATGTAGGACAACAATCCCCATTGGTTATAGCCCTGATTTGCTGGGTTTACGGTAATGATACCATCGGCCCGGCCCAGGTTATAGAACTGAAAGGCATCAGATGGAATATCCCGGGCCCCAATAGAAGACGAATTGAAGGTATTCTGCTGAGCGGAGTATAACCCTACCGCGTTAATCTCATGTTTCCCAAACTTGCGGTCGTAGCTAAGCAAGTTTTCGATGGCCCAGTTGAGGGTATGAGAATTACCAATCCCCGCCGTAGATACGTTCAGGGGGTTACCACTGAAAACGCCCTCACCGGTATAGTTTCCGCTGGTACTCTGCCGGTAGTTCAACCCTAAGTTAGCCCGGTACTTCAATCCCGTAACACCAGGAATCTGTATTTCAGTGAACAGGGTGTTGTAAGATCCATAAGCCCGCGTCTGATCAATGTATTTATCTCCCAGTGCATTAAACCGCTCCAGCGAAGGCACCCATTGAGGACCAGACGTTTGCTCCTGAATGATGGTCTTCATTGAACCATCGGCATTGTAAGGATTGGCAATGGGAGATCTTCCCAGGGCCATTCCTACGGCAGGCACACTGTTTCCGTTACTCACCGTAAAGTTGGAGTTGGTCGAAAAACCTACCCGGAAATGCTTGTTAATGTCCTGCGTAATGGAAGCCTGAAGCGAATAACGCGAGAAATCCTGAAGAGGCACCACGGCGTTTTCTCTGTAATAACCCAAGCCAAAGGAATAGTTTCCATTTTCAGAGCCACCCGATACGTTAATATCATGACTGCTCATCAGGCCGGTTCTATAGATTTTATCCTGCCAGTCGGTATTTACATCGTTGGATTCGTCAATTGTATTTTGGAATTTTTGCAAACTTGCAGCCCGCAGAGCGGCAAATTCAGGCCCGTTCATCATCGGATACTTGGCAAAAACGGTCTTGGGGCCGTGAAAACCATTGTACGAAAACGTAGCTTTCTGTCCTCTTTTACCCGTATTTGTGGTAATCAGAATGACACCGTTTGCACCCCGGGAACCATAAATCGCCGTCGCCGAAGCATCTTTCAGGATGTCAATGCTCTTGATATTGTTCGAGTTAATATCCGTGATAGAACCTGAGAAAGGAATCCCGTCCAGCACGATCAGCGGAGCATTATCTGCTCGGAGGGAACGCTGGCCACGAATCAGAATATCCATGGCGGCTCCGGGCTTAGTGGAAGTCTGTGAAATCTCCACCCCCACAATCCGGCCCTGTAAGGCCTGAGATATGTTCGCCGAAGGAATTTCCCGCATCACATTCCCGGTCACGGAAACAACCGACCCCGTCACGGCTTCCTGACGCTGAGTACCGTAACCTACTACGACTACTTCGTTGAGGACTTTATCATCGTTGGAAAGCACTACATTTAAAACGGTCTGTGATCCTATCGCCACCTCTTTGGGAGCATACCCTACCAATGAAAAGATCAGCGTCGCGTCGCCTGGGCGGATGGTCAGTTTAAAATTACCATCCTGATCGGCGGTGGTTCCACGGGTGGTTCCCTTAATCAGCACGTTTACGCCCGGAAGTCCTTCACCATTTTCTCCGGTAACTTTCCCTCTGATTTCAGTATCTACCGCGACCTTCCCCCGCGGCCCTGCCTTCGTAACCTCACGGAGACGAACAGGGCTGTTAGGTTCGGCCATACTGGCGTGAGTCAGCACAACCATCAATACTACTTGCAGCAGCGGAGATTTTAAATCCCTTCTGCGGACCTTCCGAATGGTAGAAAATCGATGCATACTTTTTTTATGATTTAACAATTCACTTGAGATTTAAAGGCAAAATCTTCCTGACCATTCCTGCCTGGGAATGGAACCGTACGATCAACCATGCGGGTTGATCAATCAGTCAAAGGGGTTAAATGGCTACGTTGCCACTAGCGATCTGGACTCGCATTACTTCGATCAAAACTGTTTTGAGTGTATGGATTATCAGTACAAAATCTACTAACTTTACTAAGTATACGTAACCTTAACTTACGTTCCTGTTCCCAATGATTTACGAGTGGAACCTCGGCTTACGTTACAATGGATTTAAAGCGTTCGGAACGGATATATTTAAAAATACGATCTTTTTCGCTCTGCTTTATTCCCTTTAAATGAGTAGAAAAAGCATAATTTTTTTGATAATATTTTTAACTAATCATTGAACAAATGTACTTCTAACACGAAGAATGAAGAGAGAAGATTTGTATAAATAAATGCTACAAATGTTCAAAAGAGCTCTTTTTTATAAAAAACTGCCTATAAAATTGAACGGAACCCGGATATCCGACCCAGAATCGACGGTTTCTTGGGGGATACCCAGCCTTTTTTGACAAATACTTAACAAGATTTTAAAACAGGATTTCCAAGGCGATGCCAATCCCATCGCCTGCATTGACCTGACTTATTTCAGAAACGATTGGCCTGACTATACTGACTGGCACTCTGCCCCGTAATTTTTTTGAAGCTTCGTGAAAAGTAGGATAAACTTTCGAAGCCTGTCTCTTCGGCAATTTCTGATAAGCTCAGGGAAGTCGTCAACATTAAATATTGAGCCCTTTCGATTCTTCGCTGCATGAGGTATTCCAAGGGCCGCTGACCCGTCGCTTGTAAAAAAGTTTTAGAGAAGTAATGAGCACTTTGATTAACCTCCCCGGCGAGCAATTCCACCGTCATCGGTTCGGATAGATGCGTTTGAATATACAACACCGTTTTCTCGATTTTAGGCGATAGTCTGCCCCGTTGGGATGAAAGAAATTCTTCATCCGTTAAAAATCGGGATAGTAATTGTAGAATCAGTCCGTTCGTTTCTACGTATGCCGCAAAGGAGATGTCATTATTCTGCTGCTGGAAACCCTTGAGTAAAGGTTGGTTCTGATACTCTCTGGGGTCATCGCTTCTTCTTAAGTCACGTCCTGGATTTAATTGCAGCAGACGCTTAAATAGTAAGAAATCTTCGGGTATCGATGGAATTTTCAGTACCCTTCGGCTATAGGTAAAAAGCGAAAGTCCGGTTGGGTTATCTTCTAAAAAGTGTACGTAATACTGGCTTAAAAAATCCCGGCACGAATGATCACACCTGGTAAAACTTGGAATCAGATACAAGTATCCCTTCTCCAGAAGCAGGGCCTGATCGGTGTCTCCCAGCGAACCTGACCCGTCGTCAATGAGGTAAATTCGATAAAAGGGGCTCATTACATCTTTGTAATTCCACGATTTGTTCAACTGAACATAATCTGTATGCAATAATGAAAAAGTAGCTTTAAAGCCCGTATTGTGCATAAATAGCTGTTATATTAGGTCTAGTTAAGTAAAAAATGTACGTAAGTAATTTTTCAAAATTATTCATAAAACCCGATTTGTTAAAATTAAAAGCCTTTTTGTACAATTTAAATATTTTATTATACAATACATTTGTATCGTTGAAAGTCTCCATTGAACATGTTTTGCATTAGCCTCAGGATTTACTTATGAATCGTAGAACTGCTCTTAAAAGTACGCTTGGTTTATTACCCGCTTTAAGCCTCTCTAATATTGCACTAGGCTCTATAGCTGATCAGATCACCAGAAAAGGACCTTTCTTACCTACCTGGAAATCGCTCGAGCAGTTTCAGACGCCTAATTGGTTTAAAGATGCGAAATTTGGGATGTGGGCTCACTGGGGACCGCAGTGCCAGCCCGAAGCCGGCGACTGGTACGCCCGGGGCATGTATCAGGAGGGTAGCCATCAGTATAACTACCACCTCAAGAAATATGGACATCCCTCCAAATTTGGGTTCAAGGATGTCATCCACGAATGGAAGGCGGAAAACTGGGATCCAGAAGAGTTAGTCGCTTTGTATAAGCAAGCTGGAGCTCAATACTTTATGGCCATGGCGAATCACCACGATAACCTGGACCTGTATAACAGTAAACACCAGCCTTGGAATTCCACCAAGGTCGGTCCCAAAAAAGACATTATTGGTGGCTGGGAAAAAGCGTCCCGTCGGCAAGGCCTTCCGTTCGGCGTGAGTGTGCACGCGGCTCATGCCTGGAGCTGGATGGAAACGGCTCAGCGGAGTGACAAACAAGGGCCTTATAAGGGCGTTCCTTATGACGGCAATGTGACCAAAGCTGACGGAAAAGGCAAGTGGTGGCAAGGCATGGACCCACAGGAGTTATATGCCCAAAATCACCCCTTGAGCAAAAATAGCTGGGACGATGGTATGATTCACAGTCAGTGGAACTGGGGCAACGGTGTAGCTAAACCAACCAAAGCGT
Organism: Siphonobacter sp. SORGH_AS_0500; assembly: GCF_031453245.1. Lineage (NCBI taxonomy): Bacteria > Pseudomonadati > Bacteroidota > Cytophagia > Cytophagales > Cytophagaceae > Siphonobacter > Siphonobacter sp. SORGH_AS_0500. The sequence goes on from NZ_JAVIYT010000005.1 coordinate 157,009, forward strand.
ACTGCGATAAGTTTTTAAAGCGTACCATTGATCTCATTGATCAATACAATCCCCAATTCGTCTATTTCGATGATACAGCCCTGCCACTGTGGCCCATCGATGACGCTGGGCTAAAAATTGCAGCTCACCTTTATAACAAAAATATAGATAAGGATGGGAACCAACAGGCAATTGTGTTTGGCAAAGTGCTCGACGAGCAGCAACGCAAATGCATGGTTTGGGACATCGAAAGAGGACAGAGCAATGCCATTGAACCCCTGCCCTGGCAAACCGATACCTGCATTGGGGACTGGCACTACAACCGGGCGGTGTACGATCGGAAAGGGTATAAGTCGGCGAAAATGGTCATTCAAACCTTAGTTGACGTAGTCAGCAAGAATGGAAACCTGATGCTTAATATTCCGGTACGGGGTGATGGTAGCATTGATGAGCAGGAGCGGGCTGTAGTGGTCGAAATTGGTAACTGGTTGAAAGTCAACAGCGAAGCCATCTATGGTACTCGCCCCTGGAAGGTGTTTGGCGAAGGACCAGCCCAGGAAGGAGCAGCCCCCCTTTCGGCTCAGGGTTTCAACGAAGGCAAAGGCAAAGCTTTTACTTCCCAGGATATTCGGTTTACGGCCAAAGGCGAAGCTTTGTACGCGACGCTCATGGGCTGGCCTGATGATAAAAAAGTGGTAGTCACCTCACTGGCATCTGGTAAGGGCTTACATACCTCCCCCATTCGCCGCGTTTCGTTGCTTGGAGGTAATGATTCACTGTCTTTTGAGCAAACCAATCAGGGTCTTGTCGTTCAGCTACCCGAAAATAAACCAGCATTGTCCTATGCCAACGTGTTGAAAATTGTCTAGACCCGCGTATGAAAAAGTTCTGCCTTGCTCTGGATTTGAAGGACGATCCCGAGCTCATCCGCCAGTATGAAACTTATCACAAATCCGAAAATGCCTGGCCTGAAGTCACCCAAAGCATGCTCGATAGTGGCGTGACCGCCATGGAGATCTATCGCACCGGCAATCGGCTCTTCATGATTATGGAAACAAAGGATGATTTTGACTTTCGTGTGAAAGAGCAAATGGATCGTAATAATGTCAAAGTCATGGAATGGGAAGCCCTCATGTCACAATTTCAGCTTCCCCTGAGCTGGTCAGCTGAACATGAAAAATGGGTACAAATGGATCGCATCTTTACTTTAATCCCTGCTTAACCTCTGGGTCACAAGTAAGCTGTTTGTAGCTTTCGTTTGGGCACATCTATTACGTATATATAGTAACGTTAATTAATTATGTTGTGTTTTGCAAGCTTGCTCTTCTGGTGTTCTGGAAGCGTAAGCTTGCCCATAGCACTTGCTTCTTCCCCAATCATTTTAATAAGATTTTCTCGATTCTATTTTACTACCACACCCGTTTAAGCTTATCAATGCTTTCTCACATAGCTCGCTAAGCCTATGAACTAAGATCCCTCTATTGCCTCTATTTTCTCCTATGCTAACATGGGTTAGCCCTCTACAGCCTTTAACCGGGGCTGCTTTGTAACCTTTATTTTACCTTAATACATTTACTATGAAAACCTCTATTTTCCCCCTCTCCCAAAGGGTGATGCAGCAAGCAATTCTACTAGGATTTACCTTAGCTGCCGGTTCTTCTCAAGCCGGGGCCGTTCGAGCACTTCCTTTACCTACTGAAAAGAGTCCTACATCCGTTTTCCCTCTTCACCTGAGCAAGAAAAACGCAGTCTCTGCTTTTATCCTCACGGGTAAAATTACGGATGAAAAAGGAGCGGCCGTTCCAGGAGCTACGATTCGCTTACAGGAAAACGCAAACATCGGAACTACCACTAACCCTGACGGGAAATTTTCGCTGAGTATTCCTAGTGAAGGCGGTACTTTACTTATTTCTTCCGTGGGTTACGTCAGTCAGAGCGTCGTAGTTAGTGCCAGTAAGACGGTCGTGGATATTGTTCTGCAAACCGACAGTAAAGCTCTGACCGAGGTAGTGGTGGTAGGGTATGGTACACAGAAAAAAGTAAACTTAACGGGTTCTATTTCCAGTATCTCGACCAAAGAAATTGAAAACCGTCCCATCACGCAGGCTTCTCAGGCTTTATCCGGTTTGGTAACTGGGGTAGTCGTCTCTCAGGGTTCCGGTCAGCCTAGCAATGACGGAGCAGGCATTACTATCCGGGGAATTGGTTCATACGGAGCCGGTGGAGGCCCCCTGATTCTGGTGGATGGTCTGGCTACGTCTATTAATGATGTAGACCCCAACAACATCAAAAGCATTTCTGTGCTCAAGGATGCCGCCTCCGCCTCCATCTATGGAAGCCGGGCCGCCAACGGGGTTATTCTCATCGAAACCAAACGGGGTCAGAGTGGCAAATTACAGGTGACGTATAATAATTACCTGGGCTGGCAAAAGCCCACCGCACTACCTGAATTTGTGGACTCCTGGGAGTACGCTCAGCTCAAGAATGAAGCCAATCAGAATTCGGGGCAGTCGCCCTCTTACACGGCTGCTCAGATTGAGACTTTTCGCAACCAGTCTGATCCAGACAATTACCCGAACGTACCGCATTTTAAAAACCTGCTGACCTCAGGTAGTGGTTTTCAAATGTCGCACTCCCTGAATTTTGCAGGCGGTACTGAACGGAGTCGCAATTTGTTTTCCGTGAGTTACCTGTCGCAGGACGGTATTGTGGCTAAAAATGGGTACACTCGCTACAATTTCCTTTTCAATAATGATACTCAGCTCAACGACAAGCTGACGCTAAAAGTAAGTTTGCAAGGATACACGGCTGAAAATCACTCGCCTAACCAAAGCGGCGGTGGGATGAACAGCATGATCAATTTTGCCGTTCGTCAGGGGCCCATCTACGCCGGAAGAAAATCGGATGGAACCTATGGTTACCAGGATAATTATAGTCCCGAAGCCTGGTTATCCAGCAACTCTTTCTATAAAGGAACGAACAAGTACTTTTTAGGGGGAGCGGAAATGAACTGGAACATTCTGCCGGGATTAAATCTGAGTGGCAAAATCGGCTATAACTTCTGGAGTAGTTATAACAAAGATTACGTTTCTGATTTTCAGTTTGATGCTAACAAATATGTGGGTCCTAATACCCTCAACGTGTACTCAGGTCAGGGTACTCAGGTAACCTTACAATCCCTACTTTCCTACGCTAAAGTAATTCAGGATCATTCCTTTACCATTCTGGCGGGGGTGTCGCAGGAAGAATACAATGATTCGTACATTTCAGGATTCCGCAAGGACTTTCCTACCTCTTTACTTTACGAGTTAAATGCGGGTTCAGGCACGGGCATGAGTTCCTCGGGTTCGGCCTCTTCCTGGGGGATTCGCTCGGTTTTTGGCCGACTCAATTATTCGTTCAAAGACCGGTATTTACTGGAAGCGAACCTGCGAGCGGATGGAACTTCCCGCTTTCCAGCCAAAGGCCGCTGGGGCGTTTTCCCGTCCTTCTCCGCTGGCTGGAGGCTCTCCGAAGAGGCATTTCTTAACACGGCTACCTGGCTGGATAACTTAAAACTGAGAGCCTCCTGGGGGATATTGGGCAATCAGAACGTAGGTACTTACCCTTACCAGAACCTGGTAAGCTTGGGTCAGAACTACTCCTTCGGTGGAGCACTGGCTACGGGAGCGGCAACGACCCGACTTAGTAACGGAGATATTACCTGGGAACAAACAGCCATTTCCAATCTTGGACTGGATGTAAGCGTCTGGAAAGGAAAATTAAGCCTCGTTCTCGATATGTTTGATAAGAAAACAACGGGCGTTCTGTATACCGTTGCTACCTCTTCCACCCTGGGCTTGGGTACGTCAGCCGTTAACATTGGAAGTGTCAAAAATACGGGTTTTGAGGCTCAATTAACGTATCGGGGTAAAAGCAATGGGGTTAACTGGGCCATTTCACCTAACTTCTCCTACATCAAAAACCGCATTACGGCTTTAGCCGATGGTTTACAGCAAAACATTGGCAGTGGCCTCTTTGTAGGACAGCCCATCGGGGTTATCTACGGGTATGAAGCTGACGGATTATTCACAAGTACGGATGACATCAGCAAATATCCCACCCAACCCTACTCGGCCCAACCGGGTTTTGTTCGCTATAAAGATATCAGTGGACCCAACGGTGTTCCCGACGGAAAAGTAGACGCCACCTATGACCGCAAAGTTATTGGTACCACTGTTCCCAAATATACCTTTGGTGCCAATCTGTCCATTGATTACAAGGGGTTTGATTTCTCTGCATTGATTCAGGGGCTGGCGGGTTATCAGAAACAAATTGGCTCGTATTCGGCCTTTGCGTTTTACAATGGTGGACAAATTCAACGCTGGCAGGTAGAAAACCGCTGGACGACCGAAAACCCCGATCCCAACGCGAAATATCCCAAGCTGACTAACCTTCAAATGGGCAGCGGAACCATTCAGACCTCTACCTACTGGAATCGGGATGGTAGTTTCGCTCGTCTGAAAAACCTACAGGTGGGGTATAGCCTTCCCACGGAAGTGCTTCAAAAATGGAAGATCAGCCGACTGCGTCTGTACTTCAGCGGGCAGAATCTCTTCTCTCTTAACAAGTTCTACAAAGGCTGGGACCCCGAAATGACGAATGCCACGGGAGATGGCAGTCAGTTCTATCCCATTACTAAGGTTTACACCTTCGGTATCAACCTCAACTTGTAGTACTCCTAAAAGATCAAGCAGCGATGAAAAACATACTTTTTCCTACTACTCGACGAATAGTTACCAGCCTACTGACTATTCTCACAGCTACTATTGTACCGAGCTGTAAACCCGATTTTTTCGATAAGCAACCCCTGGATGCCATTTCGGATGCAACTTTCTGGAAAACCGAGAAGGATGCAAACCTGGCTCTGGTAGGCTGTTACAACTTTGGTTCGGGTTGGGCTACGGGAGACTTCTTTGGTGGAATGTCCATGATTTATCTGGACATGATGGCTGGCTTTGGTTCTGAAAAAGAACTTATTCCTGATGCCGTTACCAATGGTACATTGAATTCAGCTTACTGGCTTACGGGTGCTTTCTGGAGTAACTCGTACACCACTATTGCCCGTTGTAATAATTTTCTGGAACGCGTCAATACGATTTCCATTAATGAGACAACCAAGGCTATGATGGTTGCCGAAGTAAAAACGATCCGAGCCTATTTGTACCTGAACCTGGCCTTGTACTTTGGGGATGTTCCCATGCCGACCAAAACGCTTAGCATTGCTGAAGCTAATTCCATCAAGCGAACCTCGAAAGCCGAGGTGTGGGCTTTTGCTGAAAATGAACTGAAAAGCAGTTTTCCCAATCTTCCTTCCACCCGTCAGGCCAGCGAACGCGGACGTATTACTTCAGGGGCTTCCTTGGCTATTTTAGGACGATTGCAAATGGCCGAGAAAAAATGGAGCGATGCCGCTGCTACTTACAAGCGAATCATGGATAGTGGCGTTTACAGTGTGGATCAGACGGGTTTTGCCCAACTTTTCTGGCAAACCGGAGAAAATAGTAAGGAGGTTGTTTTTGCTCACGAATATCTGGAAGATTTTCTGAGCACCGTCATGCTGCAATACCTCTACCCAGAAACTTACGGCGGATGGCATCAGTTTTCTCCTTATAACGAATTGGTACAATCCTACGAATGTACGGATGGAAAGACGGTAGACGAATCTCCTCTTTACAACTCAAATGATCCCTATGCCAATCGGGATCCGCGTCTGGATTATACCATCATGATTTCAGGACGTACGAAGTTTAAAGGGATTACCTACGAGGCCAGTCCTACTTCCAATTCTCCCGACCGCATTACGCGTTACAACTGGAGTGGGTATTGCATCAACAAGTTCATGGACCCTTCTTTTTCGGGAAGTCTGACTAACTATGGAGGTAATTTCCCGCTCATTCGTTATCCCGAGGTATTGCTGAGTTATCTGGAATCAAAACTGGAAGCAGGAGAAACCATCGACCAGCCCTTACTTAACTCGACCATTAATTTGGTAAGAGGTCGTAGCTCGGTAGGGATGCCTGCCGTTACGACTACAAACGCGGCCAGTCTACGAACCATTATTCGTCGGGAAAGAAAGGTAGAATTTGCCTTTGAAGGATTGCATTACTATGATATTCAACGCTGGGGTACTGCCGCTACTGAATTAAATCGGCAGTTTACGGGGATGAAACTCACCAATAATCCGGCTACTTACAAAGATTTTCCGGTTGATAATCAAGGCTTTTTCCTGTATCAAAAACGGAATTTTGTGGCTGGAAGAAATGAACTGTGGCCCATCCCTCAATCGGAGAGAGATATTAACCCGAATCTAACTCAAAACCCTGGATATTAGGGCGAGCGGGAGGGTCTTTTCGATACGGGAAGGCTCTCCTTTTTTAATATCTGCTCTTTTGGGGAAGAAGGTAAAAGCCTGACTACATTCTCTATCCATCCCTTTTCCAGTAGCCTCATGGGGCATTTATGTATATGACTCCAACAATTTCTTCCCTATTTGTACAGGTAGGATGAGCCTATCTCCATCTATTATAACAAATAGGGTCCTTCGTTTACTCGATTGAGCACCCAGCCAGGCATCATTTATCGGACCTCAACATTGAATATGCAAAATCAATCAAACCCAACGGAATCGTTTCAATTAAGTGCCCTCTCTCTGCCTCCCGTTATTTTCGGAACCAGCGGTCTGGGTAATATTTACGAAGCCACTCCCTTTGAAACCAAGCTTAGCATTGTTCAGGCCTGCGTAGCTCATTCACCTGGAAAAGCCGTTTTCGATACCGCAGGGAAATACGGAGCCGGACTAGCCCTGGAAGCTCTGGGTCAATGTCTGGAAGCCTTACGAGTGGACCCCAGTGATGTATTAATCAGCAACAAGCTAGGCTGGTATCAGGTGCCACTCACCACTCCCGAACCTACCTTCGAGCCCGGCGTGTGGAAAGATCTGAAACATGATGCCGTCCAACGCATTAGTTACGAAGGTATTCTGGAATGTTTTCATCAGGGTAATGCCTTACTGGGTAAGTATACCTCACAATTAGCCTCGGTCCATGATCCCGACGAATACCTGGCCAAAGCAACCAGCCCGGAAGAAGAAGAGGCCTTGTATCAGGATATATTAGAAGCGTACCGGGCTTTGGCGGAATTAAAAGCCTCGGGGCAAATTCTTGGTATTGGCGTGGGTTCCAAACAGTGGCAGGTCATCGAACGCCTTTCCAACGATGTGCCGCTGGACTGGGTGATGATTGCGAACAGTCTTACGCTTCATGATCACCCGGCAGCACTCGTAGCCTTTATTCAAAAGCTGCATCAAAAAGGAGTTGTTGTGATTAACTCGGCGGTATTTAACGGCGGCTTTCTCATTGGCAGCGACTATTATAACTATCGTCTGGTAGATGAACAGACCGAAGAAGGAAAAAAACTAGTGGAATGGCGGACAAAATTCTGGTCGGTGTGTGAGCAATTTGGGATAAAACCCGCTGAAGCTTGTTTCAATTTTGGCTTTACTATTCCGGGCGTTAGCAGTGTGGCTTTAAGCACGACCAAGCCCGATAAGGTAAAGTTGAACGTTGAAATGGCAACCAAGAAGATTCCAGAGGATTTTTGGGAAGCCTTAATGAAAGAAGGGTTGATTAACGCAAGATTCTAACACCATTGGTCTTTTTTACCGAAAGAAAAGTAAGTCCCTCCTAACGACTATTAGTTTGATAAATAGTCGTTAGGAGGGACTGCTATTATGGATTGGCTATTGAGGAGAATTGAGGGCCCGAGGCGTTTATAAAGATCAGGCTCCTTGTAATTCCCCTTGATTGATTTCTTCCATTACTTCGGCAAAAAACCGAATCGATTTTAGCCGATCTTCCAGAGCATAGGTAGGGCACACGGCGATGAGCTCGTTCACCTGCGTTTCTTCCAAAAAAGCCTGAATCTGCTTTTTCACCGTTGCTTTACTACCCACAAAGGAATATTTCAGCATTTGATACAAGGTAGGATGATTCAGCAATTGTCTCAGTTCATCGGTCATTTCCGTCGGCGGTTGCAGGGCATCTTTTGATCCCGTCAAGACTCCAAGAAACATGCGTATGAGTGTGGTGAACAACTGTTCTGCTTCTTCATCCGTATCAGCAATCAATACATTAACCCCAGCAATCGTATACGGCTGACTTAACACCTCGGAAGCCTGAAATTCCCTGCGGTAAATCGTTAAGGCATTCAACAAATGCGTAGAAGCGAAATGGCTGGCAAAGGCATAGGGTAAGCCCTTTTGAGCAGCCAGGTGGGCACTATCCATACTGGACCCTAAGATATAGAGAGGTACATCGGTGCCTTCCGCAATGGGGGCTCTTACTTTCGAATACTGATTGTCTTTTGAGAAATACTGCTGAATTTTGACGATTTCTTCGGGAAAAGACTGAGCCGCCTCCATGAAATCAGAACGGATGGCATATGCCGTTTGCCGATCAGTTCCCGGGGCTCGTCCCAATCCTAAATCAATGCGATTGGGATATAAATGGGCCAGTGTTCCAAATTGTTCGGCTACCACCAGGGGCGAATGGTTGGGAAGCATAATCCCCCCGGAACCCACTCGAAGGGTGCGGGTATTTTCGGCGATATACCCAATGAGTAGCGAAGGAGCCGTACTACCGATATGATCCGCATTATGATGTTCGGCAAACCAAAAGCGAGTATAGTGCAGAGATTCCGCTTCTTTGGCTAAGATTAGCGAATTGTTCAGGGTTTCTTTAATCGTACTGCCCTGTGGCGTAAGGGCTAGCTCTAAAATGGAATAGGCTACAGGCTGGTTATCCATACTATTACTGCGTTGATGAAATAGACATTAATTAAAGTAGTGGCACTTGATTCAGGCCCTTGCGAAGAACCTAAGTATACCTATTAAAGAGAAGGTTTGAGAGGGACTAATGGTTCAATCTTAGGATTCTTATCATCACTTGAGAGGTTAATGTTGATCTGTTACTCAGCAAATGAGATCCTATCCTCTGGCTTGATGCCAGAGGTTCAGTGCAGGGCTATTACTGCCCAAGTACAACTCAGCCTTCAGGATTTATGACTATACTTGTTATAAATCCTGTCCTCTTTATGAAACCTTGTTTCTTTCTATTGATTCTATTTACCCGGCTGACTTCGGTTACGGCTCAATCGGATACCACTACTTTTTCTGGGTATCAGGTTAACCCTACGTTTAAACTCCCCGTTACCACAGTGGCTCTCGCAGCATCGTATTTTGGATTTAAGCAACTGGACCGAACGGCTTCGCTTTCTGTTCAGGAAGTATTAAAACTCAACCCTTCCCAGATCAATTCTTTTGACAGAAGAGTGGCCTTTTATGATCCCGGCAGGTTTGCAGGGGCCCAGAAACGCTCGGATTTGTTCCTGAATATTTCCATCGCCAGCCCGCTGATTTTAATGCTGGGGAAGCCCATGCGTCAGGATGCCCTGGACTTATTAACCCTGTATACAACCGCTCATGCCGTTAACAATCTCTTATACTTTGCGGCGGCTTACTCCATTCGCAGAGCCCGCCCCTTAACCTATAATGCAGCCTTACCCCTCGAAGCTAAAACGGGTCTGGCCAAGAGTAATTCATTTTACAGCGGCCACGTGTCTTTCAGCACAACTGCTACTTTCTTTGCCGCCAAGGTTTTCACGGATTATTATGAACTCAGGGGCTGGAAAAGAATCGCTGTTTTTTCGGTAGCTGCGGTACCGCCCGCATTCGTAGGAATCAATCGGATGCACGCTGGCAAGCATTTTCCAACGGATGTATTGACGGGTTTTGTTATAGGCTCCGTTTGTGGCATAGCCATTCCTGAGTTACACAAAAAAATACGCTCCCATCCGCAGGTATCTCTCCACCCGGAATGGTTCCCTGGCAGTTCCAGGGGACTGGCTCTCTCTTATACTTTCTAAGGGACTTTGGGACTGAAAAGCACTGTTTCTGTGTATCTTCCCGGATTAATCTCTGTAACCTATGCTACCTCTAAACGTATTTCTCCGCCCTATTTTTATTACTGCCTTCAGTATACTTGGCTTACTTTCGGGTCATCTGATGGCTCAGGCTATGCCTCCTGCTAAAAAACTGGTGTTGATTGCCGGTAAAAAATCCCATGGTCCCGGCGAGCATGAATACCTCAAGTCCGTACGCTTACTTAAGGTTATGTTGGATCGGACATCCCAATCGACGGGAGTTACCACTGAAATTCACGCGAATGGCTGGCCTTCTGATCCCTCAACGCTAGATAATGCCGACGCTATTTTTATCTACGCGGACGGATCAGATTTCAACCTGGCTCAGGACCCAATTTTTGCCGAGGATCACTGGTCGCAACTGGAAAAACAGATGAAACGCGGCTGTGGACTGGTGCTCATGCATTACTCCACTTTTGCTCCCGCTGCCTACGGTCCGGCGTTCCAGAAGTGGGTCGGTGGGTATTTTGATTATGAAAGTGGGAAACCCGGAGCTTCGGGAAATCAGGCCTGGTATTCGGCCATTACTACTGAAACAGCTCAGCTTTTGCCCGCCCCCCATCCTATTACCCAGGGGGTAGCCCCTTTCCAACTTCACGAAGAATTTTACTACAAAATTCATTTTCAAAAGAACGACACTCGTTTGAAACCCGTGCTCACGGCACAGCTTTCAAAGATTGAGAACCCACAAACGGTAGCCTGGGCAATAGAGCGGGCGGACGGAGGAAGAGGCTTCGGTTTTACCGGAGGCCATTTTTATGCCCACTGGCAAGACCCCAATTATCGAAAGCTATTACTCAATGCTCTGGTATGGACTGCCAAAGGTATCTTACCAAAGCAAGGAATAGATTCCGTTTTTTACACGGATGCAGAAGTGGATGCTTACCTCAAATAAGCCTGCTTTGTAAGTGGTTGCTACCAGCAGAAAAAGCTGGTCGGGCCACGTTGGTAGCGGCATGGCCTTTCTAGTGCTTCAGCAAAATTGGTTGGGTATAAAATATGACTGCCAACGTGGCCGCTGCCAGCTTTTTCGCTGGCAGCATTACCCTGGGCTACGCAATCCAATCATGAAGTAAGTGGTTGCTACCAGCAGAAAAGCTGGTCGGGCCACGGGCCTTTCTATTCTTTCAGAAAAAATTGGTTGGGTTTCTGTCGCTAGGGGCTAATGGCAAGAACAGGTAATTATTTACTCAATTTTGAGCACATCTTTTCACTTTTCATTAATTCTCGAAATATAAGAATCATGGATGTTTTGTATCTCCAATTAAGGAATAGTCAATATTACATTTAACTTCCTCATTTTGCTCTTTTTACAATTGTTGTTTAAGCAGTATAAAGCGTTTTAAAATAAGTCATATACGTTCCTAAAATAAAACAATCATCCCCTAAATTAAGGGGATGATATTAGTATTTAATAATCATTTTTTCATCAAAAAATATATTACAATCAGATTTTTATCGCAATAAACGTATTCATCATTAGGCCCTGAACTAATTCAATTGAATTACGCGTAGTAATGGAATGTATTTTTTATAAATAGCCCCATACTTAAAACCTATATTGATCCTCATGAAAACTAAAAGTAGCGTAAAACAGGTTTCTGAAAAAGATTCATCTGCTCTTCAAGAATTATTTGTTGATTCTTTAAAGGATATTTACTGGGCTGAAAAACACCTAGCGAAAGCCTTACCCAAACTAGCCAAAGCGGCCACTTCTGACGATCTCAAAGCAGCTTTTGAGCTTCATACAACCGAAACCGAAACGCACGTGGAACGCCTGGAGCAAATCTTCGAGTTAGTAGGTCAAAAAGCCGTTGCCAAGAAATGCGAAGCGATGGAAGGCTTACTTAAAGAAAGTGATTCCATTAAGGAAGATACCGAAAAAGGCACGCTGGTGCGGGACTGCGGCCTGATTTTAGCGGCTCAGAAGGTCGAACATTATGAAATTGCGAGCTATGGTGGGTTACGTACCCTAGCTCAAAAACTTGGCCTGGATGAAGTCGCTGGTATCTTACAAACGACGCTGGATGAAGAAGGCACGACAGATAAAAAGTTAACGGAACTGGCTGAAAGTTACGTAAATGAAGAAGCCGCTCAGGAAGATTAACCACACGTTGGTTATCAACCTCTGACATAACTAAAAAGGAAGTGGTGAGGTCTCCTGGCATTATCACTTCCTTTTTAGTTATTATCATTCATAATCCATTTTCAATTGTATAAAATGAGCTTATTTACCCTCTAATAGTCATTAATTTTTTAGTTTCATAAACAAGTAATAAGTCTCAATTAATGAATCCTAATTTACCTTAACTACCTTTACTAAAATTCAAATATTTACCCTTCAAAAGTATCAAATCAGTATTTACATAAAAATTAATTTATCAAAAAACTACCAAAGCACTTTAGGTATTAATACTTTCACAAAAGCCACTTGCCTTCGTATTTACGTATACTACTTTACATACGATTAAAAACTCTATAGCTTCTGGTTCGTTTATTAGGAATAGAATATTCTGTTTTCTATTTCGCTATGACTAAACGAAACTCCGTCTATACCAATCAGATTAAGCAATTAACGGACTATTTATTCGCTCGTCAGGAGACCATTCTCAATCTTTGGCGAACCCGATGCTCTGAAGACAATAATCTATTGACGGGCTTAAGCTTCTCTCGGGAGGAATTTAATGATGAGCTGGCGGTTCTTTTGAATGTGCTCAGTCAACGGCTGCAAGGTAAACCCGAACAAGCCAATGCCCTGGAGCATTCGGGTACTCATGGTCTGCATCGTTGGCAACGGGGTTATACTCTGGCGGAGTTAGTCAATGAACTGAATCATTTATACGACATTATTGACGAGCAGTTTATGTCATTTTTGGAGCTTTACCCGCAGACCCAGTCTCAGGTAATGGTCCATGCATATCGACAGCTTCTAAGGCTTTCAAAAGATATTAATCGGGGCAGTGTTATGTATTTCGATCAGCTTAGGCAAACGGCGGCGATCAAGCAGGTGCAAACGCTGGAAGAAGCTCTCGATAATCTTCAGTCGATCACTCACCAACGCGGCGAGCACTTGAGGCAGGTTTCTCATGATTTACAAGGAAGTTTGGGTGTACTTTCAGGCGTGGCTAACTTGCTTAAACTACCCAGTAAAAAAGCCGACCGGGAGAAGTTCATGGAATTGCTCACGCGAAATTTACAGGCCGTAGAAATTATGCTCAGGCAGCTCATGAATTATGCCCGTCTGGAAGCAGGTCAGGAAGTAGTAGAAAATCAGCCCTTCGATGCCAGCGAACTTGTGCAGCAGCTCGTCAGGTCGGTAGAGGGCTTAGCAAAAGCAAAGCAACTGGTTCTACAGGCAGACGGCCCTGAACAGTTAGTAGTCGTAGGGGATGCGATGAAAGTTCGTCGTATTATTCAGAACTTGCTTCTTAACGCTCTCATGTATACCGAAAGTGGCTGGGTTAATGTCAGTTGGGCTCTGGAAAATAAGGAACGCTGGCTAATCTCTATTCAGGACACCGGGCCGGGCCTTTTGAACGGTCCATTCGCTCCTTTAGCTCATCAGCTTCAGCCTCAGGTAGAACCCACCAGTGCTCATCAGCCGGACGGTCCTTTGAATCACCCTACCATCGTTGCACCCACATCTACCGAAAAGGGCTCGTCGAGCAAAGGTGGCGAAGGTATTGGCCTTTTCATTGTCAAACGCATGTGCGAGTTACTAAAAGCCAGTATGGACATTGAGACCAGTGAAAAAGGGACTTTGATTCGCATTCGCTTACCAGTCGAATAAAGTTGCCACAGCAATGGGGTATTTTCGCGACAAAGCCTACCGTTTAAAATCATTAAGATTCAGGTACAGCAATATCTTTCATACGATTCCATAATAAGTAGACAATTATCCTTAGATCAGCACTCCCCAGTATCAGCGGAGTGCTCTGTTTTAGGCGTTTAGGTAGGTCTGAGTGGTTCAATATTTTTCCTAGAAAGCTTATTCGATTCTGGTGAACGACAACCAAATCACTTTTCTATTGGCTGATTAATAGTAGTAAACCAGATCCTTACGCTCACGTAAAATGTCTAGAACCTATGCTCGCCATGAACTACCGGGGGCCTTTCAGGGTCCGTGTGGATCACAAGCCCTACCCCGAAATACAGCATCCCAACGATGCCATCGTCCGCGTTACCCGTTCGTGTATCTGCGGTTCAGATTTACACCTTTATCATGGGTTGGTTCCTGATACCCGAGTAGGAACCACCTTCGGCCACGAATTCATTGGCGTAGTGGAAGAAATTGGTTCTTCCGTACAAAACCTGAAAGTGGGCGATCAAGTGCTGGTGCCTTTCAATATTGCCTGTGGTAGCTGTCCTTTTTGTCAGCAGGAACTGTACGGAAATTGCCATGAATCCAATCCAGAGGCTACTGCGGTGGGAGGGATTTATGGTTACTCACATACCGCTGGTGGTTATGATGGCGGTCAGGCCGAATACGTTCGGGTGCCTTATGCCGATGTAGGACCGATGGTTATTCCAGCCGACCTGCATCCCGACGATGCCGTGTTACTCACGGACGTCGTTCCTACGGGTTATCAGGCCGCCGAAATGGCGGGCATTAAACCGGGCGATACCGTAGTTGTATTTGGAGCTGGACCCGTAGGAATTATGGCGGCGAAATGTGCTTGGTTGTTTGGGGCGGGCCGGGTAATCGTCATTGATCACGTTGAATACCGACTCGATTTTGTTCGCTCCTATGCCCAGTGCGAAGCCTATAATTTCAGATCCATGGATGATCCGGTTCTCTTTCTGAAGAAAACGACCGATTACTTTGGGGCTGACGTATGTATTGATGCGGTAGGCGGTGATGCCGCAGGAAGTGCCCTGCAAACCATTACCGGGAGAAAGATGATGTTACAGGCGGGTTCGGCCACGGCCTTGCACTGGGCGATCAATTCCGTAAAAAAGGGAGGGATTGTTTCAATTGTCGGCGTCTATGGACCTACGGACAACCTGGTTCCCATTGGTAATGTAGTCAATAAAGGCATTACCATTCGGGCCAATCAGGCTTCGGTCAAGCGGCTGTTACCTAAGCTCATTGATCACGTTCGTGCGGGCCGTCTGGACCCTAAGGCAATCATTAGCCACCGCGTACCGCTGGAAGAAGTCTCAGATGCTTATCATATCTTCTCGGCTAAGCTCGACAACTGTATCAAGACGATCCTTATTCCACCCTCAGCCAGGGTATAAAGCTAGTAGTCATGGAAAATTTAGCAAGTGATTATTCACATATTAATGGATGGGGAATTGACGCGGACCCAAAGAACGAGCCTACCTATCCCATGAAAAAATACACAGGCGACGATTACCGACGGCTCAATTACCAGAGGTCGCCCCAACAGCCAGTCAAGGTTGAGATTCTTCATTCCAATGAAAGACCCGGCGTGACGGCAGTATTTGGCACCTCCAGTCCTCCTTCGGGACTGAGTGGAGTCATCCGACGCTACGCTTTTCGATTTAGTGAATCCGAATACGGCCATTGGTTACCCTTGCTCTTCGCCGACCGAGTTAATGTGGTAGAAGGAATTATTGACGATCTCAAACGCGGATATGTTCCTAATATTTTCGCGGAGAAAGGCTGGAACGCTGCCTGGAAATACAATCGCAAAGGGCTGATTACCAAGATTGCCGTAGGGGCTTTGATAACCACCGCTACCGTCGCTTTCCTCTGTCGACGTGGTTCAAAGCATGAGGAGGAATAGGGTAATCTTTTTTTCTCATCTATGCAGATAACCGAGCTCACCCGGTAGGTTAGGAATGATTACTCCTACCTACCGGTTAAGTTCGGTTGTTACTTATTTAACCGGGAAAGCTGAAAAGATTCCCACTCAAAACCGCCCTGTAAAACCTGTACTTTCAGCGTATTTTTTCCTTTTTTAAGGTTGACTTTTGAAGAAGCCGTATTTACCCATTGATCCTTAGCCGCGGGAATCAGAACAGCAGGAACCGCCATCTTGCCATTAATAGATAAAGCAAGCGAAGCCTGAACGGGCGAAGTCACCCGAAACTTTACTTCATAGGCACCTGATTTCTCGACCTCTACGGTATACTGTACCCACTCTCCCGGCTGGGTATGGGTAATGACATACGCCTTTTCTTTTTTCTCTATATCTACCCCATCATTTCGGTATTGATGGCCGCGATTGCCAACGGTATTTACGCCGGGCGTGTAATGATAACTGGCCGAATCGGTATCAAAATACGCGGATCGTTGTCGTCCCAGATCAAAATCAACGGCTTTGATAACCGTCTGTTTGGTAATGACCTGGGTTTTGAATGGCCGGGTTTCGGCTGAATGCACCTGTCGAAACATCGCATCGACCACATCAGGATGATACCTGTTATTTTCCAGTTTTAGTAACTCCAGTAACTTATTCAGCGTTTGCGACGCCTCCGCTTCTGAGGGCTTAGGTCCTTTCCCGTTCCAGTACGCCAGTAATTTTTCATACCCTGGCGTTACCCGTATTTCCAGCGGATTATTGATGCCCATTTTCTTTTCCTGCCACCAGCACCAGCCAATGTCATTTTTCTCCATGAGACGAATCGCATCCGTAAACCAAGTATTCGAATTCTCTCCCGACTCACCCAGCCAGAGGGGTACCTGATGCTCGTTTCTCAGATTTAGGAATGACTGAATGGCTTCTTGCGTATTAAAGTTTCCGTATTTGTGAAAACTCAAAGCCATGTTCGGGTCCCAGGTTGGCAAGAGGCCGCGATAGTTATTCCCAAATCCATTTCCTTCAATAATAATCAGGTGGTTTTTATCCACTTCCCGAATGGCCTGGGTAATAGCCACCATCAGCTTTCGCAAAGGCTCATTGCGGGTTTCTTCCGTTCCCCGGGTGTCTTTGGCATCCTGAAATCCCCAGTTGGGTTCATTGATGAGGTCATACCCGGCAATCCAGGTTTTATTGGCATAGCGTTCGGCAAGTTTCCGCCACAAAGCAAGTGTTTTCTGCTGGTTGGCTTCGCTTTGCCAGAGTGAAGGCTGAGCCGGATTACGGTCAGAAATCGGTAAATCGTTGCCCTGCCCTCCGGGAGCTGCGTGTAAGTCCAGAATCAGATAAATCTGATTGGCTTCACACCAACTCAGCAGGCTGTCTGTCAGGGCAAATCCTTCTTCCAACCAGGTATTTTGCCCGGCTACGGGTTCCTGCTCTATGGGTAAGGTGTAGAGGTTATAATGCATGGGCAGGCGAATGGAGTTAAAGCCCCAGGCCGCCATTGAATCAATATCAATTTTTCGAGTGTGATGGGTTAACCATCCTTTATAAAAAGCTTCCGTTTTTTCGGGGCCAATTAATTCCTGAATTCCTTCTTTGATCCGATATTGCTGTCCGCGATTGCCCAGACGGAACATATACCCTTCCTGTAGCATCCAGCCGCCCAGCCCCATGCCCCGAAGTAATAAAGGATGTCCTTTACCATCCACCAGCCGGGCTCCCTGGGCTTTGACAAAGTTCTGTCCCTGAGCCCCCAGAGAACCGCAAAACCCTACGATTATTCCTAGTACTAACGTTCGAAAAAACATGCGTGAAGGATACTTAGAATGGGAAGAAAGACCCGCTTATTTTTCAATCATGGGATAAACCCGAACATAATCGACTTCCATGGAAGTCGGGAAAATAGCATCATCTACGCCTTTAGCTCCGCCCCAGTCGCCTCCAACAGCTACGTTCAGTAACAGGTGAAAACGTTTATCAAAAGGCCATTCTGCAAACGTTTTACCTTCGTTAACAAATTCAAAAATAAAGGCATCGTCAATGTAGCCGCGAATGGCATACGGCGTCCAGTCAACCCGGTAGGTATGAAATTCGTCAAAGACGTTGTCCAGCTTACGTTTAGCCGTTTTTTGGGTATTTATTTTAAAGTAATACGCCAGACTGTGCGTACTAATATGCACCACGTTGGGATCATACCCTACGTGTTCCATAATATCAATCTCGCCCGAGTTGGGCCAGCCTCCATAAGCCCAGTCGGTAGGTAACATCCAGATGGCGGGCCAGGTACCCCGGCCTTTGGGAAGCTTAGCCTTGATTTCAAAACGGCCATAGAGAAAGTCGCCTTTTCCCTTGCTAATGACCCGGGCAGAGGTATAGGATTTCCCTTCTTTGGCTTCCTTAAGGGCTGTGATGTACAGCTTGCCATTGGCCACATGGGCATTTTTCTCGCTATTGGTGTAGTATTGTAACTCGTTGTTACCCCAACCGCTGCCGCCCAGATCATAACCCCATTTTTGGGAATCAGGTAATCCTTCGTAATCAAATTCATCGGCCCAGACGGGTGTGGAGGCAAACGTCCAGCCTAAATCTTTAGGTTTAGAAATTGGTGTAGTGGGAGTAGGCTCTACGGCAGGTTGCTGACCCGAACAGGCAAATACACCCAAGAATAATAAGGTCGATAAGCTGGTTAATCGCAGGTACATCATCGTTTGGGTTAAAAAGGGCCGGAGGCAATACCTCCGACCCTCGGTTCATAGGTTAAGTATAGAATTGAAACGAGTAATGTCGTGGCTAATGTATAGTCAGGAGCGTTGGTTATTTAGTCCCACCCCATTCTTTGCTTTGCTCCAATCGGGTATTTTCAAGTTCCAGCAGAGGAATGGGAAGAATTTCGTGTTTTCCTGCCACAAAACCTTTCGATTGCAGAACCGTTGCGGCCCGACCCCAGCGAACCAGGTCAAAGAAGCGATGCCCTTCTCCCGCCAGCTCCAGCCGACGTTCGCGAATGATATTTTCAAGCGTGGCCGTTACCCGGTGTTTATCATCTTTATAAGCCCGGTCGCGAACGGCGTTGATCAGAGCCGCCGCCCGTACCAGATCACCCCCGCCTCTAACCAGAGCTTCGGCTTCGAGCAGATACGTATCCGCCAGACGTATTTCGTACATATTTTGCGGATAATTCAGCTCTGGAGCCCCCGCACCCGTAGGTCGATCAGACTGTCGGGCGGCCAGCTTACCCAGGAAGTAACCGGTGTTCATGTATCCTTTTTCATAGGTAGCAATTCCATTTTTCTCCAGACTGTCAAGATTAGCGACGGTAGCCGTGCTACGCGGGTCATTGCGAATGGCATTGAACAAATCCGCCGTTACAATCAGAAAACTCCATCCCGAAACGTAATCAGGAGCGTTCGCTTGTAATGTCCGGTATCCTCGTGGACCTACCATGATATTCAGCACGTTACCTTCCGTACAAGCGATACAGCCCCAGTCCCCGGCAGAGGTATTGGTGTATGAAATCTCGAAAATCGATTCGCTGTTAAATTTACTGGACGTTTTCCAGAGGTCAGCGAAGTTCGTTACCAGTTTATTGCCATACGTTGAGGTTCCACCCGGCGTTCCGTTCACCAGAGCCAGTTCCTGAGCGGCCTGCGTAAACTTTTCCTGTTGCAGATACACTTTTCCCAGTAAGGCATGAGCGGCGGCCTGCGTCGCCCGGCCCCCTTCCGTTCCCACGGGGATGCTGGCGGGTAACACCGAAACGGATTCCGTCAGATCTTTTTCAATCTGGGCGTACACTTCCGCCGGAGCAGCCTGCACAACATCATACATTTCGCTCGTAGAAACTGGCGTGGTAAACAGAGGCACATTCCTGAAAAAACGAATCAGATCAAAATAGAAATAAGCCCTCAGGAATTTAGCTTCCGCCGCGTAACGATTCTTCAGCGATTCGTCCATGGGCACACTGGGTAATTTCTGAAGCAGCGTATTCGCTCTGAATATTCCGGAAAATCCTTTTCGCCATAACTCATCCTGTGGGCCGACGGCCGGAGTCAGGGTGTAGTTGGAAATTACCTGATAATCCGTTACGTCACTGGGACCACCGCCACCCGCGTAATGGTCGTCAGAGGCGGCGTTGAGGGTTCCCACTTTAGTTACGTAGCCTCCACCCTGCCAGCCAACCACGTCGTAGATAGCCACCAGTCCATTGAACGCTTCCTGTTGATTGCGGTAATAGTTCGTTTCCAAATCCGTTCCTTTGGGTTTCACTTCCAGGAAATCGGAGGAACAGGCATTGAAGAGGAGCATTCCACCCATGAGCAGAGCTCCCCATTGTAAGGTATTTTTTTTCATTGTAAGCTTCTTTTATCAGTTTAGAATCCCAGGTTCAGGCCTAGCATAAAGGAACGAGCTTGGGGATAGATGCCTCGGTCAATGCTGGTGACGCCGCCGCCAATCTCAGGATCGTACCCTGAATAGTTCGTAAGCGTAAGTAAATTCTGACTCATGACATAAATTCGAGCCCGTTGCATACCGATTTTGGTCGTTACCGTTTTAGGAATGGTATATCCTAACTGCAAGGTTTTGATGCGGAAGTAACCACCGTCTTCCAGATAGAAATTGGAAGGATTCAGGAAGTTTTTATTGGGGTCGCCCTCCACAATTCGGGGATAATCGTTGGTGGACCCTTCACCCGTCCAGCGGCCCAGAACCGAGGTCTGGTAGTTGGCAGGCTGAATATCCAGACGACGCAAGCCCTGGAAGATTTTATTACCTGTCGCTCCCTGACCAAACAATACGAAGTCGAAGTTTTTATACCCCAGGTTCAGCGTAAATCCGTAGCCTACCGTCGGCGTGGGGTTACCCAGGAAAGTTCGGTCGTCTTCGTTAATCTGACCGTCGCCATTGAGATCCGCCCAGCGGAAATCTCCGGGTTTTGCATTCGGCTGAATGACCTTTCCATCCGCATTGGTATAACTCTCTACTTCCCCCTGATTCTGGAAAATGCCCATCGTCTGAAATCCATAGAATGCGTTAATAGGCTGCCCAACGGCTGTGCGGGTAATGGGGTAACTACTAGCCTGGAAGCTTTGCCCGCCCGACAGGTATTCAATGCCACGGCCCAGGTTGGTTACCTTATTTTTGATGTAGGAAACGTTGCCATTCAGAGAGAAATTAAAGTCTCCGAATTTTTTCTTATACCCTAGTTCCAGTTCAATTCCCTGATTCTGAATATCAGCTACGTTTGCAGCGGGATTAGAAATGGCCCCAACGTAACCCGGAATGCGAGGGTTTTGTAGAACGTCAGTAGTTACCTTTTTGAACCATTCCAGGGTCATGCTAACGTTGTTAAACAGCGTTGCATCAAAGCCAATGTTGGTTTGGGTGGTCTGTTCCCAGCGAAGATCAGGGTTAGCCGGTGCGTTGGGACTGTAGCCAATCAGATAGGTTCCTGAGTTACCAAAGGCGTAGTTACGACCGCTACCAATGGTAGAAAGGTAAGCGAAATCGCCGATGGCATCATTTCCTACTACCCCATAACCCCCGCGTAACTTGAAGAAATTAACGACCTTTTGTTCAGGAAAGAATGCTTCCCGCGAAAGTACCCAGCCGAGTGACAGCGAAGGAAAGACCCCGTATTTGTTATTGGCTCCAAAGCGGGACGAACCATCCCTGCGGATCAGGGCCTGAACCAGGTATTTTTCATCATAACTGTAGTTAACCCTGGCAAAAAGAGAACTTACCCGGTGCAACGCTCCTTCGGAACCATCCGAAGACCGCTGATCGGTAGGGCGTTTGTAGTTGAGGGATGCATCATCAAAGTTATCAGCCGGGATGTTATAGAACGTCACGCTGTTCATGAACGTATTGTTATCCTGATAAGCCCCCTGCCCTACCAGCACGGAAAAGTTATGACGATCAAAATCACGGGTGTATGAAATCGTGTTTTCCAGGTTATAATCCAGACGACGGTTCATCACGCGGGAAAAAGACGTTTGCGAGGTAATCGTCGTTGCATTCAGATACGCCAGTGGTGAAAAGCTTTCACTACCCCAGAAAGACAATTTAGCTCCCAGCGTAGAACGCAATTTCAGTCCTTTAATCGGTTCAGCTTCAAGGTAAGCATTGCCAACTATGTTATCCGACCAGCCATAGTTACCCAAACGGGTCTGCATATACGCCAAAGGATTGGTGATTTCCTGAGCTACGTAACGCGAGATTCCATAAGGCCGTCCGTTCGCATCCCGGCGAATGCCAGTGTTGGTATAAGGAGCCGCCGCCGCTTCTGTCGGATCGGTAATGACCGTTGGCGTAAGGGGGTCCAGGTTAATGGCGGAGCTTAAAGGCCCACCAAACTCGCTGTTCGTGTTCCCTAATCCTACGTTTTTCTCACGACCATACCCTAGATTCTGACCGAACGTCAGCCACTTGGCTAACTTGTGGGTGGAGTTCAGACGAATATTCAGACGATTGTACTTCGAGATAGGCGTAGCCACAATGCCTTCCTGATCGATGTAACCCAGCGAAAGATAGAACGTTGATTTTTCACTCCCTCCACTGATGCTCAGCTCATGATTTTGACGACGGGCACTGTTATTGAAAATGACGGATTGCCAGTCGGTGCCTTGTCCCAGCGACTCAGGATTAGCAAAAAGAGGCTGACGACCCGCATTCACTAATGACTCGTTGCGAATGGTAGCGTACTGACTGGCATTCAATAAGTTCAGCTTTTTTGCTGGAGAAGAAACCCCATAAAAGCCATTGTAGCTTACCTGAATACTTCCAGCTTTTCCTTTTTTCGTCGTTACGAGAATAACCCCAGCAGCAGCTCGTGCTCCATAAATGGCCTGAGAAGCAGCATCTTTTAATACCTCAATCGATTCAATGTCTGATTGATTCAGGTAGCCAATGCCTCCGTTATCCACCACTACTCCATCAATTACCCAGAGAGGATCATTGTTATTAAGCGTCGTTAGTCCCCGAACCCGCACAGAAGAGTTAGAACCGGGCTGACCCGAACTTTGCGTAATAGTCAACCCCGATGCCCGCCCCTGCAAGGCTTCATCCACCCGGGTAATGGGCATGGTAGCCAGATCCGATGCTTTTACACTGGAAATAGCTCCCGTTACAACACTCTTTTTCTGAGCACCGTATCCTACTACTACTACTTCATCCAGATTTCCGGCATCTTCTTCCAGCACTACATCAATCTGGGTACGGTTACCCACAGTAATGGTTTGCCGCTTCATCCCTACCTGCGAAAAAATCAGGACAGCTTCTGAACCCGGCACGGTAACCCGGTAATTACCGGCAACGTCTGAGGTCGCACCCGTGGTAGTGCCCTGTACTAAAACGGAAACGCCAACCAGTGGAGCTCCGTCCCCTTTAGCAGTTACCTTTCCTGTGACGGTCAGGCCCTGGGCGGCAACTCCCAAGAAACCAGCCATCAGGCTTATTAGGCTTAACAAGAGTGTAAATTTTCTCATCATTCGATGAACATGTTTAAGAGAATGAGACAACTAATTATGGGGTCAAAATTAGAGTCGTCTTCCAGGGTTCAGGTTATTTTCCCACCCCTACATAAACACTACTTTACGCTGGTTTAGAGCTATTTTACCGCCCTTCATCCCCTACTTCACCACTACAACTCTTTCTTAAAATATTCATAATCAATCCCTTACAAAATGATGAGATTATATAACTTTATTAATAATAAATAGAACTGAAAGTACTGAATTTACACCTGGATTTCAGGACTGGAATACTTATCAAATGAAAAAACGGACGAAATGATCGCCCGTTTTTTATCCTTTGATAAAGGTGCATTACCCATTCATGCGTGGTTCTTTCGACAGATCTACCAGAAACTCGTACAGGTTAATTTCTGAGTTAAGGTTTAGTTTTTTACGCAGTCGATACCTGCCAATTTCAATGGCCTTCACCGTTACATTCATCAGACGAGCAATTTCTTTGGACGAAAGATTCATCTTCAGGTATGCACAAAGCTTCAGATCATTGGGCGTCAGTTCAGGATATTTCAGTTTAAGCAAATGAAAAAAGTCATCATTCACGGTATTGAAATGTAAGGTAAATTGCCCCCAGTCGGCATCTTTACTTTCTACGTCCCGGATGAGCCGTAGTACCTGCCGGAAGCTCAGGGCACTGTCTTTGCTATCCTGTTTTTTAGCCAGTGTCGTTACGACGTCTTTGACTTTCCCCAGTACTTCGCCCCGTTGTACGAGTTGCATCGTCATGGCTGCCAACTCTTTATTCTTAAACTCGACGTCGGCTTCCAGTTGCTGATTTTGCAGTCGTACCAGCTCTTTTTCGGTGCGGTCTAATTCCAGTTGATGCAGATAGGTAAGCTGCTTTTGTTCGTTCTGGTGCTTTCGGCGTTGCCAGGCAAACAATTGGTACAGAACTCCCAGCAAAATCAGCGTATAGGCTCCATAACTCCAGTAACTTTCATACCAGGCAGGTTCGATAAAGAACGCATACGTAAACACATCGGACTCCTGCCCCAGATTCGTGCGAGCTTTCACCTGAAAGGTATAATTCCCCCAGGGTAAATGGGTATAAGCTTTTTCCGTTTTTGTACTCCAGGTAGACCATTCCGAATCCACACCCTTGAGTTGATAGCTATATTCGGTGGTATTCTGTTGGGTGTAACTTGGAGAGGTAAATTCAAACACCAGAGAATTCATGCCCGGCTGTAGCGTTATCCCTTCCCCAACCATGGGATACCCGCCGAAAATAAGGCTATCGCGAGCCCCGGTTACCTTTACTCCACTCAACAAAATTGCGGGTTTTTGAATCTGCTTCTGGTACTGACGATAGTTAATGTGTACAAAACCGCGATTGCTTCCCACAAAAATATTGTCTGAATCAATGGGATAAATGGACTCAAAACCTCCTACCAGCTTACCCGTCAGCTCAGGGAAATAAAGAATCTGGGGTTGTGACCCCGTCTGAAAATCAATAAGTCCTAATCGTTTATGATTCACAAACCAGATATTTCCCTGCGGGTCTTCTTTTAAATACTGAATAGCCAGATTACCCAGAAGCTTTTGAAAAAAGGCAGAGGGAACAAACCGGTTCTCCTTAGCATTAAATTCGTAAATGCCTTTTTCAGTAGTAACCACCATTTTTCCCCGAGCCTGATAAACGTAGTTATACAGACTGGAAGGTAACCCGTTTTCCTTAGAGTACACCTGAACGGACGCCATCTGTGAGTCTTGGGGTTTCCATTTGATCTGGAATACCCCCCGACTGGGATGGGACGACCAGATGGTATGTTGCGTAGAATCGGCGTACAGAAACCGCAGGGATTCCCGTAAGCCCGCTATATCCGTAACCGAAGCGGAGGCCGTTAACTGACGTAGACCATCATACGTACCAATCACATAGTGCTGAGCAGAAAAAGACGCCCAGGTCCAGGTACCGGGCAAATTACCTTTTTCCATTACCTGACGGTCCTGAATATGAAACAGTCCGTTCTCGTGACCCATATACAGTTCTTTACCCAGCAAATCCAGCCGCCATACCTGTCCTTTCCCTTCGGCTATTTCGCTGAAAACGCCCTGGGCTTTGCTCAAATCAGGTGGAGAATCCTTCAGTGGGGCGACGTACAGCCCATTGGAAGTACCCGCATACAAAAGATTTCCTACTTTAGCCATTGAGTAACCCGTCGTGGGTTTGGAACCATTCGGGTAAATGTATTGAATGGGACTATTCAGGGTAATACAAGCGATACCATCGTTCAATGCCAGCCAGAGGTTTTTGTTTTTATCCAGCCAGATTCCCCGAACGTTCGGGTTTGGCAGACCTTCGGCTGAGGTATATTTCTGGATGATTTTTCCCGACCGATCAACGATGTATAACCCAGAGGCGTTGGTCCCCAGAGCATATTGATTGTTCTCAAGAGGCCAGGCACAATAAATCCGATCTGTGGTGAAGGTGGCATCAGCAGAGGTTTTTTGGGGACTGAGTGTACCGCCCTGCCATTGATAAATACCTTTTTGTAAGGTAGTCAACCAGAGAGTATGCCGCCCCGCTGGCTGAATGGAAGTCAGGCTGTGTTGTTTCAGCACTGGATCTTCAGAGACAAGCTTCCAGCGATTTCCCTGCCACTGATAAAGACCTTTGTCCGTTTGCTGAGCATAGAGGACGCCCGTTGCCTTTCCCATAAAGATCCAGGCACTTTCAGAGGGATACACCGTCAGTTTCCCGGCATGGAAGTGCATAATCTGGGCTAGCGACTGAAAAAAGACGTCCTCTCCTACGATGCTGACATTCCAGACATCCCCAAAACTGCGGTCTTTGGAAGCAAGTAAAGGCAAAAGGGAATGATACGTCAGGATTCCATTGGCATTCGGTTCAAAGTAGCCGATTTCTCCCAGTCCACCCACGTAGATCCGTTGATTGGACGCTATTTCGAGCGAACGGACCGCCGTATGATTAGTCAGCGGATAGGTATTCCAGAAATGACCATTGAAGGTTAACAACCCTTCATTGTTCCCGAAATACATAATACCGCGAGCATCCTGAGCAATGTCCCAGTTTTGCATGCCTGCTTTGTAATCGTTACTGCTGTAATGAATAACCTGCGGAGTAGAAAGACGTTGCTGAGCTAGTGCCGTACCCTTTAGTACGATCATCGACCAGAGGCACAGGTAGAGTAGATTGAACCATTTGGGAAGGATCCTGCCTAATACCTGAGTCTTTATATGGTCTATACTGTTTGGTGAAAAAACAGTTTTTTGTTGTTTCATAGCGTGGATAAACTAAAGAAAGGCGATCAATGACCGCCTTTCTAACTATCAAATTTAATACTATTCCTTTATAAATTCCAGTGTTCCGTCCGGATGATTATACCGAAAGTTAAACGCAGGCAGGAAAATCCGTTTCATCTCATGCCCAAACAGATAGGGATGACTCTCTTGCGATACTAATAAGTAGGGACAATTTTATTCAGCATCATGTACACTTAGACCAGCCCAAGCAACCTAACCCATACTCTTTACATCTATTTTTCTATGGAAAAGAGATGGGTTTTATTTTGGGTGGGAATCTTTCTGCAGGGGCTGACTGCTTCCAGCCAGGTATTGATTTCGGGGCGGATTATCGATGCGGTACGCCTCACACCTCTAGCCTGGGTACACGTCACCCATCATTCATCTCGGCTGATTACTCAGTCATTGGAGAATGGTCAGTTTACCCTCTCATTGCCATCCTCTTCTTCCAACGATACCTTGCTTTTTTCCCTGGTGGGTTACCGCGAACGGCGGCTTCCAGTTCAGGAGTTACTACGAACCCGTTCATCCACTATTATTACGTTGGAGGAACAATCCACTATTCTGAAGTCGGTTCATATTCGCCAATCGAAGCTAAAGGAACGCACATTTGGCATTCGCAAGCGGAGCCCTTTGATTCATTTTACCGACGGAATGTTTAAGGCTACGGATTCCGTGGAAATAGGTCAGGCTATTATGCTGGGTCAAGACCAATCGCCTATCACTTCCCTACAGCTTTACGTTACCGAATCCCGAAAAGATTCGGCTTCTTTTCGCATCCGTTTTTATCGGATTAAGCAAAATCAGCCTACGGATCTGCTTTGGGAATCCTCCGTTTTTCGACGGGGACCCATTCAGGAAGGCTGGTTACGCTTTGATCTCCAATCTGCCAATCTCACATTGAATGGGACCTTTTTGGCGGTTCTTGAATTGATTCCCGAGCCAGGCTCAGCGGCATTGAAACCCCTGTCGTACGAAATCAAGCTCGGGGGCCGTTCCAAAAGCTTTTATCGAAAAAAGAACAGTGATCCCTGGCATACGCCCCCTCATCACTATTGCCTGTCGGTAACTGCCTTGGTTAATCCTTCCCTACAAGAAACCGAAGTACCCGAAACGATTCCCGTCTTTTCACTTTTCTCCAAAGCCGTCGCCGATACTTTTCATCTGTTTGTTCGCCTGCCCCCCTCCTACCCTCGGTCACCGAAACGATCTTATCCGGTGATTTACTTACTGGATGCCAACGCGTACTTCGATCAGGTTAGTGAACTTAGTTCTTCTTCCATACCCGAGTCCATTCTGGTAGGCATTGGTTACAAAGATGCGTACCTCATGGATTCATTACGCATACGTGACTATACGTATCCGGCAGCCCCCGCTTCTGATTCTCTTATGCTCAGCGGTGGTGCAGAGCGTTTTTATACCTTTCTTACGACGGAATTGATTCCAGAAATAGATCGCCGGTATCGCAGCATTCCTACTAATCGAACCCTGATGGGGCATTCCTTTGGTGGATATTTTACGCTTTATGCATTGCATAAAGAATCATTAGGTACCTTCGTTTTTCGAAATTTCATTGCGGCTAGCCCTTCATTAACTTACGCAGATGGCTACCTTCCCCAAGTCTTTCGGCTTTCCTCCCCCTCTACCAACCATTTCGTTTTCCTCACCCTGGGAGAAACGGAGGGATCATCTGCCACCTTCAAAGACTTTAGTGAAATCCTGCACAAACATTCTACTTTACAGATACAATCCAAAATTTACCCACGGCTGGATCATATGGGCACGGTCTTACCCTCGTTTCAGGAGGGACTTCAGTTAATAGAGAAATAGATCATTTCATTCTTTCTCCCAGATTTCTCTCCAACGGATATACTCGGAAGGCCTCACCCGATACCGGGCATAATTTCCCTCGTGCAACGCTAACAGTTCTGTATCGACTGTCTCAATAAACCTGGCCTGATCTGCTTCAGGAATTTTCCGGGCAGCTTCCTGAATTTTTTTTGCGGCTTCCTGCTGGCTCATGCCTCCCGTGATGATTTCAGAAATAAGCGAACGGACATCTTCGCGGTACTCAAGCCGGAAGGTATCGGGTTCTCCCAAAGACTGCCGCACGGCTGCATAACGTAAAGCCGAACGTTCATACGCCCATAGGAACACATCTTTGAAAAGTTCGATTTGGTTTAATTCATAAATGCCCAACAAGCCCTGCACGTATAAGTGATTAGGTACGTCTACGAATGCCAAAGGAGCTAGGTTATGCCGATTCAACGGAATGTTAGCAGCGAGACGAGACACGCGTTTATTCACATCATCGAAAGGTTGCAGGTATGGTAACTGCACCATGATAAAGAAGGCTTGCTCGAAAGGGTCTTCAATAGCCTGAGCTTTTGAAAGCATTACCCGGAAGAACTCATCGATGAGTTGCGGCATGGCCAGTGGGGTAAAAACGGAGTTGGTAATTCCTACACCAAATGTTCGCAATCGACCGGAAGCCGCAGGGTCGGGCAACAGGTTATTTGATAACATGGCATGTAGATTAGTGAGGGTGTAATAATTAAAATCGATCTCCTCGGTGGTCTGTACGATAAACTCAATGGCGTCCTTATGATTGAGGATCATCTGAGCTTCGGCAACGGATCTATGATCGGCCAGCTTCCCCTGCGAAATCAGACGCTGGGTATCCAATAGACTGTAGGTGTTCCCTTCCAACCGACTGGAGTTCCAGGATAAATCAATGAGAAGCCTTTGCAGGATTTCTTTAGCGTAAGTACCTGCGGGCTGGTTCAGTCGATTGGTTTGTCCTAACTCAGCCAACTTATGTCTTTCCTTTAAGCTAAGGTAATAGTCTACATTAGGACGATAATCGGTTAAAAACGCGGCATTATAACCTACCGGGCGACGAAGATGCTGCGGTAACGAAAGCTTTTGCAGTAAGCCCCTCCCCTCTTCTGACAAAGGAATATCGGCAGTTAGGTTTAGCTGAGCGTTAGGAACCTCGGAAGCAATAGAAGCGGCTACCTGATAGGTAATAGCCCTCCCCTTACCAGAAGCAACCACAAGCCCTTCCTCTTTTAGTTTTTCCAGGCGTCGTTGCAAAGTGCGTATTTCAATGTCCAGATCCAGAGCATGCTTCAAGGCTTCCAGAGAAACGCCCTGTTTGAATTGTGCAAGCGTTTGAACAATCTTCTCTAATTCATAGGAAACTCTATTCTGCTTCATTTTTAAATTGCGACACTTTCACGACAAAAATAATCATAAACTGTCGCGATTATGGCTTACGCGACAGTTTCGCGACAAAAGTTTATCCATCGCTTTCTTATGGCTCTTTATTAAACTCCGTACTTTAACTATGAATGCTTCAGTCTTTCAACATCAGCCTAACTTAGGCTTTATAATTAATCTATTCATAATTAGATCATTACCTCTGAATTAAGTTCTTATTTAAGTTTCATAATTAGTTCTTATCTTAGTTCTTATCTTAGTTCTAATTCTCATTATTGTCCTCGCTTGGTGCTAAAACGACAATTATCATAAGGAGCTTACGCACTGGAAACTAGCAGGTTCTAAATATATTCCTAATAAAGAACTATTTTTAGAACCTAATTTGCAACTATTCTCTAACTACAGATGGAGAGGCTTATAAGACTTGTTGAAAGAGCAAGAACTATACTAGGAACCTATTTTAGTTCTTAGTATAGAATCATTATAAGTTCTGACAATGGAACTGATTATAGTTGTAAAATACGTTAATGAAGGTATTTAAGTTAATGCACAGGATTACATCAGCTAATTAGGGTACGATTGTCAAACTTCCCTATTTTCCCTAGTTACGTTCTCCAGCAAGCCCCATTACCCTAGTCGCAACTATTACAGGACTTCTGGTTTGTTCCCTTATCCTATAAACCTTCTGTTTTATTAATACCTGTTGCAAGTATCACTGACCTTAAGCAAATCCTTCATTCAGGTCGCTGCATAAAATCATCGGAAAATCAATAATTGAATCAAGAGAGTCAGCCTTCTCAAAACTCAACAAAGCATGTATAGACGTATAATTCAATATTTTAGAATGAATACAGTTCTTAAATAAGAACTAAAAATGATTCTTTTTTAAGAACCTGATTTAGTTTCATTTATAAAACCTAAACAGAATATGGTATAAGTTCTAACCTGTGGTTTCTACACTTGTATTAAATGGGTAGGATAGCAACAGTCAAAATTTGAGTCTAAATAAAGGTCCCTTATTGCCCCCGAGAAGCCCCTCATGGTGCGAGGTTCCACCTGCCGTTATTCCAAGCTTTTCTTTTAGAGTAAAGGTATGCAAAACCATTTGTGTATTCTATTTACACTTTAGGTTCTATATCAGGTTCAAAAATTGGTTCCTATTTTAGAACCTGAATTATCTAAATTTCACTGTGTCAGTGATGAATAGGTATGGTTAAGGACTCTTATTATCGTACTGATACATTCATTTAAAAGAGTCATCCGATCTGTCATCCAGAGCGAAGCGAAGGAACTTACTTGCCTTTGCGAACCACTTGGTCATGAGGTACCTTAAAATCGGCTGAATCAGCTTCCTTCGTTCTAGACGACAGGCTTAGGATAATGACGAGTGGAACCTCACACCAGGAATCAAATTAGGTTCTAAAATAAGAACCTAATTTGATTCCTATCTTAGAACCTAACTTATAGAAATGGTTCGGATTACTAATGACTAGTTATAATCAACCGCTTTTATGGCCCAATAGATACATCCATTAAAAACAACCAAGCGTTTATTAAGCAATTTAACTACGCTAATCTATGATCAGCTAAGTTTCACTCCCTTAGGCATAATCTATTTCCGAAATAGTATGGTTCTTAATCAGGTTGTGAATTAAGAACCGTTTTTACTTCTTAACTTACAACTAGTTTAGTGGATATAACTTGAGTTATCTATACGCGTCATTCTACTAGCACATTTCTTTATAACATGATCTATCAATAAAAGCTCCTGATTAAGATCCTAATTCAATTCCTAGGTTAGATCCTGTCCGATGGAAATTGCTTGAGTTAAGGACGGATACTTGTTTTTACTTAAGGCATGCATTCTAAGATCAGGCCATCAGTGATTGATTAAGGTCTAAATTAGGTTCCTAATTTGATTCTTAATTCAGGCCCTGTCTCATAGCTAGCTTATAATGTCTATGTATGATAGAGAGATTATCATAAACTAGCTATGAGGTATTAAAGATAAGCTGTTTATAAAATCAAGGTTCTTAAATTGGAACTGAATAAAGAACCTATTCACTTCTTCATTCACACTTGGGTTGACGTAAGTTATCTAAACAACCAAAAGTCAGATGTATCATTGCATCATTGACATTCTTTGCAACTTATAATATAGACAAGAGAAGCTTCCTAAATAGGAACCAAATTTGGTTCTTGTCCTAAATTCTGATCACTAAAATTAGATCAAGCTATTTGCTTTAAAGTACGGTTCTTTATTACGTCGTGCATCATTCAATATAGTTGAAGAAAAAGTGAATAGTTGCAGTATAAGTTCTTAATCAGGAACCTAAATAGATACTTATTTTAGTTCTTTAGTAGTGTCTTCTATAATTCCTGATAAAATTTTCATAGGTTTGTAAAGTCAGGGAAAGGTTCTGTAATAAGAACTAAAACAGGAACTACTTTAGGAATTGATACAACAACCTATAACAGAACCAATGATTATCACAGTAGGAGGTACTAAAGGCGGAAGTGGCAAAACCACCGTAGCCACCAACATTGCTATTTTTCTTGCTGAACAGGGTCGAAAAGTGTTGCTGGTGGATGCGGATGAACAGGAAACCACAGCAGACTTCACGGAATTCAGACATGATACTTTTGAAGGACAAGTAGGCTATACGCTGGTCAAATTGAATGGCGATAAAATCTATACGTCTATCCGGGATTTGAGTGAAGTGTTTACCGATGTTATCATTGATACGGGTGGAAGGGATACCATTTCGCAACGGGCCGCTTTAACTGTATCAGATGTCTACCTCATTCCTTTTGTGCCTCGGAGTTTTGAGATGTGGACCCTGGCTAAAGTAGAGAAACTAGTGAGAGAGGTAAAAATGATCAATCCTAAACTAGTTTCGTTTTCCTTACTTAATCGGGTAGAAGCTCGTAGCCAATACGTAGAATCCTGGACGGATTATTTGAAGGCGTCGGAGGATATTCAGTTTTTGGAAGCTCAATTAGGGGATAGGGTAGTGTACAGCCACGCAGCGATTCGTGGAATGGGTATCAATGAATACAAGCCGAAGGACGCAGTGGCAATCCGGGAGTTTACGGATTTTCTGCAAAAGTTATTAGAACGAGTTCCTGTACCAACTCCCGCATAAAATGGCAAAGACAAAGTTACAGGTGAAAATGCCTACGAAGGAGGCACCCACATTCGACGAAAAAGCACTGGAATTTATTCATAAGGGGGGCAGTATATCATCCGAAGTACAGCCAAACCATGGCATAAGCAAACCGGAAAGTACCCCGGAGGAAGAAGCAGATCCACTCAAAAGTTTTACGCTGCAACTTCATAAAAGTGAACTGGATAACATCCAGAAGATTGTTAAATCCAAAAGTACCCGCCTTGAGAAGTTGTCCATCCGAAAGTATTTGTTGAAGGCTATCTACGCCCAACTGGAAAAGGACTTGAGTGAATTGCAATAAATAAGTGGGACTTGCAGATAGGTCCCACTTATCATTTCCTTTACTTTCCTTGCTGCCCACTTCCTTTTTCTATCATCCAAAGCGAAGGAACTTACTTGCCTGTGCAAAAATCACTTGGTCGTGAGGTATATATCTTAATAATCTTAAAGCCCTCCCATTTTACAGAAGTTCTCTCACTTCATTTGAAATGACAGTCTCCCTAGTTTAAAAATCTCTAAGCCATTGGTAATCGCTCAGTTATAGAGCTTCAGATACGATTACCCTCTTATTAGAGCAGCAATTGAACACCTGCTATTACCACAAATTGCATGAGATTTGAGGGCAGACAGGACTCTAGAGGCTAAATAGTTGATGCCATTTTAGTTATAGTTTTCAAAAAACCACAAATTGCATGAGGTTTTGCAAAAGAATGGCTACCATGTACAGGCCTAGATACCTGAGTATCAATGAAAACTTATTAATACAGGTAATTGAAAAACTACAAATTGCATGAGATTTTGATATATAACGAGATAGATAGTACTGTTTTCATAAAGAGAAGCCTATTTATACTACTGATAACCAGAGATTTATGAATGATTCACTACGAAAAAACCACAAATTGCATAAGCTTATGCAAGTGTCTGATTGCTAGATAGTTAATGATGATCTATTACCACAGATTGCATGAGGTTTTTGACAAGTTGGAATGAGTGTGAAAACTGAATCAGCAATCAATTTTCATCAGGAACTTATTCTTTATAAACTTTTAAAGCAGTAATTAATTAAAACACTGATAATCAATTTTTTATAAATGGGACTACCAGAGCAATACTGTTAAACTAAAAAATTAGTTCTCGCCTTCCTTCTCTTCTATTTGATATTCCCTTTTTCCTTTCAAAAATAAGCGTGCGGCGGAGCCGACGCAGGCCGAAAAAGAGCTTGGGCCAATCAATTGATAAAATGATATTATATTAATTGATTAATGCCGGACTGTGGATAACGTTTGTAAATTTCTGATAATCAGGATTTTAATATTTCGTATTACCACAAAATGCATAAGGTATTACCACAGAATGCATGAGGTATTACCACAAATTGCATGAGATTGCATAGGTCGTATTACCACAGAATGCATGAGGTATTGCCACAAATTGCATGAGGTGTATGGAAAAGGGATAAACAAAAACCACATATATTTTATTATTGTGGTAATAGTTATTACTTTTACCAACTTCTAGAACCTCAGGGCCTGCGTATGAAAAGTTTAATTAATATTAGTAATAGTCTCAACCTTACTAAACAGGAATTCACTACGGTAGAAAAGCATATTTTACTAATTACGCTGTTGCACCTGAAAAATCGGCAGGGTTTTGGAGTGAATATTGAGGAAAAGCTAGTGGTTTCTTTCCCGGCCACTGATATTAAAGAAACGAACCTGGTTCGGATCAAGGAATCTTTGGATAAAATTACATCAAGAAAAATCTTTTTTGATGAGTCTACTAAAAGTAAAGATTACTTCGGATACATCGTTCCTTTTACCTATGCCAATTACGAGGGTAGGGTAGGGGCCAGTTCTACCATTACGGTTGAGCTCAATAGTCGCTGTAATAAGCTGTTTCTGGAACTTGCCAACGGGTATACTACTACTGATTTGCAGACGATTCTTAGCCTCAAAAGCGTCCATGCGATCCGCATGTATGAGCTTTTGATGATGTATCGCAAGAAAAACGAATGGGTTATTGAGCTGGATCGGTTGAAGGGGTTATTAGGGCTTAACCTGACGGCTTATAAAAGCTTCACGGATTTTGAAACCCGGATTTTAAAGTACACTCAGAAAGAGCTTTCGGAGCATTGCAATTTGTTTTTTAACTGGGAAATTGCCGCTAAGGAGCGTAAGAAGATCACGTCCCTGAAGTTTAAGATTCAGGATGTCGACGGTATGGATCGGGAGCTGCTGGCGGAAGAAACCAGTAAAACCATTGACTATGTAAGTTCGCTGGGGGATATCGAAGTAGCCGCTAAAGTTCGGGCGGCCTGTTTGAAGTATACGTTTACTGAAAAACAAATTCAGTGGATTTTGGAAACGAAGGAACGTATCAGCGAGCTTATCCGAATTGATCTGATTGTAGAAGATAAAATCAGTAAAGGAAAACCACCGCGTAACAGAACTAAATACGTGGCCAAAAGTATGGGTTTTGATAAATTGAAGTTGTAGTGAAGTAACAGAGGTTATTACAGAGGAAAAATAGGTAATGTGATTGTTGATATTAAAACGTTATTATTATGTTATAAATCTGAATTAATTATATTATCTCAGTAAGATTTATGTTTCGTTCTTTATACACTGTACTTATTAACCATTCATGAAATAAAGTAACCCACCCTTATAAATTACCTAAAAGTATATAATCATCACATTTTAACGCTAATCATGGTTTCTGAAACCTTCATTGATTAAGAAGATGGATACATGAACGAACACCTCCCAATTGACCAAATACGTTCGCAAACCTAATAAGATCCTTCGCTTCGCTCTGGATGACAGGCTTGAGTAATAAGTACAGGTTATCCTTTCGAAAATAAACACAGGGTCTTTATAGGCTGGTTTTAGACAGTCTCTTCCAAATCAGCACCCTAACAATCACACACAACCTATTGAGAGGATATGATTTAAAATTGATTCTATCAGATCATCCCAACGTCATTTAAAGTCTGACCTTCGTAGACCTTAATACAAATGGAAATTATTTCGCCTCTTCAATTCCAATGAACCACTCGAAGTTCTTTGTGCTGCTTTCTACTGCCCTGCTAGGTGCCGTAGTGAGTGCAAGCACTGCTTTTATTCATCCCTCTACCCCTTTAGTCAAAAGCTCTAACCCGCCGATAGATCGCCCCAGAGAAGCCTGGGTGTTGCGATCGGTACTGGATAATCGACCTCGCATGTTGAGCGTTGCTCTGCACGATAAGCTCTGGTTGGCTTACAACACGCAAACCGCTTCCCTTTACAAAGCTTGGTTAGGAACCATTGATTTCAGCGGCCCCGTTTATACCTCTGCTCACGGGCCCCAACCCGTATCGGTGGGCGTGGCTTATATGCAGGAACCAGACGCGAACCCCTGGCGTGTTCTCACCAATGGAACCGAAGTTACTCCGGGTATTACCTACAAAGGTCATTCGATAGTCAATAACCAGGTAACCCTCAAGTATGAGTTGGATTATCAGGGCAAGAAAATTCTTATCGAAGAAAGTCCTGATTTTTTTGAGGCCGCAGGAGATCGAACCGGATTCAAACGAACATTCGTAACCAAACATATTCCCGCTGGTGTACAGGTTACCCTAAACCTGCACCTCAATTCCCTGCAATCATCCAGCGATTATCAAACCGATGGAACATTTACGGTAATGCAGGAAGGTACGGAAGAAATCGGCACGAGTACCTTCAAGTCTATTACGGGTAAACTGCTGTTAAAGGCCAATGATGAAACTCATTTCCAAACCAGTTTTACCGCCAAGCCCGCCACAAAAAATGCCGATGAACAAAAAAGTCAGGACCAACTGGTCAGTGATTTATTTGCCAAAAGCGATTGCAATACTTGCCATAACCGTGAGGTAAAAACCGTAGGTCCTTCGTACATGGCCATTGCCGAACGCTACGATAATACCGGAAAAAACAAGGAAGCTCTCATCACAAAAGTCATTAAGGGAGGGGCCGGGAACTGGGGATCTATTCCCATGACTCCACACCCGGACCTGAAGCGGGAGGACGCAGCAACGTTGGTTTCTTACATTCTGGATCTGGATGCAGACAAAGAAAGAAAGCGGGAAGAAGAGAAACTTATGCCTAAACCTGCGTATCCGGTAACGTTCAAGCCTCTGAACCCTGCGAAGGTGAGCCTTCAAACGGAACTGCCCGGCATGGCTATCAACGTTTACCAGTTCGGTAGCACCCTTTCTACCCTTCCTGAAATCAATGACGAAATGGCCCCGATTCAGTCCGGCTCTTTGAATGCCTTACACTGGGAGGATCAGGATTTTGGAACGCTCAAGACCAATTTTGTTATTCATGCCAGTGGACTGATGACCATCAAAAAAACAACCAATATCGTTTTTCGTCTTGTCTGCGATGATGGAGGACGCTTGTTTATTGACGACCAATTGGTGGTGGACAACGGCGTTAACCACGGGCTGAAACCCACCGATGGGGAGATTATTCTGAAACCCGGCAAACACGCTTTCCGAGTTGAATATTACCAGGGCGAGTACGGAAAAGGCGTTTCCCTGCAATGGAGACCTCATGGTTCGAAAGCCTTTGTGGTGGTTCCTCCCGCCGTTTTCACATTCAAGGGTAAAGACATCAAGAAAACCCAGCAAGGCATACTTGAAGTTAGCAAGGACGAAGTACCGGGAGATCAGTCTCCACTGACGGCTGTACATCCCAGTTTTACGCTGACGCAGGCCCGACCCGAAGCCTTTAAACCCAGAGTGGGTGGGATGGACTTTCTTCCCGATGGGCGAATGGTGGTAAGCACCTGGGATTCACTCGGCTCGGTTTATCTGATTGACTCCAGAAAAGCAACGAATCCCCAGCAGATTCAGGTGAAACGCATCGCTTATGGCTTAGCCGAACCGCTGGGCATTAAGGTAGTAGACAATGAAATCTACGTCATGCAGAAACAGGAGCTGACAAAACTTGTGGATTCCAACCATGATGACCTCATTGACGACTACCAAACCGTATGCAATGGCTGGAAAGTATCCGCTAATTTTCACGAATTTGCTTTCGGACTGGTTTACAAAGAGGGATATTTCTACGGTACGCTGGCTACGGCTATTAATCCTGGGGGAGCCAGTACGCAGCCTCAGATTCCAGACCGTGGCAAGGTGGTTAAAATAAATCGGAAGGATGGCTCTTTCTCGTTGATTGCATCGGGACTGAGAACGCCCAACGGGATTGGATTGGGCGTGGATAATGAAATATTCATCGCAGACAATCAGGGAGACTGGTTACCCGCCAACAAAATTGTGCATCTGCAACCCGGAGCCTGGTATGGTTCCCGATCCGTAGATTTCGCAGGTACGGCCCGCCTGAAAGAAACCTTACCCGTGGTTTGGTTAACGCAGGACGAGATTGGTAACTCGCCTAGTCAGCCCGCCCCGCTGAACGTGGGCCCTTATCAAAATCAGATGGTTCATGGTGATGTTACGCACGGCGGTCTTAAACGGGTCTTTGCCGAAAAGGTAAACGGATCTTACCAGGGAGTTGTATTTCGCTTCACCCAGGGACTCGAAGCTGGCGTGAACCGACTGGCCTGGGGACCGGATGGATCACTGTACATAGGTGGAGTAGGTTCAACGGGTAACTGGGGGCAGACGGGTAAGTTAGGCTATGGTCTACAAAAGCTAACCTTCAACCAGACACCTACGTTTGAGATGCTTGCGGTACGGGCCCAGGCGAAAGGTGTTGAAATTGAATTTACGGAGCCCTTACCGAAGGGCACGGGTGAAGCCTCAACGGACTACACCATCCGTCAATGGTGGTTTAAACCTACAGCTGATTACGGCGGTCCGAAACTGAATGATGAGCGTTTAACGATTAAAAACATTCAGGTTTCAGCAGATCGGAAAAGGGTATTTCTTGAATTACCGGGTATGCTCAGTAAGCACGTGGTGTATATTCGTTTGAATAGAAAAACCATCGTTAGCAGCACGGGTAAGAACTTGTGGACTACCGAAGCCTGGTATACGATGAATGCTATTCCCGGTCAGCCCGCTCAGTAGGACATCCTACGTTAACTAACTTTACTACTAGCGAAGCCGCTTATCCTTGTTCAGGGTATAAGCGGCTTCGCTTTTTAATCGTAAAAATCTGCGATAAAGTCAGGTTACTTTTTTTTAAGCTCACCCATGTACTGACTCGGTGTAATTCCAAATTGTTTCTGGAAGTCTCTGGAAAAATTAGTCGGTAAGCTATATCCTACCAAAGCTGCAGCTTCATTGACTTTGTAATGACCGGTTATAAGCAATTCGGCGGCCTTTTTAAGTCGGGCCAGATTGATTAACTCGTTCGGGCTTAAATCCGATAGCCCTTTGATTTTTCGATAAAGCGTCGGACGACTCATGTTCATCAACCTTGATAACTGATCAACGTTGAGTTCCATATCCAGAATATGATCGTAAATGACCTGATGCAGTTGTTCCAGAAAAACCTTATCCGCGGGTGTGTGGGCCATGCCTTTAAAAGGCGTTAGCGGAGAACGGGCGAAATATTCTTTGACCCGATTACGGTTGGATAACAAGCTTTCAATCTGGGCTTCCAAATGCATCACTGAAAAAGGTTTTTCCAGATAAGCGTCCGCCCCGACCTCCAGTCCTTGAACTTTCGACTGAATGGAGGTTTTAGCCGTCAACAGAATCACGGGAACGTGGCTATACTCCAAATCTGATTTAATGGCCCGGCATAGCTCAATGCCATCCATCACGGGCATCATGATGTCACTAATGACCAGATGAATCGTTTCCTGCTGTAAAATCTCCAGAGCCTGCTGACCCTCATAGGCCGTCAGAACGTTGTAACGTTCGCTGAATTCCTGCTGAATGTATACACTGATTTCCCGCTGGTCTTCCACCAGTAAAAGCGTCGATTTTAACGGGTCCAGCTGCGGAGCTTTCGGTTCGTCTTCCGTCACAATGCTTTCCGCCATAAAATGCTGAAAGTCCATACTATGTTCCTGATGGATGGGAAGACTCAGGCGAAAGCAATTCACGTCGGGTCGATCCATTTGTAACGTTAATTCGCCCTTATGAAGCTGGGTAAGCGTACGCGAAAGAGACAGGCCTACCCCCGTTCCCGGTTCATGATCGGTTTCCTGAATACGGTAAAAAGGTTCGAATATCTTGTCCTTTAAGGCGGCGGGAATCCGATACCCATCATTGCTGACCTCAATGCGAAACTGCTCGTCTTCACTGCCGAAGGGCAGTAACTTCATCAGAATCGAGGAATCTGCGTATTTAATGGCATTACTCAGCAAATTGCTCAGAATTTTTCGCAGAGCTTCTTCATCAACATAGGCATGAAGTGTGATGCGGGGTAATTCGAGTCGGAAGGTAAACTTGCGTTCGTCCGCGGCGGGCTTAAACCAAATCCACAGTTCGTTTAACAACGCATTGATGTCAGTATTGGCGAAATGAAGCTGAATATTCTGGGCCTCCGCTTTCCGGAAATCCAGTAATTGATTGGTCAAGTCAATAAGGCGATGGGTATGTTTTTTCATCATTTGCAGGCTTTCGTGTAGAAAAGGGTCTTGTACAGGCCGGGATAACAATTTATCCAGAGGTAATTTGATTAGGGTTAAAGGGGTACGAATTTCGTGGGCTACATTGGTGAAAAATTCAATTTTACTGGTGTAAATAGCCCGCTCGGTTTCTATCTCAAGCGACTTCATCTGCCGTTTATTTTTCTCCGTAATAGCCAGATAATAGTACCTGAAAATGACCAGTATAATGGCGAGTATCAGACTGGCATACAGCAGATAAGCCCAGGGAGTAGCCCAGAAAGGCGGCAGAATGGTCAGGGCTAGTACCGTTTCGCGGGGATTCCAGATCCCATCATTATTCGATCCTTGTACCCGAAAACGATACGAACCAGCGGGCAGATTGGTATAATAGATTTTGCGGTTATTCGTCAGATGAATCCAGCTCTGATCTACCCCTTCCAGCATGTAACGATACTGATTGATCTGAGGGTTGGTATAACTCAAGGCCGCCACATCCAGACTAACGTTGGAATGACCGTGCGATAAAACAATTTTCGAGGTAGAGGTAATCGACTGTTGCAGGATCGAATCTTTAGCCCCAATGCCCACTTCCTGATTATTTACCTGTAAACCCGTGATGTAAACAGGTGGCGTAAAGCGATTGGTCTTAAAGAAAGAGGCCGGGTTCCAATGAACCAATCCCTTCACTGTACCGAAATAAAGGCTACCGTCGGTGTCTTTAAACGATGAGTTATAGTTAAACTGTTCCGTGGGTAAGCCGTGAGCCGTAAAGTAATGCTGCCATTGATTTCGCTGAGGGTCAAAGCGGGCCAGTCCCCGCCCCGTCGAGATCCACAACCCATCAAAGCGGTCTTCTTCGATGCGGAAGATCTGGTTATCGGGCAGTCCGTTTTCAATGGTGTAATGCGTAAACTGGTGTCGGACAGGATTATAGCAGGTTAGTCCTCCTTCGCAGCAAATCCAAAGCTGACAGTGCCTATCTTCATAAATGTTGGTAATGTAATTGGATCGCAGGCCCGACTGCGTGCTGAAATGACCTTGCTTTCCGGTTCGTTCGTTTACGTAATACACGCCGTTGCCGTAACTCCCTACCCATAGCGTTCCATCACCCGATTCGTGAATGGTTTGGGTTTGGGCATTGAAAAAGGGAACCGGGATGAAATCATCCTGTTGGGGACGGTATTGAAAGAGCCCATTCCAGGTACCTACAAGAATGGTTCCGTTGCGGCGTTTGTAAAGCGTAACGATGAAGTCGCTGGTAAAGTGGCCGGGTTGGATGGACGAGCGATAACGTCGAATGATTTTCTCGGTTTTCAAATCCATCACGTCCAGGCCGTGTTCCAGGGTTCCAATCCATAACCGGGAACCATCCACCAGCAGGCCATGAATGTTAGGATAGCTAAGGCCGGCGGGACCTTTCCCCGGCAGAAAGGACCGAATCTGCCCGGTTTTCAAGTTCATTTTGTTTAACCCCGCATCTTCGGTGCCAATCCACAAATTCCCCTGATTATCTTTCTGAATGGCATGAACTACGTTACCACTAAGGCTATTCTGACCCGGTAAAGGCTGGTACTTGGTAAAACGGGTTAGGTGATCAGAATAGTAATTAACACCCCCAAACGAAGTACCTAGCCAAATGCCTTTTTCACGATCCTGATAGAGACAGGAAATGACATTATCGGTCAGCGAGTAAGGGTTTCCAAACTGTTTTTGCTCCTGCGTTAACTGCCCCGTCTGACTGTGATAAATGAAAAGACCAGATTCAGTGCCAATCCAATACTCACCGGGGGACTTTTCCATCATGGAATTAATCCGTATTTCTAACGATTCATTCGTACTAAGGGGATGAGTGGTTTGACGATTGGGTTGATAAACAGAGACCCGACTGCCTCGACGCATGATTAGGGTCGTGTCGCCAATGGCGAACATGAAATCAATACGGGAAAGCGTGGCCAGAGGTATATTCCGAAAGCGATTTTCGCGGGTATTGTATTGAAGCAGACGACCTTTTTCCGTAGACACCCAGACGGTTCCCTGCTTGGAAATGTGTAAAGCAGTGGCCTGATCCTCCGCGAAGGGATATGCGTGCAGCTTTGCCCCATCGTAACAGTACAGCTTGTACCCGGCAATAATCCAGATCCGATGCTGTACATCCATTCCCAGATAGCGAACTTCCTGGGCAGGAATGGCGGTAAAACGCGTAAAGGTTTCTTTCTGAGGATCGTATCGATAAATCCCTTTGAACGTTCCGACCCAGAGTTGTTTCTTTCTATCCTCACAAAGGCTCAGGATGGAGTTACTGCCCAGGCTCTGCGAGTCACTACGGGAATGACGAAAGACTTTCACGGCATGGCCGTCAAAACGGTTGAGTCCGTTGCGACTGCCAAACCACATGAATCCCCGATGATCCTGAAGAATGCAGGTAATGGTATTACTTGACAAACCATCGGCCACCTGATAAGATTTGAAATCAGAAACCATCGACTGACCCGAACCAACCGTGTCCCACAGCAGGAAAATACTTAAAAAAAAGAAACGCCTCATATACGCACGATGCAACGAATAACTAAAGCTACAAATCCGATTTTATTTAATAGAAGCAGTGAGACGATTTGAATCAAAATTGAGACGCATAGATTCAGGGTACTGGAAAGCAAAAGGTTACTTTGCAGAATACTATTTATTGTATAAATGATGCAATACAACTTTACTACTTCTACGCCGGAAGGTCCCTGAATAAGTTATTACCCGTTAAAAGATGGGCTTGCTGCTTGTCCTGCTTAACCTCTACACTTAACATTTCACACTACATGCTCTTGCAATTACCTTGCTTAAGCCTGGGCCGCCGATGGGGCGGCCT
>NZ_JAVIYT010000006.1:0-231652 GCF_031453245.1 Siphonobacter sp. SORGH_AS_0500
AGGTGTAGCAATAGGTTGAATTAGCCTCTTGTTTAGGATATAATTTACTGTAAATGAGTTGGCTAACACTATGGTAGTCGTTGGCTGACATGAACATTTATACTAGTAAAAATTATCTCAATTCATACTAATACTAGTAGGTTAATATATTAAGTTAAATAAATTAGTTAATGTAACTATAGCTTATTTCTATATAAATAACTTTTATCAAGTATTGATAATAACAGAACAGAAATTAGTATAGATAATAGCCTATAGACCATTAAATAATTTACTAATGATACATTAAAATCGAATATATAAAACAGCCATGAAGAGCAAAATATATCTTAAGTAATAGGATATAATATGTGAATAGTATAGATATATGGTACAAATATTGAATTAAAAAAAACCTATCAATACTGCAATACATGCATTGTTAGTGTTGGAGCTATTTTACCATCTATATCAAACTATTAAATTTTATGAAAACCTATATTAATATAGATAATAGAGCTATAAAACTCTTTGTAATATAAGTTAGTGATTGAAATTAAGTTCGGCTAAATACGGTCAGGCTCAACGGAGAGTACAATACTTCAGATATGCATTGGAACGGGAAACATCATCTAAACAAAGCAAAAAAATTATTGTCGGAATCTTGTTTACCAGTTTTGTATCTTTAGTTGTAATGAAAGTCTGGTTTGCAAGAAAGTATAAATTACTAATGAAAGCCCACCAGCAGGAGAAGACAGAGATGGGGAATGATATTCATGACGTAATTAACCCTATGCTTACGTATACCAGAATGACTTTATACAACTTAAGTATATCATCTGGGTATGATCGTGAGAAGTTAAGTGACGTTATAAAATCTTTAGATTCTTCTATTCTTGAAGTAAGAAAATTATCATCCTGGATTCGAAAGACTAACGAATTCAGCGACTTTAAAAATGCTCTTTCAGACATGCTCACTGATCACGGGGCGGCCTATAATCTGAAAGTCTATTTTACCTACCAATTAGATGAGTCTGTTCTAACCAATAGGTCTAAAGCGAATATCTATTTTATTCTGGAAGAATTACTACTTAATACCTGGC
Source organism: Siphonobacter sp. SORGH_AS_0500 (assembly GCF_031453245.1). NCBI lineage: Bacteria > Pseudomonadati > Bacteroidota > Cytophagia > Cytophagales > Cytophagaceae > Siphonobacter > Siphonobacter sp. SORGH_AS_0500. The sequence goes on from NZ_JAVIYT010000006.1 coordinate 1,083, forward strand.
GGCACGCCGCTGCTACACGGGTGAAAGTATCCCTATTCATGCAGGAATCAAAGGTTGTAGTACACTATAGTGATAATGGTAAGGGTATTCCCTGGGAGAATGACCACAAGACCACAGGCTTGTCCAGTATTAAACATCGCATAAGCCGCATGGAAGGACATCTTCACTATGCACCACTCAACGAAAACGAAAGTTTTAATTACCTTTTTTCATTCAAAATTCCTTTTAGAACGTAAGATGAATAAGAAGCTTAAAATCGTGATTGCCGATGATCATCCCTATGTCGTACAGGCTTTTAAGTCAACGATTACAATGGATCATAATCTTACCGTAGTCGCTACTGCCCCTGATGGACAACAGGTTCTTGAAGTAGTTGCCAAGTATCAGCCCGACGTAGTCTTCATGGATATACGTATGCCCCGGATGAATGGAATTGAGGCAACTAGATATTTAAGTAATACGAAGTCTGGAGCTAAAGTAATATGTGTAACTGGTTTCGATGATGAGGATGACTTGATGAATATGCTAAAGGCAGGAGCCAAAGGGATTATTTTGAAGACGTCAGAGCCCAGTGAAATACTTAGGGCCGTTGAAAAAGTAATGAATGGAGAGGAATACTTCTGCAGGGACGGAATGATGGTGATGATTAAACGCTTCATGAAAAATGCTCCGTCTGTACGAAAAGCAGAATTCGATGGATATTCTAGTAAAGAAATGGAAATAATCAAGCTTATTGGTAAGCAGAAAACCAGTAAAGAAATCTCTGAAGAACTGTTCTTAGGCGAGCATACCATTAATTATTACCGCCAGAGAATTATGGAAAAAATGAATGTCAAGACTTCAATTGGTATTGTTTTGTACGCATTGAAAAATAATATGATGAGCCTTAACGAGCTATTTTGAAGTTGCAGATGAGTCTCAGTCAAGCTCTTTCAGTATAATACAATTTGTTTTATAATTTTGTTTATGTTAAATAAAAAACATCTTCAACCCTATTCCACTTTATAAATACCCACTAAAAGCTAAAATTAAGACTTCGTTTTTCGCAGAAAGAGAATAATTAATAGAATACATTCGATCCCATACACAAAAAGCAGGGCCCGGATGTAAGGCATATTGTCTGGGTTGGAATAATAATATAAGCCCACCGTTACCATAAAACAGGCGAAGACCGTGAGCGGAGCTTTCCAGCTAGGACGGTTGGGCGATTGAAGTACGTTAATCGCGTAAACGAAGAGTAAAGACTGTACTAGAATGAAAATAAAAAGGCTTATGACGGAGCCTAACTGGTATAAAAAATTCATGTAGGGAAGTCTTGCTACTTTAGGTAAAGTTAATAAAACAACCTATTGTTTCAGGGTTTCGGTTCCGTCAGGGGCATCATCTTTCAGTGCTACGCCAGTCAATTGCAGACGAAAAGCCTGTTGAGTCAGGTACATAAGCTTGTCTACGGCAAGGTTAATACCTAATCCCTGCGGACGAATGTTGGAGATACAATTGCGGCGTTCGTCGGTCAAACCGGGTTCTGGTGCGTACGTTACATACGCTCCCATGCTGTCTGAGGAACTCAAGCCGGGCCGTTCTCCAATCAGTTGGACCACCATTTTGACCTGAAGTAAAGTGCCAATTTCGTCAGAAATAGCTACGCGAGCCTGTTGGACTAAAACCAATGGACTGAAGGTGAAACCCTGGGCCAAGGCTTGTGCCCGAAAAGCCCTAATCAAAGGCCAGGCGTGGGTATTTACCGCTGAGGCCGATAGTCCGTCTGCAATGACGATGGCAATATCGGCTGGTTGTAAATGAGTTGCTGCTAAATTTTTCCGGGATTCTTCCTGTAGCCGTCTTCCTAAATCGGGTCTTTGCAGGTATTCGTCGCGGTGAGCGGCTTTGCTTTTCAGGAGAAAGAACGGTAAGTCATATTCCGTAAATTTTTCCATGAAAAAATTGGTATCCAGGGAAGAATACACCGCGTCTTTGGCGTGAGCATGAGCAAGTTTGAAGGCCAGCGATTCCCGCAGAGGAATGGAAACACCCGTACGACCCAGGGCGATGCGAGCCTGCGTGAATGTTTTCAGACTTTCCCATCCGTCGGGCGAAACCGGACTTTTTTGTAGTTCATTCATGACTCAAAAAATTGTCGATATAACGTTTGTGAAGCTCCCGATTCAAGCCTTTTCTGATCCGCTCCCATGATTCCCTGCTGCAACAGCCAGGCCTCAAATTCGGGTGCGGGACGAAGTCCTAACGCCCGCCGTAAGTATAAGGCATCGTGAAAGGAAGTAGACTGGTAATTCAGCATAATGTCGTCGGCTCCGGGAACGCCCATAATGAAATTGATGCCCGCTACTCCCAAGAGCGTTAATAGCGTATCCATATCATCCTGATCGGCCTGGGCATGGTTGGTATAACAGATGTCCATACCCATCGGCAGACCCAGTAATTTCCCGCAGAAGTGATCTTCCAGTCCTGCCCGGATGATTTGCTTTCCATCGAAAAGGTATTCCGGCCCAATGAAACCAACGACGGAGTTGACCATAAATGGCTTAAAATGACGAGCAACGGCATATGCTCGTACTTCGCAAGTTTGCTGATCGACGCCGTGATGAGCGTTGGATGACAAGGCACTCCCCTGCCCCGTTTCAAAATACATGACATTCGAGCCAACCGTTCCCCGATTCAGGGCTAAACCGGCCTCGTAAGCTTCCTGTAATAAAGCGAGGGTAATCCCAAAACTGGTATTGGCCTGTTGAGTTCCGGCAATCGATTGGAAAATCAGATCCACCGGAACCTGTTGTTCCATAAGCGGGATCGTAGTAGTGATATGACTCAACACGCAGCTTTGTGTGGGCATATCAAAGCGTTGCCGAACGTCGTCGAGCATACGCAATAATCGGGTAACGGCAGCGGGACTGTCAGTGGCCGGGTTAATACCAATCACGGCGTCACCGCTGCCGTATAATAAACCGTCGATAATACTGGCGGCAATTCCTTTGGCATTGTCCGTAGGGTGATTCGGCTGGAGACGAACGGACAAGCGACCTCTCAAACCCAGCGTATTACGAAAGCGGGTAACGACTTCGCACTTTTGAGCAACCAGAATTAAATCCTGATTTCGCATCAGCTTTGACACCGCTGCGACGATTTCGGGGGTTAACCCAGAGCTAATCGTTTGTAAAAGCTCTGGCGTGGCGTCGTCACTTAATAACCAGTCCCGCAAATCTCCCACGGTAAAATGACTCATAGCCGCAAAGGTGTGTGTATCGTGCGTGTCGATGATGAGTCGGGTTACTTCGTCGTTTTCGTAAGGAATAACCGTTTCAGATAAAAAGACCGGTAACGGAACGTCCGCCAGAGCCATTTGAGCCGCAATTCGTTCTTCATACGTCTGAGCCGCAATGCCCGCCAATCCGTCTCCCGACCGAAGCGGACTAGCTTTAGCCAGTAACTCCTTGAGGTCTGCAAAGCGATAGGTAAATCCCCGAATGGTACATTGATAACTCATAAGGAGGATTGAGTCGGTTTTTTCTGGAAACGATAGATTAGTAAAATCAGAAGTAATCCGCCGAAAAAGAGCAGGGTTAACAGGCTGTAGAAATACACCATTGCTAGTAAAGCCAGTAACGCAAGGGCAAAAGCGATAGCCGGGAAATACGGATAGAAGGGGGCTTTAAAGGGCCGATTCATACCAGGTTCGGTTTTCCGCAGACGAAACAGCGTTAACATGCTTACGACGTAAACCACCACCGCTCCAATCGTGGAAAGAATCACTAACTTACTGGTGTCCAGCAATAAGAGTGCCAGGATGCCTAATCCCGCCCCGACCAACAAAGCCACGTAAGGTACCTGTCGTTTCGAACTGACTTTCGCTAAAGACGCCGGTAAATATCCCTGTCGGGCCAGTGCGAACATCTGCCGGGAGTAGCTGATAATAATGCCGTGAAAAGAAGCGATGAGTCCGAATAGGCCTACGCTGGCAAACAGCTTGGTTAAGGGATTATTCTGTCCGAGTATCAAACCGATGGATTCGGGTAAGGGGTAATCAATGGTGGAAAGTTGCTCCCAGGAAGTAATACCACCCACACTAATCATTACGGCCAGAGCGAGCAAGGCCAGCGTTAACAAAGCAGAAATATATCCTTTGGCCAAAGCCCATTTTTCGTCTTTAACCTCTTCAGCCACCATAGCAATTCCTTCCAGACAAACGAATAACCAGATGGCAAAAGGTAAGGCGGCAAACACACCCGCCCAACCAAAGGGAAAGGGGTTATGCAGGAAGTTACTCATCTGAAAATGAGGGGCCGCCACACCAATGAATAGCAGCAGTTCGGCAATGGCCAGAATCGTCATGATGAGCGAAAACCAGGCTGCTTCCTGAATGCCCAGCAGATTAATCAGCGTGAAAACGATATAGCCCGTGATGGCCGCCGGAATGACGTCAATGCTGGGATACAGAAAGTGCATGTAACTGCCCAGAGCCAGGGCAATGGCTGGGGTAGCAAAGAGAAATTCGATGAGTGTGGCGTAACCAGCAATGATGGCTCCCCAGCTCCCAAAGGCTTTCAGGGCGTAGGCAAATGGGCCACCCGCATTGGGGATGGCGGTAGTTAATTCTGTAAAACTGAAAATGAAGGTAAAGTAAAGGACGGTGATAATCAGCGTGGCGATTAACAGACCCAGGGTTCCGGCCACTCCCCAGCCCAGATTCCAGCCGAAGTATTCGCCCGAGATGACCAGCCCAACGCCAATGGCCCACACGTGAACGGGACTTAATGCTTTCTTTAATTCTGACATAGTTTCAAATGGTTAAGGGAAGGTATAAAATAAAGGAGAAGTATTTATCTATCTTGCCTAATAAAACTTAGGTAAAATTAATAAATACTTCTCCTTTGTTTTAGGGATAAAGTAATAAACTTAACTCATAGCCGGATCACTGAAGCTGGATTTCCCGGTTTCGATATGACCTGCGTAGCGGTAAGAAACACCCTGAATTGCTACGCTGAAATCATACCAGTGATGGCTTTTCTGCTGATTCAAGGTTAGTTTCTGGGGCTTGTTACTGAGCTTTTTAGTCTGCGGGGCCTGCCCGTAGGAGTGGTCGGTAATGGTTGCGATCTGACCGTCTTTTCCTGAGAATGTTACGAGTAGATTACCCGTAAATTCTTTCTTCGCTGACTGCTCATACGCACAGTGGACCTGGAGATTCGCAACCCCAGCCGCACCTTTAAATTCCCGATAAAAACCGTTCGGCCCATAGACCCGGAAGTAATAATTTCCAGAAATCGGCCAGTGATCGGTTAACACATCACCCGCCGCAACGGTATAATGACGGATGTTGAAATCGTTTTCGAGGATTTCGTAAACCGTGAAAGGAGAACCCGCTGGGCCCAGGGATTTCAGCGTTAATACAAAATCATTACCATTTACTTGAGCATCTGCATAGAGTTCGTAAGGTAGGGCATTGGCCGGACGCGTGCCCTTTTCCTGACGCGGGTAATAGATGGAAGACTTCGGATCTTTCAGCAGTTGCTGAATTTCAGTCTCTGAAAACGCGTGAAAATTGGAAGGTAATCCTTTGAACTGAGCCGAGTGAATTTGCTCAATAAATGCGTTTTTATTGACCGGTTGTGGTAAATCCATTTTCTCTCCGTGAAAAGGACGGAAAACCGAAGTTAAGTCGCCGCAAATCGTCCTTCGCCAATCGCTGATGTTTGTTTCTCGAATGGACTTACCTTTTTTGTGACTCAAAAAGTTTTCCAGGAATTGAAGAACGGAGGTATGGTCAAATACCTCGGAACATACAAACCCACCCCGACTCCAGGGCGAAGCAATGACAAGCGGAACGCGGTAGCCCAGACCAATGGGGCCGGAACGGGGATTTTTTTCCTTTGCCTCCTGTTCTAGACTAACAAATTCCAGGGTTGTGTCAATGCCTTTACTGGTCTTACCCGTTTCTGGACGAGTCGGATGAGCCGGAACAAAAGGCGGCAGGTGATCGAAATACCCGTCATTTTCATCGTAAGCCAGGATGAAAATGGTCTTCTTCCAGACGTCAGGATTTTTCGTTAGAATATCCATTGCTTCTGAAATATACCACGCCCCATACCAGGGAGCCGTCGGGTGATCGGAGAAGTTTTCGGGAGCCACCAGCCATGAAACCGTGGGTAAGGTCTTGTTCTCTACATCCGAACGGAACTGGTGCAAAATATCGCCTTTCGGCAGCATCGTTTCGCGTTGGGTACCTTTGTCGTCGTAGGTAAGCTTGGTTACTTTACGGTAGTCAGGATCGTTTACGTTAGTGGTAAAGGCTTTCCGGTGAAGATTTTTTTCTCGTTCTGAAAGCTTGTCAAAGGCTTCAGGCGTCCACTTGGCATGATCCTGTTTGGCGATCTTAAGCCATTCGTTCAGGCGGGTTAACTCCTGTTTGGTTCTTTTATGAGCTTCAGAACCAGCCGTTTCCTGCTGAAGTTTTTTCTCTAAATCCGTTATTTTTTGCGGAGCTTCCTCAATAAATTTTGTGAGATACGCATGATAAGCCGGGTGAAAACGTACCTGAAACTGACTGAACCATTCAATGGGGTTATCGGTGAAGTTTGCTAACCAGCTTTCGGCTTCACCTTCCAGGCCGCTTGGTAGGCTGATTTCATTCTGATAAATCTTCCAGGAAATCTGTTCATCCTCTAATCGTTCAGGGAAGGTTTTCCAACTGGCTTCTTTTCCATAATCGACGTTACTATTCCAGACGTTAGCCCGGCTTTCGGGATGACGCGGATCGCGGATGGTTCCGGTCCACAGGAATAAACGGTTGGGCGTAGTACCCGTTTGGGACGAACAAAAATTATGGTCACAAACGGTAAAGGCATCCGCCAGGGCGTAATAGAAGGGCAAATCCTCACGCGTGTAATACCCCAGTGTGAGGGGCATAGAAGCAAAAGCTTGATTACCTGATTTTTTAGCCTGAAGCCATTTATTGTATTTCCCGCCGTTAAAAGCCTCAACCTGATCGCCCCAGGAGTGCGGCAGGGAGTTCATCCAGGTGGCTTTGGTGTCCTTCAGATTCAAACGGAAAGGGGCATACGTTTCACCTTTGTCATTGGTTTGCAGCCAGACGGGACGTTTATTGGGTAAATCAATGGCTCGAGGATCATTGAAACCGCGAACGCCCCGCAGGCTTCCCAGGGCATGATCGAACGAGCGATTTTCCTGCATTAAAATGACGATGTGTTCGGCATCAAGGTAGCTAGTTCCTTCTTCTGGATCAATGGCAAGAGCCTTTTGAATGGAAGCAGGAATAAGCCCGGCGGCAGCTAATAAGGAAGCTTTTTTCAGAAAATCTCGTCTGGAATCCATCATTTGAAATTACTGACTAAGTTAAAAGCTCTTACCAGGTTGGTAATCTAAAGAATTGGTAAGAAATTCGTAATATAAATTAGGTAACTAGGAGTTTTGCTTGTAAAAAATGTAGTTAGCTAGCCTATTCATCCTTACGTAAAATAAATAGATTAGATGATTCAAATACCCATTTTTGTTGTAGTTGATAATAACACGGATTACCAGAGAATTTTAAAAATGGCTTTTCAGAAAAGCCAGATCGACGGACAGTTACACTTTAGTGAAGACGCCAGCCAGTTATTTGACTTACTTGAAAAGCTTGATTCAAAGCCCGACCTCTTTATCCTGGATTATGAATTGTCCTCATCCAATGGCATAGAGATAGCTAAACGCATCATGCAATTAGAAAAATGGAAAACCATTCCAATTATTATCTTTTCTTTTCTGGATAGTGCAAAAGTGAAAAAACAAGCTCTTGAACTCGGCATTAAAGCCTTTGTTGCCAAACCAGAAAGTTACAATGGCACAATTGAATTCTGGAATGCAATCCGTACTTATTTATAAGTGAGGATTGCATTATGGACATGCAAAAGTAATAGCTGGTAAGAAAAGAAGGGTGTTAATAAATGAGATAGTTGTTGTGGTAAATACTTACAATAATGTAAAAAGCCAGTAACATACAAGTAATATATGGTAGAGAATTTTGCAGCTTAACAGCAATTGATCACATGCAACGAGCTTTATCTGCAACGATTCTTTTAGGGGCTGCTTTATGGGCGTGTACGGATCACACCGACCCTGATAATAGCGGCGTGGTACTTCAAAATCATTCAGTAACCCCAGTGTTACTGAAGAAAAAAACGGGCTTCGAGAACCTGGAACTTTTCTCGCTCATTGGGTCTGACGACGTGCTTCCTCAGTCACCGGGTTTCGTTTTCGGAGGTTCTGCGGATGGCTCAGGTTTATTGAAAAACGCAGATGGCACCTTCTCGATGCTCATCAACCACGAGGATAACTTCTCTGTTTCACGGATTACCCTGGATAAAACCTTCAAACCCGTGAAAGGAGAATACATCCTTAACTCGGATGGAGGCCAGTATCGTTTGTGTTCGGCTACGATGGCAACGCCAAAGGAACACGGTTTTGGTCCCGTTTATCTGACTTGTGGTGAATCCAGCGAAGAGTCTCAGATTCATGCCCTAGACCCCTACTCTATGCCCGGAGCGGCCAGCACCTCCCGCACGAAATCTTCATTGGGTCGTCAGAATGCAGAACAGGCCTTGCCCTTACCTAAAACGGCCTATGCGGGTAAAACGGTTATCATTGTAGGGGATGACGACAGCGGAACCAATGGCGGTCAGGTGTTTATGTACATGGCGGATCAGGTGGGTGATCTGGATAATGGGTCGTATTACACGATGCGTCGCAAGGACTTGAACCAGCGGGAAATGGACATGAAAGAAGGGCAGAAATACGCCGTTGAATTTGTGAAAATTGAAGATCAGAAAACGCTGACGGGCCGCCAGATGAACCAGAAGGTTGATACTGAACTGAAATCCATCAAATTTGGTCGGGTTGAAGACGTGGATTACCGCAAAGATGGCATCGGTCGCGAGCTGTATTTCAACGTAACCGGACAAAACAATACGGGAGTTAATGCTGATTATTCCCGTACCAAATATGGACGTACCTACCGTCTGGTATTGGATGCTAACAACCCGTTAAATGGGCAACTGGAAGTGATTCTGGACGGTGATGACCGCAATGGTAAAGCTAAAACGTTCCAGGATGTGGATAACATTTGCGTGACGAAAAACTACGTTTACGTGCAGGAAGATCCTAACGGTTACGGCGATGAAAAGCACGACAGCTACATTTATCAGTATAACATTGCTACGGGTGAACTGAAAGTAGTGCTGGAGCTGGATCACCACCGCACGGCGGCTGATAAAGAAAAGTATAACCAGAACGAGTCAGCCACGCAATACGTGGAGTCACGCCTGGGTAGCTGGGAATACGGCTCAATGGTAGATATTTCGGAAGCTACCGGACAGGATGCTACCTTTATGTTGATGGTTCAGCCTCACAGTTGGCGTTCGTCCAAATACGCAGGCGTGGATGGCGGAAGCATTCGTAAAAACGAAAATCAGGCGAGTCAGGTAGTAATCATCCGTGGCTTACCTCGCTAGTTATCAATAAAGTAACACCTAATTCCTGCCGGGTAACTGGCAGGAATTTCTGCTTTTTATTCATGAAAAAAAGCTTGATTTTTTGTTTGAGTTTAGGAATTCTGGCGGGGGTAATCTGGTGGGGATGCCAGCCTAAGCAGAGCCGTGCAGCACTCGTTCAGGAGCAATTTCGAAAGGATATTATTCAACTGGATTCATCGGTTAGTTTATTACTAAAAAGCGTTGAAAGCAAAGCAAAGCCCGCTGAGATTCAGAGCCGCTTTTGTCAAGCCCGCCTCGCCTACAAACGGGTGGAGTGGCTGACGGATTATTATTTTCCGGAAACGGCAAAAAACCTGAACGGCCCGCCACTGGACGAATTTGAAGAGGCTGATCAAGTGGTCATTCCGCCCGAGGGTTTCCAGGTCATTGAAGAATACCTGTTTCCGCAAGTAGACACCACCCAGAATGCTGCTTTATTGCAACATCTGAGGGTATTAAAGGCGAATCTGACCCGTTTAACTTTCATGGATGGTTCGAACCAGCTAACCGATCAGCATATTTTCGATGCGGCCCGGCTGGAGCTTTTCCGCATTTTTACACTCGGCATTTCCGGCTTTGATTCTCCCGCCGCTTTGCATTCTTTACCCGAAGCCAGAGCAGCTCTTAGGGCTATAGAAGATAACATTAACGTATATAGAGAAGAGTTACAGGAAGAAGACCCGGTTTTGGCTCAACAATTACAGCGGCAATTTGAATTATGCCATCACCCTTTACAGGGGTCGTTTGAAGCGTTCAATCGTCTGGACTACCTGACTGAACACCTGAATCCCTTGAGTAAAAAGTTATATGAAGCCCAGTTAGCCCTTCGTATAGAACCCTTTGGAGAATCGAGAGCCTTGTCGGCTTCGGCTATGACGATGCATGATTCGGCTGCTTTTAACCCCGAACATTACTTATCCGTTGCCAGCCAGGGAACCACTCCGCAAAAAGTGGAACTGGGTAAACGTCTGTTTTATGATCCGATTCTTTCTGGCAATCATCAACGCAGTTGTGCTTCGTGTCACCAGCCGGACAAGGCCTTTACCGATGGCATAACGCGGAGTGCTTCGCTGTCGGGCGGGACGATTCAACGCAATACGCCGAGTTTATTAAATGCTGCCTTGCAAGCTCGTCTTTTTAGCGACTCCCGCGTGGTTTATCTGGAAGATCAGGCTCAGGATGTTATTGCCAATATTGACGAAATGCATGGCTCTTTAGAGAAGGCCGTGGATGAACTTCAGCATCATGCAGCCTATAAGAAAGCTTTTCAAAAGGCTTATCCGACAGAAGCCATTAGTCCTCAAACGATTCGTAACGCCATTGCCGCTTACGAGCGAACGCTGCTGTCCCTAAATAGTCGCTTTGATCAGTACGTTCGGGGTAATTATAAAGCTCTGAATGCCAGTGAGAAAAGAGGGTTTAATCTCTTCGCGGGGAAGGCCAAATGTGCGACCTGCCATTTTCTGCCTCTGATGAATGGAACGGTACCGCCTTTCTATGAAAAAGCAGAAAGTGAAGTGTTGGGCGTACCGGCACAGGCTGGTTGGAAAAACCTTCGCCTGGATTCTGACTTGGGAAAATACAACTTAACCAAAGCAGATCTGCATCGACATGCCTTCAAAACACCTACTGTACGGAACGTCGAGTTAACGGCCCCTTACATGCACAACGGCGTTTATAAAACCCTCGAAGAAGTCGTCGAGTTTTATGATCGCGGTGGTGGGCAGGGATTAGGCTTGATAGTACCCAATCAAACCCTAGCCGCTGATTCGCTTCATTTAACGATCCAAGAGAAAGCAGATCTGGTTAACTTTATGAAAGCATTAACGGATGTATCTGCTATTCAGTAATTTATAGGAGTGGTAATTTAATCAGAAGAGCGTATGAATGGCTAATGTTCATACGCTCTTCTGATTTATCTGGCCGACTTAGATATTTTAAGAACTTACTTTTCTGGTTTTCAATTGGCTAGTTACTGGCTTTACCGAATTGGATCCTTCAAAACAAGCTAACTAAGTAGTTGATTTAACTTATCTAAGGTTGTATAACATTTTACAAACGCACAATTATAAAATGTTATATAACCTTTCACGGAAAGTTTATTATACTCAGAAATGGATAAAAATATATAATAGTTGTTGAAAAGGCTTGAAAAGTTACTTCGCGAGAATGGCGTAGATGAAAAAAATAAGACAGAGACCGGCTCTGTCTTATTCTTACGAAAATGAGATTAGTTGCAACTATCCCCTATAAAATCATTACTTTTTTCGTATAAACACCCGAATGGTCCTGGATGCGAAGCAAATACGTTCCAGTCTGTAATCGATGGGAAGGAGTTACTTGAAGAGTTCTGCTTTCGATCTGATGGGTAGAAATGGCGATTTCAATGCCTTGGGTACTCATCATTTTTACCTGAGTATCAGCATCCTGCACGCGAATGGCGAAGCTTTCGCCGTGATTAGGATTGGGGTATACCGCGTGTAAATGATTTTCAGGAGAATCGATAACTATTGAAACTATCCGCAGGTTATGAATAGTGCCGTCAGTATCCATTTGTTTCAGCCCATAATAGTTCACGCCAAAACTGGGGTTAGTATCCAGGAATGAGTAATTTTTCGTTACTGTAGACTTCCCTTGGGCAGCTACAGTCTTGATGGTTTCAAAAGACTTACCGTCCTGACTCCGTTCAATGGTAAAATAGGAGCTGTTCGATTCCTGGGCTGTAGACCAGGTTAATTTCGTTTGCTGCTGATCCGTAGCCTGAGCTTTGAAAGTAGCTAACTCTACTGGAAGGCTTTTATTATTCGTCTGACATCCGCTTACGTCCGCACTAAATACCTGGTAGTGATTTTCTCCACCCGATTGATTATAACTCAAGGCCACTACCTGACCGTCGATGTTACTTGAAATAGTTTTTTCGAAATCAGCGTTTGGAGCGAGAATCGTACCCCTGATTGTATTATTGCGAGATTTTAACGTAAGTGTTGTGGTATTGGGGAAATTGAATAAAATGTATTGCCCCTGCTGATCTCCAATGCCGGAAATATCAATGGAATTCCAGTTAATGGTTGTTCCTTCGGTGATGTTAATAACAAAAGGAGTAGTACTATTAGGCTGAATATTATCTTTAAAAACCAGCGTACTAATCTTATTTAGTTGTTCGCCAGTTAAATTTAGAAAATTGACTTTATCCCGCGTTAATTTTACTTCTACACGTCCTGAACCAGGGATTTCATTAGCAGTAATTTTTCCCTTATTCGCATTTGATGCTTTGTCTGTATCATACAGATCTACAGAGGATTGACAGTTAGCAATCAGGGTAGAGTTATCCTGAAGCTGACTAAAAATGGATTCCATATCCAGCTTTTCACTCTTCTGGATCTGAACACTTTCAACGGGTTGAGTGGTAGATAATTCAATGCGTGGATTCTGGTTACGAATGGTATTAATATCCGTTGCCGATGTTTTTTTAACGATTCTGGTAGTCTCTGTTCCCTGATTACCATTGTTTACGGTAGAGGTGCTTAAGTCACCAATTTTAACGTAACGACTGTTGTCCACTTTTACGGTATTTCCAGCGTTATAGTCTACTTTACCACCCACGTACAAGCCTATAAGTTTTCCTTCCACACCCGTGTAAGTACCTACGGAATGAATATTTACCTGATAGTTACCCTTAATAGTAAGATTTCCACCAACGGCCATTGGCCCATCGGTTTCATTACTACTAATGGTCAAATTGTTCTTAACCATGACATTAAATCCTTTTGCGGGTGTAAGCGGATTTTGAGCCATTAAAGCAATACCTGATAAAAGAAATCCAATGGAGAAGGTAATAGTTTTTTTCATGTTGATTAGTTGACGGATGATCCTTTTTGTTAGAATGAGCATACGAAATACAGGCTCTGTTGATTAGTCAGAGCTGAAAATAGATCAATACGCGACTTACCAGAACTTTATAAAAGTCTGGGTTAGATAGCATTATATGCTTGCGTTACATGATTGACGTATTGACGATTATGTATATACGTACACAAAAATCAATTGAATAAATTCTACTTCCGGGTTGGATTTTCAAATGAACAGCAAACGGGATGAGTAACGATCAGTAGTTATGAGTAGTGGCGGTTGCCTGGCGGAGCTATGATTTACTCATAAAGACTCATAAAAGAAGATTCTGAGCGGGAATCAACGCAGAATACAAGTCTTCTGATCTTAGTTATTGGCGGATACTATAATCTCATCGTTCTTAACCACTAGAAGCATATGGCAGTATGCCGCGTTTAAGAACTCCCCAAAATTAGGTATATATCGGTATTGTAGCAAATTAAATTTTGTCGTTTTATGAAAATTAAAGTAGTGTTATAATGATTAAACGGCTGCCTACTATAAGTATGTATTGGGATTGATATATTAAGTTAATAAACTCATTCATGCATTACATCATTGGGATTATTAGAAATTTTATTTTATAATACACTCATTATCAATTAGTAAATAAATCAAAGTTATAATAACTTACTAACTAGTTAAGCTATTCGAGTCAGCTATTGATGTTAAGGCAATAAATACGTAGCAAATTTTGTAAGCTATTTTTAACAGTTTATGATGAAATTCTACCAATGAGTAGTAATAGATTCAATAGTGTATCATTAGAATTATATCTCTACTTTAATAAAAATGAAAAAGAGAACTAACTCAGGCGAGCTAGTTCTCTTTTTTCTTCTATTAATTACAAATCAATAGACGATCGGCTATGGATTTCTTGTCCGCCTGAACGCTGCAGCTCCTGAGCAATAACTTCATATTCAGCATCGCTTCTAGGCGTAACTCCTAACACAATTCCTCCTTCCTTCAGACTGTTTTCATAATACTCCGCTCGCTCCTGGGGAATTCCAGATCCTACCAGAGCACCAATAATGCCACCAGTCAGTCCACCGGCCCCTGCTCCGGTCAAGGCCGCCAGAAGCGGACCTGCTACCACCAGACCTAAGCCAGGTAATACAACGACTGTACCCAGAGCTGCTATCGCTCCAACAATGGCTCCGGCAGCTCCGCCGATGGCTGAACCAACGCCAGCTTTTTCAAGAGCTTTGTTACCCAATTCGGACGTATTTTCCTGATCTTTGAAACGTTCACGCGTTTCGTCTGACATTAATACAGAAATGTCTTTGGATGAAAACCCATGATTGATCAATGCGTTATAAGCATTTTCAGCGTCTTTCGTATTAGCGAACACCCCCGTTACAACAGCATCAGAAGTGTGAGTTGGATTTACTGCATTCATAGTTATGGATGGCTTAGTTGATAATGTATGTATGCTTATATAATCATACCAGTGAAGGTTTTGAATGGTAAAGTGGGGCCATTATCGGCCTGGTTGGGGCATTTCCTTTCTAGTAAAATCAATTCCATAGATCAGATTTAATCGAAAGCCCTGATTAATCTCATAAATAGGGCGGTTGCTGACGGGGTCAAGATCAGACTGACGCGTGATTTGATGCAGATACCCCAGCTCTAGTTTCAAATCATCGTTAAATTGATAACCGACGCCCCCCAGAATTCGATTCTGATTATAGACATTATCATCTTTGCCCAGATTAATAAAAAGCTCGTCAAAAGCAGTCAGATAAAATTCCCGATCATCGATACTTGAGCCTTGTAAGGGATACTGAATTTCAAGTTGATAGCGAATTCGGTTGGCGTAATTCCAGGTATCAAGATGGTGAACTCCTTTGACGGTAGACTCGCCCATCCAACGCTGTTCTACTCGGATTCGTTGTTCCAGATTGAAACGGGCAAGGGTTTGCGACCATTGAATGTCTTCGTACAAACGGTGTTCCCGATTGGGTACCATTTGCCCGGCTACGGGATGCTCGCCATAGGGATAAGTAGTTAGATTGGTATAACCACCGGATACTTTTACCAACTCATGTAATGAATAAACGGCTCCTATGCGAGCCAGCGATTGCTGCCAGGAACGAATATATTGCGTCCGCCGCCACTGGTATTCGGTATGAATAGCCCATTTTTTGCTCACCTGATGATTGCCATTATAAGTAAACCAACCAATCGAGTTACGATCAATGATACGTTCGGATTGAGCCAAGGTAATGAAGGGTATTGAAAAAAGAATAAGTAGAGATAAGATAGATTTCATGTTAGTAGGAGTGAGTATAGATAGGATAAAAAACGTTTGCCACATTAACACTGATTTTATATAAATTATAAAAACGTTATTTAAACGTTATAATTTCTATAAAAGTAAATTGATACAAACTAATGCGTAGTTTCCATTTATAAGCTGTCTAACACTACAATTTCAAAACCTACTACGAATGGAAACGACTACGGCTCTCTACCACTACTTGACTCTGGCGATGTTTTATTTGAGAAAGCATTTTCTAGTGATGATCCACTGGTTTACATCCTCTCGGCCAGAGGCCTATAGCCAAGTAGTCGCTCGGCTCTCGCCGAGCGACTGCGAGAGTGGGGAGCCACTCTATGACCCCATAACTTCGCAATCCTTCGCTTCGCTCTGGATGACAGCGGTAAGAAGATGGTAACAGTAGTGATCCGCGACTGTGTCGCGGACGCCCAAGAAATGCGTCTGTGACGCTAAATGTTACTGATGCAGACGAGCAATGGTCATGAGTAGATTAAGATAATCCCACAGCTCATATCGAATACTTTAATCAGCTCTAGCAACGGAGTATCAGAGCTTGCTTATGTAGAATTTCCGTATGCTTGATGGATGTTAACTATTCAATCGGTACGATACTCCCCTCTCCTTCCAGGCCACAAGTAAAAGGCTTCCCGTGTTCGGACGTGAAAACGCCATCTTCTCCCAGATTTTCTTTACGTCTTACTGAGAAATTAATGTTATAAAACTTCTTGTAAGTCCCCCCAATTGATCCATAGGAATAATGCGGTACATTCAGAAACAAGAAAACCCGGAAGTCAAAAACTTCCGGGTTACGAATAAAATTCTCTAAATCTATTTAGGTAAGGCTTCTAAAACGGTCTTCACCAGGCCATCTATCGCCTTTGTTTCAATCCAGCGAACTACCATGACCAGTTCGTGATCAGGATCTACATAAATTATATTTGTTCCGTTACCCACGTGAGTAAAAGCCGTTTCGGGAGCACTGGGTAAATATTTCTTATCCGTATTCAAAAACCAGTTCATGTATCCGTACGTTGGCTGAGCAAGAGTTGGCGTGCGTGCCTGACTTACCCATTTTTCGGACAATAGTTGCTTGCCATTCCAATTACCTTTGTGCATGGTTAACAAACCAAAACGGCCCATGTCATACGCATTAATAAACATGCCCCCACCCCAGTGACCACCGCCACTCACCGACTGAACGGGATGCCCGTCGAGTACAATCCAGGCATTGCGGTAACCCGTCCATCGCCACGTATTAGAAGCTCCAATGGGGTCCATAATATGCGTCTTCAACACTTCAGGCAAAGGCTTCCGCCAAACACTAGTCGCGGCCAGAGCCAATGCGTTTACCCGCACATCATTGTACTCATACGTGCTACCCGGTTTGTTTCGGGGGCGTGTTCGCCACTCTGATGCATTCGCACTGGGACGGTCGGCCCATTCTGGTTTTCCCCACAACATGCCTTCCCAATCGCTCGTTTGCCGCAGCAGATGATCCCAGGTAATGGTGCGGTTATGAGGTGTAGCGAAAGGTTGCAGTAATTCAGGCTCGCCCAATTGATCAGCCGCACGCATGAGTGGTTGTGCGAACACTTCGATGGGCGGCACATACGGAGCCACGGTATCGTTCACATTCCGAATCAATCCCTGATCTACGGCCAGTCCAACGACAGTAGACAAAAAGCTTTTTGTCACACTGTGCGTCATGTCGCATCGCATGGGTTCACCCCAGCTAGCTACGACATACCCTTTGTAGATGATTAACCCCGTAGGTTCCCCACGTTCGGCAAAAGGGCCAATGGCAAAGCCGTAAGGTTCTTTCCCGAAACTCTGGTAGTGCGACATTTCCATGCTTCGGGGGTTTTTACTTTCATTAACCTTCGCATAGTTGATTGCTGATGCAATTTGAGTGGCATTCAAACCCAGGTCCTGCGGGCTTTTCTGCTCCCAGTTTTGAGCAGTGGGAAAGTACGGAGTTGGAGCGGCAGTCTTCTTTTTTTGAGCTATGCTTGTGGAAACACTCAAGAGAAGAAAAGCAATCGCTGTTGATGATCGACGAATAGACATCATAAGGATGGGCACGAGAAGACAGTTCAGTCAAAATTACTAGATCAACCGTAGCAAATCCATAATTAACTTCAATTTAGAAGAGTTTAACGTTTAGGGAAATCCGTTCAATCACTTCTATTCTTATTTAAGTCTGTGAAATTGCATTAATTAATGCTTGAAATATACACAACTATTTAATTATCAGTCTTTTATTCAGCATCAATTTGAATTATGTGGTGATTGTAGCTTATGCATTCCTTGCATCATTGAAAAATATATCTACTCACTAGAAAAAATATCATTGATTATCAGAGTATTACTTAATAAAATGGTACCTTAGAGCCAGTAGATAATACCTGCTTGTGTATCCTGTTCCTCGTGTTTACAATTCACCGAACGTATGAAACTTATCTTCTTATTACTTGGCCTAGTGGGGTATCCGCTATGGGGTATCTCTCAAACTGCTCAGAGGGATTCTGTAGTGTTTCTTAGAGCGAACACGATTGAATTAACGTCTACTTTTCCTGAAGACGATTTGTATCACATCTCTCAGGTTTACTTGATTGGTCAGGGTTATCAATTAGAAACCAATCATTCTACGCATAAATTAGTGGTGGGAGTTTTAGAAGATGAGGCCTTATCCAAAAAACATAAAGTACGCATACAAATTCGCAAAGATGGCTTGTTTCTTCAGTGGGAACACCCTCTCAACCAAAGCATGGGATATGCCGCTATTTCGTACTTACCCAGCTCCCCTTACTGGCCTATTTTTGAAGCTTTGGCCGATGAATTGAAAGGGTATTTAAAGGGCTCTGACAAGTATTACCTAAATTTATAAATCGCCCAAAAAAGTGTTTAAACGATTCAATTAATCTATAATAGGTACGAAAATAAAAAGACCTGCTTGTCGTCACAAGCAGGTCAAATTTTTTACATCTATCAATCGTCAAAGCCGCCACTAATCTGACTGATTTTAGTGATTCAAATATAAACTTCCGATATACCCCCAAACCATCGTCTTCGATGAATGGTACTATTTTCTCGATGAAATGTATAAAATGGCGGTTAAATGGTTTTGTTTAAAATAATCTTACGAACAAAAATGTTTTATTAAAGCAAGTGAAGTAACTCCTGTTTAAAAGCCATTAACGTATGATAATCAAAAGCTTAAAATATAGTTAACTAGCCATTAATTGTTTACTAATCATTCCTGATTCCATTGTATTATTTAGTATCGCTTAAAACCGGAAGCTTAGAAATAGATGTTACATTTTTAATACGCTGGAAACTTCACTAGTAATTAATTATTTCTACCACTTTTATTTATGATAGGCTATCAAAATATATTAATGTATGTGCGTTTACTGCGAATAAATTATTACCAATAATCAATTATCTTATCTTACTAGCTATTTATTTTAGTTGACATTATTTAGAGATAGATTTGAACCATTTTTTGCCAGGAGTCCGCTTCGTGAGCCCGACCTTCCCAGATATAGAATTCATTGGAAATGTTTTTCTGATCTAAAGCCGCACGTAATTGCAAGCTACTGCTAAGAAACGGATCGGTATTGCCAATCGTTAACACGAAATGCAACTTTTGTAATTCTTCCAGTAAATGCACGTCGTGGAGGTTGGGCAGGAAGTGATTAGGCGTATGGTAATAAATGGTATCGTCGTAATATTCGTCGAACAATCCGCGGAATTCGGATACCGGTGCGGAAAGATCATAACGTCCACTAAAAGCAACGACCTTTCGAAACCGTTGCGGGTGCCGTAAAGCAATGTTAACCGCGTGAAAAGCTCCAAAACTGCAGCCATGAACGATCAGAAATGAATCAGGATTCAGCGTCTCACTGTAGGGAAGGACTTCATCGAGAATGTAATGCTCATACTGAATGTGCCGCTTGATTCGTTCCGAAGGAGGAATACTCTGACTGTAGAGGCTCTCCGCATCAATGGAATCCACGCAAAATAACTGGAGCCACCCCTGGTCAATTTTATCCTGAATAGCCTCAACCAACCCTAGTCTTTCGTATTCATAAAAACGTCCGCGTCGAGTAGGAAACACCAGAACCCGGGCCCCGGCGTGTCCATAGACCTTCATTTCCATCTGCTTTTGCAGAGCCATACTAAACCAGGCGTGAGCAGTACCCGACATTCCCATTATGGTAGTTAAAGTTCCGAAGGTCTATACTTTTTAAGTAGTTTTTACGCTTCGGAAGATCAAGAAATCGTTAAAAAATTCCTTTCTGCTTCTTCAGTATTTCTGTCCATAATCGGTAACCTGCCGGACTTAAATGCAGGCCATCCGATTCAAATAACTCCTTTCTTGGACGATTATCCGTTCCCAGCATCGCCGAGTGGGTATCGACATACGTAAAATCAGGCGTCTCGCTTATTTTTTGAGCGATAAGCGAGTTGGTATAACGGATTCGTTCAATCAGGTCCCAGCGGGCCAGACTTGGTTTAATGGAGATGAAGTATAGAGGGATACCGGGAAGCCGATGCTGCATCTTCTCAACCACGGTGCAGAAAAACAGGTATACCTCTTCAGGATTTCGCTGATCTCCGAGGTCATTATCACCCGCATAAAAAACTACTGATTTGGGTTTGCGGGGTAAAAGCAAATCATCAAAAAACCAGGAACACGCAGCTAAGGTCGAGCCGCCGAAACCAATATTAACCGTTGGCGTACCAGGAAAATCCTGAGCTAACGTGGACCATAAACGGATGGAGGAGCTTCCGTAGAATACTGTGCTTTGCAAGGGGGCATTCGCAACTCTTTGCTGAAGTTGCCGTACTTCGTCTTCGTACCAATTCATTCAAAAAACCATTAAAGCGAGCAAATTAACGATCCTGAGTCGAAAGCGGAAGGAATCTTTTGCTTTTACCGCCAGAATCTAAAAGATTATCTGAGTATTGCTAATTACTGCCTGTAGGAAACTATTTTCGCAGGAATACAGCTAGAGTTTCATGCACGATTTTGTTCTGATTCATACCACTATTCCAGCGTTATCTGAAAGTCAGTTGATCCGCTACAGTCTGGATTTCAACCATTCGGACCTAGTGGATATTTTGCCACAAACGCTGGAGGTAAATGAAGGTGTTTTCAATAAGACGTCCCGGGCGAATCCGTTTCCCAGCGTACGGGTTAGTCAGACCGAAGATTCGGTGCAGGTTTCGTGTAGCTGTAACCGTTCGGCGGGCGGACTCTGTGACCATGAAGTACAGGTATTAATGGCCATTAAAAGTCGTAAGGAGCTACTTATTTTCTTTGACTCAACGCTACGTCAGAACGAAATGCGAAGAGTAGCCGAGGGATACGGACTCGAAAATGAAGAAAATCTGGAGGATTATTTTGAGCTGGAATACACTGCCCGGACGTACGTCATTAAACCCCTTATGGCTGAGTTATTTCCGGTAACTCCTCAGTCAACGGATGAATTACGAGCGATTTTATTTCCTGACGAATCTTTTAGTAATGAGACGATTACCCGGCGAATCGTAGTCTTTTCAAAGCCCCGTTTTCAGGATCGGTTCGTCATTACGTTGCATGAAGCCGCGGTTACTAAACAGGGTAAGCTTAAAAACCCCATTTCGGTCATTAACCCGCTGGATGTCATTGAGGCCTCCATGAAGGAAGCCGAACTGAAAGCGTATACCAGTCTGGCTAAATTCCAGAATCCACATCGGCTCAAACGGGAAGCCGCGGACATTGACAGTCTTAAATTTTTGCTGGATTTAAACCTTGAAGTGTATTATCACGATCCCCGGATTTCAGAGAACATTAATGCTCCCTCGCTTTTTCCTATTCAGTTGAAAAAATTGCCGTTGGATTTGACCTTATCAGTTCATAAACAGGACGTGATGTATCAGATCAAAGCCACGCTGGATATTAACCATCAACCCTTTTCGTTGGAGCATCTGAGACTTCGTTACGAATATTTTCTGGAGTTTCAGGGCAGTTTATTACTAATTGATCACGTCCAGTATTTACGGATTATCACGGTTTTCAAGCAGAAAAATCATGCCTTAGTAATTCATCAATCTAGGTTTGAAGATTTTCGTAATAATCTGTTAATCAGTCTTGAAAATCGGATTAAAGTCAAGTATTCCTACCTCAAACCTGCCACTCCCCGGCAACGGGAAGAGAGTGGTTTTGACGAACCGCCTCAGCGACTGATTTACCTGACGGATTCCGATCAATACATTTCCCTAATGCCAGTGCTCAAATACGGCTCGCTCGAAGTGCCGATTCTTTCGCAGCGACAAATTTACGGGCTTGATCCACTCGGCAATCCGTTTACCCTGGAACGCGACGAAGAAGCTGAAATAGCTTTCACCAGTCTGATTCTGTCTCAACATCCGAACTTCATGCAGCACCCGGAGGAGCCTTACTATCAGCTAACTAAGGGCGATTTTTTAGACGAACTTTGGATACTCGACGCATGGGAGTATTGGCAGCAACAAGGGATCACCGTTTTAGGTTTTAATACCCTCAAAAACAATCGGTTAAATCCGAATAAAGCTAAAATTAGCGTACATGTTACCAGCGGTATTAGTTGGTTTGAAACGTCTATTGGTGTTTATTTTGGGAAACAACGGGTAAGCCTGAAGCACTTACATCAGGCCGTAAAAAACCGAAACCGTTTCGTTAAACTGGATGACGGAACGCAGGGCTTATTACCACAGGAATGGCTGGAGAAGTTTGCCCGCTATTTTCAGTCTGGAGAAGTAGTAAAAGAAACGCTGCACACACCGAAAGTTAATTACGCTGACATTCGGACGATGTACGAGGAAGAAGTACTCGATTCAGACGTTATGCGGGAAATCTCGCTGTATGAATCGAAATTTGCGAACCTTTCGAGTAGGCCCGCTCCAGAAATTCCGGCAAGTCTCAACGCCTCTCTGCGAGATTATCAGAAACAGGGTGTACACTGGCTTCAGATTCTGGATGAACTAGGATTCGGTGGCTGCCTGGCGGATGACATGGGTTTAGGGAAAACGCTTCAAGTAATTACCTTTTTGCTACTTCAGAAAAACCAGAGACCGGACTCGACAAGCCTGATTGTGGTGCCGACATCTTTATTAGCAAACTGGCAAAATGAAGTAGCCCGCTTTGCTCCTTCCTTGGGATTGAAGATTCTGTACGGCCCTGATCGAATTGCCAATACGCAAGATTTTTTAACTTATGATATCATTCTGACCACCTACGGAACGCTGGTATCAGATGTGCATTACCTGAAAGATTTTGCGTTTAATTACCTCATTCTGGATGAATCTCAGGCCATTAAAAACCCGGATTCCCAACGGTACAAAGCGGCCCGATTACTACAGTCGCGGAACAAGCTTGTATTAACCGGCACCCCCATCGAAAACCATACCTTCGATTTATACGGCCAATTGTCTTTTGCCTGTCCGGGCCTACTTGGGAGTTACACTTATTTCAAGGAACATTACTCCATGCCCATTGATCGCTACCAGGATCGGAAACGGGCCGCTGAGCTTCATGAAAAAATTAATCCTTTCGTTCTTCGTCGAACCAAAGCTCAGGTAGCTAGTGAATTACCCGATAAAACGGAGATGGTGATTTTCTGCGAAATGGGTTCCGAGCAACGTCGGGTATATACGGCTTTCGAACAAGAATTCCGGCATTTTCTGCTAACTAAAAAAGAAGGCGATTTACCCCGTCGGAAACTGCGGGTGTTGCAAGGTTTAACAAAACTCCGGCAAATCTGTGACTCGCCGATACTGGTTAATGACGAGAAGTATTACGGGAATCATTCGGCGAAAATTGATACGTTAATTGAACAGATTGAAGAACGGGCTCCTGATCATAAAATCCTGGTTTTCTCGCAATTTGTCAGCATGCTGGAGCTAATCAGGACCGAACTTGAGCAAAGAGGCATTGGCTACGAATACCTGACGGGGCAAACCCGAAACCGGGCGGAGCGGGTAAATCGTTTTCAGGAAAATGAAGATGTTCGGGTTTTTCTGATCAGTTTGAAAGCAGGTGGAACGGGCCTGAATCTAACGCGGGCCGATTATGTCTATCTGGTAGATCCGTGGTGGAACCCGGCGGTAGAAAATCAGGCCATCGACCGTTGTTACCGCATTGGTCAAAAAAAGAACGTCGTGGCGGTCCGCCTGATTTGCCCTGATACGATTGAAGAAAAAATCCTGCAATTGCAGCAAAACAAAACCTTTCTGGTTCAGGGGTTGATCAAAGCTCAGGATGTAGAAAGCTGGAGCACAGATGATTTGCTGAAATTGTTTCAAACGTAGAGACGCGACTTTTTATCGCGTCTGGGTAAGAGGCGGTTTTTATTATCCTTACATTGTTCCCATCTCCGAACCAGACACAGTTTGGGTTACCCTTAACATTATTCTCATCTCCCGGCTAGACGCGATAAAGTCGCGTCTCTACGAGAAAAATTTATCCTGTCTCCTATAACTGAGCGTTACCCGTAATGTATTCCTGAATACGTCGTAATGATTCGTCATTTCTGACAATATGGTCGTGAAAACGAGCTTGCCATCCAAACGAAGACTGGAATTTACGAATCTCATAGCTGGATTTTCCTTTATACCAGCGGATCACTTTGGATAGGTTTTCATGAAACATAGGATTGTGGATACTGGTTATGCCACCTTTCGCATTTGCAACTGCAATTTCTGATTGGCCGACCGCATGATTTAAGGTTAATAAGCCATGCATGTGATTCGGCATCACGACAAATTCATTCAGTAAAACATAAGAAAATTGTTCAGAAATGGTTTCCCAGATATGGCTAGTAACCATACCCGCTTCATTTAAAACCATCTCATCGTTGATGATTTCTCCGAAAAAATGTTTACGATCTCTTGTGCAAATGGTGATAAAGTAGATACTGTTCCAACCGTAGTCCCAGTGTGTTCGTCTTGCTGAGGGTATTCTGTATTTGTTTCTATATAATTCGTCCATTGTCTTTGTTGAAAGTTTGACAACAAAAACAACATAATTCAGCCATTTATTGAAGAGGAATAATTAGTATTGACTATGTGGTAAGGTATCTGGATAAGGCACCTCAACTAGAGATTAAACAAACATAAAGACTCAACTTCATCGCATCTGGGTAAGAGGTGGTTTTTATTACTTCTACATTACTCCCATCTCCCAGCCAGACGCGATGAAGTGGATTGCCCCCGAAAAGTTAGACATTAACTGAAAGGAGCAATGCAAAAGAAAAAGAAGTATAGTTATGCCTTTAAGAAAGCAGCGGTGGAAGCGGCCAAGTCGAGTAAAGCATCGATTCACGCCCTAGCCCGAGCTTACGGTATTCACGAGTCCATGCTACGACGATGGATCGATGGGTATGAAGCCTTTGGGCCATCGGCTCTGGCATGCGTTTCGCATCAACATCGCTATTCCGAATCGATCAAAACTGCCGCCGTTGCCGCTTTTCTGACTCAAGACTTATCTTTGCGGGAAGTTTGTTTGACTTTTTCTCTTCGCTCGACTAGTGTGCTTCGGGGTTGGATTAACAGGGCCCTGGCAAATTACCCCCAGCAGAGCGATGAGCTTAACGATTTCCCCCCTATGGCTTCATCCCAATCGAGTCGAGTGCCCGCCAGTGAATACGAGCGAGTCGTTGAGGAGAATAAACGACTGCAGGCGGAGGTGGCTTACCTAAAAAAGTTACGAGCCTTGATTCAGGCCCAGAAAAAAGGCAAAAAGCCCTGATTGTGCATGAATTAAGGCCTGATTATGATCTATCGCTGCTACTAAGGGCCGCTCAGCTCGCCCGCAGTACGTACTACTATCAACTCAAAAGCAGGGATAGGTTAGGCAAGTATGCTCCCCATAAACAGCGGCTGAGCCAGCTTTATCAGCAACATCAGGGACGCTATGGCTACCGACGCCTGACCTCTGTTCTACGGGCAGAAGGCTATACGCTCAATCATAAAACGGTGTTCAAACTCTTGGGAGAGTTGCAGCTCAGAAGCCGGATTCGCCTCAAAAAATACCGGTCCTATCGGGGAGAAAAGGCTCCCACCACTCCCAACCTACTGAATCGGGAGTTTACAGCAGAAAAGCCTTTTGCCAAGTGGGTGACCGATGTCACCGAGTTCAAAGTGGGTGCTCAAAAACTGTATTTATCCCCCATACTAGATCTTTACAATGGTGAGATTGTCAGTTATGATCTCTCGGAGCGAGCCAATTTTAAACAGGTAAGTCGGATGCTGGAAGAGGCCTTAGCTAAATTGCCTGCTCCTACGAGGCTCTTGTTACACTCGGACCAGGGCTGGCAATATCAGATGAAACCCTATCAGAGAAGACTGAAAAAGCAGGGTCTGATCCAAAGTATGTCCAGAAAGGGGAATTGTCTGGATAATGCGGTGATGGAAAATTTTTTTGGTACGCTTAAAAGTGAGTTATTTTACCTTAACAGTTATGAATGTATCCAGGCTTTAGAAAAAGACATCAGGCAGTACATTCACTATTACAATCACCAGCGAATCCGTTTGAACCTACAGGGTATGAGTCCCGTAGACTTCCGCATCAACGCTGGCTTTTAAAACAACCGTCCAACTTCTTGGGGCTAGTCCAAAGTCGCGTCTCTACGATAAATTCTCTAAAACAATAGTAGCCTACGCACTAAAATACCCTTCACATTTTTTTGGTAGAGACGCGACTTCATCGCGTCTGGGTAGAGGCGGTTTTTATTACCTCTATATTAGTTCTATCTCCGAACCAGACGCAGTTTGGATTACCCTTAACATGATTCCCATCTCCCGGCCAGACGCGATAAAGTCGCGTCTCTACATTCTAACAGAATAAACCCCGCTGGTTCTCAGCGGGGTTTATTCTGTTAGAATTCCATCATTTCTTCCTAAAGGCAACAAAGTTATAAACCCAACCGTACAGCACAACCCCTAGCAAAGCCCAGGTTCCGAACATATAGCCCAATCCAATGTAGAAGAATCCAGCAATAACGGCCAGGGTGCCTAAGCCAATAATGCCCCAACTGACTACTTTAAACCAGGTAGGTAACTCTTCTGCATCAGTAATGACTCGGGACAATGGAATGATTACCAGCAAACTATACAAACCAAGAATGAACAAGAGTTCGTAATAATGGGAATACTGCCCCAGATAATACGCCGCTGGCGACGAAGAATCTACAGGTATAAAAAACGGTATCAGGTAATAAGCCCCGAGTGTTAGGATTCCTATTAACAGAGCCACACCCGTAATAATCCCCACCCATTTCTGCCGTTTCTCCAGAGCCAACCTTCCGTAGGAATCCAGTTGCAAAATGAGGTACCCGATGGGCATCATTACCCAGGTTAAGTACATAAACAGGATCATGAGTACTAAAGCTACGTTCAGAATCGGATAACGCTCGGCGTACTGACGAATCATGTTTTGACCAATCATAAATCCGATAATGATCGTCCACTGCACACTGGACTGGTGACGGTTCATCCAGAACAAGTACCCCAGATACGCCCGATAAATAGGGTTTTTAGCTTTTACCGCCTCCTTCATCCCTCCCTGAGCATATTCATACGTGGGGTTGATCCGTAACGATTCCGCAAAATGCTGACGAGCTTCGTGCACATTGCCTCGTTCCAGCTTACTCCAACCCACGTTAGCCTGTGTGTAAGCGTTATGCGGATCAGCAGCGAGGGTATCTTCAATGGTGCTTTGCAGTTCTTCAAGTCTGCCGAGTTTGGTTAACGCTTCCGTTCGGGTATTCAGGCAACGCACGTGTTCGGGATCAACGGCCAATCCCTGATCTGCGTAGAACAAACCCTTTTCCCAATTCTTTTGCAGGTTATGCAAAGCCCCCAGCATGCTGAAATAGTCAGCATCCCAGGGATCCATTTCAATGGCCTGTAACAAGGATTCTTCGGCTTCCTTATAGCGTTTATTCAGCATTAAGGTAACCCCGTAGAAGTAATGCGACAGCGAATAATCGGGAATCATTCCCAGCATATCTTCCGCCGTTTCGAGAGCCGCCTTGTGCTGATCGGTTGAGATATAGGCCTGAATCAGTAAGGACAAAGCTTCAATATCTTCGGGGTATAAAACAAGCCATTGCTTTAACTCCTGAATCGCCTCCGATGCACGGTTGAGATTCATTAAAAGTCGGGCTTTGTTGAGTTGAGAAGATTCCAAGTGAGGTTAGGTTTTAAAAAGATTAATCGTTACTTCAGCTTCAGATATTTTAAAATATCATCATATAATCCGCTTTCATTCGAATAAAGGGCGTAATTCTTCGCCGTCGCAAACCATTCCTTCGTTGTAGGCCGGTGCTTTTTCAGGGCTTCCTTGAAATCGGAAGTCGTGAGGGGTAATACTTTTCCTAACCGTAGCGACTCAGGTAACTTTTGTTCTACGGCGATGTCTACCAAAGCCCGTAAATCTGCTCCCGAATACCCATCGGATTGTTTGGCAATGTAGGTATAATCAATACTTTCCGTAGGTTTGTCTTCCATCAGAATTCTGAGGATATCTATCCGGGCTTCGGCATCGGGCGGGGTAACAAACACAATCCGGTCAAATCGCCCGGGACGACGGAAAGCCGTATCCAGATACCAAGGCGTGTTTGTAGCCCCAAGAATCAAAATGCCTTCATTGCTATATTTCACGCCATCCAGCTCGTCCAGAAACTGGTTAATCAGGGTTCGTCCTGCCGCTTTTCGTAAATCCGTCCGGCTGGCACCGAGAGCGTCTACTTCGTCAAAAAATAACACGCAGGGGGTATTCATCCGGGCCTGCTGAAACAGATCGTGGAGGTTCTTTTCAGAATTTCCCATCCACATATCCAGCACATCGTTAATTCCCACTGAAATAAAATTGGCTTTAATTTCACCAGCCGTCGCCCGAGCCAGTAAGGTTTTTCCGCAACCCGGGGGGCCGTACAAAAGGATTCCACCGCCAATCTTTTTACCGAAGGCTTTATAAATTTCTGGATTGTTAATCGGATGAATTACTTTCAATGCAATCTCTTCCTTTACAGCTGACAATCCGCCTACTTCGGCAAAGGTTACCCGGGGGTTTTCCACTAAACCAGATCCTTCCGCTTCGATGCGATCAATTTCCTCCTGAAAAGAACTCGTCTGAGCCTGCCCGGACTCGCGAATAGCCTGATTGAGTTGACTTTCAAATTCGGCCTGGGTTAAGGTATGATCCTGAGCGGTGGCTTTTTTGTAATAACTATTAGCCGACTGTAAATCATTAGAAGCTAGAGAAATACGAGCTAATAAAAAGAGAATTTGGGGCGATGGATTGGTTTCCAGCAATTCCTCAGCGATGACGTGAGCCGTCGGATAATTGGATAATTGCAGGTAACACTCCGCCAGTTTAATTTTCAGATCGGGGTCGGCACTGAGTTGTAAAGCGGATTTATATTCATCCAGGGCTTCTTCGTAGCGAGCCAGTTGAAAATAAGCATCGGCCAGCATTCGCCGAAGCGGAAGGTTTTGAGGCGAAAACTGAAGGGCTTCGCGTAAGGCATCTAACTGAGACTGATTCATACCCAAAGGTAGGTCTTCCGCTCAATTCTTCCATTGTTCTATTCTAGATTCAGAAATGAAAATGGCATAAAAAAACCTCCCAAGCTGATTACACAGCATGGGAGGTTTTGGTTCGAATCGTTAAATCGTGGGACGACCGCCAGTTACCTGGATGGTAGATCCGTTCATGTAACTGGAATCTTCCGAAGCCAGTAACACGTAGGCCGGAGCCAACTCTGCGGGCTGGGCTGCCCGACCAATCGGCGTATCTTCGCCAAAGGTTTTCACTTTTTCAGGCGGCATGGTTGACGGAATCAGAGGCGTCCAGACGGGTCCCGGAGCCACGCAATTCACGCGAATGCCCTGCTTGGCAAAGGTTTGAGCCAGGTTACTTGTAAAATTTTGAATCGCTCCTTTCGTGGTCGTGTACGCTAGCAGGTTTGGTGAAGGCGAATAGGCATTTACCGAGGTAGTATTAACCACCGTACTACCGGGTCTCATGTGAGGCTCGGCAGCTTTGCAGAGGTAAAACATGGCATAAATGTTCGTCTTAAAAGTATAATCCCATTCCTCGCTGCTGATTTCCTGAATGGATTCATGCGACATCTGAAAAGCGGCGTTGTTGACGAGAATATCAATTTGACCAAATTCGGCAACAGCTTTTTCAATAATAGCCTTGCAGTGAGCTTCCTCACTAATATCGCCGGACACTAAAACGGCTTTTCGTCCAGCTTCCTTAATATATTTGGCCGTTTCTTCGGCATCTTCGTCTTCATTCAGGTATGAAATAAGTACATCGGCTCCTTCGCGGGCAAAGGCAATGGCAACCGCCCGACCAATACCTGAATCACCACCCGTAATAATTGCTTTTTTACCCTCTAATTTTCCGTGCCCCACATAGGAGTTTTCGCCGTGGTCGGGTGTGGGTGACATCTTGGATAAATGTCCAGGAACATCCTGCCCCGTATTGTCATACGGAGGCGTTGGATATTTTTCCTTGGGATCTTG
The DNA here is from genome assembly GCF_031453245.1 of Siphonobacter sp. SORGH_AS_0500. Lineage (NCBI taxonomy): Bacteria > Pseudomonadati > Bacteroidota > Cytophagia > Cytophagales > Cytophagaceae > Siphonobacter > Siphonobacter sp. SORGH_AS_0500. The sequence continues at coordinate 31,356 of NZ_JAVIYT010000006.1, forward strand.
CTGGGTTAATGCCTGTGTTTCTGATAATAGAGTCATGTGGATTGGAAATTTAAGTGAAACCATAGACCTGTTGGTCTTGCTTATCACCCAAAAAGACACGTACCAGAAACTCCAAAATAACGATCAGAAAGGAAGAAAATACCTTACATCAAGCGTAAGGGTCACGCCGTTACAGCCATTTTTCCAGTTGAGAACGATACGAAGAACCAATGGGAATCTGTCGATCTGGTAACTGGATGTCGGCCCGTCCGATGCGTTCAACGTGCTGCATATTAACGACAAACGAACGATGTACGCGAATGAAATTTCCCGGTGGAAGCATTTCCAGCAGTTCAGGTAAGGTACTACGAACAAGTACCGTTTGCTGAGACTGGCGAATTTTTACGTAATTATCCGCTGATTCCAAGTAATGCACCTGTTCAGGCTGAATACTTACCCATTCATACCCATCTTTGACGAACAAAGGCATCACTTTTGCAGGTACGCGAGATTGCCGTGCTTCCTGCACTTTTTGACTGGCTTGCAGAAAACGGTCAAATGCAATGGGTTTCAAGAGATAATCTGAAACCTCCAGTTCATACCCTTTCAGGGCGTGTTCGGGATAAGCCGTTGTGAAAATAACAGAGGTCTGACGACGAAGAATTTCCGCCATTTCCAAGCCATTAATAACCGGCATATTCACATCCAGGAAAATCAGATCGACGGGTTGGGTTTTCAGGAATTCCAGAGCCTTACGGGGATTCGTAAACGTCGCTTTCAAATCCAGAAAAGGAACCCGATCGGCAAAGGTTTGAATGATTTCCAATGCGATAGGTTCATCATCAACAGCCAGACAGCTTAACATAGGTGTACACGATTAAATATTTTTCAACTGGATCGTCAAATCAACCCGAAACGCTTGTTCATCCGACTCTATTTGTAAGGTATGCTGAGCAGGATACATCAACTCCAGACGCTTGCTCACATTACTTAAGCCAATCCCAGATTTTTCCTGTAATATCGTTTTAGGCACAATGGTATTAGCTAACTGCATGGCTAACTCTTGCTCATTGACACTGATTTTCAGACAAATCCAACACGGAGCGTCCGTTCTGATGCCATACTGAAACGCATTTTCAACAAAGGGAATCAATACTAACGGAGCTATTTCTTTAGGAGGAATGTACGAAGGAAATTCAACCTGAAGGTCAATATCGGCATCCGTAGGTAACCTTTTTCGCTGAAATCTGATGTACTCATCAATAAAATGAATTTCTTCCGCAATCGGCACCTTAGTTTGTCCATCGGTTTGTTGTACATAGTCCATTAAACTTATTAATTGTTGCAAACTTTCCTCCGTTGCAGTTCCTTTTAACTCCCCTTCTATGCCTAATAAACCCTGCAATAGCGTTAACAAATGGCTATTACTCTCCTGCTTTTTCTGTTCTTTCAATTGCTTTTCCAGATTTTTAGACTGGGAAATCCACATAAGGGATGTATAGATGATAGCGGTAATTACGTAGGGAATAATACTAGTAACGCATATGACTACAACACTTCGAATGATTCCTACATAGAAATCTACATTTATTTCCTTCTCCCAAACATACTTCAAATCAGATCCAGGTAAAGATGGAAGTGCATAAGGTGATTTCGTTCGTATTAACCAGGTATTGAGCTCATTTTGAATATTCATAATAATCGAATAAAACACAGCTAAAATGAATAAACCTAAAACATACAATGGCAACTTATAAAATATCGTATTTCTATTTAAATTAGTAAACCAGACCGGTTTAAAAACTTTTTTAAAGTGCACTAAAGTAAAAATTGAAAAAAGAATAGCACTAGCCAAAGCTCCCTGAGGATTCAATATCATTTTAACCCAAGTATGAGCAATAAAATTTGCCTTTTGGGGGTCGCTAGAAAAAAAAGAAATAAGCAAAGAATGAATAAAGGCTAATGTTCCAATAGCAATGGAAACAATGTATAGTATTGTATTTTCGGAATAGGTAACCGTTTTATAATCAGACTCTTTCAGAACTTTCTTTCTGGCTTGCAAAGCCATATGCTGGATTAAGTCAGCAAAAGTATCCAATCTATCTTTTATAGCCTGCCCATAAATTGTGTTGAGTGCATTGTATAAAAAGTGTGGATTAATCTGAGATTTCAGCAAAAAAAGCTCTGATTGTCGATTAGCTATGTACAGTTCTCTCTTTCTATAATAACTATCCACTAATAAGTAAAAAAAGCCTAAGCTTATAAAAAATATGGCAAATTTCATCAAGCCAACTAGCAACATGCTCCTTTCGGGACCGCTATGCAAAGCCCGATTAAACATGGCTATATTCTTTTTAAAATCAATGAGGTTATTTAAATATTGTTTAACGTCAGTACTTTCCTGATTTCCTATGATTAAATCAATAAATATACTTAGACCTAATATACTAATAAATAATAGTAATTTATATAAAGTGGTTTTATTAAAATTATTGATAAAAATAGGTTTAATGAACAACTGATAGCTCAACAAACCCATGGAACAATAGAATAGACTAAACAGCCCGTATTTTATATAAAAGTACAGTTGATGCTCTATATACTTTGCAAAATTAAAAAACAATAGCAACAAGCTAAGTTGGGCAATAAAAACGGTTTGGTGTCTGGGTAAGCCGATCATGTTCTTGTCATAAATGGTTCAGTGACAAAAGAAGTGCCCTGAATTCGTCCCTAAAAATAAATGGGATAAAGCCATAGATTGGTGGGGTAAATGCATGAATCTTTTCATGTAAAGGTAAATGCCACAACCACGACGAATGAAAGTATACTTGCCAGATCATTAAAACTGCCCTTGACAATACTCTATATTTGGCGATGGCTTTACGTACAGCCATTGCCACTATTTGTATGCAAACCAAAATTCTGCTGGTAGACGATGAAACCCGGCTTAGAAATTTACTGGCCCGTCTGCTTCGATTAGAAGAATATGAAGTACTAGAGGCTGAAAATATTCAGTCGGGCTTAACCTTGCTTCAACTCCATCCAACGATTAAAGTAGTCTTACTGGACGTTCGACTTCCTGATGGAAATGGGCTGGAAACGGTTCCCAAAGTGAAACAGATTAATCCATCTGCCGAGATTTTATTACTTACTGCGTACGGAACGATTCCTGATAGTGTACAGGCCATAAAAAATGGGGCATTCGATTACCTGGTTAAGGGCGATGACAACGATAGAATTATCACCCTGGTTTCGAAGGCAGTCGAGAAAGCGAACCTGCAATTCAGAATTCGTGAACTGGAAAATCAGGTCAGCGAAAAACTCATTTCATTGGAAGATATTCAGGGAGAATCACCGGCAATTCTTAGGGCAAAAGAATTGGCTCGAAAAGTTTCTCATACCGATACGACCGTTTTGTTAATTGGAGAAACGGGCACGGGAAAAGAACTCTTTGCCCAGGCCATCCATCGCGAAAGTAATCGTCGGACTAAAACCTTTCTGGCCATCAACTGTGGGGCTTTTTCTCGGGAATTACTGGAAAGCGAACTGTTTGGCCACCGGGCCGGAGCTTTTACCGGAGCCACCAAAGATAAAAAAGGGCTCTTCGAAGAGGCTAACGGCGGTACGTTGTTTCTGGATGAAATGGGCGAAATGTCACTGGATCTTCAGGCTAAACTGCTACGGGTGCTGGAAAACAGGGAGTTTTTACGAGTGGGTGACACAAAACCTACGCAGGTGAATGTACGCATCATTGCAGCTACCAATCGGGACTTGTTAAAAGAAAGTCAGGAGGGGCATTTCCGGGCAGATTTATATTACCGCCTTTCCGTTTTTCAGATGGATTTGCCTCCCCTTCGCGAACGGCTTAGTGATTTACCGATCCTGGCACAGGGACTTGCTCAAAGTTTATCTCGCCGCTTACGAATCCCCTTTCAAACGATAGAACCTGATTTTTTAAAACAATTGAGTCAACATAACTGGCCGGGCAACATACGAGAGCTTCGAAACGTAATTGAACGGGCTTTAATTCTATCAGATACTGGCTTATTAAAAGCAGAAACGTTACCTTTCCATACGCAAAATCAGTCAATCGATTCTTTTGAACTTTCAGTGATCGAGCAGCAACATATCAGGAAAGTTCTTCAACATACAAAAGGTAATAAAACCGAAGCAGCCCGATTATTAGGCATTGGTTTAACCACCTTATACCGAAAAATTGAAGAGTACCAGTTGAATGAATAACCCCTTTATTACGACAGTTATGAACAAAGAATTGATTGAAAAGTACATTGAGGCTTACAATTCCAAGAACGTACCCGGCATGATTGCTCTCCTGGAAGATGATGTTCTGTTTGAGAATGTTTCCAACGCTTCTGAAGGCATAACAACGCATACTAAAGTCGAATTTGAACGCCTAGCGGTGCAATCATTAGCCTACTTTTCGGAGCGAAAACAAACCATTCGATTTATAACTGAATCCCAGAATTCCATAGCTATTGAAATTGATTACCAGGCAACTTTTGCTGCCGACTTTCCAGATCCTACCAAAGCAGGACAACAACTGAACCTTCGGGGAGTTAGTGTTTTCGAAATAAAGGAAGGCAAGATTACCCGAATTAGTGACTATAGTTAGACAATACTAATGTAAGCTATCCTTCACTCACTCTGCGTAACAAGCTTGGAAGTAACGACAGATGGGAACCTGTCTTAGGGCAGGAACGAGATGGGATCTCGTTCCTGAGTAGTTATAAAAGAAAAGAGAGATCCAGTATGGTCTCTCTTTTCTTTTAGGATCTTATTCTTAGACCGCCTCTTCCAATAGTAAACAAGTTATTTACTATCAATAGCTTAGCTTGATTTCCGCTATGCCTTAGGCAACTACTCATTTTATTATGAAACACTTTTTCTTTCTATTCACATTGTTTTTTAATCCCTCCGTTGCTTTAGCTCAACAGAGTCTGAAATTTGAATCTACCCTAGCAGTAGAATACTTTCATCATTTAACCACTATGCTACAAGTAGACCCTGGCCCTGGCTGGAAAGGCTATTATCTACCGAAAGACAGTCAGGGATTCAAGATTACCTCTATCAACGGAATCGTTAAGAATCAATCTTTGCATATTGGTTTAGGACTTAGTTACGCCAGACTTGCTCAAATTGATGGAGCTTTGGCTTTTGTGGATATGCGTTTTGACTTCAGTAAAAAACGACTGGCTCCTTATTTCTATCTCAATCCCGGTTATTCTCATTTCTGGAATCAGTACGAGGGCGGAACGGGTTCATTTAACTGGGAAAATGGTCTGGGTGCACGTTACCGCATCAGAGGCAAAAGTAGTGTACTGGCCAGTGTCGGCCTGGCTATTATGCAACAAGGGAGTATGTTTCTAACAACAAAAGTGGGCTATACCTTTTAATATTCGGAAATGTCTACCTAAGCTTCAGAAAATTTCTGAAGCTCTTGCTTTATTAGGTAGGTAAATTACTCGGATGCAGGCAGCTTTTCCAGTAATTGTAAATAGTTTGAATCTGCTCTTTTAACTCTATGAACGAACTTCCTTTTCGGTAAAATCCCTGTATCATTTGCTGGTAAGCTTCGTCAATTAGTTTGGCATTCGCAGCTGTTGTAAAAAATATGAAAGGGATAGATTTTTTCTTTAATTCTTCGTTTGAAATAAGATGCATATGTAACTCCAGCCCATTCATGATAGGCATATTGACGTCACAAATGATGAAGAAAGGTTGTTCTTCCGTAACCAGTAAATAATCAAGAGCAGCTTTTCCATTATTAAAAAACAAAAGCCTGTTTGTAATACCTAATTCATCAATTACTGACTGAATTAAGTATTGATCGTCTTCGTCATCTTCGACTGAAATGATTGGACCTTGCAAGGACATAATGATATTCTATTCTGTTTAAATGGGTTGCTTAAACATGTGTATGCTTAGGCAAATATAATTCAAATCCACTTTCTAAACAGCATTATTGATTCGGTATGAGATTAATTATTATTGATTAGATAAGTTATTTTTTAAATACTCAAGTATTTCTACTTTATAGGTATTTAGTTACATACAAGGTTACTAGTAATTTTTACAGTTATCATGCCTACATTTGACTTTTAAATCTAGAAAGCCTGTCCAGATTCCGAACAGGCTTTTGTATAATAGCGTTTAAACCGCCAGGATTAAACACTGAGTTAATAAATCCAGGGGCCTAAATTATAGGCACCCTCTAGTTTCTGCAAATCACATCCTATCTAAAGTCAATATTTATCGACCAAACGAATAATAACGTATACCCATATGGTTAGTATTACGTATAATATCAAAGGTTAGCATTTATTCCCTAGTAGCATTCACATTAGAATTGATTTAAATAAAGATATTCTTACAAATTGTTTCCGTGATTACACGATAAACCCTAACCGGAACCCAGTCAGGGTTTATGATAACTTAAAGTCTGTACAAATCTCACTAGAGAGCCCTACAAACTCCAAGTGTTTACGATGTTAATATGAGGCATATATTTTATAAATTCAAACTAAAACCTTTTTTGTTTGGTCGTTCTGTTACAATTAGTATGTCATTTAACCATCTAATATTTAAGCATTAATAGCTATGCATTCTCCCCCTCAGTTGGTACCTAGTTATTCTTTTGACCTAATTATTGGCATCATTACCATACGCTCAGAAAATAAATAAAATTCTTCTGTTCTTATTGATATAAACGTTATGCTTTTAATGGATTAGTGTGGTGATCTCAATAGTCAATAAGTGCTATCAGATAACTTTATTTGACAGCTATAAATCCCCCATAAAATTAAAAAATCGGGTAGGTTAGGTATTTATACAAGTCAAAATTAGCATTATCACTTATCCATTAATTTAATTTGTGGTAACAATACTCAAAATTACCTTAAGCAACGAATCCATTTGCGAAAAAGTAAGTTATCTGTCTACGGATAGACCCTTCTACTGGTACTCGGTTTGTCTTGAAAACTAGATTTTATGTTGGGATTATTACTTTCCTTTTCCAGCCTGATTTTTTCGCCACCTCCTAATCTGACTGATCTGAGGCGGGAAGATTCGCTTAAGCCTTCTCCTGTCAGAGCCGTCTTTAACCTGGATTCGAGAAGCTCCTTTATTGAACATCAACCCGTTAACATTTGGGGAGTAAACGCGGGTATTTCCTTTGGGGCTAAACGTAACCAGCTCACGCTGGGTTATTACTGGATGAATTATGCCACCTACATGCGTCTGATTAACTGGCGAAAGGAAGCTGCCCACCGTATTAATCTGGACTATTATACGCGTACCGATTTATGGTTTGCGAGTCTGCTTTACTGGTGGAATCTCAAGAATAGCAAACGCTGGATGATTAGTATTCCTATGGAAGTGGGTGGAGGGTTAGCCTATGCCATCCCGCATGATTTAAAAAGCGACGTGCCGATTGATCGTACGACCCGTCATTTCTTTGCTCCCGTTCAAATGGGGATGTACGTTCAGTGGAAAGCTACCCGTTGGGTAGGTTTTGGCATTCAGGGGGGGTATCGCTATTCTGTTTTCCAGACTGATATAAATCAGCATTTCAACGGAACGTATTACAGTTTTGGAATGACCATCTACCCTACCTTTCTGAAAGATTCCTGGCGTTTTTTAAAATATAAAGACCGCATTTCTCCTTTTCACCCACCCCGCCCACGCAATAAATCAACGGTTCCTCAGTAGATAGTCTTCATCTGCATTGTTAGAGCAATCCATCCTTTCCCTGCTTTTTACCGACTTTCACGAACGGGCACTTGCCCTCAGATTGGTATTTGCGTTTTCCAACTAACGCAGTCCATTCGTACCTATGGATTGTTGACTTCGACTGGTTCATTAGAGGTCACGCTTCAATTCTTCTCCAAGCGTTTTTCCTGCGTTTTAAGCCCCTGTTACGTGAGATTCGAAAGCGAATTGATTTCCCTCTCCATCGTCCACCCTTCCAAAATGAAAAACTGACCTTTTCAAAATGAAAGACCGATAAGGATCAATGCTTCAACCAATTCTCTTATCTATCTGATTTTCAATAATATATAAACACTTTTTCAAGTTGGCACGGGGCTTGAATAAATACAGACGTACAAACATTTTTCCCATGCTCATCACCATCGCATATCTTCTGGCTGGCCTGCTCTGCTTCGGGCTTTTCTTCAAATCCGTCGACTATTTCGAAAAAATCTGACGCCATGTTTATCGCACTTTTCATACTGTCGCTACTGGTTTTTGCTTACATGATTTACGTCCTGCTGAAACCCGAAAATTTTTAAGAAATGAATTCTGAACTTCTGGGCATCGGTCTTATTTTTCTCATTACCCTTGTCCTTTCTATACCTCTGGGTCGTTACATGGCCCGGGTTTACGCCGGGGAACGCACCTTTCTGGATCGTATTTTAGGTCCTCTTGAGCGACTATTCTTCCGAATTTCTGGCATTGACTCTCTTCGGGAAATGACTTGGAAAGAGCACTTAAAAGCTTTGCTAACCATTAATCTCATCTGGTTTTTCTGGGCCATGTTTGTGTTAATGAATCAAAGCTGGCTGCCCTGGAATCCCGACGGTAACCCTGATATGACCGCCGACCTGGCCTTTAACACGGCGATTAGCTTTCTGGTTAACTGCAACCTGCAACACTATTCCGGCGAAACGGGCGTGTCTTACTTTAGTCAGATTTTTTGTCTGAATTTCCTTCAGTTCGTTTCTGCGGGCACGGGTATGGCGGCAGCAGTCATTGTCTTTAAAGCCATTCGTGACCGTCAGACTACTCAATTAGGTAACTTTTATGATTTCTTTCTGAAATCCTGTACGCGGGTATTGTTACCGCTTTCACTCATCGTAGCAGCGATTCTGGTGTTTAACGGAACACCCATGAACACCGCCGGGAAAGCCTCTTATGTTTCGATGCAGGGCGATAGCATGCAGGTATCGCAAGGACCAGCCGCGGCCATGATTGCCATCAAACACATAGGTACTAACGGGGGCGGTTACTTCGGCGTAAACTCTGCTCACCCCCTCGAAAACCCCAATTACTTGACCATGGTCGTTGAGCTCATTGCTCAAACGGTTATTCCTCTGGGGATGATTTTTGCTTTGGGTTATTACATCCGAAACCGCCGATTCAGTTACATGGTCTTTGGCGTAATGACGCTTGGATTTCTCCTCTTGCTGGCTTCAGCCATTTACAGCGAAACACAGGGGAACCCTGCTATTGCACAAATGGGGATTAATCAGTCTGCGGGGGCAATGGAAGGAAAAGAAGTTCGGTTTGGTACCGTGGCCTCGGCTTACTGGAGTATCATTACTACCGTTATCTCTACGGGTTCGGTTAACGCCATGCATGACAGCACCATGCCGCTATCCGGGATGGCCGAATTATTGAGCATGATGACTAATGCGTTTTACGGAGGTTGCGGCGTCGGCATTCTGAACTTTTACATATTCATTATTCTAGCCGTATTCATTTCGGGATTGATGGTGGGTAGAACGCCAGAATTCATGGGTAAGAAAGTAGAAGGTCGGGAGATGAAAATCGCCATGATTGTGGCCCTCCTTCACCCCCTGTTAATCATGGCAGGTACCGCCATCGCTAGTTACCTTGCGGCCAACGACGTAAACATGGGCTGGTGGTACCTCAATGCCCAAGGACAACCCAACACCGCCACGGCCTGGCTGAATAACCCCGGATTTCACGGTTTTTCAGAAATGCTTTACGAGTATACGTCCTCGTCAGCTAACAACGGTTCGGGCTTTGAGGGTTTGGGAGATAACAACCCATTCTGGAATATCACTACAGGTATCTGCCTGATTTTCAGTCGGTTCATTCCCATCATTGGGCCCGTAGCCATTGCCGGATTGCTTGGTTCCAAGAAATACATTCCAGAGTCGGCCGGAACCTTACGCACCGACACTGGAACGTTTGGTATCATGGTCTTCGCCGTCATCGTCATCCTGGCTGCTCTGGCCTTCTTCCCAGCCCTAGCCCTCGGACCTTTAGCTGAATATTTCTCTTAGTTTACAGTCTTCGGTTTACCGTTTTCAGTGGATAAAAATTGGAAACCGTAAACTGGAAACTGAAAACAGTAAACTGAAAACTAATCTCATGAACAATTCCACCCGGTTGTTTGAGCCTGCTTTGGTTCAGACTGCCATCCGGCAGGCTTTCATTAAACTTAATCCCCGCGTCCAGTTTCGTAATCCGGTTATGTTTACCGTTGAGCTGGGTACAGTGGTGATGCTGCTGGTGACTCTATACATTGCCGCTACGGGCGACCAAAGTCAGGGATCGCTGGCTTACAACCTGATTGTGTTTGTAGTTTTATTATTGACCTTGCTCTTTGCCAACTTTGCCGAAGCCCTGGCCGAAGCACGGGGCAAAGCTCAAGCCGACAGCTTACGAAAAACCCGCGAAGAAACCCCCGCCCGGCTCATCCAGCCCCTGGGTGAAATGTACGTCGGAGAAATCAAAACGGTTCCTTCGTCTCAACTGCGAAAAGGGGACGTCTTTCTGTGTGAAGCAGGAGACATCATTCCATCCGACGGTGAAATCATTGAAGGGATTGCCACCATCGACGAATCGGCCATTACGGGAGAATCGGCTCCGGTTATTCGGGAATCCGGCGGGGATCGTTCCAGCGTGACGGGTGGAACAAAAGTGCTTTCCGATCAGATTAAAGTGCTAGTGACGACTGAACCGGGCGAGAGCTTTCTCGATAAAATGATTGCTCTGGTCGAGGGAGCTTCCCGCCAGAAGACTCCTAACGAGATTGCCCTGACCATTCTGCTGGCAGGATTTACGCTGGTTTTCGTCATTGTTTGTATTACCCTGAAACCCTTCGCCGATTACGCCCAAACCCCCATTCCCATTGCAGCCTTCATCTCGCTGTTCGTTTGTCTGATTCCTACAACGATCGGGGGTTTATTATCCGCAATTGGTATTGCCGGAATGGATCGGGCCTTACGGGCCAATGTCATTACCAAATCCGGCAAAGCGGTAGAAACTGCTGGAGATGTAGATACCTTGTTGTTGGATAAAACCGGCACTATCACGCTGGGCAATCGCCGGGCTACGCATTTCTGGCCCGCTACGGGCATTAGTGAACAATCGTTCATCGAAACAGCTCTGCTTTCTTCGCTGGCGGATGATACCCCTGAAGGTAAATCTATTGTCGAACTCGCCCAGCAAAAGGGTAGTAAAGCAAGTTTACCCGAAGGAGTTGAACTCATTCGCTTTACCGCCGAAACCCGTTCCTCGGGCGTTAACCTTCCTTCTGGACTACGGATTCGGAAAGGAGCCCAGGATTCGATCCGCAATCTGGTCACTCGTCAGGGAAATGCCGTTCCGGCAGACATGAGTGATCGCGTAAAAGCCATTGCTCAAAATGGCGGAACTCCGCTGGTGGTAGCCCAGAATGAAGAAGTTCAGGGAGTGATCGAATTACAGGACATTATTAAACCCGGCATGCAGGAACGCTTTGATCGACTGCGGAAAATGGGGGTAAAAACGGTAATGGTCACGGGCGATAACCCCTTAACAGCCGAATACATTGCCAAAAAAGCGGGCGTTGACGACTTTATTGCCGAAGCCAAACCCGAAGATAAAATGCAGTACATCCGCATGGAACAGGCCAATGGTAAGTTGGTAGCCATGATGGGTGACGGTACTAATGACGCCCCCGCCCTGGCTCAGGCCGATGTAGGAGTAGCCATGAACTCGGGTACGCAAGCCGCCAAAGAGGCGGGGAACATGGTCGATTTAGACAATGATCCAACCAAGCTGATTGAGATTGTAGAAATTGGGAAGCAGTTATTAATGACTCGCGGCACGTTAACGACCTTTTCTATTGCTAACGACGTAGCCAAATATTTTGCGATTGTTCCAGCCTTATTCATTCTCAGCATTCCCGGACTGCAAAGCCTGAATATCATGCACTTGCATAGTCCAGAATCGGCCATTCTCTCTGCCGTCATCTTTAATGCGATTGTCATTCCCATGCTGATTCCACTGGCTCTAAAAGGTGTGGCGTATAAACCCATCGGTGCCAGTGCCCTACTCCGCCGCAATTTGTTCATCTACGGTTTAGGCGGAATCATTATTCCTTTCATCGGTATCAAATTATTAGACCTGGCTGTTTCCGTTTTCTTTTAATACATGGATGAGCAGCTATTTAAATATGAAATTTTATGAAAACGCATCTGTTTCCAGCTCTCAAACTTACCCTGCTTAGTGTTGTTTTTTTCAGCGTAATCTATCCGGCAGTCGTTTGGGGCATTGCTCAGTTAAGTCCGACTAAGGGTAACGTAGCCTGGTTTGAACACAAGGGCAAGGTCGTTGGAGCAAAGCTCATCGGACAATCTTTTACTCAGGATCAGTATTTCCAGAGTCGGCCATCGGCAGCGGGTTATAATGCTGCAAGTTCAGTCGGCTCCAACAAAGGCCCGACGAATGCTGATTACCTGAAAGAAGTTCAGGCTCGCATTGATACTTTTCTGGTACATAACCCAGGTATTCAGAAAAACCAGATCCCGGCGGATTTGGTAACGGCTTCGGGTTCGGGCCTTGATCCTGACATTAGTGTGCAGGGAGCTTTGGTGCAAATTCCACGCATCGCCCGTATTCGTCACATTTCCGAAGAACAGCTTCAACAATTAGTAAAAATCCACACTCAGAGGTCATTCGTTGGGGGTGTTGAAACGGTCAATGTCCTTGCTCTCAATGCGGCTTTATAGGAGAAGGTTGGGAGTTGAGGGGGTTATGTTTAGGGTTTAGGGTTTAGGGTTTAGGGGTTTGGGGTTTGGGGTTTGGGGTTTGGGTTTAGAGTTTTGGGGTTTGAGTTGCTATTAGTTGCTATTAATAGAATTCTCTCCATGCCGCTGCCAGCGTGGCCCGACCAGCTTTTCCGCTGGCAGCAACCACCCAGGACTTTGTAAAAACTTCCTAATCCCTACTCAACGCAGCCGCTGCAGGCGTGGCCCGACCACCGTGGCCCGACCAGCAACCACCCAAGGCTTTGCAAAAACCTCCTAATCCCTACTCAACGCAGCCGCTGACAGCGAAAAAGCTGACTGAACCACTGAGGAAACCTTCTCCCGACTTCTACACAAAATCTGAAAAACACAGTTTATAGTATTACATCACTTTATTCATGAAAACCATTCTTACTGCTCTATTTGTCAGTGCATTTGCCAGTACTATTCATGCTCAGACTGATTCTACCAAAGCCCTAACCGTCAGCGGTTATGCAGAGGTATATTATGGGTATGATTTCAACCGTCCGGCCAATCATACCATGGACGGTTTCCTCTACAATTATAACCGCCATAATGAATTCAATTTAAATTTGGGCTTCGTAAAAGCGGCCTATCAAACCGATCGCGTTCGCGGAAACATAGCCCTGATGGCTGGGACGTATGCTCAGTATAACCTCGCCGCCGAGCCTGAGTTACTGCGTCACGTTTACGAGGCGAACATCGGCGTAAAACTGGCTAAAGATTTCTGGCTGGACGCCGGGATCATGCCTTCTCACATTGGTTTTGAAAGTGCCGTTGGCAAAGACAACTGGACGCTAAGCCGAAGTTTACTCGCCGAAAATTCTCCTTATTACGAAACCGGGGCTAAACTTTCCTACACTAGCGGGAAATGGTCTTTCTCCGGACTGGTTCTCAATGGCTGGCAACGCATTCGTCGGGTAGACGGCAATCAGACGCCCGCGTTTGGCTGGCAGGTGCAATACAAGCCATCGGATCGGATAACGCTGAATTCCAGCAGTTTCATTGGGAATGACAAACCGGACTCAACCCGGCAGATGCGTTACTTTCATAACTTCTATGGCATTTTTCAACTCAGCTCAAAAGTTGGCCTGATCGCCGGATTTGACAGCGGCTGGCAGCAGTCGGCTAAGGGTTCAAACGATCTGAATTTCTGGTATTCTCCCGTAGCTATCCTGCGGTATGTCATTACTGATGCTTTTTCACTGGCGGCCCGGGCCGAGTATTACCAGGACAAAAAAGGCGTTATCATCACCGCTCCAGCTCCGTTTAAAGTGTATGGATTTTCAATCAATGCTGACTATAAAGTAAGCCAGGAAGTATTGGTTCGACTGGAAGCTCGGCAGTTAACCAGCTCCGAAGACTTATTTCAAAAAAATGGTACGTATACGAATACCAATACCAGCGTGAAAACCGCCCTTTGCATCGCCTTATAACGAACTATTTTAACCGTGGAGACGCGATTGATCGCGTCTGGGTATAGGCCGACTATGGATTTGATGAAGAGACGAGTTAGGTTTCCCTTAACTGGATCTCAGCCAGACGCTATAATTCGCGTCTCTACATAAAAAGATACACTTGCTCTTCGCAGTCGCTCGATTCTGCCGAGTGGCAAAATGAACATAGGCCTTTGGTAGGATAGTATTGAAAAACATTGGAATCTGGCAAACATTGGTTTGTCTACGGTTTAGCAAACGACAAAGCCGAGCGACTGTAGGGTAATCTAAATCGCTTGTTAATCAGACAAACGTTGCCTCTACCCAGACGGAATCCATCGCGTCTTTACCTATTACAATCATGGAACCGAATACCAGCCATTTTCTGGAACTCATTCAAAAATCCCGACGTGGGAAATTCAAAATTTACATTGGAATGAGTGCCGGTGTAGGGAAAACCTACCGAATGCTTCAGGAAGCACATGCTCTGCACCGGAATGGTCTGGATGTTCGCATCGCCTTTGTTGAAACCCATCGGCGGTCAGAAACCGAGGCCCTGGTGGAGGGCCTTCCTTTATTACCCCGTCGAAAAGTTTTTTACAAGGGCAAAGAGCTCGACGAAATGGATTTACCCGCCGTGCTGGCGGCTCATCCCCAATTAGTAGTAGTCGATGAGTTAGCTCACACGAATATTCCCGGCAGCAAGAACGAAAAACGCTGGCAGGATGTGCTAGAAATTCTGGATCAGGGGATTAGCGTTATCTCAGCGGTTAACATCCAACACCTGGAAAGCCTTAACGAAGCCGTTGAACGCATTTCGGGCGTGTCGATTACTGAACGTATTCCCGATCATTTATTACGGTTAGCGGACGAAATTGTCAACATCGACCTTACCGCCGATGAGCTCATTACCCGCCTCCGCGAAGGGAAAATTTATCAGCCTGACAAAGTAGAACAGGCCCTTCGTAATTTCTTTCAACCCGAAAAAATCCTGCAACTGCGGGAACTGGCCTTACGGGAAGTGGCGACTCAGGTAGAGCGAAAAATTGAAAAAGAGTTACCCGGTACCTTCGAGGCGGAGCGTTTTTTAGCCTGTGTTAGTTCTTCCGACCAAACCGCCCGTAAAATTATTCGCAAAACCGCCCGGCTGGCCTCGTATTACAATGCCCAGTGGTATGTGTTATACGTACACACGCCCCGCGAAAACCAGAATAATATTTCCCTGGCCTTACAGCGACATTTGATTAATAACTTCAAACTCGCCACCGAACTGGGGGCTGAAATTATTCAGATTCATGATCCGGACATTGCCCAAACCATAACTGCTACCGCCGAAAAATACAAAGTAACAACCATTTGTATCGGCAAGCCTCATCTGAACCTCTTCCAGGTTATCTTGCGTACCAACGTTTTTAATCGACTGCTGAAAGAACTTAGTGCGTCGGACATCGATTTGATTATTTTATCATGAAACTCAAGGTTAAATTATCGCTGGGCTTATGGTTTCTGTTTCTGGTAAGCGGGGCCCTAGGAGTGCTGGGCGTTTACTTTTTGCGGGAATTAGCCCAGGATTCGCAGGACATCATCAAGGCTAATTACGAGTCGCTTACGTATGTCGATGAACTAAGTTCGGTGATTGATGCTCAGGAAATGAAATCATCTATTCCTGACTTTCAACAATTTGAATCTTTATTAAAACGGCAGGAAAAGAACGTTACCGAGCTGGGCGAACGAGATTTAACCCGGCAAATCAGGCTGGGCTATGAGCAATGGAAAAGGGATACTTCCCAATTTCAGTACTTAAAGAACCTTCGCCTACCCCTGCATCGCATTGCAGAATTAAACCGAGAAGCCATTTTCAGAAAAAGTGAAACGGCTCGGGAAACTGCCGATTCAGCCCTTTTATTACTCACCTGCATCGCCACTTTTTGTTTGCTCGTCACCTTTTCATTTGCCGTTAATTTTCCTTCCTTTATCGCCAATCCCATTCGGGAATTAACGCAGAAAATCAAGGAAGTAGCCGCCCGCAATTATTCCACACGACTAGGTTTTCGTTCCGACGATGAATTTGGCGAGCTGGCCGAGGCCTTTAATACCATGGCCATTAAACTCGATCAATGGGAAAACAGTAATCTGGCGAAAGTTCAGTTTGAAAAACGTCGCATCGAAACCGTCATTGCTTCCATGCCCGAAGCCATAATCGGCTTGGATGATCAACGTATTATCCTGTTTGTGAACGAGCTGGCTCTGGGATTATTAGGCATGAAAGAGTCCGATCTGGTTGGCAAGTATGCTCCCGACGTTGCCCTTCGTAACGATCTGTTGCGAACACTTTTGCAGGAAAAAGCGGAAGATTTACCCATTGTGGTGGATGGACAAGAGCAATATTTCAGCCGGGAAAAACAATCTGTCATCAATGGTACTACCGTTATTGGAGAAGTCATTGTCCTTAAAAACGTAACCCGTTTTCACCAACTCGATCAGGCAAAAACGCATTTTATTGCTACGGTGTCTCATGAATTAAAAACACCCATTTCCGCCATAAAAATGAGCTTACAGCTTCTCGGCGATCCCCGCATTGGTTCCCTTTCGGAAGATCAGCAACAGTTATTATCCAGTATTCAATCTGACACCCAGCGATTGCTCCGCATCACGGGAGAATTACTGGAACTGTCGCAGGTAGAAACGGGTAATATTCAACTGCAAATGGCTTCGGTAAATGTGCAGCAAATTGTACAGTTAGCTCAGGAAAGTATCCAGAGTACGGCTCAACAGCGTCACGTTACCATTCAAGTAAACCGTTCTGAGTCCCCCCTTTCCGTATATGCCGATGCTGAGAAAACAGCCTGGGTATTAATTAACTTTCTGACCAATGCCATCCGGTACAGTCCTGAGCAAAGCACCGTTGAAATCAACATTCAGCCGCTTGATTCCTGGGTTGAATTTCAGGTAAAAGATCAGGGTAAAGGTATTGAAGCGACGTACCTCAGCAAAATTTTTGACCGCTATTTTCAGATTCCAAACGGGCAGGGAAAAACAGGGACAGGTCTGGGACTAGCCATTTCCAAAGACTTTATCGAAGCTCAAAATGGATCCATCTCCGCCAAGAGTCAGGGTTTGGGTTATGGGAGTACCTTTGCTTTCCGATTGCCAAGAGTAACTTCCCAGAACTAATGAAATAATAATTGCCAGAGTCGCTTTAACAGAGGAATAAGTATATAGATATGAAATAGCAGACAGAGAAGCACTAGTATTGCCCAGGTATAAACGTTATACCACTTTATCGTCGTTTTTCTTTTGTGCATGGATAGATTTGTGGTTGGGTTAATTAAAGCTAATCCATGGCGGTGGGGACTTTAAAGATATGGTAGTTTTTCCATAGAAGATGAATTTTTTAATTATATAATTATCAGTAGCTTACTTTATAGCTAAAAATACCCAAAAATAGTCTATATATTTTTAGAGAAAGTTAGTGCTCCTTACTTGACGTTAAGTAATGGCACTAATTTCTCCGCCATTCGCTCGTAACCCGTTTCGTTGGGATGTAGCCCATCCGTAAAAAGTGTCTCATCAATTTTACCATTAGCAAGTAAAAGTGCCTTACCCGGTTGCGTAAATAACACTTGTTCATCGCCTGCCGCTTTTGCTAGCTGAAGATTTAATTCCTCCAGGCGACTTTCCTGGTTTCGACGCGGTAGGATGCCAATCAGTATAGTTCTTGCTTTCGGCTGTTTTCGCCGAATGGCCTGTATCAAAAACCGGAGGCCTTCCACAATCTCTTCATTTGTGTTCCATTCCAGGTTATTGGTACCAATCATTACCGCCACTGTGTGGGGCTTATAACCGTCCAATTCACCGTGATACACCCGCCAGAGCACATTTTCAATCCGGTCCCATCCAAAACCAAGATTCTGAACCCCTAAAGGCTCCATGTATTTAATCCAGGTTTTAGGACCATTGGAACGTTCGCTCAGCGGTTCTCCTCCCCAGAAATGTGTGATGGAATTTCCCAGAAAAACGATCGGTGGTTTCTTTTGCTTCAACCGCTTCAAAATAGCCCGATGGCGAGTTTCATAATTATAAAAATCACGACTTTGGGGAATGGGCCTCGTCGTAGAAATACTGCCTTGCGGTTCATTCCAAATCATACGAATTTTTCGCTGGTAAGCATCCGCGTAGGCCTGCATGCCTAAATCGGAAGGGTGCGTTCCATCCACCATCGCATCGTTACTCAGATTAATCTCGGATTTTGACAACAGATATAATCCCTCAGGAAAACTGGCTTTCAATTCCTGATAAGCTTCCTGTAAAATCGCATTTACCTGAACGACATACTCATTTCGAAGCGGGTTCATGCCCGCATCCGAATAACCCGCGTGTTCGACTACTAATACGGGCACTTGGGGGTGCTTCTGTTTCAACACCTTCACCGATTCCACAATTCTCTTTCTGATTTCTTCGGGAGCAATCCCCACACTGGCCACCAGATTAGGCAAGCAGTCCAGCACAAACAGCCGGGCATCGATTTCATTCACATAGTGCAGTACCTCTTTCTCCAGTCGTCCATTTCCCGAAAAACCCAGGTTAATAAGCGGATGGTCCAATTGCCGTTCGAGAATTGAGGTCCAGGCCATGCCGGGACGGGATGCACAGGCTCCCTGAGCAATGGAAGTGCCGTATACCACCACCGGCTTTTCTTCTCTCAAGGCCAGCGGCGTTAACTTTTCCTGTTCAGGAACACCAATTTCCAGCCATTCTACCGAATTATAAAGGGGCAGATATAACCTAAACTCCTGCCCTTTAGCCACGCTTTTGAGGTTTGAAAATTGATAGGTAATGGTATCTCCAAAGGTGTATTTCCCACCACACCAGGCAAAAGCTCCATGCGGATCACGGGCGTATAAATCCACTCCACTAACCCCTGTAGCGGGCATGTGCGGCAAACCCGGCTGCTTTTTACCTACGGTATACCTGACCGTAATTTGGGTAGCATTACTAATAAAGCGAATGAACATTCCCGCCGATTGTCGCGATAAATCCCAAACGGGCGGACGGACCTCTTTTTCAGCCGAAGCAGGTAAACGATCGTAGAACTTCTGTAGCCCCTTAGACCAGCCCTGGCCTTCAATCACTGGAAATGAATGACTGGCTGGATTCCACCAGGAAATTTTAGACTGAGCCTGAACGGCAAGGTTGAAAAACAGAAGTAAGACTAAGGAAATTTTATGCATAGAAATCAAAAGTCAATCGTAAAAATTACCTCAAACCGATCAAAATAAATGCGAACGTTTATTCTTAGAGTCTCCAATTTTAGCAATATCTAATCATTTATCAATGAAAATAGCTCAACGCGATGTCATTTATCGAGCAAACACTACCATTCATCGAATAAATACCTTACCGGCTTCAATTATACACAAGTTTGTATTACATACTCGCTAATCACTCCGCTTATGCTCCGCCATTTCTTACTTATCACGCTAGTATTAACTTGTTTCATAAGCTCTGCCGTACCTCCCAGAGAAATGCATTTGCCTTTCGGAATGAAGTTCGGAATGAACGCTCAAGAGCTGACTCAGGTACTTGGTAAAAAAGTTATTTCAGAGTCTAAGGATGAGTCAATCGAGTATAAAGGAGTTGTATACCAGAATCGACCTGCGATCCTGAAAAGTTATTTCAAAAACAACCAGCTTTATATGGTTTCTATTGAAATGCAGGCGAAGACAGATATACAAGCGGATTTTAACCAATGCAAGCAGGAGTTAAGTACGCATTATGGCCAAGCATCTAAAGAGTCCGGTTTTGATGCTCGTTTACAAGCCGCTACCTGCCAGTGGAATTATAAAAACGGCTTTTCTACATTAGTATTAGCAGATCAAACTCTTGAGGTTTTTTTTGTAGATACTTCTGATGTATTGACTGCACAGGTTACTCATTAGACATTCCCCCTTTTATTGCTATACGAAGCCAGTAAGAAACCTCTTACTGGCTTTTTTGTGCTCTTTACTCTCCATGCCTTTGATTAATTTGAGGCTTAAGTGACTACCTTAGTGTTCCTAGTACTCAAACTTTATAGATTTTACAGACTTCCCTGAGCCTTATGTCATCTTTAACGCAAGAAAAACCCAACCTCAAAACTCAGCTGAAATCCATTGTCGGAGGGTCTATCGGCAACATGATAGAGTGGTACGACTGGTACGCTTACTCGGTATTTTCGCTGTATTTTGCCGGATCATTTTTCCCGAAAGACAACGAAACTGCTCAGTTATTAAATACGGCTGGAATTTTCGCCATCGGCTTTCTCATGCGACCCGTTGGCGGCTGGATTATGGGAGCCTATGCGGATCGTAAAGGTCGGAAGGCGGCTTTAACCCTTTCGGTTTTATTAATGAGTGCGGGTTCATTAATGATCACGTTTGTACCGAATTATGAGAAAATTGGCCTCGCAGCTCCGCTCATTCTCGTGTTAGCCCGAATGATTCAGGGTATCAGTATTGGCGGCGAATACGGCACTGCCGCCACGTACTTAAGCGAAATGGCTCCGCCTCATCAGCGGGGATTTTATTCCAGTTTTCAGTACGTATCAACCACGATGGGTCAGTTAATTGCCTTGGCAATCCTATTGGTGTTGCAACGATTTTTATTGACCGAACAACAACTCAGCGACTGGGGCTGGCGAATTCCCTTTGGGATTGGAGCTATTCTGGCCGTGTCAGCGATATACCTAAGAAAAGAAATTTCCGAGACCGATTCGTTTCAACAAACACACGTCAAAGCCGAACAGCGGGGTACATTCAAAGAATTGCTACGCTACAAACGCGAATCTTTGCTGGTGGTGGGGTTTACTATTGGCTTAACCGTAGCCTATTATACGTTCACTACGTATATGCAGAAATTTCTGGTAAACACGGCGGGCTTCAGCAAAAACGAATCCACTACAATTACCGTCATAACCCTCATTTTATTCATGCTCGTACAGCCCTTATTTGGGGCATTAGGCGATAAAATTGGGCGTAAGCGACAAATGATTATTTACGGCAGCATTGGGGTTTGTACCAGCATTCCGATTTTAACCTGGCTCGGTGAAACGCAGAATTTCTGGATGGCCACGGGATTAATTACCCTTGCTTTGCTCATTACCAGTTTATGCACGTCGATTTCGGCCATTATTAAGGCCGAAATGTTCCCAGCGAACGTGCGTTCGCTGGGGGTTAGTTTTCCGTATGCTCTGGCCGTTGCTCTTTTTGGCGGAACCGCCGAATACGTGGCTTTACTTTTCAAAAATGCAGGTCACGCCCATTGGTTTTACTGGTATCTGACGGGCTGTCTGGCCGTTTCGCTGATCGTCAGCATTAACATGCGGGATACTGAGAAACACTCGCAGATGAGCGAATCCTAACGTACGGCATCTCTTTTCAGTACGAAGTAATAAACCGGAATTCCCAGTAAGATGATTCCCAAACCTGGTAAGGTGTATTCTGCTTCAAAAATCAGTAATAAGACGGCCAGGGTTGTTGCCACCACCACATAAATAGCGGGCAAAAAAGGGTAACCAAACGCCTTGTAGGGACGGGCCATATCGGGCCTTTTTATTCGCAGAATGTAAATTCCCAGAATCGTCAGAATATAGAATAGCAATACCCCAAAAATAACCAGAGCCAGCAGGCGGTTATACTCGCCCGTCAGGCATAACAAACTCGCCCAGGCACACTGAATCCAGAGGCTGTAGGCGGGTACCTGCTTTTCGTTTAATGTTCCAGCCTTCTTGAAAAACAGACCGTCTTTTGCCATGGTATAATACACACGAGCCCCCGAAAGGATCAGTCCGTTATTACAACCAAAGGTCGAAATCATGATCATAATTGCGATGGCAATGGTGCCGCCTGAGCCAAAAATGTAATCGGCAGCCACCACCCCTACCCGGTCATTCGGAGCAAAGGCAATCTCTTTCAACGGCACTACTGCCAGGTACATCACATTGGTAGACATGTACACAACGGTTACGATGATCGTACCCAGCAGTAGACTTAGTCCAATGTTTCGTTGAGGATTTTTTACTTCCCCGGCAATGGAAGTGATAGAGTTCCAAGCATCGCTGGAGAACAACGTACCCTTCATTGAAATCGCGATGGCTCCCCAGAAAGCCAGCCCGGTAAGAGCCGTTTGCTGAAACTGACCATTGTCCAGCGTAAGGTTGGAAAGCGTCCAGGCGTTCTGCCAGTTTTGCTCCCAGATTTCAGCTTTTGCCCCCCAGATAAAACCGGCAATAGTTAATCCAATGAGTGAAATAATTTTGACACTGGTCAGAAATGTCTGGAGGAATACACCATTTTCAACGCCACGGCTATTAATATACGTCAGCAAAACAATAGTAATAATAGCCACTAGCTGAGCGGCCGAAAACTGAAAACTTCCTAAAGCAAAAAGGATCTGTTTTTCACTAAAAGCCGGAATGAGATAGGCCGTAAATTTGGCGAACGCGACTCCAACGGCGGCAATCGTTCCGGTTTGAATAACCGTAAAAAAAGCCCAGCCGTAGAGAAAGCCGATTAGGGAGTTGTAAGCTTCCCGCAGGTAAACGTACTGCCCGCCCGCACCAGGAAACATGGCCGCTAATTCGCCGTAACTTACGGCAGCGATAATGGTAACCAGCCCCGCCAGTAACCACATAGACAACATCCAGCCCGCCCCGCCGACGCTACGGGTAATTTCGGCACTTACAATAAAAATTCCCGAACCGATCATCGATCCGGCCACGACCATCGTCGCATCTACTAATGTTACCCGAGGCTTAAAGCCGTTTTCGTTTGTTTGTGAAGTCATTCGTACAGTAAAGGCTCAATGGTTAAGCTGATTTTTCAAATCAAAGTCTTTCTGTAAAGAAAACAGCTTTGCTCGATTTTTAAAGTAATTAGCGATGAAACCTTCCATATCGGAGGGATGTGAGTAACACTTGGCGAGTAACTCCTTGCTTGTCATTCAAAGTAACTCACCCTTACCGCTGCCAGCTTTTTCACGGGTAGCCTGTGTTAATAAGTAACTAAAGCTGCCAGCAAAAAGGCTGGCAGCGGCATTGCACTTATTTGGTTTCAAAAATACTTCTTTCCTTATATCAGGCCTTTTCATAAGATTATCCAGAGACTATTCATTCTTGTTGCTGCCAGCTTTTCCGCTGGCAGCATATGCCGATAGATAGGTAACAAAGCTTCCAGATAACCCAGCCAGCTTTTTGCAGCCAACAAAATCACTACTAATTTGACCTTCCTTCTCCCCCCTATATGGGATAGACAAGTGACTTTCTCGGGTTATCTTTGTTAATCCTAATCCCTGAATTATATGGCCATCCGAGTGTTAGTTTACGAAGACAATCTGGCTCTTCGGGAAGCCCTGACGGTGCTGATTTCAGATGCTGAAGACTGTATCCTCGTCGGAGCCTTCGGTGACTGCCTTCGGGCCAACGAACAGGTCTACCGACTGCAACCAGAAGTGGTTTTGATGGATATTGACCTTCCCGGACGCGATGGCATTCAGGCCGTATCGAGTATTCGTAGAGAGTTTCCTTCGGTGGAAGTAGTCATGCTCACCGTTTTCGATGATGATGACCGGGTTTTCCGGGCTTTGTGTGCTGGAGCTTCGGGTTACCTTCTCAAACAAACCCCTCCGAATCAGTTACTGGAAGCCATCCGTTCCGTACGTATGGGTGGGGCTCCGATGTCACCGAGCATTGCCCGAAAAGTCATTCAGACTTTTCCTGCCCGTCATACATCCTCAGCGGACTTAGATCAGCTAACCAGCCGCGAACGACAGATTTTACATTACCTGGCACAGGGACTTAGTTATAAACTGGTCGCCGCAGAATTAATGATTAGTCTGGAAACCGTACGAAGTCATATCAAACGTATTTACGAAAAACTTCAGGTTCACTCCGCTACCGAAGCTATTGCCCGGTATCGTCCTATCTCGTAGAGATACCCCCCTTTTATGGGATTGTAGGAACCTTTGGAACTGATCACATTTGTCTTGGTAATCAAAGAGCATTAAGTCGCTTTAGTATCGTTCAACCTTCTATATCAATGATTTCTCCCTAAGAGGCTATCCTAGAGGTAGTCTCTTAGTTTTGGGGTTGATTATCAATGGTTAGTAACCACACGCCATGAAATTTGTAAAAGCGTACCACTTTCGGGAGAACTCGTTAAATTATAAGTAGCCCCCATTTGCGAAGCTCTTTCACGAATATTTTTCATACCCAGACCGCTGACTTCCAGCATAGAATCAAATCCAATTCCATCATCTTTTATATGTAGGGTTACGTCATTGACGTCAACATCCAGATTTACCCAAACCTGATCCGCCCGGGCGTGCCGAAGGACATTTGTCAGGGCTTCTTTGACGATCAGGTGTAACTCCCGACGCTGGCGTTCGGATAATCCCAGCGGCTGGCTAGATTCAGGAATTTGAATGAACAAACGAGTCGATGAATCAGCAAAGAGTGAATAGGCAGTTTCCTGAATTCGTAAGCCAATGTTTAGTAAAGAGTCGCTGGAGGAGTTGAGCGACCAGACAATTTCCCGCATACTGTCCATCACCTGACGGGCACTGTCGCCGATTCGGCTGAGCCGTTGCTGCACTCGTTCGTCATGAACCAGAGGCACAATCGTCTGACTTAGAATATTAATACTGCTCAGGTGCGAACCGATTTCATCGTGTAGATCGCGAGCAATTTCATCACGAATCCCGTTCAGCCGCGATTGCTTGCGTTCGTTTTCCTGTAACTGCTCAATCAGTTGAGCCTGTACGGCAATTTTCTCCTGCTCGGTTCGGTAATTGGTATATCCAATGCCGGAAGTAAAAAATAAGACTTCTAACACCACGCCGCCCTGAATCCAGACGCTTGGGGTCATGTACGGCGTTACGCCCATGACTAAAGCCACAATACAGCCCAAAATAAAGAAAAAGGACCCAATGATAAAGTAGGGGGTAACGACGTTTCGGATTCTTAAAATCCGAGGAATGACGTATAAGCCAATGGCTGCCAGTATGAATCGGCTGATGGAATAAAATGTACTTCTGATGTTGGCATCGGCTTTACTAGCCCACAAGAGGGTATCCAGTGCTACGGCTCCAATCAGGAATAGCTCCATCGCCCGTAGAAACTTTAAACTAATGGGATCAAATCTGGGCAAATTCATTAATAAAATGACGAATCGCATGTAAAGTAAAAAAGCCAGCGATTCGAACAGCAGCACTATATAATTAGTACCGGGTTTATACGAAGGAAGGTGGTAACTGGCTTCATTCAAGCGGCAGGCAATGGTAATACAGAGGATATAAAGGGCGTATAAAGAATAGATTTTTTTCCGCTGTTGTACGAACAGTAACAACATGTATAGAAACATCATCAGTAACATTCCATCCATAAACAGATGCAACTCTGAAACCGTAATGGAAAGCTGTCCCATACCTTCGTCTTTGTTCTTAAAACCACCCGAATAAACCGTAATTAACACCTAAAGCATTAGTAATCCCATTTCTTGTAAACGTTGAGCCACCTTTCAATAGTAACTGATCGATCGAATGTTACCTTTTACTTATTCTCATCAATCATAAAAAAATGGTCTCAGAAAATAGTTTCTAAGACCATTTACGGTATTTTTTATAGTTCGGATTACCTCTTACGTTTCAGGTTCTTTGGACCGCTTGAACTAACTAAATTTAGCCGTTAAAAACCATACTACCCAAAAACCAATTCCCAACACACAGATGGCGTTTAAACTCATGGTATAGATCCGAACCTGAACAGCCTTGGTTACTTTTCTACTGCCGTGTACTTTCAGGTAACAATGAATTCCTAAAACTATACAGATTAAAATGAAGTAGTTGCAGTTTTCTGCTAGGAAAGTGAGCATAAGTATGTTTTTTAAGTTAGGTAAGCCCATGGGTAGAGCGGATAAACAAAGATAAAGACAAGTTGATTCTGGAAAAACTCTCTTCACCATTTTAACATGTAGATGTTTACTTTCTTTCCTTAATAGAGTAAGCAAGATAACCTTGTATAAAGGTTCGCTTCTCAGCTAAAAGTACATGTAGCTTATCCCCCTTCTCTTCTGTCATCCAGAACGAAGGGCCTTACTAGAGTCAGGTAAGGGGTTGAATTTTAGGAAAGTGCAGATGGGTCGCTCTAAAGCCGTCCCATTCCAAAAGAAGTTCTCTCACTTCGTTCGAGATGAAAGGTCATGAGGGAGTTCAGCTAAAAGATAGCGATGCTTACCCAAACATCAACTGGAGCATGAACAAATGCTACTCTGGTAGCCTTTCTTTTTCCACCCAATACCTCCCTACTACCTGTCATCCAGAGCGAAGGACCTTACTTACCTTCCGAATATCTACTAGCAGAACCGCTTAGTTATCTTCATACTTATTCGTAGCTCTAAGATGACTTGGGAGAAAGAGAAACGGCACGCTGTTTAAAGTTATTAGTTGTGATTTCAATCAGACTACGTATATAAATTTACGTTATTATGCTTTCCATACTGTCCCATTAGCTTAAGCTGCAAAAAGCATACATTATAACTATATTACCATATAATATTTTGATATAATGATTTTCAATAAAATATAACCTACTTCATCGGTAGTAAAAGGCAATTTTATTACTTTACCTTTCTGACTTTGTTCTATTAATCTGAATTGAAAATGTTATCGAAGTTTTACCTCCCCCTGCTGGGGCTGGGCTTGAGCCTTGGTTCGGCCCTTGCTCAGCGTCCTTTTTCGGATCAGGAAGTCAAGGCGATGCGTGCTCAGGCCAAACGCATTGAAATTATCAAAGATACATATGGTGTCCCTCACGTTTACACGAAGACGGATGCTGATGCTGTTTTTGGAATGATGTACGTGCAGTGCGAAGAATTTTTCGAAAAGGTGGAAAACTCGCTCATTAGTCGCACGGGTCGTCTGGCTGAAGTAGAGGGCGAGGCAGCTTTAATCCGCGACCTTTGGTCGAAGATGTTCATTGATTCTACGCAGGCGAAAGCGTATTATCAGCAGTCACCTGAGTGGCTACGCAAGCTTTGCGACGCCCACGCCGCCGGGATCAATTATTACTTGATTACTCATCCTCAGGTGAAGCCCAAGCTCATTAAACGGGTGGAACCCTGGATGAATCTGATGAATAACGTGCCCGCTATGACGGGAAGTAACGTTTCGGAAGCAGACTTCAAAGCCTTTTACCTGAAAGATACGCATGCCATTCAGGGCCGGAGTTTTACAGCCGAACCTCCCAAAAACGATGGCTCTAATGGCTGGGTACTGGGACCGTCCCGCACCAAAAGCAAAAAACCGATTTTGCTTATCAACCCCCACTCGGAATATTACGGTCGAATTGAAATTCAGGTGGTAAGTGAAGAAGGACTGAATTCGTATGGAGCACCATTTCTGGGACAATTCTCTATTTTTCAGGGCTTCAACGAATATTGTGGCTGGATGCACCCGGTATCCCTTTCCGATGCGAAAGATCTTTACGCTGAGGATGTGCAGTGGAAAAACGGGAAGTTGATGTACCGGTACGACGGTGCCTGGAAAAACGTGGATAGCACCCTTCACGAAATTAAGTACAAAAAAGGCGATGGCTTTGCTACTAAAAAAGTGGTTACCTATCGCACGCATCATGGCCCCATTGTCTACGCCACCGCAACGCGTTGGGTGTCTCTGAAAACGCACGAGCCGAATATTGATTTACTAGCCATGCATTGGCTGAAAATGAAGGCGAAAAACCTACAGGAGTTCACCGAGGCCATGAACAAGCGAGCCATGGTAGGCAGCAATGTGCTGTACGCCGATAAGGACGGGAACATAGCGTACTGGCACGGGAACTTCGTTCCTAAAAAGAATCCGATTCTGGATTGGAAACGCCCAGTAGATGGCACTACTTCCGCTACAGAATGGCAGGGAACGCACGAACTTTCCGAGATTCCCCATTACCTTAATCCTACAAACGGCTGGCTACAAAACTGTAATTCTACGCCTTTATACGGTGCGGGAGAGTTATCGCAGGAAATCCTGAAACTTCCGGCCTACATGCACCCTGATGGACATACGCCCCGGGCGGTTCATGCCGTCAAAGTATTAACCCCTTTGAAAGAAGCAACGATGGATGACGTCGTGAAAGCGTCTTACGATCATTACTTACCCAGCGGAGAGCGTTATGTACCCAGTTTGATTGCGGCGTATCACACCTTAACTTCGGACTCTCTGAAATCCTTGCTAAAAGAGCCGATTGACGTTTTGAAAAAATGGGATTTCAAAACAGATACTAATTCCATCGCAACTACACTGACGGTTCACTGGCTGGAGAAAATCATTCAACTGGACATGGCTCGCCTGCCCCGCCCAGTTACGACCGAAGAGCAATATTCATTAACGAATGGAGCTGCGATGACAACGGAATTCCTTTCAGCCCGTGAACAGGTTATGGCTTTGGCTCAGGTAGTTGAGGAGCTCAAAAAAGAATACGGCACTTGGGAAGTTACCTGGGGCAATGCCAATCGTTTTCAACGCACCGACGGTGACCCGAGTGACGATAAACCCAGTTGGGCCGTGCCTGCAACACCCGGTTTCATGGGTTCACTGAATGCTTACGTCAGTCGCAAAATGCCTCAAACACACAAACGCTACGGTGTGACGGGGAACACCTTCGTGGCCGCCGTAGAATTTGGTGATAAGCTACGGGCTAAAACTATTCTGACGGGTGGTTCCAGCAGTGATCCGAGATCTCCACATTATACCGATCAGGTTCGTGGGTATATCGACGGTACCTATAAGGAAATTTATTTTTACAAAGAAGATGTATTGAAACACGTGGAGAAAAAATACCGCCCCGGCGATAAATAATTCAACGTTTTCCCGGAATTTCCTTTTTGGTAAGCTGGTAATTGCTTCTACTGTTTGAAAGGTGACGGCACTTCTATCATTTCCAAAAGCCTATAAAATGTAGAGACGCGATTAATCGCGTCTCTACATTTTATAGGCTTTTGTCTCTTGCCGAAATAGCTAAACGCTCGGTCTTTTACCTAAGCTCTCTCGCCGCCATTCAGAGCGAAGTCCTTAGGGAAAGACTGAATAATTGGGTTAGTTTTAAATTCATTTATTCGTCTCTCACTGCGTTCGAGATGGTAATGTGAAGTAAGATTGTTTCTACTCACTCTTGTCATCCAGAGCGAAGGACCTTACTTATCTTTTCAAACTTACTTGGTCATGAGTAAAAGCCGACGCATTCCGCAGAAGGTCTCTCATGTCGTTCGAGATGACAGGGTTTTAAAGATTATTGATGCAAACGCTTACCCTAATCATTTTCTGTAAGTACTACTATCCAGCAAAACTTACCAGCATTTAACGTTTATCGTAAAATATACTTTTCATCGTTTAAATACCGTGTACTGTCATTGCTTCGTTTGAACGTCAACAATGGTGGAGGCCATTTATGTAATCCTTATTTACTATGAGATATTCCTATAACCTTACAATTATCCTTCTGTATTTCTAAATAGGGCGTACCTCCATCATAATCAGCCCCTTTATTTAGAGTTCCTTCTACAATCCATACTTTATTATCAATCAGTTTGGCTTTATAAGGTTTTGTATCTAATACATTTTCTCCATATACATTAAGCCATATTATTTCTGCAATCTTAACGGCTGTTGTACTGTCTGGAATTAACCCGTCGCTTTCTTTCCATTCTCTAGCTGCATTTTTTTGCTGACAGCCAGATAATAGTATTGTTACTATCACTAGTATTTTAATAAGATTGCGTCGCATAATGTGTTTGCAATGAAACATAACTATTCTTTTTGCCCAGCATGAACA
The DNA here is from genome assembly GCF_031453245.1 of Siphonobacter sp. SORGH_AS_0500. Lineage (NCBI taxonomy): Bacteria > Pseudomonadati > Bacteroidota > Cytophagia > Cytophagales > Cytophagaceae > Siphonobacter > Siphonobacter sp. SORGH_AS_0500. The sequence continues at coordinate 61,433 of NZ_JAVIYT010000006.1, forward strand.
AATGTTCGTTTCATTCACTTAACGCTTTGCTTACCTAAACTCTACACCCTTTGAAGAAGTACCTAGTGTGTAGAAAGGCTTTCCAGTCAAATGCCATGAACTTGGTTTGTTCAATAAAGTGATTACTTCAATCAGGTCAACGATTTTGATTTTTCTAGTTAGACTAGCTTTTATGTATTTTTCTTATTTAGCTATCCGGCACAGCGGAGAAAAACAGATGGCCACAATGAGAATCCGTTTTTCTCCGCTTCGTTGTAATCCTCAAGTCCTTTCGTTACATTCTACTTGGGCTGTGTATTGATGAAACTAACTTTATAGGGGAACTTAGGCGTATCAGACTCAGCCAAGCCCCAGGGATGATTGAAATGTTGCTGAGGAGCTCCGGCTACTACCAGGTAAAGCTCTTTGGTATTAAGGCTAATTGTTAATGTCACGGTTCCCTGCTGAGTTTTCCCTAGCGTACTATACGTTACTCCTCCATTTTGATTGACAGCTACTAATCCGTAACGCCAGCCCTGTATGTTTGAAAATTGGGTACTGTTGAGTCCCTCAAAGTTGACTTTCACCTCCAAGGTAGTAGTAGGAACATTCAAAGGAATGGCATTGAACCCATAACATTGAGGAGCGATATTACTAGCAACCTGATAAGACCCATCACTATTCTGGCTAAGAGCCGTTGAGAATTGAATAGTTCCCTGAGCGGCCCGATCGCGTACGTACGAACCATTGGGAAAGTCCCAGTTCATACAACGCATGGCGTACTCTCCTATTTCGTCATTGAGTTGATCCTGAGAAAGTCCCGTGATGCGTTTATACGTCTGTAGCGGGTGCTCGGTTCCAATCGCCTCTTTCCATACCCGACCCAGAAAATCCGCTCCGTGTTTCGCCTTCCAGTACTCAGGTAGATGGAAAGACTGGTAGCGAATGTTTTCGTGCGAAAAGTTTTGGTAGGAATTACTAACAAAGTGCCCTAAATCCCCTAGTGCGTCTCCGGGATAAAGTTGACGAGACATGTATTGAGCACACTGCTCCCAAAACGTCCCTACGTAGTTCTGATCGCGAAAACCGTAGCCACCATCGCAGTGAACCTGATACTGAAACGCGTGGCCAATTTCATGGGCTAGTACGGGTGACGAACGTACCGCACTCGGACTCATCCAAATGGCTCCAATCACGTTATCGTAACCAGCTCCGGTAGCTTGCCAACCGCCATTGTAAAAGACCATAATCATCAGTTTAAGCGTATCCATTCGCGTGTTTGCTTTCGTAAACTGAAGCGTCTGTCGATCGTACGTATAGATATTTTCAGCCGTGTTCAGAACAGCATTTACATCAAAACGCATGTTAGGATCGCTGGCCTGAAGCGGGTTGTTTCCAAAACCTTTTTGCCAGAAAATAACCACATTATCAGATTGAGCGGATCGTTGGTAACTCCACTCGCTGTTATCATCGTTTAAATTAATGTTTTTGAGATCGTTGGGAATGTACACTTGTTTTCCCGCAGTGACTCGGGCTGCATGATCTGCCGCATGTTGATTGGATTCCAAGGCGTTGTCTTTGCAACCCCAGAGAAGCGTGAGGGCGGTGAGGCCCATAAGCCAGCTTTTCATTTTCATAATTAATAGAGTAGTTATATTTTAAAGTGAGCAATGACAGAACATATAGACAAAAGCCGTTTCACCCCTTATTTGTAAGGTTCGCTTCAAGCAATAAATAAATGAAAACTGATGAGTGAAGACAGGCGGTAAGCCTATGAAGTCTTAGCGTTTGTTTGTATTATTCTATGAAATAATAGGTATATAAATCTAAAAATACCTTTCAAATTCTCCAAACCAACCCTTGATTTTCGTTAATCATGTATATAAATCAGTAATTATTTTATTACTTACTACTATTTATACACGCAAGGGTTAACTTTTGAAAGCAATTGAGGGTCTGATTATTAGTATATTTAATTATCCTATTCCATTAACTAATGGAGTACGCCGAATGAAAGTTTCTTTTTACTTTCCGTATTCATTGAACGGGCGAATTTAATATTCGCACGTCCGAAGCTTTCCGTCTACTACTTTTCAACAAAATACATCTGTATATCACCTTTTGGCATTGATTCATCTCTGGCAGAGTCGAGCCATTTAAGAATTGTGCTGACCGATGCTGCAAAACAGCTCCTTGTTCGCAACCACGATGCGATTACAAACCTGTTCTCACTCTATAAATATTTTTTAGATACTTACTCTTTGGGGTAATTCTATCAACCAAGTATACAAATCTCTATCCTCTTAGTAATTACATTAATCCGTATTACCTGATAAATAGAGAGTCCTTTTTTCTAATAGCTGATTATGTAATTCTTTAGCATAAAAAGCAGGATCATTTTTGAATACAGATTTTATTTCTCGAGCAGGAGGCAAATAAAAATAATAAGTCTTACCATCCTTAAATGTGATTAAACATCCAACTATTTGACCCCTTATTTCTTTAAACATGGTAATATCATATACTTCCTGTTTGAAAAGATCACGTAAGTAAATTTTACCGTTTTCATAGTATATTTCTTTATACATATTTTTAGAAAATAACCAATAGCATATATAGAGTATTATTAATAGTATCAATAACTCTATATAAGAGAAATTAAAACATAAATAAACGATATATATTACTACAAATAAAGAAACTATCATACTACCTACCATTTGTCCAAATCTAATTCCTTGTCCACTTATTTTTAAATAATCATTCATATAAGCTATGGATTACAAGCACCTATACATTAAGCAATAATGGCCTCATCTATGAACTGATAAATAATAGCTGTTTACAATTCAATTTTCGTAGAAACTCTTTTGACTGACAAGACCAATTCCAGAAAATAAACTCTAAATCGCTAAATAACCCAGTCAGGGTCGAACTGATAGATACGTATAGCATCCTCTGTTCTACAGGGTGAGCATACCCTTGTATCCTTTACTTTTTCTATCCAAAGCTCATTCCCCCAATCATCTATAAACCAAATGGTGGCAAATCTCTTGTTAGTTCCGATCCTGCTGAAATTGCAAATTCTTGATCCGTAAAGTACCATTCGTACTTTACGGCTTTGACTAAATCATAGTAGGATTGCTTAGGCACACTAGTAATACAGTGATCACTTTTTTATTTGTTAAGTCAATACTTAAAAACCAAATAACTAACCACCAAAGGAGTGTAAGTACCATCATTGATACGATAGGCCCCATTTGCTCCTAGCTTTTTGCAGTCTTTAAACAATTGGTCTTTCACATACTTATCATTGTCCATACCTGCGTTACCATTGATTCTTAAAGAAACCACGCCTAATCGTTCTATATTTTGAGGAATATCTCTTTCCAATAGAAAAACAGTAACCGAAGATGTTTCTACTTTTGAGCTATGTGTTACCTGAGAATAAGGTTTGATTCGTGAAGTAACGCAAGAAGCAAAGCTTATGCTTATGGCTATTGCGAGGATAGAAAGGTTGATATAATTTCTTTTCATGGCTGGTATTTTTAAGGTTTAGAATTGCGTAATACTTTCTTGATTAAAACAATCTGGCCTAAATGGTAATGGGTATGTTCAATCATCCCGTGAAGATTGCGGTAATACGTTCCGTATTTCTCATCCACAAAAGTCTTTTGCCAAGCCTCCTCCGGCATTTGTAGTACTAATTCAGCTAACGCATCAACATCGATCCAAATTTTATTAACCAGATTTTCCCAGTCTTCGGATGATTGAATGGGCGGATGATCAAAACTAAGTTTATCACTTGCGTTAATATCTAGTCCTCGGAAGACGCGTAATATAGCAGCCACGTAATAGTGCACGTGATAAGTTAAAGCAACAATTGTGTTCAGATCATAAACTTGGGTAGTGGCCTGCTCCCAGCTTACATCCGCAAGCTGATCTCTTAGATTCGAAAAGGTCCAATTACCCCCAAAATATACTTCGCGAAGATGTTTGGAAATTTGTTGAGAAAGATTGATCATGGGATGCGTTTCAACTGAGGTCGATAATTGATTCTCTAAGGTATTATTCTTTTTAAAGATTGCCTAAGATCTAAGTATATTCATGCAATACTAAGTAGTTTGTTACTAAGTAACATTTATTACTGCGTTCAAGATGCTAACTAGGGCATACGAACTCTCTTCTCTGTCATTCAGAGCGAAGCGAAGAACCTTGCCGGGGATTGCATAACTCGTAGGAGAAAACGAAATAAGTAATACCCGATTATTCTTTTGTTGACAGACGTACTTCGCATTCCGATAAGGATGCTGGCAGCGATAAAGCCAGTCACTTCGTTGCCAGCGTGGCCGGGCCACGCTGGCCCGACAGCTCTTCATTCAAAGTGAAATTAGCTCTCTCACTACATTTTAGATAAAGCCCTGGTGCTAGATTCCATCTCGTTCCTACAAAACAGCAGGTTCCTACCTGTCCTTACTTTAAACCTAATCATTCCCACAATCACTCGGCTTCTTACCATTCTACAGCAGGTCTCTACGTTCGAGAAGATAGACAGAATAATAAATCATCGCTGCTAGTAACCCTCTCTTTCTTCACTTCTCTTAGAAATTTGCTAGGTTTACTAACGTTCGTAAACGGGCGAACTTGCCTATAAAAACTTTAATTCCTTCCCTAAGTAAGCTCTCACTAAGTTCAAAAAGAAAGAATATAATTAATATTTGATAATCAAATTACTTCTCACGGCTAGAAAAAATTTACCCTCAAAAAATGCTTTTTAAATTTCAATAGAAGGCTGTTCAAAGTTTATCACTAAAGCAGAAAACAAAATCGAATCTCCGATCGATTATTACTTTTCTTCAGGCTCATCGACGCAGCTACTTTGTGAACATAAACTAAGTTCAATTAACATATAACATCCTGATTCATACATATCTACCTTAAAAATTTTATTATATTTTTTGATAACCTTTCCTCTACCTTTTACATAGAGTTTTGAGGCCAATTGTTTATTTTTAAATGACGTTACCCACCGCATTAACCAAACTATGTATGAACGAGACAGACGCTTACGCCGAAGCCAGAAAGTTCTGGAAAAAAGCAACTCGCTACCAAGATGCCACCGATATTAATCTTGAATTTGAACTAACTCTACACAAAAAATTATTAAACATCTTTCACGTTGGTCCTTATTTTTATTTCATCTTCAATTTAACGAACGGTGAAATAGAATATGTGAGTGATTCGGTAACTCAGGTTTTAGGGTGTAATCCCGAAGATTTCGGCGTTAAACATACGCTGGCTCATATCCATCCTGAAGATTTAACAGTTTTTCTAAATTTTGAAAATACAGCCGTTGAATTTTTCAGCCAATTGAGTCCTGAGAAGGTTCTTCGGTATAAGGTAAGCTACGATTATCGAATCCGCCGAACGGATGGGGAGTACATTCGAATCTTACATCAACTGGTAGCCATTCAAACGGGAGAAAACGGCAGTGTCCTTCGTACGCTGGGTATTCATACCGACATCAGTGAATTCAAGACTGATTCCAAGCCTATTCTTTCGTTCATTGATCTGGATAATAAGGAATCTTTTATCAATGTCAAGCCTCAAACCACCTTTACCCCCTCCAAAGCAACCCTGACACCTCGGGAAAAGGAAATCCTGAAGGCCCTCATTGATGGTTACCCGAGTAAACAAATTGCGGGGTTGTTTAACATTACCAAAGAAACTGTTGACCGCCACCGGAAGAATATGCTCGCGAAGACAGGAGTCAAAAGCTCCGCTGAACTAGTAGGAAAGGCTATTCGTGAAGGATGGTTGTAAGTTACTTTCTCTTGCTCTCTGTTTTTATAGCCTTAAAAGCTTTCTGAAGGTTCTAAAACTTCAGAGGCTTTCTCTGGCAAATACCGCCTACGTCTCCCCTAAAGCAGGTTTTATCGACAATTTGCCCATTTTTTACTTAAATAGTTCCCTAAACACTTTTATTTATAATTAGTCTTAATACATTTGCAAATAGAAGCGATTGTATTTAGATATTACTTAATACTTATCCCACTTATCCTCTCTTTTTCTCACGTATTCTGGGTTTCTCACCATACGTTTTCATGAGCAAAAAATACACGTTCCGTAAAGTACTTAATGACCTGCACCTTTGGGTAGGACTTCCATGCACGCTGGTGTTATTCATCATGTGTCTCACCGGAACTATGTATGTCTTTAATCGTGAAATTACGCAATGGGTAGATCAGGATAAGTTTCAGGTTTCTGCACCCGCTCAGGCTCAGATTCTGCCCATCTCGCAACTGATTAGTATCGTTGAGAAGGAAAAGAAAGATTCCCGCGTTTCGGTTATTCAGATTCCTGAAAACACGAATGAAGCCTGGACTTTTGGATTTTTACCCAAGGGCAAAAAAGGAGAAGGCAAGGAACCCGCTGGAGTTAAAGCCGAAAAAGGGAAGCAAGGCAAAGCTCCTAAAAAAGAGAAACCTAAAAATTTCTGGGTTAATCCTTACACCGGAGCCATTCAGGGCGATGCTCAGACACCCACTGTAAAGTTTTTTGCTTCCACGCTTCAATTACACCGCTGGTTGATGATTGAAAACCACGATATCGGTGGACTTATCACGGGTATTGCGTGTTTTGGCATGCTTTTCCTTTGCATCTCAGGTTTTATTCTCTGGTTACCCGCGAAAATCAGTAGCTGGAAAAAATGGAAGGTCTGGAAAACGGGTTTGGTCATTAAAACTGATGCCAGCGGTAAACGTCTCAATTTTGATTTGCATAAAACGCTGGGCTTTTATGCCTTCGTTTTCGTAACTATCATGGCTTTGACTGGTCCTATTTTTGCTTATGAATGGTACCGCGACGGCTATCGAAATTTATTTGGCTTTAAAGCTATTGAAGAAAACACAGAGGTAGCCGTAACAGGCAACGCCATCGTTTTTGAGAAGCTCATTGCCGAAGCCAATCGGGTTTATCCGTATACCGGAGCCCTTCGCATCAACATTCCTAAAAAAGCCGAAGGAACCGTCTCTATTCAAAAGAACCACAGTGGATTTTTCGCTTCAGCGGGAACGGATCGCATCGTCTTCAATCCCTATTCAGGTCAAGCTTTACTTATTGATCGCTTCTCGGAAAAACCTTTCGGTCAGAAAATGACTTCGCTGACTAAGGCCATTCACACAGGAGAAATCTTCGGTACGTTTACCAAGATTCTCTATTTTCTGGCTTGCCTAGTTGCCACCAGCTTACCTATTACCGGATTTTTTATCTGGTGGAATCGGGGTAAATCTGATAAGGGTAAGGCAAAAACCAAAGTAGCTGCCACACCAAGCATACCTATTCCGGCACGAGCCGTTCGCCGTAGTCCGGTTATGCAGGCTTCTGTAAAATCTTAAACTAGGATTTATTCCTTCCAAAGAGAGAGCATTTTATCCAATGCTCTCTTTATTATTTATACAGGAACTTCGTGAATCAAAATGCGGCTTTCTGGCTTAGCTATGCCAATGATTTTAAATAAATCTTTTAGGTTTGCCGGAAGTTTGGGAATCTTCATTGATTTTTAAAGTACGATACCATCTAAAAATTATATAGATTATGATCATTACCCCTAAAATTCGCGGGTTCATTTGTTTGACTTCTCATCCGCAGGGATGCGAGCAAAATGTGCTGAATCAGATCAACTATACCAAGTCTCAGGGTACAATTGATGGCCCTAAAAAAGTTCTGGTTATTGGAGCTTCTACGGGTTTTGGTCTGGCTTCGCGAATTACCAGTGCTTTTGGTTCCAATGCCTCTACCATTGGTGTGTATTTTGAAAAACCAGCGGCTCCCGGCAAACCCGGTTCAGCGGGCTGGTACAACACGGCTGCTTTCGAAAAATTCGCTCAGTCCGAAGGGCTGTATGCGAAAAGTATCAATGGCGATGCCTTCTCTAACGAAATCAAGCAACAAACCATCGATCTGATCAAAGCCGATTTAGGTCAAATTGATTTGGTGGTTTATAGCCTTGCGTCTCCCCGCCGTACAAACCCCGTTACAGGGATTACACATCAGTCAACGCTGAAGCCTATCGGTGGTACGTTCACGAATAAAACGGTTGATTTCCACACGGGTACCGTTTCAGAAATTTCTATTGATCCTGCCAACGAAGAGGAAATTGCGAATACGGTTGCCGTCATGGGTGGTGATGACTGGGAAATGTGGATCGATGCCTTGAAGGCCGCTGACGTGCTGGCCCCCGGTGCAACAACAGTAGCATATTCTTACATTGGCCCTAAGCTGACAGAACCCGTTTACCGTAATGGTACGATTGGTCGGGCGAAAGATCACCTCGAAGCAAAAGCTTTCGATATTGATGCAAAACTGAAAGAGGTAGACGGTCGTGCGTATGTTTCGGTGAACAAAGCCCTGGTTACCCAGGCTAGCTCGGCTATTCCCGTTATTCCTTTATACATTTCATTGTTGTATAAAACGATGAAGGAAAAAGGCATTCACGAAGGTTGCATCGAACAGATTAACCGTTTATTCCGCGATCGACTGTACACCAATGGTGAAGTTCCGGTTGATGAAAAAGGCCGTATTCGCATTGACGATTGGGAAATGCGGGAAGATGTTCAGTCAACGGTTGCCACCCTTTGGGAAGAAGCTACGACCGAAACCTTACCCGCCATCGGTGATCTGGAGGGTTACAAAACTGATTTCTATAACCTTTTTGGTTTTGAAGTTCCCGGTGTGGATTATGAAGCAGAGGTCAATGAAGTAGTAGAAGTTCCCGGTCTGCAGCAGGCTTAGTTTTACTTCTTTATCGTACTAACGAAAAGCCGGTTCTCAGATGAGAATCGGCTTTTCGTCGTAAAACCCTTCCCGTCGTTCAGAGCGAAGGGCTTTACTTACCAACTAACTATTGCTGCCAACGAAAGGCAATTTTTAAAGCTGTCTCTTAACCCAAGGTTTTTGTCATTCCCCCTCCTGTCATTAGAGCGAGGCGAGAATCTCCCTTTTCGATTAGGGATAATTAGTTTCATCCAAACTTTGTCTCATGTCTAAGTAAGTTCTCTCCCTACGTTTGAGATGACAGCAAAGGGGATGATCGATACATACGCCGAAATGATGCTACTAGCGAAAAGCTGGCCGGGCCACGCTGGCAGCATTATCTAAAACTTCCTCACCCCAAACTTTACCCCTGCCTAAATAAACTCTTTTTCTGCGTTTGAGATTACAGCAAGGGGATGTTCGATATGCCAAAGTGATGCTGCCAGCAAAAAAAGCTGGCAGCGGCAGAGGTCACTATAACACTACTCTATGCAGCCTCTACCAGCTTTTCCGCTGGTAGCATTGTCTAAAACTCTCTTACCTAAACTTCATGCGTAAGTAAGGTCTCATTACTGCGTTCGAGATGATCGTCTACAACATCCATACAAAAAGTGGCTGGTGTCCCCACCAGCCACGATAAATGAAGTACTCATTAAGTCAGAGAGATGGTCACCATCAAACTAACTTCAAACCCATCACATTAACCCTAAATGCCAGGATACCCTGGATTCTGCGGACGCAGGTTAGGATTATTCAACATTTCCTGACGACCCAAGGGTAGTAATAAATGTTTTTCCTGTAAAGGACGGTTCGAACTCAGGTTTACGTGACCCACAAAATCATCAAAACCCTTGGTGGTTACGTTAAATACTTTGCGAAGACGCACCATGTCGAACCAGATGATTCCTTCGTACGAAAGCTCATACCAACGTTCCCGCCAAACGGCTTCCCGGAAACTATTCTGCGTAAACGAGCTTAGAGCTGGCGTCGTTAGCTTCGCCCGATCTCTTACTTTTTTCAGAGCATCATAAGCAGCCTGGGTGGGAGCTCCTAACTCATTCTGAGCTTCCGCATAAATCAACAACGTCTCCGCGTAGCGAATCTGAGGGACATTCAGGTTGTTCTGACGCGTTCCGGGCACGCCCCGTGTTCCGTTCGCCGTGACGTTAAAGTGCTTGAATACATAGGGTGCCCCCAAATCAAAAAGAGCTCCATCTCCATTCGTGAAATAGCTCGTGTAAAAATACCCTTCGCGATCTTTCGCCCGTAAATCTCCGGTTTCGTAGGAACGATAGAAGTTAATTTCAGGTACCGTACTGCCCGTTCCTGAAGGACCGTTGTAAGTAACGGGCTTGAAGTTAGGATAATAATTATCCAGCGGATTTGCGGCTACGACGGTGTTGTACTGCAACATGAACAAATGTTCCGTGCGGTTTTTCAGACTTTCCTGATGGACTTCGCCATAGGTAGAGAACAGATTGATCGTACCGGGATTGGCATTCGCGTAAGTAACTACCTCCAGAGCTTTATCAGCCGCCAGTTTGTAATGGGTAGCTCCTTTTCTCAGCGGGAAACCTGCCATCGTCAGGTATACTTTTGCCAATTGCGTCTTCACCGCCGCCAGATTCACGTGACCAGACACATCCATCCAGGGTAAGCCTGCTGCTTCTGCGAAAGTCAGGTCTTCAATAATCAGGTTATACACCTGCTCGGAAGGCGTTCTGGAGGGACGGAAATCTTCGGAAGTTATGGTTTGCGGTTTCGTTACCAGAGGCACATCTCCCCACAAACGAACAGCCGTGAAGTAGGCCCAGGCCCGGAGGAATCGAGCTTCACCAAGAATTTTTTTCTTGGCTGCTTCATCCATCGTAATGCCCGGAACTTTTTCAAGCACCTGATTCGTCTGAGCAATAACCCGGTATAAGCCATTCCAGTAGTTAACCACATGGGCCGTATTCCCATCGTGAATTAAACCGTACAGGTTATTTAAATCCGAGTTCTGAGCTGTTTCCGTAGTTGCATTACCTGTTAATGCTTCGAGCAGTTGCCAGTTGGAAGAGAAAATACCAGCCCCATCTCCAATAAATCGAAGATCGGCATACGCTGCATTTAATGCCGCCGTTGCGTGATCGGGCAAGGTATAAAAAGCATTCTCGGTTAAATTGGAAGGGGCCTCTTCGGACAGGAATTTGGTACAGCCCGTAGCCGCCAGCATAAGCGTACAAGCGAGGGCCGCTTTCCCTATATTTTGACGAATATGTAATTTCATGATCATTTCTTTAAGTACCTACGATTAGAAACCTACCTGTAAACCAACCATGTAAGTGGTGGGCTTGGGATAGTTATGCCAGATCATTCCCTGCGTAAAGGCACTGCTGTTGTCACCCTGGTTGGTAGGAGTTACTTCAGGATCACCAATCACGGGATCTTTCACGAGCAGGAAGAAGTTCTGAGCTGAAGCGTACACCCGTAAACGGCTAATCTTCATCTTGCTCGTCATTGTAGCAGGGAAGTTATAGCCAATCAGGGCGTTTCTACCTCTCAGGAATGAACCGTCTTTGATCCAGTGGCTATCTACGTTTGTGACATACCCCGCACGCGTTTCGCGGATTTCAGCAATCGGCGTATTCTGGTTCGTGGGTGTCCACGCATTCAGAACTGTTGTGTAACTGTTCGCCAAAGCCTGACGATCTTCGCTAGCATGGAGGTTCATCAACATCACATCGTTACCGAACATGTACTGAAGTTCCAGCGTGAAGTCTACGTTTTTGAAACGCAAGGTGTTCGTCAACGCTCCCCAGCCTTTCGGATTACCATTACCGATGATCGAACGGTCAGCATCCGTAATGGCCCGGTCGCCATTTACATCCAGATACTTAATATCACCAGGTAACATCGTCAGACCATTTCGGTAACTGGTGAAACGAGCCGCTTCCTCACGCTCAGCTTCACTCCAGGTTCCCAGGCGAGTGAGCCCCCAGAACGAACCTACGGACTCACCAATACGAATAATGTTTGTCTGGTTGGTGAAGTTAGGTCCGCCTACTCCGAAGATATCCGAAGGCGTTGCCAGCGATAGAACTTTGTTTTTGTTCATCGAAATATTGAAAATCGTGCTCCACGAGAAGTTCGGACGCTCAATATTGGTGCTGTTTACGCTAAATTCCAGACCCTTGTTTTCCATGGATCCCACGTTTTGGCGAATCGTCGCGTAGCCGCTGGTACGGGGAACGGGAGCATCCAATAACATATCCGTTGTTTTACGGTAGTATAAATCCACTTCAACGTTGATGCGATTTTTCAGTAAGCCCAATTCAAAACCGACATCTGCCTGAGCCGTTTTTTCCCATCGCAAATCGGGGTTAGCCAGACGACTCAACCCCGTTCCACCCTGACGAGTGTCATTAAATACGGTCGAGAAGTTAGCACTTAACAGAGCCAATGAGCTGTACGGAGGAATCTCTGAGTTACCCGTCATACCAAAACTAGTCCGAAATTTCAGGTTTGAGACCACGTTACTATTCTTCAGGAAGGCTTCTTCCGAGGCACGCCAGGCTAATGCCGCCGAGGGGAAAAAGGCATATTTGTGGTTGGCTCCGAATTTGGAGGAGCCATCGATCCGACCCGTTACCGTCAGCAAATATTTGTCCATGAAACCATAGTTCACCCGACCGAAATACGAGTTAAAGGCATTACGCGAAGCTTCCGATTCAACCGTTGGCAACAGAGCTCCAGCTCCGAGGTTATTGAAACCAAAATAATCCGTAGCAAATGTTCGAACGCTGGCACCGATGCGGAAGAAATTCGTTTCCTGCCAGGAAATCCCTAACAAAGCATTCAGCGAATGGTTTTCAGCAATTTGCTTGTTGTAGGTCAGGTAGTTTTCCAGCGACCAGAAACTTTCTTTCCGGTTACGGGCCGAAGCGGTTCCCTGAGCACCAATCTCAAGCGTACGTGTGCTGGATTCGTTTTGTTCCTGCGTTAATACGTTAACTCCCAAAACCGTACGCATCTCCAGCCCTTTAGCCAGATTGATATTGGAGTATAAGCTACCCAGCGTAGTCTGCGTATTGAGGATGTACTTACGACCCATTAAACGGTGAACCGAACTCATGGTACCTTCCGCATAAGGATAATCACGGTTATTGGCATACGTTCCGTCGGCGTATTTCACGGGCAGGAAAGGGAAATCTTCCACAATCTGACGGGCCACGGCATCATTCTGATCGACGATGTTTTCGGACTGGTTATTATAACTCAGGGTACCGCCAATTTTCAGCCATTTCTTCACCTGATCGTCGATGGTTAATCGACCTGAATAACGTTTCAGATAAGAAGTCTTAATCAGCCCCTGGTCGTCACGATAGCCCAGTGACAGAGAGTATTGCGTCCGTTCATTACCGCCACTGAACCCTAACTGATGGTTTTGAGAAATTCTGTTCTGTGTTGATTCTTTAAACCAGTCCGTGTCGTACAATGGATTTCCATTACTATCAAAAACCCGGGGATCTGTCCGGCGTAGCTTCGGATTAAGGTAAGCCCATTTACCGGAAGCCCAACCTGCGGGATCATACTTCGCAATATTGGCGAAAGCCAGATCTTCAACGGCCAGGTATTCTTTGGCATTCAATACCCGGGGACGATTAGGGCCAATGGTATTTACACTCAAATCCGTGCTATACGTCACGGTTCCCTCTCCCGCTTTCCCTTTCTTGGTTTGTACCAGAATAACGCCGTTGGCACCACGAGCCCCGTAAATAGCCGTAGACGAAGCATCTTTCAATACCTCTACCGATACGATGTCGTTCGGATTGATGTAATCAATGGCAGAGCTAAACTGAGCCTGGGTTCCCTGCGGCATCATCACCCCGTCAATCACGTACAAGGGGTTATTGGAAGAGTTAATCGAACTGAACCCCCGAATCCGTACCGTAGTTCTGCCACCGGGGCGGCCTGAATTGGTATTTACTTGAACACCAGACACTTTTCCAGACAAAGCCTGGTTCAAAGAAGGAGCTGGACGCTCGCGTAACTGGGCTTCTTTTACAGAACCTACTGCACCCGTCAAGTCGGATTTCTTCGCAGTACCGTAACCCACCACGACGACCTCATCTAGTACTTTATTGTCACTCGACAGTACTACATTTAGTGAAGTCTGATTACCCACCACTACCTCTTTGGGAGCAAAACCTACGGAAGAAAAGACCAGCGTAGCTCCATTTTCAGGAATTTCGAACCTGAAGCCCCCTGTACCATCGGTAACCGTTCCGCGTTGGGTTCCCTTCAGAATTACACTTACGCCGGGAAGAGGCTCGTTATTTTCGTCAGTTACTTTTCCAGTGATGGTTTTGTCTACACTGTGCGTGTGAGCAAGAACTTCACCACGATCAGTAGCAAAACTAACCTGAAAGCCGACACAGGTCAGTAACAGCTGTCCCAGGGAAAGCCGTGTCAATCTGCCCAACTTTTTGAGATCAAGTAAGGGTTTTAACATAGGTTTAAATTATGTAAGGAATTGTTAATTTTAAAAGGCATAGGCCTACCATGACAGGTACCTAATGGTACTCGTTTCAATGGATTTTATAGAAGAAATCAATGAGAGTAATACGGGCTTTTTAATGATGAAGCCACACACAGTCATCCCGCCCGAAGCAGTTTTCTGTTTTGGATTAAGTGTTCAATAATTTAAATCAAAATGATTCCGTCCTGAGCTCGATTAAGGGACTGGATAGAAGTATTTATTAGGCAAAAGTAATGATTGGAATAGTACTAGTTAGTCTGTACTATAAGCGGGTAAGAATACTCATCAAGGGTGTAAAAAGTTTCATAGAAATGTTCAGGTTATTAGAGTTTACAAGCAAATGTATTTCTTTTAGATTCATATTTCCTAACCTTTTTCTTAAATAATTAAAATTTTTACTAAATATAATCAAATACACTGCCTGGATATTGCTGGCATTAATTGCAAAGCATTTCCTGCATTTTCTGCAAGAATTGGGTTTCAAAGACATTATAACCCTAATAAATTTGCAAAATTGGGGCATTCAGCCCTCTGAAATCCATAAATGTCAGGAAATGACCGAGACCTCCGATTTGCTAAAAATTTACTTCAACCATCCACTGCATTTTTTAGAGAGCTACGTTCCCCTAAAACTCAATTTCCAGTTTTTTTCTATAAATGCTTCCATATTAAATTACTATTCATTTAGAGCTTTTTTATAGTACGGAAAGCCTGAAAATACATCCGGCATATTTTGAAATAGAATAGAGCGTGTATTTTAAATAGGAGAAACGAAATGGTGTCATTCCTAAGGTACTATTAGCGGCTAAAAACTAGCTCAGGCAAAGCTGGTAGTTAATCCAAAAAAATGGCGATTAATGATTAAAAACCATTAATCGCCATTTCTGACTTCTAGCTATTATTTCGCTTGATAATTTCCGTATAATTTGATCAAACGATCAGGGTAATTGGAGATAATTCCATCCACGCCATACGATGCCATTAACTCCATGTCTTTCACTTCGTCCACCGTCCAGGGTAATACCTTGATTTTTCTTTGATGTAGCTGTTCTACCATTTCCCTGGTTACCAACATGTGATGCGGGCTAAAGTATTCTGGCGTAAAACCCAGACGCTTCAGGTTCTCTTCCACCCCATCTTTGTTATATATCAATACCGACAGCGATTGTTCAGGGAATTTTTTATGGATATCCTGTAGCGTACGGATGTCAAAAGACTGAACGGTTACCCGCTTCGCGATTCCCTTGCGGTTGATTACACTCATCATCAAATCCACAAAAACCTTAGGGCTGGGGTTATACTTCCCATCGCCCTGGGGCGAACACTTGGTTTCAATATTGTAAGCAACGGGTTGCAGTCGATTTACTTTAATGAACGTTTCCACACTGTCAATCACTTCCGAAAGCAAAGGTTTATGTACCTTCATTTTTTGCTGCATCGGAAAGTTAGGATGTGGCTTCATACCAGCATCGTACTTCTTAATCTCCTCGTAGCTCATCTGATACAACGCCAGATTCTTTTCTTCTTCTTTCGTGATGGGCGAACCGTCTGGTTTCAGCATAATGACCGAAGACATATAGGGATCATGAGAGACCACTACCTGATGGTCTGATGAAATAACGCAGTCCAGCTCCAGCGTTCGACTTCCCATTTTTACGGCATTGATCATGGAGGCTACGGTATTTTCGGGGATTAACCCCATGCCGCCCCGGTGGGCCTGAACGTCTAATTTTTGTTGAGCCGAAACGCTTAACATTCCCGCTGTACTTAGGACTAGCGTACAAATCACTTTCTTCATTAGCGAATAGTATGTTTCTAAAGGGGTAGAAAGGAGGATTCTCATGAGATTTAGTAGGGCAATAGCTAAGGATTTACTTAAATCCAGTATGATGAAAACGAATATCACCTGAGGCTTTTCATGACCACCAACCTATCTACTCTTCCAAAATCCTTTCTAGTAGCCTTCATTTTAAAACATCAAAAGTAAAAAGTGAAATTTCGTAGAGGGTTACGCCTTCGTTAAATCACCAAGCGTTGGCTTAATGCTAGGATAATCTGGTTAAATTTCCAGAGAATCAGGGTTTATCTCCCCTCACTTGTATTTCATTGCGTCATTACCTCTTTCAATAACCTATGAAAAAATTGCTAGTTGCCCTCGGGCTCAGTGCGACATTGGCTGCTACTGCTCAGACTACACCTACCCTCTCCTACAGCCGAGCTCCACTGCATCAGAATCCCTATCAGGAGCTACCACTGGGAGCTATTAAACCTAAAGGCTGGCTCAAAGAGATGCTGGTTCGCCAGAAGAATGGAGCTACCGGGCATCTGGACGAGCTTTATCCACTGGTTATGAATCATAGAAACGGCTGGCTAGGCGGTGACGGCGATCAATGGGAACGCGGGCCTTACTGGATTGACGGCTTATTGCCCCTCGCCTACCTGCTCGATGATGCCGAATTGATTTCGAAAGCTAAGCCCTGGGTAGAATGGGCACTTAAAAGCCAGCAGCCCGACGGCTATTTTGGTCCAGCAAAAGATTATGGGCCCGAACCAGGTATTCAACGCGATAATAGCCGAGACTGGTGGCCTAAAATGGTAATGCTGAAAATATTGAAACAGTATTATTCGGCCACTGGTGATCAGCGGGTAACTACATTAATGACGAATTATTTCCGGTATCAGCTAAAGGAGT
The DNA here is from genome assembly GCF_031453245.1 of Siphonobacter sp. SORGH_AS_0500. Classification (NCBI taxonomy): domain Bacteria; kingdom Pseudomonadati; phylum Bacteroidota; class Cytophagia; order Cytophagales; family Cytophagaceae; genus Siphonobacter; species Siphonobacter sp. SORGH_AS_0500. The sequence continues at coordinate 78,439 of NZ_JAVIYT010000006.1, forward strand.
TACCGGCCAAACCACTGGATCACTGGACTTTCTGGGCCCGGTACCGGGGCGGAGACAATTTGATGATGGTGTATTGGTTGTACAATCAAACCGGGGATCCCTTTCTGCTCAAACTCGGAGATTTAATTCATAAGCAGACCTTTGATTATACCGATGGTTTTCTGAACACTGATTTTCTGACCCGGGCGGGTAGCATTCACTGTGTCAATCTGGCTCAGGGTATTAAATCTCCCATCATTTATTACCAACACCATCCCGAGCAGAAATACATCCAGGCCGTTGAGAAAGGATTCGCCGATATTCGGAAATTCAATGGCATGGCTCACGGACTCTACGGCGGTGATGAAGCCTTGCATGGGAATAATCCTACGCAGGGGTCTGAATTATGCTCGGCTGTGGAAATGATGTTTTCTCTGGAAAGTATGCTAGAGATTACGGGTAAGGTAAGCTTTGCAGATCACCTGGAAAAAATTGCTTTCAATGCCCTGCCCGCTCAGGTTTCAGAAGATTACCTGACACGCCAATATTTCCAGCAGGCGAACCAGGTAATGGCTACCCGACAAACCCGGAATTTTGATGTTAATCATGGCGGCACAGACGTTTGTTTTGGTTTACTTTCCGGCTACCCTTGTTGCACCTCTAACATGCACCAGGGCTGGCCAAAATTCACTCAAAACTTGTGGTATACTACACCCGACCATGGTATAGCCGCTTTGGTCTATGCTCCCAGTCAGGTAAAGACAAAAGTAGGCTCAGGAACGGACGTCACGTTCACAGAGGAAACTAATTATCCCTTCGAAGAATCGATTCGCTTTACGCTTACCATGAAAAAGAAAGTAGTAACATTCCCTTTTCAGCTACGTATTCCTGAATGGTGCAAACAAGGGCAAATTCTGATTAATGGCAAAGTAGTGCAGGAGCCTAAAGGTAATCAGGTAGTAACCCTAAACCGATCGTGGAAATCGGGAGATGTAGTTGAATTAAAGTTACCCATGCACATCTATCATAATTCCTGGTATGAAAATTCAAGATCCGTAGAACGTGGTCCTATCGTTTACGCTCTAAAGATTGGTGAATCTATGAAGAAAGTTAAGAATGAAAAAGACCCGATTGATTACGGTGACTCTTACGTAGAAGTTCGCCCGACAACTCCCTGGAACTATGGTTTAGTTAACATTTCTCCAGAAAAAATTGATCAGCATTATTCAATCATAAAGACAGGAAAATTTTCTAATTTCCCGTGGAAATCTGAAGAGGCTCCTATCCTACTCAAGACGAAAGCAAAACGCATTCCATCCTGGGGATTATACAACGACATGACTGGCCAAGTTCCTTATAGTATTACCTATAATCTTGAAACCGGTGAGACCGAAGAGATAGAACTAATTCCATACGGATGCACGAAGCTTCGTATTTCTCAGTTTCCAGTAGTCCATTGATTGAAATATACAGTTATTTATATATAAACTACATATAAATAACTCATTGTCAAATATTTATCATCATATTATACTCTAAAATAAACACTAATTTTAACGTTATTTATCTGTTGTTATCTATACAACTTTAGAGTTATTTTTAACGTTAAAATTACAGGTATTCATCTTCAAGTGCTTTACTAGCTATAACGTTTAATTTACCGTCAAAATCGACGTTAAATTAATAACAACAACAACTTTATTTTTAACGTCTTTTTTAGATTTAAAATTAGAACTGTCTTTCCGAATCTATCTAGTCAATTTTACCTGTAATTTTAACGTTAAAATTACAGGTAAAATTGACTTTTTAAATATAAGCAATAGCACTAAAAATACCTTTAATTAAAGAGCCTTTTTTAACGTTAAAATCAACGTATATTTTTCAGTAAAATCCACTTCTTATTTAGTCTCATTTTTAACGTTAATTTTAATTCTATTATATACGTTATTTATAACTTCTTAACTAGCTCTATTTGAAGAGTCTATTTTAACGCTAGTTATAGCTTCTTTATCAATTCTGAATATAACGTCAATATTCATTCTGAAAATACCTTCCACTTATGAGTCAAAAACAGAGTCAGTAAAGAAGTTTATTTGGAATCTATTTTTAACTTTGTACCCAACTCAGTAAAAGGCGTTCATTTTCAAGTTATTTTTAACGTCTTTTTTAACGCTATTTTTACACTTTTATCTAACGCTATTTTCAAAGGCTATGGTATTCACCGTTGGAGGAATCAAAGGAGGGAGTGGCAAAACCACCATCGCAACCAACTTGACCGTTTTACTTTCCAAACAGGGTTTTGACGTACTCCTGGTAGACGCCGATGAACAGGAAACATCGACCGATTTTACGACCTGGCGGGAAGAGAACTTGCAGGGAGAAATTGGCTATACGGCCATTAAACTTTCGGGCGAAAGTGTGCGTAGTCAAATTTTAAAACTCATTCCGAAGTACGATCACATCGTAATTGATACGGGTGGACGTGATACCACAAGCCAACGGGCCGCTATGACGGTTTCAGATGTGTATCTGGTTCCTTTTAATCCCAGAAGTTTCGATTTGTGGACGCTTAACAAAGTAGAGAAGCTGGTGCAGGAAATCCGGGCGGTCAAGGCCAATCCTTTAACTGCTTTTGCTTTTCTAAACCGAGCTGACCCTAAAGGTTCAGACAATAACGACGCAGCAGAATTGCTGAAAGATTCCGAAGTCTTTACGTACCTGCCTACAGCTCTGGTGAATCGTAAAGCTTATTCCAATGCCGCATCTCAGGGCTTAGGTGTAGTTGAGCTCGAAGTCAAAGATTCGAAAGCCATTGCAGAAATCACCACTCTTTTTGATTCTTTTAAGGAGTTGATTTCCAGCGAAATAGAATAAATATATAGCGTTGATAATAACTTTATTTTAGAAGTTAATTCTAACGTAGAAATTACCTTTTAAATCGAAGTTATTTTTAACGTCAACATGAATTGATAAGTAACGTCATATTAAGCACTTAACGTTATGGCCATATCCTCAGCACCAAAAAAGAAAGCTCCGGTTGAAGTAGTAAATGAAGATGAAATTATGCAGGTGATTAATCGGGGAGGATCTACCACCCGGTCATCACCGGAGCCCCCACAGCCAGAGGAATTACCTAAAGTGACTAAAACCAGGAAATCGGCGGAAAAGAAGGTAGTCGCCGAAGTTGTGCCTGAAGTATTGAAACGGTTTTCGATAGAACTGACGGAATCTGAAACCGACATGATTAAGCAATTACGTACGCATCGGCCTCAACGGGGACGAGCCCGCAAGATTACCATATCCGTTACCGACTGGATTGTAGAAGCGGTTCAGGAAAAAATAGAACGGGAAAAACGTAAATACGGTGTTGATTAACCCCAAAGCTGGGGTAGGGGAGGGGTTAAGACAGTCCAAAGGACTTAGCCGTATAACTCCCCACATTTTTTATTTCGTTGTTCGCCAACCGAATTTCAATGTCGTAGAGAATTTTATTGATTTTATCGATTGGAAACGATTCAATCACTTCCTCAGCCTGATCCGCCCGTAATTTAAAACGAGTCATCAGTCGGTTGATTAAAGGATTGAGATCAATGACGCTGGGTTTATTGAGGTAAGACACTTCGAATTCAACCTGCTCAACGGGCTTACGACCCCGTCCGGGGCGGTCGCCCAAAATAGGAGAGTAGGTGAACGTTAAATCTGTGTTACCATTGATTTCACGGCTGGCCACTTCCAGAACGTCCCGCTGAAATTGCGTCCAGATTGGATACTTATCCTTACCCGTTTTGGAATCTATTACTCCAAGCATTAGTTTCAGATCCATCAGGTTCCGGCGGAAGGTTTTGTTCTTCATGTTTTTATACATGCAAAGCAACTCGTAAATCCGCTTGGCATAAATCGACTGAAGGCTGATGGCAGCCTGTAACTGAATCTTGGTAAACTTCTCTTTCAGGTCGACGTAGAAAGGACGAATTTCCTGGGAAAGTGCAATTTCTATAATTCCTGTTCCTTTCTTATATTTGGCAGAAGCCGCAAAAGTAGTTTGTAAGAAATCGCCATTGGGAAGATACCCCTGCACCAAACGGGTTACAATACGGGCAGTAGCATTCTTGTAAGATTCAAAATTGATTTCGCCGCTACCCATGATGTGGGCAATCTCCTTGATGGATACCTTGTACACCTTAAGCGGCGAGTCATCGGGACGAACCTGGGCAATCACCATGTACATGATGTTTCGCTCCGTTTCCGTCATTTCATAACGAGCCTGGGTAATAAAGTTATCCTGATAGATTTCAATCGGCGTATTCATAGGATGAAGTTGTGATTTTCAGGCAAATAAAGATAAAAAAACAATATAATGTACTCCATTCAGTAAAATACATTTTTTTACCGACCAAACCTCCTTTTTTTAAGACCTAAATACCAACCAAACCCCATTTTTTTAGACCTTACTGACCAATTAAACCCCATTTTTTTACCAACCAAACCCCATTAAATAAAAGTTATCCACAGATTAAATATCTGTTAATCAGTTAGTTATTTCAGTAAAAAATTCCTTCAAGAGATTATCAAGAGAATATTGAAAAACACAATCTCTTGATAATGAAAAATTCCTCTGCTTTTTGGGCATTGAACGCACTCGAATCAAAATACATTTTAATCAAGAAAATCAAAAAGCGTGGGTAAAAAGAAAAGAGGAGCTAGGCCGAAAACTAAATTATTAGTTTATCGTTTCTAAGTTTGACTAACCCTAAGCCTAGGAGGAGATGCTTTATTTCTTCCATAAATCGTTCCTAAGGCCTTTTCTATACTATTCATAGGAATTAGGCCGCCGACACAAGTTATGCTGAATCTGAGAGGAAATTTTAAGGTCCTTGCTTGTTAAGATAAAAACTAGTTTGCCAACCAAACCACATTTTATTATTCGATTTTCAGATGGAATGACTTGGAACTATAATGTTCGGCTGACTTTAACCTATTGGTAGACAGGAGACTCTGATAACCAAAGCCAATCACCAACCAAAATACATTTAATTACTAACTTAATCCATTAACTTAGAAGTAAAAGGATCTGATAATCAGCAATTTAATTACTATACTCTGTACTTCAGATCCACACCAATCAAAATACATTTAATTACTGCTTGCTCATCAGATTTACTGATCGTTTTACCTCAATACCGACCAAACCACATTTTATTAATACTCTTTTTATACAAAGAATACTGATACTGAGAAGTAAAAGCACCAACGAAACCACATTTTATTAAATCCCTCTCTTGAATAAATTTTACCAACCAAACTACATTTTATTGAATCAACTTTTATCAATAAACTCCTCTCTATCTGATCATTACCTTAGTTAAACCGAAAAACTGATAGTAAAATTAAATGTACTTTGGTTGGTAAAACTCAGCCCTATGTCATAAGCCCACTTCGACGGCATTACCATAAGAAATTCTACTACCGACGAAAATACATTTAATTCACCTTATTCATATTTAAGTATCTGATATACAGTGTACTGCGATTAATAAATAAAGTAAAGCTTTAGCATCATGATTGTAAAGTTGACCAGCAATACGTTATTCCCGCAAGAACACTAACCAAAGTACATTTTATTAGGGATGCCTTCTGAGAAACGTCCAATCAACGTATAATAACTATGGGTAGTTGTTTTTAAGTCCAAACTACTGGGATAATCCTAAGCATTTTCTGCCCATTTAGGATTTTTATTTAATGTATTTTGGTAGATGGGACACGTCGACGTGTGAGCTCCGGGTAGATAACCAATACTCATTAGAAAGGAATGTACAATCTCGCCACCCGTAAAACGAAACGTCTTTTTAAACAACTTTACCCACTCTTCCTTCTTTTTCGGATGATGTGACTCCAGCCAATTTTCAAAGGAACCAAACTCTTTTTGAAGCTGAAGGATCGTTTTCGCATTTTCGATAGCTGCATTAATCTTCAATCGATTGCGGATAATACCCGCATCACCCATCAATCTTTCCCGATCCGACTCAGTATAGGCAGCCACTACTTCAAGATTGTAATGATCGTAGGCTTTCCGAAAATTAGACTCTTTCTTCAAAATGGTTTCCCAGCTCAGTCCTGCCTGATTGATTTCCAGTAGCAGTCGACCAAAAAGTTCGTTATCATCATGGATTGGAAACCCGTAATGATGGTCGTGATAGGTTTTATGCAGAGCCTTTTTTTCGCCGTCCAGGTTTTCGATATACGTACAGTAAGACATAGGGAATATTCTATAAATGGTTTGAACGTATAAAACAGAAAAGGAAAGAAGGGTTCCTCCTTTCCTTTTGCTAATTGTAAATGAAGCTCACTATTTCGTATCAATGTTCATAGACATCGCAACCGCAGGGCTTACTTCAACACCCGGTGGAACCTCAGCATTTTTACCTTTCATAGTCAGAAACAGGATACAGATAAACACGCCTAACACGATGGACAAGGTCTGTTTATCTTCTCCTTCGTTATAAAGATTTCCTCCGGTAAGAAAAATTTCCTGACCATCAACGGCTTGCACAGATTTAATCTGGATTTCAACGAAACCTTCTTTACCCAGGCCTTTTGCTTTCTGAGCACGCATCACCTGACCTTTTGCGATGGTACCAGCTGCAATGACTACCTTATCGTCTGATTTCACATCATACCGTACCCGAAAGTCGATCACCTGGCCGGGAATAACCTGATCGGAACGAATGAATGAAATGGTCTCCAGCGGAATCACAGTTCCGGCATTGAGTGGGACTCCATTCCCTCGCATTTGGAATGACATACAGGTAACGGCCACCACTAATACTAAAGCGATGTGCTTTACATACATTGATTTACAGATAGAATTGATCATTGGTTTGTATTTAAAGGTGAGAATTGAATTCGAGTTTATTAATCAGTTGTTGGGTTTGCTGCTCGTTGTAACGTTTCGCACTTTTAGCAGCCCCTGTCATATTACCCAGGTAAAAACTCAGGTTAAATACACCAGTTAAGGCAGTCATTCCATAGTTTTCCTTCTTAATATTTGAATAGGTAGCGAAGCCTAATAATCCATTGATTAAGAAGGAAGTAACCGCCGTTTGCTTATGCCCTGTGTACCAATAACCGGCCCCGGGAATAATGGAAAGGGCACCCGCTACTAAAGGATTTTTCTTTTTTTGATTATTAGCTTTGATAATGAGCTGAATAGCCAAATTAGATAGAGCCGTATAGTTCTGAAAAGCAGAAAGTTCCCGATAACTTTGGAGGGCTAGATCCCAGTTTTTTTGTTTGGTATAAAGTAGAGCCTGTAAGTTAAGTAGCTTAGGTTTGGTTGGACTTGAATCAGCCTGTTGAAGGGTACGTGAAATCAATTGAATCGCCTGCTCGTTATTATGTAACTTATCCTGAATCAATGCTATTTGATAGACAAGTTCAGGTTCTTTTTTGAGGGATTCTGGTACTTTGGTTTCATACTCAAAAATCGCTTTTTCGTAATCATTGGTGGCCTTTAGACAGATTATTTTATTAATAATTAATTCATAACTAGGGGTATCATATTGATTTTCAATGCGATGTATTTCCAGTAAAGCTTCGTGATAATAAGCGTTATTAATTAATTTCTTGACCAGTTTAAGCGTAGAGTCAGGAGCCGCAAGGTTTGTAAAGGCGAAAGAATAACCATTTTTAGTGTAATACAAACTTTCAGGAACAGGATCATAATCAGGGTAATCGATGTATTTAAAGCCTGAATTACTGAGCGTCAACGCATAATAGTTCTGATCATGACCACATCTTAAAAGACGATCTGAAGTCAGTAAAAATGCATTAACAAAAGACGTTTCCCTGAAAACTTTTAAACCATAATTAGAACAACTAGGGTACATCGGACACTGGTGTCCACGAATACCACTTATATAGGTTTGATATACCCCAATGTAATCGTTAACGGCTGATTTTTTGGCAACGTTCTGCTTATAAAACGATTGATTACTAGTCAGCGTCTGACCATCAGATTGGTAAGTAAACGTCTGGGCACTACAGTAATAAGAAAAAAGCTGGAGTGCTAAAAAATATAAAAAATGATTCATACTAATCACTTACTCATGTACCCTTCAAATGTATACGCTAGTAAGTAACGAAGTGGCATCTAAAAGCTTAAAGAAAGTTAAATTATATAATAAATTTTTTTAATTTATGGGAGTGAAGGATTCCTGATCTAAGCAGATTCTGCAATCTATTTAAGGCTCTGATATTGTTTCCCCAAATAAATCGTGACGGAGCCCTGCAAGCTGGGTTGAATCCAGTTGGTTTGGGTAAGTCTGCCCGCTTTAATAACTCCTTCCAGATTAACGCGTCGCGTTAATCTGATTTCCAGGCCTGCTAATGCGTTAATTTTAGGACTTCTATAAATTTGAGGAGGTTTAGGATTATCAATATCCCAATTCCATATTTCGAAATAGCCATAACTAAGGCCTCCACCCAAAAAGCATTAATGGGTTTTCGATCACCAGTATAATAACGAGTAAAAATGCCCCCTTCTACTCGGGTAGAGAAGAGGAAATGAAGTTCTCCTTCTGCACCTATCCACCAGTTTTTTTAGGAAAATAACCCGCTCTGGTAGATAGCCCATAGAAAGTAACACCACCACTCACAAAACTACTTTTAGCCTGATGAGACGGTGAAAGCTTTTCATCACTTTCCAGGATGGCTTGGTTTTGGGCGTTAGTTTGAGAAGAAAGTAGAATACAGGAAAAGAAGAAGAATAAAAAGATACGTTTCATAAGTTGGTAGAAGATCAATACAGACAGCTTGATTACGGGCAAATGTAGGAAATAATACGTCATTAAATTTCCTTACTAATCCCTCATACTACTAGTGATCGTTAATGCTAAAAGCGGAAAATCTGTTTTTTCTGACTAGATAAAAGGCATTTAACAGAAATAAAGACTAATAAGATATGATTTTGAAGGCTAAACAGTCGATATCGATTCTAGAATTTATAAGGGTACTCTTTTTCCTTCACTAATATATTTTTACCTTAAAAAAGAACTCGGGCCACTAGTTTCCTAGACGGAGACTAGTGGCCCGAGTTCTAATAAAACTATTTCAAGTACTACGAACGAGAAGGCTTATACCCAATGAATCCGTAGAATGCAATGTATACGTAGCAAATCAGCGGTAACAGAAAGGACAATTGTAGGTTGTGTGTAACGTCCGCAAAAGCTCCCTGCAAAGGAGGAATAATGGCTCCACCCACGATTGCCATTACCAGTAGAGAAGACCCCTGGCTGGTGTGAATACCCAGATTTTTGATCGCTAAATCGAAAATGGTGGGGAACATGATGGAGTTGAATAACCCGATGGAAATCACTGCCCACATGGCCACCGAACCCTGACCGAAGATGGCAACGGCTAATAAAGCCACTGTAATCGATGCAAAAAGCCCTAAAGAACGGCTGGGATTGGAGGCTCCTAAAATGAAGGCGAAGATGTTGAAAGCCATTAATCCCAGTACAATCATTGCAATGGCGGGATCGTACAAGGTGTACACCAACCCGAAAGCTACCAGCCCAATAACAGCCATGATGCCGTATTTAGTAACGGCTGACTGATACCGAGCTAAAGCGACGGCTCCGAAGAAACGGCCTACCATGGCTCCACCCCAGAAAAAGGAAAGGTAATACGTGGCCTGAGCTTCATTATAACCAGCAATGTTAGGCAATTCGAGAAAACCAATAATGCTGGAACCGATGGACACTTCACCGCCTACATAAGCGAAAATACAGATGATACCGAGTACTAAATGACGATACTTCAAAGCACCCGCGTCACTAACAATGGTGCCTTCGCTACCTACTTTGGGCAGGGGAGAAATTTTAATAATTCCGGCAATGAGCAACAACATCACCGCCAGGGCCACGTAAGGAACCCGAACCGAGTCAGCTCCCGAAGAAGCATTGGCTCCGGCAAAAATCAGATAACCGCCAATAATGGGGGCTACCGTGGTACCAAGAGCGTTCAGGGCCTGCGTCAGGTTCATCCGGCTGGACGAACTTTCTGGTGGCCCCAGGATGGACACGTAAGGGTTAGCCGTGATTTGAAGCAGCGTGATTCCCGAAGCCAAAACGAATAGAGCCAGTAAGAAGAAACCGTAGCTTTCCAGACTAGCGGCGGGCAAAAACAGTACACATCCAACGGCCGCGATTAACAATCCGAGGATGATTCCGTTTTTATAACCAATTCGCATGATGGGATCACCTTTGGTTACGGACAGAATAAAATAGATGAGAGATACGATAAAGTAAGCCCCAAAGAACGCTGTTTGAATCAGCATGGCCTGCCAGTGCTGAAGATCAAACACCTGCTTCATTTTCGGAATCAGAATGTCGTTGAGACAGGTAATTAACCCCCACATGAAAAAAAGAAGCGTGACGGTAATGAGCGGCCCACGGTAATTAGCTCCGGCGGAGGAGACATCACTACGGGCGGCCGATGTAGAAGAAACGGGTACTCCAGCCATATTTAATAATTCAGTAATGTGTTGAAATGGAAAGAATGTGATGGTTACGCCGATGTCAGTCCTACGATGGGTTCCCCGCTTGTAACGCTGAAAGAAGAAAATGATGGGCAGGAAGATGTGATAAAAACTTCGTAACCTACTTCAAATCAGTATCTTATGGGGTTTCGAAGCAAGTCCGAACACCAGAAATAGTTTTCATGTGGGTCATTGACCATCAATCAACTATATAGCATAATCCTTTAAAAGTATGACTGTTTTACGTCTTAAGTCAAGCTTTTACTTGAAAGTTAATGTATGTCAACGGGCCAAACAGTTACTAAAATGGCTTTCCAGACCTCTAATACCTTCCCTAAGCTATTGAACAAAAGGAATGAATTTTCGTATATTTTCTACGATTCACGACACCATAAAATTGACTTCATGTTCAGGAAACAAGGCATGACTATCTTCGGAAAGTGGTCTGTGTAGAACCTCCCCTAAATCAACCCATGAAATGGCCTCAATCTCTAAAAGTCAGTTAACCGAAATATTTGAGCGTTACCAGGAAATTCAGAATCAAACCTTTCTGCCCCTGGAGCCGGAATTAACTACCGCCCGACTTCAGGTGATGGTGGAAAACTCGCTAGACAAGCCGCAGGAAGCTCTGGAGAAAATTCGGGGAACGAATAACCTTACTTCGGTAGCGACCTTTCTGCGGGGTTTTGAAGTGAGTATGTCCGTAGGCCTAATCTATGATCGCCGAAAACCGGATATGGATCGTGCGGCCATCGGCACCGGATTCTTAGTTGCTCCCGGCATTTTGATTACTAACCATCACGTCATCGCTTCAAAAGAAGAAGCTCAGCAGTATGGTGTTTTGATGAATTACCAGCGAAATCTCGAAGGTAACCTTTCCATTTCCTACGCATACGCCTTTGCTCCCGATGAGCTTTTTTACACCCATGCTCATCTGGACTTCACGGTCGTAAAAGTGGTGGCCCAGGAATTGAAACAAGCCAAAAAGCCCATTACTGATTTTGGCTATTTACGATTGATAGAAGAAAGTGGCAAGATTACCAAGGGTGAATTTGCCGCCCTGATTGAACATCCCAATGGCAAACCCAAGCAGGTTGTGTTGTTCGAAAACGCCATTTTGTATGACCGCCATCCCGACTTTTTGTTATACAGCACCGATACCGACGAAGGAGCTTCCGGTTCTCCGGTTTTCAATTACGAATGGGTTGTGGTGGCCTTGCATCACGCGGGCGTTCCTTCTTCACTGGATGATTTACAGCAACTGGGTAAGGGCGAGATTGACGAAAATGAATACCCTAAAGCCGCTAATGAAGGAATTCGGATCAGTGCAATCATGAAGCATTTGAAGGAAAATCATTCACTGGCGTATGAATTAATCATTAAGGCGGCCCTGGATCCCTTAACCGAAAGCATTCCCGTTCAGCCTTTTCTGGATGCCCGTCCGCTGGCGGCTCCGCTTCCTTCACTGGAATCACTAAAAGAAACCAAACCTATGTCAGAAAACAAAGAGTCTATTCCTTCGGTGACGAATGCATCTTCCGAAACGGTGATTCATCTGAATATTCCCCTGGAAATCAAAATAGGACTGCCTCAGGTGGTTAATGCCGAAGCCATAGTCGTTTCTAATGAACTAGAGAAAAAAACGGCTGTGGTGAGTGATTCGGTAAATCGAAATATCAAAAATCGGGAAGGGTATAAAGCCGATTTTCTGGAAGGGTTCCCCATTCTTCTTGAAAGTCTCTATAAACCTTTTGCCGATAAAAAACTGATTGCCCCAACGCTCCAGGAAGAATCGGAGCTTAAGTATGTGCACTTTAGCGTAGTCATGCACAAAGTTCGCCGGATGTGTCTGTTGACGGCGGTGAATATGGATGGACAGAAAATGGTAAAAGTGCCGCGTAATGATAATTGGCAACTGGATGGCCGAATGGATGTGAAGTATCAGTTGGGCAATGCCGTGTATGCGAATAATGATCTGGATCGCGGGCACATGGTTCGGCGGGAAGACCCTAACTGGGGCCCTGATGCAAAAACAGCCAATGACGATACCTTTCATTACACCAACTCCTGTCCGCAGCATAAAGATCTGAATCAGAAAACCTGGTTGAATCTGGAGGATTATGTATTAAACAGTGCAAAAGCCCACCAACTGAAAGTATCCGTTTTTACAGGGCCAGTTTTAGATGAAAACTATGTGCATTACCGCGAAGCTTTGGTTCCTGCCCAATTTTATAAAATCGTGGCAATGGTGAAAACTGACGGAACGCCTTCGGTCACGGGATACATTTTGACACAAAAAGAAATGATTAGCGGGCTGGAGCGGGTGATGACAGACTTCGTTTTCGGAGCATTCAAAACCTATCAGATTTCTCTTGAAAAGCTGGAAGAAATCACGGGTCTGGATTTGTCTTCGGTGAAAGCTTACGATCCTTTAAATAAAGCTCTGGAAAGCGTTCCGAGGGAAATTGAAGAAGCAGGGGATTTAGTTTTATAACTTCTTTACCTTTTATAGCCACTACACCTTCCTGAAAACTCTAAAGCTTTCAGGAAGGTGTAGTAGCGAGACAAAATGAATGCCTCCCGGCAAAGTCATCATTTCTTATGCTGTCCTTTCTACTAAAGTGTGATTCTGTTACCCTATAAACTAGTTCATCCCCCGGCCAGACGCGATGAAGTTACGTCTCTACCCTTTGACGGCTTTAATCCTATCATCTCGAACGTAGGGAGAAACCTTACTTAGCGAGTGGTAAAATGGAGTTACAGCAAAGTTAGCTAGCTCAAGAGGTTATGAAATGATGGTAGAGTTTTTAGGCTCAATGGCTTCGCAGCCCAAAGCCTCACTTGATTTAGCATTTGAGTCATTTAGTTCAATTCCAGAATATAGTCCTTCCAATGATCGGGCTTGTGATTACCCTCCAACTGCGGATTATCTGAATCGTGAATATGATAGTCATCTTCAGGAATTTGGTAACTATCTTCCCAATAACTCTGCATGAAATTGATCAATCTCGAAAAGAGATACAACTGATATTTTTCTGTGTCTTCACCGTTTTCGGGCTTTGTTCCAATGATATGAATTTGACGCTCATGGCCCTGATCGCCATCGAGGCTGATGTAGGTAAAAGTTAGTTCGTATTCTTCCGTAGAAGAAGCTTCGCAGGCAGTAAATTGATAACGCGGCATAAATACGTAGGTTTTAGCGACTGTCTAACAATAAGAGTTAAATAAAAGGCTCTCCTCACTTCAGGAGAACTGTTAAATTTTATGCTCCAGTCTGTGATCGAGAGCAAAGTTGCTAGCTTCCCCGGATGAAATCCGGGGACACGGTTGGTATTTAGGGCTATTTCATACTTAAATAACCGCTAACTATTATATTATCAGCGTCTGTCATCCAGAGCGAAGCGAAGGATCTTATGACCTTTTGCGAGCTTGCTGGCTCATGCGGTAACTTGACTAAACCAGCCCAGCCCCATTCTACTGCCGCACTCACTCGGCTAGAGCCGAGCGACTGCGAGGGAAGTGGGTTCATACCCCATCTGCCGTTATCGCTCAGGGTTTCAAAAGCTCTGATTACATGAAGGTTTTCGCTTATAAATTTCAGACAGGCTCTTATAATCCTTACGATTTCTGTTCCTACCAAAAGTCTATGCCTGCCTTTTAAATGTAAAACGCCGTTACTGTATGTCGCATCAAAATTTTATAAGAATCATTTCAAAATAAGAGAGGTGTACGCTTAAGTATAAAAAAAGCGAGGCTCTGGATTCACCCAGAGCCTCGCTTTTTGAAAAGAGCCTATTAGTTGAGCACCGACCCTTCGGGCATAAGTTTCCAGTTGTTATCAAAGAAACCAGCCATTTTTACGCCTTTGCTACCCGATTGAAGCATATCCAGGCTAAAAATCATGTAGTCAGGAAAGCCACTGGCTCCGGCAAAATACTGGTTGGCCGAAGAGGCTTTGAAACCTTTAATGCCTGTACCCGTAATGACAGATACCGAGGCCTGAGCAGAACCCCGTAAGGGCCATACGAAGTAAGCCGCCAGATCGTCCCCATTCCAGTTTTGGTTTCCTGCTTTTATCCCGTTTCGATCTACCTGAATCGGACAGTCAGCCAGCAGGGCTTTCCAGGCCCCGTTGGTGCTTGCGTTTCCGTACAACACCACACCCCGGTTAGCGTATTTCTGTAAAGCGTATTCTTTATCCGAAATAACATCAACGGCACCGTTGCCACGATAATACCAGGTTTCCGCATCAAAGCGGGCTTTTTCCACACTCCACTGATTTTCCTCTGTTGTGCCCTGCGTTCCATACACAAAGATCATCCGGTGATTAAACCCATCCTTGAAAGTACCGTAGCGATGCGGACCTTTTTCCTGAAGTGAAGGAGCCTGTACCTTCGTCCAGCCGCTGGCTTCCCGCCGCAAGTAAATGCTGTCCTGAGCCGATGCGGTGGTAACAGTAAGGGAGGGAAGGCTATCCAGTGTAATGCTTACCTTCGCATTTGAGCCAAAGGCATGAAGAGCCAGTTTTAACAAGTGCACGTTTTCGGTTTTACCCGTAATGGCTTTCTCTGATCGTTGCAGTTGAATACGGCTGTATTCTAGTGGTTTTATTTGTTGCTGAATCCCTGCCCAGTAATAAGACGCAGAAACACCCGGATTAGAAGTAATGAAATCAATGGAATGAATGGTAGAGTCCGCCGGACGCTGGTGCCATTTGAAAAAATCGAATAGGGGTTTCCAGTCTACACTGTGATCTCCGAACCAGTGAGAACCGCCGGGGTACTCATAGTAACTGAGGTCGGGATGAAAACCACCGAGTGCTTTTCGCATTTGTCGGGCATAAGTAACCGGAACGGTCCGATCCGCATCGCCGTGAAAAACGTAGACGCCCAGAGGTTTGTAGTTAGTTACCAGTTTTAAGACATCACTTTGATTGCCCGAACGCAGCAGCATTTGTTCCATCGGAACTTCGCTGCTCGCAGGAATAAGACCATCGGCAGAACCGTACTCTTTCAAAGTAGGATAACCCGCACAAGGAGCAATAGCCGCCCATCTATCGGGGTACGTAGCTCCGAGAAACCAGGTTCCATGTCCACCCATTGAATGACCCGTTAGGTACACCCGTTGCGGGTCAGGATTGAAACGGGTTTTCGCTAGAGTTAATACTTCCAGGGCATCCAGCCGCCCCCAGTCTTCCCAGTTGAATCCACGGGGACGGCGGTTAGTGGCCGCCACCAGCGTACCCCAGTCTTTGGCTTTATAAGCCCGTGCCTGACCGCTGGCTTCTACGCCAGCCCCGTGTACGGACAAAAACAGAGCTGACTGAGCAGTGGGAGTAGTAGATTGCGGCGTAACTGCATAGTATTGCAAGCTTCCGTCGATGCTGCTGATGAATGTGTTGCTGTAAGATTCGCCCGGTGCAACAGCCTCCAGAGCAATCGTAGCCTGATCAACGGATTTACCCTTGCGAATTAAGCTGAGCGTACCCTCCGTTTTACCCTTGGAGGTGATGCCACTGGCATCTAGTGTAAAAGGCACTTTCCGGGTAGTCAGAGCCGGAATGGGCGGTAAGTTTGTCAAAACTTCCTTGCCCTGAAAGCTACTCTTTAGTTGTAAATCCGTCAGAGCATTGCTAGATGTATTAATGACGACCACGCCCGCCTGCAACAATTGATTAGCTCCGCCAACGATGGGTTGGGGTAAGGTCAAGTCCTGCGTTTGCAGGAGTATAGGTTTTGTAGGGAAAGTCAGGCTGGCAATAATCGAAGTTCCTCGGACGTAAAAGGTGTTTAGGCCTTTTTTAAGTTTCACGGGAACGTCCATATACCCCATACTATAGGCATCGCCCATGTGCAGTTCCTCGTTTACATACACATGGCTGTTCCCTTTGATGTTCAGAATAGCCACTTGTTCTTTAGGAGAATGGTAGCTCAGATAAATATAAGCTCCCGTTCCTGCAAGGCCACCCCGCATGCTTCCGGGATTAATACCGGGTCCGGCAGGGCCGCCGGAACTGCTTCGAAAACCAAAACGTCCCCGTAGACGGTGCAGACTATCGGCAGTAATGGCCTGCCACTTGAGTTCATCTCCTTGCTCGCTCTTCCCGAAAACGGAGCCTTCCGCGGGCGTTTTGAGCGTGTGCGTGTACAGTTGATACGCCAGCTGATCGGTATAGATGGCTTCCCGGCCGTATCGCTGTGGCACACTGGTCATCAATCCCTTATCAAAGTAATGAATCTGTTGAGCCTGTACGACCTGACTAAAAGTAGTGATGAGTAATCCTAAAGCACCAAGGCTGGCACGCATAAAGTTGAGGTTTAAGTCAAATGAGAGTTTAATGGTGAGAATAGAAATTAAAAGTAACGTTGAACACACAAAAATGGCCTGAATTGCGATGAAAGACGGATTAGGGACGATTAGAAAAAGGTTTTTGCAAATGCATGGTTATTCCTTCAAGGAATAATAAAAAAGTCGCCAACCTGCGGGCTGACGACTTCTAATCCAGAAATAAAAACCATTCAGAACGATAGTGAAAGAAAATGGGAGCGTTACTCAAATACCGCTACCGCCCGAACGGGTGAACCCGTGCCGCCGCGAATTTTCAGGGGTAGGGCAATGAACCGAAACCGCCCCCGACCTACCAGCAAATGCAGATTTATCAGGTTTTCGTAATGCGTAAATCCCATCTCGCCGCAAATGCGGTGAACTTCATTATTCGAAACTTTCGGTACGCCTGGGGACATCATCTCCACACCAAAAGCCGCAATACCCTGGTTACCCAACCAACGAGTGGCTTCAGCAGTTAATCCGGGCCCATTTGCCCAGTTTTCGGTGTGATAAGCCTTGCGGTAATGATCTGTGTAGATTAATACGGTATCCCCCTTTTGAATCGTTAAGGCCTGGTTCTGGCACGCCTCTTCCAATTCCTCTGCTTTGATAAGCTCTTTAAAACTTTTGTGAGAAAAGTCCAGACAAATGCCTTCGGTATAGAACATGGAAAGGGGCATGGTATCAATCGACTGCCCAACAAACTCGCGTCCCATGTGATTGAGTGCATCAACATGGGTGCCCGTATGTTCGCTCATATTCAGGTTTAGTACACTGGGGGTTACAGTCTGGGTATCGGTTAGCCCGTCCCACTGCTCATGCGTGGCATGAATGCCGATATGGACGGGGGGTAAACTCTTGTAGACGGGCATTCCCGCATAAATTTCCTGACTCAGATCAATGATTTCAGGCATGGGAGTTAGTTGGTTGAATGATGTTGTCTTAAAGATTAGAATCCACAATTAGTTCCTGAAAGTTAAAAGCAGCCATAGCATCAGTTACGGCTGCCAGCTTTTCGCTGGCAGCATGATTTCGAGACAACAAGTAACACATGCTGTCAGCAGACTTGATAGCTTCTCCTGTTCCCTTGAACTAAGAAGAGAGAATAAGCCAATGTTTGGCTATAGGAAAGTTTGCTAGCTCAGGAAAGTGACACGATCTCCAGTAAGGTTTTTCCCTCTACCTTGAAGAATAGGAAGGAAGTAGAAAATATGGAATTATGAAAGTTATAGTCGCTGTGCAGTAGCAGGCCTGTGTAATACTTTAACGACTAAGGTGAAAGCAATATATAAAATGGGACCGATGAAAGGAGTAACTAGTAATACAAGGGCTACCGCCCCTTTCAACAACGGAGAGAGCCCTTTTTCTCTTATGACTAGCAGAAAACTCAGTAGATACAACAAAGCATAAATTCCCAGAATTAATGACCAGAGAAAAAGGCTGGAGGAAGGGGTTGTCAAATCCATAGCTACATAAGATTATCAGGAAGTAATGATAGAGCTTTACTGCGGTAAATCAAAGGGATTCATCTTTTGCGAAGGAACCGAAATAGCTTTCAGAAAAGCTTCTAGCTGTAATTGCTCCGGTTTGGTTAGATGAAGTTTCCGCAAGATCGGCGAAGTTACTGGGCGAAGCCGCTCATCCACTAGGACCCGCTTCTGAATAGGAGAGGGGTTACCCAGATTGTAATACTCCACCACATCGCGGAGAGTAGGAAAGTTACCGTGGTGCATCCAGGGGCCGGTTCGGAACACTTCCCGCAGCGAAGGCGTTCGAAATTTCCCTACATCCTCCGGGTTACCCGTTTGCAGATATTTACCAAAATCCTGCTGGGAAGAACCGTATAAGGTCTGTCCGTCGTTGTGAAATTGGTTATCCGAGAATAGCGGCGAGTTATGGCAGTTAATGCAGCGGGCTTTGGTGCGGAAAAGGTGTAGACCCATCACTTCATCGTCAGACAAAGCCTTTGCGTTTCCCTGAACAAATCGGTCAAACCGACTCGGCGGACTCACAATGGTTCGCTCAAACGTGGCAATGGCCTGCTGAATTCGTTCGATGGTTACCTGATCGGTGCCAAAGGCTTCCTTAAAGTAAGGTCGATACCCTTTCACCTTTCGAACGTTCCGCTGCATAGTCCTGAGATTTTGAGCCATTTCTTTAGGATCCTGCACCGGAAAGCTTACCTGCTCTTCCAGACTTGCCGCCCGGCCATCCCAGAACAGCGTTTTGTAATGAGCAGTATTTAAAATGGTCATGGCATTGCGTTTGCCATTCTGACGATTATGCCCAAAGGACAAATGCCGACCATCGCCCCAGCCTAACTCTGGATCGTGGCAATTGGCACAGGAAATCTGTTTGGAGGCGGATAATCGGGGATCAAAAAACAGGAGTTTTCCCAGCTTTGCTTTCGCTTCCGAATAGGGGTTATGGGCCGGGAATTCGGCTTTTCCCAGCACACCAATTTCCTGAAAGGTCTTTACCACCGAAGTATCCAGATCGGGTTTGGGCCAGCGGGAAACGTCTCCACTGCTGTATAATTCCCGAAGTTCTTCGATGCTATATTCCTTCTGAAAAGCAGTAATGATCAGGAAAAAGGCCAGCGAAACCAGTAATGGAATTTTCATGTTTTTTGCTCTAATTCAACTTCCCGAAAGCTCCACACTTTCGGGA
Source organism: Siphonobacter sp. SORGH_AS_0500 (assembly GCF_031453245.1). NCBI lineage: Bacteria > Pseudomonadati > Bacteroidota > Cytophagia > Cytophagales > Cytophagaceae > Siphonobacter > Siphonobacter sp. SORGH_AS_0500. Next base: position 97,952 of record NZ_JAVIYT010000006.1, read on the forward strand.
AGTTATGGTATTCGTAATCAATCAGTTAAGCGTTAATGCATTGACGCTTAGTTTGTATGTGTGGGAAACCTTTGCTTTTCCACCGATAGCCGTTTCATTAAAATTGACGATCAGGTCAATTACCTTCGTATTCGCATCGTAAGTACCTTCGCCACTAATGCCAATTTTAAACGTTGTGCCCACGCTCCGGGTGATGGTGATATCCTGAGTTAGCACTTTGACTTTACCTTTGGTTGAACCTACCTCGTCCGGGAAAAACTGAAGCACTTTCTCCGCGTTAATTTTAGCCGTTTTGATGTTGTTAGATCCAATCTCTGACGTGTATAAGGTTACCATCCCAAACAGATTGACTCCACTATCAACCACGTTGGGGTTGGTAAAACCGATATAGGTTGGATCATCCGCCGGAATGGTTGAAAAATGAGAACCAATCCGGTTTGTCCATTTCGTAGCGGTTGAATCATAGCGGTAGACGTACATCTGATAATACTGTTCAGATTTGTGAAATACGTTAATAACTTCGGTGGAAGCGGCGGCCTCTTCGGGTTCCGGTTCAACGGTCTTATTATCTTTGGAACAGCTGTTCAGCATTAAAACTCCGGCAAGGAAGAAAGGAAGTAATCGCAGCATTTTCATGATAGAAATAATTGGAATGAATAGTTTAACAAATGGGTAATCAGGGAATTAATAGCCTGGATTTTGTGCCATAAAGGGGTTCACCAAAACCGTTTTGGCGGGTAGGGGCAGAATGAAATAATCCGAAGGGTAGGTTAAACTACAGCGGATTCCCTGACAATCCTGCCGATTCAGGTTTTGCTTGGTTCGGGCGAGGTCCAGCATCAGAAAGCCTTCGAAACAAAGCTCCTTGCGACGTTCCAGATAAATCAGATTCAGTAATTCCTGCTGATTAGTACCCGATAAAGCAGTAGCCGAAGGATCTGCTCGCTGACGAATGGTATTTAAGTCCTGGTAGGCCTGAGTGAAGTTATTCAGGTGAGCCGCAGCTTCAGCCCGAATTAGATACATTTCGGATAAGCGAATCACTTTGATGCCCGTCGAATTCTCATTGCCCCGGTTATACTTGTTGCAAAAAGAATAGACTGTATTTGCAAGCGTGGTAGTCGTATACAAACTTGACTTATTGCGAACGTCAGTCGCTTCGTATAAATCAAGCAGATCATTGGTGGCGGCCATTTGAAGGAAATTATTACTGGCTCCGGCTGAAGTAACATCGAAAAAGCTACCGAGGCTGGTCGTATTGTAATTCGATGGAACAGAAACCTCAAAAATGGCTTCGCTCGTATTTTTCTGCGTCCAAGAACTTACGTAATTCTGGTTGGTGTACAGACTAAACGCGTTACTGGTAATGACCGTGTTAGCGTACGTATAAGCCTGTTGCCAGTCGCCTTGATTCAAGTAAACCCGAGCCAGTAATGCCTGAACTACGGATGGGTTCATGTAATTCTTCGTACTTCCCGAACTCCAGATGGCCGTGCTATTTTCAAACAACACCAGTGATTGATTCAGGTCTTCAATGATCGCTTCATAACATTCCGCCACCGTCTGGCGTGGGCGTTGCGATTCACTGACCAGAATGGGTTTTAGGTTCAGAATAATGCCGGGATGCGAGGCATCCGAAGTATACGTATAGGGCTGAGCGTAGAGTAAAACCAAATCAAAATGAATCATGGCCCGCAGAGCGGTTGCTTCCGCCACTAGCCGTGTACGCGTGCGTGCCGTGCCGTTGGTAATCGCAGGAACTTTGGTAATGATGTTGTTGAGATTATTGAGAATGGAGTATAACTGAGAATAAGTACTGTTCATCCCACCCGAAGACGAACTGGTTTCGGTATCTTCATTACCGGGATCAGCGGCCAGATTATACACATCCAGTAATCGGGCATTGCTCAGCGTTGCATGTTTGATATTACCACCCGCAACGTCTGGATACAGCAGGCGATTGCCATTTAGGTAACTCAAATCAAACAGCGACCGATACGCTCCACTCAAGGCTACGGTTGCCGATTCAATGTCCTGAAAGGTTTCTTCCAGAGAAATCTTATTCTGTGGTTCTTTGTCAAGTAAGGCCTGGCAGTTAGTCAAAAAAATCATCAAACACAGAAGGCTCAGTTTCAAACCTCTGCTTTTGGTCAAGGAAACAATCATGATTCGTTATAAGCTAAGGTTTAAACCTGCACTAATGGTCCGGGCTTCCGGGAACGTAAAGCGGGTTTCCCGGATGCCATTCCGCCCAGCGGGACTTTTTTCCTTATACCAGTAGGCCACATTCGTTGCGTTGAAAAAAGCAGAAACCCCCTGCATGCGAAGACGTTTGGTAAGGCTACCCGGTAAGGAATAGTGGAGTGTAATATTTGAAAGCTTTAGATTAGTCAGGTCTCGCAGGTAACGGGATGAATTAGTTACCAGTCCCTTTTTAATCGACAACCTGGACACCTGAGTTACATCACCCGGCTGCTGCCAGCGATCCAGCAGATTGACACTCATGTTGGAATGTTCCAGATTCTTTCCATCGGCAAGAAACCGGGTGGATTCCATCATATTTCCACCGATGTTGTAAAGGATATTAATGTTCAGGGATACGTTTTTGTAGGATAAGGAGTTAATCCACCCGCCCTGAACTGTGGGTAATCGATCCCCCAGCACGACGTAACTGGAACGGGGATACGCACGAATGGCTGTACGAGTGACTAGGTTACCATCCGGGGCATAGAATTGCTCTTCGCCCGTTTCAGGATTAACACCACCCCACAGAATACCCCAAATGGCCGTAGTACTATAACCTTCCCTTATGGCTGCATTTGCCTCTCCCGTGGTAGTAGCAGGATCATTAAAAATGGAAGTGTAGCCCCCGTTATAGCGTAGAACCTTATTACGATTTAAACCCGCGGTAAAAGTGGACTGCCAGCGAAAGGATTGCTTCTGGAGGATGTCCATTTTTAGCGTTACGTCAACTCCCTGATTTCGCATTTTAGCCGTATTTACCGAAATGGAGCTATAACCCGTTTCCAGCGGAACTTCTACACTAGAGATTAGATCATGAATGGTGTTGTTGTAATATTCCGCAGTGAGCGAGAGCCGATTAAAAAGCGTAGCGTCAATGCCCAAATTCAGCTTGATATTTCTTTCCCATCCTAGATTAGGATTAGGAGCGGAAGCAGATTCAGGAATGGCGGCAACGTAGCCATTGTAATTGCCATAGCCAAAATTATATAGACCTCGGGCCGCATAAGAGCCAATCCGCGAGTTTCCGGTTGAGCCATAGCTGGTTCGGATTTTCAGGAAATTGATCGTAGAATGATCCTGTAGAAAGGATTCTTTACTGACAATCCAGCTAAAGCCAACCGCTGAATTAAGAGCCAGACTGAAATCACTGCCAAACATGGAAGACTGATCGGCTCGTAAGCTTGTGGTGAATAGGTACTTCTTTCTGAAGTCATAGTTTCCCTGCGTGTAATAGGAAACTGTGGCATTTTCCTGTCTGGAAGAAGAAGTGGTTCGGTTAGTGGCTTGTCCAAGCTCCCGAATCCGATCATAGGTGAAGTTAGAACCCGAGCCCGCCAGTAATACGGTGCTCTGGTCCTGAGCTTCCATTCCGGCAATGATGTGTACCGAATGATTTTCGAGGAACGTTTTAGAATAATTACCTTGGATATACCCTAACCAGCCGAGGGTTTGACGGTCGAAAATCTGTAAGCGTCCGCCGACGGTACTGCCCGTAGCGTTTTTGGCCGAAAAATATTTAACCTGCTTCCCCTGCGAGAAGTTAGTCCCAATCGTTCCCGACAGCGTGAAGGATGGCGTGAGGGCGTAATGAATATTCGAGTTACCATTGAAACTAATGGTATGATTAACATTCTCATTCTGAGCTAATACTGCCAGCGGATTAGGTACTCCCAAAAACGTAGTAAAGTTTCCGTCCGAGTCATAGGGGTTGAGATTGGGAGGTAAATAAGCGTTATTTTCGAAATTATCTATTCCATTCTTTTTGGAGAAAGTAGGCGATAACGTAATGCCAAACTTCAACTTCTTATTCAGGACGCTGTTAACCTTCAAACTCAGATTAACTTGCTGCATATCGTTACTCATGGCACTGGCTTGCTGGTAACGATAGCCCGTCGAAAACCGATAATTTAAACCTTCTTTTCCTCCAGAAACATCCGCGTTGACAGCTGTGTAAGAGGCATTTCGTGTCGTTAATCCAAGCCAGTCCGTATTTATGGTCGAACTGCCTGCTTGGGTACTGGCCTGAGATTCTGAAAAACCATCGTTAATCAGAGCTTCTCGTTTAAGCATGTAAAACTCAGGGCCGCTTAATAACTTCATCCGATTAATAAAGCTGGATACTCCCCGCGAGATGGAAACATGGGCAGCTGTTCGCCCTGCTGAGCCAGACTTCGTAGTAATGATGATAACGCCATTGGCTGCATTTGCTCCATAAATCGTAGTAGCGGAAGCATCTTTCAAAATGGAAATCGACGCAATGTCCTGAGGGTTAATCCCGGCAAGGGGATTGATAAGCGTTTCGCCATTAAAAATGCTTGCGGCATCCCCACGTTCCTGTTCCATGATGGGTATTCCATCGATCACGTATAAAGGTTGCGTAGAGGTGGTCCTGCCGCCACCAACGGGTGTTAACGTACCCTGCCCGCGAATGTTAATTTTTACCGGAGTACCGAGCTGCGTATTAGGTTCGACGTACACGCCAGCCGCTAAGCCTTCCAGCATTTTGTCAATGCTTTCGATGGGGCGATAAGGTTGTAACTCTTTGGCGGTTACCTGAGAAATACTACCGATGACTTCTTCCTTTGGCGTGCCGTTGGTATAGGCGTTTGTAACTACCAGTTCGTTCATCTGCTGGAAGTCAGACTCCATTTCTACGTTAATCGTGCTTTGAGAACCCAGGGGTTTGGATACAACGGGCTTCATGCCCACCATCCGAAATTCGAGCTGGGTATTTTCAAGGTCTGATGCGGCTACAATCGATGAATAATACCCTTCGGCATTCGTAACACCGATGACTTTTCCATGGAGAGATCGAACCGAAACCCCAGCAAGCGGTTTTTTATCCGCTTGGTCCAGCACCGTTCCGGTTACGCGACGCACGCTTTGCGGACGAACCAGAATGCGATTTCCTTCCTTGCGGAACGAGAGGCTGGTCAATGCCGACAAATCCCGCAGAATGACGGGCAGGGGTCCTCGACTAACAAACGTATACCGGCGGGTAGCGTGAATATCCTGGGTGTCGTAGTTGAATTGTACACCCGCCTGTTTTTCAATTTCCGAGAAAATACTCGTTAGCCCCGCCTGTTTTAACTGGAAAGAAAGTTGTTGAGCCTCCGTTTTTTGCATAAACCCGAGACCAACCCAAAAGGCTAGGAGTAGCCCTGTTAATCTAACATTCATTTCTCCGCACTTAAATAAATCTTACGATGATGGATGGTATAAGTCAGGTGTTTAGAGAAGGAGATATTTTCAATGACCCGTTGCATTTCTTCGCGGTAGAAGCTACCCGTGTAATGCCAGGTTGGGTTGGGGTTTTTAAGGATTATTTCGTAGCCGTACATTCGCTCAATAGCCTGAGCTACGGTTTTGAAGTCCGCATTTTTGAAGACCAGATACCCATCTTTCCAGCCACTAACGGCCAGAGAATCGAAGGACGTTCGGGTTAATTTCTGAGTAGTCGTTTGAAAAATCGCCTGCTGACCGGGCATTAATACGAGTCGCTGCCGAAGTGCATTCTCAACCTGAACCTTTCCCCGATGCAGCGAAACGGTAACCTGATTGGCAGGGGAATAAGCCGAAACGTTGAATTCCGTGCCTAATACGCTCGTCGATAACTCGCCCGTCTGTACGATGAAAGGTTTAGTGGAGTCGTGAGCGACGGAGAAAAAAGCTTCCCCTTCCAGCCTAATTTCCCGAACATTCGAATGGAAAGTTTTAGGGTAATGAATTGTACTGGCTGCATTCAGAATAACCGTACTTCCGTCCGATAAAGTAAGTCGTGTTTTCTTACCGTTCGGGTTCGAATGATGAACCCACTCCACTTTTGCAGGAGGTACGGACGGATTGCTACGATTGAAATAGAGCAGTCCGCCTACCAGTCCCAGTATAAGTAATACCGAGGCTGCCGCCAGCCAGGGTTTGCGGCTGGAACGCTGTATGTGCGGAATGACGGGCGTATCCAGGTATTGACGCATCCGTTCTTTTTCCTGCTCAAATTCTTCAGTAGGGAGTCGCAGAGCGAGCAAATCCAGCAGATTTTCGGCAGCGACGATTTCATCCAGTTTTTCAGGATGCGTACGAATCCAGTGCTCCCAGAAAGCGACGGCTTCGGGATCTGACTTCAGGTAATACGCAATGAATGACGCTTCGGCTGCAAAATCTTCCGCCTGGTAATGTTCCATGAATACACTCGTTTGCTTACCAGTGCAGAAAAGCGGCTTTTTTTACCGACTAAATTCAATCTTTTTTATAATTAATTTTTAATGAATTGGTAATCAGTGAAGTAATAGGATTTTTTCTTAGGAAAGGTTTAACCATAAGTGTTAAATAAGAGTAAAGAAGCCGCTTCCCACTTTGGGGACCATTGGAACAAGGGCTTAGCAACTCTCTGTCGTCGAGAGCGAAGCGTGAATGTCCCCGGATTTTATCCGGGGCTATCCGTATTGAACCCCTCCGGGGTCATTGGTCGTAACCCTATTGTAACAATCTTAACAACAACCCCAGCGGGGTTGAATATGAGTAGCCCCGGATGAAATCCGGGGACATCGCGGGTACTTGATCATCCGCATCTGTCATCCAGAGCGAAGCGAAGAATCTGATGATCTTTGTCGAGCTGGTTGGGGCAGGTGGTAACTGGATGAAGCTAGTCCCTTCCACCCAGGGTCCGATTCGCATGCAGGTCTTCATTCTAGATGCCAGACCGGTTTTTAACGAACGAAGATAAAAAGAAACAGGCTGCTTAACACCTGCATATGCTTGCGGAGGGTTTTTAGGGCTTCCGAAACCTGATTATACACGGTTCGGGGTTGAAGCTGTAGGCGTTGAGCAATAGCCTCGTAACTTAATTGTTCATAATACTTGAGTCGAATCATTTCCAACTGACCCGGCGTAAGCTTACTTAACAAGTGCTGCACCCGGCGTTTGTTATCGTCATCCGACTGCATCTCCACCAGCGTTTCTTCGTAAGAACGCTCGACGGGCCCTGCCGTTGTATCACTCAGTGAGGCAAAAACATCCTGATTTTCTCTGAGTAATTTTCGCTTGAGAGAAGTGAAGAGATAGGCCTTGACATTGTCAACTTCAGGCAGACGCGAACGCCGATCCCAGAGTTCACAGAAGAGTTCGTGGATGGTATCTTTCACTAACTCGCGGTCGGCAATAACCCGGCAGCCAAAGGCAAATAAAGCCTGATAATGAGATTCGTAGAGAAACATGAATGCCTCCCGGTCGCCCATTTTCAAGTGTTGCCAATGTATTTGTTCCGTGCTTGCTGCCATAAGAAGGGCACAAAGGTAAATCAATTATTTATAATCATTATAAATAATTTCACTGAATAGTACTCAGCTCCTGGTAATCGATGAATGAACAGGAGTGAGCATAAGGTTGGCTAGAAGCCTTGAAGTTATGCACGTATAGCCCATGAAAGAAAAGGCAGCGTAACTAAATATTAGGCGGGTTACAGAAACGATGAGTAGAAGAGTAAAGAATTTTTAGAAGCGGTCTAACCGTTAGAATGAAGGCCTTCATGCGAATCGGACTTTGGCTAGGGCTGACAGGTTTGGCAGAACGACAGGTGGCACCTGCCTGATCGTAGGAACGAGAGGGAATCTCGCACCAGGGATTCACCTTCACCTGTCCTCTCAAATGTAAAGAGAGACCTTGGGTAGAAGGGGGCGGGGCTGGTTTCGTCAAGTTACCGCATGCCCCAACCAGCTCGACAAAGATCATCAGATCCTTCGCTTCGCTCTGGATGACAGATGCGGATAATTACGTAATGATGTATCCTTTAAGTATGAGATAATTGTCATGACCAACCGTGTCCCCGCGTTATCCCCGGATTTGTCATCCGGGGATATCCAGCCTGGGGCTATTCATATTCAACCCCGTTGGGGTTGTTGTTAAGATTGTTACAATAGGGTTACGACTAATAACCCCGGAGGGGTTCAATATGAGTAGCCCCGGATGAAATCCGGGGACATTCACGCTTCGCTCTCGACGACAGAGAGTTGCCTAAGCCCTTGTTCCAATGGTCCCCAAAGCGGGAAGAGGCTTCCTTCCCCTTATTTAATGCTCCTGGTTAGACCTTCGCTAAAAAATTTTTTATTCTCTATTGAATTGTAAATCAGTACATTAATAAAATCTTATTAGTCTATAAAATAAATAGATTTAGTAGACTATTGTTTTTAAAAAATACATCCTCTTTCTTTGAACCGTCATTCAAATCTGCGACTATGTTAGAGAACTACGAATGGGTTTTAATTAACCTCCGGCTTCGCTCCTCTTTGTGTTGTAAGTAACCTGCTTTTCTCGATTAAGTACCCTAATCAGCTCTTTCTCAGCGAATAGAGTCGGGGAAGTATTGTTTCTTATCAATTCAAAATCAGGAAATCATGAGTCAGACATTCGTTTTCAATAAAGCTTTAACCGAAGAACAGCGTCAGTATTTTAAAACCCACGGCATCATTCAATTCAAGCAGTTTGTAGACCGGGCTACGGTGCAGGAATTCATTCGGGAAGTAAACCGCGTAGAACAGCATTTACTAAAAACTAACACTGAAAAAGTAAACGGTATTCCCCTGAAATTCGGCGAAAACGAACGCGGTGACCGGATGATTCAACGGCTGGCCTTTACCTCACACTACAGCCAGAAGCTACGTGATTTCCTGAGAGATCCTCGTTTTCAATTATTACTGGAATTACTGGGTCCTTATGAGGGACGCATTGGGGAGAATGAAAAAGATGGTTTAGTCGTCAACCATTACGTCAATACGCCCACCAGCCAGTTCAAGCAACTAGGCTGGCACACGGATAGCCCCCGCGATTTATTTTTAGGAACTCGAATTCAACCCATGTTGAATGTGGGTCTGCACCTGGATGATTGCTCGCAGGCCAATGGTGGGTTGCGAGTGCTGACGGGCACCCATGAGCAGAGCATCTGGAAGTTACTGTTCCGTAAAAAATACTTCATCGATAATAATCCCGATCCCAAAGAAACGGGCTTTGAAATCGAGGCAGGCGACCTCACCATCCACGATGGCCGCCTTTGGCATCGCGTGCAGCAATCCCCCTTTATCGGTGAAAAAAGCCGCCGCCGGGTTATGTACATTCCGATTATTACGGGAGAATACAGTCCCAAACACGCCGAAAGTCCAACACCGTTTTACCATAAACTAGGCAGTATCAAGCTACCGAAACCCTCTTTATCCGGCTGGTTGAATAAAAACTGGCAACCCGGAATTGCTCGCTTTTTAAGTTAATCCGTTAACGGTCCTTGCTTCTGGCAAGGACTGCTTTTCTTTTCACTCTAGACGTTTTTCATATGCCATACGCCCTAGTTACCGGGGCCGCTCAGGGAATAGGACGGTCGCTGGCTGAGCAGCTTGCTCAGCGAAAGTATGATTTGTTACTAGTTGATTTTCAGGAAGAAAAGCTCTATCAGACGGCTGACTACCTGCGAAATACCTATGCCCGGAACGTCCATGTCTTGACCATTGATTTAGCCCTGCCGGGATTTTTGCGGGTTGTCACCATCTGGCAAAAACAAATCACACCAAATCTGGAAGTGTTGGTGAACAATGCAGGGTTTGGTCTGAATGGCAGCTTCGAAGACCTCGACATCAATGAACAACTTGATATAGTCAATGTCAACGTGCGGGCGGTCATGCAGATTACCCACGCGTTTTTACCCACCTTACGGAAACAGGAAAAAGCCTATTTGCTCAATGTCTGTAGCACCACGGCTTATCAGACGGTGCCTTACCTGACCGTCTACGCGGCTTCCAAGGCCTTCGTTCTTTCGTTCACGCGGGGCCTGCGACATGAGTTACGCGGTTCAAACGTGAGTGTAACCATGCTGAGTCCGGGCAGCACGGACACGGGTTTCGTAGATCGGGCTCGCATGGGAGAATCGCTTAAACAGACTGCCAGCAAGGTTCACATGAATCCCGATGTAGTGGCTGAAATCGCTATAAAAGCGTTGTTTTCGGGTAGAGCTGAAGTAGTCCCGGGTTTCCTCAACCAAGTCGGAGCGTGGTTACCCCGAGTAGTTCCCATGCGTCTGATTGAACGGGTCGTTGGGAATCTGTATAAGCCCAAAACGGAAAGAACGCTAGTCACAGTATTGTAATTATTCTGATTATCAAAAACGTAACGGTATGTCCATGTTTCAAATACACGCTCCGCCCGGGCCTTGCCTTTCTTAATCTTCCCTTCTCAGTAAATTATTGAATGTAATTATGAATCAACTTTTAATAAAAAACGTCCTGCTTCTGGCAGGATTGCTATTTTTTCAGCCTCTCTTTGCTCAGCAACGCCAGCTTAAAGGCCGCGTTCTTACGCCCGATCAGGAACCTTTAGTGGGAGCTACCGTCCAGATTTCCGGCACTTCAAATGCCACCTTGACGGATGCCAACGGTTCTTTTCAGTTAACCCTTTCATCAGGAAACAAAACCCTGCGAATCAGTTACATTGGTTACGAAACGCAGGAGATTCCCATTACTTCCCAGACTAACCTTACCGTACAGCTTCAGCCGGATAGTAAAGTACTGAATGATGTAGTGATTACGGGTTACAGTACGCAGAATCGCAAGGAAATTGTCGGTTCTGTAGCTAAAATCAATGGCGATGATTTGAAAAATATTCCGGCGGCGGCAGGGTTCAATCAGCTTTTGCAGGGAAAACTGACGGGTGTTCAGGTAAACTCCAACTCGGGTGTTCCCGGCGGCGGTATCACTTTTCGTATTCGCGGCAATAACTCCATCAATGCCTCGGTTGATCCTTTATATGTGATTGATGGTGTATTTGTTAGTAACTCCGAACCCATTCGAACCAGTATAGGTCAGCAACAACAGTCAAATCCGCTGGCGGACATTAATCCCGCTGATATTGAGAGCATTCAGGTGTTAAAAGATGCCAACGCAACCGCTATTTATGGGTCGCTCGGAGCGAATGGCGTGGTAATCGTAACGACCAAACGCGGTCGACTGAATACCAAAGCAAAAATCACCGCCAATGTTTCACACGGCTGGTCTTCGGCGGCAAAGAAATTCCAGGCCACGACCGGGCCAGAAACGGCTACGCTGGTAAACGAGTCGGTTCGAAATACAGCGATTGATCGTGGTCTAGATCCTTCGACGGTGACCTTACCTTTCCCAGACCCCAGCAACGTTCCAACGTATGATCGCATCAGCGATATTTTTAGAGTAGCCTCTACGGCTAACTATGATTTATCCGCTCAGGGAGGCTCTGCTCAGAGTACCTACTTTGCGGGTTTAAGTTATACCAATCAGGAATCGATTGTGAAACCATCAGGTTTTGAGCGGTATACCCTTCGCTTCAACTACGACAATTACCTGACGAGTAAACTCAAATTGGGGAATAGCATTAACATTTCCCGGACGTATCGGAACGTCAGTAGTAACGATAATAACCCGACGGGCGTCATTAACTCGGCGATTTTTCCGCGTTCGTATCTGCCGATTTATAACGAAGACGGCACCTACGCTCGTTCGGGAAGTTTCGATAATCACATTGCCCTCATCAAGAATCTGAATAACAATGCCGTGGGATGGCGGACAATTGGGAATGTCTTTGCTGAACTGACCATTCTGCCCGAACTGGTCTTGCGTAGTAGCTGGAGCGTGGATAACAGTGATATGTATGAGAATAATTACAGCAACACGCTCATTGCGGCAGGCATTGCATCGAAGGGTTCTGCTTCTTCCTATGAAACCAAAAACCTGATTTTAACGAACGAGCAGGTACTGACGTATATCAAGTCCTTCGGAGAGAAACACCGCATCAATGCCCTGATTGGGAACACGTTTAATACCGTTCGTTATGAAGGAACCAGTGCCTTTGGTCAGAATTTTGCCAGTAACGATCTGACCAGTATTGACGTGGCAGCAACCACGACGGGTTCGTCCAGCCGGAATAAAAATAAGCTGGTTTCTTTCTTCGGAAAAGCGACCTATACCTATGACGGTCGATTCACGTTTGATGCCAGTTTGCGGGCCGACGCTTCATCTAAGTTTGGAGCGGATCGTCGTTGGGGTTACTTCCCTTCCGGCGGATTTGCCTGGAATGCAGGTAACGAAGCTTTCCTGAAAAACCAGAATGTATTGAGTGATCTGAAATTCCGGGCCAGTTGGGGCCTAAGCGGTAATCAGAACGGCATTGGTTCCTACGCGGCTCAGGGCCTGTGGTCTTCGGGTTTCAATTACCTGGATGCAGCGGGGATTGCCCCTTCGCAGCTCGAGAACCGTCGCTTAACCTGGGAAACCACCCGTCAGATAGACATCGGAATGGAGTTTAGTTTTCTGCAAAATCGACTGAGTTTTATCTTTGATTACTATAATAAGTACACCTACGACTTACTCCTGAACGTACCCGTTCCTTCGCGTTCCGGTTTCACGACTTATTTGCAGAACTACGGAGCCGTCAGTAATAAGGGTGTGGAATTCTCGATTCATTCCGAAAATTTTGCGGGTAAAGACTTCCGTTGGTCAACGGATTTCAATATTTCCTTCAACCGCAACCGGATTGAAAAACTGGCTTCGGATATTGCTCAGGGAGCTTCCGGGCGAAACATCTCGATTTTACGTCAGGGCTATTCCGTCAACTCTTTCCAGTTATACAAGCAGTTATACGTCGATCCGCAAACGGGTAATGCCGTGTATGAGGACGTGAACAAAGACGGCATTATTACCTCCGCCGACCGTCAGATTGTAGGGAATGCTTTGCCAAAATTCAGTGGAGGTTTGACGAATACACTTTCCTACAAACGATTTGATCTGAACTTCCTTTTCTACTTCCAGCAGGGTAATAAGATTATGAGCATGCACGATTTCTTCCTGGTGCACGGCGGAACGCAGAACTTCATCGGCTTCATTCCCCGACAACTGGAACGCTGGCAAAACCCCGGTGACGTAACGGACATTCCACGGCTGACAACCTACAGCGGTAACCCAACGGTTAACGGTGGGGCCTCCAATAATTACGGGGGTAATGTAGCCAACCAGAGTTCGCGGTATCTGCTCGACGGTTCCTTCATTCGTCTGCGGAATGTAGCTTTGAACTATAACCTGCCCGCTAGTCTGGTTCAGAAAGCCCGTCTTTCGTCTGCCCGGATATACGTGCAGGGAGCTAACTTGTTAACCTTCACCAAATTCACCGGGCTCGATCCCGAAGTAAGCTCGCAGAGTAATAACCAGAATACGGCTGGTTACGACTGGGCCACGGTGCCTCAACCCCGTACCTTTTTGGTGGGCTTAAGTCTTACCCTTTAATTGATGCCTTGATGAAAAAGTTATATAAACCCTGGAGTAAACTCGCGGTTGTTTTTACTTTGCTGAGCTTTACTTCCTGCCAGAAATACCTGGAAGAGTATCCTAGTAATGCCCTGCCCGCAGCTAGTGCTATTACCGACGCCGGAACAGCCCGGGCGGCCATCAATGGTGCCTATGCCCGCGTGCAAAGTTACTACGCCAGCAGTTATCCAACGTTAGGTACCATCACGACCGATAACGTGGTTTTCAATGGAACGCTAAGCCAATACCTGCAACTGGACCAGAACGCCGTTACCCCCGATAATGCCATTACGCTGGATGTGTATCAGAGTATATACCGGGCAGTAAATACGGCTAACAGCATCATTACCTACGTTCCGCAAGTAAGCGACCCGAACCTGAGTGCGACCGAGAAAAATACCATTGTCGGGGAAGCCTATTTCATTCGAGCTCTAGGTTATTTTGATCTGGCTCGGGGTTGGGGTGGTGTGCAGTTACAGCTTAAACCTACCCTGAATCTGGACGATTTGAAAGGCATTAAACGCTCGACGCTCGAACAGACCTACGATCAGGTATTGGCCGATTTAATCAAAGCTGAAGAGTTATTACCCGAAGATGCCGCTACCCGAAACCGGGCCCAGAAAAGTGTGGCCCGGGCCTTGCGTGCCCGCTTGCACTTGTATCGCAAACAGTGGGCCGATGCCGAAACCTACGCTTCGCAAGTGATTGATAACCGAAAGTATAGCCTGGTTAAGCCGTATAAAAACTTTTTTACGTCGCCGTTTTTAAGTCAGGAATCGGTTTTTGAACTTAGTTTCTCCATTAATAACCGAAATTCATACTGGAACCTGTGGTACCCCAGCTCCCTGGGCGGACAGTATACGCTGAAGCCATCCCCTACGCTGATTGCAAAGCTGACTAACCCCAACCAGGGCGGCAGCCGCAGTGCCTTGCTGGCGGGAACGGGTAACAACGTGTACGGCGTTTTATACAACACGTCCAGTACGAGTACCGACCCGGCTTATCTCATTCGGATTGCCGAGTTATACCTGATTCGAGCCGAAGCCAGAGCCCAGCAAAACAAGCTGAGTCAGGCGTTGTCGGATTTGAATACGGTGCGGGCCCGGGCCGATGTGCCGGCTTCAACCGTCGCCACGCAGGCCGAGTTATTACTAGCCATTGAAGAAGAGAATAATCTGGAATTTGCCTTTGAGGCTCACCGCTGGTTTGACCTCGTGCGAACGGGTCGGGTAGGAGCGGTGCTCGGGCTTACCAATACCAATTACTGGGTATTTCCTTTTCCTTACCAGGACGTACTTTCTGATCCCGATCTGGAACAAAACCCTGGCTATTAACCTGTTGTAACCTTTTCCCAAATGAAAAAACGGAATCTCTTTACCTTCCTTCTGGTATTAACCAGTCCGCTACTCTGGGCCCAGCAAAACTACTTTTTCCCGAAATCAGGGAGTTTTGACCCGAAAGTACCTTCACCCGAGCAGTTTCTGGGATATCCCATTGGAACACATTATACCCGTCACGATCAGATTGTGGCTTACTTCAGAGAGCTGGAACGTACGTCGGGGGGGAAAGCTCACGTCGAGGTAATCGGGAAAACCTACGAAGAACGTCCACAGGTTATTCTGACGATCACTTCCCCCGAAAACTACGGGAAACTCGAACAGATTCGACAGAAACACCTCACCGTACTGGATGCCTCCAAACCCAATCTGGACAAGAACGATCCGGTGGTGGTATTATTAGGATACAGCGTTCACGGAGCCGAGACTTCGGGTGGTGAAACGGCTTTGTTAACGGCCTATTACCTCGCAGCCAATCAAAGTCAGCAAACGGCTAATTACCTGAAAGAAGCGGTGATTTTGATTGACCCTTCGCAAAACCCTGACGGTCGGGATCGGGCGGCCAACTGGCATAATGCCTATAAATCGTTTCCACCGGTGAGTGATCCTGCCGATCTGGAACATAATCAGGCTTTTCCGGGTGGGAGGGTGAACCATTATTTCACCGATCTGAACCGCGACTGGCTGAGTGCCGAGCAGATCGAAAGCAAAAATCGCGTTGATTTCTCGCATCGCTGGTATCCTAATGTGCACATTGACTTTCACGAAATGGGAACGAACAGCACGTATTATTTCGAGCCTACTCCGGCGGGTCATGAGAGCCCCTTATTACCCCGGGCTTCGTATGATTTCAATGCGACACTGGCGAAATACCACGCCGAAGCATTAGATGAAATTGGTTCGCTGTATTTTACGAAAGAAGCTTTCGATAACCTGTCGCCCATTTACGGTTCAACCTATCCCGACTTTTTCGGGGCGGTCGGCGTTACCTTCGAGCAGGGCAGCTCGCGGGGCTTGGTGCAGGAAAGCACATCCGGCCCGGTTACGTTTGCCTTTACCGTACGCAACCATTTAGTAACCGGACTCGCCACGCTGAAAGGAGCATTAGCCGAGAAAGAAAACCTATTCAAACTGCAAAAGGATTTCTTCAAATCCGCCGTGACGCAGGGGAAAGCAAATCCCGCGAAGGGTTTTGTTTTTGGGGATAGTCGGGATGTGAGTTTAACCAACAAGTTACTTTCTCTCGTGCTTCGTCACCGCCTGAAAGTGTATCCTCTGAACTCAGATTTAACCGTAGACGGCAAGAAGTTTGAAAAAGGACACGCCTATGTTGTTCCTTCCGAGCAGCCTTTTTTCCGAATCGTTCACTCTTTGTTTGAAGAAACCCCTAAACTCAAAGACAGTGTCTTTTACGATAACACGTCCTGGTCGGTGGCTCATGCCTACGGCTTGGCATACGCTAAACTAACCTCAGTTCCTTCACTGAGTGAAGCCGTTACAGCTGTTCCTGACGTAAAAGGAAGCGTGGCGGGGGGGAAAGCCTCGCTGGCGTATTTGCTGAACTGGTCGGAGTATAATGCTTCGCGGGCTTTGTATTATTTGGTATCGAAAGGGGTATTGGTAAAAACGGCTCTCAAGCCTTTTACCAGTAAAACTACGACTGGAAATCAGAAATTTGCGTATGGATCACTCGTGATTCCCGTGGCTGGACAATCCATTAGTCCCGACAGCCTCTATGCTTTGGTCAGCGAAGCCGCGACGAAAGCACAGGTAACTTTTGCCGGAACGACGACGGGTTTCAGTGTGGAAGGGATTGATCTGGGTAGTAATAACATTGTTCCCGTTCGTAAACCCGAAGTAGCCCTGATTACCGGAAGTACGGGTGGACTGGCCGAAGCCGGACAAGTCTGGTTTTTGCTGAATGAACACTTGCAGTTACCCGTTTCCAAACTGGATGTCAATGCGTTGGGCCGGGTTTCGCTGGATCGTTATAATGTACTGGTGTTGCCGAATGGAAACTACCGGGAACTCAGTAAACCGACCGCCGACGCTATTAAAAGCTGGGTAGCCCGTGGAGGAACACTGATTACGTTCCGCACGGCTTCAGAATGGGCCATTACTCAGGGACTGCTTCACGAACGGGCTTACGTGGATTCCTCAGCTACGAAAAAAGGAGTAACTACTCGCGTGGATTATGCCTTAAAATCAGAAACGGATGCACCGAAACGAATCAATGGTGGTATTTTCCTGGCTGATATTGACATCTCAAACCCCGTAGCTTTTGGCTTAAGTAATCGCAAAATCTACTTCACTAAAACGGGAACTACGATTCTGTTACCCAGCAAGGACAAATATGCTACGGTGGCTCAATACCTGCCTTCGTCGTACATCAGCGGGTACATTACGAAGGATAACATCGCCAAAATCAATAACACGGCTTCCATTCTCGTTGGTCAGAGTGGACAGGGGAAGGTCATTGCTTTTGCGGAAGATCCCACGTATCGCCATTACTGGCACGGCACGAATCGACTTTTCCTAAACGCTATTTTCTACGGAAATTTGATTCAGTTACAATCCGGTTTTCAGGGAGCCGAAGAAGAGTAATACCTGAATTAATTATAGAGATTTTTAAAGGTTACTTCCCTGGTGGGAGTAACCTTTTTTATGATCCATGAAAATGAAATCAATCGCCGTGGTTGGTGTCCTCATCAACCAAAACTACTTTCCAATACAAAACTTGCTTCCAAAAATGGCTGGTGAGGACACCAGCCGTGGAAATTAAACGGGTTTGCATTAGTTAATAATAGAAAATAGATTGAATAGTATTGGTCAGTATAAAAGTACTTGAGTTAAAGTAAATAGTATAAATCTTAGAATAGTTTGGCTCGTTGAGTAAGCTTCACAATTGCATAATATTTACGTTTCCTTCAGATAATATACCCCTTGTTTCTTTGCAGAAGAATGAAGGAGTATGAGCATTACATTACGCATTGTTTTTCTGGGATTACTCGCTCACACAAGTTATAGTCAGCCATCCGTAACCGTGACGCGTTCGTTTACGACTGATTCGCTGGGAGCGTGTCAGGGCGTAAGTTGCCTGAATGAGAAGGTGTATTTGTACGGAGATCGGGAGGTGGGAATGATTCGGGAATATGACTGGATCGATGGTTCTCTGCGGTACACGAACCGGGAAGTTCGGCTAACGCAGGACGGAAAGGATGTTATAAACCATCCTACCGGTATTGCTTATCGCCCGGATTTACCCGTCTTTGTAGGCAATAGCATTCGTCTCAATCACGAAGGAACCCTCTGGAAAGCAGTAATTTATGCCATTGATTGGGAGGGCCTCTGGAAAACCGGAACGCTGGATGGGAATTTGATTCAAACCATTGAAGACGATGCCTGCATTCAGGGTACTCGTCCGCAATACGTGGAGTATCAGGGAAAGTGGGTAGTTGCCACCGCCGATTATGGTAGTAAAAATAATGAAGTTCGGCTTTACGATCCTGAGCGGTTAAAGAATGCGTCTAAAACTTCCGAGCCAGGCATTGTTCTCAAAAAATTCAAATGTTCGCCCTGGGTTCAGAATCTGCACTGGATTCCCGAAAAGAGACAGTTAGTCCTCATTCAAAACCAGATGGAAGGCCGAAAATGGCGATTAACTTTTCTGGATTTTGATCGCTCCGTTGAGCAGGGAAGCGAGGTAGTTTTAAAAGTAATAGATTTCAATAATGCGGATGAGTTAGAAGGTTTTTCCATACTTCCTCAGAAAAATAAAGGTTTAATCGTCACTTCTTCAAAAGCCTTAAATACGCATATGGTAGCACTAGAATAAGTAAAAATAGGCGATACCAATCAGGTTAATTAAGGTTACTTCAAAATCTAATACTCATTCGATCTATAGTTCGTCAATTCCTGGCAGACGTCTGTCAGGCAGGAATTGCTTTACCCTGTTTCTAACCATATTTCAACATTTTTTTTCATGCAAAAACGTCTATTAAAAACGATTCGAAAGACCTCGCTTACCGTGGCTTCGCTGTCGGTACTGGCGGGTGCAACCGTAGAAGTAGCAGTGGCGAATGTTCATCCTTTGCTGGAAGGCATTCACCAGCCTCGTGCCTTAATCCGCGTGACGGGTATTGTTCGGGATGAAAAAAATGAGCCAATTCCCGGGGTGACCGTTTCAAACAAAGGCACCAATCGCGGAACCATTACCGACGCCATTGGAAAATATACGCTGGAGGTAGAGCCTAACAGCAAACTGGTTTTCTCCTTCATTGGGTACGAATCACAGGAAGTATCGGTTGGAAATCAGCAGGTTATTGATGTCATTCTTCAGGAAAGTGCCAGTCAGTTGAACGAAGTTGTGGCGGTGGGTTACCAAACCGTTCGGAAAAGCGACGTAACCGGGGCTATTTCCAGTGTCAAAGCCAAAGAACTTAACCTCAGCACGCCAACCGTTGGACAGGCTCTGGTGGGTAAAGTAGCAGGCGTTCAGATTTCACAGGTGAGCGGTGCTCCTTACAATAGCACGAAAATTCGGGTGCGTGGGGTCGGTTCAATCAACGCCAGCTCTGATCCTCTATACGTCATTGACGGCTATCCGGCGGGGAATGACGTGTTCATTAACCCCAACGATATTGAGTCGATTGACATTCTGAAAGATGCCGCGTCGGCAGCCATTTATGGTTCACGGGCTTCGGGCGGGGTTGTACTGATTACGACCAAACGCGGGAAGGAAGGCAAAGGTCGCCTGGATTATGATTTCCAGTATGGTCTGAATCAGTTGAGCAAGAAAGTGAAATTGCTTAACAGTGAAGAGTTTGCTCAACTGTTGATTGACGGTCGAAACAATACCTATCGGGATCTGATCCGTAATGCGGGTAAATCCTGGAATGATGGCATGTTTTCGGATGATAATGCTACGCGTATCACGAAAGTAGGAAGCGGCAGTAACTCCAACACGTTCAGCATTCCGACGGATCTTTATGACTTTGCCAGTCAGACGATGATTAAGCCCAAGTATAACACCGACTGGCAGGACGAGCTGTATCGACTGGCTTCCGTACAACGCCATAACCTGACGTTTTCGGGCGGAACCAAAGACGTGCGTTATGCCATCAGCGGCGGTTACATGAACCAGCAGGGAATTATCGTAACTACGGGTCAGGAACGACTGAACTTGCGTACGAATGTGGATGCTCAGTTGAATAAGCGTCTGAAAGTAGGAGTGAACCTGGCTTTGACTTCCAACCAAAACCGGGAAGTTCAGGAAGGGCGGTTCAACCAGGGGCCTATTTTAGGGGCTCTTATCTACATGCCTATTTTCAGGGCATATAATGAAGACGGCTCTTTCTCCAAATTTGAAGCTTCGTCTCAGGCTCCTTTGTACGCCTATCAGACGATCGAAAACCCGGTGGCTCTGGCGTCCGAGACGATCATTCGTCGCAAGGGTTTACGCAGTACATATAATGGGAATGCGACTTACGAAATTCTGCCGGGCTTCAATGCCAAGATTAACCTGGGCATGCTGACCTATAACGAGAAGTACGAGTTTTACCTGCCCACGAGCTTGAGTAGCGGCAACTATGCTCCCGGTTCGCCCCAGGCGATTGCAGCAGCTACAGCCACGGCTCAAACACTGACGCAGGTGGATCGACTGGCCGAGTTTACGCTGAATTACAGCAAGAAAATAGGGAAACATAGCATCGACGCTTTGGCGGGTTATACGGCTCAAAAGTTTCAGAGTGACCAGATTAGCCTGACGGCCCGAGGTTTCCAGAATGACCGCATTCAGGAAATTACGGGCAAGGGAGCCGATCCTTCACTCTTTACCCTGAACTCCAGTTCTGGTAAGTACACCTGGACGCTGCTTTCGTACCTGGCTCGTGTGGGCTATAATTTCGACGAGAAGTATTTCTTAACGGGGTCATTCCGTCAGGACGGTTCTTCCCGTTTTGGTCCGCTGAACAAATGGGGCGTGTTTCCCTCAGTATCCGGTGGCTGGAATATCTCGAAAGAGACTTTCTATGACAACTGGTTAGGAGCGAATTCTTCGCTGAAATTACGGGCAAGCTGGGGTTTGAGCGGTAACAACAACATTGGTAACTACAGCTTCCAGCAGGTGATGAATAGTCCGGGTGGCGTAGTGTTTGGAAATAATACCATCGAATCAGCCATCTGGTCCAATGCCATTCGGGATGCCCGTCTGGGTTGGGAATCGACTTCGCAGTATAACCTCGGGCTAGATGCCGGGTTGTTCAATAACCGACTCTTCGTTATCGCGAACTATTACGTGAGCCGTTCGTTCAACCTGCTTTTCAATCAGCCCCTATCGGCGGTTTCGGGTGCCGCTACGATGTTAACCAACCTTCGGGATTCCCGTGTGCAGAACAAAGGCTGGGATTTTCAACTGGATGCCCGCGTGATTTCTACGCCTGATTTCAAGCTGAACGCTAGTGGTAACATCTCCATTAACCGCAACAAAGTATTGAACATGGGCGGTGCCAGTACGATTATTACCAACGGAGCTGAGCGTTCATACCTGACCCACATTACGCAGGAAGGGCAGCCCATCGGGATGTTCTACGGATTCAAGGTAAAGGGTATGGTGCGTGAGTCGGACATGGAAAATCTGGCGGCTGATAATGCTCAGTATAATTCCGCTACGCAGTCTTTCCCCGCTGGTTATCAGATCAAAGGCCCGGCTCGTTCTACGGCTTCAAGCAACCCGTTGCAACCCGGCGATTTATACTTCGAAGATGTTAACGGCGATGGTGTCGTGAACGATGCGGATAAAACCGTCATTGGTACGCCTTACCCGAAGTTTACCTACGGTTTTGCGATCAGTGCGACTTACAAAAGCTTTGATTTTAGCTCTTCTTTCAACGGTTCATACGGTAACCAGGTACTTGACGGTCAGGATTATTACCTGTTCAATATGGAAGGTTCAGGTAATCAGTATTCCGTTGTGAAAGATCGGTACCGTTCGGAAGCTCAGCCGGGGAATGGTCAGGTATACCGGGCCGCTCGCGGAGGTACCCAAAGTAACAGTACGCGTCTGTCTACTTTCTATTTACAGGACGGTTCATTCCTGCGTTGTACAAACCTGATGCTGGGGTATACTTTACCTGCTAAATGGTTCACTGAACGTGGGTTAAGCAATGCCCGCGTGTATGTTTCGGTGGATAATGCCTTTACACTGACGAAGTACAAAGGCTATAACCCGGAAGTGGACTACAACAACGGAGCTAACCTGACGCCCGGCGTGGATTACGGCAAGTACCCGCTGGTTCGTGGGTATAACGTGGGGGTAAAACTGAGCTTCTAATTCCGAAAAAGACAGGCTCTTTTTCTTAACGAACGACAATCATGAATAAACGATTTATACAGATGGCCAGCTTGGTGACCTTATTGTCGCTGGGCTCGTGTACTAAAAATTTTGTGGTGGAATACGATCCCAACGCGGTTCCAACCGAGATTTATTTCCAGTCTGAAAACGACGTAAAACTGGCCGTGAACGGGGTGTATCAATCCCTTCGCAGCTCGAATACAGTAGGAGAAAACAGCGGTTTATTTACCGACGAACGCTCCGACGATACCGGACGAAATGATAGCCAGTCGAACGCCGGAGAGCCCTTTCAATTCAACGATTTCTCGCTGTTACCCAGTAATACCTATCTGAAAAACCACTGGCTGGCTTTATACGAGGCTATTTCCCGCTGTAACCTAGTGCTGGATAACGTCGATAAAGTAAGCTATTCCGATCCGGCCACGAAGGTGAACTACCAGGCGGAAGTAAAATTCGTGCGGGCGTTTCTTTACTTTCAACTGGTTCGTAAATGGGGAGATGTTCCTCTGGTGTTACGTCAGTTGAAAACCAAGGCGGAGGTGGATGAACATACCTTCCGTGAAAAAAAAGAGAAAGTCTACGAGCAAATCGTTAGTGATTTAAAGGATGCGGCGGGTAGCACATTGCCCGATCATCAGCCGTCGTCTTCCAAAGGGCACACATCTAAAGTAGCAATTAATGCTTTGTTGGGTAAAGTATATCTGACCATGGCAACAACGCTGGATCAGACCAACCGTACCACGAATCTGAACTTGGCGAAGACGTATTTGATGGAAGCCTATAACAAAAAAGCGTTCAGCCAACTGAAGGATATTCCTTATACGGATGTGTTTGACGTAGCTAAAAAGTCTACCAATTCCGAGATTATCTGGCAGATTGTAAACCGTCAGGGAGATGTTACCTATTCTTCCAGCATTGCGGCTAATAACCAGGCGAAAGGTGAGACGATTAACTCTCTGAAACCTGGCACGGGCGTTGGAGGAAATGTGACAATGGATTTAGTGAAGGAATACGAAGAGGGCGATCTTCGGAAAGATTTTTCCATAAAATTTGCCAATGATGCTTCGGTCAAAGACTGGTTCATCACCAAGTATCGCGATGCCAGTTCGGCGGCAAGTACGTTGGGATACGGTGGTAACGACTGGATTTTACTACGTTACGCCGATGTAATTCTAATGCTGGCGGAAGTGCATCAATACCTGGGTGATGAGGCTACCGCGATTCAGTACCTGAACATGGTGCGGGAACGGGCGGGCCGTCCGACGTATCAGAACATGCAGAACGATGCGACGTATAAGTCAAAATATCCGACATTGAAATTGGCCATTTTACACGAACGTCGGGTAGAATTAGCCTTTGAACACCAACGCTGGTTTGATCTGCTTCGCACCTTTACTGCTCAGGAACTGGTTAGTTACATGAAAAGCAAGTCGCAGGCTGATTTTGGTATTGCCAAGCTTTCCAACTTCGGAACAAAGGATATATATTACCCTATTCCTTTCGACGAAAACAAGTTGAATCCTGAGAAAATGTACCAAAATCCAGGGTATAATTAATTTTTAAGATTTAATAATAGAAAAAACACCCGCTGATCACTCAGCGGGTGTTTTTTCTTATTCTAAGTTTTTCTTCCAAAACATCCCACGAGCTATGCATGGATGGGGGGCTAAGTGAATTGATCCACTAGTGAAGGAACTCTCAAGGTTTAAATCGTTCTGCTTCCTCTACAATTGCGTGATTTTTTGGCGATGGTTCTTCCCCCATTCTCCCAGCACGTTTACAAGCTCTTTCAGCGTCTCGGCGTATTCGGTGGGTTGGTATTCAACAATGACCGGTATGTTTTCTGCATGCACGACTCGTTTTACTAATCCATTTTGTTCCAGAGCCTTCAATTCACTGGAAAGGACCGTAGCCGAAATGCCCTTGATGGTTCGTTGTAATTCATTGAATCGGGTGTATCCGCTTACTAAAGCGATAATGATGCGGAGTTTCCACTTGCCACCTAATACATAAATAGCATCTTCTACGGCCGCTAAATTCTGGGCACACTGCGTTTCGGAGTAAAATATTAGGGGATCGTTCATCTTCTTTTCAGATAGTATAGTAATATAAACCTTACTGCTAAGGTTTTGTTTAGTACTAGTTTTTGCGTAGTTAATATAAATACATTTGCGATCATCATATAATTCGAAGCAAATGAAAAATATACTGCATATTATTTCCAGTCCTCAGGATGAAGCCTCAGTCAGTCGAAAACTGGGAGCTGCTATTTTGAAAGAGGTTCAGGAAAAATATCCAATCAATCAGGTAAAGGTTCGCGATTTATATAAAGAACCCGCTCCTCATCTGGATGAATCGCATATTAATGCCTTTTTTACGCCTAAAGAAAATCTCTCACCGGAGCAGGAGCAAAGCATCAAGTATTCGGATGATGCCGTTGCGGAATTAATGGAAAGTGACATCATTATTATGGAAGCTCCCATGTATAATTTCAACATCACGTCTACATTAAAGGCCTATTTTGATCACATAACCAGAGCCGGAATCACGTTCCACTACACGGGTAATGGTTTACTTCCCGAAGGACTTCTGAAAAACAAAAAGGCTTATCTGGCCATCACCTCGGGAGGTGTTTATTCCAAAGGAGAACTCAAGCCGTATGATTTCATTGATACGTACGTGCGTTTCTTTTTAACGTCAATTGGCATTGAAGTGATGGGCGTTTTTCGAGCAGAAGGGCAGGCCATTGTCGGAAAAGAAGTTGCTTTGGAAGAGGGTATTAAAAGCATTACTATCCATTGATGGGTAGTTTCCGTCGCTGCTTTTTCGAATGGATCAAGAACTTGCTTGAGTATATAAGTTTGTAATTTAGGAAGTTGAGTTAGTTTCTTTGTCCCCCGCCAAGAAATGGGCGGGGGGTTTGCTTATTCTTTAGAACGATAGCTTAGAATGTGCCTCAGCACGATGATAACCAGACTGTTTTACTGACGACAAAATACTCGGGAGAAAAGGAAGATCCTTTGCTTCGCTCTAGATGACAGACGCTGATGATAAAGTAGTTAGAAGTCATTTAAGTGTCCCCGGATGAAATCCGGGGACATTCTGAATGACAGATGTTTGGAGCATTTGTTAAAAAAGAAAAGCTGCCAGCATAAGAGTTGGCAGCTTTTCTTCGAAGATGTTTTCAAACTGGGAATGCTTTACGAAGCCAGACTAACTTCCTCAGTCTGATACAATTCACTAAGGATAGACAAGACTTCGTTGATTTCTTCAAACGTATTATCCGCTCCGAAGGAGAAACGAACGTTTTCTTTCCCAAAACTGGTGGGAATTTCCTGTAGTACGTGTGAGCCTCCGGCGAGATTGGAACAGGCACTACCACCGGAGACGGCAATGCCGCGAGCATCCAGGGCTTCTACCAATGAGCAGGGGCCGTCGAGAATAGGGAAGGCGACGTTAATTAATCCGGGTAAACTTTCCTCGAGGCTTTGACATCGACCATTAAACAAAACCCCGGGGATTTGCCGTTGGATTTCGTCGATGAACTGTTGTTTCAATGAATTCAGATGGGCGATGTTCTGCGTTTGATGGGTTATCGCCAGCTCCAGAGCCTTAGTTAATCCCACAATGCCGGGAATATTTTCGGTTCCTCCGCGTTGCCCCCCTTCCTGTCCGCCGCCGCTGATAAAGGCGGGCAATCGGTGTCCCTGACGGGCAAACAAAAATCCTACGCCTTTAGGACCACGAAATTTATGAGCCGAAGCCGTCGCAAAATCAACCGCATGCAGGTTTACGGGCACTTTACCGATGCTTTGAACGGTATCCGTATGGAAATAAGCTCCGTAGTGTTGAGTTAACGAATGCACTTCTTCCAAATCCAAAAGCGTACCTAGTTCGTTATTGGCGTGCATGAGGCTGACGAGTCCGTTGGGATGCTTCTCCAGCCACTGGGTTAAATCAGGAATGGATACCCGACCCTGCTCGTCTAACTGGACGTAATGAACTTGAATGAGCCCCGCCTGTTCCAACTGTTTCAGCGGCAAAAGCACGGCTTTATGTTCAATCTTCGAAGTAAGGACGTGGCGGATGTTAAAGTGCTGAATGCTACTTTTTAAAGCAAAATTGTCAGCTTCGGTACCGCCAGAAGTAAAGATAATTTCTTCGGGAGTAATGTTCAGTAAATCAGCAATTTGCCGACGACTCGATTGAATTACTTTTTTCGCTTCCCGGCCCGCCCAGTGATTCGAAGAGGCGTTGCCAAAATGTTGCGTAAAATAGGGTATGATGGCTTCCAGAACAGCAGGAGACAAAGCGGTAGTCGCGGAGTTATCTAAATAAATACTCATGGTATAAAAGAGCTGATGAAGGGTGAATGAATGGACACATAAGGAGCACAGGTATCAAATAAACCTGAGCGACGCTTGGTAATGAAATGAAACTGAGTCTCGTGACAAACGAGAGAAAGCCTTAACTCATCAGTAATGAGCAGGCCGATCGGTTCCTTAGATTGGGGAGGAATGACATGGCATATGGGGTTTATAGTTCCTAAAAATGTTAGGCAGGTTAGCACTGATTCCGCGTCGGAAAGTTGCTAAGGATTCGTCGAGCCTGTCTCTCCTCCTTTCTGTATAAGCCCCAACTACCAATGGTAATTGAAGACAATGCAAAGTAAAGTAGGGGAATTTAATAAAACAAATAAAATCTATAGAAATGGTAGATTAATAATACTGTTAACACTTCTTGTTGTGCTATTGCTCTGTAAAATAGATGATTACTAAAAATTATTTTTCTAAAATCAACTTACCATTAGTAAAATAGTCATTGCTATGATTCATTACGTAGGTTTAGGCAACCGAAAAAACTAGTTACCTATGAAGTCATTGCTGAGAATCATTACGCTTTTCTTCTGTTTTCCGACCTTGGTATTCTCCCAAAAAAGTGCATTGGAAAATGCCACGCTACTTCGTGCCAGGGAAGGGTTACCTTTCTTTTTTGAAAAAATAAAAGCTGGAAAGCCGATCATGGTAGGATACCTAGGTGGTAGCATTACTGAAGCCGGAAAAGGCTGGCGGGAGCAGTCACTGAGTTGGTTACAGAAAACCTATCCGCAGGTTCCCTTTCGGCAGATTAATGCGGGAGTTGGAGGAACGGGCTCGGATTTAGGTGTTTTTCGGGTGCAAACTCAGGTGCTCGATCAGAATCCTGATTTGGTTTTCGTAGAATTTGCTGTAAACGATAACGGTAAAAAGCCAGAGCAGATTTACAAAGCCATGGAAGGAATCGTTCGAAAAACCTGGCGGCAAAATCCTCATACCGATCTCTGTTTCGTATACACCTTAACGGCAGATCTGGCCCCAACTTACCAGCAGGGAAAACTGCCAGCTTCGGCTTTAGCCATGGAACAAATTGCGGAATATTATGGAATTCCCAGCGTTTGTCTGGGGCTGGAGGTGGCAGCTTTGGCCCAGCAAGGTAAGCTGATTTTCAAAGGCAAACCCGAAGATGCACCGGACAAAATTGTGTTTTCAGCCGATAACGTGCATCCTTATCCCGAAACAGGGCATCGGTTATATACGGAAGCCCTGGCAAAAGCTTTGAAGCAAATGGCGGACCTGAAAGTAACGCCACAAAAGCGGGCTTTAGCTAAACCTTACGTGAATGATAACTGGGAAGCGGCCCGTATGATCGCAGTGGACGAATTGAAAAAACAGGGGAACTGGACGACAATTACTCCCGATACGGATTCCGTGGCTTTGGCTTTGCAGCAGCGGTTTTCGAGCTTAATAAAATCCAGCACGCCGGGTGATTATCTGGAAGTAAAAATGAAAGGTCTGGCTTGCGGGTTGTATGATGTGATGGGTCCGGGAACGGGTCAGTATAGTATGGAAGTGGATCAGGACTTCAAACAAACCATTTCCCGGTTCGATGCTTATTGTACAGATTATCGCTCGAATTTCTTCGTTGTCCCTACATCGCCGAATTAGACGCATGTGATTCGATTTAAAGTTTCGGACGAAAAAGTGGATAAAGCCGCCATTCTTAAGACCCGAAACCAGGTTATGAATGATCCGTCACGCTTTCAGGAAAATGCCTGTTATGCAGGGAAGTTATTACTGGTGGGTGAAATAGTGCCGTAATGGAAATAACCGTTCCATAAGCGAAACGCGAGAGAAGTATTCAAATAAATTCACAAGGAAGTCATTCCTGCTGACATAAGGCTGTCATGGATGGGGTAGACCTTTGGATCCATTCTCACTAAAACGCAAATGGATATGTCTATCAAAATGAACGCCGGAATTATTACTTCCCGCTTAGCCGAGACGAAACGTTTTTATCAGGAAGTTTTTCAGTTTGGGATTACGTTCGAAAACGATTTTTTCGTGCTTATGCATACGCCTGACCGCAAAGCCGAAATCAGCTTTATGCTACCGGAGCATCCTTCGCAACATCCTTTATTTCATCCTGAATTTGACGGTAAAGGTGTTTTCCTAACACTGGAAGTGCCTAACGTAGACGAAGCATACGAGAAAATCAAAGATCTGAAGATCCCGATTGTTATTGAGTTGCGAGACGAACCCTGGGGTGACCGTCACTTTGCCTTTACGGATCCCAATGGAATTGGAATTGATGTTGTCACTCATCATGCAGTTGAATAGATTTTCAATAAAAAACCCGGTTCAGGTCTTACGCTGAACCGGGTTTTTTATTGAAAACTTATTACTTGGGTAAGAACACGCGAAACGTAGAACCCTGCTCTAATTGACTTTTGGCAGTAATAGCACCGCCGTGGTTGGCGGCTACTTTTTCGCAAATGGCTAAGCCCACTCCAGTACCCGCGAACTCAGTCTTGCCGTGTAAACGTTGGAAAACCTGGAAAATTCGCTTCAAGTATTTCTCATCGAAACCTATTCCGTTATCGGTAACGTCGATGCAGTAATAATGAGAGGTATGTTTGGTCGGTTTAATAAGAGTCGGTAGCTCGGTATGGTCAATTACCTTTGAATGAACATGGATCTGCGGATAAACGTCGTCCTTACGGAATTTTATGCCGTTAGATAACAGGTTCTGAAAAAGCTGATGCAGTTGGGAAGCATCCCCCATAACGGTTGGAAGACTCGAAACGTGTATCTGGGCAGAGGCTTCCTGAATGGTAACTTCGAGATCATTGATAACCGTTTGCAGAACCTCATTCAAAGGTACCGGATGGGCTGAAATCTGCTGGGTCGTGATTTGCGAGAAACTCAATAAATCCCGGATCAGCGTGGACATACGCCCCGCTGCGGTTTGCATTCGATCCAGGTAGATGATGCTGTCGCCTAAATCTTCACTATGCTGTAATTTTAATAAGGTACTGAACGACTGTATTTTACGAAGGGGTTCCTGTAAGTCGTGCGAAGCGATGTAGGCAAATTGCTGTAATTGTTCGTTCGACCGTTGTAAATCATACACGGATTCCTGCAATTCTTTCGTTCGTTGCTGTACCTGCTCGTCGAGCTCGTTCGATAAGTCACGATAGCGGGCTTCGCTGGCCTGTAAAGCCCGGTTAATCAATATAATATCCGTTACTTCCGTACAAACTTCCAGCACACCCGTTTGTCTATTACCTTCATAATAAGGCGACAACAGAAGGTTGAAATAACGAACCTCAAGCATTCCATTTTTTAATAAAGGAATTTCCAGAGCATAGGCCTGATCGGGTTCGCCGGTTTGATAAACTTTCCGACAGCGTTCCACAAAATCCTGCCCTTTTAGTTCGGGCAGGGCTTCCAGCAGGGGTTGACCAATTAAATCATTTTCCCGCTGAATGAGCGAAAGCATGGTTTGATTGATCAGTTCAATGGTTAATTCTTCACCTTTGACCAGCATCATCGCCACCGGAGCCTGCTGAACGAGGTTACGTAAACGAATTTCGATCTGGCGACGAGACTGATTAAGGTTAATCTGGGCTCTAACCTTGGTCAATAATTCCTGACCCGAGAAAGGCTTGACCAGGTAATCATCTGCTCCGGCTTCCAGTCCGTCAATGCGGGCTTCCTGACCCGCCCGGGCTGAGAGGAAAATCAGCGGAATATGAGCCGTTGATGCATTCTTTTTCAGTTTTTCCAGCAACTCTTTCCCGTCCATGACGGGCATCATGATGTCACTAAGGATCAGGTCTGGCTGTAAGGAGTAACTTAATTTTTCAAGGGCATCGGCTCCGTTGAAAGCGGTATGAATGGTGAAATAAGGCTCTAGTAACCGTGTCAGATACGCTCGCATGTCGGCATTATCATCGACAATCAGAATTTGCGTGTTTTTATCAACGTCGGTTGAGTTCGCTTCTAAACCTTCTCTTGCGGGTTTGTCATCCTCAAGCATGGTGCTGGCTTCCTTCACGAAAGAATCGGCCAGATGACTGATCCCTACGATAGAGCTTTCTTCGACGATCTGATCGGTGGGCAAATGATTTTTACCCAGCGGAATTCGAACGGTGAAGGTAGTTCCCTGACCTTCCACACTGGTTAGGCCGATCGTTCCTCCGTGCAAACGTACGAGTTCATGCACCAGCGAAAGCCCAATTCCGCTGCCTTCGTAGGTACGTCCACCGGCATTTTCCACGCGGTGGAATCGTTCAAACATGTGCGGTAACTCTTTTTCAGGAATACCTACGCCCGTGTCCGTTACGTGTAAAACGGCTTGATTGCCTTCAGTGGTTAAGACTACGCTGACGCTACCTTCAAGCGTATACTTAAACGCATTAGAGAGCAGGTTCAGAACAATTTTCTCCCACATTTCTGCATCCGCATACACGGGAGCGGGCATGGGGTCCGTATGAACGTCGAACGTTAATCCCGCTCGCTCAATCAGGGATCGGAAACTGCTCGATAAATCGGTAGTTAACGCGACCAGATCAACGGGTCGGTAAGTGGCCTGCACCCGATTTGCTTCAATCCGGCTGAAATCCAGCAGGTTATTGACAAGTTTGAGTAAACGTAACGCATTCCGATGGGTGGCTTCTACGGGAGCTTTGTAAGGAGATTCGAGTACCTTTTCGTCCCGAAGTAACTCTTCCAGCGGACCCAGCATCAGGGTTAAGGGCGTACGGAATTCATGACTAATGTTGCTAAAAAAAGCCGTTTTAGCCCGATCAATGGCCGCCAGAGCTTCTGCTTTTTTCTGTTCTTCCTGGTAGGCATTAACGTTAGAGAACGCCGTATTAATGGTATTGGCCAGCAGAGCGTAGAAGTTAAGGTAATCCTGATCGATGGCCCGGTGTGGGCTAACCCCGGCTAATAAAAATCCAACGGGTTGTTCTTTCGTGGAAATGAAAATCGGAAGCCGGATCAGGGTGTGCGGAGCAGCCTCATAAGGACCGCCTTCAATAAGACTCAGGCGTTCGGCAACGTTTTCAATTGTCAGCGTTTGTGATAAATCCTGTAGCCATTCCGTAGCCGAGAGATCTAATTCCAATAATTCTTCAGGAAGTTGATAATGGGATTTCAAACCAGTGGTCTGCTTTAAACTAGCTTTTCCTGCTTCAGAATCAAGCTCATAAAAAAGCAAATAGGGCAAATCCAGGCTAAAATCTTCCTGAATGGAGGCAATGCTGCTGTAGATGTCCTCATTTTCTTTTGCCTGGGCCGTTGCGGCGGCTACGTCTCGAAGTACCTGCGTGCGGCGGGCACTCAACATTTTGTCGGTGGTTTCAGTAATGGGGTGAAAGATGCCACCTACCTCGCCGGATTCGTCCCGAATGGGAGCAAACGAGAAAGTCATGAACGATTCTTCCAGATAACCATACCGATCCAGGAACATCCGTTGATCCTTGATGTAAGTCCCTTCGCCCTGTTGGCCCCGGGTAAACTTATCACCTACGACGGGCAGGGCCGTTTCCCAGCAAATCCTGAAATTCTGACCCATGGATTCCGGGTGCTTGGCTCCGCAGATGGGTCTATAGCTATCATTATAAATCTGAATAGTTTCGGGTCCCCAGGCAATTAAAATAGGGAAGGTCGAGGAGAGGCATAAACTCACCGAAGTTCGAAGACTTTGGGGCCAGCTTTCAACGGGTCCCAAAGGCGTTTTCGACCAGTCCATAGACCGGATTAATTGACCCATTTCGCCACCACCGGCTAAAAACTGCTCTGAGGATTCGGTCTCAGTCATAATAATAGTGTCCCTTGAAATTAAATGGAATGGGTGTTAAGTATTAAGAAATGGAAAGGTTCATTTCTTAACTTACAGCTCGTATGTTTAATCATAATTCCATCAAATTGTTTTAAATCTACCAGAAGGTTATCCCTTATTAATCAAAGTTTTTGTAGAATCGGGTAGGAAATGACTAATAAGTATCTGTTATTATCAATAATCAAAAATTGTTATTATTTATGAAAAGCACCATCCGATTAATCTTTCTTATAGGTTACTGTTTCCTATTCCCAAGCGTATCGGTGGCTCAGCCTTTACCTAAAGGTGTTAGCCGGGTGCTTTTCCTGGGGAATAGCATAACGTACGACGGCAGATATGTGAATGATGTGATCGCTTATGTGCGTATGCATTACCCCAAAAGTAATTATACGTTTATCAATGTAGGGTTGCCCAGTGAAACGGTTTCTGGTTTGTCTGAGCCCAATCATGCGGATGGAAAATTTCCCCGTCCCGACCTGCACGAACGGCTTGAGCGGGTATTAACTCAAATCAAACCCGATTTGGTTTTTGCCTGCTATGGAATGAATGATGGTATTTATATGCCTTTCGATTCCTCCCGATTCAAGGCTTTTCAGTCGGGAATGGAGTGGTTGCATCAGGAAGTAGAAAAGGCCGGGGCCAGAATCATCCACAGCACACCGCCCTTATACGATGATGGTAGAGGAGGAGCAACGGGTTATGCTCAAGTGTTAGATGATTACTCGGACTGGTTGATTAACCAGCGAGAGCGACAACATTGGGAAGTAATCGACCTCCATTTTCCGATGAAGGCGTTTCTCGAACAACAGAAAAAACGGGATTCTACTTTTTACCTGGCCCAAGACGGTGTACATCCCGGAGCTTTGGGCCATTGGTTAATGGCCAGAGAAATGCTGAGGTACCTCGTGAAAGACGATTCCGAAAAACTAAGCAGAACTGAGTCTTTATCTGAAGCATTAGGCGATAAAAAGAACGCTGATGAACTAGTAAAACTAATAACGGAACAGCAGCAAATAGTAAGGAACGCCTGGCTTTCGGCAACAGGTCACAAACGCCCCGGCTTACCATCCGGGTTACCCCTGGATCAGGCACAAAAACAGGCTAGGAGTCTGGAAAAGAAGATACGAAAGTTGCTGTAATGCCATGGCACGTGACGTCTTTTTAACCCCCTTTATACGCTTGATTTTCGTTAGATATCTCTTATGCCCTTGTGTACCAACGTTTTAAACATACCCTTTTTCTGGATAAAGAAGCTGTTCAAAACGGAATTGGGACTAAGGGCACTTCAGGGGTAATAGTTTGCTTTAATCTGAAAACCTTCAATCCGTCACGGTGATCTACGAATTAGAAAAGCTCATCGCAACGGAAGAAGGATTATCGCCATAGAAGCTCAAGTAGAAAATTGATTGTCCTGGATGTAACCCTTAAACTGGGCTAAAGATGAGTTTGGTGGACCTGAGGACAAAAAAATGCCTACGAACGAGTCTTCATGTTTAATAAGCAAAGATTGACCGCTAGGTCACTAGTGACTCAGTTGATACCCCACCGTAAGTGTTCCGTTCTGGTTGTAAACGGCTGGCTGCCCCCCTTGATTGAGCGTGTTCTCGTTCCAGATGGGTACTAATCCCCGCTGGAAACGAAGCCCAACCGTCCAGCGGCTTCCAATGGCGTAATCCAGACCCAGCCCTAATCCGGCATCGATTTTTGACACGTAACCAGTCAATGTACGAGCGGTGCCATATACCGAGGTATCAGTTTGCAGATGGCCAGCCGGGTCTTTTCGTTGGATCGATGCAGCTAATGCCATGCTTACGTAAGGACCAGCGTACAGCCGTAAACTTCTTTGCACCCAGGTGAAATTGGCCGGAAAAATGGTAAGGTGCTGTAGCCGTAACCGGCTGGTGTATGATTGTCCGTTGTCGTCATTCAGACGAACCATAGCCCCCTGCTGCTGAAGCCAGAGTTCGTGTCCGAGCCAGAACGTAGGTTTTAGATGGGACGTAACGCACAGCCCCAGGGTTAACCCAGTCTTGTAGCCAGGGGAGCCCCCGGTTGACAAACTATCGTGGGCATCTCGACCCACAACCGTAGACAGGCCCACGCCACCACGCAGACTGATGGTCAGTTGACCAGATTCTGGCTGGTCTGGTAAGGGCTTGTAAACCTGAGCGGTGGCTCCAACCGTTGCCAGCAACAGCAGAGGAATAAGCATTATTTTCATAGACTGGATAGCTAATGGCTTAAAAATCAATATCCCAGATACCCGCCGTTCGTTCCAGATTTACTAAAGCCGAGGCATACGTAATCAAGGCTTCGGTATAGGCTAGTTGTAACTGATTGAACGTTTGCCGGGCAGCCAGTACTTCCAGCAGCGAAGATTCACCCCGGTTGTACGAATAAATCCGACCTTCCAGCACCCGCTGTGCCCGGGTTAATAGATCGTTGTTGAATTGCTGGATTTGTCGTCGGGCGGCTCCATATTGCTCAAAGGCCTGCGTGACCTCAACCCGAATCTGTACCTCGACTTGCCGATAAGCCAGATCGGCTTGCTGGCTCTGCAAACGAGCGATCCGTATATCACTGTTGTAGCGATTGGAAAATTTAAGTGGAATGGCTATGCCCGCCGATAGGGTATTGTAGGAAGGCGTGGGTTCAATGATGTTGGTGATCCGGCTGACGTAGTTATTACTGAGCGATAGCCCCAGATCAATCATGCGGTTGGCTCGGGCAAGTTGCAAGGCTTTTTGGGCTACATCCTGTCCCTGTCGGGCGGCTAGTAAGTCAGCCCGAGTGTTTTGTGCCTGAATAATGAGCGGTTCTAACGCAAAGGTGCGATCGAAGCGGGAAAGATCACCGACGGGCTGATATAAGGTATCTTTGGGTAAGCCACTCCGAAACTGTCCCAGGGCAATCAGGGCCGTTTTCCAGTCAGCTTCGGCCTGAATCAGGCTGTTCAGGGCATTGTCGGCCTCCACCCGCGATTGAATGGCATCTACTTCGGAGAGCGTTCCCAGACGATTCCGTTTCTGGTTGGCTTCGGCCAACTGAACCAGGTAGCGGTAATTCATCTGCTGAATCTGAAAAATCCGCTGCCGATGGATGCCTTCCAGAAAGCCTAGCGTGGCATCGGCCCGAAGTAGCCGAAAAAAATCGAGCAGCGTAGCCTGGGCCAGTTCGGTTTGGCTTTGTGCCAGATGGATACGGGCCCGTCGCTTTCCGCCCAGCTCCAGCGTTTGGCTATACTGAAACAGGAAACCGTAACCCGTTTGGAGTCGACGCTGGCCATTATTAAAATAGCCAACCCCCAGCGTAGGATCGGGAAAAATACGGGCTTGAGCAATGGCGGCCTGTGCTACATCGACATTGAACTGCTGACTGGCATAGCTTAGGTTTTGCTGACCCACCTGACCCAGATACGCAGCAAATGCCAGTGGCTCCCGCCGGAACGTCGTATCGACCTGGGCCTGAACAGCGGGAATGGCCAGAGCGGTGAGCAGCAAAACACCTATTGTTTGACGAAAAATAACCTGAATCATACGGCGGAAGGGGTGGATGAGTTAGTGTCGCCAGCGTTGGGTTTGGTCAGACTCGACGAACGGGACTCCAATAGAAAATACAGAGCTGGTAAAACAAATAGGGTAATGGCCGTCGCCACAAACAAGCCGTACACGATAACGGTTGCCAGGGGTCGCTGAACGTCTGAACCGATACCCGTCGCCAGGGAAGCCGGTAACAGGCCCAGTACGGCAACCGTAGCCGTCATCAGAATGGGTCTGAATCGCTCATGCGTGCCAGCTAATACGGCTTCTTTCAGGGCCATTCCTTCCCGGCGAAGCCGGTTTAGGTTAGAAATCATCAAGACACCGTTCTGGATAGCTACCCCAAAAAGAGCGATAAAGCCTACCGCACTGGATACGTTCAACGTCATACCCCGAATGTTCAGAGCCAGCATTCCTCCGAACAAAGCCAACGGCACAACCGACAGAATCAGCCCTGCCTGACTAAACGTACCGAAGGCGGCATATAATAACAAAAACATAATAGCCAGGGCCAACGGCACGATAAAGGCTAAATGGGCGTAGGCCCGGTTCTGGTTTTCAAACTGACCACCCCATTTGATCTGGTATTTGACAGGGTCGAACTTCACCTGCTGGGCAATACGAGCCTGAGCATCCGTTAACAGGGATGTCAGATCACGGCCCCGCACATTGAGCTTTACCGTCAAATGCCGTTTGTTCATCTCGCGGGTAATGGTACTTTCTCCCGTGTTGAGTTGAATCAGAGCCACCTGAGAGAGGGGAATCTTGGTTCCGCTCGGCGTTGTCAGGGTTAGGTTACCGATGTCTTCGGGGGTTCGGCGGCTGTCTTCGGTGAAGCGGCAGGTGATGTCGTACACTTTTTCGCCGATAAAAATCTGCGAGACGGCTTTTCCTCCGATGGCCACTTCAATCAGTTCTGCAACGTCTGCGACGTTTAGCCCGTACCGGGCCACCGCGTCGCGGTCTACTTTAATCTGGAGCTGCGGCAAAGGTGGTTCCTGGTCGATAGCTACGTCAACGGCACCGGGCGTTTGCCGAAGAACCCGCTCCACCCGCTCGGCCAGATGCCGGGTTTCTTTAAAATCCTTCCCGTAGATTTTAACCACCAGTTCCGAGTGTGCCCCGGAAATCTTGTCCATAACTCCGTCGATCATGGGTTGGGAAAAGCCGACGGTATACCCCGGCATTGTGGCGTAATCGGCCGCTAGTTGATTGATCAGATCGTATTTGGTCATTCCGGAAGGCCACTCATCGTAGGGTTTGAGACCAATCGAGCACTCAAAATGCGAAGGTGTCCAGGGGTCCGTTCCGTCGTCGTTCCGTCCGGCCTGCGTCATCATGTACGTTACTTCCGGATGGCGGAGCGTAACAGCCCGGAGCTGGTTAGCCATGTCCCGCGACCGTTGCAGGGTCAGGCCGGGCGGCAGCGTCACCTGAAGCCAGATCGAACCTTCATCCAGGGGCGGCAGAAAATCTTTACCAACCATTCCTGTCAGCACAATAGCTCCGACCAGCACGACTCCCAAGGGAGCAAACACCCGCTTGGGTCGTTCCAGAATTCGAACAACCTGGTTGTGGTAGCCCTCGTTCAGCCGTTCCAGCCACTTGTTGTGAAACAGCTTACGGGGCTTGCGATACGTAGCATACGCCAGTCCGGGAATCAGTAGGAGTGCCACCATCAGTGCCCCAAACAGGGCATAGCCTACCGTGAAGGCCATAGGCGTAAACAGTTTTCGTTCGACCCGCTCAAAGGCAAACAAGGGCAGGTAGGCCGTGATAATGATCAGCGTAGCAAAAAAGATCGGGCGGGCCACCTGCATGGCTTGTTCGGCAATGCTTTTTTCTTCCAATACCTCGTCGGGATGATGTTCACGCTGTTTCAGGATGGTTTCCATCATTACAATGGCCCCATCGACAATGATCCCGAAGTCAATGGCTCCGAGCGAAAGCAGATTCGCCGGAATATTGGTCAGGTGCATCAGGATAAAGGCCATCAATAAAGCCAGCGGAATGGTAATAGCCACCAGTAAAGCCCCCCGCCAATTGCCCAGAAAGACGATCAGGACGACAACGACCAGCCCAATGCCTTCCAGTAGGGTGTGCGAAACGGTGTTCAGAGTCGTTTTTACCAGTGCGGTGCGGTCGCTAAACGGTACAATCTGTACGCCTTCGGGTAATAGCCCGTGATTGAGTTCGTTAACGGCCTGATGTACTCCTTCGAGTACGTGCGACGGGTTTTCCCGCTTCAGTAGCAATACAATCCCTTCAATACTTTCGGGATAACCATGCTGGTGGTCTGTGTAGCCCAGAACGCCTTTTCGCTCCAGTTGACCATACTTGACCGTTCCCAGATCTTTGACAAATACGGGAACCCCTTTATTGGTGGCGACAACGATGTTACCAATATCGTCCAGTGATTTGAGTAACCCGATACCCCGAACAACGTAGCCTTCATCGCCCCGGTTAAGGATACTGCCGCCGACATTGGCGTTATTTTTCCCGATTTGATCCGTTACGTTGCTGAGCGACAGGTTGTACTGAGTTAATTTACGTGGATCGATCTCGACCTGATACTGGGTGGTGATACCCCCGAAATTTGTTACATCGACGACCCCGAAAACCTGTTTGAGCCGGGGAATAATCGTCCAGTCCTGCATGTCTTTTAACTCACGTAGGCTGTAGCGGTCACTGACGATGATGTAGCGGTAAATCTCCCCGATGGGCGAAGTCAGCGGATCCAGCTCGGGCGTAGCTCCGTACGGCAGATCTACACCATTGATTCGCTCGGTCATGCGTTGGCGAGCCCAGTAGTCCTCGACACCGTCTTCAAAGACGAGGGTAATCATGGACAAGCCAAAGGTGCTTTTGGAACGCATGACGTGCAGCCCCGGAATACCGTTGAGGGCACGTTCGAGGGGAATGGTTATCTGCTGTTCGACTTCTTCAGCCGCCAGCCCGGGCACTTGTGTAATAACCTGTGACGTTACGTCGGCGATATCGGGATAGGCTTCAATGCTAAGTTGTGTCCAGGAATAATAGCCAAATACCCCGATCAGGACAAACAGGGCTACCATCAGCCAACGCTTCTGGATAGCGGAACGAACGAGTTGATTCATGGGAAGCGGGCTTATTGTTCGGCCTGAAGTAGATAGAAAGCACCGGTCGATACAATGACATCACCGGCTTTTAACCCTGATTTGACTACTACCCGTCCGTTTTGGGTATCACCCGTTTCCAAAGACCGGCGGATATAATGACCGGGAGCCGTTTGCAGAAAGACGTAGCTTTTTTCTTCTTTTTGCAACAGGGCGGCTGCTGGAATCAGGATGGTGGGCTGAGCCTGTTCAATGAATCGAATGGTGGCGTACATGCCGGGTTTGAGTTTCCGGTTCGGATTAGGGCAAAGCACCAGTGCCTCAATGGCTTTGGTTGCTTCATCTACGGTTTCGCTCAGGTGAAAAACCCGACCGGGAATGTTTTCGCCCGGATAAGCCGTCACCTGCACGCTTACTTCGTCGTTCTGGTGGACAAACCGAATGTCTTTTTCTTTGACCTGCCCGGCCACCCAGACTTTGGACAATTCCGCAACGGTAGCTACAGGAGTCGCATTATCGGTCAGGTATTGTCCGACTACAATGCTGTTACGGATCACCTGCCCAGCAATGGGTGAACGAACGACCAGCGGCTGACCGAGCGTGAGTTTGGCCGCGTCGGCCCGGAATAACCGGAGGCTGACCAGGGCATTTTCGTACTCTTTTTGCTGAATAGCCGCGTTGGTTCGTGCTTCTTCCAGTTCCCGCTGGGTACCTACGCCGTTTTCCATCAGATCCTGCTGGCGTTTGAAATTCAGGTCGGCCAACTGGTGCTGTTGCCTCGCCTGAAAATAAGCCTTCTGAGCGTCGGTAAAATCGGGTGAACTGAGTTCAAACAAAGGAGCACCTGCAGCAACCGACTGGCCGAGTTGCACAAACGAGCGGAGAATACGGCCATCGAAAGGAGGAGCAATGTCGGCGTACTGATTGGGGATCGCCTGCACCGTAGCAGCCGAGGTCAGTTGCTGTCGATACTGCTCCTGGGTGACCAGATACGTTTTGAGCTGGGAGCGAATGGTAGATCTGGCGGGGACCACAACGGTATCACCTTTCATAACCAGATTGGGCTCTTCAGCCTGCTGGGTGGGTTTGGGTTGGCAGGCCCATAGCAGACTCATTACTAGTAGTAGCTGAGTAATGCACTTAAAACAAAGCATAGGAAGATAGGTCAGGCTAAATGAAAATTCAGCTTTTATACACTTAAGTTAGGTGGCAAAGGATAAGGTTTATAATCCGGTCGACTTTAGAAAATGCTTATAAATCAACCTGTTGGCCTACTACCGCCCAACTGACCTGGGTAACCTGCTCCTCGATAGTTAATCGACTCACAATGCGTTCCATCCGATGCTCCTGTTGGCCTGCCGCTATAATTTCAGCGGTGATGATAGCGTTGGCGGGGTGACCGTTGTCATGGCTGGTCAGGGATCGTAATAGTAAATTTTCGTCGCCCGTTAGGTACTGCATGAGCAGGACCCGAATGTGATTTTCGACAGTTTCACGGCACTTGACACTAATCAGGTAGTCGGTTTGCTCGGCTTCGTCAGCTCGGTTAACGGGGGCACGACTAATGCGGGTCCCGAGCGGACGTAGCAACAGGTGGGTCAGCACGATAGCGGTAGTCGTGACCACTGCTTCGCCTAACAATCCCACTCCGCACAAGCTACCGACGGCTGCCGAGCACCAGATGGTAGCGGCCGTATTGAGCCCCTGCACGTTCAGACCATTACGCATAATCACTCCCGCCCCCAGAAAACCAATTCCTGTCACAATCTGCCCTGCCACCCGTGAGGGATCGCCTTTCGCATCGGTCATGGCCACCGATAAGAGAATAAAGGCGGCTGCACCGAGCGATACCAGCGTATTGGTACGTAGCCCGGCACTTTTCTGCTGCCATTGCCGCTCGAAACCCACAAGTGCCCCTAACAGCATGGCCATGGCTAAACGTTCGGCAAATACTAGCGTAGTCATCACAGGTCTCCTTTCTGATAAATACGAAGCCGTCCAGCCGCCCATCTGCCCGTGGCCTTTGGTGGAGCAGATGGGTCACTTCATGCAAATAATGCACTACGGAGCGACCCCTGGCCCCAACAGACCCGGTAGTATAGAAAGAGATGAGCGATGACTCGGACCAGCGTCCATACGATTTTCTTTTCGATTAACGAGGGCAAAAGTAGGCCAATGCTTAAGAAGCAGCTGTTAGAAAACTCACAGAAAATTATTAGAATTCTATTAGAAGAACCGTCACACGTGGGGCAATTCGACGGTCACGGTAGTGCCTTCCTGCAGGCGGGAAGTTAGCTGGATGGTGCCTTTATGCAGGTGGATGATACGTTGGGTGAGTGGCAAACCAATGCCATTCCCATCAATATGTTGAACATTACGTCCCCGATGAAAGGGTTTGAACAAATCCAGGAGTTCGTCGGGCGGAATCCCAATTCCCCGGTCGTCAAAGCGTAGGATGGCTGTTTGATAGGTATGCGTAAGGGTTACTGTACAGCGGTGGTCGGGAGAAAATTTACACCCGTTTTCCAGCAGATTTTTAAAGGCTACCCGTAGTAAGTATTCGTTCCCGTACATCGACATAACGTCGGCATCGTCGCCTTCCTGCTCAACGAATAATTCGACCATATAGTCTGGATTGGCCCGTAGCAGATCCTGCCGGGCATCCAACAGAATTTCATCGAGACGCAAATGACGGAAGGCAATTTCCGAGGGGTCATAATTGGCTTTGGCCAGATCGAACAGGCCATTAGACAAACGGACTAGTTTGCGGGCATCGGCAGAGGTGCGTTCAATGACGGCCCGATACTCGGGGACGGTTCGCTCCCGGACAGCGGCCAGATCCAGTTCGGCCACGATGGCCGACAGTGGTGTCCGTAATTCATGGGCAATATTGGAGACAAACTGTCGCTGAGCGTCGAAAGAATGTTCCAGCCGGTCGAGCATCTGGTTAAACGTCCGGGCCAGCTCAGCTAACTCATCCTGCCCAGTTTCTCCGAGCACTCGTTGGTCCAGATTACTGGCTGTAATATCACCGACCTGAGCCACCATTTGGGCTACGGGTTCCAGGGTCTTTCGAGCCAGGAAATAACCGACCAATAACAGTAGTCCAACCGCTCCTAAAAGGGTAAGTACTAGAATTAAACCCAGCGAACGCATTTTCGCTAAGCCTAGCTGGTCACGACCAGCCGCTGTGATGACATACGGAATGCCTCGTCGATGGTGTAAAAAACCAATGACCTGGGTGTTGGCTTGCTCAAACCGAAGTTCCCGCTGCTGGAGAATCGTTTTAATCATGGACGGAGTTTCCTTGACCTTGTCCACCTCGACCGCATCGTGATAAAGCAGGTGAAACGCCGTATCATAAATAGCTACTTCCTCCTGAAAAGGCGAAGAAGCCATATGACGATAGATGACCTGTAGCACCGAGGGGGACACCTGGGCATCCAGCAACAGATCCGCCTTGGTCACAGCCTGTTCCCGTAATCGGTCATAATACGCCTGCCGACGATTTTGGCTGTAGGCGAAGAAGACCACGAAGGCAAATGTGACTAACAGCGTAGCAAAAATGGCGGTAAAAAGCAGCGTCAGACGCGTACGAATTTTCATCGATCTAGCCTATTTTAAGCACAAACCCAACGCCTGATTTAGTGTGAATAAGCTTCGGCTCATAATCCCGGTCAATTTTTTTGCGTAGGTAGTTGATATACACGTCGATGAAATTAGTACCGGTATCAAAATGGGTATCCCAGACCTTCTCGGCAATTTCGGCACGGGTCAGCAAGCGTTCCTGGTGCAGGAGCATGTATTCCAGTAACTTGAATTCTTTAGGAGTCAGGGGTATTTCCTGCCCCGCTCTGGTAACCGTATGGGTTACCACATTCAGTTCCAGATCGGCCAGCCGCAGCGTAACCGGCGACCCCACTGGCTGTCGGGCCTGCCGTTTAAGTAGGGTGCGGAGCCGCACGGAGAGTTCGCGGAACTCAAAGGGTTTCACCAGATAATCGTCGGCCCCGGCATCGAATCCTTCCACCTTATCGTCCGTGGTTCCCAAAGCGGTAAGCATAAGAATGGGTACATCCGGCCGGGCCTGGCGAATTTCGCGACATAAATCCAGCCCATTGAGTTTAGGTAAAATGAGATCCATGATGATCGCATCATGATCAGGCGTTAACGCGAGTCGCTTACCCATCTGTCCATCAAAAGCCAGGTCTACCCGCCAGCCCTCTTCCTCAAAACCTCGACCAATCAGATGAGCGACCCGGTCATCATCTTCAATTACTAATAGTCTCATAAAACAAAAGTAGGTACTGAGTTCATTTTATGGATACAATTAGCACTGCGTGGAATCATTCATTAAATAGATCCTATTCAATGGTATTTATACTTCTCTAAGGAATGTTTGGTTTGGTGAGAGAAAAGATCATGTTTGGCTCAGAGGGATAGGTGTTGGGCAGCTTCTGCACTCAGAATACTTACGGCTGAACTCCCTGTCACATCCGAAGACCAGGGGCGATTTTAATTACTCGTAAGGCACTAATGGCAAAAGCAGACCATATGCTTCACCCACTAGAAT
This sequence comes from Siphonobacter sp. SORGH_AS_0500, assembly GCF_031453245.1. Lineage (NCBI taxonomy): Bacteria > Pseudomonadati > Bacteroidota > Cytophagia > Cytophagales > Cytophagaceae > Siphonobacter > Siphonobacter sp. SORGH_AS_0500. The sequence goes on from NZ_JAVIYT010000006.1 coordinate 141,564, forward strand.
AACTCAGTACAAGCATTAGCAGTTAATCGAAGAATCGTACACTAATGACTAGGCTGGGATCATTTGGTATCTGATGTCACGTAAGTTCCCTTAACTAATGCATAAGATAGCAATACTAATAAAGCGAATGCAGTGCTTCCGTTTACGTCGCCAAATGCAGGGTGGAAAGTAGTAGTGGAATAGCTTCTTTGTAGGAATGGTTCAAACCTGTTGGATTCATGACAGGGTAATTTGAAAGTTAGTAACCCCAAATTATCGGACCGATTCCTATTTGTTTTGTCGTAAACCTTTAAACAACTTCTCAGACTTTACTGAATACTAGTAATTAGGACTTACACCTAATTTGCCCGAACAGCAGTAAATCATTTACTGCTGTTCGGGCAAATACATGCCTTACTAATGCAAAAAGTAAGTATTACATTTCATTTAAAATCAGCGTAAAGCCGCCCCGAGGCAAGCACTCTACTTCCAGAGCATCTCCTTCTTTCACAGTTGTATATTTGACGTTGAAACCTGAGTCATACTCACCATCGGCAATAAGTTCAGCCCGATAGGTTTTGCCTTTAGTCAGGAAATGAAAGGGGATGGAAATTTTTTTCGATCGATCTTCTCCGTTAATGCCTGCCACATACCAGCGGCCTGCTTTTCTTCGGGCTATAACGACTTCTTTTCCGGGGTACCCGGCTAGAAATTGCGTTTCGTCCCAGGCATTGGGCACTTCTTTGAGCATAAATTTTGCGGGGTCCGGTAACTGATCAAAGCCCTGTGGACGATCCGCCAAATGCTGTATGCCCGATTCGAATAGCACCGCAAGGGCCAGTTCGTGGGAGTAAGTAGTCGTATGAGCATGCTGAGAATTGGTAAAAGCGACGGGCGTATAATCCATCGGACCGATGACATTACGAGTGAAGGGCAATAGGGTATTATGCCAGGCTCCTTTCGTAGTCATATATTCCTGATTGTTATACTGCTCGCCTCCATAAACGGCTTCCATACTCATTAAATGTGGGTAGGTCCGGCTCCAGCCCCTCGGAACCGTGCTGCCGTGAAAGTTGACCATTAATTCATAGCGTGCCGCATCTTCCAGAATATCCAGGTAATACCGCATCATATCCTGCTTGTCGCTTTCAAAAAAATCTACTTTTACTCCATAGATTCCAATCTTCTTTAACCAGGCAAATTCTTTAGCTCTGGATTCCGGCGTAGTCAGTCGATCTCTAGGACCGGAGGTAACCTGATTGTGTGCTCCCCCAGAATTATACCAAAGCAAAGGTTTGATCCCCTTCGATTTCGCATAATTTACGGCATCTTCGAGCGTTCCTCCGTTCGTCATTTCGTCCCATTCCCAGTCCATCAGGGTATAGGGCCAGCCCATTCGGGCCGCTAAGTCAATGTACTCGCAAAGCTTTTTGTAGTCTTTCGTTCCGTGATTATAAGCCCAGTAGACCCAGGACGAAACTCCTGGCTTAATCCAGTCGGTCTTCGTGAGCTGGGAGGGCTTACTTACATCTTCAACCAAGGTAGATTCAACAAGGTCCGCTAGTTGTCCGATGATAGCTACCCTCCAGGGAGAACTCCAGGGTAACGTTAGCGTAGGGTTGACCTGCCCGGTATTAAATCCATCTGTCGCGGCTGGATATTCCAGGTGATAACTGGATTTGCTCAGCCTATTACTGAGTTTAGTGGCACAATAGTTACGATCTACATTTGCTTCGGTTAGTAAGGCCCAGCAGGGTTCTTGATTTCCCGTTTTGAACAAAGCCGGATAGCCCCATTCTCCAGTTAGGGTAGAGTCTTTTTGATCGGGGTAAAAACCTTCATAGCTGGTAACAAACTTCTGTAACCAACGTTCGGCCTTATCTTCCACTTCAAAAGCCGTTGCTTCGCGTTTCATGACCAGTGGTCCCTGTCCTTTCTCGGGAAACTCGTATTTAAAAGCAATGCCATTGTTATAGGCTCGGGCCACTACGTTCAACTTACTACCTTTGGTATTCACGAAAGCAAAGGTGATTTCCTGAGCTTCATTCTCCCGTTTCGAGCTTTTCCCGTGAAGAGCGGTGTACTGTTCTTTGATAGGTACAGGCTTACTACTGCTCTTTAAAGAAAGGTTGTCTGTAAATGATTGATCTTCCCTTTCGAGTCCAAGCTTGATTTGAGAAAATACGGGGGTTTTAGCTTTCCCATGATAATGAACGGACAAAAACCAGCTGCCCGGTTTTTCTTTGGACTGAGATAAGCTCAGTTCTATTTTTTTATTAGGCGAATACAATTGCTGAGCGTTCACACGGACAGCTACCGCTAACAAGAAGAGAAGAATAACGAATACTATTCATACCTCATTTAAGTTTTGGGTAGGCAGAATCAGGCTTCATTCTGATTCTACCTAGAACGTATGGGTTAAGCAAGTAGTACGTATATAAATACGCGTACTATAATTTTATCTTCTGAATGCTCTACTTTTCAATCGTGTAATGGAAATAGTCAATATCTACTGATCCTTTTTCGGCTTCGTTGTTAAAGGAGTAGAGACCGATTCTATCCCCCCGATAGTAACCCCAGGCTAAAGTATAGGGCTCGCCCAAAGAGGTATACTTTTTACCATCCATACTATACGAAAAAGTAGACTTTCCATCTAATCCCCAGACCGAACGCAGCCAGATCGAAGATCCGGTAAGGATATCTCCCTTTATGACTGTTCCATTCTTTCGATATTCAATCCAGCGGGTTGAGCCCTCCTGAGCAATGCCAATGGCAGCTTGTTGCTGGGAGAAGTGGCATAATCCGCTTCGCTGTCCGCTAGCCATGCGAGTGATATCCAGCTTCACGATGACTTCATTGCTACGTGTTCTAAAACAACGTTGCGTCAGGGTATTGCCCGCTGTTAATAATTCATTGTTTTTCAGGGGCTTGAAAGCTTCGAGTCGGAGCCAGCCCTTACGTTCACGGAGCGAATACTTTTCGCTTCTGGGCTGATAATTCCATTCCCATTGCTGGGCTATTACGGGCATATTAAACTCATCGCTTCGGGCCAGAGAATATCCGCCAGCATTAGCGGAAGGAATTTTACCCTCCCAGGTCATGGTTCCAATCGAATCCCCGAGTACCGTGCCAATGATCGGCCAGTCATTGATCCAGGTAACGGGTAGTAAGCTTACGATTCGTCCTGACCAGTCGCCCGTGCCGTGGTGAGTCAGAAAGTACCATTTCCCATCCTTCCCTGGTATAATTCCTCCCTGATTGGGTTCCATGGCTTCCTGACTTGTCAGAGCGAGTTGCTTTTCTTCGGCATATGGGCCCGTGATCGTTCTGGACCGCTTGGCCATCACATACCGTCCTTTGTCGGGCTTGTGTTCACTGAAGATGAGATAATACCAATCCTTGACCTTGAGTAACTTACTGGCTTCTCTTCCTGACCCGGCATTTACTAGAATGGCCGATTGTCGGTCAATGGACTTTCCGTCGGCAGACATGTTGAAAAGATACGTTTTGTAACCATCGGCAAAGTGAGTACCGATGAAATAGCCTTTGCCCTGTTCGTCCCAGATTACCGAGCAATCATCCCAGCCGGGTTGCTTGAGTAGGGGAGTTAGCGGTTCCCATGGGCCTTCCGCTTTGGCCGCTGAAGTCATGAAATACCCTTCGTCAGGCGTTCCGAAATACAGGTAAAAGCGATTATTATGATGTCTCAAAGATCCCGCCCAAATGCCTTTGCCGTACCGATTCATTTTCTGCCAGGATAATTCATCGGAGATCTGGGTAAGATCTGAAACGGCATGACCGCAGATTTTCCAATTCACCAGGTCTTTTGACTCCAGGATAATCATACCGGGAGAGAACTGGAAGGTGGAAGAGATGGCGTAATAGGTTTCTCCTACCCGAATGCAGTCCAAATCGCTGTAATCGCTGGGAATGATGGGATTCCGGTAGGTTCCATTTTTCTGGTCTCCCCAGTGCTCCCAGGCTCCCCATTGCGGTTGATTCTGGGCCATACCTGCGAAGGTAACCCACGTGAAGCTTGTGATCGTGAAAAAGAGTTTTCTAAGTACGTCGTTCACTGCATTAGCTATTTTAAATGAATCATTGCTTTAATAACCTTATTGTTCGGATCTAAGAAGTCTTCGAAGCAGTCTCGTACCTGATCAAAATCTACCCGATGAGTAATGTAAGTGGCCGGAGAGACTAAGCCTTTTCGCATGCAATCCATGACGTGTATAAAATCGGCTCTGGTGGCGTTTCTACTGCTCATCAATGTAGCTTCTCTTTTATGAAATTCGGGATGACTAAAAGTAATATTTTCCTTTTGTAAGCCTACTAATACATACCTGCCTCCATGAGCTAAGTACGTAAAGCCCGAGTTAATGGCATTCAGATTACCTGTTGCATCAATCACAACTGTAGGCATACCTCTATTCGTAATGAGTTCCAGTTTCTCCAGAGGGTTTTCTCGCCGTGGGTTTATGGTATAATCTACGCCTAGGGTTTTACTACAGAAGGTAAGCCTATCGTCGTTGATGTCCATTGCAATGACTTTTGCCCCTGCAATCCTGGCAAATTCCATGGCTCCTAATCCAATAGGACCCGCACCGATGATCAGGACAAATTCATCTTTAACGACGTTAGCCCGACGAATACCATGTGCCCCGATAGCCAGTGGCTCGACTAAAGCAAGCTCATCATAGCTAAGCCCTTCTGCTTTAATTAAAGCGTAAGAAGGAACCAGAAGTTGTTCCGTCATGCCCCCATCAATATGCACGCCACTGACCCGAATATGTTTACAGCAATTGGGTTTACCGCTTCGGCACGCAATACAAAGGCCACAATAAAAGTATGGAATGAAGGTTACTGCATCACCGGGTTTAAAATCAGGGTTATCCGTCAGTACTACCTCGGCTGAAAGCTCGTGCCCCAGGGTACGAGGGTAGTTGAAAAAGGGCTGATTCCCTTGATAAGCATGCAAATCAGTACCACAAATTCCAATGCGTTTGATCGCAAGCAGGGAGAAGCCCGGTTTAATGGAAGGCGTTGTTGTGGATTGATATTCAAAGTGCCCCGGTGAAACACAAACGAGTGTTTTCATAGTGATTGATACTAGAAAGGATTAAAAAGCTATGATGAATAGCTAGAGGTAATGTATTGTTGGTGGTCGGGCGTAGTCCAAGATTTCACTGGAACTACTTGGGTAACCATTTAAGTAAGAAGCCTAATCAAAAAATGAGGGCTAGTGAGAAAAAGAAACGAGCGTTGGGCCCGTATCCTTTTTAGTAGGGGCCGATTTATACCCATACAACCCGTAAATGACTATAACTATAAAGCTTAGCAATGGTACAAAATATCCCACTTGGATACTGCCGGTTACATCGCTTAGGTAACCAAACAACCTGGGTAATAGAGCTCCTCCGACAATGGACATAATAATGAGACTACTACCATATTCTGTATCTGCTCCCAAATTCTTGATACCCAACGCAAAGATGGTTGGAAACATGATTGACATGAAGAAGCAAATCAGTACTATCGCGTATACGGTAATGAGGCCATGGGCCATGATGGCAATCAGACACAGGAAAACATTTATTCCCGCATAAAGGGTTAAAAGTCGATTTGGAGCTACAAATCGCATGAAGAAAGTACCCAGGAATCTGCCGATTAGCAAGGCAATTCCACAAACTCCCAAATAATCGGCTGCTTGAATTTCGGGAAGTGAAGCTACTTGCGTAGCGTATAGAATAAACAAACTGAATATACAAACTTGAGCACCTACATAGAAAAACTGAGCAACAACAGCCCACGTTAAATGACGGTGTTTGAACGCATGGAAAATAGACTGACTTTTCTGATGATGGGAAGTTTTGTAATTGATTTGAGGAAGTTTTATTAATTTAAAAATGATGGCAATAATCAATAAAATCATTCCTAAAATCAGGTAGGGAAGCTTCACTGAGGAAGCTTCCGAGGCTAAGGCTTGCATCCGTAATGATTCAGACATGGCCGAAAGCTCGGTGTCTGAATAGCTTCTCGTTAAGATAACCCTGGCTCCGATGACAGGAGCCAGAGCCGTAGCTAAACCATTGAATGACTGAGCTAAATTGAGTCGTTGCGTACTAGTTTCCGGAGTTCCCAATGCACTAGCGTAGGGGTTAGCTGATGTTTCCAAAAAAGTTAATCCACAGGCAATGACGAATAGAGCGACTAGAAAGAAAGAATAGGATTGCAGATTTGCCGCAGGAATGAATAGGAAACAGCCTACTGAAAATAAAAGTAAACCCAGGATGATGCAATTTTGGTAGCCCCATTTTTTGATAGCTAATCCTGCTGGAAGGGCCATCAGAAAGTAAGCGATAAAAACAGAAGAATCAACCAATGTCGATTGAGTCGTAGTTAGGGCAAAGGATCGCTTTAAATGGGGGATCAGAATGGGGTCTAAATTGTGAGCAAAACCCCATAAGAAAAAAAGAAAGGCAATAAGAAAGAAGGCAAAGCCTGTTTTTTGATGATTGGTAGATGAACTCATGCGTTGTTAAGTTGAGAGAAATATATCATGCACCATACTCGAGAGCATTGGCTGGTGAGAAGTTGACTTATTGAAAACATGAGCCTATGCTTTTCGTACTATTTACCTCTTCTATTGCGAACTGACATCAAAACATACTAAAGCTAATACTTTAGTATTCAGTCATGTATAATAGACAGTATGCAAGGAATAGCTTGAGAAATTATCCTGAATTTTGGAGGCTTCGCCTTCGGAGGAGATCATTAAGCATGAGGATTTAGAAAATAGGTCGTGCCCTATTTTAGTAACGTTTGCAAATATACGTTACTAAAATAGAACGATTGTATACATTGGTGACCCAGAGGTTAAGCAGGGATTAAGGTAAAGATACGATCCATTTGTACCCATTTTTCATGTTCAGCTGACCAGCTCAATGGAAGCTGGAATTGTGACATGAGGGCTTCCCATTCCATGACTTTGACATTATTACGATCCATTTGCTCTTTCACACGAAAGTCAAAATCATCCTTTGTTTCCATAATCATAAAGAGCCGATTGCCGGTGCGATAGATCTCCATGGCGGTCACGCCACTATCGAGTATGCTTTGGGTGACTTCAGGCCAGGCATTTTCGGATTTGTGATAAGTTTCATACTGGCGGATGAGCTCGGGATCGTCCTTCAAATCCAGAGCAAGGCAGAACTTTTTCATACGCGAGGCTCGTGCAAAACATAACTAATGGAGACTTTCGACGCTACAAATGTATTGTATAACAAAATATCTAAATTGTATAAAAAGGCTTTTGATTTTAACAAATCGGGTTTTATAAATACGTATGAAATAATTTCATAAGAATATTTTCTTAGGGATCATCTCTATAAAACGGCCATTTATAGGTAAAACAGCCTGCATCGCTACTTTTTCGTTACTATACACAAATCTTACACGGTTGAACAAAACGTATAATTGTAAAAAGGGGATGAGTTATTTATCTTTTCAACGAGGGGTCAGGCCAAAGAGCTCACCTGAATATACCCCCCAAACTCCTTATCTTTTAAAAGCTGTCTAAAATTCATAATCGAAGACATTAGGGCGAATCAGGGGTTCTGAACGAGAAGGTATCTCGCACCAGTGGAGGTTCTTCGGTTAGTTCTGGAAGACAGATGGGGTTCCTTCGCAGTCGCTCGGCTCTAGCCGAGCGACGGGGGGAGCCAATTTTTCCTGCCTGTCATCTCGAACGAAGAGAGAGACCTTCTCAGAAATGGGGCGGGGCTGGTTCAATCAAGTTACCGCATGACCCAATAAGCTTGAAAAAGGCCAGAAGATTCTTCGCTTCGCTCTGAATGACAGATGCTGATGATCAATATCCTTAAGGTATGAAATGACCTTACATACCAACCGTACCCTTGCATTGTCCCCGCAGTGTCCCCGGATGAAATCCGGGGCTATTCATATTAAACCCCGCTGGGGTTGTTGTTACAATAGGTTTACGGCCAATAACCCCGGAGGGGTTCAACATGGCCCCAGGCTGGATAGCCCCGGATGAAATCCGGGGAAGCTCCAATGGTGCTCTCGAACAGAAAACGGTTCTTACAGGCTATTCCATAATCAGTTTGAAACCTACACCCCTGATGCTTTCGATGTGAATGGACGGGTCTTCCGATAGGTATTTTCTCAGTCTGCTAATGAATACATCCATACTTCTGCCATTAAAAAAATCGGCATTTTGCCAGAGCTGATCAAGAATATCGTTTCGTTTGACCAGTCGATTGGGATGGGTAGCCAGATAGTGAAGTAACTGAGCCTCTTTCTCCGTAAGTATGCGGTGACTCTGCGAAGAGACAAGCGAAAGATTACTTATGTCAAAATGGTATTGTCCAATCTGCAAAACCTGATTTACGGGCTCTTCCTTACCCTTGGTTCGCTTTAAAATATTCCGAATTCGCTGGATCAGTTCATCCGCATCAAAAGGTTTAACGATGTAGTCATCCGCTCCCAGGCGTAAGCCTTTCAAGACATCTTCTTTGGCTTTCCGGGCGGTCACAAAAAGAAAGGGGAGGTGAGGATGAAGCGATCTTAATTTCTCTGCGAGGGTAAATCCGTCCTCTTCCGGCATCATTACATCTACGATTAGAATATCGTAAGCGGTACTCAGGAGTTCTTGCCTGGCTTCTATGCCATTGAATACCCGCAATGCCGTAAACCCATTCAACTCCAGATACTGCCTCAACAGATTACCCAGATCAACGTCGTCTTCTACGATTAGTACCCGGATGCTCATAACGCTACTGTTAATTCGAATGTGGAACCGCCAGGCCCCGTGTTTTTCAAAGTTAAGACGGCCCCAATGCTTGCAGCTGATTGCCTAGCCAGGTATAAGCCAAGGCCTAATCCTCTGACGGTAAGACGATTTGCTTCTGGAACCCGGTAAAATTTATCAAATATATGCTCACAAAAAGCGGGTGCAATACCCTCACCCTGGTCCGTTACCTGGATGCAGTAATGTTGGTTCGTAGCAAAACCCTTTAGGCTGATGGGCTTACTGGCGGCACTGTACTTAGCTGCATTGTCGATCAAAACGTTCAAGATACTGAGGATAACAGCCGTATTGGTTTTTACGTTTTGATAGAGGGGAGCAATGGCTACTTCCAGTCGGTGGTTCGCTACCTGCAAGTCCTGGCCATATTCCCTCAGGTAACCCGCAATGTCAACGTCTGACAGTTTAATTTCCTCCTCTGTCTGGATGGTACTTTCCAATACGTGGTCTACTAACTGCTGAATTTTTTGGTATTGCCGGTCCAGCGTTCCTAATAGCTCGTTCATGATGGAAGGATTAGCCTGTACGTCTGCCCGCAGCACACTTTTCATAATCAGGTTCACCGAGCTCAGCGGTGTTTGTAATTCATGGGTAATGTTATTCGCAAAATCTGTTTTCATTTCTGCTATCTTCTTCTGCCTGATCAAGGCCCGAAATACCATATAAAACAGGATAATCACGGCGAGAATCAAGCCTGATGCCATCAAGAATATACCGGCCATACGCCTGATCACCTCTGTTTCCCACCCTGAAATATCAATATAGCTGGATTGTTTAATGAGCAGACGGAAGTTCAGGCGGTGTATGGATTTTCCGTTTCGATCCGATTTATCATTGGTTCGTGTCACCGTAATTTCCCGATTAAGCAAAACGGCATCGGCAGCAGGAATCACTTTCCCGATGATGGTTATGGGCTGATCGGACACCCGTAACAGCGTATCCGCTTTACCGTTGTTTTCAAGGATGATCTCATCATATTGCAGTTGATAATTAACCTTGCCCAATGCGGGCTTCCTTTTTAATTGTACCGCCAAATAGTCTCCCGCCTGTTTGTTGATGCCTTGCTCAACCTGACTGATGGCATTAACAATGGCTTGCTTGCTCATTTGCCCATTTGTATACGAGGCGGCTAACTGTGAAAGTTGTTGACGAATGCTGTCTTGCAAGTCCTGCATGTCCCGCTGGTTCGTAATACCGGACATGGCCTGCTTTACTTCTGCATAGTAACGGTCTTTGGTGAGTCGGTACGTATTACCAACCAAATGATATTGAATAAAGCACAACGTGGTTACGGTTAATATACAGGCAGCAAGCAGTGCCCCGGTTTTGTAGTTTCTTTCCATGCCTGATCAAATATACGACCTGCCGTTAAGCCGAGTGTTACGCTTCGTTACCATTAACTCTCTATTAACCGTTCGTTAACCATTGTTCTTTTCAAACCGCCTCACCTTTGTATCGAACAAAATTCCAAAAAGATGAAGAAAACAATCTTATCGGCGGTGCTCATTTTCTTTTCCGCTATCAGTTTTGCCCAACATACCAGATCCAGCCAAACTTCTACCGTAAGTACGTCAGTTAGTGTCAGCAACAGCGATCACAAGTATACGCTGCGGGCAGATTTTGACAACGGTGCTGAAGAACCCATCAGGAAGTTGATTATGGATCGGTTAGGCAACCCTAGCCCGCTTTCAGCCACGGGTAGAAGTACCTGGAAGCTGGAAGAGGTCTATATCATTACCTTGCAAGACAACCGAATTTCCATGGAACTAGATAAGGGAAAGGCCACAGGGTCTTTAACTCAATCTTTTGTGAAACTCGGAAAAGAGATACAGCAGGCGATCAGTCAGGCGGGGCAATAAAAAAGCAAATCGATACAATTTAACACGCTAAACGCCTAACATGAAACCCAAAATCACTGTCTCGTTGATGGCCTGGCTCGTGGTGTCCTTATTCGTTACCGCCCGTGCACAAGATCAACTTTCATTGAAGGGGCAAGTACTCAACCCCGAGCAAAAGCCACTGGCAGGGGCTACGGTACGCCTGCGTTTGGCAACAGATTCTGTATTTAATCACGTTATGAGTACTGATACCGCCGGGAAATTTCATTTTGATCACCTGAAAAAGGGGCTCTATCAAATTCAGGCGACGATGATCGGCTATCAAATGTACCAGGTGACCCTGACACCGGATGACAAGGGCCAGCAGACTTTTTTACTTTTGCAACCCGCTGAAGTAACCTTGAATGAGGTAAAGGTCACTACCCGGAAGCCACTAATTGAGCAAAGGATCGACCGGGTTATTGTTAACGTTGATGCTATGGCAAGCAACGCCGGAGGAACAGTTTTAGAAGCTCTGGAAAAAGCACCGGGTGTTGTATTGGATCAAAACGGCAGCGTCAGCCTGAAAGGGAAGTATGCCACCATATTTATCGATGACAAGCCGACGTATCTTGCCGGCGTAGAACTGGAAAATTATCTTCGCTCGCTCCCATCCTCCGCAATTGACCAAATAGAGCTGATGACTAACCCGCCAGCCAGATACGACGCTGCGGGTAATGGCGGCATTATCAATATCCGTACCAAAAAGAATAAAGTCATCGGGATCAACGGCGGCCTGAATCTGAGTTATATTCAAGGCAGGTACACCCGAACCAATAACAGTGCGAACATTAATTACCGTAGAAACAAGCTCAACGTTTTTGCCAATGCCACCTTCAGTGTCGCCAATAGTTATAGCGATATGGATTTTTACCGGCATTTCATGAACACCAGTGGAGAGCCTGTATCTGATTTCTTTCAGAATTCTTACACCCGTCGCACGGGTCAAAGCTACGGTACTCAACTAGGTGCTGATTACTATGTATCCGACCGAACTACGCTGGGTGTGAATTTCACCGGATTGTACAGACCCTCGGGTCAGCAGGTTCCGGTAGTCAGTCGATTCACAAATCCGCAGGGACGCCTTGATTCTACCGTGCTGGCCAATAATAATCAGAAAGCTCTTTTTAAAAATGCAGGAATTAATTTCAATTACAGGCATACGTACGGGCAAGAAGGGAGACAGTGGACCGTGGATCTGGATTATATAAGGTATACCAGCACGACCGACCAGTCGTTCGATAACTATACTTACAACCCTGATGGAGCCCTGATCAATACCTATTTGCTGAATGGCAGCTTACCTTCAGCTATCCATATTTATTCTGCCAAGACGGATTATACGCATCCCTTAAGCAATGGGCTGGAACTGTCAGCGGGTTTAAAAAGCAGTTACACCTATACTGACAACGTTGCTGATTATTTTTATACGTCCAATCAGGTTACTGCTCCTGATTACGATAAAATCAATCACTTTCGGTATCATGAGAACATTAATGCAGGATATGTCAACGCTAGTAAAGAGTTCAAAAGATTCTCTTTCCAGACGGGCCTGCGTTTAGAGAATACATTTTCCAACGGTCATCAGTTAGGGAATGTGCAACGGCCAGATTCAACATTTAAGCGTAATTATACCAGCCTTTTTCCTACCCTGTACGTCCAGTATAAGTTGGATAGTTCCGACATCCATCAAGTAGGATTAAATTATGGAAGAAGAATTGAGCGGCCTTATTATCAGGATCTGAACCCTTTTCTCTCCCCGTTAGACAAGTTCACCTATTATACGGGCAATCCCTTTTTGAGACCAGCTTTTACGAATACGGTTGAATTGTCCCATACCTTTAAAAATCGGATTACCACTACTTTGTCCTATACCCTCAACCGTAACCAGATCAATGAAACGATAGAAATCAATAACGGAACGTACTTCAGTCGGCCCGGCAATGTAGGTCGCTCAACCGTTAAATCTATTTCTGTGGATGGTAATTTTGATCCATTCTCCTGGTTGAATCTGCATCTGTATGGCGAGGTGACGAACATCCATACCGTTAGTGACTTCTATACCGGACCGTTAAACACGAAAGGAACTTTTTATTATCTGAAACCCATCCTTACTTTCAAGATGGGTAAAGACTGGAGCCTGCAGGCCGATGGGTACTACCAGAGCCGTATCACGAACGTACAGTTTATAGCGGGCGTTCAAAAGCGGGTCAATCTGTCGGTAGTCAAAAAGCTGTCACCCAGTGCGACGATTAAATTAGTTATCAATGATGCCCTGCATTCGTACGTAAACAGCGGCATTATCAATAATTTGGCGTTGACCCGAGCCTACTACCGCAATGTAGCAGACACACGCACCGCATTATTGAGCTTCAGTTATCGGTTTGGAAAGGCAATCTCCGGTCAGCGAAAACATGAGACGAACGGTGCGGAAAGTGAACAAAACCGGGTGAAAAATTAGAAGTAAGGTTGAGCGAGTTAATCAATTGCAGAAAATCCAAGAGGTCTATTTTTATAAACGAACGTTCCTATAAGCTACGTCTCAAAGTGTTATCCTGAGAATGGGGCGAAGGTAACTTACATTCTTCAAAGGTCAAAAATAACTAAGCTATATATAATTATATATAGCTTAGTTATTTTTGACCTTTAGATTAATATACAAAGTTTTTAGTATGGACCATTCAATTATATAGTAATATCGTCAGCATAGATTAATTATCATTAATAATAAACCCCCTAACTGAACCAAACATGCTTTAGATTTTTAAGCCACACAAAGGGTGTTATTAGAGAAAATTTCATGATAGGATATGTATTAACTAGTTTTATTAATCATATTTTAAATTTATATTAAAAGTTAATATCGTATACTTATATACGTAAGTCTTATAATTGGCCATCTTCGTCTATATATTATAGGTATATACTTAGATATAGATGTATAATTGTATTGCTTATAACTCAGTAAGCCTACTCTAAACCATATTATGAAGTATCCATTTCTAAGATCATTTTACTTACTTATTATTTTCTTAATTTTCCTTTCAACCTCTTTCCTCTCATGTAAATCAAGTTTACCTTTCAAAGAGATTACTAGTACTGCTATCCAAGATTTTACGATAGCTAAAGCAAAAGAGTTGTATGAAAGCAAGTTTGTTGGGGCTAGGGTTTCTCAAACTAAAGATAAATTTGGGGTTCCTATTTGGAAATTTGCCCAGGAAAATAAATATGCAGATGGTCGAACCTATGTACAAGTTCCATTGGAATATCAGCAACTTCTACTAGGAGCGATTCCATTAACTGATGATACAACAGGATTAAGTAAAAAATCACATCCAGTTATAGCTCCACCTCGCTATCTAATTATATATATAAATAACGATGATAAGGCTGTTTATAGGGTAATGGAATCGGTTCCTGCAAATAATGATATATATACAAAAGGAAAACTGTTTTCTGGGGAAATCAGATACTACGATTTTGAAAGTAGTAAATTATTGGATGGTTATATCATGGTCAATGGTATAGAAACTAGTTTTTTTAGAACAGCTTCAGGTAGAGACTTATTAGCAAATAATGGAGGACGAACGTCAGGTTGGACTTACAAAGAATACCTTAAATGCTATTACTGGGGCCAATATGATCGTTCAGTAGATTGGGCATCCGCTCCTAATGCAGTCGGTACCAGTGTCTTAAGACCTAGAGATAGTTATTGTCTTACACGTTTTACAGGAAGTGATAATTTCGGAACAATCACTTGGTATTTTAATTTTTCAGAACCTGTATGGGTAGCTGACTATGAGAATGATGGAGGCACTTCTCCAGGGGGGCAAGGATCTGTTCCTGGTGGTGGACTTCCGCCGCTTCCGGGAGGAAATAACAATTGGCTCAATATTAAAGCTGTTTATGAAAGAAATAAAGCTTTCTTGTTAAGTCAATGTGCATCTCTAGCACGTTGGCAATCTCTCTTAAACTTTAAGGTTGCTAGACCCATAACAGATAGGATTTGGGCTAAGAAAAATACTACTCCTTGGGGATATAATTTGATTCCATATAGCCATTATGCGACTCAAGATATTGAAAATGCTGCTGGAGCGGTAGTAAATCTTGATTTTTTCTCCGTAAGAATTGGAGCTTTACCTAATGGGGTCTCAACACCAGAGCAATTATTGAATCATATTCGAACGAATATTAATAGTTTTACTTCGAATAACTTTAACCCATACGATCAAACAGAAGCTGCTATTTGGAATTCGTCAAATCCTACGGGAGCAATAATTAGCATTCAACTTGCTACCTTGTATAATAATCCTTATGAAACTGGATCTGTAGTTGTAAGCGATTATTCATCTAGCCATTGGACTTTTACTGCTATGACTACTCCTTATGATTCAGAACATCCGGTAAGTGGGAATAGACAATTTGGCTTTTATACTAATCCCGATGGAAGTTATACATTTTATACAAGTGGAGTTGATCGTTTGACAGGCCATATCGAAGAATCTATTCAAACGGTAGGAAATGCATTTAACTCGCTAAGTGCGTATGGTTTCCCTATCCCTTTTACGCAAGCAGATCATTTATGGGAATATTTTCAGAAAAGCTTAGCTGATTACGTAAATGCACATGGAGGGAATGCTACAAGAAATACTCCAGAAAAAAAACGCCCTAATTGGCAAGATGCAGTAAACGCATTTAATACCGATGATCCTGGGCGTATAGGATGTAATAATCAATGATTTTAAATAATGATGTATCTTATAAAAAGAAATTTACTGGTCTATCTACTAACTTGCTTGACAGGCTCAATTGTACTTGGACCTGTATTCGCAATAGTTAATAGCACTCCTTTGAATATTGGTGAAAGTGTAGTTTTAGCTATGATGACATTAGCTTATGCAGTGGCATTTTTCTGGATTCCTTTGTCAATTTTAGCGATCTATAATTTAATAGTTATAAAACTCAATTTACGCTCGATTTATCAACGTGTTTTTGTTGGGGCTGCTTTGAGTCTAGTATTAACGGCACCATTTACCTATTTGGCAACTCGTCATATGCAACAGAGTTACTTATCAATTATTGTTGGATATACTGTCATAGGTGGCATTATGGGATATTTTCATTATAAGAAGGTTGAGATATAATTATGCATTAATTATATCTATTTTCTATGAATTATAATTTATTTTCCTATGATTCGTTATTGTAATTCCATAAGACTGTACATCTAAATATTCTTCAAAGGTTCTCGTTTGTAAAAGCTTATAAGAATGTTATCGTTGTACTATGAAATGTATGACCACTGGAGCTCATGACTGTTCATTATTCAGATCACCAACCAAGCGAGCCGCTTCAACCTTTTGTTTTTACCTTTTGGAAGACGCAGAATACTAGTGGTACGGACAGCCATTATACCATCATTCCTGATGCAGGAATCGAGTTGATTTTTTCTATTTTTCCTGAACAACCCCAGCAAATAAAGTTGTCTGGCTTATCAACTCATCTGTTAGAGATAACCATTCCTGACCAAACGGTCTTATTCGGGGTTCGGTTTAAACTACTAGCGGCGGAATACCTGCTTCGCACCAGACTATCTACAAATTCCAGCCATAAATTGCCCATGGATTTGGGACAACTGGAGCTACATGCTCATACACCACTGGCTAGTTTTGTTGAGTCCGTAAGTGCCTTGCTTTATCAACAACTCCATTCCCAAAGCATTGACCCAAGAAAACGAAAGCTTTTGGAGTTAGTGTATCAATTCAAGGGAGCTGTCTCGGTTCATGAGCTAGCCTTGGAAACGGGCTGGGCCGCTCGACAGATGAATCGATATTTCAAAGCCTGGTTTGGCCTTCCGCTCAAGGAATATCTGGAACAACTAGCCTTTTTCTCTTCCTTACCTGAGATTGGGCAAGGCCTTTTTTACCCACAAAGCTACTACTACGACCAATCTCATTTCATCAGGCAAACGAAGAAGCATACGGGAAAAACGCCTAAACAACTTTATCAGCAGCGAAAGGCCCGATTCGTCCAATTGGACAGTTCCGGTGACGAATCATTGCACTTAAAAAAGTAGAAGCGTTCGTCGTACGAAGTCTTTAATTAAAAGGGTGATTAGGCAAAACTCTCCTATGGGACTATTTTACTTGCTTGAGAGTAGGTGGTACGTGAGACAGTGACTAGGTAAGAGCCTAACCGTTCCAGGTTCGAACCTGGAACGGTTAGGCTAAGCTATTTCACTAGGGTGATTTGCTTGCAACTCCTGCAAATAGGCTGGTTAATCAAACGAGGTAGGAATAACACTGATTTCGATCATCAAACGGTCAAAATGAAAATAAAAACCAAACGTATTTCTTAGTTTCCTCGGCTCACTTTCAAAAGTCACTTCCTGGCCCTGAAGCTTCTCATAGACAGCCATGACTGATTCGCGGTCAGGTTGATAAAAACCGACATGAAAATTCTCTGGGTATTGGACTGCTTGCTCTTTATTTAATTTTGAGGACCATAAGACTAAAGCAAATGCATCGGTATTGGTTAAGACCGCAATCAGGTCTTTTCGATTATCAATGCATTTGAATCCTAGGTGATCTACAAACAAGCTGATTGCTTTGGGAATATCCGTGACGACGAGATTAATGTGATTGAGTTTCATGTGCTATCTATTTATAAAGGAGCAGCAAATTGGCCTTTTGCTGTTTTTATAAATTGGATAAATCGGACATTTTATCAATGGACTTAATCACTTGCCCTTGTAAATCTTTCGGAAGGTCAGAAAGGGAGTCCCAATGTTCCAATCACTGGAATAAAAGTTAATAGAATGAGTTGATTTCGCCGCTGCATCTTCGCCTCGCATAGCAGGTGAGTGGCTTATATAGCTGCTTGTTCGGCAACCATACCCATGAGGTAATTGATAAGATCAATGCTTTAGGGTTGAGCGAATAGGCATTAACCTCAAATTATATGGATAGAAACCTAATAACTATCTTACGGCATTTTACAAAGAAACATTTTAAAAAAGTTACTTTGGATGATCTGCCCAAAATAAGGTGATGAGCAATGATGTGATAACCGATAAAAAAAGATGAGTATAAAGTGCTTCGGGGCAGGAAGGGATAGGTGACATTCAAGGCCTTCAAACGGATTGCCCCCAAAGTAGAATGCCGTATCAGCTAGTAATACTTTTTTGCAAATCGTATCAGTCAGCCGCAAAAAGGGAACCGTATTTAAGAATAGACCGATTTCTTCCAGTTGTTTTCTAATAGTCCATACAGACAAAAAATGGTTGTTCGTATAGCCCTCACAGTGAGTGTTTTATCAGCAATCTGAATGCTATTTAAACCGCCATGTCGTTAAAATAATATTCCATTCTTCAAAAACGAAAAATGTTAAGCCGTCTTCATTTAGGGTAGAGCTATTGATTTTTGTGAGCGAATTTTGTAAACTCGCAGTGCCAAATGGTCTTGCATTACTTGAGCTAAACTGCTCATTTATCCTTCGGTTTTCCATTCATTAGCTATGCGTTTTTGCTGCATAATTCGCTAGTTTACTAACCTGTAGTTCACCATTTTTACTAAAGACCTTTGCATAAGTAAAAACAATAAACCTATTTAAAATAATGAAGAAAAGCTTCTTGTTGATACTGTTTACATTAACTTCTATTCTTTCACAAGCACAATATAAAGTCGATTTTACAGAAAAGTTTAAAAAAGAAAATCAGGGAAAATATAAAATCGAAATCAATGAAGTAAAGGAACTGGTCCATATAATGATCGCAATTACCAAATCAGGTATAGAAAATGACGATATGGTAGAACAGAAAGGAAAATATTATCAAGATGTTATCACTCATTTTAAGCCTTATGAAAATGAACAGATCATCAAAATAGTTGATTCCCTTCTAGTTGCTTCTATTTATAATTATATTTTCCTTACAGGTAACGGAATTTCCTATGATTTCAAAGGAAACAAACTGGTTAAAAATAAAATATTCGATTTTCCGGCGACCACTATTTCAAAAAATACAATCAAAGAAAATCCGATCACTACTTACAAAACAGCAATTGAAGACTTCGCCAAGAAATCGAAGTTCAGAGAATTTTATAACAACCACAAACCCTATTATGCAGAGATTATTTCAAGCTATGAAAAAAATGCAAATCTTGGTAAACAATGGAAGTGGTTGGAGAAAAATTTTAAGACAACCCAGAACAGTTATGCCATTTTTTGCTCGCCGCTAATCAAGAGTTTGAATTATACGGGAGATTTTAAAAACAACAATTTCAAACTTATCTATATGGTTTTGCCGCCGCTTGATAAGATGGAAAAACTTTCGGAACGTGAAAATGAATTATTTAATACCAGGGTAATGTTTACCGAAAT
Organism: Siphonobacter sp. SORGH_AS_0500; assembly: GCF_031453245.1. Classification (NCBI taxonomy): domain Bacteria; kingdom Pseudomonadati; phylum Bacteroidota; class Cytophagia; order Cytophagales; family Cytophagaceae; genus Siphonobacter; species Siphonobacter sp. SORGH_AS_0500. The sequence goes on from NZ_JAVIYT010000006.1 coordinate 160,626, forward strand.
TGACCACAATTATGTAAAGGAGCCAACGCTTGCAAACCAGGAAACGATCAATCAGTATTTTAAAGACAGAAAAGAGTGGACAAATGAAGATATAGAAGGTGTTTCGGCTTATCCGAATCCTGTAAAAGTCTTTGATGAGTATATGACCTTCGGTGTTTTTGTATTGTATTGCAAAGAAAATTATGATAATAAAGATTTCCTTTCAGCTCAAGAAAGTGTTATTAGTTTAATGAAGGAAAGAGGTTTTCCTAAAATGCAGGAGTTTACCGACAAATTGTTGAAAGTCCGTTCTGAAAATCCGGGTACAAAAATTGATGATATTTATCCTGAATTTTTGAAACAGTTTCAAAAGTAAAGAGTGGCTTTTCATCAGGTGAGCTGCCTGAATTGATAAACACCAAGATTTAGCCGATACCGCAGGTTTTGTAGTAAGCTCATCAAAGCCCCTCGGTTAGTAAATGCCGGAAATTTTTTCCTATGGGTAGAGCTTTCCCATGGCTTAGATGGATCATGTTAGCCTCCAGATAATGGATAAATTTTTTGTTGATAATGAATGACTTATGAATGCGAATGAATGAGTCCTTTGGCAATTGTTCTTCAAAACTGATGAGGGTGCGGGGGGTAAGTAAAAATTTCTGAGGTCCCCAGACCTTTACATAATTCCCCAAACTTTCAAAATAAAGGACTTCATCCAAAACCACTTTCACTCGCTTCTTATCAGATTTAACGTAGATAAAGGAAGACTCTAGGGAGGGCATACCCTCATTTTTGGTCTCGGTTACGGCCATTTGCCGGCGGAAGTCTAACTGCGTTTGTGCTCGGTTTACCGCTTTAAGGAAACGATCAAATCGAAATGGTTTGAGTAAATAATCACATACTTCCAGATTGAAGCTTTCCAGAGCATAGGCTTCGTGGGCAGAAGTTATAATGATCAGTGGCGGTTGTTGTAATGTTCTAATAAAGTCCAGCCCATTAAGTTTGGGCATATGAATATCCAGAAAAACCAGGTCAACGGCCTGCGTATTGAGGAAAGTTAACGCTTCGGTAGCTAGGTAACATTGTCCAACGTTTTTGAGAAAGGGAATATCAGCTATATACCTAAGAAGTACTTCATGGGCCAGGGGTTCATCGTCAACGATTAGGCAGTTTGTAGTCAGCATTTTCTAGTTCTAGCTCAGCTTTAAAAATCGTATTTTGAATTTGGAACTCAAGATGGTGAGCGTCAGGATACAATAAATTCAGTCGCTTTTGCAGATTAATTAATCCGATGCCTGTCCCAGATTTCACTTCCGAGGAAAACGAATTTTCAGAAGTAAAATATAGTTTGCCCGAATCTATTCGCAAGGTCATATGCAATAAGCCCCTCCCGCTTGCTGGTTCAATACCGTGTTTAAAGGCATTCTCGATCAATACAATCAGCAGCAGGGGTGCAATTTTAAATGCTGGATTATCGATTACAACATTAAACTGAAGATCAAATTTGTCTTTTAGCCGAATAGACTGTAGTTGTAGGTAATCGTTTAAATATTGCACTTCATCGCCAATCTCAACGTAGGGTTCTCTGGCTTTATAGATGACATATCGCATTAGGTCTGACAGTTGTAACACTACCTCAGGAGTATGCTGTGACTGCTGTAGACTTAAAGCATATAGATTATTCAGGGTATTAAAAAAGAAATGGGGATTGAGTTGTTGCTTCAATAAGTCGAGTTCTGCCCGGGTTTTTTCTTTTTCTAGTAACACCAGCATTGCATTTTGTTTTGACCATTGCACGGCCAGTAAAACGGGCAGACTTACCAATAAAATCGTGATTGCCCCAAAGGCATTCTCCCATACAAATGCATTTCCGGAAAATATACCACCTAAACGTTTACTAAAAGGCAGCATATACAACAATTGACCCATAATCGGATAAGTAATACCCACTAGGGCTAACGCACTAAGTATATACATCAACACGCCTCTTTCTTTTAAAATCTTACCCACTAAAAGTCGACTGTTGACCAGGAAAAAGAAGTAACCGCATAGGTACATCAACATCAGTTGACCGGCGTAACTGAGAAAGGTAGGGAATCGCAAAGCCACCTTTACTAGATTGAATTCAAATCCGATTAAGAGTTGTTGTTTAGTATCATACTGCGGAAGGCCCAGACTAGATACGGCCATGGCAGAAAGCATTAACGCAATGAAGGTAATAGAAATGAATACCGATTTTTCCAGACTTAACTTCTGACCCCATACCGTAGAAAGTACCCACTTGGTCATGTAATCGTTAACGAGCAGCAGAAGGTGTAGACACAAGCTGCAAACGGCTCCGGTAAACACAATTTCCCACAACTCGGTATGGGTCTCTAACAAGAGTAGACTACCGAACGCCAGTAAGAGTAGATATAGGCCAAAATATATAATTTGATTGTGACGATGTGCCTGCTGTTTTCTTTTCCAGGGAGCTATTCTCCAGGTAACTAGCAGGATAGGGAGATGCGAAATAAAGAGGATAAAGGCACTCCTAGAATAGGTCACCCAGCTGCCGCCCTCATCAAGGGCTCTGATGATTGCAATCCATTGCAACAGACCGAGATACAGGCAAAAGTCTAGTTTACTAGGATAGCCTTTGATTTTTTGAATGCTCATAGAGCTTCAAAAAAAGGCTGATTTTCCAGTGTACCAAATTAGAATGATGAAAGTGTTTTTTTTAATGACGTACGTCAACAAATGCGTTTATCCTCATTCTATGGAACTTTAAATGGAAAAGTGACGCCCTGATCATCTGTTTTTGCCGGATCATTTCCATAGGCCCATCTTGAATCGAAAATCAAACGCTAATGCAATGGAAAGGCTTGAAATCGCAGGAGTAACCAAAACGTATCCGAATGGAGTGACCGCCTTGGACAACATTTCTCTAACCATCGGTAATGGGATGTTCGGCTTGCTGGGACCTAATGGTGCCGGAAAATCTTCGCTCATGAAGATAGTAGCCACTTTACTTGAACCTGACAGTGGAAAAGTAATCTTCGATGGAACAGATATTGGCAAAAACTCACTTTTTCTCCGCAGCCAGCTTGGCTATTTGCCTCAGAATTTTGGGGTGTATCCCACCATTTCCGCCGTCTCACTGCTGGATCACCTGGCAGTGCTCAAAGGAATTTCCCATAAAAATGACCGGAAGCAACAAATCGACGCGTTATTGCAACAAACTAACTTATACAAAAATCGACATCAGGCGGTAAGCACCTTTTCAGGGGGTATGCGACAAAGGTTTGGTATTGCACAGGCGTTGCTGGGAAACCCGCAACTACTGATTGTTGATGAACCTACGGCTGGACTTGATCCGCTGGAACGTAACCGGTTTCATGACATGCTTAGTGAGATTGGAGAACGAATCGTCGTAATATTATCCACGCACATTGTTGAAGACGTACATGATTTGTGTCCCGAAATGGCCGTACTCGTCGGCGGTAAATTGATTCTAAAAGGTAAACCCTCTACTTTAGTCGAAAAGCTGAAGGGTAGGGTTTGGCAGAAAAACGTTAGCAAAGAGGAACTACCTAGCCTGCAAGCGTACCATCAGGTAATTTCCACGCGGTTTGTCAGTGGTCGTACGCAAATACACATTCTTTCCGACACGAAGCCAGCTATTGATTTTAAGCCTGTTGAACCCGGATTGGAAGACGTATATTTTTCTACGTTATTCAGCTTTCAGGGGCTGGGAAAGGTAGTGCCAGCATGATGAGGTCTTTACTTCTTTTCGAACTAAGCTATTATTTCAAGCAAAGAGTTTTTCAGGCTTCAGCAATCCTGTTTTTCGGTCTGGGGTTTTTGATGACTTACGGTCGATTTGGTGGGCCAGAGGTGTACAAAAACGGACCGTATGTGATTAACTTCATCGTTTGCCTGTTATCCATTTTTTTGATTTTTGTCAGTGCCTTGCTTTGTTCTAATGCGGTGCTAAGGGATAAATCTTATCAAATGGAGGCACTGATTTATTCAACAGGTATCAGTAAGCCTATGTATTTGGGTATCAAGCTTACGGGTTTATTACTTTCCGTTTGTCTGATCATCCTTCTCACGGTAGTGGGTATTATGATTGGTCCTGTAGGGCAGTCGTCAGCTCCCCAAGGCAGCTTTCAAATGATCTATTATGTACAATCATTAGTATTTTTTGGCCTGCCTAATGCCTTCTATTGTAGTTGCTTCCTGTTTGCAGCGGCGATTTGGAAGCAGAAGGCCAGCATTGTTTATGTGACTGGAGGGGGGCTTTTCATCTTTTATTTTGCAGCCTCCATTGTAGGGAATTCTCCGTTAATGGCTACCTCGGCCCTTAAAACCGGTGGTACAGGGCTATTTTCTACGTTAGCTGACCCTTTTGGCATAGTTCCCTTTTTTGGTGAAACTAAGGTTTGGTCCGTATGGCGTCGCAATCATGAGCTATACCCATTAACGATAACCTTTTGTGCGAATCGATTATTATGGACAGTGATAGCCGTTGCTCTAGTGGGTTTTCTGTATAATCGTCATGAATTTCAAATCTATGACGATACACCAACCCACCAACCTAGCCTACGCATCGAAAGGTATAGGAAACTAGCTTACAGGAATGTAGCTACGCAACCCTTGGGGTTCTATTATTTTTTTGCAGCCTTATGCTCCCAAATACGGCTTGAGCTGAGCTTTCTATTCCGGAAACAGCAGTTTCTGGTTCTGGCCGCCTTGTGGATCTTTGTGTATAGCGTAGAATTAAAGGAAAATCTATTCCACGGGCCGTATAATATTCGTTTCTATGTCACTACGGCTTTAGTACTAGAACAGTTGCTACCGGTACGTCTAGCACTTTTACTATTAATTTTTTATGCGTCAGAACTCATATACCGGGAGCAGGACACGAGAATGCAGGCCATCGTTATGTCCACGCCTGCCCCTAAATCACTATTTTTTCTGTCAAAAATCGCTGCTTTGTCCACCGTCATTGCCATAGTCATCAGCTTGAATATTTTAATTGGTGCAGGGTGGCAATGGTTTACAGGGGGCGAACCCATTACTTGGGTAGCTTATCTATCCCTGTATTATTACAGCGGCTATCAACTGTTACTTTTTGCTTTTTTAATCCTGTGTATCCAGACCTTTATTTCAAACAAATACCTGGGAATGCTCTTAAGCGTGGTGGTCGTAGGAGGCAGTGTCTTTGGTAAGACGTTAGGGATCGATTCATATCTACTTCGGTTCGGTTCGGCACCCGAGTTAACGTACTCCGCCATTAATGGCTACGGGCATTATACTAAAGCCTATGATCTGTACATGCTATTTTGGACGCTTGCTGCGGGTTTGCTGGGTCTGTTTACCATAAGTTGGTGGCCAACCGGCAGGCAAGATACCTGGTGGAAAAGAATAAAAGAGGGAGTAAGGCAATGGAGTGCTGGGTTACGAGTAGTAGCTTGTTTGGGTTTGTTACTCATGATTAGCACGGGGCTGTACATCGTTCAAAAAAGCCCAGGGATTGTTTTAGGTGCGGGTCGTGCAAAAGATATTCTCTGGCAAAAGCAGTACGAACAAAAATACAAACCAGAGGCCGGGGGGCAACAACCCGTCATTACAGCCATCAACATTAAAACAGACCTGTATCCAGACCAGCAGCGGTATATTGTATCGGGTACTTATATAGTAAGGAATGAATCCGATTCTTCCCTATCAAGTCTCTGGTTTGGCGTTGATCCCTCGGTAACGAACCTAAAACTTTGGGTTGCGGGAGCCATACAAACCAAGGCTGACAAAGATTTTGGTCAGTTTTTTTATCAATTGAAGCAACCTTTGAGGCCAAATCAGCAATGGGCGATCAGATTTTCGATGGAAGTAAACCGCTCTGGATACCATTTGTTTGATAGTGAAAATGCAGTAGTAAGCAACGGGAGCTACATTGAACTGGAAAAGTTTCTGCCGTTTTTAGGTTATAACGATAGGCTAGAACTAAAGAATTCGCAGGACAGAAAACGCAATGGATTGTTGCCTAGAACGGTAAACTCTAAAAATGATAAGTGCTATCATTTAATTCAGTTGGACCATACCGTTTCAACAAATGCAGACCAACAGGTGGTAACGGTCGGAACCCTGCAAAAATCCTGGCAAAAAGGACAGCGGCGGTATTTCCATTATAAAACCGAGCAACCGATACAGCCCATGTTTGCCCTCAGCAGCATGAAATATGACGTATGGACGCAGACGCAGAACGGAATTACCTTTCGGATTTATTACCACCCTGGACAGACCCAGAACCTGCAGGCCATGATGCAAGCCATGCAAGAGGCCATGAAATACGGAGGTAAGCAATTCAGCAAGTATCCGCTCAAACAGATCACGTTGGCTGAGATTCCGGTCTACCGCGACGGTGCCGCTACTGCTTACCCAGGCGTTGTTTTTAGCCAAGAAAAGTACAACTTCCTCGTTGATGCCAGAGACACCTCTCGCCTGAATATTTCTTATGCAACTACTGCTCACGAAACAGCACATCAATGGTGGGGCTATACCATTCGTCCGCAAACTGGTGCAGGGGATGCCTTTTTAACCGAATCGCTTGCAAAATATACGGAGGCAGTGGTGGTGGAAAAAAGCGTGGGCAAATGGAAATTAAGCCAATACCTGCACTTTGATAATGAACTGTATTTTAGTTTAAGAAACGGGTCGGGTGAACCAGAGCTACCCTTGAATCGAAGCTGGGAGCAGTCCTATGTCCATTACCAGAAAGGTGGATTGGCCATGTATTCGCTTCGGGAAAGGTTAAGTGAAAGGTGGGTAAATAGTGCCCTGAGAAGGCTTATTGCTAAACATACGCCTCCGAATGTTAAACCCTTACCTGAGGACTTGAGCAGTGAGTTAAAATGGAAAGCGACTCCTTCGCAGCGAACGCTAATTGAGGAGCAGCTTGAAAAAGTGGTGATTTACGATAATCGCATTCAGATCCACTCATTGACCCCCTTAACTGGAGGCAGGTTCAGGGTACGTTTGCTGGTTACTGTTCATAAAACAGACGAATCTCAATCCATACCCAAGCCCCTTCCCGCCAATGATTGGGTGGATATAGCCATCTTTGGAAGGCAACAGGGTGAATGGGATTCGAATACTAAACCTATCTATTTCCAAAAGCTCCGTGTGGTTAAACCTCAAACGGTAGTTGAAATAACGTTAAATCAAGAGCCTAAAGCAGTAACATTGGACCCCTTGGGCTACCTATTGGATACTAATCAAGAAAATAATACCGCTGTTTTTAGTAGCAGTGATTACAAATGATTGATAAGAAAGCATTCCTATTAATCCCCGCTGGGGTTGTTGTGACAAGAGGACCAACAACCCCAGCGGCGGTTAATAGGGGTAGCTCCGGTCTGGATGGCCCCCGGCTGGATGGCCCCCGGCTGGATGGCCCCCGGCTGGATGGCCCCCGGCTGGATGGCCCCCGGCTGGATAGACCCCGGCTGGATAGACCCCGGCTGGATAGACCCGGATGAAATCCGGGGACAAGGTTAGTAGGTAAGGCCATTTCATAGTCATCATCAGCGTCTGTCATTCAGAGCGAAGCGAAGAATCTTATGACCTTTTCACGCTTATTGGTTCATGTGGTAACTTTGCTAAACCCGCCCCATTTCTACAGAAGATCTCTCCCTTCGTTCGAGATGACAGATGAGGAGTTTAAACTAAATCCTGAATTTACTGATGCAAGATTCCAGACTTCCCATCGGAAACAGTGCTATAGTCTTTCCTTGATTTTTCAATAAAAATTATTTCCTATTTAGTTTTCTTCGGTATTCCAAGGGAGTTGAAGCTACCTTGGTCTTGAATAATTTATGAAATGACTGGGGGTACTCAAATCCCAACCTATAGGCCACTTCTCCAACACTTAGGTCAGAAAAAGCCAGTAGTTCTTTAGCATTCTCAATCAGTTTATACTGGATATGTTCCTGGGCACTTAAGCCCGTCGAACTTCGTAGCATATCACTTAAGTAATTACGGGAAAGGTTCAATTGATCGGCAAAAAAAGAAACACTGGGTATCCCCTCATGCTCTGCTTTGTTTTCCTTGAAGTAATTGTCAAGTAATTGCTCAAAAACAGCCAACAGATCACCACCCGCCTGGCGACGGGTTAAAAACTGGCGATGATAAAAACGGTAACAATAGCTGAGCAATAACTCTAGTTGCTGAATGATGATGGCTTGGGAAAATCGATCAATTGCGGCGGTACTTTCCTGATCAATTCCTTTCATTAACTGATACACTGTTTCTTCTTCTTGCAATGAGAGATGTAAAGCTTCGGTTAGGGCATAGGAAAAGTAGCCGTATTCCCGAATTTTAGTAGCTAAAGCAAACCCCTTTATAAAGTCGGGGTGTATCACTAACCAGGTTCCCGTTAGCTCCCAATCATCCCTAATCTCGGTAATGACTACCTGATTAGGAGCAAAAAAGCTCATCACGCCTTCATCGAAGTCGAAATGCTGCTGGCCGTAACGCATCTTGCCTTTGAAATTTTTCTTTAGAGCGATGCCATAAAAAGCATATCTGACGGCCTCCAACTTTTCATCATCAAAGCATTGAATGGTGGCAAAGTCGATCACACTCACCAGGGGATGCCTGGGCTTGGGTAATTGCAAGAGTTCATGCAATTCACGAATAGACGAAATGGCATACGGTTTCATCGCTAACTATGCTAAAAAAGGCTACCTGTGCCTTCCTATTAAAGTTAATCAAAGTTTGTGGACAGGGTAATCTCTTTCCAATGCTCCCATTCGGCCTCCTCCTGTCTTCGCTTCTGCGTGACCAGCTCGTAGGTATCCGGGCCCAGCAACAGGTGAAGCGGGGGGTGCTCTAATTGCGTTAGTTGTAATAAAATCTTCACTAATTTCTCGGGGTCTCCTGCCTGCTTGCCACTGAATTGGGACCAGAGGTGCTCTGCCTCATCTACTCCATAGACGTCAATTCTATTTTTAACGTAATGAATAGAATTCATGAACTCCGTTCTGAACTGTCCGGGGGCTACTACCGTCACCTTGATCCCGAAATCCTTTACTTCCTGAGCAAGAGCTTCTGAAAGGCCAATCACTCCAAATTTTGCCGCGTTATAACTGGCCGCTTTTTCAAAACCTACATAGCCCGCATTAGAAGAAATATTAATGATGTGACCGGATTGCTGTCTGCGTAAGTAGGGCATTACCTGCCTGATGATGTTTACGGTGCCAAACAGGTTGACATCCATGGTTTGCCTAAATTCCTCATCACTCATTTCCTCCATGCTACCTACTAAACTATAGCCTGCGTTATTAACCACCACGTCTATACGTCCAAATGTTTCCACAGCCTTTTGAATGCATTTTTTTACTTCCAGGTCTGAAGTAATATCCAGGGCCATCGGATAAAGGTTTGCTCGGTGAGTAGTGATTTCCCTCTCTAGCATAGAGACGTTACGACTGGTAGCAATGACGGTATGGCCTAGAGAGAGCAAAAGTTTGGTTAGGTGAAGACCCATCCCTTTGGAGGTTCCCGTAATTAGCCATACTTTTTGATGTTCCGTGTTCATGGTTGTTGCTTTTTATGATTGCAAAGCTACCCAACCCTGGCAGGGGGCTTGTATCCTAATCACGGAAAGAAGTATTCAAATTACTGATTCGAAGGTCGGTGTAGTAAGGGCACTCCTGCTGTCATCTTAAATGAAGTGAAAGAATATCAAAAGAGCGATTCTCCACGCGGGAAAATCGCTCTTTTGATAATGTATAAGCAATGTTAGGTACGCATTAAGGTAAGGCTACTTTAACCGCTTGGGTTTTGCTTGGGTTTTCCAAGCGAATCAGATATAAACCTGAGCTTAAAGCGGATGTCTGGAATTCGATCGGATTTTGTCCCTTTTCTAATTCTACCTGCTTCGTACTTAAGGTACGACCTGATAAATCAACAAGGCTTACCTGGGCAGATTTAGCTAGTTGCTCATCTCCGTAGCTAACAATGGCACGAACGTTACGGTCAGTTAAAGTTGACGCCACCAGGTTAATACCCTGATATCCCTCCAATTGTACGGAACGAATAGAGCTTAATTCAAACTTACCATCAAAATCCACCTGTTTCAGTCGGTAATAGTGAATCACTGAAGGGTTAAGTCGATAATGAGTGAAGTTGTAGTTTTGTTTTTGGGAAGTAGTGCCTTTGCCTTCTACTTTTCCTACAGTCTCAAAGCTCTTGCCATTAGTAGAGTGCTGTATCTCAAAAAACGCATTGTTTCTTTCCTGGGCGGTACTCCAGCTTAATTCAACGTTTTGGTTCTGGCCTTTAGCCGTGAATCCAGCCAATGAAACCGGTGTAGCCGTTGCCACGCGGATAGATGTAGAAGAAACGTCATTTGCAGTAGAATTACCATCGGGGGCACTTCCATTCCAGAATAGATTGCCCGTAACGTCATAACGTCCTGGCCCTACTGAGTTAGGAACTTGAAAATTAACTCTGAATACCTGGCAGGTAAATGCAGGCATAGCCGTTAACGCTTGTAAGCGAATTTGATTGGCCGTTGGCTGGCCAACAATGGAATAGGTTGTTAGAGGAGAACCGTCTGAATTACTTACCCCTGTAATGGTAGCTGAATTGGCGGCTAATGTTAACTGAGGTTGTACTCGGTTGGCCGCAAGTGTACTGCCCGCAATGGGATTACAAATATTCATCTCAATGTACCCTGCTGAGCCTTGAGGATAAGATAGAGCGTCAGCAGATATGTCAAGATTAATATCCTGAGCCTGGAGGTGAAAACCAGCCAAAACAAAGCCTAACAAAGGAAGATAGATTTTTTTCATATAATGTAATTTGAATGAATGCTTAAGTCGTTTCTGGTTGAGTAGATGAATTAAGTACTATACTTAGGGCACGGCTTAAAGGTACAAACATTTCATTAAAAATATAGATGTTACTGCTGTAATAATATCAAACGTTGATTTGCTGTATTCGTCTGTTTTATAATGAAACATGCTAGGTTGCATTGAATAAGATTAACTTGAGAAGAATAAAGCCAAATCTGAATCAATAATTCAATACTTCTTTTGACAATTAGCAGGTTTTGTATAATAAAAAGTCGTTTAGTTATTTACGTGCTTTTATCTTTACTAACGTTCAGAAGTAAATACATGCAGGTAAGTGTCTGATAATCTGTTAATAAAGAGTATTGGATAAGAACAGACGTATAAATTATTGGTAGTTTTTATGAATCTATAGCGGTTTTTTAAATTGAGCGTATAGGCTAATTTAAACAGCATACTAGCGGTTATTTTTAACTATAAATAATTAAATACATAGAGTATTTTGATTGTATCAATCCCTCAATTAAAGGAAAATTTCAGTTATCAAGATTTTATGAAATCTTATAAATTCATTTACTTATTGTAGATAAACGTCAGCATTAGATTATTTTTTAAGTAAAAATACTATTTAAATGAATTTAAAATGATTGTTTATGGCTAAAATAAACATTAGTCATTTGATATTGGTTGATTTTTGTTAGTAATAGGATTTGCCATGAATGACTGAAGTTCTCTTCATTGCACAGCGAATGATAAGTTGAGAATTTAGACCGTATTTAAGCTTGGATGAATAAGGTATAGAAACCCAATAGATTATTCGTTAGAAAGATACTTGATAGGTTTATGGTAGATCAGGTTCGTTAGGGTATTTAATTAAGCAGCAATACCTTTATCTTCACAGACCGGATGAATGATAAAAAGCAGTCGTGTAACTCACGACTGCTTTTTATCATTTGATCTGGAAAACCTAACCTATCGTCAGATTAGAACCCGAACTAAATACCTGTTTGGAAACCCGGTCAAAGGTAAAGTCCAGGCGGCCCAGGTTTATTCCTCCAAACCCTACCTGATTGACGATGACGGGTTTGCTATCTAGGTTTTTGTAAGTCTTCGGTTCTGGTAAAAACGTGTGCGTATGACCGCCAATGATTAAATCAATATTACGAGATTGTGCCGCTAGTACCGGATCAATAATCTCTGAAGCGTTGCCTTTAAATCCCAGATGCGAAAGGCAAATAACGAGGCTACATTTCTCTTCATTACGTAAAAAAGCGGCTACTTCGTTGGCCTTCTGAAGCGGATCAAGATAGACGGTATCGCCGAATAGTTTTGGGGGAATCAAACCTTTGGGCTGAATGCCTAATCCGAAAACACCCACCCGTAAGCCTTTTACTTTGAATAGCTTGTAGGGTTTGACAATATCCTTTAGAGGCGTATTCGTAAAATCATAATTTGCTACCAGTACCGGGAAAGTCGCATGATCACGAATCTGGCGAGCAAATAACTCCATGCCGCCGTCAAAATCGTGATTGCCCATGGTAATGGCATCGTAACCCAGCATGCTTAAGCTCTGCACTTCCGGCTCGCCGTGAAAAAGATTAAAGTAAGGCGTTCCCTGAAAAATATCTCCGGCATCAAAAAGGAGAACGTTCTCTTCCTGCTGACGAATTTGGCTCAGCAACCGGGCCCGGTTTACCACACCGCCCTTACCCGCATTGCGGTCGCCCGGCGGAAAAGGATCGATGTGACTGTGGGTATCATTGGTATGTAAAATGGTTAATTTAACCGAAGATGCTTCCGTTTCAGCCCAGCTATCAAAGGACGTGCCGCTCAGCATCATAGCTCCGCCCAGGCCCGTAAGCTGGCGAAAAAAATGGCGACGATTCGAGATCATGAAATATCAGTTTTCAATTGGCTGTTTACAGTTTTCAATGGTAAAAATCAGTTCTTTTAAACTGAAAACGGAGAACCGAAAACTGTAAACTAAACTTATTTTAACGTCACCCTGCCGTCGATTTGCGGGTTTAGGGTTTCGTGATTTTTGCCTTTTTGTTCAAAATAGTTGCGGATCGCATCCCGCATGAGGTAATGAAGGGGCTCGGATTTTAGGCAGTTTTTCAGGAAAGAAGCACTGTCACCGCCCGTTGCTACGTAATCGCTGACGAGAATGCGATACGTTTTTTGGGGATCAAAAGGTTTGCCCTGAATGAGAATCTCAAGGGGCTGCCGGGTTTCTTTGTCGACCACCAGTCTCATGCCCGATTCTGCATCCTGATGAACAATGGTATAGTCGATGAATTGCCGCATGGTTTCGCCCGAAAGGGTCAGTACGACCAGATCGTTATCGAAAGGCATGATTTCGTAAACGTTACTTAATGTGACGTTACCCTGCGGAATTTCGGCCCGGATGCCACCGCTATTCATTTGGGCTACGTCAATCGGAGCTCCGTAGCGTTTTTGACCTTCTTCGAGAAACAAATCAGCTAATAAATTGCCTAATTCTGATTCAGGACCGCCCTTTTGCAAATGTTTCGCCGAAGTAACCAAAACCTGATTCATGGAACGGGCTAGACTATCCTGATAAGGTTTCAGGTAACGGGCAATCGGTTCTGCAGAGCGAGTGGCCTGCATCCGGGCAGTCGTATCCGTAACGGGGATAAGGGCCGAATGATTAGAATGGGCTGAGTAATACTTGGTGCCGGAACAGGCTGATAATAAGGTTACTCCTAAAAGAAAACCCCAGGAATAGTTGGCCATACGAGTTGCTTGATGAAGTATGGATTTGAATGAAACACGTAAACGTATCATTCTGCTGATGAACTGTTACCAACAAAGGTACGCAGCTTTTGGCCTGAGATGATGAAAGGAAGTTGAAGAGACAGTCTAAAATTTATAATCGCTGGATTTTAATGTAAATCGTGTCTTTTGGAGCCTTTGTTCGTCTGCGACGTTCAGCGTTACCAACGCTTTTTCCACAAATCCGCGTTGGTAACGCGGACTAACAGGGTTTGGTTTGCCAAGGCCAAGTACATTACGCAAACGTAATAAGTTCCTTCGCTTCGCTCTGGATGACAAGATCTGATGATCAAGTGCCCCCGGATTTCATCCGAGACTATCCAGCCCGGGGCTATTCATAATTTAACCCCGCTGGGGTTTTGTTACAATAGGTGGTTTATGAAGAATAACCCCGGAGGGGTTAAACACGAATAGCCCCGGATGAAATCCGGGGAAACAACAAAAATTTCCCAAACCTACACTTTCCACAAAAACGAGCCTTAAAATGACCTAAAATGAAACTGCCAGCTTTGCGGCTGGCAGTCCTACTAAAAATTTATTTCAAACCCTTCCACTTTTCAATCAGTCGATTAGCGATAATCTCATATCCTTGATCGGAAGGATGTAAACCGTCGTAGGTTAAGGCAATGGATTCGATGGGGTAAGGGTAATCATCGTTTTTAGCATCGAATGGAATGTCAATGTAAGCCGGGTAGGTGTAATCCTGATATTGTCCGGTCTGCGGATTTTTCAGCCGTTTGAAACGAACCATATTTTCAACAGTTAAGGCCGAATCGTGGTACAAATCAACCACGGGAAACTTTTCGGAGGTACCAATGTCTACGATGGCATTCGCTACCTGCTCCAGCGTCTGATCCATCTTGGGCTTGTACGATCCATACGCGTGATTCGAAGGATTATTGATATACACGAAATCTCCACGTTGCATGGGCGTAATAAGAATGATGCGGGCTTTTTTATTCAGGCTGCGGAATTTATCGATAATGGTTCGGAATGAGCCATAAATCGTGCCATTTCCAGTCCTTTGTTCATAATCAGTTAAGGAGCCTACCCGCTTGCCCTGCCACCAGTCATTGGTTCCCAGAAAAACCGTATACACATCTGCTTTGACCAACCCCAGCGACTCAATGCTTTCGGCGATTTTTACGGCAGTCCAGCCATTATGACCTTGATTGATGTACTCAACCTGGGGATAGCGTTCTTTGATTAAAGTTAGGTACCCCTTCGTAATTCGATTGCCCGTTTCGTTAGGATGATCATTCAAATACGTAATGGAATCGCCCAGAGCCAGCCAGGTAATCTTACGGGGAGCCGCACTTAGTAAAGTAATGAAGAGAACACACAGAATTAGAAATCTTTTCATAGGAATAAGGAGGTTTTAGTAAAGACGGGTAATGAATTCTGAACACCCATTTTAGCCCTAAGAAAACAGATAATAAAACACAAATGCTATTAACGCCGAACCAGATTATAAAAAAAGACCTTTTCGTGAGAAAAGGTCTTTCGAAAACTAGTAACAACTTTATACACCCCTGATGAGTAGACAATCGGCCTATTCCTTACGCGATTACCTGCTGGGTTTTAAAAATGCTTTCAACGACGCAGGAGGAAGCCTCTTCGCAGAAATCCAGTCCTGAATAATCGGGATTATAGCCTCCGATGTACGGAACGGCCATGATGTTAATGCGTTCGTTATAGGCCCCGTAAGCGTCCACTACCTGAAAATAATCGTTAATGGTAATGCCGTGTACCTTTAGGTAATACTCGCCGTCGGAGGCTTTATAAATATTTTCTTTATCCTTCTCCATCGCTTCCAGAGCCTTTTCCGCTGACTGAAATTTCAACCGGGCCGGACTAATCACGTGAGCTTCCTTCAAACTTTTAAATGGGAAAGCGGCATAGGGTAAATGGGGCTGTCCGACGCAGTTAACGAAGGTCTGGTAATACACACATTGTTCCTGACCTGCTTCGTCCGTGTAGGTGTAATTTGCCCCACCCTGCGGTTGTGGTTCTTCCTCGCCATCGGAACCTACCGTTACCATTTCGAGGCGGCCAGCAGCGTGTAAAACGAGTAACTCTTCGCAGGAACTTTGCGGTACGGCGGCAATGACAATGGAAATCAGGGGCATCAATACTTTCTGAAGCCGCATCATGTCTTCGGCGGAAAAGTATTTGGCTGGATAATTCATGGCGAAACTCAGTTCAGCCAGCTTCTCTTTCCAGTGAATGGATTTTCGTTCCTGAATGGATTGTTCGGCTTCCTTGTATTCGGCCAGAAATAACTCAAAAGGCTCACATTTTTCGCGGTAACTCATCATGGTCTCCACGAATTCCTCCAGATTCATATCTTTGATTTTCTCATAAAAAGCCGGATCTTTTTCAATAAAACTGGCTTTGAAATTGGAATCAAACACGTAATCCAGCGAAAGAAAACCGTCATTAGTAGCCTTATTTTGCTCAACTTCCTGATCGCTCATTAACGAATCGCCATTGACCTTGGGCTCTTCGAGGTGAAAACGGATGGCCGGCAACAGACCGTTACGCGAGTGCATAACGATTTTAAAATCAGGAGAATCTTCATTCACCTGATAACCGATAAGTTTGCCTTCCTCATTCGTCTGAAAACTTCCATTTTGTCGGGAAAGCGTTCGGATGGCGTCAATGGCCGTTAACGAAGCTCCCTTGATGGCTACGGCGTGGTTCGCTTTGAACTGTAACTTTTTCGGAGGATAAGGCGAATCGTAATAGTTGGGAACAGAGCCTTCGTGTTTGATGGGCCATTGGTGCCCAGTGGTAATGATGACATGATCAAAAGACAGAATATCATTTGCTTCGGTCTTCACGCCTACTTCGCCCGTTTCCGGGTAATCAATCACATCCACCACCGTAGTGTTTAAGTGAAGCGTCGTCGGAAGTCCCAGGGCTTTGGCTTTATCGAGTAATAAATCAAATTGAGCGGAAAGATATTGTCCCAACAGCAAACGAGGGACTACTTTATATTCATTGAAAGCCTCCCGTTCAATAGCAAAGGTTCGTAAAGTATCGTCTGAAATAGTCTGAATCCATTCGCCAATGGATGTTACCAGATCGGGTACTTCAATGTCCGAAACATTACTGATGTGTTCCACATTGGCTCCGAGTTTGCTGTAAGGCATCCCTCCGCCTAACTGATATTGCGACTCAAAAATATCTATGGTGAAATCTATTCTTTCTAAATCAACCAAACGTTTGAATACGAATAATCCACTAGGGCCACCCCCTAAAATAGCTATGCGTTTATTAGTTTTTTCTGTCTTCATTTTGAGCTTTAGTAAGTAGCTCTGAATTAACAAGATTACTCCTGATTTGTTGTTAAAATAAAAAGGTCTGAGAAGAGTTTTCACTCTTTCCAGACCTTCGTCAATGGGTAACGGAAAAACGTCCAGTTTTACTTTACACTAGCATCAAAAACGCCCGTTAGTACTTTATTATTCCGCTTCACTTGAATCCAGATGCGGTAGTCACCACTTTGCGGAAAAGCGTAGGGAATGGAAAGATGATTATTCTTATTCTCCTGACCGTGTTCCATTCCACCCATCGAAGCCATGTCCATGTTGGGCATGAGGAGATGATCGCGGGCGGCTTCTGGTAACTGAGCCAGCATTTGAATGACCTGATCGACACTGTCGCGGAATACCTTCGGAGGAGCAGGGTTAGTGGCCAGACGTCTGGTTTCCGTAATGCGGTTTTCCAGAATCTGCTGGGAAGCACTGGAGAATGTTCCCGTAGGATGCAAGTGAATATATACCTGACCGTCATTTTTAAATACCGCCGCATGGCCCATCATACCGAGGTAGGGTTGCAGGGCGGCTGGCTTACCGTTAGGATCGATGACGGAAAAATTCAGGGAATACACTTTGCCGGACTGAAAAGTCTGATTGGGCTGAGCTTCCCAAACAATGGTCGAGCCATCCTGAAGTTTGGTTTTAACGCCCGGTTTTCCACAAATCGTAATGTTCTGATCGCCTAGCAAAGGCTGCGTTTTGGTGACGGACGAAGTAACGGCAAAGGTATCTTCCGGGTCTGATTTTAGCGTTTTCGTTTGTGTCTTGGGTAAAGCAGGAATCTCCAGCGTATCGGTTACTGTGTACGAAAATCCGTGGTAGCGAACCATATCCGCGTACAGCAGATACTTGCCGGGAGGTAAATCGGGCAGCGGAGCCTGGAATGTTAGAGAATCCAGTCGATTGGGATGGAGGTGTGCGAAGGCATCCATTGTTCCCTGACGAACCAGAAAAAGGTGCATCAGCTTTCCATGATCGGGCACCAGGTAACTCAGGGATCGTTGCTGAACGGAATTTGAATCAATTTGCAGGGTTAATACGGACTGACCCTCTTTCTGGTGAACGCTGGAGGTAGCCCGGTAAGGTTTATAGAGATAATCTTTATATTCATTCGCCCGGTCTTTCCACCAGTTATTACCGATGAAAATCAGCCCAAAACAGAACGTAGCTCCTACAATAGATCCGGTTACCCGTTTTCTTCGGGTTTGAGCCGTGTCAGCCTGTCCCGGTTTCATTAATCCATCACTAACGCTGGCCCCGAAAATGGTAATTAATAAGCCGATTAACAAGACCCCTAAACCTACCAGAACCCAGCCCGTAATCTCGGGCATCTGCCGGGTTGCGGTAGAAACGGCTACCATTGGAATCACGACGGTGCCCGTACCTAAACTTCCCTTAATGGTTACCTGCACGCTGGCCGAACCCGTTTCCATAAACCACACCGAACCCTGAAACTGACCCGGCTCACCAGAAACGGGCAAGGCGGGATCGGCCTGCGGAGAACCTTCGTCACCTGCCGAAAAATAAATAGGTTTGAGTTGAATGCTTTCAACCGTACCCTGTCCCACCATAACCGTCACCTGAGCTGTACCCGGAATAACGTCGGGGGGCTGAACAAAAACCTGTACGGGATACTTGCCCGCTTTACCTTCATAAACCACGCCCGAGCTACCTACGTGAGCATGGGTAATGATTGGAAAACTTAGGAACAAAAAGAGATACTTGAAAAATTTCATGTTGGTTCTTTCGGAGAGTAAGGGTTATCGTACCACGCGTTGCATCCATTTGCCCCAAAGCAGAGCCAGTCGGGTAGTGGCTAGGGCGACCACAAGAGCAATGCCTAGTCCTTTAATCAAATCAGCGACTTTCTGGATGGATCGCGGACGGTACGCGTACCGGAACTCCCAGTTAGGGTCGCTGCCGAAATACCAGGTATAACTGCCAAAAATTTTATTGCGGGCCAAGGGCGAAGTGAACAGAAATTCCGTGGCATACCATTGCGTCACAAAATAAACGAGTGAAAATAGAAGCCCCAGAACCAGTGCCTGAATCCAGTCATTCCGGCCCTTGAGACGTGGACTAATCCAGTCGCATACGAAAGAGGGAACGATTACCAAAACAGGGAAACCGTAGAACTGAAAATGGTCAACTGGATTGAGAATAGGACCGAGTAAGGGTTCGGCATGGAACTGTTGCATGATCCAATTCGTCACCAGCATGAAAGACATATACAGTCCGCTAATGATGGTACGCCCCCAGCGATGCCCCGATGCCCGGCCCGTGGAGAAGAGCAACAAAGGAAAAACAAAAGCGGAAATCTGGTAATAAAAGGAACGATGACCAGAGGAGTTGGATAAAAACTCTGAAGTAAATAAATGTACGAGTGAGATAAGCAGGCCCGCTGAAATCATGAATAGTAGGCGTAGCCGCTGGGTGCGACTTTCATTTTGTTCAGCCGTAAATCCGGGAATAACTTCTGCCCGATTGAGCATGGACATGACCACAAACATGGCACCTAATTGAATGGTGATCAGTCCCATTAGCAAGACCGTATGGGGGGGCGTAAAAATCTCCACATCCAAACCGTAAGCGGCGTGCCACCAGTCGTCGAAAGGAGCGGAGGTAATGGCCGCCATGCTTCCCCAAATGCAAAAAAGCCCCCCTAGCGAACTATAAAAAAAGCCCCAGAAGTGAACGGATTTGCTTTTTTCCTGCGGTGTTCCCCAGAACGAGGTTTTTAGGCATTGGTAACCAGCAAAAGTTCCGGCAAAGACAGAGCCCAGATACATCAGCACGTGGGGAGCTGAAAATAACCCGTCGCGGCCAATGGTCATGTGCCAGGAGATATCCCAGAGTACGCCCACAAAAATGTTGAGAGACGCAAACACGCAGATGTAAACGTAGAGGGGAATAGAGAGCAAAACCGACGTACGGCTCGGAGAAAACTCCCTGGCTTCAGGGATTGAAGCGAGACTTGACATAGAAAAACGTTAGAAGGAATGGAATAGCCAAGTTAAGGCTTTAATTCCGTTTAATTTTTCCCACTGTCAAGTTTTTAGTTAATAGATAAATAACAGCATGTTAAGTTAGTTCTAAAGCTTAATCAGTTGAGCAAAAGGACCTTAAAGACTAAAGGCCAGGTAATAACCGCCCGGCTTATGTCCGTTTTTCGACCCTCCCACGGCTAATACGATGTATTGTTTCCCCTTCATTCGGTAAGTCATGGGAGTGGCAAAACCCCCAGCGGGTAACTGATATTCCCAGACTACTTTCCCCGTTTTTTTATCAAAAGCCCGAAATCGTTCGTCCTTGGTTGCAGCAATGAAGACCAGTCCCCCCGCTGTGACTAAAGGACCACCGTAACTTTCGGTACCCGTTACGGGCATTCCCCGTTGAGTTAATGCCGGAAACTCGCCGAGCGGCACCCGCCAGAGGTATTCTCCCGTATTAAGATCGATGGCATTCAGCGTGCCCCAGGGGGGCTTGATGGCCGGGTAACCGTCAGGGTCAAGGAAGCGTTTCCAGCCCGTATTAACGTAGGGCGGTTCGTAAGGAAACGTACCGGGTTTTGGGGCTTTGGCAACGGGTTGGGCTGGGAGTTTGACTTTACTTTTCAGGTTCAGTAAATAGTCTGCAATGGCCTCACGGGTCACGTCGGGAAGGTGCTGAAAAGAAGGCATTCGACCCCGCCCGGTTTTCATGATGTTTAGTAGATCCTGTTTCGTTAATCGGGAAGCGATGGTACTTAGATCAGGGTATTCCGTGCCGGAGCCTTTTTTATCTCCACCGTGGCAAATAGAGCAGTTATCCAGGTAGAGAATTTCTGCTGAGGGCGGTCGATTGACCTGCTTTTTCCGCTCTTCCATCCCCAAATCCCAGATCATTTCGTTGGCATTCTGGTATAAAATACCGTTTTCGTCGATAGCACTGCCTCCCCATTCGGCTCCGCCGCCCATGCCATACATTAGCGTTCCTTCTTTACTAGGCGGGATGAACTTATTCCCCGAACGTGTTTCCCGAAAACGCTTCAGCACAAAGGCCCGGGCTTCCGGGGTTCGGTCGGTAATGTCCTCTTCCGTTAAAAATTGACGGGTTAGCGGAGCGGGTTTACTGGGGTAAAGTTGGGTGGGATAAGGTTTCTCGCCGGGCAAACCGTCGGTCGGAACGGCTCTTTCTTCAAGCGGGAAAAGAGATTCACCCGTATCCCGATTTAATACATAAACCAACCCGTCTTTAGTGGTCTGTGTGACAACCTCCAATTTTTTCCCTTGATGCGTAATTGTGGTCAGGTTAGGGGGGCAGGGAATATCTCGATCCCACAAATCGTGGTGAATGGTCTGGAAATGCCATTTTCGTTTTCCCGTTTCGGCATCTAAGGCCAGAATACAGTCAGAAAATAAATTTTGACCTTCCCGAGCACCACCGTAAAAATCGCTGGAAGCCGAACCCGTACCCAGATAGACTACGCCCCGTTTTTCATCCAGTACCATACCGCCCCAATTGTTAGCTGCCCCAAAATACTTCCAGGCCTCTTTGGGCCAGGTACCGTAGCCAAACTCTCCCGGATGCGGAATGGTATGAAAAATCCAGGTCAGCTTTCCCGTTCTCACGTCAAAGCCACGAATGGAGCCGGGAGCGGCGTCGCCTCCTTCACCCACGCGGGAACCCAGCACCAGGGTATGTTTGTAGATGATACCCGGACTTGTGGCATCCACAGGTAAACCGTCCACATTATGGTTGAGGTGATCGCCTACGCCCACATGCAGATCAATGGACCCCCTTTCTCCGAATTCCTCTACGAGCTTTCCTGTTTCGGCTTCGAGAGCAAACAGTCTGGAGCCTGCGGTATAGAAAATGCGTTTCCCTTCGGGCCAGTAGGTAACGCCCCGAATGGGATGAAAAGTAGGAATCTGATTTTCGAAAGGATCAAATTTCCAGAGTTCCTCCCCCGTGTCCGCTTTTAGGGCAAATAACTTGAGCAGGGGAGTCGTGCCATATAAAATACCATTGACCATAATGGGCTGACACTGCATTTCAAAGGGATTTTCGCCCTTTGCGGCGTGGTAGGTCCAGGCTACTTTTAGCGAAGAAACGTTCTGTACATTGATTTCTCTTAACTCCGAATAGCGGTTGCCAGCAGCATTTCCTCCGTAAAAGGGCCATTCGATAGTTTCGGTTTCTGAGGACTGATGGCAGTTACTAAGAAGGCACACAAGGCCAAATAAGAGCAGGGCAAATCTCATCATAGGCGGCGAAGTCAGCAATCTGACCGAGCGAAGGTTGGATAAAGTAATAACGTCTGAACCTAGCTTTTTGATTAAAAAAGCGGATGAGTGTAGAATGAAATAAATTTCTAAAAGGCCTCTTGCTTCGCTTTAAACTAAAAAACGGAGGTGGCTTGGGATGTTTACTCCAGGCCACCTCCGTTCACTGAATGATCTACAACTTAATAAATTCCACGCGGCGATTATTAGCCTTGCCGATGGCCGTGTCATGGGTATCTACAGGTTCTGATTTCCCTTTTCCATCGCTTTCCAGACGAGCGGCGTCAATGCCAAATTTTTTAGTCAGCGTCTGTTTCAATGCTTCGGCCCGACGTTTGGACAAATCAAGGTTTTTGCAGATTATAAACGGTCGAAATGTGGTTGGTAACGGAGATTTAAAGACTCATTCAGGCTCATTTAACGAAGAATTCATATTCAATTTTCCAGCTAAATTCCTGGCCCGGCTCTGCTTTGATCTGGATATAGGGTTCTGGACAAAGCGTATTTTTCTGGGACCAGTAAACGATTTTAGTAATAGGTTGATCGCCTTTGATCTGTACGCCTATCTGGTCATTTTCAACCCGGATGTTATAGTCTTTTGCCGAGTTACCAAAGCCTTTTAGAAAAGCCTGCGTACTGACTTTAGGCGGAACGGGTTGTTTATAAGTCCATTGGTTCCCCTTGATTGCTGCGATGTTGCCCAGACCTTCGGTGGGGCCATCGGTGGTTAATTCAAAAGGAAACGTAACCCGATAGGAGGGCCCGGTTTCATGCTGATCGAATACAAAAAAATTATGGTCGTAGGCCTGCGTAAGAAGTGTTCGGGTTCCGGTGTTTTTCAGGCGATGTTCCAATACCAGGATGGGTTGGTCGGGTAACAGACGAAGCGTTTTCTCGTATACGTAGGCATACCCCGAAGCATCCGTAAACGTGTGCGTATAAATCGCCCGATCTTTTTTTATTTCACTTTTCCAGATTCCTTTATTCACGTGTTCAAACGGCTCCCAGAAATGATAGGGTTGGTTACTGGTTTTCTTCAGCGTGCCAACCCCTATTTTCAGAAAGGTTTCACCGGGTTGGGCTTCTGCGTAACCGATGGGCATGAATTCTTCTACGGGGCCGCTAATGCCATCATTACTTAAAGGATCGTGCGTTTCTCGCCAGGGACCGAAAAAAGAGTGACCTTTGTATTCAAGTTTGCCAATAACCCCCGACCAGTCAAATCGCTGAGCCCGATAATACCCCTTTTCGGCATCGGGCAGATAAAGACTGGCTTTGATGAGGCCATTGGAAATTTCGGCTTTGGGAAAAGGAGTTTCCTGAAAATAAGTAATACCAGCCCAGGTCAGACTGAGGGCAATCCAGGTTTTGATCATATGATAATCACAATTGAGTTCGTACGTTGAAAACCATAAAAAAGGAAGGTGAATCCTAAGATTTTGAAGGGATTAACTTCCTAATTCGGGGCAATTACGTCATGCTTTGGGAATTCTGCGAAAAACAAGATTTATTTTTCAACGTGCTCAGCTCAGGAAAAAGAGCTATACTTAACCTTTAAAACGATTAATAAAACGCTTTACAATGCCTACTAACGATGGCGTCCGACGTTATTTAGGAATTCATCCTGAAGAAACCCGTACCGTCTGGCTGTTTTTTCTCCACCATTTTTTACTTGGAATTGGTACGATTCAACTATACGTAGCAGCCAATGCCATTCTTCTTGAGAACGATCCCGAAGCCAATCTGCCCCTGGCTTACATTGCTTCGGCCATTGGAATGATTCTGGTTGGCAAAGTCTATGCTCACTATGAACATCACCTGGGCCTAAGCAAAGTGGCCGTTCGGGTGCTGGCAGTGGTAGCCGTAATGACCGTGTTGGTTATGCTGGTCGTCTGGCTTGGCCATTCCGTACTGGCAGCAATCGGAATCATGATTGGTTACCGGATTATTTACCTACTGACCAGTCTGGAATTCTGGGGAGTTTCGGCTCTCGTTTTTGATACCCGGCAGGGCAAGCGTTTGTTCAGCATTATTAGCTCCGGCGATATGCCCGCTAAAGCTTTGGGGGCTGTCCTGGCAGCTTTGGTACACGCCCATGCCGATTTGCTTTCGTTACTGGGTGTTTCGCTGGCGGCTTTCTTAGGAGCACTGGCTACTTTGCAATTAACCTTGCGTTCGCATGCCATTCGCACCAAAGAACGCCATTCGGCTCGCCGCCGGCCCCAGCCCCGCTTCATCCAGCAGCTTTTTGGAGGTAGCGAGCTGGTGTTTTTCATGTGTCTGAGTATTCTGCTGGTGGCTTGCTTTGCTACCAAAGTTGAGTATAATTTCTTCATGGATGTCAAACACCGCTTCCATGATGAATCGGAATTGATTGCGTACGTAAGTTTCTGGTTAGCGGGTACTTATGTGCTGGCAATGCTGGTCAAATTGCTAATTTCCCGCCGGGCTCTGGATCGTCTGGGAATTAAAAATTCGTTATTACTATTGCCAATGGCCGCTCTGCTGGGCTTGTTGGGGTTAGCTATTGCCCGCACGGTTTCCCACGAAGAAACGACCTTTCTAATCGGAGCCTGTTTGTTGTACCTAACCATCGAGGTGATTCGTCGGTCTTTGTTTGATGCCGTTTTTCTGGTGTTATTTCAGCCCCTCACGCCTCATCAGCGACTGATGGGGCATACGCTGGCAAAAGGACTCTATGAACCCTTGGGCCTGGGACTGGCTGGCTTGTTCCTGTTTTTGAGTCGCGTATTAGCCATACCCGAAGCAACAGCCGTTTGGGGCTGGCTGGTTTTTCCGGTGCTGATGATTTTGTTCGTTTTACGAGCGTATCGATTCTATTTGCAGACCCTGGGAGAAGCCTTATCGCGACGGTTTTTACCCGGCGAAGAAGTGGCCTTACCCGGCGAAATTGCTCTGGCAGCCGAACAGGATTTATCAAGTCCTTTGGCTCCCCGCGTGGTAAAAGCTCTGGATTGGTTTAATGAGAACCAACCCGCCCAATTTGACGAAAAAGCACTTCCTCTATTATATCATTCGGATGCCAGCGTTCGTTTGCACGTGCTGGAGTTATGGGCAAAACAATCAGCGTCGAAAGACCGGCCTCTAGAAAATTTATTGAATGATCCGCATCCGCAAATTCGGGAAAAAGCGGCTCAGTTGAAGGCTCGACAGGCTAGCTCTATTGCGGAATTACTGAACATTCAAGATCTGGAAATTCAAAAGGGAACCCTTCGCGGACGACTGGAAGTAGATCCTAAGGATGGGGCGGCTCGTCAGCAATTAGAGCAGTGGATGAATGTTCCCGCTACACAACCATTGGCTTTAGAATTGATAGAGACTTTAGCTCTGAAGGAGTATGATGCTTTCGTTGAAAAGAGCCTGAAAGCAGACGATTCGGAGACGGTGAAGGCTGCCATTCGGGCGGCGGGTTCTTTGCCTAGTCAGGCATTAACCCAACATTTGCTGGCGTTATTAGCCCATCGTCAGTACGGACGGGCTGCTTTGCGAAGCCTGCGGGAACAGGGTGAAGTAACCTTAACTTCGCTACAGTCGCTGGCGAAAGTTACCCCGGAGCAGCAACGGTTGATGGCTCAGTTATTGGGCAGTATTCAAACGCCGCAAAGTGAGCAATTACTGGTGACGATGGCTCAACATCCTGACCGGGCTCTGCGGGAAACGGCCTTGTATGCCCTGAGACACTTCCCGGTTTCAGATAACCAGCGAGAGTTATTTGAAATACTATTAACCGATGATTTACGCTTAGCCGAACGAATTCAGGCGGGACAATACGCCGCGATGGATCCCGAATGGCGAACGGCAATGGGTTATGAAACGGATCGGGTTTTGAAGCGAATCCTGCGAATTTTAGGTCGGTTGTATGACCCTGAAATCATTACTCAGGTACAGAGTGGCTTGAATCATGCTTCGCAGGAACGGAGTGCCAATGCCCTGGAAATGCTGGAAAACCTGGTGCCCCGGCCCGTTTATACCTTATTCAGAAGCCAGTTGGAAGCGAAAACTTCCGTTTACTCGGAGTCTATGGCCGACTCAGTGGCTTTTATTCTGAAAGAAGGAACGTCAGTTTTTACGGAATGGACCGTTAGTGTAGCCCTGCGTCGCTGGAATTCCTGGGTAGGCGAACCTCAAATGGTAACGGCTTATGTGAATCATCCGGTATCCATTCTGGCTGAAAGTGCCCACTTAACGCTTACTTCGATTGAAAAAAATACACCCTTTATGCATACTCATGCTTCGTCTTCGCATTCGTCACTGGAGTTGGTGCAGATTTTGAAAAATACGCCTCTGTTTGCGAGTACGGCTGAAAACGTACTGGCCAGCATTATTCCCATCATGAAGCAGGTGCACGTCGCGGCGGGCGATGCCATTATTCGCAAAGGCGACCTGGGTGATAGCATGTTTGTGATTCTTTCGGGGGAAGTAGAGATTTACGACGAAGATACCTTACTGGCTGAAATGGGCCGTGGAGACATTTTCGGGGAGCTGGCCTTACTCGATGCCGAACCTCGTTCGGCGACGGTTGTTGCCCAGACTGCCGCCACGTTATTCCGAATCGATCAGGAAGATTTCTACGACTTAATGGAAGAACGCGGCGAAGTATTACGCAATGTCATGCGGGTATTATGTCAGCGAATTCGCCATCAGAATGAAGTAGTTACGGCTCAGTCGAAGTCGATTGCTGCTGAATAAGCAAACGAAGTTGCTCTTGCTTGGCGGGTTGCCGCTGGGCAAGAGCCGTCTGGGTCCAGTAATGGTGTTCCTGTAAAAAATCGATTTGCTTTTGTGTCCAGTTGTCTTCGGGTTTCATGAAATGCCAGGCGAGTAATTCCTGGTGCAGGGTTTCCGAGATACTTTCAAAACCTGGCCGACCGAGGTAGTCCAGGTCAGCATCACACAGCATTTCTTCCAGATGATTTTGCGGTTGCTGAGGAACCTTCGTAGCCCGAATCATCCCGCAGATTTTTGCGATCTGTTCGGGCGAGTAGCCAAACGTAGGTAGGCATTGTTCCGCCACTTCGCAGCCCGCTTCTTCATGATTGAGATAGGTATACATAAAGCCGCAATCGTGAAAAAGAGCCGCTGTTTTCAATAACTCCAACGCTTCCTCATCCTTAATGCCTTCTTCCTTAGCCAGCCAGTCAGCAGCATTTACCACGTCCAGGGTGTGATGAAGACCATGGTAAAACAAATGTTGGGGTAACTGCTGGGCTAATAACCCAAGAATAAAGCGTTCTGCTTGCGTAACATTCATGGTTGAAAGAGGTTAAAAGTGGGCTTAGGCAATGACTTCAACAATCTGAACCGGCAGGGATTTGTTTTTCAGCGTTACCTCTCCCAATATTTTTCCCTGAAAGGATTCCTTTACGCGTTGATACACATCATCCGTAATCAGAATTTGTCCCGGTTTAGCAGCGGACTGTAGCCGTTGAGCAAGATTTACAGTATCACCGATGACGGTATAATCCAGCCGTCTCAGGGAAGCTGAGCCAATATTACCTGATACCATTTCACCGGAATTGATACCAATGGCTACCTGAGGCAGGAAGGTCTGATCGGGCAAACTTTCTTCTATATCTGATAACTGCGTACGCACTGCCAGCGAAGCTTCAATGGCCCGATCCAGGTGAAACTCTCCCCGAAAAACGGCCATGACGGCATCGCCAATAAATTTGTCGACATAGCCGCCCTGAGCAATGATTGCTTTTACGATGACATCAAAATAAGAGTTAATCATCTGGACCACCACATCGGCTGGCTCTCGTTCGGTAATCGCCGTGAAGCCGCAAATGTCCACGAAAACCACGCTTCCCTCAATCGTTTCGTTGGCCGTTAGGGAAGATTCAAACTCGGAACGGGTCATGAACTGAAGAACCGTTTCATCGACGTACATCCGAAGAATATCATTTTCTTTGATGGCCTTCAGGGTCTGTCGTAACTGCTCCACATGCCGTAGCGTTTTCTGCATGGTTACTTCCAGATCCTCAAAATCAACGGGTTTGCAAAGGAAATCGAAGGCACCCCGATTCATCGCGACGCGGATATTTTCCATATCGCCATAGGCTGATACAATGACGGCTTTGACCAATGGATTAGCTTCATTCAGTTTTACCAGCAATGTCAAACCGTCCATTTCAGGCATGTTGATATCGCTCAGCACAATATCAATGTCCGCGTTTTCCTGTAACTTTTGCAGGGCTGTAATGCCATTTTCGGCGAAAAGAAATTCATATTTCCCTTCGCGAATCTGACGGCGGAATTTCTGCTTGATTAATACTTCCAGATCGGCTTCGTCGTCCACTACCAAGATCTTTGCCTTCATAACGTCTCTTTGAGTTTAACCTTTAACTCCCCAAAATTTAAGGGCTTCGTAAGGAAATCATTGGCTCCGAGTTTCAGAGCCTGAGCGTGGGTTTCTTCGTCACCGTAAGCGGTAATCATCATGACTACTGGCGGTGAGCTAGGGTGCGTATGGCGAATGGATTGCAGTAAATCCAGCCCGCTCATGCCGGGCATGTTAATATCCGAAAGGATTAATACAATTTCGGAATCCTCTTTTTCGAGACAAGTCAGGGCTTCTTCGCCCGAGAAGCTGAAAAAAAAGCGAAAATCCCCGTTTTTAATTTCCCGGCGAAACCGTTGTTCAAACAAAGCCTGAACGTCTCTCTCGTCATCAACAACTAATATATTCATGGGTAAAAATTTTCTGCCGGTTACCGAGGCAGGCGAATAATAAATTCCGTAAAAGCACCTTCCTGAGTAATCACTTCCAGCGAACCGCCGTGGCCCTTGGTAATGATGTCATAACTCAGAGAAAGCCCCAGTCCCGTGCCCTGTCCGGTGGGTTTAGTAGTAAAAAAGGGCTGAAAAATCTTTTGTTTGACGCTATCTGGCATCCCCGTTCCATTGTCCCGAACCCGAATGATTACCTGATTAGGGCGGCTTTGGGTAACGATCCATACCGTAGGTTCATAGCCTTGCGGTTGCTGGCGTTTTTTATCGGAAACTGCGTAAAAGGCATTGGTTAGCATGTTCAGCAATACCCGACCCAAATCCTGCGGTAATACATGGACCTTTCCTAACATTGGGTCCAGCTCCGTGACCATTTTGGCGTTGAAGGTCTTGTCTTTCGCCCGTAATCCGTGGTAAGCCAGGCGTAGGTATTCCTCGGCCATTGCGTTAAGGTCGATGTCTTCTTTCTGTCCCGAAGAAGTACGGGAATGTTGAAGCATACCCTTCACGATACTATCGGCCCGCTTGCCGTGGTGCTGAATCTTCTGGAGATTTTGTTCAATATCCGTCAATAATTCAATGATTAACTCGGTATCCTGTTCCGGCTTCTGTGACTCTTCGCGGAGCTCGTCTACCAGTTCAATGCTAACTTCCGAGAAGTTATTGACGAAGTTTAAAGGATTTTGAATCTCATGGGCAATACCCGCCGTTAACTCCCCGAGGGAAGCCATTTTTTCAGCGTGAATAAGTTGGTTTTGAGTCGATTTTAAATGACTGAGAGCCTTTTCTAATTCTTCTTTTTGCAGACGTAATTCTGCCGTTCGCTCCGCGACTAATACTTCGAGCTGATCGCGTTGAGCTTCCGTAACCCGGCCTAACTCTTCCTGTTTCTCCAGTTTTAATCGTTCGGCTTCAAGGGCTTTTTCCTGTTTGCGGTTGTTGAGCCATAGAATGAAAACCCATACGAAGGCAAAAAACTTACCCGCTTCAAAAAAACCATCGAACTGGTTATAAAAATCTTTGGAAACAAACTTGACTAGCTCTCCAAAAATGCTGATAAACGCATAGGGAAGGATGGAAAGTGAAGTCGATTGAACGGGTTGCAGTTCTTCCTTTTTATGAGTTAGCCATACCAGCAGTAATAGATAGACGGGCCCGACTAACCGGAGAATAAAGATCTCATGGAAGAGAAACTGCATCCCCCAGAGTCCGACCGTCAGGTAACGGGCCGAAACAATAAGCCGATCCAGTTCTGGGTATTTGCTTTCCGATTGTATGGTCTTTCGTACATAATTAATGAAAAAGAAGGCAATCAGAAATGAGGTGGTAGACATAAAGAATTCAGAAAAGAGGCTGCTACTCTTGAGAAATGAACGGACTAAAATACGGTTTTGAAAGGGCTTTTCAAGCGAAAGCACTGGGTTTTCAGAGAAATAATGGCTTATTCATGAAAAGAACTTGGCTACTTTTCGTAAAAAATAGCCATAGGTAGGCCCCTGGTTATTACTCACCTTGAGCATAGGCACGATATTATAGAAAAATAGAATTAGGAAATTACTCATAAATAATGGATATTAATATTGATAAAAGTTAATTTGATCTGAATTTTTAAGGAGTTCACTCCCTTAACGTTATACTTTTTGAACTTATGAGTGTAGTTTTGTTAGAAAACAAATACTGTATTCCATTATTTAGCACAACCCTTTGCCAACTTATTCGAAGCCGCTGGTCATTTTAGTCGTCGAGGACGACGAAGATGATCGAGAATTATTACAGATTGCCTTTAACGAGGGAGATTATAAAGGAGAATTGTTCTTTGCTAATGACGGAGAACATGCCTGGCAGTTACTAAATGATGGTAGTGTAGAACCCTCGTTGCTGTTACTGGATATTAATATGCCCCGCCTGAATGGAATGGAATTATTAGAGAAACTGAAATCGACACTTCGGTTTAAAGCATTGCCCGTACTCATGTTTACGACTTCTTCTAATGAAGGAATGGTGAGAAAGGCGTATGAACTTGGAGCTAATAGTTATGTAGTGAAGCCACAGAACTTTCAGCGACTTTCAGAAATATGGGATCAGGTGTACTCCTATTGGACTCAAATGATTCAGTTACCCTCAAGGGATTAGCGGTGGAGACAGGTTTTATTTTTAAATGAATTGAAATGGCAGAAAAACCTTTGTTGATGGTGGTTGAGGACGACCCTGAACAGCGTTTTATCATGAACTGGAGTTACCAGAAAAGTACTCAGCTCTGTAATTTGCTATTTGCCGAAAATGCAGAACAAGCTCTGCTATATCTGGATGACTTACCAACCTATCCGAGTTTGATGCTATTGGATTATCGACTTCCCGGCATCAACGGAATGGAATTAGTGAAGCATATCAGACAATCTGAAAAATGGAAATACTTACCAGTAGTTATGTTTTCTCAATTTTCTGGAAAAACATTGATTGAAGATGCTTACGATAACGGCGTAAATGCGTTTGTAGTAAAGCCGGAAAACCGTAATGATTTTCTCAATATCTGGAATACGGTTTTTGACTTCTGGAATGCACATTCTCAATTACCCAAAGCAACCGACGATACACGTCGGTAATAGTTCTGAACTTACTCTTCTGCGTTTGGTATAAATCACGAGTCGCTGTGTTTATCCAACGTTTATTTAAGCGAAGTCTATTTGCATACTAAGGTTTTACTTCTTCTTTTAAAATATACGCTTATCAGATATATCTATTCCCGCAGTCGCTCGGCTTTATAACCCAAATTTTGGTTTTGAAGGGGTAGAGACGCGACTTTATCGCGTCTGGGTAAGAGGCGGTTTTGTGTTGCCTTTGTACTACTTTCATCTCCCGACCAGACGCGATAAAGTCGCGTCTCTACTTGGGAACTTGTGATGTAGGGTCTGCATGGAGGCTTTTGGTTTAAAACGTAGAGACTACGCCATGGTTGGTGGGACACCAACCACTGTTTGCGTACAAACGGCTAGTGGGACACCAGCCATGGCGGGGAATCTCGCACCCGTGGGTCGAAGTTCGTCTCTACTGAGATTCGCGGTTTAATCAAGGATTTTGGTTTAACTAAACTAAGACCAACGGGTACGAGATTCCCTCTCGTTCCTAAAGAAAAGACAGGGGCCACCTGCCGTTATCCCAAGCCTGTTATCCCTATCAAAACAAAGGATCGCATTTCCGATTCGCATGAAGGTCTTCAATTCTAAATGTTAGATCGCTTTTAGAATATACACTGCTTTCCTGGATAAGGGAGTGCAGTAATTATTGGATGGACGTGCGGGTTAAGGGATAGCTCGCACGTCCACCCAATAACATCAAGACAGCGTTCCCGATTTTCTGATGAAGGGGACTCATGCAGATGTTTGAGAAGGATTGATCTCTTAAAGGAAAATCATAATTCTACCCATCACCTCATAGCTTCTGCTTTCATTTACTGAGTGGAAAATAATAGAATTGAATTAAATCATTAACAGCGTTCGAACGGCCATCCAGCCCATAATGAGCATAACTACCACACCGATTAGCGTTAATAAAATCGGGTGTTTGTAACTGCCAGCCAAGGCGGGTTTATGAACTACTACTAGCATAATCAGCAGAGATAGGGGTAAAATCATTCCATTTACCGCTCCGGCAACTACCAACAAGGTAACCGGATTTCCAGCGATCAGAAAGATCACCGAAGAAAGAATAATGAAGCCCAGCGTCAGGGCAGTGGTTCGGTGAGTGAAGGAAGGATGTAAGGTTCGGATGAAGGAAACGGAGGTATAAGCCGAACCCGTTACGGAGGTAATCGCTGCACACCACATCACTAGGCCAAACAATTTGTACCCTAATGTACCCGCGGCCTGCTGAAACATGGATGCCGGCGGATTGGATGGATCAATACTTAAACCCTGCATGACCACCCCTAGGGCGGCCAGGAATAGTAAAATTCGCATGAGAGAAGCAATGCCAATACCCGTTACGGCCCCACGGTCGGTTTCAGGCAAAGCTTCTGATCCTTTCAAACCAGCATCCAGCAACCGGTGAGCTCCGGCGAAAGTAATGTATCCTCCCACGGTTCCCCCTACGAGGGTAATGATGGCGGTAGTGTCCAGAATATCGGGGTTGATGGTTTTTTGAAAGGCCAGACCCAGGGGGGGATGAGCCGTGAAAACGACATAAAAGGTTAAGGCAATCATCAATACCCCCAGCCATTTGGAAAACGAATCCATGGCGAGAAGGGCATCTTTTCTCACAAAAAGGACAATGGCAATGAGTGCACTGATGACGGCACCGACTTCAACGGGAATGCCCAGTAATACATTAAGGCCAAGTCCGGCTCCGGCAATGTTACCGATGTTAAACACCAGTCCGCCGAGCCCGATCATAATGGATAGCAAATGACCCAGGCCGGGGAATAGAGCGTTGGCCAGATCGGGAGCTTTCTGTCCGCAGGCGATGACAATCCGCCAGATATTGAGCTGAACCCCAATGTCAAGCAAAATGGAAAGCAGAATAACAAAACCAAAACTGGCCTGTAACTTTACTGTAAAAAGGGTGGTCTGAGTCAGAAAGCCCGGTCCGATGGCTGATGTAGCCATTAAAAAAGCAGCTCCCAATAGGGTAGAAGCCAGCGAAGTAGATTTGGGGGTCATAAGATGAGGTTAATCAGGACGAAGCATACGAACGCCCGCCTGTTGCAGATGAGTATGTAAGGTTTGAGCAAAAGCAAGGGCCTGTGAACCATCCCCATGAATGCAGACCGTTTCAGCTTTTCGTT
Source organism: Siphonobacter sp. SORGH_AS_0500 (assembly GCF_031453245.1). Taxonomy (NCBI): domain Bacteria; kingdom Pseudomonadati; phylum Bacteroidota; class Cytophagia; order Cytophagales; family Cytophagaceae; genus Siphonobacter; species Siphonobacter sp. SORGH_AS_0500. Next base: position 194,350 of record NZ_JAVIYT010000006.1, read on the forward strand.
CTGAATCATTCATAAGCCGCATAACCTGGGCAACGGCTTCGGCTGGATCTGTCAGGTGAGCATCGGGCTGATTCCGGGGGGTTAAGGTGCCGTCGGCCTGGTATTTTCGATCAGCAAAAATTTCACTACAAGTGTTAAGTCCCAATTGCTCCGCTTCTGAAATGAGGTAACTTCCGGCTAGTCCGTATAGAAACAGGTTCGCATCAAAATCACGCACGGCCTGAGCAATGGCCCGGGCCATTGCCGCATCTTTGGCCGCCATGTTATACAAAGCTCCGTGTGGTTTCACGTGTTGAAGACGGGTTCCCGCTGCCCGAACAAACCCGGCCAAAGCTCCGACCTGATACAAAACCAACTCATAAACCTCAGCGGGACTGAGCTGCATATTTCTGCGTCCGAAGCCCTGTAAATCGGCGAAGCCTGGATGAGCCCCAATGGCCACGTTATGTTCCAGACATTTTTCAACGGTATACCGCATTACGCCTGGGTCGCCCGCGTGAAAACCACAGGCTACGTTGGCGGAGGTAATCAAAGGTAAGATAGCTTCATCCTGACCGATGGTATAAGCCCCAAAACTTTCGCCTAAATCGCAGTTTATGTCAATTCGCATACAATCGCTGAAAAATGCTTTGCTTCAAAAGCTGTAAATGTTGATGGGAAGATACGTAGATTTCTTCGGCCTCGGCAGCACTGATGCGTACAAAACGAACCTCGTTACCCGTCGTAAGCTGGGCACAAATGCATAAATCGGCTTCGATCACCTGGGCTATCCGGGGATAACCACCCGTGGCGGGAGCGTCGTTCATCAGTAATACCAGATTTCCGTCGGGTAATACCTGAAGCGTACCCGGACTTACGGCGGTGGACAATAATTCCCCGGTGTGGCTACGTTCCAAAGCGGCTTTGAGCCGATACCCCATTCGATTGCTCTGGGGTAATACGGAGTGATTCTCTTCGAGCCAGTGCCTTTGGCTTTCTTCCGTAAACCAATCCCATTCCGGTCCTTCGATGACCCGAACCTGAGGGTTTGAAGAATACTCAGGTAAAGCCGAGGAAGCAATGGACCAGGAAGCTTGGGGAGATGGCTTGGGGGTAAAGGCTATCTGATCTCCTTTTCGTAAAGCTCTTCCCTGAAATCCGCCCCATCCGGCTGAAGCATAGGTACTGTAACTTCCGAGTACTTCAGAAATCTGCCAGCCGCCAGCCACGGCGAGGTAACTGCGGCAACCGTACCCGGCATACATTACCTTCAGGCGATCCCTGGGCTGAACAGCGGTACTTTTCCAGCAATCCATCGGCGATTGATTTAAGAAGGCCCGCCCGCCAAAGCCACCCAGAGCAATAAGGGCAGGTTCATGAAAAACGATTTCCAAGCCACCCATGGTTATTTCAAGGGTGGGCTGATTTTCGTCGTTACCTACCAGCCAGTTTGCAACCCGGTGAGCAAAACCATCCATAGCTCCACTCAGCACTACCCCCTGAGCCCGATAGCCGGATCGGCCCAAATCCTGTAATGTAGTTAATACACCTGCCTGAATGATTTCTATGGCCATGTTAAAGGGAATCTACGGGGATAAACCTGATTTCATCCCCCGCCTGAAGCAAAGCCGGAGGAGTGTGGCTGATGTGAAAAAGCGGTAAAGACGTTCGGCCAATGATCTGCCAGCCGCCGGGAATCGTCATGGGGTAAATGCCCGTTTGAGCTCCTGCAATTCCAACGGAACCCGCTGGTACCTGAGCTCGGGGAGTCATTTTTCTGGGAGTATGCAGGCTTTCAGGCAAGCCACCCATGTAGGCAAAACCGGGTACAAAACCGAGCATATACACCTGGTATACAGCCTGACTATGCTGCTCGATGACGGCTTCGGGCGAAAGTCCGCAGTGGTGAGCAACTTCCGCTAAATCGGGCCCCAGGTCACCTCCGTAACAAACCGGAATGTCCACTCGTCTGGGCTTGACGGCAGCCTGATCCTGGGCTAGCGTGTGCATTTGTTGCCTGAGCCAGTTCTCCACCCAGCTTGTAGCCGTTTGACCGGGGTGATTTTTACGAATGAGTACAGGATCGTAGAAAACGGTTAATGAGGCGTAGGCAGGCACTACCTCCGTCAAACCCGGAAATGGCTGAGCCAGAATTTCGCGTTGTACCCTTCGCACCTGAGCCGAAATCTCGGGATCGATGCGAGTTTCCCAGGCCAGAGTAAGGGCTTTTTCCGAGAGTTGATAGATACGCTGGGGCAGAAGCATAACGGATGAATTTTGCCGAAGATAAGACCCGAAATGAAATCCGCTTGTTGCAAAATTGATTCGGGTACGAAATTTATGGAATTAATTTACCTGGTATTGCTTACTTCAAAAGATAACATCGACTGCTATACGTATGCCTTCAATCATTCCATCCATTCTTGACAACGACTTTTATAAGTTTACCATGCAACAAGGCGTTATTCGCCTTTTTCCTAACGCTCAGGCCCGTTACGCATTTATTAATCGCGGAAAGCATTCTTTTCCGCCGGGTTTTGCCGAGGCATTGCGGCAAGCTGTTGATGAACTGGCAGGGCTGAAATTAACCCGTGAAGAAAAAGCTTTTTTTGCCAGAACCTGCCCTTATCTCGATCCGGTATATCTGGATTTTCTGGAAGGGTATCGCTATCAGCCCCAGGAAGTGCACATCGAACAGAACGGCGATCAGCTAAAGGTAGAAGTGCAAGGACACTGGTACCGGACTATTCTCTGGGAAGTTCCGTTGATGTCTCTGATTTGTGAGTTGTATTATCGGCTTAAGGGTTTACAGCGAATTAGTAACGAGGAAGTACGGGAGGTAACGCGTAAGAAAATTGAAAACTATCGTCAACTAGGGGTTACAGTAGCCGAATTTGGAACCCGCCGCCGTCATTCTTATGAAGTACAGAATCAGGTAGTGGATGCTTTGAAAACCTATGGAGATGGCTCTTTCGTAGGGACCAGTAACGTTCATTTGGCCATGCTTAAGCAAACCCGACCCATTGGAACGCACGCTCACGAATGGTTCATGTTTCACGCCGCTCGCTATGGCTTCAAAATGGCTAACGCCATGGCTCTGCAACATTGGGTAGAGGTGTATCGCGGCGATTTAGGAATCGCTTTATCGGATACGTACACTACGAACGTATTCTTTCAGCAATTTGACAAAATGTTCTCTAAGTTATTTGATGGCGTGCGTCACGACAGTGGCGATCCCTTACATTTTGCCGATCAGGTTATTGCTCATTACCAGCAAATGGGGATCGATCCTTTAAGTAAAACCATTACGTTTTCGGACGGTCTTAACTATGAAAAAGTAGCAAAAATTGCAGATTACTGTCGGGGACGAATCGGGATGTCTTTTGGCATTGGAACCAGCCTAACCAACGACGTAGGATTACCAGCCATGAATATTGTTTTGAAAATGACGGAAGCCAATCCCGGAAATAAAGAATGGACAGAAGTGGTTAAGCTTTCGGATGAACGTGGAAAATATACTGGCAACCCTGAAATGATACAGTTAGCTAAAACTATATTGAATATTCACGAATAAACTAGAATAATGCATTTATAATAAGTGATTTATTGAATGAAAAAGACGTTATAAAAAGAGTTTGTTTTAAAGTTTTTTATAACGTCTTTTTTAGTTGACTTCAAGTAATAGATACCCTCTGAAAAAGATATTTTAGCTAAATCGAATATCTCTGCGATTTGTCCCGGACAAGCATCGTAATATATTGTTACTACCATAACCTTACCCCTCCTTTGGTCATCTAAAGTGAAGGAGCTTATTAGTATTATAAGAAATTTCTTTGGTGAATGTTGCTTCCCCGGATGAAATCCGGAGACACTTTGGAGGCTGTTGGTAATAATAACTATTTCCTACCTGAAGATATTTTATCATCCGCGTCTGTCATCCAGAGCGAAGCGAAGGATCTTATGGTCTTCTTCGAGCTGGTTGGGTCATACGGTAACTTGACTAAACCCGCCCCATTCCTCAAAAGGTCTCTCTTTCTTCGTTCGAGAGTACCATCCGACAATTATAAATTTTAGAAGGTCTGTTCGTATGAGGCTAAATTTTTGTAACTTATTCATCGATAAAAGTAAGTACAAATTACTCATGAACTAATTAATTTTTTTAGAGTGGTTGCCTACCTGAAAATATCTGGTTCGGTGTAATTTACGCTGCCGTTCGAATCATAAAATGCCAAAGCCAACAGTTTAAGTAATAAACGTAAGTGCAACGACCCTTGGGAATGCAAGATTTGTTATTGACTCGTCGATTTATTCATACGTCTAATACATTGCTTTACTTATTCTATGAAACTTTTCGAGAATCTGGTCGCTTACAATAACTATATGGGGGGGCCACCGCCGCTCGATAAAGACTTCGATGTGAGTGAATTAGAAGTATTTCAGCGACATTGGGAAAAGGGAGAAATGCCGCTCATTCGGCATGATTTCTATTCCATTCGCTTAGTAGAGGAATTAAAAACAGATTTAAATCCTGGCCATCACACCACCAGGCCCGAAGTTCCTTTTCTGCTCTTCAAATCTCCTTTTCAGGTACTATCCTGGCAAACGCAGCCCGGCTTTAAGAAAGGATGGCATCTCACCTTTACCGATGCGTTTCTTCAGGAGCGTCCGCAGATCAGTAACATCATTCAGGAATTTCCTTTTCTGCATTTAGAAAAAGCTATTCCTTTTACTGTGTCGGCTTATGACCGGGATGCACTGGTAAAAGTCTTTCATAAAATGCAGGAAGCGTATCAATCGGATAGTTCAGATCGATTTGCCCTGATTGCTTCTTATTTGCATATTATGTTGTTCCGAATCAAAGGATTATATGCAAAAGCAGCCTCGGCCGATCCCACGCTGGGAATGATGGTTAGGGAAAGTGACGATGCTTTGTATGATGATTTCATAAATTTGATTGACTCGCCCGAGCATAGGACGCATCAATCAGTGACTGACTTTGCCAGAGAGCTGGACGTTACCCCAGGTTACCTGAATGCCGTTACCTCCCGGGTAACGGGAGAGGACGTTCGTGCTCAGATTCACGACCGAATCATTACGCAAGCGAAAGATTTATTACTAAATTCTAGCCTAGGTTTAGAAGAGCTGGCCCGGAAGCTGGAGTTCAGGCAACTTACGGATTTTAACGCTTTTTTTGAAAAATACGTGGGACTTAGTCCCTTACAATTTCAGCAAAAATCTCGTTAATTAACGCCTCGGATTACCCTATCCGAAGAGGAACGGAACCGTCCTCTTCCGGGGTTTCGTTTTCGGTTTTTGGAGGGAAAAGAGCCCTACTTTTCAACTCATTTCTAGCGAAGTACAGATAAATCAACCAGACAGTAACCATGCTCGCCAGGGCTACCCAGATCTCTTCCACCAGCACAGTTATACCCCAGCAGACGAGTAATAGGGCTATTGTAAATAATAGATACCTGAATCGGTACGGCTGTTTTATTTTAGGCAGTGTAGTTAGACACAATGATCCCGCGTATAGAGACATGCCGAGCGTTAATAACCATCGCTGCGAATCTTCCTGAGCTACAGCTCCACTAACGGCCAGAGCCAGCGTTCCGGTACCCAGGTACAAAGGCATATGCCCGAAGGAATGACGTAATCCGTCGTTTTGAATCCGGCCAATGATGAATTCTTCCTGGTGAAAAAAATACCACCACCAGATTGTAACTATCAACACTAACCCACAAAAGGCAGAAATAAGCATGGAGTCGCCCCACAGTCTTTCGGTAAGGCTATTGGATAGATTCATTACGTTCTGTTCGACTACAATCAGCGTAAAAACGCCCAGCCGTTGCGGAAAATGTTCTTTCGTAGGAGCTACTTTCCTAAGTTCGTCCCGAGCGATCCAGGGCGTAGCAAGGTCAATCACTAACCCAGCTATTTTCAGGTAAATTCCATAATCAGTCCAGAAAGCTCCGAGAATCCAGAGGCTAAGTCCACCGCTAAACCCTATTAGCAGATGCCTGGCGGGTCGGCGAAAGTCGGAATCGTTGACGATCGTATAAACGTAAAGTACCAGCAGTATAAACCGGGCAGCAATGTAAGACCACGTGAACCCTGCTATCTTATCATTGAACGTTTGCGGGGCCGTAACTGATAACAAAACGATAGGAATCAGACTGATTAACAAAGCCGATTGCTGGAAAATCGAATTGCGGTCAAAACGATCAAAGTAAAAAGAAAAGCCCGTCCACAGCCACCAGGTTGGTAAAAAGAGCCAGCAATACTGAAGATATTCATCACCAGAGACCGGGCTACTTAACAGACTCGATAACTGTCCAATCACGGTACCGATTACTAAGTCATAAAAGGGCTCAATCCAGCGATCTGCTCGGGTCTGGCCCCGATCGTCTGTATTGTTCTGGTTGGATGAGTGCTGATTCAAATTTCGAACGTGTGGGTTTTATAGTTTTTCAGCTTTATCAAGCCTAGACGGCCTTACCTGCCTAGCTATACAACAGACAAAATTATTCATGAAAAAGAGGTGCCACGGTTGGTGGAAGTGTAACCTCTAACCGTAAAGACTAACATTTTCCAGCCTTCAAGGTTATGTTTATAACGATATGCCTTTAATCACGTCTGGTCTCTATGCACGCTCTTCAAAAACCCGCCCGTTTTCTCTGGTTTTGTTTTCTATTATTTGCTGGATTGTATTTTTCGAAAACGGTTCTGGTTCCCCTGACGATTGCGGGCTTGCTGGCGATGCTGGTATTACCACTCGCCACCTGGTTCGAAAAAAAGGGAATAAAGCGAGGCCTTGCGGCGGTTTCATGCCTTGTGGTAATGCTCATCGCTATTGCACTGCTGCTGTTTGTTCTACAATGGCAATTTTCCGGGTTACTGGAAGATTTAAGTGGGATTGAACAACGGATCACGCAACTCGTTAGCGATCTTAAACAATGGATTAGCAGCAACCTGGGCGTGAGTCCAAAGAAACAGAATGAGTTAATAAAAGAGCAGCAATCCTCAACTTCGGGGCAGCTTTCATCGGTCGTAACGGCAGTAATGAATTCATTAATGTCGGTGGCCGTCGATCTCATTTTAGTGTTAGTGTATATTTTCCTGCTGTTATTTTTCAGAAGTCACCTGAAAGCGTTTGTACTGAAATTGACCCCGCCGGAAGATCACCTGAAAGCACGACAGGTCATTCAGAAAAGCAGCGAAGTAGCTCAGAGTTACCTCGGTGGTTTGGGCGGAATGATTGTTACCCTTTGGGTCTTATACGGCGTAGGTTTCAGCATTGTAGGAGTAGAACATGCCATCTTTCTGGGTATCCTGTGCGGACTTTTTGAGATCATCCCTTTCATAGGAAACCTGACCGGAACGGGATTAACCGTACTGATAACCATCGCTCAGGGCGGCGACAGCTCCATGATTATTGGCATTATTCTGGTATATGGGTTGGTTCAATTTGTTCAGACGTATGTACTTGAACCCTTAATTGTAGGTTCAGGAGTAAACATTAACCCTTTATTTACCATTCTCGGCATCGTGATTGGCGAAACCATTTGGGGTATTCCGGGAATGATTTTAGCCTTACCACTAATCGGAATTATTAAAATTATCTGCGACCACGTAGAAGCCTTACAACCCTACGGTTTCCTGATTGGAGAAAATAAAAAGAAAGATGATACCAGTATTATGGATAAGATTAAAGGACTTTTTGGGAAGTCGTAGAAAGGTATGATAGAGGGGGGGCGTTACACTGGCGACAGGCGAGTAAAGTTATTCATGTGATTTCGTGACCTTTAGATTAATTATCATTTCCCAGTCAGACGCGATGAAGCCGCGTTTCTACTTTATAATGGTAATTAAGCTAAGCTGTAGAAAAGTAAAGTTCTTCGTCTTAATCAGAAAGACATTTGTAGTAAACGCTTGCACAAGAAGTGCTCAAACACTAAAACGACCCTTACTTTTTCAGTGAAAGTAGTCCATTAAGCAATTCTTCATTAAACTCACCAATGGTTGTCTGTTGTAAAACCTGATGGATCTGATCTCGTATAGACTTGAACTGATCGTGCAGGGGGCAGGGGTTAACTTCCGAGCATTGGCTCAGCCCCAGGGCACAGCCGTAAAATAGGCTATTGCCATCCACTGCTTCTACAACCTCGCTTAAAGGTTTCTTGAGCGAAGATTCCTGCATGTAAAAACCGCCATTAGGGCCTTTCGTCGAACTGATGATGCCTTGACGGCTTAAATTCTGGAGAATTTTTGCCAGATAAAGCTCGGGGGAATCGATCCCGGCTGCAATATCCTTGATACCCGTTTTATGCCCCGTCGTGGATTTATGAGCGATGTAGAATACCGCTCGAATCGCGTATTCACAAGTTTTAGAAAAAATAGCCATGACTGCTGTGTGAAAGGACAAAACTAATAAAAGATATTTTTGTCCTTTATAAAATTACCGATATGTTTGCAAAATCAATAAAGGATAAAAAGGTATTAATATCATTTATAGCATGACAAACGATCAGAAAGCTTTAATTCGAGCGACAGTTCCGGTATTAAGAGAGCACGGCGTAGCCCTGACCACTTACTTTTACAACCGATTGCTAACGCATAATCCCGAATTGAAAAATGTGTTCAATAGTGCTAATCAGCGGACGGGAGCCCAACCAACGGCACTGGCGATGTCGGTTCTAGCCTATGCCGAGCACATTGATAACCCTGAAGTACTTTCCCAGGCCATTAACCGTATTGCTCATAAGCACGTCAGTTTGGACATTCGGCCAGAGCAGTATGCCGTTGTAGGTAAGCACTTACTAGCTTCCATCAGTGAGGTATTAGGTGAGGCGGCTACCTCTGAATTACTCGAAGCCTGGGGTTTGGCATATCAGCAACTGGCTCAAGTCATGAGTAATGTCGAGGCCAATCTATACAGCAATACCGTGGCGAAAGCAGGAGGCTGGAGCAGTTGGCGACCCTTTGTGGTTCAGAAGAAAATTCGTGAATCAGAAGAAATTACTTCTTTTTATCTGTATCCTTCGGATGGTGGTAAAGTAGCCGACTTTTTACCAGGACAGTTCATTACGGTTCGTCTTTTCGTTCCTGAACTTCAGGTGCTTCAGCCCCGTCAGTATAGCATTTCCTGTGCACCCAACGGCAATTACTACCGAATTTCGGTGAAGAAAGAACGAGGCAGTGCCGAACGCCCAGCGGGCTTCGTGAGTAACTTGCTGCATGATAAAATTCAGGAAGGAGATATACTCGAAGTCGCTCCACCAGCGGGCGATTTTATACTGGATGTAACGACAAATAATCCCATTGTTTTCATCAGCGGTGGGGTAGGATTAACCCCGTTTATGAGTATGCTGGAGTACCTGATTCAGACCGGTAAAGATCGTGCTATTACCTGGATTCACGGGTGTCGAGGGTATGAAGTACATGCGTTCAAAGAATCGGTAAGCGAACTTGGAGGCCGCCACCAGCAAATGGCAATTCATACCTTTTATAACAAACTGGATGACCATACGCAGGAGTTCTACTACGAAGGTTTTGTCGATCTAACTAAGGTAAAGGAAGCCATCGTCCCACAAGCCGATTATTACATCTGTGGCCCTGCGGTATTCATTAAAAAACACGTGGAATACTTACGAAGCCAGGGTGTTAATGCTCAGTTTATTCACTTTGAAGAATTCGGTCCGGCTATTTTAGTCGTTTGATAGGGAAGCCCGTTCAGGGTCTTTTTATGTGAAGTATGGCTCTGTTTAAAGCCATTCCTTGAAGTTACCAACCTATGTTTGTTCACAAACATAAATTTCCCTTAAGTAGAGACGCGACTTTATCGCGTCTGGGTAGAGGCGATTTTACTACATTGGTTGATGAAAAGGCATTTTTCCGTCCCCTGGCTGGTGTCCTCACCAGCCATTATTAAAAGCCTAATGGTTGGTGATGACACCAGCCCTGGCGGAAATTTCCCTTAAGTAGAGACGCGACTTTATCGCGTCTGGGTAGAGGCGGTTTTACTACATTGGTTGATGAAAAGGCATTTTTGCTATTCCTAATGTTATCCTCATCTCCCGGCCAGACGCGATGAAGTCGCGTCTCTACAATGGATAATTGTAATGGTATTAAGCAGTAGAAAAGTGAATGTTGGGCAGGAAAATGACGCTTTTCTCAAACATCCGCTATACAGTTGCGGACGAGCAGTGAGTACATTCCGTCACCCTGGTTGGTGAGGACACCAACCCTGGCGGATGATTGCCAATCCTAAAAAGTATATAATCAAGCATTTCAAGTAGAGACGCAACTTCATCTCGTCTCTACATTACAAAGATTTTAATTCTCTCCTCTCGAACGAAGAGAGACCTTCCTGAGGGTTGCGAATCATTGTAATGGTACCCAAACTAATGTAACGCTGAGCCTAGCAGACGCTTTTCTCGAACAGTTGCGGTATTTATAAAAAGCCATAGAGGCGTTTTTTAGAATTATTCTATACAAATAGAACGTCCATAACTTATCTTTGAAACCTGATTTTTACTGAAATAAGTTATTATTCTACGAAGTAACGATTCAATCGTTCATGATTATCCGTATATCAGGAGTCTTACTCCTTTGCTTATTTTTTCTTTCTTCCCAGGCTCAGGTAATCATTAAAGGACGTGTCAGAGAGGCTCAGGCCCCTCAGCGAGCTTTGTCGGGAGCCAGCGTTCAAATAACCGCAACCCAGCAGGGCACGTTGACCAACGAAGACGGTTACTTCGAAATTCAAGCTACCACGCCCGTTTCCAGCCTTACCATCAGCCACATAGGCTACCAAAGCCAGCGAATTGTATGGACGAGTGATACTTCCTTTATTGAAGTAAGCCTGGTTATGGCTGACGGGCAGGGTTTAAAGGAAGTAACTATAACGTCGAAATATTATAAACCCTATCACCTGAGTACGGTTTCGAGTGCTCTTCGTTTACAAACGCCGCTGATTCACCTTTCCCAGAACATTCAGGAAGTCAGTGCGGATGTAATTTACGATCAGGGAAGTTTTAACATGACTGACGGCGTAGCCCGGAATGTAAGCGGCGTTATTCGGCAGGAGGTTTCCAATAACCTGGGCCCCTACATGTTCATGCGGGGCGGCCAGATTTCCACGCTTCGCAATGGCATTGACCTGACCCCGATTTATCGCGGACCCGTCCCCGAAGATGCAGCTATTATTGACCGGGTAGAATTCATGAAAGGTCCCTCGCTGTTCATGAATAACATTGGCGATCCCGCTGGAACGTTTAACGTGGTAACTAAACAGCCTACCGGCACGCCCCATTATTCGGCTACGGCCATGGGGGGGAGCTGGAATTTATACCGATTGGCCGTCGATTTAGATGACGTGCTGGACGCGAAGAAAAAACTTCAGTATCGGCTGAACGTCATGGGTATGACCAGTAAGTCCTTCGTTACCTATGATTTTAATCGCCGATTACTAGTAGCTCCGGTGCTGAAGTATCAATTCAGTGACCGGACTTCCCTGACTGCCGAGTACAATTATCAGCAATTTGGGTATGCCCTGATGAGTCCCATCGTCATGACGCCGAATGGCTTTGCAACCTTACCCAGGGATTTTACCATTCACGAACCCAACCTTCCACCTTACCACGTTCGGGATCAAACCGCCTTTCTGACTTTCTCGCATGCCTTTAGTAAAGACTGGTCGGTAACGGCTCGGGGGGCTTTGATGCAGAATGATTATGAAGGCATTTACATGTGGGTGACGGGCGTAAATACTGCCAATCCGAATGTATTGCTGCGAAATCCCAAATACGATCTGGCCCGCACGCAGGTGTATTCCCAGCAGGCTTTTGTGAATGGAAAGATTAAGACGACGGGGTTAACCCAGCAAATTCTGGTGGGAATTGATGTGAACCAGAAAAGATTTCGGGCGGATAGTTACGTAACGTATGATACCTACACCGACGCAGCCGGAAAAACGCAACCCCGCTATTATCCACTGAATATCAATGCTCCTGAATATCCTATTGAAATGCCAACCTATCAGACACCGGGCGGTTTTTCCAAAGGTAACACGAATCAGTCCATTCGTTATTACTCGTTTTATGCCCTGGATGAACTGACTTTTCTCAAAGATAAACTTCGCCTAACCCTGGGCGGTCGTTTTACTTCCGTGGAAACCCGGAACAACGTCTCTGCTGTGATTACCTCCTCAAAAGATCAGGTTTTTACGCCGCGGGTAGGCGTAAATTATAGCGTTCTGCCCTCGTTTTCAGTATATGCTTTACTCGACCAAACGCTGATTCCGCAGGCGGGCCTCATGAGTAATGGAGAAGCCATTCGACCGTTGGAAGGATTAAACCGCGAGATTGGATTAAAGAAAGACTGGCTCGAAGGACGCTGGAATACGACGCTTTCCTTCTATTCCATCAAACGAAATAACATAGTTGCCACCGATCCGAATAATGCACTTTATCGATTGCAGGTAGGGAAAACACACGCCAGGGGCATCGAACTGGACGTGGTTGGGAAACTAGCACCGGGTTTAAATGCAGTGATTAACTACGCTTACAATGATTCCAAAATTGATGCGGATGTAAACCCAGCATTGGTGGGTGCCCGCCCGCCCATGTACGTCAAACACGTGCAGAATACCTGGTTAAATTATCAGTTACCTGGTCGGGTGCTATCGGCTTTTTCCGTATCGGCGGGGTATCAATATCAGGGCGGACGGGGCGAACGTTATGCAACGGCTGTTGTACACTCTACCCCGGATTTATTCCGGCTGGACGGTGGACTGGGTTGGCACCATAAACGATGGAAAGCTAATTTGTTAATTAATAATATTTTGAATAAAAACCTGATTGCCACACCCTGGTTTCGCAATGGGTTATACTATTGGGTTCCGCAGGCTCCGATCCATGCCCGCCTGAGTGTTCATTACGTAATTTAGTCCCACTTCCCATGTTGAAAGCAGTTAATCTAACCAAAGCGTACGGCTCGCATATTGCTCTGCATCAGCTCAATCTGGACATCCAGCCGGGAGAGATCTATTGTTTGCTGGGCTCGAATGGTGCGGGTAAATCCACGACGATTAACCTTTTTCTGGGGTTTATTCCTGCCTCCAGCGGTCAGGCGTTTATCAATGGCGTTGAGGTATCGGTGAATAATCAGGCCACGCGGGATATGGTGGCGTACATTCCTGAAATTGTAAACCTGTATCCGACGCTTTCGGGCATGGAAAATCTGGAGTTTTTCAGTGGACTTTCAGGTTTCAGTTACACCAAAGACGAACTTGGTCAGTTTATGCAGGTGGCTGGTTTACAGACTTCCGCTTTTCATAAACGGGTGTCGTCGTACTCGAAAGGCATGCGGCAGAAAGTGGGCATTGCTATTGCATTGGTCAAAAAAGCAAAAGTCTTGTTTCTGGACGAACCTACTTCTGGACTAGACCCGCACGCCAGCAATGAATTTTCCGAGATCATTACCCGACTTAGTCAGCAGGGCGTGAGCACCTTAATGGCTACGCACGATTTACTTATGGCCAAAAACCTCGGTCACCGCATCGGCATCATGCATCAGGGCAAACTCTGCCAGGAGCTAATCTCCAGCCAGGTAACCCACGCCGACCTCACGCGGATTTATATTGATTTGGTGAAAGAAATGTAGCTTATAGTTTACAGTTTTCGGTTTATAGTTTTCAGTTAAAGGCTAAGCAATAGTTTCTAAGCCGAATCACTTTGATTATCAGTGGCTGTAAATGAAAACCGAAACAAAAAACTGTAAACGGGAAACAGTCAACTGAAAACTGAATACATGATTCAACTAATCATACAAAAAGAACTTCGGGAGATATTTCGGACTGCTAAGGTGGTTTGGTTATGGGTCGGAGTGCTGATACTGATGGGATTGGCTTTGTATAATGGCTATTCTTATTATAGGTCGCACAGTCAGTTGCTACGAGAGTCGCAGCAGGGTACCTATCAGCAGTTTATTTCGCAGGGAGATAAAAACCCGCACCTGGGTGCTCATTTCGGCTTTTACGCCTACAAACCCACGGCCGATCTGGCCATGATTGACAATGGCATCGAAGATTATACGGGAAATTCCTTTTACCTCGAACCCCACAAACGCGGCGTCGTTCGTTTTCGGGAGGTGACGGATGCCACGGGTATTCGAAGTTTTGGTTTCTTTAATGTAGGGTATTTCGCCCAGTTTATATTACCCCTTTTCATCTTTTTAATGGCCCATAATATCTTCTCTAAAGAATGGGAAAACGGTACGATCAAGATGATTCTCAGCTCAAAAGCCAGTACAACGCAGATTTTTACGGGTAAACTACTTGCCTGTCTCATCCTGGTTTTTTCTATATTAATAATCCTGGGCCTGAGTTCCCTCGCCCTTCTCAGACTGGGCCAGGAAACCGAAAACTGGACTTCATTGCTGGAAGCATACGCCTGTTACTGGCTTGGATTAGCCTTGTTTTCGGTGTTAATCACCATCATTGGTGTTTCCGTTTCTTTACTGACCCGCAACTCGTCGCTTTCGCTCGTCAGTTTATCAGGCTTCTGGTTACTGGGCGTTTTCCTCATTCCGCGTTTGGCCAGTGAACTTTCCAAACGCATGTATCCCTCCATCACTTCACTGGAATTTGAAAACACGACCTTTCACGAAAAAGAATACGGCGTAAATGGTGAAGGTACCAAGGACGAGCGACGTGCCATTCTGGAAAAAGAAACGTTGAAAAAATATGGCGTAACCCGGCTGGAAGATCTGCCCGTTTTTTACATTCCTATTACCATCGAATTTTTTGAAGAGTCCGATGGAAAAGTAATGGATCGGGCGTATGAGGCAGTGGATAAAAATGAAAGTCGGCAAAACGCTCTGGTGCAGGCTTCGGCGGTATTATCGCCTTTTCTGGCTTTCCGTGATTTCTCGATGCGAATCACGGCAACGGACATGAAAACGCACAATGATTTTGCCGAAAAAGCGGAATTACACCGTCGGAAAGTAGGAGTTATTGTGGATGATTTCTATCAGAAAAATACGGTTGCGGGTAACGATTTCTGGAAAACGGTACCCCAGTTTACCTACCACGCTCCAGGCATCGCCTGGCGATTAACCTCAGCGGCTCCTTCCATTCTGATCTTATTCGGCTGGACACTCGGGTCTATTTTATTAATGCTTTTTTCCTACCGCAAGATGACCGTGTAGGGACAGAGGCATAGCACAACGCATGAAATTATCCATTGCTAGGGTCGTATTAGACCTTGAACTGAAAATATTATCGCGGAATAAAGTGCTGGTGGCTCTCTTTGCCATTATGCTTGTGATGCTACTTTCGGCCCTGTGGATCGGGAATAGTATGTACCGGAAACAGGAACAGACGATTGGTAAAATCAAGGCTCACGAGGCAGAAATGCTGGACAGTCTTAAAACCCGGATTCGCCGGATTGAGGCCAACCACAGGGTCTATCCGGGCTTCATCTGGGACGATCCTACCTTTGCGTATAACACCGCCCGTAACGAAGGTCCCAAATTTGCTGTTAAGAAACCTTTTGTTTTACAGGCCATTAACGTCGGGCAAAGTGATATTCAGCCATTTTACTATAAGGTCTATATTAACAAGAAACAGTATCTGACTTACGAAGGAGAAATCGATAATAGCTTCCTGCAATTCATCGGTAATTTTGACTTTGCCTTTGTGGTCATTTATTTATTCCCGCTACTGATCATTGTCTTTACGTATAATGTACTCTCCATTGAAAAAGAGCAGGGCACCTGGGTATTATTAAAGACCAGTAATCAGTCCATTGCCAACCTGATTCGATTGCGGGTGAGCATTCGTTACCTGCTCTTTACCAGTCTTTTCTGGCTGCTAGTTATTCCTATGATGGTATTGCTGCTGGGGAGTAGTTTTCTGCTAACCTCAAACTGGTGGTGGACCTTCGTTCTCGTTTCGATGTACTTCGGTTTTTGGTTTGCGTTATCCTTTTTGGTGAACAGCTTTTCAATGCCCTCGACGGTTAACGCCATGGTTTTGATTTTCCTCTGGCTTTTTACAGGAATCCTCATTCCAAACGTATTACAAATTGGGCTCAGTCAGGCTTACCCCATTCCCAGCCGGATTTCCCAAACCAACGAAGAGCGAAAAGCAGTAAATAAATACTTCGAAAAAGACGGTCAGTTATTAACGAAAGAAGTTTTTAGCAACCCCCGAACCCAGATTCGTCAGGCCTCGATTGTCACGCCCGGCATGGTGTATGGGTATGGGGTTATTGTCTATAAAAGTCAGGAAATTAAAGACGCGGCGGCTGAAATAGCCGAGCAGCAATTATACGGACAAATTGAAAAGCAACAGGCCGCCATTCGGGCCTTTCAGCTCATCAGTCCGGCTTTGATGATGCAGGAAGAGCTTTCGGCTTTGTCTGGCACGCACTGGCACCAGTTCAATACCTTTAGTCGGGACGTAGACCAGTTCCGTAAGCAAACCCAGCAGTTTTATTACCCCAAAATGGCCCATGAATCAACCTATCATACCTTTAACGTAAAAGATGCCGAAGCCATCCCAACTTTCCCGCCACGGGAATACAAGGATTATCGTTGGAGTAATACCTGGCTTTCATTCCTGAGTTATCTAGCCCTTATCGGGCTGTTGGGCTGGGTAGGTTACCGAAAGCTACTCGATGCTCAGCGGTAGTTAATAAGCCCTTATGCGGCGGCTCCCCAACGAATAGAAATTATTTATTTCGGTGCTGTTTATGTCGAATGCGGCTCAGGGTTTCGCGGGAGACGCCCAGGTAAGTAGCTACCAGATGCAGAGGAATCCTTCGGAATATCTCAGGATGGGTCTTCATGAAGTCTTCGTATTTTTCCTCGGCGGTATAACTCAGGTTCATATAAATCCGTTGCACGCTATCGTTCATGCTTTTCTCCCGTAACCGATCAGAAAACGACCTGAAAACGGGCATGGCCTCAAATAACTCTTCCATCGTTTCCCGCGTCCAGATCAATACTTTTGAATCTTCCAGAGCCTCAATTCTGTAATGGGAAGATTGCTGACTCATATAACTTTCATGGTCAATAATCCAGTTGTTTTCCGCTGCAAACCGCATCGTGGACTCCGTGCCATCTGCCCGAACCCGATACATTCTTAACAAGCCTTTTAATACAAATATTTTGTGCCGACAAATGTCACCTTCCCGCAATAATAATTGGTGCCTTCGTAACTGAAGTAGGCTGGAGGAAGCCGTAATCTTCTCAATTTCAAGGTCCTGTAGTTGCTCAAATGAGCGTATGTATTGTTCAAAATTAGCGGATGTCTGTCTCATAAACGGGTACCTATACGAATGACCAATAAATCGTAGGAAATGGCTTACTGGTGAAATTTGTGTCAAATGACCTCGTTTTCGGGGGAGTGATTAGGCCACCTTTGCTGAGGTAAACGAGAGTATTCAATTCTAATACGAACTAAAGGAATTATGCGAGTTTTTGTTACAGGAGCTTCCGGTTTTATTGGCTCCGCCATCGTTCAGGAATTAATAGAAACAGGACATCAGGTCGTAGGACTGGCTCGTTCTGAAAGCTCAGCTCAGGCGTTGCTTCATGCCGGGGCTGAAGTCGTACGGGGAAGTCTCGAAGATCTCGATAGTCTGAAAAAAGGGGCTGTTGAAGCCGATGGTGTCATTCACACCGCCTTTATTCATGACTTTTCCCAGTACCTTGCTGCCGCCGAAACGGATAAACGTGCCATCGAGGCCATCGGTTCCGTGCTGACGGGGTCTAATCGTCCGTTTATTGTTACCGGAGGAATTTTAGGGCTCCGAACCGACGGAAATCTGACTACCGAAGCCGATGCTTCTTCGGGATTTCCCCGGGCTTCTGAAGTAGCGGCCCTGAGTTTAACGGAGAACGGCGTAAACGTCTCGGTTATTCGTCTACCCCCCTCCGTTCATGATGCTGGCGATCAGGGATTTATTCCTTTCATTATTCAAACCGCCCGACGAACAGGCGTTTCAGCGTATGTGGGAGAGGGTACCAATCGTTGGCCAGCCGTGCACCGACGGGATGCGGCCCAGCTTTACCGACTTATCCTTGAAAAAGGAAAAGGGAACCGTCGGTATAATGCCATTGGCGATGAGGGCATTCCGCTCCGACATATTGCCGAAGTTATTGGGAATGAGTTAAATCTTCCGGTAGTCTCCATAACCCCGGAAGAGGCTTCTAGTCATTTTGATTGGATGAGCCGATTCATTACCTATGATAACCCTGCTTCGGCGGAGCAAACCAAGATGGAATTGGGCTGGAATCCTACGCACCTGGGTTTATTAGAAGACCTGAAATTGGGGCATTACTTTAACAAGTAGTGGTGAGTCATACATACCCGGATTAGTTTCCGGGTGTGTGTTTTGTTATCACTTTGGATAATTCTCTTTCGGAAGAGGGTAAGTCCCCTGCTAATGATTGAAGATAAAATTCGTAGTTATCAACGCAATCTATAATCCAACGAAAGCAGCCTTTTTCGAACTACTTTAACTTCGGCGTAGGCGGGATGTTGGGGATGTAACAATAGATTATAAGATTCGGGCATGATAACCGAAGGTACGGCTAGGGCCAGACTAAAAGGCGAGAATAACCATTCCTTGAGAATCGTTTGCGTGGAAGACAAAGGCCCGGAACTCCAATAGCTGGGTAGTTTGGAGGGATCCATCCAGAAGATGCTTTCTGGAATTTGGGGTAATTCGATGGTGCTTAGCCACAGTTGGGGCACTTCGCTAAGCGTCAGGGCCGGAAGGTGCACCAGCGTTTCGAGCAATGCCAATTCTGGAGTTTTGCTTGTATAAAGTATACCCATACCCTTTGGATTCCAGCGGCCTCCGTAGCGGTAACTGCCCATGGTTGAAAGCGGATCGACGTGATAAGGCTCTTTGTTGATTCGAAACACCTGCATTGGTCTATCCTAAAATACCCCACTCAATTCTGCCTAAAACATCTTCTGCGAGCGAAAATCCTGAGACGGTATCTAAAATCGCCAGCGGGGATTGAGGGATGTCATCCGAAGTTTTTTCGGTGGGAGTATAGGTCGTTGAGGGCTGCTGAAAAGAACCCATAGCTTGTAGCGGGGATGCTTCACTTACCCGTTCTTCGGAATAAGATAACTCCGCCAGAGGCGTATGTAACCAGCGATTGACCAATTCTGCCCGGCCATCAAAGGTATGCAAGGCATGATTGATGAGGCGTTCCAGTAGTAATAGCCGTTCGCTGGCGGCCAGACTCAGGCGTTCGGAATCCATTTTTCCGTGTAGGCTCCGAACGGACATGTTCAGGATGTGAGCCATTTCTTTATCACTCAAGCCAATCAGACGAGCAATTTCATCCACTCGCCGCCGTAATACCCCGTGCCGGGCTTGTTGGATGAGATGAGTAACGGGAGTGGAGACTTGCATGAGCTTGTTTTTAATGATGGTAAATATACATTCTTATAAGTGAAAAATTGCCATAATCGTTCACTTATTACAAGAGCGTTTAGAAAACATAAAAAGCCAACGTCTCCGATGGCTTTATCTTCATGCGTAAGATTAATGAAAAATCGTCGGTAAAAATGAATTTACTTTTACCGACGATTTTTGAAAACTACACCATTACTGATAATTCACTCGATAGATAACCCCGTTAGTATCATCCGAAACTAATAAAGATCCGTCTTTGGAAACTGCTACACCCACAGGGCGGGCAAAATGCGAGCGGTTGTTATCTACCAGAAAACCAGTCAGGAAGTCGTCGAAACGGGTGGGTTTGCCATTTTCAAAGTGCATCCGAACCACTTTATAACCCGAAGGCTGACTGCGATTCCAGCTTCCTCGCATAGCTACAAAGGCATCTCCCTGGTATTCCTGAGGGAATTTAGTGCCGGTATAAAATGACATCTGCATGGGAGCCGCGTGAGCCTGGTACAATAAGCCGGGTAAGGTGGAAAGTTGCAGGTATTGCTGATACGTCGTGTCGGCTGGTGGACGGGTGCCGGGGTTGTATTTTCCTTCGCCGTAAATGTAAGGCCATCCATAGTGAGCGGATTCTTTGATCAGGTTGACTTCTTCTTTCTGATCGTTGTCGCCCAGCCAGTCAATGCCGTGATCCATACCCCAGAACTCCCTGGTTTCAGGGTGCCAGCCAAAGCCAATGGTATTACGCAGCCCTTTCGCAAAAATCTTCATGTTCGAACCGTCCGCGTTCATCTGTACCATCGTGGCATTCATGGTGTTGGGCTCGGGACAAGAGTTGCACGTGCTACCAATGGAAAGGTAAAGTTTGCCATCTGGACCGAACGCCAGCGTCCGGTTCGGGTGCTGACCGCCGTCTGGCAAGTTATCCTTAATGAGCTTCGGCTCACTCAGTCCACCATCAGCGGCAATATCCGATACGAATACTTGCGTAACGGTGGCAATGTACATTTTTGAACCATTAATAGCCAGACCGTGAGCCTGTTTTAGCGTAGCCACGGTTCGTTTTAGATCAGCCACACCGTCGTTGTTTGAATCGGTTAGCAACATAACTACACCCGCCTGCCGATCGGAAGCGTAAACGTGACCGTTATTATCCACGGCCAGAATTCGGGGCATGCCTAAATCCTGTGCAAATATATTCACCGAAAAACCGGAAGGAACTTTCAACTGCTGAACACGTTCAGGCGAAGCCGACACCAGAGCCGGACGAAACACATAGCCAGTAATTTGGGCAGAAGTCGGATCTTCGTCCGTTTCGGGAATCATGGCATCCCAAAAACCGCCACCTCGGTTGCAACTCGATACCAGCACGGATACCAAGGCAGCACCAGCCAAAAGGGTAAGACTTTTTTTCATAGAGCGTTTACGTGAGTGAGAAAGGATTAATCAATAAAAAAAAATATTAAGCCGGAATAACCACCCGTTTGCCGGTTTCCATGGCCTCGTAAATGGCATTAATAATTTTCACATCCTGCCGACCCATTTCTCCGGGTACAGGCGTGGGACGTTTGTCAATGATAGATTGGGCGAAATTATCCATTTGCAAAGCCTGCTGATTGACTTTGGGAAAATCCATTTTACCTTGCGAAGTCTCGCCTTTTTGGCCGGAGTAAGGATACGCAGGCGATAGTTCAAACCAGCCTTTTTCGGCGTCGGCTCTCAGCAAATTCATGTCTTCTTCGTAACTGCTTTTGCAATGAGCGATCACTCCACCGGGCATTTCCATTTGCCAACTCAGCGAAGCTTCTACCTCTTTAAACATTTCCTTATCCTTTTTGGGGCCTTCCTGAGCTCGTACGGCGATGGGTTCCATGCCAGTCGTGTACCGGATACCCTGGATGCAGTAAACGCCTACGTCGGGAAGGGGGCCGCCACCCGCCAACTTTTTATCAAGCCGCCAGCCTTCGGTTCCATTCATGCCATTTTCGGCCTTCAGCGACTTGATTGATCCGAAAGGTTTATCCGCTCCCAATCGCATCATTTCTACGTTATAAGGCTCAAAATGAAGTCGATAGCCAATGGATAACATTTTGCCCGCTTTCTTGCTGGCCGCAATCATGCGATCGCACTCCTCAACAGTTAGAGCCATGGGTTTTTCGCAGATAACGTGCTTTCCGGCGGCGAAGGCACGCTCCGTATACTCGGCGTGCATGCTGTTGGGAAGCACTACGTAAATGATGTCAATGTCCGGGTTATCTTTGATCGAATCGAAGTTGTCGTAGCTGTAAATATTTTTATCAGGAATGTCGTATTTGCGTTTCCATTTATCGATTTTATCCGGCGTACCCGTCACGATTCCAGCCAGGTAACAGTTTTGGGTTTCTTTCAGAGCCGGAGCTAGTTGTTCTTCACTGTATTTCCCCAGGCCCACCAAAGCAATGCCCAGTTTACCTTTGTTCTTCTCACTATCTTTTTCAGCCTGTTTCTTTTCTTCTTTAGAAGCCGAATTTCCACAACTAGATAAGGTATAAAGTCCATTAGCCGCCAGCACTGAATAGGCTACCTGTTGAGAAACGGTTTGAATAAAGGTTCGACGATTGTACATAAACTTCTCGGGGTTAAATTGACGCATCGGTCAATCGGTTATAGTGAATAGCACGAAATCAGATTTGGGAAAGGGAGTAAAGCAGGAAGGCGGCTTTAAAAATTCCTGTTTCTAAAACTGAGAGGTAAAAAAAGGTGCCTAAGTAGTTAGCGTGAAGGCTGGGGTAATTGAGTTACGATATAAATATTTACTCAGGGCTTTTTATAGGTATTGATGAATTCTGGGTAATGGCAAGTTTCGTTAGATTAAAGTAGTTTCTAGTTACATCAAACTTCTAAAGCTGGTATGGTATTTATACAAAAGTTGAACAGACTTACGCTATAAATCAGTAACCTTTCATGACAGAATCTACCATTGCCGGCCTTACCAGTCTTGAACCCGTCCTTATTCACGCCGCCCGACTGGGTGAAATGGCGGTTATTCAGGAATTAATTGATCGTAATACCAATGTTAATGCTCAGGATTCCAAGGGTTATACGCCTTTGATTATTGCCTGTTATAACCACCAGTTTGAAGCCGCTCGTTTATTAATTAAGGCGGGAGCCGATGTTAATGCTCAAGACTTTGGGGGTAATACAGCCTTGATGGGGGTGAGCTTCAAAGGGTATGCAGATCTGGCAGAGTTAATGATTGCTCAGGGAGCGGACTTGAACCTGCAACACGGCAATGGCGGAACTGCCCTGATGTTTGCGGCCATGTTCGGTCGTAATGAAATCGTAAAGTTATTACTTCACTACGGAGCTGATAAAAACATCCGGGATGTAAGAGGATTAACCGTGCTTGATCTGGCTTTACAGCAGAATAATCAGGAAGCGGTAGAGTTACTACAGGCCCAAGAGGCATAACTAGGAGAACCATACATCGGTCTTTACTCTTCACAACCATCTTTATTCCGCAACACACTGCATAGTTGCGGAATAATACGAGAGTTAGTTTATCCTCCAAGCCCGTCATCCAGAGCAAAGCGAAGGATCTTATTGTTCTTGCGACCTTACTTAGTCCTGGGAAAGTTTTTGTTGGTAAATATTGCGTCCCCGGATGAAATCCGGGGACTTCGGTGCACTGTTAGGTTCCTCATGGGTACAAGATTCCATCTCATTCCTATAAAAAGGCAGATTCCCACCAACCCCGCATTCAGACAAAAAAAACCTCAAAGCTGCCCCATTCCACAGAAGAATCATTAGAAAATGCAGTCACACCATTAAAGCCCAACCATTGTAAACGTCGCCCATAGCCTAAAAGGCAAAAACTATTTCATAATTACGTGACTGCTTCTACTTCTGAGAAGATATTGAAGCAACAAGGCCCCGCACGAAAATAATCGTGCGGGGCCTTAGGGTTACTCTAGGGATTAGGCTGGAATTTTTCTTGGTTTTTCTCGCTCCCAGAAACGATGCTGAGCAATGGCTTTTGTAAACAAATCGGCCAGTTGCTTTGCGTCATCACTTACTACCAAACCTTCCCGCAAGACCGTTTCTTCCGAGAAATCGGCGGGTAGTTTTTTGGCAAAATAGGTGGATTCCAACACCTGAAGAGCGGAGGCATGAGCCGCAATGGGCTTACAGTGCTTAAAGGCTTCATTCAAAAAATGAATCGCATCCGCATCCGCTTCTACCGTAGCCACGCTATTCGTTCCACCGGGTACGTAAACGGCATCGTATAGCACGGAAGCAGCCGTTAGGAAGCTATGATCTACTGGAATTTCCGTATTTGCGGAAGACAAGATGAAATTAAGTCGCGGAGCAATGACTTCTACTACCGCACCTTCTGCTTCCAGTTTGCTTTTAACGGTTTGCAGAGAGGCTTCATCCACCCCATCAGCGGCCAGGAAGGCAATTTTACGGGTTTTGATGCTGTCTTTAATGGTATGAGCCATACTCAGGGCGGCCGATGTCGTCAGTGAACCTTCGACCATAACGGAATCGTAATCAGCAGGATCGGCATCTGCCGGAATGCTGTGATTCACGGGTAAAGCAGGATCTTGCGGAACCGGAATGCGTAAAGCAAAGGCCACTTCAGCGGCTAAATTTTTATCGATCAATGATAAGATGCCTACCATTCGTTCGCGAATCGCAACCGTTTTTACCTTCCCTAACTCGAAACTTAGGGCATCGATAATATGGTTTTTTTCGGGCTCGGACTGACTATTGAAGAACAGCCGGGCCTGACTGAAATGATCCAGGAAGCTTTTGCTGCGGGCCCGTACTTTCCGTGCTTCAATGCGTTCGGGATAACTCGAAAAGCCACCTTCCGCCGATGAAGCCTGTTCGGGGTAACCACCGCCCAAGGAATTAGGATGGTAACTCGTTTTTCCCTTGTTAATGGTTTGACGCATATGACCGTCCCGCTGATTATTATGAACAGCATTGATCGGGCGGTTAATGGGAATTTCCTGAAAATTAGGGCCGCCTAATCGCAGTAACTGCGTATCCGTGTACGAAAACAAACGTCCCTGCAACAGGGGATCATTCGTAAAATCAATACCTGGTACCACATGACCTAAGTGGAAAGCCACCTGCTCGGTCTCAGCAAAGAAGTTGTCGGGATTGCGGTTTAGGGTCAGTTTCCCAATTCGCTGCACGGGTACTAACTCTTCGGGAATGATTTTGGTTGAATCAAGTAAATCGAAATCAAATTTGAATTCATCCTCTTCCGCCACAATCTGAACGCCCAGTTCCCATTCGGGGAAATGACCACTTTCAATGGCCTCCCACAAGTCACGGCGGTGGAAATCAGGATCTTTTCCGGAAATATTCTGAGCCTCGTCCCAGGCAACGGAATGAACGCCTAACAAAGGTTTCCAATGAAATTTAACAAAACTGGATACGCCTTCAGCGTTGACGAAGCGGAAGGTGTGTACACCAAAGCCTTCCATCATGCGGTAACTGCGGGGAATGGCCCGGTCACTCATGGCCCACATAACCATATGGGCTGATTCGGGCATGAGCGAAATAAAATCCCAGAAGGTGTCGTGGGCAGAAGCGGCCTGGGGAATTTCATTGTCAGGCTCCGGCTTCACTGCGTGAATCAGATCGGGAAATTTAATGGCATCCTGAATAAAGAAAACAGGCATGTTATTGCCTACCAGATCAAAGTTACCTTCCTGCGTATAGAACTTTACGGCGAATCCACGGACATCGCGAGCGAGATCCGTAGATCCCCGCGAACCGGCTACCGTTGAAAAACGAACGAAAACGGGCGTTTCCAGCGAAGAATCATTCAGGAATTGGGCTTTCGTCAGGTGAGCCATGGACTCATACACTTTGAAAACACCGTGAGCTCCCGAACCACGGGCGTGTACCACCCGTTCAGGAATCCGTTCGTGATCAAAATGGGTAATTTTTTCGCGTAAAATGAAGTCTTCCAGCAGTGAAGGACCCCGGTCGCCCGCTTTTAAAGAGTTATTGTCGTCACTGATTTTCAGACCCGTATTGGTCGTCATTTTTTCGCCTGACGATTGTTCAGTATGAGGAGCCAGATTATCGATTTTATCGTTTCCTGGCTGGTTATTCTTATTGGTCATTTGGCTCGTTGTGTAATAAAAGGGAGTAGGGAGTTAGGCTTCCTGAGAAGCTTTGTAGTTCACGTCGCTTTCGGCTACTTCGGTTAATAAAGCATCGGCTTTTTTTTCTTTCTTCCAGCGTCTGGTTTAATAAAGTAGAAACTTCGTCGAAACCCAGCGTTTGAGCCAGTTGAGCTAAGCCACCGTACGTAGCAATCTCGTAATGTTCAACTTTTTGCGAAGCCAGAATGATTCCCACATCCCGAGTGGCTGTTCCTTCATCGGTGCTTTCAATGATACCTTCGCCTTCTTTGGTAAGTCCCTCCATCGCGTCGCACTTTTTGGCAATGGCTTTTTCACCTAGTAACTCAAAAGCTTGTTCCAGACGACTCACGTGGGTTTCTGTCTGAGTTAAGTGTTCTTCAATGGCTTTTTTTAACTGGGCAGAAGTAGCCGAAGCAATCATCTTTGGTAAGCTTTGAACCAGGTGGTTTTCAGCCCAATAAATATCCCGTAAACCATCTACAAAAAGTTCCTGTAAAGCCGGTTCTGCGGAGGGAGAGGTTTTTGTTTTGAAGGTAGGTTCAGCACCTGTCGTATTTTTCATGAGAATAATGAGTTAGATAAGCTAATCACATCGTATACAAAACTCATACCATCTTTTAGGTGGGGAGGAAAGAGGTAAAAAATGCTATACTATTGACTAAAAAAGGGATAAACTAATGGCACATTGATCTTAGCGTAGAAAAAATGTCTTTTGATAGGAATGCTCACATATAACCTAAAGATGTCTGCGAAAAGGTAGTTGATTGACTTAGGCAATGCGTAGATCATCACTTAACCTTTGCTGGTAGATCGTTAAGGCGATAGTTCGGCTTTTCGTCAGGACCTGATCGAAAGAAGGAGGTGCGGCACTCTTCTTTTAAAGGTATTTCATTCAAATAGAATCTTCATTTTCATGCCATCTATCTCTGTTTTAACCTTAGTTAAAGGAAGAAAAAATGCGTTGTTACAGTTTATTCGTGGGTTAATAAACAGTGAAATTCCTCCAGCTGAACTAGTGATTGTTCATATGAATGAAAGTGCTTATGCGGAAGATTTTCCAGTTACGTCCTTTCCTATACGTTGTGTAGAACTTCGTTCGGAAGAAACCTTGCCTCTGGCTAAAGCCCGGAATTATGCATTCTCCCTCGCCCAACATGACCATTGTGTATTGGTTGATGTGGATTGCATCGTTAGTCCATCCTTACTGGGCATGTATGCCGATGCCTTTGAAAAGGAAGATAGCGTATTATACGCGGGAAAAGTTCGTTATCTAACTCAGGCGAATACCGAAAAACCAGACGTTTTAGAGCATCTGGAGAGCTATAGCCAAGCCGATCCCATACGGAGTAGATTTGATCAGTTCCCCTATGAACTATTCTGGTCCCTGAATTTTGGATGCAGTCGGAAGGTATTTCATACCATTGGTGGTTTTGACGAAAGTTTTACGGGTTACGGGGCCGAGGACACCGATTTTTCTTTCACTGCCCGACACCGGGGTATTGAGTTAATAACCCTTCCGGTTACGGCCTATCACCAGTATCATCCCAGCTATTCGCCTCCCTTAAATCATCTCGAATCCATCGTTTCGAATGCCCGTCAATTTTATCAAAAGTGGAAGCTCTGGCCCATGGAAGGTTGGCTGGCTGCTTTTCAAAAACGGGGTTACATAACCTGGTCCGAAGATCAGATTTCGGTTGAGAAATTACCTTCAATCACTGAAATTCAAGAGACTTTAAAGTCGTAAGCGTACATGAGATTCCACTGCTCTTTTATGGCTAAAGCGAGGTCTGTTAAGGCACCGGGGTTGATGGTGCCCTCCCAGTTTACCGGATTCAATTCCTGAGCTTCTGCCAGTACGGTAGGCCAGTGAGTAGTGGGTAAATCTGCTGCCGAGATAGTGATAGCCAGTGATTTTGCCCGTAGAAATGAAGCCTTGTGTTGCTGTTCGGCGAAAGGACGTTCTTCGGCAATACAGATGAATTTTTTCTCTAAATCAGCCATTTCCATGACGGTATTATGTCCTGCATTTCCAATCACGATTTCAGAACGCATTAATACGGGTAATGGATGATCTACCCGCCCGTGAAAGACTAGATTTTGCTTATCCGTAGCCTCTTCATATGGCAATATTCCCAATACATGAAATTGATAATCAGGGCATTGATCAGCCAGTTTCAGAAGGATAGATTCGTTAAAAGAATTCCCTCCCTGACCAAGCAAAACGGCGACCTGCCGAGGAATAACCTCTTCAGTCAAGGGTTTGGCTAGGGAAGTAAATCGGGAGAATCCTCCCGAGTAAAAGGTTTTCTTCTCCATCCATGTTTCCTGCGGATCAGACATCCAATCTGGATAGGGAGCAATTAATAGCTGGGCACTTTCGTAAGCCGTTCGGTGAGCTAAGTCGGTGCGGTAGCCGTGCTGACGAATAACTAGTGTAGGAATCCCCAGTAATCGAGCCAGTAATGTAACTTCCACAGAAACATCTACAACCAGTATCAGTGGCTCACTCGAAGCCAGAAACTGCGTGAGCATGGCCATCCGTTTGCTTAGCCCGCTAACGGCCAGAGGAGCATAATGCAAACACCCAACGTCTGGGCCGGGCTGGTAATGAATGTCTTTAGTCTGGGCAGTATCCATCGGTAAATCAATCCATTGAATACCATCGGGAATGAGCGACTGATGTTTTCTTAAATGACTGCCTAAAAAAGTCACGGAGCAGTCTGTTAACTGCTCAGCTATGGCGATAGATCGCATGAGATGTCCTGCTCCGTGATGGTGAATGTAAAAGGCTACGTTACACGGCATACGGAATGGTTTGATGCTGGGCAATCATTTCCAGAAAAGTTTCTTCGTAAGCATCGACCATGCGTTCGACATCAAAAAAACTTTCGGCCCGCTGCCGACAGGCCTGACGGTCTAACTGAGCGGCTTCCCGAATACAGGCGGCTAAACTCTCGGGGTTCGTAGAGAAGGATAGACAACCCGTTTGTGGACTTAACAATGTAGGTAATGCCCCACGGGAAATTCCGGCTACGGGCGTTCCGCAAGCCAGCGATTCGGCCACGACCAGTCCGAAAGGTTCATCCCAGCAGGGAGTAATGAGGCATACTTCTGCGTTGCCAATCAGCACATTAAGCTCTTCAGGTGTGCAATGACCTACCATTTCTGTGGTATCGTCAAGCAAGGGCTTTACCCAATCCTCAAAATAGTTGGCATCACTAATTGTACCCGCGATTTTCAGGCGTTTACCGGCGGCTTTGGCGGCCAGAATCGCCAGGTGTAATCCTTTATCGGGATGTATACGTCCAAACCATAAAATGTATTCTTTCTGATTTTCAGGGTAAAATTGCCAGGTAGAAAGGTCAATGCCATTGTTGATTACCTGACAGGAATGGACATACTCTGACCACGAACGGGCATTTTTTTCGGATACTGAAACGTAACGAATCTTCCCACTCGACTGCTCGCGACTGACGGCTTTTTTCATTTCGAAAATTGGCGGCGTATGCAGAACTGTTAGCATGGGCGTACGCACGACCGAAGCCATCATAATGGGTACGTAATTCAGGCTATTATTGAAGATAATATCCAATTCATCAAAGTCGATGTCCTGCATAAGCTCAACGTAAGCGTGGTGCGTGGTAATAAAATCCTGACAAAGTTCGTGGGAAGTAAACCGGGTTCCGGTAAGGTGATTATAAGCGTTGTCCTCCAGAATGGGCTTTACGATGGTGGCGGCGTCAGAGCCGGAACTTGCGTAAAGAATTACCTCATGACCCCGCTTTTCCAGTCGTTTGCAGATGTCATAGGTAAATGCTTCAAGCCCTCCCATGAACGGTTTCCGTATGGGATGCTTCAAATGGGCAATGATGCCAATTTTCATAAAATTTTCGTTTGTGGCGTTGGTTTTCTTAAGATAAGACTAAAAGAAGCATTCCTAATGGCATAGGGGAATATAGGCCTCGAATCAGGTAGACACGCTTTGGTAAAGCACTTAAGGGGTAATGGGCCTATGTATGGGGAGGTGTTTGAGAAGTAAACCGATGATTCGTACGGTAACCAATGACATCAATGCAATTACTCAAGGGCGGTGTTTTACTAGTCAAATACTAATTCAGTAATCATACGCCGGAAATAGAAAAGGGTTATCTGGGTTGGGAACCCCTTTTCTATTCGGATCTTGTAAAGGGTATGAGTTTAGTCAGAACGCTAACGTAAGGGCTGAGTAATCGATTGTTGTAATGAACTATCAATCGTAAGAAGAGCTTACCTGAAAGTCATGAAGAATTTTTACAAAAACTATAAAGGCATTATCTGGCTGTTAACCGGCATTAGTTGCGGTAGCATCGCCGGACTTTTGCTGGGGAAGCAAGTAGCGGTACTCAAACCCATCGGTGACATTTTTTTGAATCTGTTGTTTACCGCGGTAATCCCGCTCGTATTTTTTGCGATAACCTCGGCCATCGCAGGCTTACAACCCGGTAAGAAACTGGGCCGGGTCATGGGTGTAATGGTGATGGTGTTTTTAGGAACAGTACTGGTCGCCGCCTGCTTAACCATGGGGGCCGTCTGGCTGTTTCCCATCCAGGAGCAGCTAACCAGTGCCCCTTTAACCGAGGCGGTAAATCAACAACCCATAGCCGATCAGATTACCCAATTATTTACAACCAGCGAATTCTACCAGCTACTATCCAGGCGAAGCATGCTGGCTCTGATTATCTTTTCGGTGATTATTGGCTTTGGGGCTTTGCAGAGTGGAGAGAAAGGAGCCGCTTTTACACGTTTCCTACAGTCGGCCAACGAAGTTTTCACGCAGGTTTTCGTTATTATCATGAAAATGGGGCCCATTGGCCTGGGGGCTTACTTTGCGTATCAGGTGGGCGTATTTGGGCCTCAATTATTCGGAGCTTACGCCCGGTCGCTGGGGTTATATTACGGGGTAGGAGCGTTTTATTTTGTAGTTGGGTTCAGTGCTTACGCTTTTCTAGCCGGAGGATTAAAGGGGTTCAAAACGTTCTGGATCAATAACTTGATTCCTTCGGCTACCGCTGTCGGTACCTGTAGCAGCATAGCCACGATACCCGCTAATATGGATGCGGCCCGGAAAATAGGCATCCCCGCCGTGATTGCCAATGTCACTATCCCGCTGGGAGCTACGTTGCATAAAGACGGTTCAAGTATATCATCGATCATCAAAATGGCGGTGGTCTTTGCTTTGTTTGGTCGAGGCTTTGACGGGATTGATGTGATTCTGCTGGCTCTGGGGATGACGGTGTTGGTCAGTTTGGTGGAAGGTGGTATTCCCAATGGAGGGTATGTGGGGGAGCTCCTCTTCATTGCCGCTTATGGCTTCCCGGCGGAGGCACTGCCCCCGGCCATGATTATCGGTACGCTCGTTGATCCGATGGCTACCCTGTTAAATGCCACGGGCGACACGGTGGCAGCCATGCTCATTGCCCGTTTTACCGAAGGAAAAAACTGGATGACGAAAGAAGAAAAGTCAGGCTCTTAAATGAAGCACGTTGGTAATAGAGGGTTTATGTCCCCCCGCAGTCGCTCGGCTCCAGCCGAGTGACCATCTGGCTATAGGCCTCTGGCCGGTATGCGACAAATCAGAAACAGGTCAGAAAACAGCTTTCTGAAACAAAACACTCCTGCTAGTATCTGCCAGAAGCCTTCCAGACAAGATTGTCACTTGGCTAGATCCGAGCGACTGCGGGATTGGGGTTCACCATTGAAGGTTAGACGCATGATGCCAGCGAAAAGCTGGCATCGGCTAAGCTGAAGTATATGGGTTTGTCACCTCTACTGTTATCCAGAGCAAAGCGAAGGACCTTACTTAAGATTGGTGTCACTCCCCGCAGTCGCTCGGATCCAGCCGAGTGACGACATAATCTGGCAGGACTCTGGCCGATGATTATCAAGTACGTTTTCGCTAGGGGAAGGTATTCTTTGACCCGCTGTGGGTTCGCATTTCACCGGCCAGAGCCGAGCGACTGCGGGCGATGGCATCTCCACCAGGGAACAGTTTAGAGAGCCTAATAAGGATAAAAAATAAACGATCAGGCTAAAACGAGGGTAACATTCGTATGTTCGGCAATGATTGTAACTAGTAAGTCAAAGTAAGTCTGGCCCTGACCGCCTTCCAGATCTTGTAACTTTTCCTGGAATAACGCTTTATTATAACTAGAGCCAGGTTGCAATTTTTGTTCGTAATACGCTTTAGTTACGGCATAGCCGAGGCCCAGCCGACTTTTCTCAGCATTCTTCCAGATCAACTCTACTTTTTTAGCTTCTTTGGCAATACCATACCCGCCGTAAAGTAAGTCATCGAAAGCGTCCAGACTGGCTCCTAATTTCCAGTCTTCTTCAGCCATGAATACCCGATTAATTTCTTCGTAAAACGATTCAATGTCGTGGATATGCTCACCATCGATAGTAACCTGTATAGTCATTGGGTAAAGGTATGAGAGTAATCGACCGAATCTGATTTGGATTTTGTAGCCTAAATAACTTCATTTATCCATTTAGTTGAATAGTATCGTCGTAAAACCCTAACTATGTTCTGAGCTTTCGCGGAATCGGGTATTCCCTCTCGCCTATTTCGCGAAAAGAAACAGATTTGAATAATCACATTAACGCTAAATGCGGGCTGGCAACATGACTAAGCGATTAACATTCCTATCGATGATGGGGTGGGGATTATTGATGGCGTACACAGTAGTAGGGCAGAAGGCTTCTTCAAAAAACCCAAACATCGTTCTTTTTTTCATTGATGATTTAGGATATGGTGATTTATCCGTCACCGGAGCTTTGGGGTACAAAACACCAAACCTGGATCAAATGGCGGCAGAAGGTACCCGCTTTACCAACTTTATGGCTGCACAGGCGGTATGTAGTGCGTCGAGAGCCGCTTTACTGACGGGTTGTTATCCGAATCGGGTAGGGATTCCAGGGGCCTTAGGGCCAGAGTCGCTCATAGGTTTGAATCCCAAAGAAGAGACCATTGCCGAATTACTGAAAGCGAAAGGCTATGCCACTGGGATTTTTGGTAAATGGCATTTGGGTAGCAGACCGGAGTTTTTGCCCTTGCAGCAGGGCTTCGATGACTATTACGGCGTGCCTTATTCGCACGATATGTGGCCCCTGCATCCCTGGCAGAAACAGGCGAATTACCCGGCCCTGCACTGGATCCAGAATAATACGCCCGGTAAGGAAATAAAAACGCTGGAAGAAGTAAGTGAACTCACGCCAACCATCACGGAAAAAGCCATTGGGTTTATCAAGAAAAACAAGAATAAACCCTTCTTCCTGTACGTGCCTCATCCCTTACCTCACGTGCCGTTGGCCGCTTCCAAACGATTCATAGGCAAAAGTGAAAAAGGTATTTTTGGCGATGTGTTAATGGAACTGGATTGGTCAGTAGGGGAGATATTGGGGGAGCTAAAAAGGCAGGGGCTGGATAAGAATACCCTAGTCATTTTTACGAGTGATAACGGCCCCTGGCTAAATTACGGCGATCACGCGGGTTCGTCGGGAGGATTCAGGGAGGGCAAGGGTACTTCTTTTGAAGGCGGTCAACGCGAACCGACCATTATGCGTTGGCCGGGCGTTATTCCTGCGGGTCGCGTTTCAAATCAATTGCTTTCGACCATTGATATTTTACCCACACTGGTGAAATTGACCGGAGCCCGACTTCCTGCGGAAAAAATTGATGGCATTGAATTCGTTGACTTATTAAAGGGGGATGATGCCCAAAACCCACGCCAGGAATTTCTCTATTATTACCGGAAAAACAGTTTAGAGGCTGTTCGCAAGGGTAACTGGAAGTTAATCTTCGCCCATCCTGGTCGGAGTTATGAAGCTTTCTTACCCGGTAAGGACGGCCAACCGGGACCCACTTCTGAAACTCATGAATTCCCTAAAGCCCTTTATAACCTCAGTCGTGATCCTGGCGAGCGATACAATGTGCTGGAACAAAACCCGGATATAGTGGCAGAACTAGAGAAAATCGCGGAGAAAGCCAGAGAAGATTTAGGGGACGATTTACAGAAAAAAGAAGGAAAAAACAGACGAGCACCCGGCGTAGTGGAACGGAAATAAATACGGTATAAATTTTATAATCCTAACATACGTCCATATTTCAAACGCAGACTTACATTATTCTTACCAATTATAGAAAACCCCCCCTTTACTTTAACTGTCCGCCAACAGCTTGAAAGGGGGGGTAAGTCTAGGAAAGGATAGCATTCTTTCCTAGAACTACAATCCACTAATAAATAGATTCAGTTTTGATAGTATGGGGATGGATAGGTGAATAACAAGCTACGGTACTACCACTTTATAGGAGCGAATAGCTGCCCGCTCCTGTACCAGAAGCAAATAGATGCCTGGACTTAATTGAGTTAAAGGTTGAAGTTGTATACTTTGGCCAGATGCAGGTATTCGATCAAAAGATACTTCTCTACCCGTAGCTTCAAAGAGCTTGATTTTAGCCGTCAGGGGTTCGTCCAATTCGAGCGTGATGGTGCGATTCGTAACGGGATTAGGGTAAAGTCGATAGGTAGCGTCAATCACTACCGAAACCGCCTTGAAGCTCTCCTGTTTGCCGTCGGTATCTACCTGCGTGAGTCGGTAATAGCTGGTGCCGCTGTAAGGCTGGTTATCTACCAGACGGTAGCTGCTTAGTTGGGTAGAGTTCCCCGCTACATCCGTTACCTTCCCCACTGTTTCAAAGGATAGCAGATCTTTACTTCTTTCCAGAATAAAAGCCTGATTATTTTTCTCCTGAGCCGTTTGCCAAGTTAACAGCACCGAGCGATTGGCTTGAACCTGAGCCTGAAAACTCATAAGGGAAACGGGAGTAGGCGATTGTGTGATGCTGCCTATGGCTAAGGCCGTGATGTTAATACCCACAGGAACGGTACCCGATAACGTACTGTTTTCAGCGTTACCCGAAGCATTGGCATTTCCGCTCAAATCGATCCAGGAGGAGCCGTTCCAGCCTACCAGCCGGAGGTCCGAAGCTGGAGCAAAGCCGGATAAATCAGGCATGGAAACGGTTACGTCGAGGGACGAAGACCCCGCCACTTTGACGAAATCCCAGAAACCCGCCGTCGAAACAGACGTAATGGGACCGGTAACTGTAGAAGTAGAATGAGTGGCATTGTCCGAAGGATCGGTAACCGTGGATGGATCGCCCGGAAACCAGGCCGTGCTGAGGTGCGTAGCGGCGTCAGCAGGAGCAGCGATGGCTAGTGTTCGGATGTCACTGCCGCTCCCAACGGGAAAAGTAAAGGCCGTATTTCCAATTTTAGAAACGTAGCCATTGACGTGCTGGGCATCGGTCGATCCTCCTGAATAAGAAGAACTAGCTTCAAAACGCAGGGCACTGGCCTGATGAGTGGAACGTACCGTGGTGGTAATTCCATTTTGAAAGGTGGCCTGATTGTAAACGTTGGCCCCGGCTGAGTTGTTAATATTGAAGAGGCTGGAAGCTCCGTTTTTTAACACCAGATTATAGAAATTAGGAGCAACGTTACCCGAAATGCCCATCGTGCCCGCCGAGCCGTTAGGCCCATTGAAGTTATCGGTACTGCCGCCGGAGCCGTTGGCATTGTAAGGGTTAAAAACCCGCAGGGCATCCACGTCGGTTTCGAAGTGGTCGAAGGTGGCTCCGTTGCCCGCCGAATAGCTGGAGCCTGCCCGATTCGTTACTTGTGTGTAAGCATCGTAATTACTCACGTAACCAAAGTTAGAGAAATTCGTGCCATCGATGACCAGTTGGGCCCTGACTGACCCGCTGGTCAGTAGCCCCCCCAGCACCAGAGCCCTGATATAGAGTTTTTTCATGAAGTATGTGTTCTGGAAGCTTACTTAGTATGTATGAAGCTAAGAATGCAAATAGTGTGTAGATAGTAGATATAATACTTCTGGCCCAAAGACATCCTATTGTTTAAATAGCTTAAACATGGATAAATCCTTATTAATACTTACGCCATTACCGTTTTGTCCATCCATATTACCTGTACCATAGGTCTTGAAGAAAATAGCAATCTGATCTCCTGCTTTTAAGTATAAGGTTCCATTTACTGTTCCATTATATCGATTAACGCCAAAAGGAATACTGGATCCTTTGAATACTCTTAATACGCTATTAGCTACAGTTGTGAAGTCACTTGCACCGTTGGATTTTACGCGAATGTAGGAAGTAAGCTCTCCTCCTGATCCATCAAAAGCAGTTCCAGAAGCATTTGCTACCGTAAGGTAAATAAATCCTATAAAGCTATAAACGCCTTCGTCTTTGATAGTTATAATTCCTGTAGAAGGATCATAGACATTATTCGCATCGGAAACTTGATCTAATTTCAAAACTGTAATACCATTATTATTCCACCCATTATTATTAAAATCAAGGGTACCACTACCACTAGCAGAAACATAAGGGGTTGTGTAAGGATCGGCAGGAGCGGTGAAGCCCGAGGTTTGCCAACTGGCCAAGCCATTCGCATCAGAGGTTAACACTTTCCTTGCCCCCTGCGTGCCATCTGCGATTTTGATGTTTCCCAATACATCCAGTTTAGCCGCTGGCGTGCCTTGCCCAATACCAAGATTTCCGTTGGTCAGATTCAGTACAAAATCATTTGACCCATCTCGGGATAATACAAAAACTCCATTTCCACTATTAAAAGTAGGGTTAACACCCAGTACGGCTTGCTTCAACGCCCCAGAGGCATCTAAAGCGGAAAAATGCTGGATAACTGCTTGGCCATTACCTGTGTTTTGAAGCCGCAAGTTAATGTTGCTCGTGTTGGAAGGAATCACCGTTGTACCGCCGGTTCCTGTACTAACTACATGTAATTTAGTAGCAGGAGAAGTCGTCCCGATACCGACGTTACCGGTTTGAGCATGAACATGATTTCCCAGAAAGGTAAACGCAACTAAAGAAGTAACAAATTTGAAGAGCGTAATTTTTGTATTCATTGTTTTTGAAATTAGGTATGTGATTGGACAAAAAAGGATTACGTATACTAGATAATAATGAAAAATTCAACAACATAAGCACTGCTTCAACAGAGTGTATCTGAATGATAACAGATCTGTTGAACGAATTTTATTACAAAAAATCTGGCGGAAAATTTGAGATAAGAAGGATACTAATTACGAGAAAAAGGTCACTATAAATCAGAATGTATACACCCTAATACGTGTAATTATGAATCCTTAATTATTTGCCCATTTGAGCTATACTATATATAATTAATGATGTGGTAGTTAGTTGACTGATATGTCAAAGGTCTGATTATCTTCTGGTAATTATCTTATGAGAAATAACTATTTTTCCTAGTATAAATAAGTAAATCATTTAACAGAATAGTATAATTATTAGTACTGTCTATGATAATTAGTAATTAATAAGTATTAATACTTATAATATTTGTTTTGACATTAAATTAATGAATAAAGATTGTTTAAGTATTTTCATAAGAGGGCATACTGAGGAACCAAGCGTACCACATCATTTTCCGCCTAGTGAATTATGGCTCAAAAGTAGATAATAGGGAATAATTATCTACTTTTGCAAAAAAAATACGATTTGCAGATATAAAATTTTCTCTATAATATGCGATCGTTTTTGTGATTATTCTACTAGTAGCTTATTTATAGTTATTAAAATTATACCCATTTCTCGATTCGTTCATGATCGACATATAATTCTCTTTTTTGATTCTATGA
>NZ_JAVIYT010000007.1:0-252372 GCF_031453245.1 Siphonobacter sp. SORGH_AS_0500
TGGCACATCCGCAGCCGTTGGCACAGAAGCCAGTAATTGCTCGATGGTCTCAATGGCTTCAGTCAAACCATTTTCCCGGCGGTTATCGTAATACTTTAAAACCCGAAGAATATTACAGGCTGCCCCCTCAACAAAGGCCTGAGCAATGGCCATTCGCTTCTTGGCGGAGAGGTAATGTTTCGTTTGTTCGATCTGTACTTTGCCCGCCAGCAGGTATTCGCGTGGCATGAATGAACCCGTGTAATGTTCGTAATAATCAAAGAAATGAACGGCAATGCCCTCTTTTCCCAGAAAATTATACAGGGCGGAATTGGCATCAAGATTTCCGAAGACGTACAGGTCTGAGACTTGCTGAACGGGAAGAAACCGGGGCTGGCCTTCGTTGCCATCCTCGTCGTAAGGCGTAAACTTGAGGGTATGATCCTGCCGACTTAATCGACCAGGATTCATCAGATACTTAGGCTGTTTCATGGGGTGTTGGGAGGCAAAAGCTTGGATTATTCTTCTTCGGCGTAACAGAATTCAAAGTAACTACAGGACCGACAGCGGCTCTTTTCAATGCGACCCGGACAATGTTCGGAGCTTACTATACGTTCAACTTCCTGAATCCAGTTTTCAACCATTGGCAGTTCTGAATCATCCAGATGAACCGTCTGGGTTTGTCGGAGTTTCGGATACTCAATCAATCCGGTGGCTCCCTCGACGCCATTCTTTCGTAAGAGATACAAATAGAATTGCACCTGAGCTACATGCGAGTGTTCGAGCTTATCGGACTTTTTG
This sequence comes from Siphonobacter sp. SORGH_AS_0500, assembly GCF_031453245.1. Taxonomy (NCBI): domain Bacteria; kingdom Pseudomonadati; phylum Bacteroidota; class Cytophagia; order Cytophagales; family Cytophagaceae; genus Siphonobacter; species Siphonobacter sp. SORGH_AS_0500. The sequence continues at coordinate 781 of NZ_JAVIYT010000007.1, forward strand.
ATTTCATGAACGACTTTGTTATACGGATCATAAAAGTCGATTTTGGAACCGTCGAGAATCATTTCTCGGTACCGTTCGGCTCGTTGAGGGTAGGCGTGTTCGTGCAATTGCTTGCCTTCGGCAACTAAGTCTGAATTATGTTCCATCCGAACATGATTCGCATGAAGCCAAAGTTCTCGATGGCAGATATGATACATGCCGATGAGTGAGCCAGTAACGTTTTGCATGGTTAATAAAGCTATTTCTCGCACCAGCAGTGCGAGTTTTTATGGAGAGGTATTCTATGTTCAAATTCTGTAACTAACAGTTATAGAATTTGAACCATTAAAGAATTGCATTTTCACTACTCCCCAAAGCTGCCATATCAAGACCAGTTTTGTAGTTATAAAGCCTCTCATGAAATTCCAGATATAGGTAGTTATCAAAACTTTTATCTGGATCAATGAATTCAGTGAAATTGCGTTTGATGGTGTCTGTATAAAAAATTGAAAAGGTAAATTTTGATAAAATACCCTGCATAATTTTTTTAGTCACCTGCGATTCCGTTATGCCTTGTTTCAGGTCGTTTAACTGACGGTATAAGGTCCAGACTTTTTTGCCATCAACTACTTTGTCTCCTTGCCAATAGCACTGGTATTTCTCTAAAAAATCAAGTTCAACTTTTGAGAATACCTCTTCAATTGTGCTAGCTTTTTCACCTTCAATCAAAATCGGTAAAGGTAGAGGAACAAATATGGACAGGTTCTTCTGTTCAATTAGCTGGAAATTTTTATGAACAGACTCATAGTCAAGCTGTTGTACATCAGGCAGGTATTTGGTCGAAAAATTTTCAATCCCTACTTTCTGATTCAAATCATTTCGACCAGCTAAAACCTGATTATATAGCTTACTGAAGTCTTTTGTTTCTAGAATTTGCTTATGATCAGCAATGGTTAGTTTTTCGCGGGTTATATCAAATCGATCATCATGTTTATATAGAATACCGGGTTCGTTCATTTTGAAAAGAAAAACGTTGCAAACATCTTTCGTTACGTTTCGATTTACTCGACCAGCTAATTGCTCATCGCTGTCGATAAGCGAAATATTTTTAAAGCCGAGATCCATATCAATGTCTACGCCTGCTTCAACAACCTGCGTCGTGATAAGTAGCACCTTCATCTGTGCTTTGGCATTCTGCTTCAGAAAATTGATAATTTCTCTCCTGCGAGGTTCTAGAATTGTACCGGATAACACAAACACTTTGTCGAAAAACGTTTGCCCAATCAAGCCTGCAAAATCCGTAGCTGACTTCTTGTAGATGAATTCAACAATCGTGAAAACACGTCCATTATTTTCCTGAGCATACTTTTTCGATTGCTCCAAAACCACTTCAGCCAACGCTTCCGACTTAATGATCTGTGGATTTTTGTTAGGGGTTTCCAGCAAATCAAACCTAAACCGCACACGATCACGAAAGTTTGGATTTTGAAAGTAGCGTTTAGCATCAGGTAGCAAATCAACGAATTGAGGTCGTTGTGACAATCCTACGTCCAACCCGTCAATACGGGGCAATGTTGCTGACATTAGTACAAAACGAATATTGAACGTTCGGCTATATTGATCGAGCCAGAATAGCATTTTATCCCAATGTTTAGGCGAATACGATTGCAATTCATCAATCACGACTACTGAATTAGCCAATCGATGCATGAGGTAAATGCTATCTTTTTCGTTTGACTTTAAGATGTCGAAAAAGCGGATATGCGTTAGTAAACATACTGGAAAAAAAGCAAATAGATTAGCCAGTTGATTTTTCCACTGTTTCCCATAGTCTCCTTCTTCTGTTGGTTCTTTTTGCTGAAAGCCACCCCGTGAATGTAGCAATCCAATCTGCGAGTCCTCTAGTTGCCAAGTTTCCTGTAATGCCTTGTGAGTCTGCGTGATAAGCGTTGTAAACGGGAATACGTAGAATATTTTGTTAAGGGATATATCAAGACGTAGTAGTTCTGCTGTTACCAAGGCTGATATATTCGTTTTGCCGCCTCCAGTTGGTGCTTCCAGATAGAAAAGCCGTTGCTCTGGATATTGACGAACCTGCCGAATAGCCTGAACCGCCATTTCCAGCCGCAATGCATTTAGTGTTTCGTTATTTCGTTCCGTTGGTCTGGTCGGGTGCCACGCAGCATCATCGGCCAGTTGAAAGGCATGGGTATTATAAGATTTGCTACTACGGGCAGCATGAATTAGTTTCTGCCGGGCTACTTGATTCAATACGCCAAAATCACTAATCCCTGCCTGATTCATGTATTCCGATGTGGCTAAATAATCGGCAGCTGTAAGCAGGGAAAAATTTAGGCGTAGGAGAGCAAAAATGGAAAAGGCGGTTGTATTCTCTTCCGTGAATGTATCCCAAATCGTAGACCAGGCTGCAAAATAAGGCTCCGATATATTAGGGTCAGCAAACTGGTAAAGAGTTATATATCGCTTCAGGCTATCGGCAAATTTCATGTACTGACTACGTGCAATACGGCTCTTAGGAGACTCAAAACGCGAACTATGGTGAAGTAGAATAGGATTGGTAAATAACAGAGCTACTGCCGAGAGCCAAACGCGTTCATCTTCTGGAATGCCTGCCAATCCTTGTTCAATATGCTCCAGATGATAAACGGCAAAGATGTAAGCACTTAGTTCTGAATGTCCATGCACTGGATTAAAGATATCCTGATAATTGCCCTGAAAAAGGACATTTTTCATCCGCTCTTTTTGAAAGTGCTCATTTACTTTACCAAAATCATGAAAAGCAATTGCCCCAACAAACAGATCAAAAATATAAGCCTTAAGTGTATCTTGAAAAGCAAATGGCCGAGTCGAAATCAACTGTGTAATTAACTGTTCGACAACACTAGTTATTCCGTGTTGGTCGCTCAATTGCCGTGCTACACGAAGCACAACATCCATGTGCTCAGCTAATGTCTCATCATTCACTTGTGCCTCTAATTGCGAAGTGGGCAAATGAGCCAGATACTGGCGATGGTTAGTTAGCAGGTGATCAACCCGCAACGCGTTATCAAACTGAGTCAGTAAAGTCAGCATCACTTAGAATAGTTGAATAACACACTTCGTGCCATCTAAAGCACTCAACTCATATAAACCCTCAATCTGTGATCCGGCCTGCAATGCCCAGTCTGTGTAGGCGAATTCGGCCAATTCGTATTGAAGTAGCTGTTCATCAAAGCCAATAGGTAGTCGTTCGAAATAGGCGAACGTCGCCTGATTCGTAACGGCTCGTGCTGATGGAGAAAAGCGGGGTTTACGACGTTGGCTACGAACCGGATAATCGCGAATGAAGAGCGTTGAAACAGTAAAATCCCTTTCGGCTTCAAAAGGAGCCACTTCATACTCCGCGACATTTTCCCACCAAGCCGTGAACTCATTCTTGCCCAGATAGGGTACAAACTCAGCCTCTTGATTACGGATACGATTTAGCAATCGATTCTGTAGCTCATCTGCTTCATTGAGCAGAACGTACACACGATAGGCGGGTAAACGAAGCGTGTTCTCATGCACGATAAGGTTGCCATCGGCATTAGCATAACCAACAGTGTTTGTATAAGTCAGTGCCGTTTTCGTGAAATTACCTTTTTCATGATAAGGCTTTAGCGGTTCAATGCCTACCTGTACTTCTTTCAGCCATTTATAGTACTCCGGCCATTGGCCTTTTTGAGCATACCCTTTCAGCCCAGCAATAGCCCCCAGAATACCCAGCAGGGCGGGTTTGTGAAGCATATTGTAGGAAAGCTGTAAGCCATCGTTTACGTCCGGCTTACGGAAAAAGCCAAAGTCTGCCCGTAAGTCGAACGAAATCAAACGAAGGCTTACGGGTTTTGGTTCTGGAACAGGCTGTTGCTCTTTTTCCGTGAAATCGAGCGTTATTTGTTCGTTCATTGGTTTAATTCCAGAATGGTCGCGTTGGTTGGAGCTCCGGTTATTTGCGTAACCGTTTTATCGTAGTACAGCTCTATTTTTTCGATGTGTTTGCTCACGGTCGGGCGTTCGAGAATCTTCGTAACTTTTTCCAAATGAATAACCCGGTCAGCATCGACTGAAATTAGTTCCACAAAGGAAGGCAGCACTAACATAGATCCGGGTTTAAGTTGTACCCAAAGCATTAATTCGTTTTCGGTACCAGCTTTGGCGGCTGAGTCATACAATGTAGCACCCTGTGTTAAAGCATTCTTGACTTTTGTAATGTCATCGTTGGTTATAGCTTGTCCGCTCGAAAGCTTGATCAGATCACTGATATTATGCGGGTTCAACGACAAGCCGTGTACGTAGTGGCCTTCTTTCAGTTTCGACTGCGTTCCCAGTGTACTCATGGTTGAGTCAGCACTTTTCTCGCCAGGATTTCGGAATGGCGACATAATTTGTTCCGAGTATATAATACCCTCCACGTAACGGTTTACACCATGCGTAATTTGCAAAGGGCCGTGAATAGAAAGATTAGCCTGACCAGCATATGTTCCCCCAAACAAACGAACATCAATGCAAGTCAACAAATTTGAGAGCATAATTTTCCGATCTAATCCACCGGTCACCAAATTATCTAGCTCATTAGCTACAGTTTCAATGTCAATGAAAGAACCATTTATCTTTTGTAATTTCCCATTTTCAATGTACCAAAAAGACTCTTCTTGTTCTTCCATTAATTTTGATAAAACGAAATCTGTGGTCTGCTGCTCTGCTTTTTTGCCAGTAACTTTATTGAAATCATTGGCCAGTTGCTTAAGATCCGAGTCTTCGCCTAAACTGTTAAAATATTTTTTAACAGTTGCTGGTTTAATTTGTCCAGGTAATAATCCAGTCACACTATCACCATCATACTTGAATAGATAGAATTTTTCTGGTTCTGGATTGTCTTTCTTTTTGCTTTTTTTAGGAAAATCACCAAAATATAAAACGTAACTTTCATCAAGTGTTCGGGGTTTAAAGTCGCTATCCATCGTTTTAAAGTAAAAAACCTTATCGTCGGGATACGCTTTTTTGAGGTAATTTCGCACAGTGTATTTCAGGGCTTTATCGGTAGCATAAACGGTGCCATCGGGTAAGGTGCGAGGTTGGTGAGTAAAGTCGGCGTTGTAGTTTGAATTGACCGATTTGATAACGACGCATCCGAAGACGCGATTGGTAAAGGCAGTAGTCATAGTTGTAAATTGGAAAGGGAAAGTTATAATTATTCGTTGGTTGCAGGCAATTGCTGAGTTTCGTCGCCAATTGTTGGTTTCTCTCCAAACAGGAAATTTTTGGAAAAGAAACCAGCCAACATGAGTGGCATCAATGATTTAAGAGATTGCTTTGGTGCATAGCTGATGACGTTTGCCATTGGTTCCCGGAAACTAGCCGAATACGTTTCATGTTTGTAGCGATCGAAGAGCTTAACAACCGCTTGCTGAAACTGCTTACTATCAGTCTGTTGTAGAAACGGTTCTAGTCTGGCGTAACTGCGATCTTCCGACTTACTCTTTGCCTGAATGTAATAGATGACCTGCCCAGCCGCAAACGCAAATTGCTCGTCGGTGTCGATAGTCGTCTCGCCCGAGGCTAATTGAGCCATAAACGGGCGTAACTCGGTTAATTGGTTTGGCATAAAAACGGGATTGATTTGATACGGTTGAAAATGGAAATGTAAACTGAAAAGCACATTGAGTTTTCGCCTGATAGTTGCGTCTTCGCTGTGCTGGCGATTTTCGTAACGATCAAGGCGTAAATCGTCTAGAATACCTGTCAGTAGAATATCTTGAAACATCGCCTGAGTAACAGCCTGCCGTTTTGATTTGTAAATGAAATCATAGAACGCCTGCCGATATTTCATTACCAGCAGATGGGTATTATCGGTCTTGCAGTATTGTGGGTCTATTTCATCGAAAAAGCGAAGCTGGAAGGCTCCTTCTTCCCCTTTCTTAGCCTTAGTCCGAACCACTAAAGCATTATTGAAAATAACAGGCAACAGGCTATTCTGGAACTTGAATACGTCATAAAAAACGGGTGCATAACCAGCCCCAAACCAGTCTGTTACAGTCCAGGCATTGCCTTGTAGGTCATGCAAATGATATTCAAACCGACTGACAAAGTCGAAGTCTTTAATTTGCCCTTGTTGATAATAAAGCAGGTAATAGTTTCCTAACTCATCTTTGTGGTCTTTATATAACTCTGTAATAATTTGCGAGTGCGTTTTCCGCTGGGTTGGATCTTTTAAGGCTTCCTCTTTAAAAAGGCGAAACGAATGTTTTTGAATTTCATCGTTATAGATAAAGATGGGTAAGGGACGCGGAAAAATATTACGACTCACCAACTCACCAAATTCATGCAGTTGTAAAGCATCGCCTGCCGAAATCCGTCCGGCAACAGTGAAAGGAGCCGTCTGATGCAGCAAAAAGGGTTTCTTGCTTGAGAAACCGTTAAAAAACGCACTGGTGCCAAATATTTCTTCGCCTACCGAAGTATTATATTCATTGGTATTGAAAAGTCGATCTTGTAGGTAAGTAGCGTTGGGTTTCTGGTATACTTCCAATGGAATATCAAGATAGAAGATGATGTACTCTCCTTCTTTTAAAGCCCGGGTTTTTAATTCTTTGTCAGCGTCTTCGGGCGGAATAACTTCCGGTATCTGAATTAAAAGCTGTTGAATCTTTTCCCAACTATTCAGGGTTTGGCGAAATCTCTGTGCCTGCTGACTACTCTTTTCGTCCTGAAGAAACTTGCCTGCTTTATTGAAATAAACTTCCAATTGCAAATCTGTTAACAGAGAACCAAACTTATAAGCCAAGCAGAAAGGCGACGCTGAATGGATTTTCTTTCCGGGCAAGTCTAAGCACTTGTTGGTATCCACCATCCAGGCAGCCCGTGCCCAGGCTGCACATTTCTTTAACAGTTCTTCATTAGATTTAGGCCTTTTCTTACGGTATAAGTCATACTCGAAGTGGTCGGCAATCCGAATGTCACCTTCCGGAGATTCTTCCAGCGGCAGTACGATGTGTAGCCCTTCGCGTGGTTCAATCCCAATCTCTTTAAGGTCAGCATCGAGGCTTTGGGTAAAGATTGATAGTTCCTTTAACATGTTAGTATAAACATTTTTTATTCATACATTTTGAAAAGCATACTTATAGACCCACCATCCCAAACCCTTCCGCGTTATACCTACCAACCCCCGCAAACACAGCCAATTCCAAAATCTCCTTCGGCCCGGTCAATTCGAAAGAAAATCCGTAATATCCTCGCACCTTCGTTTCGGCCCGGGAATTTTCTTTGATAGTCAGTAATCTGGATTTCGGTTCATAACGGCCCGGTAGATATCGGTACGTCAGAGTTTCGTCTAATAAATCTGCTGCTCCTGCGGTCACGGGTACGCTATTCCACTTTGCTAACAGATTAGAAATCAGTAACGTACCAAATGCTTCGTCGGAAGGATGAAGGTACTGATCCATACCCCGCTCATCTTTTTGGGCAATTACCACCGGAGAAAGGGTTCGTAACGTAAGGGTATCCGTTGTGATGGCTAAGGGTATTGCCTCGACGCGTTCAATGCTAAACTCGGCCCGGTGGCGGGGAGAGGCAATGACGCAGGTCTGATCCTGAAACAGACCCATAATAAAGTGCTGAGCGGCCTGATCTACGTAAAAGCTTACGATCCATTCAATCGTTTCACTGTTCACCCACAAACCTCCCGCTTGGGTATCCACGCGGGCATTTGGCATGAGTAAATCCGAGAAAGTAAAGAGCTTGAATCGTCGGGTTGATGAGTATTGGTACCCCTGTTCGTGCAGAAAATCAGCATACTTGGCATCTGCATCCGCCAAAACGGAATAAATAAAAGCACTGAGCCGGTACGCATAGTTGAAGGGCACCAGCGTCTTTCGGTGTATAGGTCGGAGGGTGAGTCGAAATTGCATAACTTCTTATCGCGGGGACAGGTAAAAGGTTATCAAAAAAATTAAACTTTATTTCATTGTTTTCAAGACAAATATTTGAAGTTTGCGTGCATAATCAATGCACGCAAAAAAATTATTTTGATTTTTATGCCCCTCCCTCAAAACCAGCGGTTTCAATTCATTAATGATCAACTCAGACGGGGTAAGGCTGTCCCCGCTTCGGTGCTTATGCAGGGCTGCGAAAGTGCTGAACGTACCCTGAAAGAAGATTTGGCCCTCATGCGTGAGCGATATGATGCTCCCATTCGCTATAATCGGCGTTATAACGGATATGAATATACGTATGCTTTTGATCTGAAAACCGTTGAGCTGGAGTTGACGGATCAGGATGTGGTGGCTTTGAAGCGTGCCCTGGCTACACTGAACCAGTTTAGAGATTGGGCCGTCTTTGCCGATTTCCGGGGGGCGGTGGAAAAAATCGAGCAGGCCGTTCGCTTTCGATTTGCCCAACCCGCCGACTCGCAGGCCCACATCATTTTTGAAGCCGTTCCGGCGGGCCGGGGAAATGACCTGCTAGATCAGGTGCTAGTCGCCTGCCTTCAGAAAAAAGTCATTCAGTTTCGGTATCAGAAATACCAGGATTCGGAGTCGCGACTAAGAACGGTCTTTCCGCACCTGATTAAAGAACACCGCAATCGCTGGTACGTTATCGGGCACGAAGTGGAACCGACGCAGCTTCGCGTTTTTGGTCTGGATCGGGTAGTGGATGGAACGCTCGAAATCACAGACCTATCGTTCGACCCTCCGGCTTTCGATGCGGAAGCGTATTTCCGCCCGGCTTTGGGCGTGGCCGTCTATGATGATCCGCCAGAAGAGGTCATCCTGTCCTTTTCTCGTGAGGAAGGACTTCGATTTCAGGCTCAGCCTTTTTATCCTTTCCGGAAAGAGGATATTTTAGTAAATACCAACAAAGAATTCCGGGTCAGGTTATCCATCATTATCAACAAAGAACTGGAATATGAACTGGCCCGCCTGGGCGATACCGTGCGAGTGCTTTCACCGGAAAAATTGATTCACAGACTAGCTAAATTTCACAAACGGGCCTTGAAGCTGTACGCTAAAAAATAGAATACTTACTAATCCAGAAACCGGACACGAGACCTTGGGTAGCATGGACATTGCCGGAATTAGTAAATTTCCCAGGAAGCAGGTGAATTCGCAAAAGTAATAAGTGCCTTCACTTCGCTATGGTTAACATGAAGATATAAGGGCAGGTGGGAACCTGTCTTCATAAGTAGGAACGAGATGGAATCTCGCACCAGTATGGTCGGGAGCTAAACGAACTTTTTCGCCTGTCCTTTCGAACGAAGGGAGAGACCTTCTGTAGGAATCAGACGAGCTTTGAGGAGATTATTTATTTCCTTAAGGTAACTATAGATACCTGAATATCTTTTATTCAGAGAGAGATGACGTAAGAGGATAGGTAAGTAGTATCCGCAATTGGCGGGCAGAGGCACGTAAGTAAATAATGGCTACCGCACGCGGGTACAATTCTTTAGTTCTGCTAATCAATCCACTATAAACTGATTAGTTATGAATTGCCATTATTTAAGTATTTCACTGGCCGCTGTGCTGGCTTTGTCTTCCTGCCAAAGCAATCAGGAAGAAAATAATAATCCTTCCGGGACTACCGATCCCGTTGAAACCGAACAACCTAATACTTCCTACAGTCCAGCTTTTCAGGGACAAACGCGAATTGCTGGCGTGCAGACGACCAGTAGTTTTGAGAGTCGTATACTGACGCAGACGCTTCGTTCGCCCTGGGGCATTACCGGTTTGCCGTCTGGCCATTTGCTTGTTACCGAAAAGGGGGGCAGCATGCGGATCGTCACGGTAGAGGGTGCCGTAGGAGAACCGATCACCGGAATTCCTGCCGTTAATTCTGCGGGTCAGGGAGGCCTGCTGGGCCTGCGACTGGACCCCGATTTTGCCAGCAATCGAACGATTTATTGGGTGTTCTCCGAAGCCATTACGGGCGGAAATGTAACCTCCGTAGCCAAAGGGCAGCTTTCGGCAAATGAAAAGCAGATTGAAAACGCACAGGTCATTTACCGGGCTCTCCCTGCTTACGCCGGCAATCTTCATTACGGAGGAAGGATTTTGTTCGATCAGACCGGAAATCTTCTGGTAAGTACGGGGGAACGCTCGGACCTGGCCACTCGTCCCCAGGCCCAATCGCTAAGTTCGGGTTTAGGGAAAATCGTTCGTATTACCAAAAACGGTCAGGCCGCTTCGGGCAACCCTTCAGTGGGGCAATCGGGTGGCCGTCCTGAAATTTATTCCTATGGGCATCGGAACCCGCAGGGCCTGGCCATTCACCCCGTAACGGGCGAGCTGTGGGAAAGCGAACATGGCCCTCGGGGTGGGGATGAAATAAACCGCATTCAGGCCGGAGCCAATTACGGCTGGCCCACCATTACGTATGGCATTGAGTACAGTGGACAAACCATTGGAGCAGGGATTCAGCAGCAACAGGGCATGCAACAACCGGTCTATTATTGGGACCCGGTAGTCTCGCCCAGCGGAATGACTTTCTACACGGGTAACCGAATTCCCGAATGGCAAAACAATTTATTTATAAGCTCTTTGAGCGGTCAGCACCTCATTCGCCTCGTGATTGAGAATAATCAGGTCGTGGGTGAAGAGCGGTTACTCGCCAATGAAGGACAACGTTTTCGGGACATCACCCAGGGATCAGACGGAGCTTTATACGCCATTACTGACGGAGGACGATTGTATCGAATTGATCGGAATTAATCGTTTAAAACACTAAGCATAAAGGCCAGGCATTTCATTTGATGCCTGGCCTTTATGCCTAATAGAAAACACATTTTACCTAACTCTGGATGTGAAGCAGGGGTTCAAGGAAAGGTTAACTCCCCTCGCAGCTGCTTGGCTCTGGCCGAGCGACTGCGGGAAATAACCCCGGAGGGGTTAAATACGAATAGCCCCGGATGAAATCCGGGGAAGCAAGTAAAGCCGCCAAAGATCATAAGGTCCCTCGCTTCTCTCGCAGTCGCTCGGCTCTAGCCGAGTGACACTATAGCTTGGCAGGCCTCTGGCCGAAGTTCGCAAGCCTATTTTTGTTTGAGAAAGGTGTTCGCTGACCCGCCAGGGGTTCGCATCCTATCGGCCAGAGGCCTAGAGCTAGGTAGTCACTCGGCAGAGCCGAGCGACTGCGGGCAATCCAAAGTCGCGTCTCTACCTTAATTTGTATTTCGATAGTCCTCCCGCAGTGTCCCCGGATGAAATCCGGGGCTACCTATATTAAACCCCGCTGGGGTTATTATTCAAACCGTCTTACGCCAACCCCATAGGGGTTAAATACCAATAGCCTCGGATGAAATCCGGGGAAGCAAAGATCTGGATGACCGATTGGAATGTAAACAAACGCCTCCCTCACTTCTCTCCAACGGAAGGAAATAAAAATGGCGTTTCTAGATAAACTCTAAAAGAATGATAATTTGAATCGAGATTAGGGAAAACCCTAGATTTTTCTGGTTTGAGGGTTTCCCCTAGTAATTATATATTTAATTAATCCTATTTTTGCTGAACAATATTCTATTAATCATTTAAAGGCAACGGTTAATAGGAAGTGTTCCAGGGTGTCGGCGTCCAGTTTAGTATATGAACCAAGGTAATAACATGATACGGGTGCTCATTGCCGACGATCATAATGTTTTTGTGGAAGGAATCGATTCCCTGCTTTCGGGGGCGGCTCATATTGAAGTGGTAGAGCGGTGTTACTCTTGTAGTTCAGTACTGGAAAGCCTCATCAAGGGTCCCATTGATGTAATTTTACTGGATCTATCATTTCCCCATATTGAAGACGGACTGGCTCTTTGCGAAACCATAACCCGTCAATACCCATCCTGCAAAATCATTGCCTTAACGATGCATGATGATGCCAGTTTAATCAAACGGGTCGTGAAGAAAGGAGCCCAGGGGTATCTGTTGAAAAATACTACAAAACTGGAGTTACTGGAAGCCATTGGTAAAGTTCATGAGGGAAAAAATTACTTCAATGAAGTAATCACTCAGATTCTGCTCACCAAAGGTCCAAAGGCAAAAAAGGCCAACGGCAGCCGACTAAACTTAACGCCCAGAGAATCGGAAGTATTGACGTTAATTGCTCAGGGATTGACGACTCAGCAAATGGCGAATCAGCTTTTTGTCAGCATTAAAGCAATTGAGTTTCACCGGAGTAGTTTGCTACTCAAGTTTGACGTGCCCAATACAGCAGTCCTTATCAAAACTGCCATGGAAATGCAGTATCTTGATTAAATTTCATCTTAACAAATGCGTGGCTGGCTGTCATGTTTAAAAGTTTGCGTCTGTTTATAGGTATCCTTACTTGTTTATTTTTAACCCTTCCACAGAGCTGGGCACAAACAGATTTACCCGGCCTGGACACCCTACAGGAAAAGATAAACCGATTCGCAGGACTTGAAAACTATGAAGAAGCCGCCAAAGCCAGCGAGCGTCTCGGACTTTTTTACCACGAGCATTACGGCTATAATAAGTATACCATTGAGTCGTATCTGAACAGCATGAAATATTACCACCTCACGGGCGATTCCGTTGGGTATTATAATATGCACATGCTTATCGGAGATTATTATACGCACGATTATTTCATGCAAAATCATGCGGAGAAATACCTGAATCAGGCATTAACCTATTTTAAACGAATCCAGAATATTCCAAAAGTAATCGAGTGCCGCTTGTACATTGGCAATATTCTTCAAAATAAAGAACCGATCCCCCAATCGTTATTTACCGAATTAAGACAAACCGAACAATTAAGTGCCCGCTATAAACAACCCTATTTTCAGGCCTATGCCCAAAATTTATTAGCAACCACGTATTCCAGAACCAAGCAACCGGACTCTGCCCGTTTTTTTGCCGAACGAAGTCTGGCCATTGCCCGTAAGGAGAAAAAAGGCTGGCTAATTGCCCTGAACCTATTTTATCTGGGTATTACCGAACAATTTAAAAGCCGTCATCTGGCTTCGATTGCCTATTATCAGGAAAGCTACCACATCGCTGACTCCATTCGTAATCTCTCCATGTTGCGGGAAATTACCCGGCATTCGGCGGAATGTTACAGTTACCTCGGCAATTACCGCGAAGCTTATGCCTCGCTTTTAAAGACGCTGGATTATACCCAGCAGTTTTACAATTCCGAACAAACGAAAAGCATTCGTTTACAGGAACTGGATAGTCAGATTAAAACGCTTTCGGTTGAAAAACAGCTCGTTGAGGAACAAAACCGGAATCAGAACGTGATTAATACCATGCTGGTAATTGGTTTGTTCATCAGCATTATTGGGGTCGGAACATTAATTTACCTGCGACGTCAGCAGAAACTCATTGCCCGCCAGCAGGCAGTTATTGCCCGTCAGCAGATCAGGGAACTGGAGTTGAAATCGCTCAAGGCCATGATCGAAGGACAGGAAGGCGAACGGAGTCGAATTGCCCGGGATTTGCACGATGGATTGGGAATACAGCTTTCCAGAATCAAGCTTTTCGTAGAGGCCCATCAGGAAGCTCTCCCCGGGGAAGTCAGAGGCCCGTTAAATCAGTTTCTGGACGAAGCCTGTACGGAAACGCGTTTGATTTCCAATGATTTGCGTCCGTATGCTTTATCGACGTTTGGGTTAATTCCGGCTCTGGAAGATCTCATTCAGAAACTGGACATGGTCAATGAGACCAGCGTCATTCTGGAGCATTACGGCGAGATGCCAGAGCTGAGTGACGAAAGTTCGGTGATGCTGTATCGAGTCATTCAGGAATTGCTGAACAATGCACTCAAACACGCTGAAGCCGATAGCATTACCCTTCAGGTCATGATTACGGACACGAGTATTCTGATTAGTGTGGAAGACGATGGAAAAGGGTTCATCAGGGAAAATCATAGCGGAAATGGACTCTCCAATATTCAGTCACGTATAGACTACCTCGGTGGTCAGGTAATCTGGAATAGCGTGCTGGGTAAAGGCACGTCCGTCTTAATTTCTTTACCCAAGTAAAACCTAGTACAAATCACTCTAACCCAAATCCTTATGATAAGCATACGCTCGGTTACTGACCCCTGATTTTAGCAAAACAGGCGTGTATTCCTTCTCTCGTTTCTTTCCGAAGTGAGCCGGGTTTGCTGTGCCTTCTCCAAAGCTTTCTTACCAATTATGTTTTCCTAATACTATTTCAAATGATAAGACAACTACTGCTCATTTTTCTGGGAATGAGTATTTGCCTGAGCACCTGGGCTCAGCAGCGAACCATCCGGGGCGTCGTTTCTGACGCTCGCGGTACTCAATTGCCCGGAGCTTCAGTGTATGTGAAGGGCTTGCAACTCGGGGCCACTACCGACGTCAGCGGCAAGTTTAGCTTAACGATTCCTGCCGATGCCAAAAGCTTAACCGTTTCCTACGTGGGTATGCAAACCCAGGAAGTAGAAATCGGTACTAAAACCGAATTGGCGATTACCCTGCTCGATAATGATAAAAACTTCGATGAGGTGGTGGTAATCGGTTACGGAACGGCGAAACGGTCGGATGTGACCTCTTCCATTACTACGCTGAAAGCTTCTGAATTAAAGGATATTCCGGCGGCTGGGATCGATCAGCTTTTGCAGGGCAAAGCGGCTGGGGTAACGGTAACCAGTAATGGCGGACAGCCCGGCGGGGGCGTTTCGGTGAAAGTACGCGGGGTTACTTCGATCAATAGTAACGATCCTTTGTTTGTGATTGATGGCGTTCCTTTTGTTAATGGTAATACTTCGGCTAGCTCGGGTTATGCGGGTTTGGGAGGGAGCGATGGGCAAACGGGGAATAGCGTCATGGCCATGCTGAACCCCAATGACATTGAGTCTATCGACGTGCTGAAAGATGCCTCCGCTCAGGCTATTTATGGGTCTCAGGCGGCGAATGGCGTCATCATGGTGACCACCAAAAAAGGAAAAGCCGGGGAAGGAAAGATTAACTATGATGTGTATTACGGCGTATCCGAAGTGGCTCGCAAGCTCGATTTGATGGATTTACGGGATTTTGCCCGCTATCAAAATGAAGTATTACCCATCATTGGAAACCCCGTTGCTGATGAATTCAAAGACCCGTCCATTCTGGGACGAGGTACCGACTGGCAGGATGCCATGTTTCAGCGGGGAAATATCCAGAACCATCAGTTGAGTTTTTCGGGAGGCAAGGAACGAACTACGTATTACCTGTCACTCAATTATTTCGATAACAAAGGAATTCTGCTGGGTTCCGACTTTAAACGCTACTCGACCCGGTTGAGCCTGGATAACCAGTTGAAAAGCTGGGCCAAAGTGGGTTTGAGTGCGAACGTATCGAGAACCATTCAAAACGTAACCCTGGCCGATGCCGCAGAAAGCACCATCTGGTGGGGAGCCGTGACAAGCCCGCTGATACCTGTGAAGAATCTGGATGGTTCCTGGGGTGGCGGCCAAACCGTGGGCGGCGTGCAGTATAATAACGCCAACCTGGTGGGTAACGCTCAGTTTCGCGGGAATACCAAAACGACGAACACCGTTTTCGGGAATATGTATGCGGAGTTACAGTTTACCAAAGATTTATCGCTGAGAAACGAACTCTCTTACTCGCTCGGTCAGGATAATAACGTGGCTTTTCAAAAGGCGGGGAACGTCGGTGGAACCTCCTTCCGGAGCCGATTGATTGACTCCCGTTCAGACAGTTATTACTACTCGTTGACGAATTACCTCAGCTATAATAAATACGTAGGCAAGCACGGCATTCAGTTAACCTTAGGCCATCAGGCTCAGGCTTCGTATTACCAGGCTATTTCGGGCTCGAAAGTTGATTTACAGGCCAATATCTTTGATTTAAATACGGGAAGCTCCGATCAGACTACCTGGGGGTTAAGCGGTGGTAAAGGACAATGGGCCATGGAGTCTTACTTTGCCCGGGCCAACTATACCTACGGTGATCGGTATTCGGTATCGGCCAGTTTCCGGGCGGATGGGTCTTCCAACTTTGGTCCTAACAACCGCTGGGGTAACTTCCCCGGGGTTTCGGTGGGCTGGACGGTCTCTAACGAAAACTTTGCCAAAGGAAGTTTTTCCAATGTAGTCAATCACCTCAAACTTCGGGCCGGGTACGGCTCTGTGGGTAATCAGAACTTCCCCGGAGGAGCACCTAACCCGGCTTACGTAGGTTCCGTTCAATTCTTCTCCGGTCCGGTTGGTTTCGGTACGTCGAACATGATTAACGGGATTCCTAATCCGAACTTGAAATGGGAGTCTGTAAAAACCACCAACTTCGGCGTAGATCTAGGCTTGCTGAACGGGCGAATCGATGCCACGATTGATGTCTATCGTAAGGTTACTTCCGACATGATCATTTTCCTAACCGGACCTAACCTCATTGGCGTGGGTGACCAGTGGGATGATTTAAAGGCTCCGCTAGGCAATGCCGGGCAGATGACGAACAAAGGGATTGACATTGGGATCACCTCTACCAACATCAAAACCAAAGATTTCAACTGGAAGACAAATGTGGTCTTCACCCAGTTTACCAATACCTATGACAAAGCTGCCAGTGCCGCTTCGGCTCTGGATGGGAAGGTCTATTATAACAACTACCTCGTGACTCACACTACGCCGGGCCGACCCGTAGGTTCATTCTGGGGGCTGGTTACGGATGGACTCTATCGGAATCAATCGGATCTGGATAATAGTCTGCCTCAGTTTGGCTACAAAGTCAATCAGAATGAAACCTGGCTGGGCGATGTTCGATTCAAGGATATCAACGGGGATAATAAGATTGATGCTTCAGATATGACCTTTATCGGAAGCCCACTACCCAAATTCACCTGGGGTTTGACGAATTCATTTAACTATAAAAATCTGGATTTGTCCATTTTCTTTCAGGGTAGTCAGGGGGCAAAGGCGTTTAACTTCTTACGCTGGCAGCTGGAAGGCATGAATAATGCCTGGTCTAATCAGTTGCGAATCGTAACCGATCGGTACACTGCCGATAACACGGATGGAAAATTACCCCGCTTCACGGTTACCAACAAAAACAATACGGCTATGTCAGATCGCTACGTAGAAGATGCTTCCTTCTGGCGAATTCAGAATATTACGCTGGGGTATCGCTTGCCACAAACCCTGCTGAGCCGCATTAAAATGAGTAACCTACGCATTTACGGGACCATCCAGAACCTGAAGACGTTCACCAACTACTCGGGTTATGACCCGGAAATTGGAGCCCTTAACAACAGTATCAAGCTCATGAATGTAGACACCGGGCATTACCCCAATCCACGGACTTTCACCTTAGGGGCCAACTTCCAGTTCTAGAGCTTTTAAACGATTAGGCAATGACTATCAAATCGATATATGGCTTTGTAGCAGCAGGATTACTGCTTACGGCCTGCGGTAAAGAATTTATTGAGCGACCCTCCCTTTCGGGAACAACCACGGGAAACTATTATAACTCCGCCGAAGAGGTTCGGGCCGCGACGAGTACCTTATATAGTGGATTACCCTGGCGGAATTATGAAAGCCGGGCTCAGGATGCCATCGGCGATGTGATGGGAGGAAATATGTTTACCTACACCGACGTCGAGTACCTGAACTTTACCATGTCGTCGGCTTCCGAACGCATCGGGGCTGCCTGGGGAGCTTTCTATAAGATCATTGGGTATGCGAACGTAATGATTAAAACCTTCGAAGAAAAGAAAGCTTCGGGGGGCGGAGCTTCGTACCTCGATCCTGCCATTGCCGAGTGCCATTTCATTCGCGGAACGGTATATTTCTACATTGCCCGCACCTGGGGGGCAGCTCCCATTATAACTGATCCGGGGGCTACGGCCTTATCGGGGAACTTCAACATTCCTCGTTACCTGCAATCGGATGTGCTTCGCTTTGCTCTGGAAGAATTAAAGCTGGCCGAAGCCGGACTGCCCGAGTCTGACGTGGCTGGACGTTTGACGAAGTATTCCGCCAAAGGCATGATGGCTAAGGTGTATCTGTATCAGAAAGATTATACCAATGCCAAAGCCAAGGCTCAGGAGGTAATCGACTCTGGAAAATACCGGCTGGTGAGTGATTACAACGGCATGTTCACTAAAACGAGCATGAATAATAACGAAGAGACACTCTTTAGCATTCAGCACCAGCTTTCGGGCGATCCCTGGGGAACGGGTAATATCAAAAACCCGGACCGTGGAGCGGGGGCCCTGCGAACGGCAGAGGCAGATGCCTGGGAGATGTACATTCCTTCGCTGGATCTTTTGAAAGAATACGAATTCGGCGATTTACGTCGCAAGTGGTCAGTGATGGAACACGGCTGGACGAATACCGCCTGGAAACCTCAACGCGTCAATGCTCCCAAGTATAATGCTTTCATGGCCAATGGGTTCAAGTACGATACGTTGCAACCCGTGGAAGACGGCGGCAGCCTGAGTCCGACTCGCTCTAACATTACCAAGTATTTCGCCGGACCCGGCAAAAGCTTTGGTGGTGACGCCGTACTGGGTCAAAACTCGGGCAATAACGTAGTCTTGCTTCGGTATGCGGATATCCTGCTGATTTATGCCGAGGCGACACTGGCTGGCGGGGCCTCTTCGAGCGATGCCAAAGCTTTACAGGCTTTAAATCTGGTTCGTGCCCGGGCGGGGCTGGCTCCGAGAACGTCGTTTACACTGGATCAGATTATGCACGAACGTCGGGTAGAGTTTGCGTTTGAAGGGGATTACTGGTACGATATTCAGCGGCAGGGGTATGCGAAAGCCAAAGCCATCATTGAAAAACAGAATCGGGGCACGGTAACCGCGGCTAATTACCTGACTAACTTCAGCGAAGACCGGATGTACTTACCCATCCCGGCGGGTGAACTCGTGCAGGACCCCGAACTGGCCAAAGACCCCGTTCCTTACTACAAATAAGACCTAATCAATGCATTTATGAAAGCTTTATATATGGGGCTGGCTGCTCTGAGCATGGGCCTACTTTTAAGTTCCTGCGAGCCAGATACGGACGGCAGACCGCAGGTTAAACCTGGCACACCCGTAGCCACCACGATTGCCCCCGACTCTGCCGCAGGCGGAACGGTAGTTACCCTGCGGGGCACGGGTCTGGGAGATATGCGTAGCATCGTTCTGGAAAAAGATAATGTTGCGGCGGGCATTATGCCGACGCTGAATACCGAAGATGCTCTGATTTTCAGAATACCGGATGAAGCCATTGGCGGAAGTCAGAATATTACATTTACGAATAGTCTGGGAAGAGCCATATCTGTACCTTTTCGGGTACTGGCTTATCCTACGGTCACGGAAGTTTCGAATTACAACTTCACGAAAGGATCGCAGATTACCTTAACGGGCAATAACCTGGACGATGTAACTTCTGTAAAATTAACGGGAACAACGGTATCGGCTAAGATTATCTCGAAGGCTAAAAAACAGCTTACCATTGAGATGCCCGCCACAACAACTACCCGCACTACGCTGGATATATTGAACTCGACGGGGCCCATGAAAACCACGCAGGAGTTCGTAAACCTCGAACAGGCGTATCCCATCTTCCTGGATGCCTACGGAACGGGTATTACGGATGCGTCCTGGGGCGATGCGGCGGTGATTTCTACGAAGGAATTCAAATCAGGAACGGCTTCCGTTGGAAAGACTTACCAGAAAGGAAACTGGCATCTCATCGGCTTCTCCTTACCGGGACTCGCCTATGCTTCGAGTTATACCTACGTTTCAGGCTGGATTAAAGGAGCTTCTGCGGATTATTCACTCTACCTGACGACCGACGCCAGCAAAGAGGGCTTTGGTAACTACGTCAATGCCAATAAAATTGACGTGAAAGCGGGCACGTGGACGTATTTTAAAATCAAAATTTCTGACGCAGATTTCTGGTCGGCGGGGAAAACGTTGAAATCACTGGGCTTCCGCATTCAGGGACCCGACAAGCAGGATGAAACGTTTTACTTTGACGACATTATCCTGGTTAAATAAATGAACTGCTTCACCTTACTGGATTCGTTCCAGTAAGGTGATTTTTCTTACAAAATTGATGCAAAAGTATCGCTCGGCTTTCGGGGCTTTCGTACTAAGCCTGACTCTGTTGACTTCCATGTATGCCCAGTCGCCCGTTAAAAAAAATGGAGCATTACGTGTGGAAGGGAACCAGGTAGTGAATCATCAGGGCGTGCCTCCACAGCTTCGGGGCATTAGTTTATCCTGGAGTGTCTGGGGAGGTAGGAAGTATTACAATGCGGAGGTAGTAGACTGGCTATGCCGGGACTTTAACATTAATCTTTTAAGAGCGTCTATGGCCGTACAGCCCGATTCGGGTTACTTGAAAGATCCGGTGAATCAGAAGAACCTCATTACTGGGGTGGTAGATCGGGCCATTAAACGGGGCATTTATGTACTCATTGACTGGCACGATCATAACGCTGAACAGCACCTGAAGGAGTCGAAGGAATTTTTTAAAACCATGGCTCAACGGTATGCCGGAACGCCGAATGTCATCTACGAAATATGGAATGAACCGGAGCGGCAGGACTGGCCCACTATTAAGGCTTATTCCGAAGAAATCATCCGGGAAATTCGTGCTCAGGACTCAGAAAATCTGATTATTGTGGGTAGTCCGCATTGGGATCAGGACGTGGACGTAGCAGCTCAGGATCCCATCAAAGGCTATAAAAACATTGCTTACTCTTTCCACTTTTACGCCTCGGAATCCAGTCATGACCAGCGGTTGCAAAAGAAAGCTGAATTGGCTCAGGAGAAAGGACTGGCTTTAATGGTGACGGAATGGGGCGTGGGGGAAGCCAGCGGAGACGGGAAGTTTGATCGCCAGCGTACGCAGAACTGGATGGACTGGATGGAAAAAAATAAACTCAGTTGGGTGAACTGGAACATAACCGATAAGCGGGAAACGACCGCTGTGTTAAATCCCGGAGCTAGTGCCAACGGAGGCTGGAAAAAGCAGGATTTAACACCAGCAGGCCAGTACATCCGTGCAGTATTACGGAGTCATTCTACCCGTAAACAATAGGGTATACCTTAGACTCGAAGCGAACCCCGAAAAGCCCGGGCGGCATAATACGACTGGGCTCCGTTGTGATAAATAAAGACATGGCCGTAACGAAAATCTGCAAATAAGGCTCCGCCCAGTTTGCGGATAGCGGCTGGAGTTTGAATCCAACTGGAAGTTTTAGCATCGAAAGTACCTAGCTTTTGTAGCTCTCGATATTGCTTTTCCGTTAATAACTCAATGCCCATTTCCGCAGCCAGGTCCAGAGCGTTATGTTCGGGCTGGTGTTCTTTTCTGGATAATTGCCCCTCCTGATCATAGCAAACACTTCGCCGCCCTTTGGGACTTTCAGCCGAACAATCGAAGAAAAGGTATTCGTCGGTTTGTTCGTCGTAAGCCACTACGTCAGGTTCGCCGCCGCTCAACTCCATTTCGTTAAGTGACCAGAGTTTGACAGGATTGGCTTCCAACTTCGCTTGAATTGCGTCCCAATCCAGTAAAGGATGACGCTTTCTAAATTTCTCAAACCGGGTTTGCAAGGTCTGGAGTAAGTTTTCTTTTTCTTCGACGGATAAATCTCTCGATTGGCTCATTTTTGTTAGAGGTTAACTTTAATAAACGCTCGCGAAAATAGATAAACTATCACTAGTGATCATTAGCAATCCGACTCAATTTTCATCGCCTTTTGGGCTATGGTGAGAAGCTACTACGCTGATTGGCAAAACTCATCAGCTACCCTTGATATTCGAAGAAAATTAATGCTTAGGCCTTGGCTGACAGAACAAAGGGCTTTTTTAGGTTTACAAATGTACTTTGCTTGGGGAAGATTTATTAATCCCAGTACAGTCCCATTCTACAGAAAGACTCTCACTTCGTTCGAGGTGACAGCCTAGCGACTGCGAGCGAGGTACCTTATGGCTTTGCCAACCTTACTTGGTTGCATCCCCGGATTTCATCCGGGGCTATTCATATTCAACCCCGCTGGGGTTGTTGTTAACATTGTTGAAATAGGTTTATGAAAAATAACCCCAGAGGAGTTAAGCACCAATAGCTTCGGTCTGGATGGACCCGGATGAAATCCGGGGGCTACTTTAACCTAAAATACCTTTACGCACGTCGTGTTAATCTGCACAAAGCGTGCGAATCCGCACGCTTTTCTTTCTTGTTAAAAAATGTAAACAACTGATTAATAGATAATTGAGTTATGGCACGGTTGTGGCATATACTAAGGTAGTCACAGCCTTTCAAATTTCAATTATTACATGGATCGGGAAGTACAAATCGAATACCGCAACCGGCAACGGAACCGAAAATGGCTCATTGCCTCGGGTCTGGTGTTGGTTATTGTTGCGGGTATTTACGCCGTCAGAACCACCTTACAGAGTTCCATCGAAAGCTCAAAAATTCGTACGGCTACGGTAAGTACGGGGGATGTCGAAAACACCTTGACTGCTTCGGGAGAAGTCATTCCAGCCTACGAACAAATCATGACGAGTCCTATCCGGGCCAGTATCAAACGGGTGTTACTGACTTCGGGCACGCCCGTAGAACCGGGTAAGGCCATTCTGGAGCTGGACAAATCCCTGACCCAGATTGAGTACGAAAAAATGCAGGATCAACTGGAGTTGAAGCGTAACAGCATTGAACAACTACGGATGAAGCTGAACAAGAACCTGTACGACGCGGAGATTAGCGATAAAATAAAATCACTGAACATTAATAAACTGCGGGCGGATGTGGAAGATTACCGCCGTTTGCAGAAAGTAGGGGGAGCTACTCGCGAAGACATTACCCGGGCGGAAAATGCCTTGAAAATTGCTGAGCTGGAAAAACAGCAGTTGGAAAATGACCTTACCTATAACCGGCAGTCGATGGGAGCGAGCTTGCGGGAAACCGAGCTGGGAGCCCAGATCGAAGGTAAAAACCTGAAAGAACTCGAGCATAAACTAAAAATGGCAGACATCGTTGCTGACCGGAAAGGGGTGCTGACCTGGGTGAATGAAAACATTGGTTCTTCGGTAAATGAAGGGGAGATGCTGGCTAAAGTGGCCGATCTGGGCAGTTTTCGAATCGACGGTTCCTGTTCTGACGTATACGCAGAAGAGGTAAAGACGGGTTTACCCGTTATCGTAAAAATTGGCGAATCAAACTTACGAGGGATGATTAGTCAGGTAAAACCAGCCATTACCAATGGTATTGTCAAGTTTGTGGTGCAGCTCGATCAGGCATCCACGGCCCAGTTACGGCCCAATCTGAAAGTAGATGTTTTCATCGTAACGAGTCGCAGCAGCCACACGTTGCGAGTGAGTAACGGCCCTGCTTTTACGGGTAAACGCAGACAGTTTGTGTACGTGCTCAACGGCAATACAGCCTCTCGCAGAGAAGTGGAAATTGGGCTTTCCAATTTTGACTTTGTAGAAATTAAAAGCGGGCTAAACGTAGGCGATCGGGTTATTCTCACGGATTTAAATCAATACGAGCACCTAAAGGAAATCACAATTAAGCCATGAAAACATTCCTTTACCTGCTTGTATTCCTGCTGAGTTTTCATTCCGGCTGGTGCCAGGACCGGAAGCTGACGCTTGCTCAGGCCGTAGAGTTAGCCCGCCATGAATCGCTGGCGGCCAAGCAGGCCTTAACTCAGAAAAAAACCATTTACTGGCAGTATCGATCCTTTCTGTCGGACTATAAACCGCAATTAAGTCTGAATGGAACCTTACCAGGCTTTACCCGATCATTTATTGAAGTCGTTCAGCCCGATGGAACCATTGCCTTTCAACCCGTATCTAATAACAACTCTATGCTGAATCTGTCGCTTAGTCAGAGTATTGCTCCGACGGGGGGAGTACTCTACGTACAGAATCAGCTCCAGCGGTTCGACGATTTTGCCCGGAATAATACCCGTTACAATGGCGTTCCTTTTGAAATTGGAATCACCCAGCCCCTGTTTCGATACAATGCCATGAAGTGGGATCGGAGAATACAGCCGCTGAAATATCAGGAAGGCATGCAGGAGTTCATTTCATCGATGGAAGAAGTGGCTCTGCGAACGTCTCAGTATTACTTTGAACTGTTGGTCGCTCAGGTAAATCTGCAAATTGCCGAAAAGAATCGCCAAAATAACGATACCCTCTATACGATTGCCAAACATAAGCTTGATTTGGGTCGCCTTTCCCAAAATGATCTGTTGCAGTTACAGATGGGATTATTGACAGCAGAGAAAGATCTGGCTTCGGCTCAGCAATCGGCTACGGTTACTACTTTGCAATTGAATCGCTACATGGGTTTACGAACGGATCAAATGCCCGCTCTGGAAATACCGACGGAGCTTCGGGAGTTTAGGGTAGAAGCTCAGAAAGCCATTCAGGAGGCATTTATGAACCGGGCCGATGCCATTACTTTTCAGCGAAGATTACTCGAAGCCGAACGCGACGTGCAACAGGCGGTAAAAGAGAACGGATTAAATGCTTCTTTAAACGCCAATTTTGGACTTTCCAATCAGGGTATTCGTCCAGCCGAAGTATACCGAAAACCGCAGGATCGGGAGTTTGTGGAGTTACAGTTTACGTTACCGATTTTGACCTGGGGCCGCAATAAAGCCCGAACGGAAGTAGCCCGGGCCAATCGGGAATTCGCTCAGCAGTCGGTTGAACAGGATAAGATTACGTTTGAACAACAGATTTTTACGCAGGTAACCTTGCTGGAAATGCTTCAGAAGCAAGTAAAACTCACTCGTTTAGCCGACGAAATTGCCGCGAATCGGTATCAGATTGCCCAGGATCGATTCATCTTAAGTAACCTTAGCGTAACCGATTTAGTCATTGCCACGCAGGAAAAAGACCGGGCCAAACGGGACTATATTCTGGCCCTGCGGGACTACTGGCAGTCGTACTACAGCCTGCGGTTATTAACCCTTTACGATTTTGAACGAAACGAAAAAATTGTTTATAACTAACTGAAATTCATTATGATCAAGCTTCAGAATGTCGAAAAAGTATACCGCACCAGTTCGGTTGAAACACTGGCCTTGAATAATATTAACCTGACGGTGAATAAGGGCGAATTTGTCTCCATCATGGGGCCGTCCGGTTGCGGAAAAAGTACGCTGTTAAACATCATGGGCCTCCTCGACGAACCTTCGCAGGGCCACATCGAAATTGACGGCCGGCGGGTGGAGAGTTACCAGGATCAGAAGCTGGCCCGGTTGCGTAATGAAAAGCTGGGTTTCATTTTTCAAAGCTTCCACCTGATTAATGATTTGTCGGTATTGGATAACGTAGAGATTCCTTTGCTGTACCGCAATACTTCAGCCAAAGAACGCCGTGAACTGGCCCGCGAAGCCTTGGAAAAAGTAGGGTTGAGTAACCGGATGAAGCACTTTCCCAAGCAACTATCTGGGGGACAGAAACAACGGGTCGCCATTGCCCGGGCCATTGTGGGCCGACCTGAAATCATTTTGGCTGATGAGCCGACGGGTAACCTCGACAGCGTCATGGGCAATGAAATCCTTTCCATCCTTCAGAAACTCAACGCCGATGGGGCCACGATCATCATGGTGACGCACGACGATTCCATGGCCCGTCAGACGCATCGCCTCATCCGCCTGTTCGACGGCACCCAGGTGCAGTAATTAGTCCTTCGATTCACGGTTTTCAGCTCTTCTGCTATGATACTCAATTACATCAAAATTGCCTGGAAAGTCCTGCTACGGCACCCTTTCTATACTTTCATTACCCTCTTTGGCATCAGCATTACCCTGACGGTACTGATGGTGGTTACCTCATTCATGGATCACCTGCTGGGGGTGCATTATCCCGAAGGCAACCGCGACCGTTCGCTTTTTGTAACCAGCGTGGTGCAGAAAGATACGACTCGAAGCAGTCGAAGCAGCAGCCCGATGAGCGTTCGATTTATTCAAACGTATCTGAAAACCATGCACACGCCCGAACGGGTGGGGATGACCTCAATGTTTACTTTCGCCAATGCGTACGTGAATGGGAAACGAATCAAACTTTTTACCAAATACACCGATGCTGATTTCTGGCGGGTATGTACGTTTGAATTTCTGGACGGAAAGCCTTTCGCCGAACCGCAGATCAAAACGGGCGATCAGGTAGTCGTCATTACGGACGATTTTCAGAAACAGTATTTTGAAGACGACGGCAAGACCGTCATTGGCCGGGAAGTCGAAATCGAAGGGCTGCGTTACCGCGTGATTGGCGTGGTGAAAGGCAGCCCGGCTACCCGCCCGTATTCGTACGCGGACGTGTATTTTCCGTATACCGTACCCAAGAGTAACTACGAACGCGGAAATATGCGGGGAAATTTCATTGCGATTCTGATGGCTAAGGATAAATCCGAACTCTTGACCATGCAGTCTGAATTTCAGCAGGCCATGAGTCGGATTCCTCAGTCAGGTACGGAATATGGATCAAAGTATACCAATTTTACGATCAAAGCCGAAGGTTACGCCGATCAATACATGACTTCTTTTTTTGGGGATGACGACAGTCGAAGGGTATTTTTCTTCACCGTCGTCGCCATCATCCTGCTGATGTTTATGGGCTTGCCGGCCCTGAATCTGGTCAATGTTAACGTGGGACGCATGATGGAACGGGCTTCGGAAATTGGCGTTCGGAAAGCGTTTGGAGCTCCGGCCAAAACCTTACTCTACCAGTTCATTGTCGAAAATATCTTCATTACGTTCATCGGCGGCAGCCTGGCTCTGGTGTTTTCGTTCGTCATCATTCAGCTCATCAATAACAGCGGCTGGATTGCTTACGCCGACCTCGCCATTAACCCAACCGTTTTTCTGGTGAGTCTGGCGGTCTGTTTTCTTTTCGGGTTACTGTCGGGCGTGTTACCTGCCTTCCGCATGTCGAGACTGAAAATCGTCGATGCTCTGAAGTCTTAATTCGTTCATCTAAAGCTATTTATTACCTATAAAATCCAGCTTTATGCTTCGCCATTTTTTCACTCTCATCTGGAATAAGCGGAAAACACATGCCCTGCTTATCGTTGAAATCTGGGCCTCTTTTCTGGTGCTCTTCGGCGTGTTGACGTTTCTGCTGTCCAATCTGCGTAATTACCGCGAACCCATCGGTTTCTCCTACGAGCAGGTATGGAGTATGGAGCTGACTAACAATCAGGATACCACCGACGTGCCCGCCAAGGTAGAAAGCATCCTGCGACGCATTCGGGCGTATCCCGAAGTGGAAAGTGCCAGCCGCATGAGTTCGAACACGCCCTTTACCATGAACAACATGAATAATGGCGTCAGCTATCAAAATGTCAGCACCATGGCTGAGTTTTACCGAACGGATGAATTGCTGTATCGGACGTTGGATATTACCATGCAGAAGGGTCGCTGGTTTGGCCCGCAGGATCGCTCCGCCCGGTACACGCCGCTGGTCATTAATCAGAAATTACAGGAAAAACTCTTTCCGGGTGAAAATCCACTCGGAAAGATGATCAAAAAAGACGATACCCATTTCTGGAAGGTGGTAGGGGTAGTTGAAACGTTCAAAGGCAAGGGAGAGTACATGAATAATACGCCCGCCATCTTCGAACCGCTGACCGAAAAAGATTGGGACATGAGCATTCTCATCAAGACCAAGCCCGGAACGGACGCTACCTTCGAGGCTAATCTGGTGAAGGACGTTCTG
The DNA here is from genome assembly GCF_031453245.1 of Siphonobacter sp. SORGH_AS_0500. Lineage (NCBI taxonomy): Bacteria > Pseudomonadati > Bacteroidota > Cytophagia > Cytophagales > Cytophagaceae > Siphonobacter > Siphonobacter sp. SORGH_AS_0500. Next base: position 28,443 of record NZ_JAVIYT010000007.1, read on the forward strand.
GCGATGGTGCGTAACTGGGGAGCGGAGGTCACGTATCTGACCGAATCCCGGAAGACGCAGCATAACCTGACACTGGTTCCCGTCATCATCTTCGGGATCATCAGTACTTTTCTGCTCATTAATGTAGGATTAGGCCTGTTTGGTGTTCTAAATTTGAACATCGCCCGCCGCCGAGGTGAAATTGGGTTACGACGGGCGATGGGAGCCACCGAAAAAAGTATATCCCTGCAATTTCTGGGTGAAATCTGGGTATTGGCAAGCTTTAGTATCCTGTTGGGACTGTTGTTCGCCGTTCAATTTCCCCTGCTTCACGTCTTTGACATGGACGCCGGGATTTACTTGCTGGCGATGGCCGTGGCGGTTGTCATTATTTATTTAATTGTTACGCTTTGTGCCTGGTACCCCAGTCGTCAGGCTTCCCTGATTGCTCCGGCGGTGGCCCTGCACGAAGACTAGGCCGACAGAAGTTTTCCGATCACCTTCCGCCTTTGTTAATTTCTTACATTCATGATCTTAGTCGTTGACGACGATATGGCTATCCGCACTTCTTTATCCCTTCTCCTCAAAAAAGAAGGGTTTAAAGTGTTGGGAGCCGGTTCCGCAAAAGAGACCTTCGAGATTTTAAGGCAGCAAACGCCCGAGCTGATCTTGCTGGATTTGAATTTTTCGATGGAAACTTCTGGCAAGGAAGGTATGGCTTTGCTGGATGAAATCCGGCGATTGCAACCGAATCTTCCGGTAATCCTGATTACGGGTTGGGGTAGTATTGATCTGGCCGTTGAGGGAATGAAAAAAGGAGCCCGGGATTTTATTACCAAACCCTGGCAGAATGAACACGTGGTACAGTCAATTCGGACGATTCTCAATTTATCACAGACGGCCAGTGTTTCTTTAGGACGACAGAAATTACAGGAGAAATACCAGTTTCAGCACATTGTTGGACAGGACGTGAAATTGCTGGAAATTCTGGAAACCATTGGCCGCGTGGCTCCTACGGAAGCCTCCGTTTTGATTACGGGCGAAAGTGGCACGGGAAAAGAACTCATTGCCGAGGCTATCCACCTGAATAGTCGCCGCAAAAGCCGACCTTTTGTGAAAGTAAACCTGGGAGGTATTTCTGCAAGTTTATTTGAAAGCGAACTCTTTGGCCACGTTCGCGGAGCCTTTACCGATGCCAAAATGGACCGGATTGGCCGCTTTGAATTAGCGAATCGGGGCTCTATTTTCCTGGATGAAATTGGCGAGCTGGATCTTTCCAGTCAGGTAAAGTTACTGCGGGTCTTACAGGAGCGGAGCTTTGAACCGCTCGGCAGCAGCAAAAGTCGCACGGCAGATGTGCGAATCATCTGTGCGACCAACCGGAATCTCGAGGAAATGGTAGCTCAAGGGACATTTCGTGAAGATTTATATTACCGTATTAACCTGATTTCTGTGAAGTTACCCACCCTCCGCGAACGACCCGAAGACATTCCCTTGCTGGCGGAGTTTTTCATGAATAACCTCAAGGAAATCTACAACCGTCCGGCCCTGCAACTAAGTGCCGCCAGCGTGCAGTGGCTCAAAACTTTAGCCTTACCGGGGAATATTCGCCAATTGAAAAACCTGGTGGAGCGAACGGTATTACTTTCCCGCCATGACCGATTGGAAGTCAAAGATTTTCAGTCGAATCTGACGATGAGTCCCACCTCGGCCCGAAGTTTGCCCGAAGTAGGTACCTTAACGCTGGAAGAAATGGAATTTCACATGATTAAAAGGGCTATGGATTTCCATCAGAACAAAGTAGCAAAAGTGGCCCGATCGTTAGGAATAACCCGATTCACGCTTTATCGTAGACTCGAAAAATATGGTATTTCTTACGATGCCGATGAAGTATGAAACTATCCAACCGACTCCAATATATCTTTTACATTACGGCCCTGCATTTGTTGTTAATGGGGCTGGTGTACCAGCTTTTGTTTCAAAACAAAGCTCTATTTATTGCTACGGAAGTCATACTGGTTCTTTCCATTGGCGTAGCGATTCATCTGTATCAGAGTTTTAATCAGCCTATTGCATTTATTCGTTCGGGCATTGAAGCCATTAAGGATAAGGATTTTACCGTCAAATTTGTCCCGACTGGAAAGGGAGAAGTGGATACGTTGATTGAGGTGTACAACCTTATGATTGACCAGCTTCGGGAGGAACGAACGCGTTTGCAGGAGCAGCACTTTTTTCTGGATAAACTGATTGAAGCCTCTCCGGTATCTTTGCTCATTCTGGATTTTGATGAACGAATAGCCGTCCTCAATCCCGTTGCCTTACAAACGTTCGGGACCGCAGTAGTGGGAAAAAAGCTGGAGAATGCTGAAAACGCTCTGCTTCTTCAGATGAGTTACATGACTGATGGCGAATCTCAAATTTTAAAAACAGACGGCGTTCAAGCCTACAAAGTGCAGCGTTCTCACCTGATGGATCAGGGCTTTCGCCGCTCGTTTTTCATGTTGGAAGAATTAACCACGGAGCTATACAAAACCGAAAAAGCCGCGTACGGGAAAGTCATTCGGATGATGGCTCATGAAGTCAATAATACCCTCGGAGCGACCGATTCGATTTTACAAACCACCCTTCACTCCTTACCAGAACCCGAATTTTCGGATTTTATCGAAGCTCTGCGGGTAGCCAGTCAGCGAAACGGTCGTCTTTCTCAATTCATGCGAAACTTTGCTGATGTCGTTCGATTACCTCAGCCGCGAAAAGAAACCATGTCTCTGAATGCTCTGGCCGAACAAGTGAGTGTATTTATGCGAGCTTCTGCTACGGCTCAGGCCGTTACCATTCATACGCCCCAATCTCTGGAACCCTGTTCACTATACGCAGACGTTGCTCAGCTCGAACAGGTATTAGTTAACATTTACAAAAACGCCATTGAAGCCGATGGCAGTGAGATACGAACGGAGATTCGGGCTCATGAACTGTGCATTTTTAACAACGGAAAGCCAATTACACCCGAAGAGTCTTCACAGCTATTCAATCCATTTTACAGTTCAAAAAGCAACGGACAAGGCATTGGCTTAACCTTAATCCGGGAAATTCTGGTGAACCACGGCTACAACTTCACCCTAAAAACCCAAAGTAACGGCTGGACAGTTTTTCGAATTGAGTTTGCTATGGTTTAGAGTTTTCTCGCCGTGGCTGGTGTCCTCACCAGCCATTAATAGTGGTTGGTGAGGACACCAGCCACGGCGGATGCTTGCCCATCCTAAAAAGCAAAGCAATCAAGCATTTAAAGTAGAGACACGACTTCATCGCGTCTGGGTAAAAGACAGTTTTTTCCTTTACACCGTCGTTGGTGAGAACCAACCACAGTTTGCGTACCAATGACTGGTGAGACACCAGCCATGGCAGAGAAAGCTAAACGCAATGAAGTCGCGTCTTTACTTAATGAAACATTCTTATACTATTCTGATTTGCAAATCTGAAAGGCATGCATTCCAGTGTCGAAGACGGTATTTTAGCCATCTGCCTTAACAACACGGCCTAGTAAAGAATATTTAAAAATATCTAATCTTACACTCTACTGCCACTGAAGGCGGTTTTACTTCGAATTTAAAATCATGAAAGGTCGGCTTACTCATTCCTGAAAGATAAAAATTGGAAAACCCGACACCCTCTTTGGGAATACCGAGCATATTCTTTTCCATTTTTCCACTGTTGTTTTCATCATCCACCAAAGCCAGTCCATACGTACCGGCGGGCACCTCCAGCGAAACTTTCAAAACACCTTTAGTAATGGCAGACTTCGGGAATTTTTGTCGGGAAACGGGCTTCTCGTCTTTAAAACCCTGTTGATCTTTAAAGACTGCAATGATAATTTGACCCTGATTGGATTTGATATTACTAACCGTAACATTCACGGTCTGAGCATGAGCCTCAATCAAAAAGCCGGAAATGATACTGAGTAAAAAACCAGAAACTACATAGCGGAAAGAAAACATGTTATTTTGTTTATAGCGTTCGTGAGAAGGAATTTGCGATCCTTGTGTATAACGGAAAATCTTCGGTGATGGTTATGCAGAGATTATAAATCTCTTACAGAGTGCTTTCGGATTACAAATCCGAAAGAGCGTATTATGTAAAGGGTATAAATTAGGGCAGTTAGGTTAGCTACTGATGAAAGCTACAACTGTCAGAGAGTCAATGTAATAGGATACTCATTTTCTAGCAGTTACTGGATTGGAATGACTATTTAGGATAAGCCATGAGCATAATTACTAAAACATCCAACCCAACTAATACATAGAAATGAATAATTACTTTGATCCTGAAAAGAGTAGAAATGCTCCTTCTATGATGAGCCGAAAGGGCTTTTTGCAAACGGCTGGCATCATGGCCGTAGGTGCGGCGGGTGGCCTTGCGGCAGCTTGTGAGTCGAAAGGCCAGAACCCTTCTTATCCGGTTGCTACCACTAGTAATTATACAAGCGAAGGCGGCCAGCAGGTGCCTTCTTCGCCTGCGTTTTCGCCGCCAGCCAAAGTACCCGGGGATTTTGATAAACCCATTGTGCTGGAAGAATGGAAATCTGACGCTGACCGCAAACCCGCTCCAACGCCTAATCCAGTTCCCAGTGATCAGCGTATAGGTTATGCCGTTGTTGGCCTGGGACATTTGTCACTGGAAGAAATTTTACCAGCATTAGTAGCTTGTAAAAAATCAAAAATTGCCGCTTTGGTCAGTGGTAATCCCGAAAAACTGAAGCACGTAGCTCAGCAGTATGGGGTCAAACCCGAAAGCTGTTACAGCTACGAAACCTACGATAAACTAAAGGATAACCCCGAAGTTCAGGTGATTTATATAGTTCTGCCGAATTCCATGCACGCGGAATACACCATTCGGGGAGCTCAGGCTGGAAAGCATATTTTGTGCGAAAAACCCATGGCGAATTCCGCCGCCGAATGTCAGGCCATGATTGATGCCTGTAAAAAGGCTAATCGTCAACTGATGATCGCCTATCGCATTCAATATGAACCTTTTAATCTATACATTCGTGAAAAAATACAAGCGAGTGAATTCGGAAAACCCAAGTTCATAGATGCTTACAACTGCCAGTCTTCGGCAAATCCTCAGCACTGGCGACACATTAAAGCACTGGCCGGAGGTGGGGCGTTGCCCGACATTGGTTTGTATTGCCTAAACACAACTCGCTTTATTTTAGGAGAGGAACCTACGGAAGTGTATGCCACCGTATACAGTGATCCCGAAAATCCTTTGTTCAAAGAAGTGGAGGAATTTTGCTCTTGGCAAATGAAGTTTCCGAGTGGTGTTATCGCCAATTGTGCGACGCATTATCATGTTCATGAATCCCGCAAGTATCGGGTAATGGCTGAACGAGGCTGGTACGACTTGGATAACGCTTACGCCTATACAGGTCAAAAACTAATGACCTCCCGAGCCGATGGTGAAATTGTGCGGCAGGAAAACGTAAGTATCATGCCTAAAAATCAGTTCGGAGCTGAAATGGACTATTTTTCTGAATGCATCATCGAAGATCGACCGGCTTATTCGACCGGGGAGGAGGGCTTGCAGGATCAGCAGATTATGGAAGCCATTTATCAGTCAGCCCGCGAGCGACGTCCGATAAAGCTGGCCCTGATTGAAAAGAAAGACGCTTTTCGCGGACCTCGCTCCTTTAACCAGAAAGCTTAGCTTCCAGGAAATGATAAAATGCACCGATAGCTTAAACTATCGGTGCATTTTATCATTAGGATTAAAAGAGGGAATTGAACTAAAGCTAAGCATTGGGTTTTTACTGGTATGAAAATCGTATGACGAGTATTCGTTGTAAAAGTATGGAAAGTTTTCGTAAAGCCGTTCAGTCCTATTATCCCATCAGCGAAGCCAGTTTACGTGCGTTTGAGGCACTGTTACGCCCCCGCTTTATTCCCCGGCATACCTTCTATTTACTACAGGGAGATATTCCCCGAACTATCGCTTTCATTAAAAAAGGACTCTTCTCGTATTATTATACCGCCGAAAATGGTGACGCGGTTATCAAGAAATTTTTTCCCGAGGGCTATTTTATTTCTTCAACGGCAGCCATGCTGACGGGCACTTCCAGTCTCTTTAGTATTTATGCACTTGAGGATACCGAAATTCTGGAATATGACTTTCAGGCTTTCCGGCAGTTGATGCACAGCTTTTCGGATATGGCTTATTTTCAGATCTATTACCTTGAAAAAAACTGGGTAATTGACAAGGAAGAACGTGAGCTTTCGCTAAAATACAAACCCGCCGTAGAGCATTACCTGGAGTTCATGAAACAATATCCCTCCCTCCAGCACCGACTGAAACAACATGAAATAGCGTCTTATTTGGGGATTACGCCTACGCAGCTTAGTCGGATAAAAAAAGAATTAAAACATCAACATATGTAAATGTTTTGGGTGTATTTATTCGAGAATTTTGCCCTCAACCTACCAGTTAAGGGAATGAAAAAATCAGTAAATCTTGTTCTACTCTTACTAATCATCTTAAGTCATACGAAAGGCTGGACGGCCCATCTGGATACACTTCAGGTGTTTAGTCCTTCGATGAAAGAATCTATTCAAACCATTGGCCTTCATTACCCTGAGCAATTAGGAGCGTTGGGAAGTATGTGCAGAGCGGTTGATTTCAAACCTTACGGCAAAGACTACGGAATCGCTAAAATTTTGGGTAATAAGCTAAGCGATTGGGATGCCTACACAGTGATAACTCAGGCTAGTCAGCTTGCCACTATACATCAGAAAATTCTGATAGACTGAGGCCCAGAAGACCCTTTGATTCAGGATAACCACAAATGACATGAGTTTTTACTGAAGCAACACATTGCTCACGGTTACACTGAGCGACCCGGTGGTCATACCTGGCATTATTGGTCAAAAGTGGCCGAACATCAGTTACTTTATTTTCATTTATTCTTTACTTCATCTCCCGAAACACTTGGAAAAAATTAAAGGTAGTATACTGGTGGCGTTAGGTGCCGCCAGTTATGGGGTGCTGGCCACCTTCGTGAAACTGGCTCACGGTCAGGGATATAGCACCGCCGAAATCACTTTCTCCCAATTCATCATTGGATTTGTAACCTTAGGCTTACTTCAGCTTTTCCAGAAAAAACAGCCCATAACGCAGGGGGGGAATTCAGTTAATACGCGACTACAACTGATGCTGGCAGGAACTTCGTTGGGTTTGACTAGTACATTTTATTACCTGACGGTTCAATACCTGCCCGTTTCGGTTTGTATTATTTTGTTAATGCAGTCCATCTGGATGGGACTTTTGCTGGAATGTGTGCTTATGCGAACCTGGCCCACTTTGCGACAAATCATTAGTACTCTGATGGTATTAATAGGAACCATGCTGGCAACAAATCTGATTCAAACCGAGGTAGTTTTCAGTGGAAAAGGGTTAATGTTTGGCTTGCTGGCGGCGATGAGTTATACGGTTTCGATGTATTCCTCGAATAAAGTCGCTCCGCAACTGGCAGCCATTACCCGAAGTATGTATCTGGTACTAGGTGGACTGTTAGCCATTATTATTTTCTGGAATACCAGTCTGATTGATTCATTCAGGATTTCGGTATTATGGCCCTGGGGCGGCTTCCTAGCTCTTTTCGGTACAATCATTCCTCCTTTACTTTTCACTCGCGGTATGCCCATGACAGGTATTGCTCTGGGGAGTATTTTAGGTTCCGTTGAGATTCCGGTGTCCATTCTGTGTGCTCATTTGATTCTACACGAGAAGGTGATAGGCATTCAATGGCTGGGTGTGGTACTAATCATCACGGCTGTTTTTGCCTTAAATGTTAATTTCAGACGAGGGAAAGCTTTAACCTCATAACAAATAAAGAGGCTAATCATAAGGCTAGCCTCTTTATTTGTTAATTATTATAACGTTTTTGTTGCGTTATGTTTTAATGTTGATGGAAGAACCCTGAAAGGATATGTGAAGTGAAATTTTAGCTAAATATAGGCAAAGCGTGCGTTTGCCTAGGTTAGAGAGGACAATTACAGGACTTCGTCTATATTTCAATCTGTCATTTTAGGTGAAGGAAGCTTGAATATTAAAGCAGTCACTCGGTTATGCCGAGTGACGAAGTGGAGTGCAGGCCTCTGGCCGATGGTAACAAAGGCATTTCCAATTAGTCAAAGCTTTCTTTTTCTACTATATTTCTTTGCCTCAGACGGCCAGAGGTCTACTGTTAGTGAGTCACTTGGCAGAGCCGAGAGACTGGGGAGAAACAAATTATTCATAAAAAATTGCTAAAAGGCAGCGTGCCTAGTTTCAAACCGAAATACGCTGCATATTAGTTTGCGGTTATCGTGAAAGAAGCATTGGTAACGCTGAGCGTCGCAGACGCTTTTCAGCCATCCGCGACACAGTAGCGGACGAACAGTGCCTATCACTCTGTCATCCAGAGCGAAGCGAAGGACCTTATTCTCTTTTTCGAACTTATTAGGTCATGAAAAAACTTCTCCCGAAGTTGCCTGGCTTTGGTCGAGTGTCTGCGAGGGGGTCTTTAACCACCTTAGAGCCGTTCCATGCTTACATAAGGTCTCTCTCTTCGTTCGAGATGACAGGCGGGAAATTCCGTTTAAACCTCGAACTTACTGATGCGAGATTCCACCTCGTTCCTGCGATAAGGCAGGTTCCTACCTGCCCTTAAATCCCAAACCTATCATTAAAAACAAAGCGAAGAACATGACCTCAAGGAAGCTTCACTAACTCCAACACTGGAAAGATCTCTCTCTTCATGAGAAATGACAAGGGAGGGAGTTTGGTTACACTCAGAGCTGTTATTCACAGCAAAGCTAAGGAGCTTATCTGCCTTGCTTTCTAATGCTCGTGACTAAAGGTTCCAGAAATTGGAACTTAACGATTACCTCAGACCAGACCGTATCATAAGACTTAAAGATGATTCTTACGAAACTGAGCCGGGGATTTGCCTACGGTCTTACTGAATAGTCGGATGAAATATTTATAATCCTCATAGCCCAATGCATAAGCAATTTCCTTAATGCTCTGACTGGTATAAAACAGACGTCGCTGAGCTTCGTGAATGATCTCCTGTTGTATGAAATAGGTGGAAGAAAAGCCCGTGATGGATTTCACAGTGTCATTCAAATAACTGACAGTAATGTTCATTCTGGAAGCATAATCGGCAGGTTTTTTCAGGTTCAAAAAATGCTCTTTCACCAGTTTCTGAAAAGTTTTTGAAATGTCAATGCTCCGCACCGAATACTCCTGAATTCGCTTTGTTTCCTGGGCCTGAAATAGATTGGCGGCCTGATAAAAGAAGGCATTTAATAAATGGTGCAGAATCGGGTTTTGAAAGAGCTCCACCTGGGGTTGATTCACACAGCAATCAATCAGCCTGAGTAAATCGACAAACCATGCCAATTGATCCGTATTTAGATCCATCAATACAATTCTTGAAATTGCCTGATCAATGGTATTTCGGGCATTTAGATCAATGAGAGACGGGTTAAGGGCAATCATCCAACCTTGGGCATCTTTCATGTGACTTAGGTGATGTACCTGCCCCGGACAAGAAATTAATAATCCAGCTGTATGAAAGCTAATATTCTGAAAATCAATACTGAAGTTTACAGAACCTTTTTCCAGAATAAAACAGCAGTAATGATCGTGCCGATGAGGAATCATTACTTTTTCCTTAGCAGAGGGGTTTATTTCCTCGAAGGCAAATGATTGAATTTCAATGCCTGACCCACTCTCAATGATTGAGTAGAGTGCTATATTTTCCTGAGTCATAGGGATAGTCAGGACCAAAATCCATGAGAATATATTTTAGCGTTTATCTGCGGTATTGCTTTCAGTTTCTTGCGAAGGCTCTGCACCATGGGAATGTTTCCCGCAATATAAATGCTGCTGAATTCACTTAGCTCCGTTGCCCGAAACCATTCTTCCATAACACCCATCGCATTTTCTGACGACCGGGAAATGAATTCGAATGCAGGATATTTATTCAGAAATTTGAAGTCATAGGCATCGTGCATGAGCATACAACCCTGGATAGGGTATTGATCAGCATTCGTTAATTGTTGTAAACTCAGAAAATGCCCCAACGCACTGCCGTCGCCCAGACAGAGAATTTTGCCTGGTTTACCTGGTAATGGAGCCGCGTGGGCGGGGCCAATGAATAGTTGGTGACCCGCCTGTAAACTCCGGGCCCAGCGACTTCCAGCACCGTTATGTCCCGTTTCAATGTACATGGTACATTCTTTAGTGTCGGCATTCCACTCCGCTGGGGTGTAATCGCGGTATTCCAGCTCAGCCACCTTGCATTTAAATCGTTTAATACTGTCCCATTTTTCCATAGCTATCGTCGGAGCATGAATAACGATTTCGTGCAAGGTGGACGGTTCCCAGGACCGAACACTCAGAACGGTAGCCTGATCGAACATTTTGCTCAGTAAACCATCGGCAGCTTTCTTCAATAGATTTGCCATAATCAATCATTTTTTGGCAAAACTACTTTCCACAAACCAGCCTTTTGTCCTACAAAGAACGGAAATATGTGGACAAAAGGCATATCGTTTTATTCTAAAATGAAACTATTCCAGAAAGCATAACTCTGCTTTAGGATCAAGAATCCGATTTTTGAGGATTGACCCTTATTCAGGACAGATTTCTACGGTTGCGAAGGTAAAAGTTTTTCTAAAGCTTTAGTAATCAGTCTGGTGAGAAGAACAAGTCTGTTTCTTAGTTAATTATGTACAAGATCAGGTGTAAACAGGACGGACTCCGTTTCGTTGACTTGCCAAGCAAGGACGGAGAAGTTTATCTAACTCAGAAAAGCCCTGAATGAAACTATAAAAGGGCAAAAGGGCTTTAATGGACAAGTCTTTTACTCCCATTGCTTCAAGTTATGTCAAAACAACCAACGAATCCGATTTCAACAGTAATTGCTTTTGCCTTACTGCCGTTGTCGGGGTTTGCTACGGATATTTATATTCCCTCCATGCCAAGTATGGCCTCAGCTCTGCACATAACGGATGCTCAGGTACAATTAACGCTGACAGTTTTTCTGATTAGTTATGGCCTTTCTCAGTTGTTTGTCGGAAGCCTGCTCGACAGTTTTGGTCGCTATAAAATTGGACTTGTTTCTCTGTTTATTTTCAGCATTGCCAGTTTAACCATTGCTCTCAGCACGAATCTATATGTGATTTGTGCCATGCGGATTATTCACGGTATTACCGCCGCCTTAATCATCGTAGCGAAACGAGCCTATTTTGTCGATGTCTTTGAAGGCGAACGGCTCAAACATTACCTGAGTTTATTTACCATTATCTGGTCGGTTGGTCCGATTGTGGCTCCTTTTATTGGAGGGTACTTAGAGCAATTTTTTGGCTGGCAGTCTAATTTCTACCTGCTTGCGGGGTTATCGTTCGTACTCTTGATTCTGGACTGGATTTTCAGTCGAGAAACGTTACTGAAGCCCATTGATTTTAACCTGAAAACAATTATCAGCATTTACTTGATTATGCTGAAGACCAAGCCCTTTTTGTTGGGTATTGTGATGTTAAGCCTGGCGTATTCGGCGGTAATGGTATACAACATGACGGGACCTTTCATTATTGAGCACCAGTTTCATTTGAACTCTGTCGTAGCCGGGTACTGTTCGTTAATTTTAGGTTTTGCCTGGATGTTGGGAGGCTTAATTGGCCGGGCTACCATTCGATTGCCCTTCCATGACCGAATGCGAGGGAATATTATCATTCAAACGCTATTCGTACTGGCAATGATTGGGGTGGGCATCTGGGTTCAAAGCTTACCTGTGATGATCTTTTTTGCCTTTTTAATTCAGGCCTGTACGGGGTATACTTACAATAACTACTTTACCTATTGCCTGAGCCGTTTTCCTAATTATGCAGGAATGTCAGGTGGGATGACGGGGGGTATTGTCTACATCCTGGTATCGATCTTCAGTTACCGAATCGTGACGTTATTGCCCCCTAAAGACTCCCACAACCTGAGTTTAAGTTATCTGGTACTAGTGCTTTTGTCCGGCGTAGTGATGGCCTATCTCTACCGTCTTAATACCACTAAAGCCAAAGAAGAGCTCAGTACGACTTAAGTGATTTGGATGCTTTTTGAGTCTAATGGGCATTTTCTTCAAGAGAAAAAGGCTTTGAGTCGATAGACCCTGATGCGAATTAGGACTCCTGAAACCTTCACTAAGTAGGAAGTAGTGGATGACAGGCTCGGAGAGATAATGGCAGGTATGAACCTGCCGTTAGGGTAGGAACGAGATGGAATTTGGCAACAGAGGTTCTTCTGCTAAAGGCAATTACTTACCTCTTTATTGGCCTGAGTTAGTGCTGCCAGCGAAAAAGCTGGCAGCGGCATGACCTACCAGTAAGAACTAATGAAATCCTTGTTCCTATAAAGAATTATACTTCAGCTAATTGCTTTTGCTCGAGCTCGTGAATAATGATTGCTTTTAATTCGGTAAATAGGTAATCTTTAGCTTCGGCATAAGAAACGTCGTATTTACGGGGAACTTCCCGCAAATGTTCCGGGAAATGCTGTAGTAACTTATTGTAATACCCATCCAACTCAACCGGACCGGGCATTTGATAACTTAATGTTAACTGGAACCGTCTTTTCAATGCTATATCAATCACTTCTAAGTGGTTAGTGGCGGCAATTAACAGGGCTTTATCCGGGAAATAATCAATGAGCTGAATGATGGTATTAACCAGTCGTCGCATCTCACCTACGTCTTTATCGTCTTTTCCACGCATCTTTCCGAGGTGGTCAAATTCGTCCAGAAACAAGACAGCCCGGTCTTTGGCCGCTTTATCGAAAACCAGTTTTAGGTGAGTGGACGTTTCGCCGATACGAGCGGAAATAACCGTACTTAAATCAAGTACATACAAAGGCTTGTTCAGTACCGTAGCAATGGCTTTGGCCGTTGTGGTTTTTCCGCAACCCGAGCTACCCTCCAGCATGATTTTGTTATTGACAGGAAGGTTATATTTCCGTAATTCTTCTACGTAATTATATTCTTTAATGAGCTGATTTAATAGATTCCGGTTGGTATCATCCAGACAGATGTCCTGCCAGTTAATTTTCTCTTTATCCTGAATAATAACGTCTGATACGGTCATTGATTTTTAGGCAAAACATTCAGAATGAGCTGAATGCAAATGGGAAAACAGACGAGTAATCCTCCTCTGATGAATTAATAAGGGTAATAAATAGTCAAAGTTAACAGGGAATACCCAGGAACCGAAAAGTAGTCGTAAACAACTAGTATTTCAGCCCCTATACCGAACCGAATCTAAAGCTCAATAGTGTAGAACTTACATGAAACAGGCCTGAATAGCTAAATTCAGGCCTGTTTTGCGTAAATTTTATAGGAAAGATGGCAAGTTATGGAAGGGAAGACTCTGCCAGAGCCCGTTCAATACCCAGTTCCAGTCCCCGAATTTCTGCTAGTCCCCGCAAGCGGCCAATGGCGGAATAACCCGGATAGGTTTTCTTTGTCAGATCGTCTAGCATCTGATGTCCGTGATCGGGACGCATAGGAATGCTAGTCTCACCATCGCCCGTTTGTTTTCGTCGATTCTGCTCCAGTACAATGGCTTTTACCACTGCGTACATATCTACATCGCCCGTGAGGTGATCGGCTTCGTGAAAATTCCGGGGATGATCTTCGCGTTTGGTGGTGCGTAAATGCAGAAAGTGAATACGATTACCGAATTTTCGCAGCATTCCGGGCAGATCGTTATCGGGCCGAACGCCCAGCGAACCCGTGCAGAAAGTAATACCATTGGCCCGAACGTCACAGGCGGCCATCAGTTGATTCAGATCCGACTCCGTACTTACCACGCGGGGCAGGCCCAGCAACGGATACGGGGGATCATCAGGATGGATACATAGGTTTACGCCAACTTCCTCGGCTACGGGAGCCACCTGCTGAATGAAGTAATATAAATTTTCCCGCAGTTCACGGTCTCCTATGGTCTGATATTGATCAAGTAATTGCTGAAAATTATCGAGCGAAAAAGCCTCCTCTGACCCAGGTAAGCCTAAGAGTACGGTGTTGGAAAGGGCACGGATCTCGTCGTCGCTCATGCGTTCAAACTTCGCCCGGGCCGAGGCGACCAGTTCGGGCTCGTAATCTTCTTCGGCTTGTGGACGTTTGAGAATACAGGTATCAAAAAGGATAAAATCCAGCCAGACGAAACGAAGGGCTAAAGAGCCATCGGGCATTTCATAAGCCAGGTTCGTTCGTGACCAGTCCAGCACGGGCATGAAATTGTAACAAACGGTTCGAATTCCCGCTTCAGCGAGATTGCGAATCGACTGCTGATAATGCTTGATATAGGTCTCACGAGAAGGCTCTGCCTTCTTGATGGCTTCGTGTACGGGCAGGCTTTCTACCACGCTCCAGCTCAAAGTTGAATAAGAATCGTTCTGACTTTCAATGAGTTGCTTCCGCTTAAGGATTTCCTCTACCGTCCAGACTTCTCCTACCGGAATATGGTGCAGGGCGGTAACCACGCCTGAGCAACCCGCCTGTCGAATGTCCATTAACGAAACCGGGTCATTAGGCCCGAACCAACGCATGGTTTGTAACATTCCCATAATAATGATCTGCCGTATTTATCTATACGTTAAATTTTTAAACACCACTGAAAACCGAAAATCCACCATCCACATTAATGATCGTTCCGGTTACGAATTTGGACGCATCGCTGAGTAACCAGACTAAGGCCCCAACCAATTCTTCTGGCGTACCGAATCGTTTATAGGGGGTTTGTTTCAATACTAAATTACCTCGTTCAGTATAGCTTCCGTCTTCGTTAGTTAATAAGCGACGGTTTTGTTCCGTCAGAAAAAAGCCGGGAGCAATGGCATTCATTCGGATTTTATCGCCATACCGATTCGCCATTTCAACCGACATCCACTGCGTGTAACAATCCACGGCGGCTTTCCCCAGGCTATAGCCCAGTACTTTCGTAATGACTCGCTGCGAGCTCATGGAAGAAATATTGACGATACTTCCGCTGGCAGAAGCAGCCAGGGCCTGACCAAAAACCTGGGTAGGTAAGACGGTACCCCAAAGATTCAGGTCCATAACCCGCCGCATACCCGCCAGATTTAGCTCAAAGACGTCTTCTTCGGGTGATAAAATTCCTTCCGGCATGTTACCTCCCGCTCCATTGACTAGTCCATCAATTCGGCCAAAAGTGTCTAAAATTAATTTTTTGGCTGTTTCAAGCTGGGCTTCGTCCAGTACATCGGCCTGCACCGCCAGAGCTTTTCCACCCGCCTGTTGAATAGCCGCCGCTTGTTGTTCGGCCTTTTCAATGTTTCGCCCAAGAATACAAACGGTACCGCCAGCGGCGTGAATTCCTTCTACAAAAGACTGCCCCAGAACGCCCGTGCCGCCCGTTACTACAATGACTTTATCGTTTAATAGCATGATTAATTAAGCAATTATGAAGCGATGAAAACCGAATTTCTTGGTGATGAAAGGGCTAGTGGTAAAAGTAAATGGATGAGGTAAATTGACAATCAACGACCATTGTTTTGCTGCCACTACATATTAGGTATTGTAATAATGGATTTGCTCTGTCTATTCATAGGATTCACAAGGTCAATTAATAAGTCTTTGATTTTAAATTGATTAAATAACTATTGAGCAATGCTTGGATTGGTTCAGAACATTCGCAAGCGTACCTAAGAGATAGACGTTCGAGATAGGCAAGTACCCCGATTTTTGCTAAATGCTTGGGTTAAAATAGCGGCCTGATCGTTCATGCATTTACTTATCCCCAGAATCGTTTGGGTAAGGGTGTGAATAAGAAGTCAAGAGTTTCCAACCATCACATGGTTACTCGGGTCTTTGCAAAAAACACCAACACTTTGATGAAAACTCTACCTCTCTTCCTGGCCATTTCTTTATTGATAGGTTTGATTTCGGGGTGCACGAAAGACGCAGATAACCCTACTGAAAATATCTATGTAAACGAACGTTTTCCAGATTCCGCTGAAAAATTTCATCCTGATTCAATGCGAGTTTTTACCTTCGAATCCTATTTTAAAAATTGGGTTACCGTATCGAAACAAGGCCAAATTCTGGCCGAAGGGTATATCGAAACCTACTCGAATGGTTGGGCTGGTAGGTTTTTAGTCAAAGCTCAATCCCGTGACAGAATCACCATTCGAGCGGCTAAAGAACAGGCTTCATTTCGTCTAAAAGACGGATATAAATATTTGTATATAAATAAGTTAAATACGAACAAGTGGACAGTGACCTATTCTAATTATGGTCGGGTATATCTATGAAATAAAGGTTTACGCAGTGGCTTATATGGTTATACCCGTCTTAGATAGCCTTTCTTAAAACGATTGCTATGACAATCCATCCGCCCTGGTTGGTGTCCTCACCAACCACTGTTAATGGCTGGTGAAGACACCAGCCAAGGCGAGAAGGTGTAACACAACCCCCCGGGTTATGAACGCGGCTGGTGTTATCTCTTCGTTTACGGGTTTTCTTTTTCCAGCCTGGTTGGTGAAGACACTAGCCAGGCTGGCAGTAACCAAAGCCACCTCTCTACGTTGACATGCTTGATTGCTATGCACAATCATCTGCCCTGGTTGGTGTCCTCACCAACCACTGTTAATGGCTGGTGAAGACACCAGCCAGGGCGAGAGGATGTAACACAACCCCCCGGGTTATAAACGCGGCTGGTGTTATCTCTTCGTTTACGGGTTTTCTTTTTACGTTTTGTAACCTACGCTCTTTCGGATTTATAATCTGAAAGCCATCTGTTAGGGATTTGCAATCCCTAGAGTAACACTAACCACGTCTTAGCAAGACATGATGAAGTCGCGGTAATAGGAAATGCCCTTAACCTGACTTACAACTAACACATGATAGGGCCTCATCATCAGGATTACTCTTCTGGGAAGTATAAAAAGAGAATTATAAGCGTTGCCGGAAACCTTATTAATCTTCTCCAGTTGAATCATAGACTTAGGTCCTATAAAGTGGCATTTCATACGATTCATCGTAGCTTGCACTATACTTTACATATGATGCCGGAATTCCATACCCCCCAAAACCAGAGGAGAGGTTTACTAACATTTCTGATTACGATAGGCTTATTTTTTGCTTCTTTAAACCTGAGTGTCGCTCAAAAAGCGGAGATTACCGTGGCCGCCGCCGCCGATCTTCGGTATGCGATGGATTCGCTGGTAAGTGTGTTCAAAACAGAGCAACCCGGTGTGAGGGTAACGGTGATTTATGGTTCTTCTGGAAAATTTTTCCAGCAAATCAGTCACAATGCTCCCTTCGATGTGTTCTTCTCAGCAGATATTGATTTCCCTAAACAATTAGAAAAGAAAGGATTAACGGCTTCGCCCATTCACACGTATGCGGTGGGGCGACTGGTTTTGTGGAGCACAAAAATTAAACCGAAAGATTTAAAAAGTCTACAGGATCGGAGTGTTCGCAAAATCGCCATCGCCAATCCGCAGCTAGCCCCGTATGGCAAACGAGCCGAAGAAGTTTTACGGTATTACAAGCTTTACGACCAGTTGAAAAATAAGTTGGTGCAGGGTGAAAATATCGCTCAAACGGCTCAGTTTGTCTCTACTGGGGCCGCCGACATAGGACTCATTGCCTTATCATTGGCTTTAAGTCCACCCCTGAAATCGCAGGGAGCTTATTACCTGATTCCCTCGACGGCCCATACGCCACTACAACAGGCTCATGTGGTTTTAAAAAGGGCTCAGCATAATAAATCGGCTTTTGCTTTTCTGACTTTTATGGAAACCAATAAAGCTAAAAAGATAATGGAAGCCTTTGGTTTTTCGATTCCCAAGTAATGGTATGATTGATGATTTTAGCCAAACCCTCCTGGTGACCTTAGCTCTGGCTGCTTCGACAACGGTTATCCTGTTCATACTAGGAATACCCTTGGGGTACGGGTTGGCATATAGCAAGTTTAGAGGAAAAGCGGTTATTGAAGCGATGGTAAGTTTGCCGCTGGTATTACCCCCAACCGTCACAGGTTTTTATTTATTACTGGCCTTTAGTGAAGAAAGTGCCATCGGAAGCTGGCTGATCCATACGTTGGGGCTTCATCTTAACTTTACGTTTTCGGGGATTCTGGTAGGGTCGGTATTCTATAGCCTGCCCTTCATGGTGCATCCCGTACAGTCGGGTTTTGAAAACCTTTCGTCTTCCTTACGGGAGGCATCCTTAACGCTAGGTAAATCCGAGTGGACTACCCTAATGCGGGTATTACTACCCAACATCAAACCCTCGTTGCTAAGCGGACTAGTTTTGTCCTTTGCTCATACCATTGGGGAGTTTGGTCTGGTATTAATGATTGGGGGTAACATTCCCGGCCAAACGCGGGTGGCCTCCATCGCTATTTATGACGAAGTAGAAAGTTTTAATTACGACCGGTCCAATGCGTATGCCCTGGTGTTACTGGGCGTTGCTTTTTTCATTTTACTACTTCTGTTTACCTATAACAAAAAGCTCCGCACCCGCACGTTATTATGATCGAGGTTCAGTTAAAAAAAACGATACATGCGGTTCAGGGACCCTTAGTACTGGATGTCTCTCTTGAGATTCAATCGGGGGAGCTGGTGGCTTTGTATGGGCCGTCGGGGAGCGGAAAAACGACCTTACTTCGCTTACTGGCAGGCCTCGAAAAACCCGAATCAGGACGAATCATGTTTGGTACAGAAGTATGGTATGATAACCGTATTTTTTTAAAGCCTCAGCATCGATCCGTGGGATTTGTGTTTCAGGATTACGCTCTGTTCCCCAATATGAGCATTCGTGAGCAACTGATTTTTGCCTTGCCTGATCCGAAAAAACAGGATTTAGTGGATGAATTACTGCAATTGACTCGTCTGGAAACCTTAGCTCATCGCTTTCCCGACCAGCTTTCGGGTGGACAAAAACAGCGGGTGGCCCTGGCTCGGGCGGTAGCTCGTCAACCTCAATTACTATTACTGGACGAACCATTATCGGCTCTTGATCAGGAAACACGGCTTCGCTTGCAGGAAGAAATTGAAAAAATGCACCAGCATTTCGGCTTAACAACGCTGCTGGTCAGTCACGATGTGGCAGAAGTCAAGCGGTTGGCTCATCGGGTTGTGTGTCTGGATGAAGGAAAAATTACCAAGCAGGGGTTACCTGCCGAAGTATTAAGCTCGGGCAACAAGCCCTTGCTAGGCCGGGTTATCGCCATTCAGCCCGTTGACAAACAATGGATGGTAACGGTTCAGTTAGAGAATATGCAGCAGCAAATACTGATTTCTGATGAGGACATCCAGATGGGTGACCGCATCTGGATGTCCTCCTAATCCCCAGTTATTTATCGGTGGAAACTCTGATCATTAACTCCTGAATCGCCCGCATCAAAACCGGGTCCTGGGTTGATGAGTTATTGTTATTTTTCACTAATATGTCCACGGGCGTGCCCATGCCTTCGTAGCAAATCATTCGGGCATTATAATATCGCTGGTTTGACAGACTCACGTTCCAGCCGTTGGGCAAGCGAAACCAGTAGGGATCGGAGTAATTGCCAAGCGTATTTTCTCCAATCAGTAATACCTGTGGAACTTCATTCATGATAACCGTAAAAACATCGGCAGCGTCGGCAGTATAGGGATTGGTTAGCAGAGCCACAGGACCTGAATAAGGCTTAGCAGTACCAGGCTCAACAAATTCCGTTTCTGCCGGAGTTAGATCTTCATAATTAACTCCGGGCTGTCGATCTCTGCGGTATAGGCCAACGGTTTGTTTAGAAATGAATCGGGTGACCCATTCGTAGGCAAAGGCCCGTTGACCACCCCGGGTATTTCTAAGATCAATGATAAGACCTGGAGCCATGGCAATTTTACTAAACAAGGTATCCAGATGACGAGCCAGATTTTTTACGGCTGATTTCAAATCGGCGGTGGAGTCTGCAAAAAAACGGTTCACTCGAACGTACGCTAGCTTCGGCGAGAGTGCATAACTAATCCAGGGCTGTTGATGCACCATAGGTCCTAGCGATTGCTCCTTCTGAAATCCTTGCTGGGCAAGTATTGAATAATCGGGATAAAAGCTTTTTAGCGGAGAAAGGATCGATGATTTGTGTATAAACCTGGAACCTTGAAAAACCTTCCCCTGATTGTTTACCAAACGCACTTGTCCATCCCGAAAGGGCAGAAGCATGGCTGAACAGATACTGAAGAGGGAATCTTCGGTAGTATGGGCATGAACCAGAGGCCTGTATTTTCGGTAAGCCTGATGCCAGTTGACTTCCTTTACTTTAAAAAAAGCGTAATGATCCTGGAATGTATTCCATAATACCTCAAAACTCAACTCTGGCGTTGACAGGGCCGTATGCTTGGGTAAGGATGCAGGTTTTTGGGCCAGGAGAACTGTGGGCTTTAAAATGATTAGCAGAAGGAAAAAATAACCTTTCATCATATGAGCTATTAAAATAAGTTAGGTATAAGGCACTGCTAAATGCATGGATAAGGTAAAAATAAATTAAATAATGATATATGATAAATAATGTAATAAATACTTAATATTATCTAGATTAGTAGAATGATATCAACTTTCAATAAACATCGAGTTATGGGCAATGAAGAGAGGGAAGTTTTTGACGGATTTAAAACAAATAGGGTTGATTACCCCTCACTCAGCGTTCAAGGCGGGCAACGTAAAGCCCTTGCTGGATACCTTGCTTTGGGGATATTTCAGACATTCTAATGGTAGTTTTGATTCATGCATTTGCCACTAAATGGTAGCTGAAAATTCCTGAGGAGGAATGAATAGGAGAGGGTTTAGTAGATTAAGCAGGCTCTTATGTTCGATACCTTACAAAATGACCTCTATTCGCCGGGGAAGTAACTTAATCCATGAGGCTCATTTCTTGAAGATAGAAAAATGGACTAAGCCCACTAAGGTTTTATACTTAGGTATCAAGGAAGTGAACTTCAGTTAATAAAAAGCCATCTAATCACTCAGGCGTACAATTTCTGCGATCAATATCTGTAGAAGTGCGATTAATAGGCTGTATTTAGATTAAATTATTATTAGAAATTCTAGACAGGGTCTAGCCCTTTTTTCAGATTCTTCTTCCTGATTATCACCTAAATACATTCTTTGTATTGATATAGGTTAACATATTCTTGTTTATGTCTGATTGATAAATCCCAAAAAATGTTTTGCCATATATACATCGCTCGTGGAAAACGCTATATTTGTTTAGGTTAATGAGACAAACCTGTACTTTTTAGCTACTTATCGGTATCCACTATAAACTATAACCCCATTCAAGTCAAAGGCGACCTGATGCAGACGGATAATCCCCATTTCCGTTCCTGATTATTTACAGGATCAAGCAAGGTCAAAGTTAGGAAACGACTATCTTCTTTATGCAGTCCATTGGAATGCTAAGAATCATAACTCTTTGAGGCTCAATAGCCAGTTCATAAATTTATGTATCACCCCAGATTGGTTCGTACCGAATTATACTTCATTTAGCTAACCAGGTTTCCTAAAAACCCTGTTACTAATGGTTGAAATATCCCCCAAACCTGCCCTGAAGATTCGGTAAGTAATGAATAAGGATTGTAATGTCAGTTCCCCCAACGTCACTGATTGTATCTACTTATAATTGGCCGGAAGCATTGAAATTTTGTCTGCTAAGTGTGGCAAGACAACGAATGCTCCCTGATGAAGTAATCATTGCTGATGACGGATCTCGCCAGGAAACGCGGGATCTGATTGAAGCGATGAAGGGTATTATTCCCGTTCCCCTCATTCATGTCTGGCACGAAGATCTGGGGTTTCGGAAGACCGAAATTTTAAATAAGGCCGTGCGGAAGAGCTCGGGGGATTACCTCATCCAGATTGATGGCGATGTTATTTTACATCCCTATTTTATTAAAGATCATATCGTTGCGGCTGAGCCGGGGGCTTTTGTGCGAGGAACCCGGGCTCGGATTACCCCTGCCAAAACGGCGGAAATACTCCTGCGTACCCATGTGAACCTGCATGTCTTTTCAAAAGGCGTCTATAATCGCCTGAACGCTCTTCGTTTGCCTGTACTAAAATCGCTGGGCGAGCGGAAAGAAATGAAAAGCCGTAATGTGCGGGGCAGTAACCTGGCTTTCTGGAAAGCGGATTTTATTCGGGTGAATGGGTACAATAATGATTTGAAGGGCTGGGGACATGAAGATGAAGAATTAGCCGCCCGATTAATCAATAACTCTATTGTTAAGAAAATCATAAAACTAAGTGCAGTTCAATTTCACCTTCACCATGATGAGCTACAAAGACCAAACGAACCTTTCCACGTCCAGGTAGTGGAAGAGGTCGTATCGAACAACATCAAAACCTGTGACAATGGATATGGCCGCAGTTAATTCAAATCGTGTAGTAAAAACGACTCTCATCATTTCAACGTACAACTGGCCTGAAGCTCTGCACCTTTGTTTACTCAGTGTCAGTCGTCAGTCCGTTCTTCCAGACGAGGTTATTATTGCCGACGATGGTTCAACGATTGAGACGTATGATCTGATTGAAAGCCTGAGAAAGACGTTTCCCGTGCCTCTGATTCACGTGTGGCAGGCGGATGAAGGTTTTCAATTAGCTAAAATTCGCAATAAGGCCATTGCCAGAGCTACCCAGGATTACATCATTCAGGTGGACGGAGACCTTATTCTTCACAAACATTTCATTGAAGATCATCTGGAACTCAGCAAACCGGGCACGTTTATGACCGGCAGCCGGGTTTTGATGAATAAGCGTTTGTCGGAAAGTTTACTGGCTTCCCAGAAAACGAGTACGGGTATCCTCGTATCAGGCATGAGTAACCATACGAATCGGTTTCAGATTAAATTTCTCAGAAACTATTTCGCCGATCGTTACAAAGCCCATGACATCATGAAGCTTCGGGGCTGTAATATGGCGTTCTGGCGTGAGGATCTGATCAGGGTCAATGGCTATAATGAAGATTTTTATGGCTGGGGAAAAGAAGATAATGAAATCGCGGCTCGGCTGGTAAATGCCGGTATTCGGAAACGGGCCATCAAATTTGGCGGCATCGTTTTTCACCTGTATCACCCGGAGAAATGCCGCGAGCGTTGCGAGGAAAACGAAAGACGTCTGATTCAGACGATTCTTAACAAAGTCATTTACTGCAAAAGAGGAGTAAGTCAATACGATTACGCCAGCGTTGAACAATACGCTTGAGAATGAATACATTGCCCCTGATTTCCATCATTTTGGTTACATACAATGCTGAAAAATGCTTACAGCGGTGTCTGAATAGCATTTTTCAGCAAACGTACCCTTCACTGGAGCTGATTATTATAGACGGAGCGAGCACGGACGGTACCCTTGACATTCTGAATGCCCATTCTGATGCGATTACTTATTGGCGAAGTGAAAAGGACGGAGGAATTTACGAAGCCATGAATAAAGCCCTGGACCAGGTTAAGGGCCAGTGGGTGTATTTTATTGGAGCCGATGATGAACTGACACCCGATTTTTCAAAACTGGCTGGAGCGTTAAGCAGTCCAAAGGCGATTTATTACGGAAGTGTCTGGAAAGAAGGCAAGAAGTATTTAGGAAAGCTTTCGGATTACCACCATGCCAAGACGGGAATTAACCATCAGGCCATGATTTATCCGGCCAGCGTGTTTCAGAAGTATCGATTTGATACCAAGTACCGAATCTCGGCGGACCATGTGTTAAATATGTGGTGCTGGAAAGACCCAGCGTATACCTTCGAATTTCAGGATTACGTCATCGCCACCTTTAGCCACCTGGGAGTTTCGTCTCTTCAGAAAGATCAGTTATTTGACCAAAACAAGGCCCGATTAATCCGGGAAAATTATGGGGTAACCATCTGGCTGCGGTTTTTATTTAAACGCCTGAAAGCAAATCTGAGAGGCTCATCGCTTGCTGAAGCGTAAGCCCTTGATCCGGTCATGAATAATTTTCTTCGGTAGTTTCAGTAACTTAATTCTGGCTCGGGTCTCGGTATTTTTTTACAGGAATACATGCGATGAGACGGAGCATCCATCGGTAAAAATTCAAATGGATTGGATCCTGCTTTCGCTCCCGATCAAGAATAGCCTCGATTTCCTCCAGATAAAGAGATTTCTGATTGAAACTTTTCTGATTTTCGTTCCTTAAACGGAAACCTCCGAGTATATACGATGACGTATATAAATCAGCGGTTCTAAAGAATCGGAGCCACAATTCAAAGTCAGCCGCCAGTGAATAGTCGAGGTCTATATACCCTCCAGATTCCTGCCACAAATCCCGTTTCCAGAAAACGGACTCCTGCTGAATGTACTTTCCATTATTCAGGTGCATCCGTACTTTCGACCAGCGTTGCTGGTAAGGATCTTCTTCATACACAAAAGGATTGCCACGTTCGTCAAAAAAGGTATTACTACCCATCAACCAGCGAACCTGCTTGAAATGCTCAAAGATTTCAGCTACAATAAACAGGGATTTTTTATGATACATGTCGTCAGAGTTAATCCAGGCCATGATTTCCCCCGTCGATTTTTCGAAGCCTTTTTGCAGGGCATCGTACAATCCCTCATCTTTTTCACTGACCCAATAGCTTAGCTGAGATTCATATTTCCTTATAATCTCAATGGAATGATCGGTACTTCCCCCGTCAATAATGATGTATTCGAGATTAGGATACCCTTGGTTAAGAACCGAAAGAATGGTGTCTTCCAGATACTTACCCTGATTGAAAGAAGGGGTAACCACTGAGATTTTAGGAAATGAAGAACGCATGCGTAAGCTATTACTTTTTGATCAGATAAAACCCTTTCTCGTAACCAATGGGCTCGTGGTCAATAGTTACAATGGCTTCCCCTTCTACGTAAGTATTAAACTCTCCTGCGATCATATAATCCTTTTCAAAATGTTGCAGAAAGCCAGCTTCGTTGAAAAACCAGGTTGGATAGGAGGCCTCGTAAATACTAGGCCAGACTTTTTGAATGGTTAGTCGGTCGCTATTACCGTTCACAAAAGCCGTTCGGTCAAAGAGAATAGCTTTAAAGCCATAGGAAGTTAGCTTCTTTATAAAGCCATAAGGATCAGGTAAATACTGAACAACACTTGAAAGAATAATCAGATCAATAGGATAGGAAGCAGTACATTCTTCAACCGAATGAAAAAAATGAAGCATTTCATCTTCAAAAAATTTCCGCCCGTAATCAATGTAATGAGCCTGTTCGACAATGTTCCAGCTCGAGCAAACGCCGGGAGTCAAAAATTCCTTTATCTGAAAATAAGTACTGCCTAATGAGCCCCCAAAATCCAGAATGTGAAGAGGGAGGCCTTTTTGCAAAGCCGTGTGTAAAACAAAAGAAATGAGCGGGAAGGGATATTCTTTCTTATCAAAAAGAACAGAATCTCTTTCGTAAACCGCTTCACCGTTTTTTACCTTTAAAAGAGCTTCTTTCGTTTTCTCCAGAATGTTCGCCTGTTCGTAGCCCCGGGTCAGAGCGGAAGCTTCCTGCCAGGAAGCATAATTACCGAACCAGCCATATTCTGGCTTCTTACGTTTGCTTAAAAAATTGATCACAGAAATAAATTGACTAAAAGAATTATCCTGAATAACTAATTGAAATTCAGGATAATTAGGATGACTCAATCACAGGGTAGCTATTTCACTGGCCAGAAACCCCAGCTTCATAGACTCCGTTAATCCCCCTCGTTCGTAGGGCTCATAAATGTAATCGTCAGCATCAAAATATTCAGAAGCCAGCACCATCAAAATGGCATCTTCAGAGAAGTTATACATCTGATGCCAGTCTTCGGGATTTAGAATCAGGCATTTATCCGCAGAATTTAATATAAATTGTTCCTGACGCAGGTTGTTATCGTTGTAAATCGTACAGGTTCCCCGGATACAAATAGCGGCCTGGATAGTGGTGTGGTGGCGATGTCCTCCACGCGTAGAATCATCAACCCCATAGATGTAAAAAATACGCTTAATAGGAAAAGGAATTACTTTTTCAATGACCGTCAGATTCCCACGAGAATCTGTAAAGGTTTTTAAGTTGATGAGATGAGCCACAAGTTTCCTCGTTATTGGGATTAGTAGAATTTGGTTTGTCTGTAATAATTCTTGTATGAACCTTTGATCAGAAAATTCGCTTGGCGACCCAGATTGGATTGAACCCAACTCAGCGAGTACAACGGTTCATGGAACATACTATTCTGATCTGCTTGCTTTATTTGGGTTTCTGCCTGAGCTAAGGCCTGGGCATACGGCTTGTATATCAGCGATATAGCTTCTTTTGACAGCGTATACTGCTCATCCGTCAAGCGAAAAACCTGATTAAGGCAATACCGGAAATCATGAAAATGATAGAAAACAAGAGCCTGTACTTGCGAATCCTTTTGTACAAAAACTTCGTCCCCTTTTTTGCGAAAGGTGTATTGGGTGTTATTCCAGGGAGCCACTCCGCCACCCAAATGTTGCAGCACATGCACGCCCGTAAATCGGGTAGTCCAGTCATCCAGGTATTTCTGATCTCCAAATTTTCCGTCTTCAAAGCGATGGTAACACCATTCCAGACAAGCCTTCCGCCACCAGTCTAAAACAGCGAGTCCTTCGGCGGTATTCTTGAAAGTAATAAACTGTACACAATAGATACCGCTCAGGGCTGATTGATCGTGCTCAGGGCTATACCGATGCTCCGTGATTAACACCGAATTTTCACCCATTTCATCCGTCAAAACTTTTGGATCGGAAAAGAACAAAAGATCAGCATCAATATAAGTACAATGGTCTAAGGAATAGGTATGTATACAATACCAAAGGGTTGAAGACGTGCAGGTCCAGCAATATTCGCCAGCCGTACGATCTTTTTTTACTGCCAATAACGCTTCGTTCTCGAATTCCTTCAGAGAAATAATAGTAGCATGCGTAAGATGTAACCTTTGCAAAACGTCATAACAATGGTCGTCGAAAGCAAAGATAAATAAATGAAAGTCAGTGCACTTATCTACTAAAGATGCATACATTGACAATCCCCGCGATAAATACGCGGAGTTGAACAAAGTACAGAAATTCTGCATTGTGTATTCGTAAAGTATACGTCAAGTTGAGGGGCTCATCTAAATTACTAGTAAATATCATTGGATAGTAATTTTTATTTAAAAATTATTCAAAAAATACAGAAGAACAGCGAGGTTAGAATTGTAAATTTCATCCATTTAAGTATTGATACTTACTTTAATTTTTAGTCACTAATGGCAATATAATTACATATGTATCTGAAAATCAGAATCTTTATTATAGGTATGTAATTTCTAATCCAGGTACTACGGTTGTGCTATGAAAAAGATGAAATTTTTCTAATCAATAAAAATTATAATTGACAGATAATCCCTACTAAAGCAATATGAATGCTCGCATAGATGTGCCACAAGTCAGTAAAGAAGAGTGAGGCCACATCTATAGACCCAACCCGGCGATTGATTGACGTTGTTCAGAAGCTTATTACGACAAACCGTCGCAGTTGGTCGAAAAAATGGGTTGTTGGTCGAGGAGATTTTGTGTTGTAGCTCCTGAAGTTGTTGTTTCGCCAAAGAGTTCTTAGGGAACTGGCCAAGTGACTTAGATTTGGGGGCAGAAAAAATAGGAAATGAAGCTTCTCAGCAGTTATAAAACAAACCGTGCCGCTTGGGCACAAGGAATTTTCTGGCTTAGCTACTTTCTATTTGAATGGCTGAATACCGGAGCTTACCTTGACAATTTTCGGCAGAGTTTATTTTTCATTTTGCTGAATATTCCTTTGTTGCTAGCGGCGGGTTATTGGCACTTGCTGGTAACCATCCGGCATTTTTTGTTGTCGGGAAAAATGCTTGGTTTTTACGTAAGTCTGGTTGCTGGGATTCTGGTGTTTGGTAGCCTACGCCGATTCATCAACTACACGTATTATTACCCGGCATTTATACCTATGGGCTTGCATAAACCCCTTTGGTACTTTCCGAAAATCATGGCAGAGGCCATGCAACTTCATCTGGTGGTAGGTTTGTTTATTGCCGTTGATTTAGTACGGCACGCCTTGCAGCAACAACGCCTGAATGAAACGTATCGCCGGGAAAAAGTGTCGGCTGAATACCGATTATTACAGTCGCAGGTACAACCGCATTTTCTGTTTAATACCCTTAATAACCTGATTTCAGTATCGATGCACCAGCCCGGACAAGTGCCCTACTTATTGCATCGACTTGCGGGTTTGCTGAGTTATCAATTACACGAAAGCCACCGAACGCTGGTGCCTATTACCCGAGAGCTGGCCTACCTGACGGATTATATTTCGCTGGAAAAAATACGTTACGGCGATCGTCTGGATGTGCAAACGAACTTTCAGGAATGCGAGCTCTGGACACACCTGCACATTCCGCCCCTGTTACTTTTACCTTTTGTCGAGAACGCTTTCAAACACGGGGCTTCGCAAACGGAGGAAGGGTGCTGGATTCAGCTTCATGTGTCCCAGCGAGGGAATAGATTGGTGTTTTCGGCTGAAAATTCGGTTCCTGAGGTAGTGAATGAGACTTCTACGACGGGATTGGGATTGAATAATTTAAAACAGCGGTTAGAAATATTGTTTCCCGGTACTTATGAATTGGTGACCCTACAGGAAGAAGGGCAGTACCTGGCCGTATTAAAATTTGACTTATACTAATGGCTATTCGTTGTTTCATACTGGATGATGAACCCCTGGCGACGGATTTGCTGGAAGATTACATCAGTCGTCTGCCGGATCTGGAACTGGTGGGCGTTTCCAACAGTCCGACGCAGGCTCTGGGGGTATTGCAACACACGCCGGTTGATATTATTTTTCTGGATATTCATATGCCTCGGCTAACGGGTTTTGAATTTCTGAGACCATTGGGGTATCGACCCAAAATCATCTTTACCACAGCTTATCGGGAATACGCTCTGGATAGTTATGAGTTTGATGTATTGGATTTCCTGGTAAAACCCATTTCGTTTGAACGATTTCTACAATCCGTCGGAAAAATTTACCGATTTCTGCCCGTAGGATCATCCTCAGCGGAGACGCTCGAACCTGCAAAAACAGAACGGGCGTATCAGTATTTTAAGGTAAATAAGGAAATGGTAAAACTGTATCTGGATGACATTTTATGGATTGAAAGTCTGAAGGATTACGTTCGCATTCATACCCTTTCAGGAACGCTGGTTTCGTATTTACGCATTAGTTACCTCGAAGAAAAATTGCCTCCCGAGCGTTTCGTTCGCATTCATAAATCGTTCATCATTGCTTTGGATCATATTCAGGCTATCAGTGCGATGTACATTCGGATTAATAACGAGGAAATACCCATTGGACGGATTTACAAGGCCAGACTCGAACATATGTTTCAACGGAGTTAAAGCACTTTGATAGTTGATTTTCATATAAAATCCGTTGATTTTACTATACACAGAGCCCGAAAGCGGCAGGATTTTTGTAGAGTGAATAATTCCATTTTGAATTATTTTTCATTACTCACTAAAAACAATACTGATGATTGACGCGAAAGGTTATGCTGCTCAAACCAGTGAAACGCCACTGGCTCCCTGGTCATTCGAACGACGAGAATTAGGTCCACACGACGTTCAGTTTGATATTACGTATTGTGGCGTTTGTCACTCCGATCTTCATCAAATCAGAGACGAATGGGGTGGTGGTATTTTTCCAATGGTGCCCGGCCACGAAATCGTTGGCAAGGTTGTGGCAGTAGGGGAACATGTGACTAAATTTAAAGTAGGAGATCTTGCCGGAACGGGTTGTATGGTAGATTCCTGTCGGCAATGTGATTCCTGTCAGCAAGGTCTGGAACAATATTGTACGAACGGGAATACGTTGACCTACAACAGCCTTGAACAGGATGGCCGAACCCCTACTTATGGTGGATATTCCAACACGATTGTCGTCAACGAAGATTTCGTATTACACCTCTCGGATCAATTAGACCTGGCGGCTACGGCCCCTTTACTATGTGCAGGAATTACCACGTATTCTCCGCTGAAGCACTGGAAAGTTGGTAAAGGTCACAAACTGGCCGTACTGGGTTTGGGTGGTTTAGGGCATATGGGGGTAAAATTCGGCGTAGCTCTTGGAGCGGAAGTAACGGTATTAAGTACTTCGCCCCGGAAAGAAGCAGACGCCCGCAAACTGGGGGCTCATCATTTCATTGTCACGAGCGACGCTGCTCAGATGGAGGCCGCTGGGGCGACCTTCGATTTTATCCTGGACACGGTTTCTGCCGAACACGATTACAATCAATACCTGGCTTTACTCAAGGTAGATGGCGTGCACATCTGCGTCGGAGCACCGCCAACGCCATCGGCGTTACTGGCTTTTAGCCTCATACCGGGACGGAAAAGTATTGCCGGATCGACTATCGGGGGGATTAAGGAAACGCAGGAAATGCTCGATTTCTGTGCGGAACATAACATCACTTCCGACATCGAACTTATTGATATTAAGGATATTGAAACGTCTTACGAGCGAATGCTGAAAGGCGACGTTCGCTATCGTTTTGTGATTGACATGGCCACTTTATAAGCCATTCTGGAAAGGGCGTTTCTACGCGACGCCCTTTCTTTTTATTGAAAAAAGGAGTAATGCTATGAAGCTGATGGAAAAACGGATTGAACAACTGGAGGATATTCCCAGCGAGACACTGGTGGATGTAGAAAACCCGGATGCCAGTTTGCTGGCAATTACTCCAGTGGCGAGGAATTACTTCGAAAACTGGAATATTCGGGTCGTTAGTCGGGAGGAAATCGACTGTAAGAATTACCTCTCTCCCAATCGGCGGGATTTTTACAAGATTACTTTTTTTACCCAGGGAACGGGACTTTTCAGTCAGGGAATGCATCGCTTTTGCATTGAGGAGCCGACGATGGTATTTATTCATCCTAATGAAATTATTTCCTGGAAAAACGTCTCTTCTGCATCGGCCCGCTCAGCGGGTTATTATTGCCTCTTCAAAAAGCGATACGTGGATGCTCATCCGACGTTAAAGACCGTAATGGATCGTTACAAGCTTTTCACGGAACGAAAAGTGGTACGATTATCAGAATCTTCTGTGGCTACGATTGACCACTGGTTTCGGGAGATGGCAGAACAAGCTCAAACCGAGGGAACCTTGGTGGAAGATACCTTGCAGGCTTATTTGCAGTTAATCATGATTGAAAGCATGAAAGGCGATTCGTTACCACTGATGGGAAATGTATCGGATGATTACCGCCATGTACACGATTTTTTCCAGTTACTGGAAGAGGAAGCCGCAACGATTAACCTCAATCATCCCGTTCGGTTACGCACGGCCAAGGAGTTTGCCGAGGAGTTACAATTGCATCCAAATTACCTGAATGCCTTATTGAAAAAGCACACGGGCCAAAACATTAGTACACACATCAAAAATCGGTTGCTGGAAGAAAGTAAGGCTCTGCTGTTACAAACCGATTGGACATTACAACAGATTGGTTACTGCATTGGCTTTGCAGATCAGCCTAATTTTAGTCAGTTTTTCAAGAAAAATACTGGGCTGACACCTGCCGTTTTCCGCCGATCTCATCAATTCTGACGTTCGTTTAGTAATAGTTTCTTTCCGTTTTCCATGAAAAAAGGGTTCGTACCGCTGGCGTTAATTCATTTTCTGATGGCTTGTCAACCCGACGAAAATTGCCTGGTTGCGAAGGGAAGCAATGCTCAGGCAATCGAAGCCAAGCAGGTACCATCGGAGACCATTACCGGCTTTGCCTGGGTGCATACCCTTCGCTTGGGCCGTGGTGATACCTTAGTGCAGGAGGTGCATTTTGAACCCGAAGCCCGTCATTACTGGCACGCTCATTCAGAACCTGAGGTATTAATTGGAACCACCGGAACGGGTTATTATCAGGAAAAAGATAAACCCATTCAGTTGGTTCAGGTGGGAGATACCGTTCGTATAAAGCCCAAAGTCATGCATTGGCATGGAGCTACTTCCGCCAGCCGATTCAGCCATACCAGAATTTACCTGAAAACGGACACCGTCATATGGACTATCCCCGTAACGGAAAGCCAATATGATGGGTATCGTTAAAGCAACACCTCACAGCTTAAATGGCGTATATACATCATCGTTACTAAAACGATGATTCGTGTTTAAGATCAGGGGTGGGTAATATCATTTTCGGGGAACTCCATTTAAAGCATGGAAAAAGCTTCTAATAAAAAAAGGCCAACGAACTTGTGTTACGTTGACCTTGGTGGCGGAGTAAATAGGGTATGGGCTTAAGCAAAGTAGCTCAGGCGGATAACTTGTTCCGTGGGATACCAGCTAGAGTCACGGCGACGAACGGCTTCGGCGATGGTTACGAGTTGTTTCTTGCTTAACTCGCCTGAATAACCTGCTTCCAGACTCAAGGACTGGTTATGTCCGTCATAAATACCAACGGCTTGTCTTTTGCTGTCTAACTGCAATTGGTCAAGCACGCGTTGAGCCTCCTGTAAGGTCTGGCAAGTCACGTGTTGGTATTGACCTTTGAGTAAATAAAGAACAGAATAACGTTTCATATCAATGCTAATTTATAGTCTTCAAATGGGAAAAGTCCTAATTGTTTAGCAAAGTAACGAAGGATTTTTGAGAAAAGTTTAAACGCTTAAACGTAGAAAAGGTATTTATGAAAAGTTCTTTAAATGATCCTTTGGTTTTATTAAAATAATACAAATAAAATGATAGTATTAGGAATATTTAAAGTAATTAAACGGTCAATTATCTAGTTTGAACGCTATAATCCCCGAGTGACAGCTACATAAATGTCTGTCAAATTGCAGCGTAGATAGGGAAGGTGGGAAAATGAATTTATGAATAATCAAATATTGTTATTGTACAATTATTGAAATAAGATAATAGTAATCATCACATAGTACTAATTCGACGGCTCGATGTGAATCAACACGTCATAGACGGCAGGTTTTTGACTTTTAATGGCTTCTTTGACCTGATGAGCGATGGCGTGTCCTTCCCGAACACTGAGGTCACCGTCTACTTCCACGTGTAAATCCACGAAGTATTCAAACCCGGTTTTCCGAACGTAACATTTTTCAATCCGCTCTACGCCGGGGATTGTTAAGGCAATGGCTTCGATTTCCGCCCGCCAGTTTCCCGAAGGCGATTCATCCATAATTTCTCCAAATGAAGGTCGGAAAATATGATAGGCGTTAAAGACTATAACCCCCGAAGCAAGTAGGGCTGCCCAGTCATCCGCAGACTCATACCCCGGCCCGCCAATCAAAGCAATACTGATACCGATGAAGGCCGTTAGGGAAGTAATGGCGTCACTGCGTTGATGCCAGGCATCGGCTTTAACGGCACTGCTGTCTACTTCAGAACCCACCTGAGCCATTTTTCGGAACAACACTTCCTTGACGAGGACAATGCCCGCCAGAACAATCAGCGTAAAGGCTTTAGGCGTTTCGTGAGGCGTCTGAATATTCTGGATGCTTTGTACGGCAATGAGAATAGCTGCCGCAATCAAAGCAAAAGAAACCAGCATGGCGGCCAGCGGCTCCGCTTTTCCGTGGCCGTAAGGGTGATTTTCGTCTGGTTTGCGGGCCGCAACGCGAAGCCCCAGCCAGACAAAGGTGGAGGTAATAATATCGGTAGCCGATTCCAGAGCATCGGCGATCAGGGCGTATGAATTTCCCAGCCAGCCAGTGGTCGCTTTAATAAGCACCAGGCCAATGTTTACGGCAATGCCAGTTAATGTTGCTTTCTGACCGCGTTCGGCGTTCGAAGGAGACAGGTGTTCTTCCATCAGGATTACTAGACTTGGGAATGGGACGGAATGGGTTTGAGGCCAGACCAGAGAACTTGTACAATTTGCGTGGTTAAAACTAACACAGGGAATTGAATTCGAGGCATGGTTAGCTGAACGCAGATTGGAATTAATAACTAGGGTCAGGTTCAGCATAAAAAAAACAACCCGAAAACGAAAGGCTTTCGGGTTGTACTAACAAATGAAAAAAGCTTACCAGCCCTGATTCTGGGTTAAGGTGTTTTTACTTTTCTGAATCTCCATTGGAGGAATAGGCCATACGTTATGAATGGCTGGATTGAAGATCCGGGCCGCATAGATAACGCGACCATCGGCGTGGTGAAGGGGCTGAGCGTACGTAGCCTGAGCATCCCCCCAGCGAACGAGATCAAAGTGACGATCCGTCCATTCGCCCGCCAGCTCATTGCGGCGTTCGCGTTTCAGATCGCTCATGGTGGCATTCGTCAGATTTTCTAAACCTGCCCGCTTGCGGATCATGTTTAACTCCGTATCCGCATTTTTATTCTGCATTAACTTGGCTTCCGCTTTCATCAGAATCACGTCCGCGTACCGCAGCAAAGGCACGTTAAGGGAAGTAGATGGTTTGTCGCCGTTTGGATTTACATAGGTACCAATCGGATTGGCATACCCATAAGGTTCCATGTATTTGCGGAACTGATAACCCGTCCGGTTACTTGAACTTACCACGAATTTATCCGTATTGTAAGTACGCTCCTGACCGAAATACATGAACTTGTCTCCTGTTTTCAGGATCGTTGCTTCGCGACGTTTATCACCCGCTTGATAAGAGTCGTACAACTCTTTGGTTGGATAAAAGTTACCCCAGCCATTGTATAAGCCCCAGCCTTTATCGTCCAGACAAACGCCCGGAAAAATGCAGCCAAACCGAGTATCCGTTGCACTGGACGTAACCGACCAGATGTATTCTTTCGACCAGTTGTTGGCCGTTTTGAAAACGTCTTCGAAGTTATCCAGTAAGGCATGTTGACCGCTAGTGATGACCAGATCCGCGTATTTTTCGGCATTGGCGTAATCTTTAGCGTACAGATACGTACGGGCTAGATAAGCCCAGGCTGCGGTTTTGTGAGCACGCCCGTAGTCTGCCGTGGCGTAAGTCGAAAAGGTAGGTAATAACTCCGCCGCTTTCAGTAAATCAGCAGCGATGTACGCGTAGTTATCAGCAACGGATTTTTGACGCGTTACATAAATGTTTTCAGGATTATCCCGATCCTGAATCGGAATGCCCGCCCGGCTGTCCCCATAGCGGTAAGCCAGTTCCAGGTGCATGACGGCGTGGTTGAAATACGCTTCGCCCAGGTAGCGGTTCTTCAGTTTTTCATCCATCGTGATTTTAGGAAGGTTACGAATCACGTCGTTAGCCCGTTTCATTACGATGTAATGTTTCGCCCAGATATTGCGGGTATCCGACTCGTCACCCGTGACCTGAAAATTCTTGATGCGTTCGGCGTTATCCCGGGGTTTGGTTCCGATGTCGTCGCTGGCATTATTGAGCCAGAAGAAACCTCGTCCGTACATATCGTCGTCGCTGTATAATTCATAAATGCTGTTCACGCCAGCCAGAGCATCGCTGGGGGTCTTCCAGAAGTTAGCCGTAGTAGGAGCCCCCTGCGGAGTCATGTCCAGATTTTTGTCGCAGGCGGTAAGTCCGAGAGCGAGCAAAAGGATATATTTTTTCATGAGAATTGATTAGAAAGAAAGGTTAACCCCAAACATGTACACCCGTGACAGCGGGTATTTGCCCACATCCTGCCCAAAGTTGCTGATGCCCACCTCGGGGTCCATGCCGCTGTATTTAGTGATGGTAAACAGGTTTTGTCCGGTAATGTAGAGGCGAGCTTTGACGGCCTTGGTTACGGTAGCGGGAACGGTGTAGCCCAGCGTCAGACTTTTGAGACGTAGGTAACTTCCGTCTTCTAGATAGAAATCAGAAATGCGGCTGAAGTTACCGTTCGGATCAGAACCCGCTCGCAGACGAGGAATCGTTCCGCCGGGATTGGTTGGGCTCCAGGCATTTTTCACGTCTTCCAGCATGTTATAACCGGGATAAGTACCGGGATTCATCGCGAGGTTTCGCAGAGAGTTAAACACTTTATTCCCCGCAGAGCCCTGGAAGAACACGTTCAGATCAAAGCCACGGAAGGAAGCATTGCCGTTCAGACTGAAGGTCTTCGTTGGTAATACATTACCCAGCACTACGCGATCCTTATCGTTTAAAACGCCATCGCCGTTGGTGTCTACGAAACGGAAATCACCCGCTTTGGCATTGGGCTGAATGCGAGTCTGATTGGCATTGACGTAAGCGGCGGCTTCTTCGTCCGACTGGAAAATTCCGGCGGTTTTATAACCGTAGAAAGCACCGAAGGGCTGGCCAATCATGTGGAAGTTCGAGTTAGGCAAATTCCGGACGCGTGAGCCAATTGTTAATAATTCCTGACCAGCGGGAAGGGCAGTTACTTCGTTTTTCAGGAAAGAAACGTTGGCACTCAGGTCGTACTTGAAGTCACCGAGACTTTGCTGATACGTCAGACCAAGCTCAATACCCCGGTTTTCCGTTTCACCTGCGTTGATGGTGCGGCCATCGGGTGTTCCGGCCACGCCGGGTAACTGCTCCTGAAACAACATGTTTTGGTTACGCTTGGTAAACACGTCAATCGAACCAAACAGACGGTTTTGCAGGAAGCCAAAATCCAGACCTACGTTGGTTTGCTGAGAGGTCTCCCAACGTAAATTAGTATTTGATAAGGCCCGCTCGGCATAGCCATAATTGATAACGGGCGAGGAACCTAACAACGCCATGGACTGGGCGAGGGGTAAGCTATAGGCGTAATCAGACAGACCCGCAAGGTTACCAATTCTACCCCAGCTAGCCCGCAGTTTCAGGTTACTGATCCAATTTGTGTTTTTCAGGAAAGATTCATCCGAAATGTTCCATCCCGCCGAAAGCGAGGGATACCATTCCCAGCGACTGGCCTGTAATAACTTGGACGTACCGTCGCGGCGAATGATGGCCGAAAGGAGGTATTTTTCATTGAAATTATAATTCGCCCGACCGACGTAAGACTCTAGTCCGCGTTCAAAGACATTGGAGCGGTCGTACTGAATGAGCTTGGCATTTTTCAGGTAACGCAACGAAGGGTCTTCGTTATCGAAACCCGTTCCCTTAACACCAAAATCTTCCGCTTTGGTATACTGATAGGTATGACCCACGAGCAGATCAATGTTGTGCTTGCCGCCAAAGGTGCGATTAAAATTCAGCGTCTGTTCATTCAGGAAATCGGTTGAGCTATAACTGCTTTGGTATAACTCATTGAAATCGAAGATTTTACCGGGTTCTGTTACGCGAACAGTGAATTGCTTGTAATCGTTTTTGATCTGCGTAATGCCCCAGTTACTTCTGAAATTCAGACCTTTGATGATCTCCCATTCCAGATAGGGGTTAATGAATACGTTCGTTACCGGATTACGGTTATCCAAACGCTTCAGATAAGCCACGGGGTTTACCAAATCGCCATACGAGCCAGCGTATTGCTCAGGAACACCACCGAAACGCCCCGAACCATCGGGGCGATAAACAGTAGCATTGGGCGGATATAAAATGGCGGTTACGATGGCTCCGGTGTAAGCACTGGTGGTGTTACCCGTTTGGCCGTTATTAACGGTGTAGGAAAGGTTTTCTCCAATTTTTACCCCCTTCGCAATCTGGTGCGAAGAGTTCAGACGGAACGTGTAGCGATTTGAAAAGGTATTAATCAGAATCCCTTCGTTTTTCCGGTAACCGCCCGAAAAGAAGAAATTTGATTTTTCAGTACCACCGCTTACCGAAGCATCGATGTTATAGATTTTGCCTGACTGGAAGAGTTCATCCATCCAGTTGGTCTTGGTAATGCGGGAATCCGGGTTAATCGTAGCGTTAAAAGCGGGAATGCGGGAAAGTCCGGCGTTGTCCGTTGCCGTGTTCATGGCATCGGCAAAATCAGCGGCATTGAGCGGTTTCAGTTTTCGTGCTACCTGTTGAAAACCCTGCTGGTAATTCAGGTTAACCTTTACCTGTCCGCTCGTTCCTTTTTTCGTGGTAACCAGAATAACCCCTGCCGAAGCCCGTGCTCCGTAAATAGCGGCTGAGGCATCTTTCAGGACACTAACCGACTGGATATCGTTAGGGTTAATGGAGCTGAATGTGCCTGGAAAAATAACACCATCCACTACCAGCAAAGGACTTTCATCATTCAACGAACCAATGCCACGAACCTTGATGGTAGGAGAAGCCGTCGGGTCACCCCCTTCGTTTACTACCGTTACCCCGGCTACGGTGCCTTGTAATACTTCGGAAGCATTGTTGTAATTCCGGCTGCTGATTTCCTTGGTAGGAATGGTTGCTACCGCTCCCAGCACTTCTTTCTTCTGCTGAGCCCCATAACCCACCACTACCATTTCAGTCAGTTGTTTGGAGGAAGGGGTCAGGGCAATATCCAGACTGGTTTGTGATTTTACGGCTACTTCAAGGTTGGAATAACCCACATAAGAAACGACCAGGATCACATCACCATCGGGAATTTGGAGGGTATAGCGGCCATCAGTGCCTGTCGTTACCCCCGTTGTCGTTCCTTTAATGGCTACCGTAGCACCGGCAAGAGCCTCGCCCGTTTCCTGATCGGTGACGCGTCCGGTAATGCGGGCCTGGAAAATGCTTCTCTCCAGACGATCTTTCACTAAACGAAGGTGAGTCG
Organism: Siphonobacter sp. SORGH_AS_0500; assembly: GCF_031453245.1. Classification (NCBI taxonomy): domain Bacteria; kingdom Pseudomonadati; phylum Bacteroidota; class Cytophagia; order Cytophagales; family Cytophagaceae; genus Siphonobacter; species Siphonobacter sp. SORGH_AS_0500. The sequence goes on from NZ_JAVIYT010000007.1 coordinate 67,099, forward strand.
GAGCATAATCCAGTTGGGGTGCTGCCGCCAGACTACCTAATCCCATCATACAGCTCAGCACTGTAATCAGGGGAGTTTTTACATACATTTTTTCCATCGGGAAGTTTAAAAAAATAAGGGGAGCATTGGTTTTTAGATAAAGCTAATCGCTTAAGGACTTGTCTTTCTGGGGTTGAAAAGTGCTGCCGGAAAACTCCTGCAAAAAGTGGTAATCGATTACGATAAGGAAAGAGGAAATAAGATCGAAACCGAAACGGGCAAGGAAAGGCTTCGACGCCGCATGGCTGGCTGAAGAAATAGGGTACATGGGCACGGGAGCTGGGTAGCATTGATCTACTTCCCAAACCATTCCTGATAACTCAAATCCACTAGTCAGGCACGAATAACCTGAGGTAATACGAATACACATAGCTCTAATTCCGCCGCAAAGAGAGCCTATTTGTTTTCAAATGGTAAAAATTTTGAGTTATCAATTTACGAAATTTGACAGACCATTGTTAAACAAAATTTAATGTTCGGGAAGCTCTTGGTAATACTGCTGCTTTAATTAATAAGCGATCTGCCATGGTTGATAGACGTCTGATAATCTTTTAGTTAAGTAGTTATTTCATCTTACATCTCAGCAAAGGGATGAGCTAGCTCTATCGAATCCAAAGTGGTGTGGGTAACTAATTTCTAAACTCTTAAGTACTACTGACATACGGCTGTCACGGGCAATCGTTTTCTTTGGTGCCGAGGGATCAAATCAGTTTGAGTTACGTATGAAAGAAGTGGAAACCTTTTACCCGCGAAGTCGGGAGCAGTGGCGGGAATGGTTAAGTCAACACCACGCCAGTCAACAGTCGGTATGGATGGTGTGCTATAAAAAGAAGTCTGGCATGCCCACGGTGAGCTGGAGCGATGCCGTAGAAGAAGCCCTGTGTTTTGGCTGGATTGACAGTCAGCGGAAATCGGTGGATGCGGAAACGTTCATTCAGTTTTTTTGTCGGAGAAAACCCAAAAGTGGCTGGTCAAAGGTAAATAAGGAAAATATTAAACGGCTGACGGAGCAGGGGTTAATGACTCCAGCCGGGCTAGCCTGCATAGAAGCTGCTCAAAAGGACGGTTCCTGGACGATGCTGGATGAGGTTGAGGCGGGGATTTTTCCATCGGATTTAACTGCTGCTCTGGAGAATCATCCCCTTGCCCAGCGTTTTCTGGAAAGCTTAAGCAAATCAAATAAACGGGCGATTTTACTGTGGCTGGTGATGGCTAAACGCAAAGAAACCCGGCAAAGCCGGATTGCGGAGATCATTACCGATGCGGAACAGGGTCGTAAACCAAAGCCTTGCGTAAGCTGAAGCATAATGTTAGGACTCAAGTATGCTGGACTTGTTTGGCTTAAGCCCTAAAAGTCTAGGGTACTATTTAGTACAAATTGGAGTAATCACCTATTCATAAACAGCCGCAGCCGCGAGTATACTTGCAAACACTTGCCAGTTAACGTTCTCAGGGAGGTTCTGATCGGTATTTAAATAGTATCCCTTTATATCTTCAGTCCAGTTTATCATTCCTTCCCGATAGGCTCCTAATGTCTTATTTTCTCCCGCAGTCATTCGGCAAGAGCCGAGCGACTGCGGGGAAATCTGTGTGTAGTAAAAGCTGTTTAACCCGAAAATTTGGTTTTGAAAGGGTAGAGACGCGACTTCATCGCGTCTGGCCGGGAGATGGAAATGAGACACCCCGCCATGGCTGGTGTATCACCAGCCATTTGTACGCAAAGAGTGGTTGGTGGGACACCAACCACGGCGTAGGCATCGGTTGGGCTGAAGACTATGAATTTGTCCCTGTCATTTTCTTACAGTCACTCGGATCTACCCGAGCGACTGCGGGGAAATCTGTGTGTTAGTAAAAACCGCCTCTTACCCAGACGCGATAAAGTCGCGTCTCTACTTAGGAACTTGTAGTGTAGTCGGCTTCTAAGAATTTTGGTTTAAAACGTAGAGACGAACTAAAACCCACTGGTGCTTCCCTCTCGTTCCTACGATTAGGCAGGTTCTACCTGCCGTTATCCCAATCCTGTCAGTCCTAACCAGGCGAAGGATCGCATTCAGGTTTTCGATTCCAAATTTTAGACAGCTTTTACATCTATCAAAGTTTCACCTCCATCTGAATATTGCAACGCTCATAAGGTGACTGATAGCCTTGCACCTGCTGAAAACCTAATTTATGATACAGGCGAATAGCGGGCTTTAGCAGCGTATTGCTTTCCAGATAAACTTTTTCGGCTCCAAGCTCTTTGGCCTTTTGTAAAATGGATTTCCCGAGTAAATAACCCATGTGTTTGCCCTGAGCTTTGGGCGATACGGCCATCTTGGCAAGTTCGTAAGTGTAATCATCCATTTTAATTAAGGCACAACAACCTAAAGGCTCGCCTTCGTACAGAGCGATGTAGATGAATCCACCACGATCCAGAATTTTTTCGTTTGGATGATCAAGAGCCTGATAATCGGCTACTTCCATTTTAAAATAGGCCGTAATCCACTCCACATTCAAACTCCGAAAAGCATCATGGTATTCCTCCGAGTAAGGGACGATCACCACCTGCTGACTCTCCCGCTGTTTGCGTTGCTGATTAACGCGATCAAACAAACCCTGCTGATCCAGGTAATAATCCAGCTCATCGAGGGCCTTCCAGAGGTTATGCTGGGTTTGAGCCAGCATGGTTTCAACGGCCATAGCTACATCTTTCATCTGGGTATCCAGAGCCGGTAATTGCTGCCGGGATTTATCCGAAAGCGTAACAATTGTTTTCCGGGCATCTGTTGTCCCTTTGGTTATGGTGATGTAATCCTGCTTCGCCATTTCCTTGATAATCTGACTGACCGAAGCTTGCGAATGACCAATATCTTCAGCCAGTTGAGCAACCGACTGTCCATCGTTTTGGCCCAAACTATACAGCACGGGAAACCAGCGTGGTTCCATTTCCAGGTCGTACATGCCATAAATTCTGGCGGCTTCCTGGGTCATGCGTTCGCTCATTTGTCTTAATCGGCTTCCTAAGGCCATTGGACCGGTTCGCTGGAAGAAATTCATATCAGTAATTATATAAGTGCTTATTCAAATATATCATTATTTTAGAATTATTGTTAAAAGCTCTTTAAAAATGATGATTTAGATAAAAGAGAGAAGTCGTGCACCACTGGTGCGAGATTCTGTTTAGTTCCTACTCATACAGCAGGCGGGAACCTGCCGTTCAGCGTAAATCGAAGGATATTTTAACAGGTTTGCGATTTTATTTGAACTCGAGAAACTTCACTAGTGATTAACACTAGTCCATTCCACATAAGATCTCTCTTAAAACATTACCTATGAAGTGCCTTTTTTTTTTACTTGAAAAACAGGAAACTAAACTTTATTTGACAGCCGGAAGGGGGGCAGCTAAGGTATTGAAAAGACCGGTGACGAAGTTTAATGATAGTATACTTTTCTATTACAGGCTACACTTCATATTCGTGGATTTATTAGCTTACCTATTACAGAGTAAGCAGCATTTCAAAATTTTAAAAGATATAAATCTACTAACTCTATAGACTTATTATTTTTTTGTCTATACTTGCAAAGCATGTAGATAGTGAATTAACCTTCAGAATGACGTAGAGGATGAGCCTGTTTATTGAAAACCTGAGAAAAATACACCTAGCTGAATGGGAGGCAACGCCATCCGCACAAGAGGCCATTAGCTGGCTGACCGATTTAATTCACTTCCTTTTTCCCGGCACCCATTTGCCTAAAGTGACATCTTATAAAGGGTTATTAAAGAAAAATCAGATTGACCTTGAGAACATTTTATTAAGCTACCTTAACCCCACTCAATTTGACATCGAAAATATTGGTAGGGAGTTTTATAATTCAATTGAAGAGATCTATTCTAACTTAAGAATGGACGCTAAAAAAATTTATGAATTTGATCCCGCGGCTACCAGTATCAACGAAGTAATTGTTTCATATCCAGGATTTTACTCCATTGCTGTTTATCGGATTGCTAATAAACTGGTTCGTCTGAACGTGCCGGTGCTGCCCCGTATACTCAGCGAATACGCTCACCGTAATACGGGTACGGATATTCATCCCGCGGCCACCATCGGGGTGCCGTTCATGATTGACCATAGTACAGGCATCGTGATTGGAGCTACGGCCATTATTGGTAATAATGTGTCTATTTATCAGGGTGTTACGCTTGGGGCTCTACAAGTAGCTAAAGAATTGGCCGAAACCAAACGGCATCCTACTGTAGAAGATAATGTCATCATTTATGCCCGAACAACCATTCTTGGAGGGAGAACGGTTATTGGCCGGAATTCGATCATCGGAGGCAGCGTATTTCTGACCAAAAGTGTCGAGCCGTACTCAAACGTTTTTAATACTCACCAATTAAGAATTACCCCGTCAGAAAAAGTATAATATCTAATCCGTTCGTAACAACCTAACAACAATTAATTATGGCAGAATCGTTGAAACAACAGACATCACTAGGTGATGCCGCCGCCAGGCAGTTAGCCATCGCCACGCGTACCGTGCCGCAGATGGTGACGATTTCACCCCGTTGGCTTACCAAACTATTGAACTGGGTTCCGGTCGAATCAGGGGTTTACCGATTGAACAGGGTAAAAGACGCTTCTCAGATTGAAGTAGACTGCTCGGCAAGGGACGAAAGAGTACTTCCGCAGACCTTCGTTGACTACATTGATAACCCGAGGGAATACAATTTAGCGGCGGTACAAACCATTGTTGATGTTCACACGCGGGTTTCCGATTTGTATAGCCGCCCCTATAATCAAATTTCTGAACAATTACGCTTAGCGATTGAAACCATTAAGGAACGTCAGGAAAGCGAGTTGATTAATAACAAGGAATACGGCTTGTTGCATAGTGTCGTGCCTTCGCAGCGTATCAAAACTCGGATAGGCCCCCCTACGCCAGATGATTTTGATGAACTCATTGCCAAAGTCTGGAAAGAACCTGGCTTTTTTCTGCTGCATCCCCAAGCAATTGCTGCTTTTGGTCGAGAGTGTACGCGTCGTGGCGTTCCACCACCAACCGTTTCGCTATTTGGCTCACAATTCCTTACCTGGAGAGGCATACCGCTGATTCCTTCAGATAAATTACCTATCCAAAACGGTAAATCTAAGATTATTCTGCTTCGCACGGGCGAAAGCCGTCAGGGAGTGGTTGGGTTATTTCAGCCTGGTTTACAGGGAGAGCAAACGCCAGGTTTATCCGTGCGTTTCATGGGTATTAACGATAGAGCCATTGCTTCGTATCTGGTCTCACTCTATTGCTCATTAGCTGTTTTGGTAGATGATGCCATTGCCGTACTCGACGATGTAGATTTAACGAACTATCATGAGTATAAATACTAGCCAGCCATCCGAAATTCCCGATGCTGCTGTTTTACAGGATATTGCTAATCAATTGTTCAAGGCATTGCCCGAAGAAGTGCCTAAAGATTTTTCGCTCGATCCCGCTACGCATCCTAAAGCGTGGGGAGTTGTTGAGCATGTCTTGGGGGGCAATATTCCTTCAAAAATTGAAATACCAGCAGTAAATCCAGTTTCGGCAGTTCAGACACCAACTGCATTTGGGGGCTTTGGGGGTTCGCCAACAGGTGTTTCGTCCCTAACTGGTTTCGTTCCTGCTATAGAAAATGTTGCGTCTCCTTCTGCCGTTAATCCGCCGTATACCAGTGGTATTCCGAATTCAGTAGCAGGAAGTGGAGCGTCGCCTTCGTATGCGAAACAGGGCGATAGTTTTAATATCAATAAGCCCGAAACCAGTTTCCCGGATGAAAACATTGCTAGCTCAAAGCAGCAGCAAGATGTTCATGCGGACCCACTTTTATATCCCAACGTTCAGATTCCTTTTTTTGAAAACGTTTCTGACTTTTTGAGTATAAATGAGGTTCTGCAACAGATCAGAACATCTGAACCTGCTCCACAGATTACTTCCTTTTCAGATCGTTTTATTCCGAATAGCTATTACTTTTTGCCTGAAGATGTATTTCATGAAAAAGTGAACTATTCTTCTTTTGGAGGAAGTTTGGGTGAGTTAGTCAGAAAAGATTTTCCGATTCTGGAAGAACGTGTGAATGGCAGACGACTGGTTTGGTTTGACAACGCGGCTACTACTCAGAAACCGCAAGCGGTCATTGATCGAATCTCGTATTTCTATCAACACGAAAATTCAAATATCCACCGGGCCGCTCACGAATTAGCCGCTCGGGCGACGGATGCTTATGAAGCCGCTCGGGAAAAAGTAAGGGCATTTTTAGGGGCTAAGTCTACGAACGAAATCATTTTTGTTCGCGGTGCAACCGAAGCAATTAATCTGGTAGCTCAAAGCTGGGGAGATCAAAATCTCCAGGCAGGTGACGAAATCATTGTTAGTAATCTAGAACACCACGCCAATATTGTTCCTTGGAAGCGATTGTCGGATCGGAAAGGATTGAAACTGAAAGTAATACCTGTTAATGACGACGGCGAATTACTTTTAGAGGAATATGCCAAATTGCTTACCCCAAAGACAAAACTGGTGGCGGTTACGCAGGTTTCCAATGCTCTGGGGACGGTCACCCCCGTACAACAAATCGTAGCAATGGCTCAGGCGGTTGGGGCGAAAACATTGGTCGATGGAGCTCAGTCGGTTTCCCACATGCCTATTAATGTTCAGGCTATCAATGCCGACTTCTTTGTTTTCTCAGGACATAAGGTTTTTGGCCCTACCGGGATTGGCGTGTTGTATGGGAAAGAAGAAATTCTGAACGCAACCGAGCCGTGGCAAGGCGGTGGTAATATGATTCAGGACGTTACATTCGAACACATCAAGTATCATAATGCCCCCAACCGTTTTGAAGCGGGTACTGGTAACATAGCTGACGCCGTAGGTTTAGGAGCTGCGATTGATTACGTTACCAAAATCGGTATGGAAGTAATTGGGCAGTACGAACACGCTTTACTAGAATACGCGACACACTACCTGAAACCCATCAAAGGGGTAAGGTTGATTGGCACGGCTAGACAAAAAGCAAGTGTGCTGTCATTCACCCTTCAAGGATACACTAACGACGAAGTTGGAAAAGCTTTGAATGAAGAAGGCATCGCTGTTCGTACAGGACACCATTGTGCTCAGCCTATTTTACGCAGGTTGGGTGTTGAAACAACGGTCCGCCCATCCCTGGCTTTTTATAATACGTATGAAGATGTAGACCGCTTCATTGCCGTTATTCAACGGTTAAGTAGTAGAAAATAAAGGAATGAAAAGCTGTGAATTTGACTACTAATTCACAGCTTTTCATAGTATAAGACCACTGGTGCGAGATTTCATCTCGTTCCTATCCTAAGGCAGGTTCCACCTGCCGTTATACCTCCGAATCTTTCATCCGAAGCAAAGAAACGTTGGGTTACTAACCCACTTCGAAAAGGCTCTAACGTCGTTCAAATAAAAAAATTAGGGCTTTTAGCATGTAACGACTTTATCGCGTCTGGCCGGGGGATAAAAATAATCTAACCGGTAACAAACCCACATTAATACCTTTCCCCAGAATCGTGAGCCATCTCGTTCGAGATAGCCTGTCAACAAAAAAGGCTGTTCATTGCGGAACAGCCTTCGAAAAAGGTATAAAACCCGTGTTAGAAATTCATTCCACCGGAAACCTCGATTCGCTGAGCGTTAATCCAACGGGCTTCTTCAGTACAAAGGAATGCTACTACGCCGCCAATATCATCGGGTAAACCCACCCGACCCAGAGCAGTCAAACTGGCAACGGTCTGGTTATATTCTTTGTTATCCCGAACGCGGCCTCCACCAAAATCAGTTTCGATGGCACCAGGAGCCACCACATTGGCAGCAATGCCGCGAGAGCCTAATTCTTTCGCCAAATACCTTGTAAAAACTTCAATGGCTCCTTTCATGGAACCATAAGCCGAAGAGCCAGGAAAAGAGAAGCGAGCCAGACCGGACGAAATATTAATGATGCGGCCTCCATCGTTCAGCAGAGGTAATGCTTTTTGAGTAAAGAAATAAACGCCTTTCAAATGGATGTTATACATCTCATCAAATTGCTCTTCCGTTGTTTCGGCGAAAGGAGCATAGAGAGCCGTTCCGGCATTGTTAATCAGGAAATCGAAGTTTGGTTTTCCGTACGTTTCCTGTAAATAAGCACTGACCTGCTCGTAGAAATTACTGAATAACTGTGTATTACTGGTGTCGAGTTGAAAGGCAATGGCTTTCTGACCAAGCGACTGAACTTCAGCGACTACTTCATTAGCGGCTGCTTCATTACTATTATAGGTTAGCACTACGTCAATGCCTTTTTCGGCAAGACGAATAGCCATGTTACGACCTAACCCACGGCTACCGCCAGTTACCAATGCAATTTTATTTACTGATTCCATGTTCTTGATTTTGTTTCTGCAAAATTGGGCGATTTACCGAGGGCAGTGTTTGTAAGGATCAATCCAATGTTTGCGAAATTCAATCATGGAAAGCTACGAACGAAAAGCCACAGGAGTAAATGACGTTTGCTTCTTGAAGAAATTAGAAAAGTGTGCCACTTCTTCAAAACCCAGGCTGTAGGCAATTTCTGAAATGTTCCAGTCGGTTTGCTTCAGCAATAATTTAGCTTCCTGAATAATCCGGTTGCTGATCATGTCGGTCGTTGTTTTTCCGGTACTTTCTTTCAATGCTTTATTCAGGTGGTTGACGTGAATTGAAAGTCGTTCTGCGTAATCTTTGGCCGAACGAAGACTCAGCTTCTGGTTCGGTGATTCGATGGGAAACTGACGCTCCAGTAATTCCACAAACAAAGAACTTACTCGGGTAGTTGCCGTCTGAGCGGGCTGAGAAACAGTAGCGGGTTGCAGCTTTTGACCGTAATGAATGAGTTCGATGACGTAAGTACGGAGCAGATCATATTTGAAGGCATAGTTCGAGGCGATTTCCTGCTTCATTTTATTGAAAATCAGAAGAATGTCTTTAGCTTGATCGTCTTCAAGCTGAAATACAGGAAAGCCACCCGCCTGAAAAATGGGTAACTCGTCTAACTCTACCCCGCTTTTGGACTTGATTAGAAAGGCATCTGTAAAAATGCAGAAGTTACCCGACAGCCCCTCTCCAGTAGGCACCCAGTGGTAGGGCACTTTAGGGGTTGCAAACAACAGGGCGTTTTTTTCAATTTCAATGACCTTATCGGCATATTCTGCCCGGCTTGCTCCCTGAATCAAACTGATTTTATAATAAGCCCGACGGTTATAGGGCATAGTGGTTTTTCGTTTGAATTTCTCAATCGTATCGGCAATGTCAAATATATTGAAGTGCCCAATTTCCTTGTCGATGCCGGGAGGCAGAAGCGAACTAATTTCTTTGCCAGAGAAGTCGGAAGTATGTTCATAGAATTCGTGCAGAGTAGTAGCTTTCAGGGTTTTCATTGTCAGTGCCGTTTGCGAAATTCAAAGATAATGGAAGCAAACCATTTTGATGGGATGTAGTAGGTAACTAACGGTTGTTGGTAGTACTGCTTACTCTGGTGGTGTAGTTAATTAATTAGTGCTGCCAGCGAAAAAGCTGGCCGGGCCACACTGGCATCAGCAACCCTTTCTGGTAATGCCTGATAAGAAAAGTAGAAACCGTATCCCAGGAAGCTCCATAACTGGGATGATTCGTTAATATGAAATCATGCTAGTATTATCTTTAACAAAGCTGAGCGTAACCGGATTTACTGGTTTATAAGGTCGTTCGGTGTAAGGGTTGAAAGCTCTGTTATGTAAGGCATGGCTCCGGCAATATCATGAACGCAGGAATCGCCTAGGATGTAACCATAGTGGCGGGTATTCCGGCCAGGGTAATTAAAGAATGATAACCCTTACCTGGGGTAACCCCAAACGAAGCCAGTCTATTCACCGAAAAATTCTGGAAAAAATCCGCCACCAAACCATAACACTGTTTTTAGAATAGAGTTAATAAAGAAACGTATGAAGGGTGGAGGGCATGCCAGCATTGACAAATGCTTGGGGAATCCATCTTGAAAATACATATTCAAGGATTTTATATAGTATCTTTCGCTTTGGTCTAGAAAGTATTATTCATGAATAGTAACCCATCTCTCTCCTTTGCAGAGAAAATTTCTAATATAGAAAGGTTAACCTCAGCCTTAGAAGCCGCTCGGGTGGGTACCTGGGATTTAGACATTGATCAACAGCTCGTTTGGTGGGATAAACGATGCCAGTCGTTGTATGGATTTTCGGGGGCGGATGTCGTCTCGTATGAACAGGTATTGAACCTCATTCATCCTGAGGATTGTTCAATGGTTCGAGAGGCTATTGTGTGGGCTCTAAATCCTGAGTCATCAGGTAAGTATGATGTCACTTTCCGGACGCTGGGAGCAAAAGACGGACGGCTCCGCTGGTTGCACTGCAGAGGACAGGCATTTTTTGACGAATCGGGTAAAGCCTCTCGGTTTTCTGGTGTCGCCCAGGATATAAGCAGGGAAACGGATACCCGTCATCAACTGGAAACCAGTGAACACCATTGGCGTAATATAGTGTCCAGTTCAGCCACCGCAACGGCCATTTACAGAGGCCGGGACATGATAATTGAGGCGGTTAATGATGCTATGTTAACGATTTGGGGGAAGGATGCGTCTGTCAACGGGAAAACGTTTTCAGAAGCCCTGCCTGAACTTGAAGACCAGCCTTTTCTCCATTTGCTACAGGAGGTATTCGATACAGGTATTGCCCACCATAACTCCGAGGGAGCGGCTACGCTTATGATTGATGGTCGCTTACAGGAATTCTGGTTTAACTACTCCTACGCTCCGTTGAGGAGAGAATCGGGAGAAATTTACGGCATTATTCACACTGCTACCGACATTACCCGGCAGGTGCAGGCCCGACGTGATCTGGAAGTGCAGAAGCAACAGTTTCAGGCCATGATGGAAGGGAGCTTGTTGTTGAAATGCCTGCTCGATACCAAAGGAACCATTACGTTTCAAAATCAGCGTTACCAGGAATACACGGGCTTAACCCTGGAAGAAAGTCGCAAGGATGGCTGGCAGCGACTGTTTAAAGCGGAACACTTTGAGGCTTTCGAAAAGCTAGTTCTGAGAAGCTTCCAAACAGAAAAAAGCTTCATCTGCGAAAGTCAGTTACGTCGCCATGACGGTGCTTATTGCTGGCATGAAATTGAATTTGTGCCGCTTTTTGGCGAAAATCAGAAGCTTACCGGCTGGGTATGCCGGGCTACGGACATTCACGAACAAAAGACCTTACTGAGCCGTCTGGAATATCTGGTGCAACAGCGTACCGAAGAACTGGAAGCCAGTCTGGAAGAACTTCGGGCCGCCAATGAAGCCCTACAGGAACGCACCGAAGAGCTTGCCGCTAGTAACGAAGAATTACAGGCCTTGAACGAGGAGCTGGAAGAAAGAGGGTATGAGCTGGCTGCCAGTAACGAAGAATTGCAGGTATCGAGTGAAGAGCTAGGAGAATCCAACCAGCAATTGTCTCTGTCCAACGACCGTTTGCAGCGATTTGCTTACGTCGCCAGTCATGACTTACAGGAACCTCTTCGAAAGATTCAGACGTTCGGCTCATTGCTCAGTCATAAATACGGTTCTCAGTTAGGTAATGAGGGCCTGTCGTATCTGAACCGCATCAGTAAGGCAGGCGAGCAAATGTCCACACTTATTCAGGATCTGCTTAACTACTCTAAAATGATTAATCAGGAAGATCATTTTCATGTAGTCTCGCTAAATCAGGTGATAGAGCAGGTCTTGGAAACCCTGGATTTGAGCATTGAACAAACACAGGCTCAAATTAAAATTGACCCCTTACCAGCCATTATTGGCGATGAGTCGCAACTAAGTCAGCTTTTTCAAAACCTGATTTCGAACGCAATAAAATTTGCTAAACCTGCCAGCTCTCCTCACATTCATATCACTACTAAAATTGTCCATCGGCCCGAGTTACCTCCAGTAGTGGTGCCTATTACTAAAGCAGATCGGTATTATCAGATTAGCGTTATTGATGAGGGAATCGGTTTCGATGAGCAGTTTTTAGATCGAATTTTCGAAGTTTTCCAACGGTTACACGATAAAAAACAATACGTAGGAACCGGAATTGGGCTGGCGATTTGTCAACGGGTTATTGAAAATCATGGAGGGGCCATTACCGCTGAAAGTGCACCCGGCAGAGGAGCCAGTTTCCATGTTTATTTTCCGGTGTAACCTGCCCTTCAAGCCAAGAAGCCCTTTTTCGTGAAAGGGCTTCTTGGGTAGTAAAAGCTATGACAAGTTATGCCTCGGGTAAATACACCGTAAATGTTGATCCTTGATTCACCTTGCTGCTTGCCGTGATGTACCCACCGTGGTTCTCTATTACCTGCTGGCAAATCGCCAGCCCAATTCCGGTTCCTGGGAAGGTATCTTTCGTATGAAGCCGTTGAAAAACCAGAAAAATTCGGTCGGCGTATTTTTCATCAAAACCAATTCCCTGATCCACAACCGTGATTTCGTGGAAAATGCTGGCCGGACTCATAATTTTATAGGTTGACGGCAGCATACTTCGTTCTACCAGGCGATGGTTCACAGCAATCGTTACCTGCTCTCCCTCAGGACTAAACTTAAGGGCGTTGGAAAGCAAGTTCAAAAAGAGTTGATATAATTGGTTTTCATCTCCTTTGACTATGGGTAAATCGTCTAACCTGATTTGAGCATTTTTTTCCTGAATCGCCAGTGAAAGCGAATCAAGTACGCTTGCAATGACGGTATTAAATGGAACCGAATAAAACTCCTGTTGGCGGGTAGTAACTCGGGAATAATTTAACAGATCATTAATCAGACGCGACATGTTTTGGGCGGCTACATTAATCCGGTCAATGAGATGCTGCGTATCCGAATTTAACTGACCCTCCGTTCGATCTGACAGTAATGAGCTGAAGGTTTGAATTTTACGTAGAGGCTCCTGTAAATCGTGACTGGCTACGTAAGCAAACTGTTGCAGATTATCGTTAGATCGTTTTAGTTCATGATTGGATTGGGTAAGCTCCAACGTACGTTCCTGTACCAGATTTTCCAGAGCAAGCTGAGCCGACCTAATCTGGGTAACATCCTGACTGAACCCGAACAGCGACACGGCGTTACCCTTTTCATCAAATTGCATCTGGCCTTTGGAGTGAAGTATATAAACCTGACCCGAATGCTTATTTTTTAATCGGTACTCCACTTCAAGTCCACCCCCCAACGAGACGTCAAATGCTCTGCTATAGGCTGCTTCAAAAGCAGGTAAGTCTTCGGGTACGATAGCGGCAATGGTATCGCTGAGTGTCAACGGGTCAGGGCTGCCTACCCAATCCGTTATCCGTTGCGAAAAATCGGAAGTCTGAGTAGCTATGTCCACCTTCCAGATCCCTAGTTGTGATAAATCAATGGCGTTTTGAAGAGCCTGACGCGTTTGTTCGTAGTTCTGTCGTAAAATTACCTCCTCGGTTACATCGATGGCCACATTCAGAATGGCATATACTTCACCATTCAGATCACGAATGGGCTGGTAGGTAAAGTCGAAGTAAAACGTTTTTAGCTCTCCGTATATCACCAGGTCAGCTCGCATGCCCTTGGCCGAATAAGCCTTACCCGTGGTATAGACTTGGTCAAGTAACTGTAAGAAAGCCTGATTTTTTAATTCGGGCAATAACTCTTCAATCCGCTTGCCTTGCACTGCCTTCCCCTTGCCCCAAAACTGAATCATGAGCTCATTGGCAATCTCAATTTTCATCTCCCTTCCGGTGTATAGGCCGAGAGCAATGGGAGATTGTTCCAGTAAGGCTCGAAAGCGACTTTCACTGGCCTCTAAAGCCCGTTGAGACCGAAGCTGCTCCGTAATGTTCATGCAAAAGTTCACAATACTGACTTTGCCATCGGCCTCGCAGACAGGCTCAAAACTTACATAATAATGGGCTGTCTCGGGTTTTCCATCTTTCAGGAGTTGAACGGAAAGATCCGGGGTAGCAAACCGTTGTTTGGTTTGAATGACGGTATCAAGAATTTCCTTTAAACCCTGACGCGTTAACTCTGGCAACGTTTTCAGACAGGATTGACCCTGGATCTCAAGGGCTGTGTGACCACCCATTTCAGCAATCCGGTCATTAACTAATTCAAACACATGTTCTTCGCCGCTCAATAAGCCCAGGCCAATAGGAGCATGCCGCAGAACGGTTTCAAAACGTTTCTGGCTCGTTAATAAAGCGGCATTTTCTTCCTTTAATCTTCGCTCGCTTTCTTCCAGGTCAAGGGTTTTCTTGCGAAGTTCCAGAAGCCTCATTACCTGTTTGGAAAGCGTTTTTAAGGCAGAAATCTGGGTGGGTAATAACGTTTTCGTTTGGCGATCAATCACGCATAAAGAGCCCAATACCATCCCATTTTCGTCAACCAGGGGGGCTCCGGCGTAGAAAACAATGTGAGGGTCGCTTACTACTAATGGATTTTCTGCGAAACGGTGATCCGTTCGGGCATCTTCTACAATCAACGTTTCCGAAGGCTGGTGGATCGCGTGAGCACAAAAGGACTGCTCTCGAGGGGTTTCACGAACGTCCAATCCCCGATTGGATTTGAACCACTGTCGATGTTCATCTACCAGACTGATTAAGGCGATGGGAGTCTGGCAGATTTCGGCGGCTAGCTGAGTAATATCTTCATAGTCCTGCTCGGGTAAAGTATCAAGAATGGCATAGCTTTTCAACGTTTCCACTCGCTTTAATTCATCCGCAGCATTCAAGGAGCTTGACATGGGTACGTTAAATCAGATTTGTAATGAAGTAAACCCGAAATTGTAGATATTGTTAATAATTAATAGTAGAGCTGTAGTCCCTGTTCTTTTCTAGTGTTTTCATCTACCTGCTTTGCGTAAGAAATTCGCATTTATAACTAATAAAACAGGAATAGCTAATAGCGTTATTTAAAGTTCTTCTACGACAGCAATACGTAAGTTTTAAAAGCCTGATTAGTAGTAAAATGCTAAAGTTAGCTTGAAAAAGCTAATGTTTTCCAGCAAGTAATCGCCTGGCTAAATTAAATATTCGGCCTGATTATAAGGGTGGTAAACGAACTTCATTCCGAGGAAGCGAGGCTTTGTTTCGAGTAAAGATTGGCTCATAGCTTTTACTACTAAAAAAAACCGTCTGCAAGTTTTTGGCAGACGGTTTCGAAAGGCTGATGTTTTAAAAAATTATACCCGCTTTAACGAATAAAATACCAGCAGAATTACCATTTCCAGACCATAGATTACAATCAATGGAATGAGGTAGAACTCATTGATAACATCCAGGAAATAATATAACCCCAGGGTAACGGAGAAGCAAAATCCCAGCATTAAAAACGCCGGGATCGTGATTTTTTTATTCTGGTGATATTTATTGACGATGTAAACCAGTAGTAATCCCTGAATGAACAGAAATATAAAAATGCACAGAGCCGTGCCAAATTGGTGAACAAACATCATAAGTTTTTATTCTTCATCTTCGGAGGGTTCGTCACCTAAATCGCGTAACTGCACCAAACCAATTGCGTTGTTTTCAATCGTGCTGATCAATACTTCATACCGATTGACCACGGTGGTTTGACCTACGGCGGGTAGTCTTCCAAAACGCTCCACTAATATACCCGCCAACGTTTCATATCCCGCTCGTTTCTGAATAGGCCGGGGCAGCAGAGGATTGACATCCAATAGGGAAGTGGTAGCTTTAAGCTGATACGTATCTTCCGTCAGCTTTTCTACCAGCGGACGTTCTTCATCCGATTCATCCTGAATCTCACCCACCAGTTCTTCCAGAATGTCCTCCATCGTAATCAACCCTTCGGTACCGCCGTATTCATTGATGACGACCGCCATTTGTTGCCGGCTTTGCTGAAATTCACGTAGTAACGGACGAATTCGCTTGGTAGAAGGCACGAAAAATGTTGGTTTGATCAGCG
The DNA here is from genome assembly GCF_031453245.1 of Siphonobacter sp. SORGH_AS_0500. Classification (NCBI taxonomy): domain Bacteria; kingdom Pseudomonadati; phylum Bacteroidota; class Cytophagia; order Cytophagales; family Cytophagaceae; genus Siphonobacter; species Siphonobacter sp. SORGH_AS_0500. The sequence goes on from NZ_JAVIYT010000007.1 coordinate 83,099, forward strand.
AACGAATATCCAGTTCCTTATCATCCTGAAGTTTGAGCAAGATCTCTTTCAGATACACAACTCCCAGAACGTGGTCGAGGTTTTCTTCGTAACAGGGAATGCGGGAATAATTTTCACTGATTACTTCCTGTAAAGTCTCGGCGGAAAATTCATTGACATCAATTCCGAAGATCTGTGTGCGGGGGGTCATGATCTGACGGACGCTACGTTCGGAAAACTGAAAAGCTTTTTCAACCAGTGTTAAATCAGAACCTTCGGTATGGTCTTCCTTCGATTCATAATCCTGCTGGCTTTGGTGAACGAGGTACTTTAACTCGTCGGCACTATGCACTTCTGAGCTATGGCTTACGGTGATACCAAAGGTCTTGAGCACAACAGCCGCAATGCCATTGAGAAGCCAGATTACTGGACGGAAAATGATAAAGAAAAATTGAAGCGGGTACGAAACGGCCATCGTTGTCTTTTCCGCCTGCTGAATCGCCAGCGACTTTGGAGCCAGTTCACCGAAAACAATGTGCAGAATGGTAATGACTGCAAAGGCAACGGGCAGGGCAATTTGATGAGCCAGCGTTTCATCAAGTTGCAGTCCAATGCTGTGCATAAACGCAATCAGAATTTTAGAAACGACCGGTTCACCAATCCATCCTAAACCCAAACTGGCCAAGGTAATCCCCAGCTGCGTAGCGGCCAGGTAACCGTCCAGATTGGAAAGAATACGCGTGGAAAGACGGGCAGCCGCATTTCCGGCCTGGGCTTTGAGTTCCAGTTGCGAAGCCCGGACTTTGACAATCGCAAACTCGGCGGCTACAAAAAAACCATTAAGTAGCACCAGCACCAGGGTAATTAAAAAATTGAGTAACATGGATGGGTTGAATTAATATCGGTTGAGATAATCTTGGTAATGTGCGGGATAAAGTAACTTAATTTTTTCCTGAATGGCCGGAGGAACCGGCTCGTTTCGATAATGAATGCCCTTTTGCGATAAAAAATCGACAACCTGCATCTTCTGTCGGTATTGTATCGACTCCATCGGGACTATTTTTTCTCTTAAAATATGTACCAGATATACTTTTTGACCACTTTCCATGTATTGGCTACGGTCGGCTACGAGGCGTTTGTAATCCGCTCCGTGTTCCAGTAAGTACAAGGCTGTATCAAAATGGTTAAATTCAATGGCCCGCAACAATGGCGTTTTAGAATTCGGGTTTACATAGTTGATTTCGGCCCCGGCTTCCACCAAAACCTTAGCCTTTTCAACGGGATGTAAAGTCTGGGTAACATCTCCACAGGCAATCAACAGCGGCGTTTCCCTTTCAATGGTTCCATCCTGAATGGAAACTAGGGTTTCATCATTCGGATTTCCTTTATGGGCCAGTAGCAATTTAAGAATAACTGTATTATCGGCTTCCGGGTTTTGAAGTCGGGCCGCTTCGAGCATAGGAGACGAGCCATTGTAAGCCGTGTGGGCATTAGGATTGGCACCCGCTTCCAGCAAAGCCTGCGTTGCTTTAACCTGCCCTTTTTGTACGCTAATCATCAAAAGCGTTTGTCCGTAGCGGCGTTCGATGGTTTCCAGATCAAAGGTATTTTTTCGAATGAAATCCCGGATCTCGTCCATTTCTTCCGCATCCAATAGCTTCGCCAGCGGCCAGACCGCCGTATTTTTAAACAGTCGGTAATCTACCTGACTGTAATGACGATCTTCCCAAAATAAGTCACAGGAAGTAAGTCCCAGACCCAACAGGATAATCAATCCGTAAACAATCAGACGTTTAAACATGGGCTAAAGTTTGATTCTATTTGAAAAGGTTGATTCGTAGTTTGAGCGTTTGATTGGGTTTGAACGTTTGAATCTATTGGGTGACGTTAGCTGAAGTTTGAGAATGCGTTTAATTAAGTTTTGAAATCATGTGGTTTTAAAAGGTAACATGTATGAACCTGTCCCTCTCAAACCTTAATCAAACAAACTCAAACCCTCAAACCACGAATCAGACGCATCAACTAACGCCAGCCTCCGCCGAGTGCCCGGTAGAGATCTACGAGCGACAGGAACTGGGCCCGTTTGGTATTAATGAGCGATAATTCCGATTCCAGCACGGAACGTTGCGAAGTAATAACTTCCAGATACGTCGCATATCCCGTCGCAAACAGATTATCGGAAGTCCTGGCCGCCTGACGTAATACTGCCACTTCTTCGGTTTTGAAATCCGCTACGTTGCGGTAGTTTTCCAATCCTTTCAGGCTATTCACTACTTCCGAAACACCCGTCAAAACCGTTCGTTGGTACGTAATGAATGCTTCCTTGCTCTCGGCTTCTTCCACGCGTAGGTTTCCTTTCAGCAAACGGCGGTTAAAGATGGGAGCTGACAAGCCACCCACCAGCCCTGCGGCAACGGATTGCGGATTGGCCAGTACTCCTAACCGAAAGGCATTCAGCCCCAGGTAGGGAGTCAGATTCAGGGAAGGTAAAAATTCGGCTCGGGCTACTGCGACATCAATGTTAGAAGCTTCCAGTTCACGTTCGGCCTGCCGGATGTCGGGACGACGGCTGATGAGCTGGCTCGGAATCCCCGCTACTACCGTTGATGGTAACTGCTGTTCCCGAATCGAAATCCCCCGAACAATGGGCTGCGGATAACGGCCCAGTAGAACATTAATCTGGTTTTCAGCTTCCTGAATCTGCTGACGCACACCGCCTTCCAACCCTTTCGTGTTGAGTAGCTGGGCTCTGAATTGCTGAACCGCAAGTTCAGTTACGCGTCCGGCTGCTTTTTGAACTTCCACCAGCTTGAGAGCCTGCTCCTGCAATTCGATGTTATCCTCAATGATTTCCAGTTCGGCATCCAGTGAGAGCAGGGTAAAATAAAGTCGGGCTACGTCGGATACCAGAGCTGTAACGATGTAATTACGTCCTTCTTCGCTCGCCAGCACGCGATTGTAAGCTGCCCGGCGACGGTTCCGTAATTTCCCCCAGATGTCGATTTCCCAGGAGCTACGCAAGCCAATGAAGTAATCGGGCGTTGGGTTGGGAATACGGCTGGAACCCGTTACATACTCTGAGAAATTGGTATCGTAGTTACCCACGCCATTGAGGGTATAACGACCAAAGCGATCCACCCCGACAGAGGCTACTGCGTCAACTCTGGGCAACAAAGCGGCATTGCTAATGCCATACTGAGCTCGCGTGCCTTCGATGCGTTGCAGGGCAATCCTAAGGTCTGGATTATTCGCCAAGGCGGTGTCGATCAGCAAAACCAGATTGGCATCCGTAAATAGGCGACGATAAGGGTCATTGGCAATACTGGCGGAATCGGAGCTGGCTTCACTCAAACTACCCGCGTAAGAGTCGGGCAGGGCCAACGAGGGAATGGCTGCCGGGGTATGGGCCACCCGGCAGGCACTCACACCCAACAAAACGGAACTGCCAACGAAAAGAGCGATAAACTGACTTTTAAGATTCATGAACATACGTACTTTCAGTGGGGGAAGAAACAACGTCTGATTTGGAGCCCATGCGTTCGCCCATTTTGGCGAAGATGACATACAGACCGGGGACGATTACCAGTCCAAACACGGTACCCACGAGCATACCGCCCGCCGCTGCCGTACCAATGGAACGGTTACCCAGGGCACCCGCACCCGTAGCAATACACAAGGGAATCAGACCGGCAATGAAGGCGAAGGAAGTCATCAGAATGGGTCGAAGACGGGTTACGGCACCTTCCATGGCGGCCTTCACAATACTCAGCCCTTCCCGCTGCCGCTGGCTGGCAAATTCTACGATCAGAATGGCATTTTTACCCAATAAACCAATAAGCATCACCAGGGCGACCTGGGCGTAAATGTTATTCTGTAAACCCGCTAGTTGCAGGCACAGGAATGAGCCGAAAATCCCGGTGGGTAAGGATAATAAAACGGGCAAGGGCAGTAACAGACTTTCGTATTGAGCGACCAGTAACAAATACACAAACAGCAGACATAGCATGAAAATGTAAATCGCCTGATTCCCCGAAAGTACCTCCTCACGCGACATCCCCGACCAGGCAAAGGAGTATCCTCTTGGTAACTTGGCCGCTACTTCTTCCACGGCTTTCAGGGCATCACCACTGCTGTATCCGGGAGCGGCATCGCCGTTGATTAGGGCCGAGGTATACATGTTGTAGCGAGTCAACTGCTCAGGGCCATATACCCGTTCCAGCCGGATGAAGTTGGAGTAAGGCACCATTTCGCCCTTGGCATTTTTCACGTGCATGTTCAGCACATCTTCGGGCTTGGTACGATACTCAGGCGAAGCCTGCACCATGACTTTGTACATTTGTCCGAAGCGGATGAAATTTGAGGCGTAAAAACTTCCCATCAGGGTTTGCAGCGTGCTCATGGCATTGTCTACCGAGATGCCTTTCTGAGCGGCTTTGTCGTAATCGACGTGCAACATGTACTGGGGGAAGCTAGGATCGAAGCTCGTAAACACCTGACCGATTTCTGGACGCTTATTGACTTCCGCCATAAAGTCTTCGGCTACTTTTTTAGTGGCCTGTAAATCACCTTTACCCGTACGATCTAGTAATCGTAATTCAAACCCGCTGGAGTTACCAAAGCCGGGAACGGTTGGGGGTGGGAAGTACTGAACACTGGCTCCCTGAATGTGTCGGGTCTGTTTTTCCAGATTCGCAATCACGTCATCTACGGTTTCCTTTCGTTCTTCCCAGCTTTTGAGGTTAACCATCGCCATGCCATAGGAAGAACCAGATCCATCCGTCATCAAGCTAAAACCAGCAAGGGTTGAAACGTTTTCAACGGCGGACATTTTAGAAGCAACCTGCTGAATCTGATCCAATACTTCTTCGGTACGCTTTACGGTAGCTCCTGCGGGGGTGGTTACGTTTACGTAAATCATGCCCTGATCTTCGGTAGGAATAAATCCACTCGGAAGAATCGTATTAATACCCCAGGTTCCGGCCACGAAAAGGGCGAGTAAACCCACGGTCACGACGCGACGACTGATGATGCGTTTGAGTAATCCCTGATAACGACCCGTCAGGCGGTCAAATCCCCGGTTGAAGCTGGCAAAAAATCGACCTAACCAGTTTTTACGGCTTTCCGCTGACGTATGCGGTTTTAGTAATAAGGCACACAAAGCAGGGGTTAAGGTAAGAGCGTTCAGACCCGAAATCAGAATGGCTACGGCCAGGGTTAAGGAAAACTGGCGGTAGAAAATCCCGACGGGACCGGAGAGAAAAGCCACGGGCACGAATACCGCCGACATGACCAATGTGATGGCAATCAAAGCCCCGCTGATTTCCCGCATGGCTGCAAATGTTGCCTGTCGAGGCGATAAATGCTCTTCGGCCATTTTTGCGTGAACGGCTTCCACGACGACAATCCCATCATCCACCACAATCCCGATGGCTAATACCAGAGCGAACAGCGTTAACAGGTTAATGGAGAAGCCAATCATGCTCATAAAAGCAAAGGCTCCAACCAGGGCTACCGGTACCACCAGGGCACAAATCAGGGTGGATCGCCAGTCCTGTAAGAAGAGGAATACGACAATAAATACGAGTACGAATGCCTCAAAGAGCGTCCGAACAACTTCGTGAATAGACGCATCCAGGAATCGGGAAACGTCGTAGGCAAAGTTATAAGTCATGCCCGGCGGGAAGGTCTCTTGCTTCAGTTCCGCCATCCGGGTTTTTACGTTCTCGATGATCTCACGGGCGTTGGAACCGGGTCGCTGTTTCAGCATAATAGCCGCCGAAGGACGACCATCCGTTTTGGATAATACATCGTAATCCAGCGAGCCAAACTCTACATCGGCTACGTCTTTCAGGCGTAAAATCGAACCACTGGGATCGGCCCTGAGTACAATATTGCGGTATTGATCGGGCTCGAAAAACTTACCCGTATATTTCAAAACGTATTGTAACACCTGCGGAGCCCGGTCCGCACTTTCCCCGGCTTTTCCCGGAGCGGCCTCCACGTTTTGCTGACGAATGGCGTTAATGACTTCTTCGGGAGAAAGATTATAGGCCGTCAAACGATCCGGCTTTAACCATACCCGCATCGAATATTCACGGGAACCCATGATGTCAGCAAACCCTACGCCGTCAATTCGTTTGAGTTCAGCCAGAATATTAATATCCGCAAAATTGTAAATGAACTTCTCATCGACGGTAGAATCATCACTGAAAATATTCAGATACAATAACATACTGTTGACTTCCTTTTCCGTAATAACCCCGGCCTTGATGACCTCTTCGGGTAACTCATCGAGCACCGCCGTTACCCGGTTCTGCACGTTCATGGCCGCCAGATCGGGGTCGGTTCCTACTTCAAAAAAGATTTGAATCAGCGTGGTTCCATCGTTACCCGAAACGGAGTTCATGTACACCATGCCGGGTACACCGTTAATGGCCCGTTCGAGTGGAGTAGCCACCGCTTTGGTACACACTTCGGCGTTGGCTCCCGTGTATTTGGTGGTTACGGTAACCGATGGAGGAACAATATCAGGGAATTGAGTAACGGGTAATCCCGTCAGGGCCAGTACTCCCAGCAGTGTAATGACTACAGAAATGACCGACGACAACAGGGGCCGTTTAATGAATATATCAAACATAAAGTGGGGTTTAGATTACAGCACATGAGCAGATTGCTGCGTAACCGTTAGGCTATCGCTGGAAATGGGCTGGGGTGTGATTTCGTCCCCATCACGAACGTTCTGAATTCCTTCGAAAACAACCCGTTCGCCAGGCTGTAGGCCAGAATTAACAATGTAGTTTTTACCGACGCGACCGCGGGGAATGAAGCTGCGGGATTTGACTTTACCCGACTTGTCAACAACGTATACATAATTTTTGTCCTGCACCTCAAATACCGCTTTCTGGGGTACGAGTAGAGCATCGGCAACCTGCGTACTGAGACGAATTTTACCCGAAGACCCGTGCTTGAGCAACTGCTTGGGATTGGCAAAACGAGCCCGGAAGGCAATCGTTCCTGACCCCCCTTCAAAGGTGCTTTCCATGACTTCAATATGGCCCCGAATGGGGTAAAGCGATTCATCGGCCAGTAGCATTTCTACTTCCTGACCACCTTTACCCAGCAGGTTGCGGTTGTTCTTGATGAAACTCAGGTATTCTCGTTCCGATACATCAAAATAGGCAAATACTTCCTGAATGTCGGAAACGGTGGTTAACAAAGCACCGGACTCAATCAGACTTCCCATTTTGAAAGGAATCCGGTTAATAACTCCATCGAAGGGGGCACGGATGTTTGCCTGGGTCAGTCGTAAAGCCGCGGCTTCATGGGCGGCCCGGGCTTCGTCGATCTGGGCCCGGGCCCCTTCAAGTTTAGCTTTGGCTAGTTCCATTTCTGAAGGCGAAACGACTTTGTTGTCTAATAACAATTTTACCCGCCCTACTTCAACTTCCGCCGTTTTTGCTTCGGCCTGAGCAATCTTCAGGGCTGCTTTTGCCTTGTCGGCTTCTACCTGATATTCGGCTGCGTTCAGGCTGAAAAGGATCTGCCCCTTATGCACCCGCTGGCCTTCATCGACGTGAATTTTTTCCAGAAAACCGGTTACCCGAGCTCTGATTTCAACATTTCGAACGGCTTCGAGTGTGCTGACATATTCGCGTTGCAGTTGGGTAGGGCGGCGACTGATTTCTACGACGGGAAGGGTTAATTTTTCTTTGGGCTGATTGGTTTGGGCTTCTTTACTCTGGCAACCAGAGAGCCAAACGCCGATCAGCAAGGCGGAAACGCCTATGCTTTTTTTCATGAATACAAGTGGTGAATGGACTTATTAGCTGATTGAATCGTGTTGATTATCAGCTGATAAGATGATGAAGAAAGAAATTTGGAAATACAATGAATAACGGATCGGTATGCATACACCGATTCGACCTTAACTCCTGAGAATTATGGAAAAAGGAATTACGCCTTACGTTGGGGCGGAGGCGAAGAAATTTCCAGCATCCGACTTAGTAACTCGTCGGTGCGGTCTGGAATGAAAAGTGTAGGTAATACAATAACCGTTTCGACGGGAGGAAGAAGCCGAAAGGTAGGCGTGAAAAAGTAATCCTGATTGAGTTTGGTCAGATCACTATCCTCATCGGGTTCATCGTGCTCGGGGACCACGTTATCCAGGCCAAAGCCTTCTTCCAGCACGAACTCAATCAGACTTTCCATGTCATTAATGGTTGGGTCTTCATGCGTTTCTCCATCCTCTGAATAACACACGTTGCGATCGGGCGTATCAATGCTGAGGTTGATGACATGCAGTGCCATCAACAAACAAAACAATTGATAAAGGATCCAACTACGGTTTCTTTTCTTCATGGGATAGAGCTAAACCATGACGAAAGTAGGCAGAATTTAATGGTTATGGAAGAGAAATCGACATATTCTTAGAACGATTCCCTAAAATCCTATTCATGGAGACGGTTTTAATGATATTCTAATCGAGGTTAAAGCGAGGGGTTTTTAGGATTCTTTTCTGGGTTGTTTTTGGGTTTTGTAATTTATAAATTGATGTTCCCCGGATTACATCCGGGGCTATTCGTGTTGAACCCCTCTGGGGTTTTAAATTTGGTTTTATAGTTGATGGTTATAGGATACCTGTATATCTAATGCTCTTCCGGATTTACAATCCGAAAGCTATTTGTTAAGGATTTGTAATTCGATGCTACATCCAGGGCTATCCAGCCTGGGGCTAGTGGTGCTGAACACCTCTGAGGTTGATGCGAGTCTTAGGGACAACGAGCCTTTTCAAAATCCTTATTCGTTTGAGATGATAGCGTATCAGCTTCACCCAACATTCAAACGAAATCAAAGCTCAAACCCGATTATGATAACTATGCGGCGAATAATGGGCTTAATATCCGCATTATTTGCGGATATTAGTTAAGCTTGCGGAGATTGTGTAGTATATTCACCGCATAATTAGCGGAGAATGTACATCTATCAACAAAGAAACTGGCCTCACTTTTATTGGGATGAATCTCAAATCCTTAATACTCTGGCTGCTCTTCGGCACAAACAGGGACGATTAATTGGGAAAATGTCAACCCTGGGTTTTACGCTTCAGGAAGAAGCCATGCTACGGACTTTGACGCTGGAAGTATTAAAGACCAGTGAGATTGAAGGGGAGATTTTAGATTCAGATCAGGTTCGGTCGTCCATTGCCCGGCGACTAGGTATAGAGAGCTTCGGCCTGGTGAAGGCCGATCGCGACGTAGAGGGAGTCGTAGAAATGTTGCTGGATGCCACTCAAAAGTATACCGAGCCTTTAACGAAGGATCGGCTTTTCGGCTGGCACTCGGCTCTGTTTCCTACGGGGAGGAGCGGCATGTATAAAATTACGGTTGGCGACTGGCGGGGGGAAGGCGACGGCCCCATGCAGGTGGTTTCGGGCCCACTGGGACGGGAACACGTGCATTACGAAGCACCGGATTATGCGGTGATTGACCAGGAAATGGAGCAGTTTCTGGATTGGTTCAATCGCGAAGAACCCATCGATCCAGTTATAAAAGCGGCCATTGCCCATTTATGGTTTGTAACCATTCACCCGTTTGACGACGGCAACGGGCGGATTGCCCGAACGATCGCGGATTTACAGTTATCCCGGGCAGATGAAAGCGTTCAGCGGTTTTATAGCATGTCGGCTCAGATTCGGAAAGAACGAAACCGATACTACGAAGTTCTCGAAAAAACGCAGAAAGGAGACCTGAACGTAACGGAATGGCTGGAGTGGTTTATGAAGTGTCTGGACCGGGCCATCGTGGCAACCGATGAAGTATTATCGAGTGTACTGACGAAAGCAAAATACTGGGAATGGTTCAAAAGCAAATCCATCAGCGAGCGACAAAAGTTAATGCTCAATAAATTAATGGATGGATTTGAAGGGAAATTAACTACTTCCAAATGGGCAAAAATTGCTAAATGTTCACAGGATACTGCTCTTCGGGATATCCAGAATTTAATGGAACAAGGCATCCTGAACCAAGACGGTCCTGGCGGTAGAAGTACCAGTTATTACCTGGCTCCGGTGTTATGAAAATCAGTGAGAATCGTTGTTTATAATTTTTGGTATAAAAGAAGTTAATGAGTAATGAAAATATAATTATTCACTAATGTAAAATCAAAACTTATACTGCTACTATCTTGATGATAGTTATTTATAAAATATAAGTTAAGTAATTAAAGCTAATGAATTATCCATGTAATAAATAATTTATTTATGTAATAGGTTATAGACTGTGTAAAGTTTACAATGGTTGGATCTTCATGCGAATGATCGAGGAGTAAATAACTTTTTCTATCCGTTATCTCGAACGTAGATATTTTTATATGTAATGGGTTGTATTATAGATAGTTAACAATAATTAATGGGTAAGTGTATTTGAAAAAAGTAAGAAGTTCCTTCGCTTTGCTCTGAATGACAGACTCGAGGTGCAAACCAACTTATCCTAGGGTCCTCTTGAACGTAGGGAATCATTTTTCCTACGTTCAACCTCTTAATAGACAGATTTTTAAAATAAAGTAATTGCCTTAATTAGTTTATAGGTAATACATGCACATCTGATCTTTACTTAAATCAATTCTAACAAAATTTAACATATACGTTGATGCAACGGAAGCCTTGATTTACGCATTATTGTATTAATTCGTAAATTAATACATCCTTCATTCCATCTTCATGATACGTATTTTACCTGCCTTCTTATTTTTTAATTTACTTTTTGATTCAGTTTTATCCTTTTCTCAAACCTCTTCCACTATTAAACAACAATCCGTTGCTACGATTAGTGGGTACGTTCGGGAAAAAGGAAGTCAGGAAGCTTTGCTCGGCGTTTCGGTGCTCGTCGAAGGAACTTCCTTGGGAACCGCTACGAATGCGTACGGCTTTTATTCATTAACCTTACCGGTACAGGAGCACCTTTCGCTGCGTTTTTCCTTCGTGGGTTACCAAACCGAAACCCGAACGATTGACCTGAAGAACAATACCAGTCTCTCCCTCGAATTAACTCCTGGACGTATGTTGCATGAAGTAACCGTTCGCGGAAAGACGCAGGATAAGGTGAGCGAAACGCCACAAATGAGTAAAATCGAAGTACCGATTTCGCAGATAAAGAAGATCCCGGCTTTGCTGGGCGAAAAGGATGTGCTTAAGGTGTTGCAACTCATGCCCGGTGTTCAGAAGGGCAGTGAAGGCAGTACGGGCATTTATGTTCGCGGTGGTGGTCCCGATCAAAACCTGATTATCCTCGATGATGCCACCGTCTATAATGCGAATCACCTCTTCGGCTTTTTCTCGGTCTTCAACGGCGATGCTCTTAAAAGCGTGGAACTTACCAAAGGCGGTTTTCCAGCCCGGTACGGCGGTCGTTTATCTTCGGTTATTGAACTGAACATGAAGGATGGCAATAAGGAGAAACTGCATGGCGAAGGAAGTATTGGGTTAATCGCTTCGCGGGTAACCCTAGAAGGGCCCATCAAACGCAAGAAAGACAGTACGGCACGATCCTCTTTCCTGATTTCTGGTCGGCGGACGTATCTGGATTTGATTGCCCGGCCCCTCATTGCTCTGTCCACGGAAGGGGATGAAATGGCAGGCTATCATTTTTATGATCTGAATGCCAAGTTGAATTATGATTTTGGACCGAAAAACAAAGTATACCTGAGCGGTTATTTTGGGCAGGATAGGTTTTTTGCCAGGAGTAAATACGGGAATTCCAGTAGTAAGGCGGGGCTTGACTGGGGTAATGCCACGGGTACAGTACGCTGGAATCATTTGTTTTCCGACAAGCTTTTTGCCAATACATCCTTGATTTTCAGCAATTACCGCTTTTCTATTTATCTACAAGACCGAAGTTTTAATAATGATGACCAAAAGGAAAGCATCTATGACTTACGGTATAATTCAGGCATTCGGGATTTTTCCTTTAAAACTGACTTTGATTATTATCCTAATCCTCAGCATTCCATTCGGTTTGGGCTTCAGTCGCTGGCTCACCGCTTTACACCCAGTGCTACGGTATTACAGGATACGGACCTTAATCGGAATAAAAAAGACATTCAGAACATCGATGTGGTTGAAACGGGCCTTTATGCCGAAGACCACTGGACACCCGTTCAGCGTTTACGGATCAATGCCGGGATGCGGGTAAGTCATTTTTTGCATCGGGAAATCCAATACTTACGGCCAGAACCTCGGTTGTCAGCCGCTTATATTCTCCAGCCTGATTTATCGTTCAAAGTCTCCTACGCCCTGATGAATCAATATGTTCATATGCTATCCAATACGGGCATCGGGCTTCCAACGGACTTATGGGTACCTACTACTAATCGCGTTAAACCTCAGCAGTCAGAGCAAATCGCGGCGGGCTTTGCGAAAGACCTTACTAAAAGCGGCCTGACGTTTACACTGGAGGGGTATTACAAGCGGATGAACAACATCATTAGTTATAAAGAAGGAGCCAGTTTTCTGGTCATCGACGACCCTGAAACCGCTGGACAGGTTGACTGGCAGCAAAACGTAACCTCGGGGAAGGGCTGGTCGTATGGAGTGGAAGCCTTATTACAAAAGAAAGTAGGTCGTTTTTCGGGTTGGGCTGGTTATACCCTTTCCTGGACGCAGTGGCAATTCCCGGAATTAAACGATGGTAAAAAGTTCTTTCCCCGTTACGACCGCCGCCATGACATTTCGCTGGTGGGGGTGTATGAGCTTAGCCCCCGAATCACACTTTCAGGAACCTGGGTGTATGGTACAGGCAATGCTTTAACAATTCCCACCGGAAAGTATATGGCCTATACCCGTCTGACGCCCAACTCTTATTCAGAAGGAAATCGGGAAGTAGAAGATTACGGACAGAAAAATGCCTTCCGGGCCGCCGCTTATCATCGTTTTGACGTTGGAATTCAGTTCCACAAAAAGATGAAACGCCACGAACGCACCTGGGAGTTTAGCGTTTATAATCTCTACGATCGGCGGAACCCCTTCTTTTATATGTTGAGTGAAAAGGATATTCCTAACCCTGCTTCCCCCGGATCTACCCGATCAAAAACGGTGCTTAATCAATATTCCATTTTCCCGATTATCCCCTCATTCAGTTACATGTTTAAGTTTTAATCAGACCTTCTTCTTTGTTATGAAATATCTTTTTTTAGTACCAGTAATGGCCTTAGTTCTAGTGGGGTGTAAGCCTTTGTATAAAGAGGTTAATCCAGATGGTATCCCGCAAACGGGTTCGAAATTGGTGGTGCATAGTTTCATCTCACCTCAGGATACTGCATTATTGGTTAAAGTTAGTGTGTCCAGAAATGTACTGGGAGAAAGTGTGCCCTTTTATCGGCTGGATGTAATGGATGCGAACGTAGAGCTTTCGGATGGAGCCCATTCCGTTAATCTTACTTACGATTTCCCATCAGGAGGGTATTATAAAATTAACGCAAAACTTTTTCCAATTCAGGAAGGAAAGACCTACACACTTAAAGTAGGCAGAACGGGCGGAACAGCAGTTCAGGCACAGACGACGGTTCCTTATGCGGTACCTTTGCAACGGCTGGAAATAGATACCCTTACTGTTACTTCTTTTGTGAATGGAAAAATAAGAATGTATTGGAATGATGTAGCAAAGCAAGCCAATTATTATAGCGTAGATGCAAAAGTAAATTACGATATGATCACCTCTGTGCGGACCGGGGCTGGGGTTTTGAAAGATACCCTCATGCATGCTTCCCAACGCTTGCGTTTTGATGAACCGTTCCTGACGGATCAGGGTTTTGATGGCCAACCGATGGCAAGCCCACGTCAGGAGTTTACTATTTATCCCTCTTACTACGGGAGCTCTCCGCGACTACTGCGACCTATTTTAATAACTGCTTACCTCTTACATCTGGATTCAAACTATTATAAGTATCAAAAGGCCGTGGAAGAATGGAATAATGACAATCCCTTTGCTGAACCGGTGCTTATTCCCTCTAATATTCAGGGTGGTCTGGGCTGTTTTGGATCTTATTCGAGAGCAGAGTTTACGGGAAAAATTGGTAACTAACTCGGGTATCAATGAATAAAAAAGGTTGCTCGTCAGTACAGCGAGCAACCTTTTTTGCGTAAGCCTTTTCTATTACTGGTTCAGCCACTGCTTAAACGAAGGAGCTTTTTCTTTACTGATGATGATTTCAATCGGCTCCTGCTTTCCGGCTATTACTTTAAGTTTTCCGTTGAAGTAATTATGGATACTCTGGATGCAATAAACCTGAATGATATACTGACGATTGGCCCGGAAAAACCGAACTGGATCGAGTTCAACTTCCAGCTCTTCCAGCGTGTAGGGAATCATGGATTGGTCGCCCGTTTTTAGGCAAGCAAAGGTAATTTTGGATTCCGAAAAGAAGTATTCAATATCCTGAACATTCACCGTCGTATAACCATCCCGATACGGAAGCAGAAATCGCTGACGGTAGGGTTTCGTCTGTTTTCGATATAAATCAAGCAATTCGGTATATAAAACCGATGCTTCCCTGGCTGGTGATGCATGATGTAGGCGATCAAATTTATCCAGAGCCTGCGTTAACTCGTCGGTATCGATTGGTTTCAGAAGGTAATCAATACTGTTTACCTTAAAAGCCGACATCATATACTCGTCATAAGCCGTTGTAAAGATGATCGGGCTACTAACGGATAGTTGAGAAAAAATATCAAAACAAATGCCATCCGCCAGCCGGATATCCATGAAAATGAGCTGGGGTTGTGGGTGGGTTTTCAGCCATTCAATACTTTCGCTGACCGTTCCTAATACTGCCAGAACTTCATGATTGGGCCGAATCATTTGTAGCAATCGCAAAAGACGATTAGCATTGGGCTGTTCGTCTTCAATGATGAGTAAGGATAAGGAATTCATGCGATAACGATTAAGGCACTCTCAGAAAATTAGGGCTTGGAGTAATCAAATAAAGGTAACTCCACCCAGAATAATTCAGCGTCAGAACCCTGAACGGGAATTTCGTAGGACAAAAGGCGATACCGATTTTTAATATTCTCCAGCCCTAATCCGGTTGAAGGCAATGGCGTTGGGAAAGGCTGCAAATTATTGGAAACACAAAGCCGATTACCCAGATCGTAAATCTGAATTTTTAGCGGTTTCGCATACGTCGCCCGATTGTGTTTGATGGCGTTTTCAATTAACAACTGAATGGCAATGGGAGGGACCCGTTTGGTTAGTAAATCGGGGTTAATATCAAAGCAAATCTGCACCTGCTCGCCGTGCCGAATCTGAATTAAATACTGGTAGGCTTTAACGAAGGCAATTTCATCTTTCAAAGGCACCAGATCCTGCCGAGTGTTCTGAATCATGTACCGATATACCTTCGATAATTTATCCAAAAACAAACTTGCCTTATGGGTATCTTCCTGAATCAGTTCAGATAAAGTGCTGAAATTATTGAATAGAAAATGAGGGTCTAGTTGTAGCTTTAACGATTGCAGCTCGGCCTGAAGAGCCACGCCTTTTAATTCCAGCGTCTTGACTTTCAGCTCGGCGGCCTCTTCCAGACTTTGTTTGATACGACTCAGGAGGAAATACCCCGTGTGAAAAGTGCTGATCATTAACGAAACAATGAGGTTAACGATCAGAAATTGCCAGGATTCCAGTTCTTCCTGAGGCGTAGGCGTTCCGGGATACAACCAGGTATAAATCTGATCCTGAATCATTAACAGGCCAATACTCGCCCCCAGCGTTAGTACCGTTTGACTCACAAACCGGGCCAACGGAGAATTAACCCAGGGGAGCCAGCGTTCGAGTCCGCTAGCAATGCCGATACTGACTTCAATGATGAACCAACTGAAAATGAAGGTAATGGTCAAATCAGTTACCCATTCTTTGCAGGTTAGAATACCTCCCAACGTCCAGAGTCGATTATCGGGATTGATGAGGTAATACAGCAAATGAATGGCTAATACGACCAGGGGCGTCATGGCCAGCCGGATGTACCGCCGGTATGATTTACGATCAAGATTCACGTGAAATGCAGGCATACATGATTTGAAGAGATGTTTAACGCCAGCCGCCGCCTAAAGCCCGGTAGAGTTCGATGGTTGCATTTGCCTTTTCCCGTTCCAATTGAGTAACATTCAACCGGGATTGCAGGAAGTTACTTTGAGCGGTAATGATTTCCAGGTAATTAGCCATTCCATTTTTGAATAACAATTCGGTTGAACCAATGCCCTCTTCCAGAGCCTGCCGACGCTTGGTCGCATGTTGAATCTGCTCTTCGATTTTCTGATTTGCCACCAGGGCGTTAGACACTTCGGTATAACCCGTGAGTACGGCCTGTTGAAAATTAATTGCCGCTTTTTCCTGATTGATTCGGGCTTGTTCAATCTGGGTTTTTAACTGCCGCCGCTGAAAAACGGGTTGAGTTAGGCCTCCCGCAATATTCCAGAAGAACGAACCGGGAACGTTCAGCCAGTTGGAAACCTGAAAGGAAGTTAATCCACTTTGTCCCGTAATAACCAATCGAGGATACAAGGCAATTTCTGCGATGCCTAGCCGGGCGTTGGTCGCTCTCAGCTCGTATTCGGCAGCATGAATGTCCGGGCGGGCCGCCAGCAACTCTACTGAATAACCCTGCTGGTGGTTGAGGCTAAATTCCTGCCCCGGCTGGGCCCGACGGGTAATCCCCTTCGCGTAGGACCCGCACAGCAGACTTAAAGCATTTTCCTGCTGAATGATGCTTTGTTCAATCTGAGGAATGAGCTGTCTGGTTTCTTCCAATTGGGCTTTCGCCTGTTGAATGGCTAATTGAGTCGCTTCCCCAACCCGGTACTGAGCATTCGTTATCATAACCGTGCTGTCACTGAGTTCCTCACTGTGCCGAGCAATTCTCAGTTGTTCGTCCAGCATTAACAAGTTGTAATAACCATTGGCTACGTCGGCTACCAATCGGGTTTGTACCCCGCGTTTCAATGCTTCATTTTGTAAGATACCCGCCAGAGCTTCTTCTTTCTGCCGCTTTACCCGGCCCCAGATGTCTACTTCCCAATTCAGGCCCAGATTTACATTAAAATCATTGACGTTCAATGTTCCGATGAAAGCTTCATTCCCCAACCCTGCAAAACTGTTACGGGCCGTCCGGTTGCGACTGACCTGCAACTGAGCGTTCAGATCGGGGAGGTAGTTGAGCTTTACCTGCTTTAACGTTGTTTGAGCATATTCAATGTTCTTGATGGCTATGCGTAAATCATTGTTATACGCCAGAGCCGTATCAATAAGACTACGAAGGGTGGCATTGGCAAAGAAGTCCTGAACGTTGGGTAACGTTCGGAGCGTCGTATCCCTTACCTGAGCGTTACGAAACTGCTCCGGTTGTTGTAAATCAGGACGTTTATAATCCCGGGTTACTTTGCAGGCCGTAAGTAGGCAAAGAATCACCAGGACGGAATAAATAGCTTTCATTTTCTTATTAATCATGGTTCTTGAGGGGAGCTGGTTTACTAGGGAAGCTAACAGCTTTTCCTGCCTATGGAGTTGTCCCGGCTTTAGGAATGACTGGGTTTTCTGCGTTTGCGACTCACTTTTTCCTGAATAGACTGGAAAATCACGAATAGCAGCGGGATAATTAACAAGCCCAGTAACACGCCGGTAATCATACCCCCGGCGGCACTGGTACTGATCGAACGGTTACCTACCGCCGAAGCACCCGTAGCAAACATCAGAGGAACCAGACCCGCCACAAAAGCCAGCGAGGTCATCAGGATTGGGCGGAAGCGTTGTTGGGCTCCTTCCAGGGCCGCTTCCACAATCTCCATACCGGATTGCCGGGCTTTCAACGCAAATTCAACAATCAGAATCGCATTTTTTGCCAGCAAACCAATCAGCATAATAAGGCCAATCTGTACGTAAATATTGTTGGTAATCCCTGCCATGCCAATGGCGAGATAGACGCCTAAAAGTCCGGTAGGAATAGAAAGGATAACGGCCAGCGGTAATAAATAACTTTCGTACTGAGCCGCCAGCAGAAAATAGGTAAAAACCACGCACATGCCGAAAATAAGTACCATTTGGCCGCTTGACTCTTTCTCCTCCCGGCTTAATCCACTCCATTCGTAGCCATAGCCCGAAGGTAGCTTTTCGCTCAGAATTTTTTCGGTGGCATCCATGCTTTGGCTGTTACTATACCCGTCTTTCGCCATAATGTTGACCGTGATACTGCTGAAAAGGTTGTAGCGATTAATGACCTCCGGGCCGTATACTTTACGTAGTTTGACGAGGGTACCAATCGGAATCATTTCAGCATTCGCATTTTTCACAAAGACTTGATTTAATGATTCTTCGTCCATCCGGTAGAGCCCTTCGGCTTTTACATTGACGCGGTAAAATTTACCAAAACGTACGAAGTCACTCGACTGGGCTCCGCCGTAGAATAATTGCAAAGTCGTCAGAACGTCGCGGGGCGTGGTGCCTAGTTGAAAGGCTTTATCCTCATCTACTTCCACTTCAAATTGGGGGAAATCGCTGCGGAACGTCGTGAAGGCCATGCCAATGGCAGGGTCCTGATTTAGGGCTCCGATGATCTGCTGGGCTCTTGCATTGAAGGACTCCAGACTGCCGCCCGTTTTATCCTGCAAAACTAGTTCCGAACCATTCACACTACCGAAGCCTTCCACCGGGGGCGAACGGAATAAGCTTAATTCCCCTTCTTTTACGGAAGCCAATCGCCCGGTCATGGCTTCAATAATCTCATCCATGTCATTGATCTCACCCCGATCTCCAATGGCTTTTAGTCGGATAAAGCCTACGCCATAGGAAGGGCCGGCACTGTTACTGAGCAGGTTGAAGCCTGAGATACTGGTAACCGACTCGACTTCTGGCATCTTCTCTAAGGCCTGATCAATGCGACGAATGGCGTTGGTCGTAAACTTCAGGTTATTTCCCGGAGCCAGAGCCAGGGAGTAAATCACAAAGCGGTCATCTTCATTCGGTACAAAGTCTTTCGGGGCCCGATTCATCAGGAAAAAGGCAAAACCTGCCACGAGAGCCAACGCTCCGATACCTATCCATTTCTGATGAATCAGGAAACGAATACTCCGCACATACTTGGAAGTAAGGTTATCAAAACCCGTATTGAAGGCCGTCACAAAACGTTGTTTGAATCCCTGACCTGGTTTTTCTCCGTGCGTATTCTTCAAAAATAAGGCACACAAGGCTGGACTCAGCGTCAGGGCGTTTACCGCCGAAATCAAAATGGCACTGGCCAGCGTAAAGGCAAATTGCTTGTAAAACACGCCCGCCGGGCCACTCATGAAACCTACGGGAAGGAATACTGCTGCCATGACTAGGGTAATAGACAGAATTGCTCCGGTGATTTCCTGCATGGCTGAAACGGTCGCTTCCTCCGGTTCCATGTTTTCGTTCTCCATCTTGGCGTGTACCGCTTCCACTACCACAATGGCATCATCCACCACAATACCGATGGCTAATACCAGAGCGAAAAGGGTTAATACGTTAATGGAAAACCCGATAATCTGAAGAAAGAAAAAGGTACCGACAATGGCCACCGGAACGGCGATGGCTGGAATAAGCGTGGAACGCCAGTCTTGCAAGAACAGGAATACGACGATAAACACCAGAATGAACGCTTCCATCAGCGTACTTTTTACCTGATCGATGGACTGATCCAGTCGTTCTTTTACGCTTTGAATGATGTCATAGTCAACGCCTTTCGGAAAATTCTTACGGCTTTCTTCCAGCGATTTGCGAACGGCAATTTCAATTTCATTGGCATTCGATCCGCTCACTTGCTGGATAGCCAGCGTTACGGCGGGCTTTCCATTTTCGTAGTTGTCACTGTCGTAAAAGGCTGAACCAAATTCAATACGAGCCACATCACGTAAGCGTAAAAGTGAACCGTCGGGTTTGGCTTTCAGGATAATCTGTTCAAACTGCTCGGGCTGATTGAGCTTACCTTTGTACTTTACGATGTACTGAAGCGGAGCCTTGGATTCTTCGCCCAGTTTTCCCGGCGAAGCTTCCAGACTGCTATTGGCAATGGCGGTTTCAATGTCCTGCGGGACCAGATTATTGACCGTGAGTTTCTGGGGATTCAGCCAAATCCGCATGGCGTAATCTTTACTTCCGAAGAGCTGAACGTTACCGATACCCTTAATCCGTTTCAGGGCCGGAACCAGGTTGATTTTGGCGTAGTTCTGCAAGAAGAGTTCATCAAATTTAGAAGAATCGCGACTCAGCAAATTAAAGAACATGATGTTACTGTTCTGTTGCTTGGTGGTCGTGATACCCGCCCGAATAACTTCCGCCGGAATCTGGCTGTTGACCTGAGCCACCCGGTTCTGAACGTTCACCGCTGCCTGATCCGGGTTAGTGCCCTGATTAAAGATTACCTGAATTGAGAAAGAACCATCGCTTCCGGCTGTGGATTTAATGTACTGCATATTCTCCACGCCATTAATCGATTCTTCAAGGGGCGTGATTACCGAACGCGTAACACTCTCGCTATTACCCCCGGGATAAAGTCCGGCTACATAAATGGTAGGCGGAGCAATATCGGGGAATTGCATGACGGGTAAACGACTCAGGGAGATGAGCCCCAGCAGCACTAGTACAATGGAAATAACCGTGGCCAGAACGGGCCTATGTATAATATTTTTTAGCATAACAATCGGGAAATAGACCGCAACACGGGCTGTAATTACCTAAAGATCTTTATTTATTGAGCTACCTGCTCACCTTCCGTCACCAGTGCCGCGTCTTTCGCAATGATGCGATCACCGGGATTTAAGCCCTTCACCAGCACGTAATTATCTCCACTTTTACCATTGACGATAATAGCTATACGCTCTGCACGGTTATCTTTTGTAAGACGGAAAACGTAAAGCTTATCCTGAATGTCGGACACAGCCTGCACTGGAATCAGCATCACGCTTTCGTGGGTTTCAGGTAATACAATGCGGCCCGTGTTACCCGAGCGAAGCAAATGCCGGGGGTTGGTAAAGGCGGCCCGCACGCTAATACTACCCGTGCCGGTATCAAACTTGCCATCTACCATCTGTACCTTACCGGAATGTTCGAAAGGTTTACCATCGGCCAGAATTAGCTGAACCGCCGGAAGCTGCTTTAGCGTCTGCGTTAATGACTGATCGGACTGGCGACTGAGTCGAAGAAAATCCTGTTCGGTCATGGAAAAGTAAGCGTAGACCTGGCTAATGTCCGAAAGCGTAGTCATCGGCTCCGTATCCGTTTTGGAAGCCAGGTTACCGATTCGCTTCGGAATTCGACCGATGAACCCACTCACGGGAGCTTTCACTAAGGTAAAGCCAAGATTAATGCGAGCGGTTGCTACGGCGGCTTCCTGAAGAGCTACGTTTGCTTTCGCCGTTTCATAGGCTGTCTTTGCCGTTTTAAGCTGAAACTCGGAGGTAACGCGGCTTTGGCTCAACTCCCGGAATTTATCTACTTCCAGCGAAGCTTTTTTCAAATCTGCCTGAGCTGCCCCGAGGTTAGCCTGAGCCGTATGTAAAGCTTCCCGGTAAGGGGCATCGGCAATTTTAAACAGCGGTTGTCCCGCTTTTACATAGGCTCCCTCCTCGACGTATATTCTCTCCAGGTAGCCTTCCGCCTGCGGGCGAATATCGACGTTAACTTTTCCTTCAATGCGGGCAGGGTATTCTTTATGAAGGGTAACTGAATTCTCTTTTAAAGTAATCACGCTGCGTTTCTGCGGAGCAGCGGCAGTTTGTTCGGTCTGATTTTCGGCAGAAGTGGTACAGCCCGCCAGACCAATCCAGGTGAGAAATAACAGGGTCGTAAGGGTATAATTTTTAAGAGAGGGGAAGTGTTTCACGGGATTCTATCTTTTGATTACTTCAAAAATAGACCCCCTGCTATTAGTTACTGATGTTTTTGTGACTCATCCGACTAAAAACGCCCCCGAATCGGATTCAAACCCGACTGATTCGTTCTTGAATTTCAATCATTAATCCAGGATTTATACCCGCCAAATACGAGAAATCCCGAATAGCTACTACCATCCGGGATGCTTTACATGTGACGTACTTCAGCCACCAAACACGATATTAATTCCAGTAAGTACCATTTAATCCCAATACCGTACCCAGCCATAAGCCAATCATAAACACCAGTACACCTACCACCAGAGCGAGAGCTTTTCTCCAGTTGCTTCGATACTGAAAGGGATTAATAAAGGAAAAAAAGGCACCGCCCGCCGCCCCAGCCAACGGAACGATGAGGAGCGGCTTAATCATCCAGAATTTGCCCCAGGCAGGGTTGGGGTTATGGGCACCGAAAAGGAACAAACTAATGATAAACAGGGCAATCAATCCTCCAATGGCCATGCCTTTCCTAAGAGAGGCAATAGGAACGGAAAAGAGTCTGAGTGAATTTTGATGGATCATGAAGCTATGGCATTTCACGTGTTTATTTTATTAAAAGTACTTTGTAATGCAAAGTACAATACAAAAATCGGAAATCTATTCTTCTCATGACGAAAAAATTTCCATTCATGATTTTGAATACGAGGGGAGGGGGATGAAAAGTAGAGAGAGGTTCTTTTCAGAGTAGGAGATGGGCATATTTTTATTTTAAAAAAGGTAATTTTAGAGATTTTTATTTAACATAAGGGTAATTATGCAACGATTGTATTTTCCTAAAATATACTTGATATTAAATGGTTAAATTAACCAAAGTTAATTCTATTATAGATTATAATGAAAGCCCTAAATATGTTGTATTTTTTGCTGTCTATTAACTAATAAATAGTTTTGTAAATTAATTTATAAAACTATTTATTAGCGTCATTATCTGTTTCGTTTAAAATTTAAATTGTTTGTAAAATATAAGCATAGTAAACCACGAATAGCCAAGGGTGGTCGTAAAGATGATAAGATCTATGAGATTCTAAAAGAGGTTTCACCTTTATGGGATCACGCTTACCGAAGTACCTCCCCTGATGGTGATTTCTTAGTCGTTCCGACGCTCGCTCAGCCTTTTATTCAAGTGATGAAGGATGAA
The DNA here is from genome assembly GCF_031453245.1 of Siphonobacter sp. SORGH_AS_0500. NCBI lineage: Bacteria > Pseudomonadati > Bacteroidota > Cytophagia > Cytophagales > Cytophagaceae > Siphonobacter > Siphonobacter sp. SORGH_AS_0500. The sequence goes on from NZ_JAVIYT010000007.1 coordinate 106,147, forward strand.
CAGGGAAAAGAAATCGAGCGATATTGTCCACCCCTTTCGCTGCTCATTTATAGGGATAAAAATAATGAGCAGCAAGCCCGCTATTTAGTGATTTATCCCGACAAAAATACCCAAATGGATTATGTAGACCTCACCAGCTTTAGTGGTCGATTGGTGTACTATGATCTAGAAGGACAAGTAGTTGCAACTAAAGTGTACGAAAATGGGAAAAGATTTTCAGAAGCATCTGATTTTAACAAAAGTGGAAGAATCGGTGCATTTTGTAAACTTAAGTTTAATTGTCGATATAGTGGTTACGACTCAAATTCATCTCAAGCAGTCGTATACGGACGGTGGGAAATAGCTGAGACGCAATGTGCAACAACTTTTCAGGATAATGTTACTCTACGATATTATCATCTAGATGAATCGACGCCTATTTATGTGTGTGAGTATGATGCTCCTGATCAAAACCCACAGCCGTATCCTAGTTCCGGTGGTGGTGGGGGAACGACAGGTCCTAATAGCTTGAATTTAGCCTTGGCGAACAAGCCGTTTGGACTCTATGAGCCTAATATGCCGCCTTGTTCTACCTTTGCCGCGTGGCTTGATCTGGCTCGCTTCAAAGTGTCAGGAAATGCTAAACAAAGAGTGATGGATCTCTCACATGATGATAATATTAATTTTGGGCTAGTAAATGGAGTGTCCCCTAATACCACTTATATAGCAGATGTGTTAGACATTGATGATGCATATAGTGCGGTAGTGAACATGGATTATTTTGAAGTCACGGTTAATAAACTACCTTATTTATACGGCCATCAGGTTACAGCTCCGGAGCTGCTAAACTATATCCGACTCAATTTTATGCAAGACATTGGTGGGCTGAGTTTTATGCCCTATAGTTATAATGGTATTGATGATACCAACATTCCATTTACTAAAGCAGATGCCACCTGGACCGAATGGCAAAATCAAGTATTAACTCTAGTGAAGAACTTTCAAGGAAGTGCCACTATTCGGCCTAAAATTATCTATCGCCCTGACTGGAAACGAGTGAAAGATGTCAGAGATAGAGTCAAACCAATCAGCACGCTATCCAATGATTGTTAAAAAGAAACCGATCACTAAAGCAAGACGTAATCTACTGTTGTTAGGTATTGCTGTAATCATCTATCCTTTAGTAGCCAGTTTATACGTAAACTATGGCTGGTATATAATCAAACGAATATGGTCTTTTAATAAACCCTTGCCCGTATATGATGTAGGCTACCGTCCCCATAGCTATGGCTTTAATTCAATATGGATTCTATTGCTAGCATATGAACTTTGGTCTTATGTCCTGTTCATCCATTTGCCTTTTGTACGTGTTTTTGATCACTATCCACTTTGGCAAAGCAAACTCAAGAGTTTTTTAGTGTATGTAGGACTTTTAGTGGTAATAGATATGATTTTTTTGCCTCAATCTACCGTAGTAAGTTTTTTCGGACAAGAGCAAATAGGTCAAAGGTTAACATTATTATTAATTATTGCGTTAACAATTTATCCTTTGTATCGCTGGGTATTGAATTATCCGATTAAGCTAAAAAATGAGTAAGAAATATAGTCCTTGCTCGGCACTGCTCTAAAAGTTTTTTAGAGCAGTGTTCATTTATATAGCATTTTTTATCAGTATAATCAATAGATCTGAACTTTGGTTTTTTACACCGCTTCATATAAATTTTCTATTCTTTACAAGAATTCATAAATACCATTAAAAATATCAGAAGCCAAAAAAAATATAAAAATTGCACGTATGAATTTATTAATAAAGAGGGTGTCGTTAAAATAATTTACAATGACAATGCTGATTTTTTTAGGTTTGAAATTCAATAGTTTAGAAAGATTTGTTCCCGGAAGCATGACTTGATTAAGTCAAACCTAAAAATAAGTACTAACCGTAGCACCTTAAATTCTCAAGGATGTAGTTTTCTTTCTTTCAGAAGTTTTAAAAGTAATTCCGGCTCATCGGTTTGAATAACATTTGCTCCGTGATCAAGTACCATACTTAAACCTTTCTCGATTTGGCCTTTTCTTACTAAGGCATCCGGCTCGCCTAAAGCATTAATCCATACTCTGGCTCCCTGCTTTTTAATTAATTCTGAAACCGGGGCTTCATAAAAACTATGGTCGATATGAATCAGCTTAGGTTTAAATGAGGAAAGTAGCTCTTCTGCCTGAGTTTTGGAATGGGCTCTTGGCATTAATTGATCGGCGGCGTTTACCTGCCTGACCTGAGCTAGTGCGGTCGTATCATCATCAAAGAAAAACACCTGAGCACTCATGTCCATTTTTCTGATCATCTCAACAACGGGGCTAAGACGGTCGGTTTTCAGGTCCAGATCGATATAAATTTTTCCTTTGGCTAACCGCAGTAACTCTTCCAGTGTAGGTATTCGTTCGGAGGTTAATTTACCTTGGGAGTCTTTCAGGTATAAGGTGTTCAGTTCGGCCAGCGTGTACTCTTCTGCGTTACCTCTCCCATTGGTGGTTCGATTCAGTGTTCGATCGTGTAATAAAAACGGAATACCGTCTTTACTTACTTTCACGTCCGTTTCAATAATGTCAACACCGATCTCAATGGCCTTTTGAAAAGCCGGAATGGAGTTCTCGGGAAGGGTATGATGTACCGCCCGATGAGAAGCCACTAATACAATGGCTGGATTGTTAAAATAGTGTTGTAAAGTATTAAAATTAGATTGAGCCTGAGTCATTAGGCTGAACACGAGTAAAGTAAATACGGCTAAACAGCGTTTCATAGTAAAAGAGGGTTCGTATTAATGAAAAAATCCAGGAAACCTTTCGGCTTCCTGGAGCAATTGAACTGGGATTATTACCAGGGTTTAGAGGTTCCTTTAATTAGCCAGCTTTTCGACCAGGCACTGTTCTTGCCATCCGCCTGAGAATAGGCGGATTCTTCCAGTTGTTCTATGGCCGAAGCCGCATTGGCCTGATTAATCCGTATTTCATCGGACATGTAATAAAAACGAATGGGAAGGACTCGCCGATTGGCGGCAGGGCCAGGCGTTAATGCTGGTAAACCGGTACGACGGAAGTCAAACCAGGATTCTGTGGCGGCAGTCCAGCTAGCAATCCACTTTTGTTGCATGAGTTGCTCTAGCGTTCCCTTATATTTCACGCCTTCATTGGCGAGGTAGGTAGCAGCAAAAGAAGAAACGCCCCAGGTAGTCAATGAGGCTCTAATTGCTGATTCGTAATGCGTTTGAGCATTACCCGCCGCCCAGCCTTTTTGTGAAGCTTCAGCCAGAATAAAATGAACTTCAGCCGCCGATATCAAACGGGCTTTCAATAAGCTTCCCTTGGCCGCTTTGTATATCTCGTTCAGGTACGAAACGTGTGGGTTATACGAAAGCTGACCCGGCGTAGGATTCAGGTTATAAGACGAAGGCAAAGAGGAAACGCTGGGAGGTAACCCTACATAATCCGCATTGGTATTGATCTGAGCAGTACCTACTTTGTCAGGAGACAGGTAACGCTTGCCATCTTTGATTACGTCTGTTTTAGCGGGCAAGGTAGCGTCTACGACCAGCGGCACTTCTACTTTTTTGGCCCAAATTGCCAGACGAGGGTCATTAATGGCCTGCATCGCATTCACCAGCGTTGCACACATTTTGATGCGACGGTAATTACTTCCACTCGCATCGTATACCGTATTTGAAGGCCATGAATCTCCATCGTTATTTCCTACATAAGCCAAAGTGGCATCATCGGTGGCTTCAGTAATGATGGGGTATTGCGTAGGATTGGCGACGATTTTTTCAATACCAGCCTTTGCTTTCTCTGGCAATTTCCCTGAAATACGAAGGTAATAGCGTAAGGCCAGAGAGTTGGCCAGTTTACGCCATTTGGCGGGGTTACCGCCGTAAATCACATCAGCACTGGCATCAATTCCCTGGTATTCAGCCAATGACTTAGATAGTAGCGTATTGGCTTTCTCCAAATCAGCGAGTACGCCGGCATAAATGCTTTCCTGAGAATCGTATTTGGGCATGGTGTATTCGTTACCACCCAAGTCCCCTTTCAAGGCATTGGCGTACGGAGCATCGCCCCACAGGTCAGTGATCAGACCGAAAAGGAACGCTCGCATGGTGAGTGTAACTCCCTGATGAAACTCATACTTCAGGTCAACAGCCCGGTTATAGACCATCTGATTGTTCCGCAAAACGTCATAATAAGCCATCCAGCTTTGGCTTCCCGACCAGTCATAGTCATTACGGGAACTAAACCAGGCATCACCCTGCGTGTGTTGCATGACCCCGGAAATATCTCCAAAGCCTAAATTCAAATACAGCTTGGGGCCTTCGGTTAACACGGTTGATAAAACCAGGTTCGGATTAGCCACGTCCGCCTGAATTCCGTTCGGGTTAACGTTCAGTTCCGTTAAATCTTTGCAGGAGACCAATAAGCTGAAAACCAGCAGAAAGGAAAATTTATAGTACTTTTTCATACTTAGAAAGTTAGACCCAGTTTAAAGCCCACGGGGATTACCCAGGGCGTAACATTATACCGTTCAATACCCTGCTTGAATTGGGTGCCTGCCTGCGACCCTGATTGAGGCTGGAATGCCGTTTCAGGATCGATACCGATTTTAGCAGCCGTCCACAGCATGATGTTTCGGCTATACACCGAGAAATTGGCATTTTGTAAACCCAGCGAGCGAACGAAAGCAGAAGGCAGTTCGTAAGCCAGACTTACTTCTCGCAGTTTTAAGAACGAAGCATCGAACAGAGCTGCCCGGGCAAAACTCCAGGGATAGTTGTCGGAATAAGGAAGGTATTTTGTTCCACTGGAACCGAGGTTTTCGGTATAACCCGTGATGTTTCCTTTCGCATCGTACTGAGCAATCACACCGGGGTTGAACACACCGCCGTAGGGATAAACTACGCCGCCTGATTCGAAAGGGAAACTTCCATCTGCCGCTGTTGGGCCCCCTACTACGTGGAAGTGATTTCCATTCACACGAATCATCTGATCGGCATTCGCTACCAGATAGTTACGAAGAGCATCCCCTGACAAACCATTGGGGTTGATGACGTTTTTCAGGAATCGGCTTGTTCTGAAATCAGACTCCATGTACCGATAGGTCTGTGAAATAAAATCTCCCCCCTGACGCCAGTCAAAACTCATGTTTAGGGTAAGACGCTTGTAAGAAAGAGAGGTCTGTAAGCCTAACATGAAATCAGCGTTGAAATTGCCAATTTTATTACGGGTCTTCGTAGCTGTCACCGACTGCCAGGAACCATCTTTATCAAGAATAGGATACCCGTAATAAGGTGAGTTAGGATCCGTAACCGTTACTAGCTCCGCATCATAAATGTCACCGATTTTCTCTCCTACGTAAGTCCAGGCACCGCCTTTGGCATCCGTCCAGAGGGTATAACTTTGAAGGCCGTCCGAAAGACGCTTGATGGTCGTTGTATTTCTGGTAAAATTAGCGGTAACATCCCAACGCCAGCCATTACGATCCACGGGTGTGCCTCCCAGCGAAAGCTCCACGCCACGGCTTTCCAGCAATCCAGCATTAACATTTTTTGAAGAATACCCTGAAGAAGAGGGCAGCGTAGTATTGATGATCTGATTTTTATTGGAAGAAACATAATACGTTCCGGCGAAGCGTAAACGGTTATGCAGCAATGCTAAATCCAGACCACCCTCCGTTGAAGTAGCTATTTCAGGTTTCAGATTTGGAATTAGCAAAGTAGATGAAGTCCCCAGACGGGTGATGCCATTCCAGGCACCTACGTTAGCCAGCGTATTGTAAAGACTGTAAGGACTGGCATCTGTACCTACCTGAGCAACCCCGCCCCGGAGCTTCACCAGATTGACCGCCTGCGGCAGGTTAATCATTTCATTGATCAGCACGCTCAGGGAAGCGGAAGGATAAAAATACGAGCGACTATCCGCAGGAAGTGTACTCGACCAATCATTACGTCCCGTCACATCCAGGTAAATCATATCTCTGAAACCGAAATTAGCCAGGGCATAAAGGCTGTTAATCCCCCGCTGAAATCGACTGTTGGAATAATTAATGTTCGCCACTGCAATGTTCTGAACGGTATACAGATTAGGTAAAATCAGACCTGCTTTGCTTTTAGAGGAGGTCATCTGATCCGTTCCGTTCTGGTAACGCACATTCCCTCCAGCAGATACCGACAAATGGAATTGAGTGAAGTCTTTTTTATAGGTCGCTAAAAAGTCCGCATTGCGTTCGTAACGGGTCATGTTCACAATGCCGTACGCTCCTTTGGGTTCGTCTGTATAACTAAAGGGGATTTTTGTTTCCCGCTGTTCAGTATACGTATCCACGGCGTAACGAGCCATCAGACTGAATGACGGCGTGAGTTGCCAGTCCAGTTTCAGATTACCGAACATCCGGTCACGAACGAAGCTATTTTTTACTTCATGGGCCAGGAAATAAGGGTTGTTGTATTCTCCCGGAGCCTGCGAAAGCTGTTCCAGTCCTTCTCTACCCGAAACCCAGTAATTTTTCAGGTCACGGATGTCAATGTGCGGCGAAACGGCGTAGGCCCATTGCATGGGGTTCGTACCCCGGTCTCCCGAAGGTCGGTTATTGGAATTACTACGGCTGATGTCAATCGTACTGCTCAACGTCAGATTCTTATGTAGTCTGGCTGAGGAGTTTAAACTGAGCGTATTTTTGAAGAGATCAGAACCCGGAATAATTCCGCGATTACTCATGTTTGAATACGACAGGCGGTAATTCATCAGATCGTTACTGTTCGTGATCGAGACACCATTGGTCGACGTAATACCCGTTTGAAAGAAATTACGGAGGTTATTGGGGTGAGAAACCAACTCTAGCGGCACCAGATTACCATTGGCATCGCGTGGACTGTTCCATTGAATAGCCTTGTATCCTTTGTCTAATTCCGGGCCATTCCCCCCCGATGAGCCTTCTTCAATTTCCAAAACTCCGCCAGGATTAGGGTTAAAATCAGGGGTGTACGGGAAGACGCCGGAAGCAAAACGATTATTACGATCCAGAAAACGGAAAGGGCGATCCAGTACGGTATTCGTAGTCACCGAAATCGTCATTTTCTTGGATTTGCTGCCGTTTTTCGTTGTAATCAGCACAACCCCGTTACCAGCCCGCGAGCCGTATAAAGCCGCTGCACTGGGACCTTTCAATACCGATACGCTTTCAATATCTTCAGGATTCAAGTCTGAAATGGCATTCCCATAATCGACTTTATTATTCGAACCCATTTCGGTTACGTTGTTAAGCGTGTTTGCCAGCGGTACTCCATCCACTACGAATAAAGGCTGGTTATCATTGCTTAAGGATTTAGCTCCGCGAATCACCATGCTTACCGAAGAACCCGTTGGGCCTGTCTGGCTAATCTGTACCCCTGCCACTTTTCCCGCTAATGAATTCAGGACATTCTCCTGAGCTACGCGGGTCATGTCTTTCCCCTGCACTTCGCCCACGGAATAACCCAGGGAGCGTTTGTCCCGCTGAATGCCCAGAGCCGTTACCACCACCTCCTGAAGAGAAGCATCGCTTTCGACCAAGGCTACATCCATAACCGTTTTGTTTCCTACTGGAATTTCCTGAGACTGAAAACCAATAAAAGAAAACACAAGAACGGACTGATCCGATGCAGTAGTGAGGGAATATTGCCCGGAATGATTCGTTGTCGTTCCGATGGAGGTCCCTTTCAGTAATACGTTTACTCCCGAAAGAGGAGACCCATCTTTTGCTGACGTTACCTTTCCAGTGATGGTCTGAAAAGGTTTACTGGCCCAGGATTGAAAGCAGATCCAGGGAGCCATTAGTATAAATAATACCAATGACTTTTGAACAGAACTAATTTTTCTGATAAAAAGCATGATCTTAACGGTAATTTTAAATCATTTAAGCAATGGGAAAAATATAAATACTATTAAAAAATAAAGACTTTAATTCTCCTCTTGAAACCAGCAAATTTCTACTCTAGGATAAATACTTGGCTAATAGAGAGAACAGGTGTATCATCAGCTATTCAATAAATAATTAAGGTATGGATTAGTGACTACTTAGGCCATACCATTCGATCTCGGATGATTTTTTTACTAACAATGAGGTGATTCTTTACCGTATTTTTTGAAATACCCAAATCATTAGCAATTTCCTGATACGACTTTTTCTCCTGAATATTCAGAAAAAGAATTTGCTTTCTCTTCTCGGAAAGCGTATCCAAAGCATCCCTCAGTCCTTGTATGGAGCCATCTTCTTCCTCCTCCGGCATTTCAATGGCCTCCACGAAAAGAAATTGTTTTTGCAATAAATCCGACTTCTGAATTTCTTTCAAGCGATCCAGCGTGAGGTTTTTTACACTGGTAAATAGGTAAGACTTTAAATTTAACTCAGCTTTGAGTGATGCTCTTTTGATCCACATTTTCATGAAAACATCGTGAATGATATTCTCAGCTTCCGCCCGATCTTTAATCAGATCCAAACAGAATTTCAAAGCGGAGTGGTAATAATGTTGATACAGGCTGGAAAAGACAAAGGCTTCCCCGGATGCCGCCCGTCGGGACGTATCTTCTGTATGGAAACGCATAAAAATATTAGGTTAATGCAATGAGTTATTAACTTGGGTAAATAACTATTTCAATGAGTAATCGTGGGAGGAAATGGTTACCTTAAATTAAGGTTAATTATTAAAAAAGTGTTCTTATTTTGTTTAATATGCCGCAAAAGTAGAAGACCTTTTGCAATCATTCTTACGCAATTTGCGTAAAGTTGACCTCATTTTGCGTAAGGCCAAAAAACTTCATATTGTGGTAATATTACTTGCGATTAAGCTTCATATTAACTCTATTTTTCAAGTAAATACTAGTCCTTTTTGGGGGTTCAGGCGTATTAGTGCTAAAAGAAAGGAATGATATGACTATCTGTAGATTGGCCTTTTTACTTATTCTCGGGTCTGGAATCGGCTTTTCGCAAGTCCCTGACCAACCCTTTGAGCAATGGTACTCCATCCGCTATTACGGAGCCGTCCGTAAGGATGGTAAGGTTTTCAAAGATCGCAACAACCTTATTCAGGGCATTTCTGGAGGTCAGCTCTTTCTCCCGGCTCACGGGCGTTTTCTGCATCCGGGTGCGTTAGTACCAGATACGCGGTATCGCTCCATGAAATCCCGTACGCTTCGGGACATGGGGGTTTACCAACATCAGTTCTGGTATCTTGATGAGAAAAGCCTCTGGAGTCATGCCTGGGCGGGACGAATGGAGTTACTGCACCATATGCCTCAAGCAAAAATGTTTGCCGGTGGCCCCGATTTTAGCTTCCTGATTTCAGATAGTACTTCGCTGAAATACTTAAAAGATTCGCTGGTGCTCTGGCACACTACACTGACCGGAGAACAGGTAAAAGCCATTAGCTACGCAAGGCAAAAATTCTGGGTTCTGACTTCTACTCATCTTTATACGCTCCAGAACAAGAAATTACAGACGTTTTACTCGGGGGAAGGGTTCACCAGTCTAGCCGTTAACGATACCAGTGTGTATCTAGGGTACGAGAAAGGCTATTATCACTGGAAAAAAGAGAGTGATTTACCCCTTAAGCACACCCAGCTTCCCAGCGTACCCGTCAACACGGTTGCCCTCATCAACGGGCATCCGTGGATGGGCACAAATAAGGGTGTTTTCACGCCCAAGCCCGATGCAACGTATGCCTACTTTCAGGGTGAACGTTGGTTACCGGGCGATGAGGTCATTTCCATTACTGCGGGGCCAACGAACAGTGTGCTGGTTTTAACTACCCAAGGATTATCTCAGCTCAGTAAACGGATGATTACCCTTCAGGAGAAAGCATATTTCTTTGAAAATCAGGTCCGAACGCGACACATTCGTAATGGTTTCAACGCTTCGCTGGAAGGTATGGAAAAAGGAAATCTAGGTACGGGTTATCTCTCCGATGCCGATAATGACGGTCTTTGGACTTCGATGTATCTGGGGAGCCAGGCTTTTCGCTATGCGGCAACCAAAGAAAAACAGGCTCTGGAAAATTGTCGGGAATCACTCGAGGCAATGGAGCGGCTTTACGCGGTTACGTCCATTCCCGGCTTCCCGGCCCGCTCGTTCGAACGAAAAAGTATTAAGTCTCAGTTATCGGATACCAACGTTTGGCAACCTTCTCACCAACCGGGCTGGGTCTGGAAAGCTACCACCAGTAGCGACGAAGCCATTGGGCACGTTTTCGCCTTTGCCACCGTAGCCGAATTGGTGAATGAACCCAGCTTGCAAAAGAAAGCCATTCGACTGTTGGATACGCTGATGAATCACATCGTAAGTCATGATTTATACCTGATGGATTACGATGGGAAACCCACCAAATGGGGCCGATGGAATCCTGCCTATGTGAATTCATTTCCGGTGAACGTGGGCGACCGGAAGCTAAACTCTTCAAATATCATCGGTATGCTGCAAACGGCTTATCATTTCACGAAAAAGGAAAAATACCGAAAAAAAGCGTTTGAATTAATGACGAAACACGGGTATCTGGCTAACCTGACTCGCCCCATGAGCGAAATCGGTAAAGCTCCCGATAACGCCGATGAGCACAGTAAATTACTTTCAGAAGGCTGGAATCACTCAGACGACGAAATGTATTTTCTGGGTTATTGGGGACTTTACCGTTATGCTTTCAACGATACGCTGCGAGCTCAATACCGGCAGGCGATCATTGATCATTGGCAGGTGGAACGTCCTGAGAAAGATGCGACCTGGAATTTCTTTACGGCCTTAACAGGTACTAAATCCTTCGATCTGGCTGAATCCATCTGGTATTTACAACAATATCCGCTGGATCTGATCGACTGGCGTATTCAAAATAGCCATCGGCAGGACTTGCATTTCCTACCCGACAATTTCCGTAAACAAACGATCTCACAGGTCTTATCTCCCGCCGAGCGACCCATGCAGCGGCATAATCGCAACACCTTTATTCTGGATGAAAACGGCAACGGACAAAGCGAATTCAGTGCCGGAGATACCTGGTTATTGCCTTATTGGCTGGGACGATACCTCGGGATTATCAAGGCTTCTCCGTCGGATCATTCCCTATTATTTTCAAATTAATAGCCCCACCCCTAGTCCTTTTCGCAGCCTTTGCCGTATTACTTCCAGCGTTCACTTTTATTCTCATGCAAAAGCAATTACGGGCGGCCGTATTTTTAAGTATAGTCTTAGGATTATGGGGAGGACTTGCCATGGATCAGGGTCGTATCTTACTTATTTCTGCTCATCGCGGAGCTTCCGGCCTAGCTCCCGAAAATACGCTGGCCACTTTTCAGGAAGCATTACAGCAGGGGGCTGATTATCTGGAAATTGACGTTCGAACGACCCGCGATTCCCAACTGGTAATTCTGCACGATGGTACGCTGGACCGGACTACCATGGCTAACGGGAAAGTCTCTGACCGTACCTGGGGGGAAATAAAATCCGTTTCGGCGGGGAAAGGCTGGAATCATTTCACCCAACCCATTCCCACCCTTGAAGAAGTTTGTCAACTCGTGGCTCACTGGAACACCGCCCATCGTTCCAAAGCGAAATTATACGTGGATTGTAAGGCCGTAGAACCTCGGGCTTTGGTAACTATTTTAAGCAAATACCACCTGCAAAAAGACGCCGTGTATTACGGCAGCGATGCTTTTCTTAGTCGGTTGAAACAGGAAGATTCCGCTCTTCAGGTCATGCCAGGATTTCCTAAAAACGGCAACTGGCAGGAAAAAGCCGAGCGTCTGCAACCTTACGCTTTTGACATACCTGCGGAGGTAATCACTCCTGAGTTAATCGCTACCCTTCACCAGCATCATATCCGAACATTTGTTGATTTACTGGACCAGAAAGATACCATTGCCTGGTATCGCAAGGCCGTAGCCTGCGGTGTGGATTGCATCCAGACCGATCACGTCACTGAACTTCGGCAAGCTCTCACGCAGATGCCTTAAAATGAATCATTATGTTTAAAAAAACAGGTCTGCTTACCCTTTTGGCCGGGACCCTCTCACTGGCTCAGGCACAGGAACATAAACCCTATACCCCTACTGCCTTCCCCGACCGACTCATCATGGGTTATCAGGGAGCCGTCGCCACTTCTCAATCAGTAAACTGGCGGACGGATTCTACCGTAACCAAATCAACAGGTGCCATCGTCGAAGCAGATGCTTCACCGGATATGGTTGCCAAAGCCCAGACGGTTGAGGCTCAAACCGAACGGGTGGTTTTGGATGGAAAAACCGTGCATTACCATTCGGTTCACTTCAAAAATCTCAAACCTGCCACGCAATATGCTTACCGGGTTGGCGATGGTACGCACTGGAGCGAATGGTTTCACTTTACCACGGCTCAGGACAAGCCTGCACCGTTTTCATTTCTGTATTTTGGTGATGCTCAGAATGACATCCGTTCGCTCTGGTCGCGGGCCATTCGGGGGGCTTATGCCAAATTACCGAATGTCCAGCTCCTCTTACACGCCGGGGATTTGATCAACTCTTCCAACAGCGACTGGCAATGGGGGGAATGGTTTGAAGCAGGTGGCTGGATTAATGGGATGATTCCTACGCTGGCGGTGCCGGGTAACCATGAATATTTCAAAATGGAGAATGGGAACCGTCGGGTATCGTACCACTGGCGGCCCTCTTTTGTGTTACCCGAGAACGGTCCCCAGGGATTAACTGAAACGGCTTATTACCTGGATTACCAGGGAACCCGATTGATCTCGCTGGATTCTCAGGGAGCTTTACTGGATTCGCTGGTGCTGGAAAAACAGGCCAACTGGTTGCTGGACGTTCTCAAAAACAACCCCAACCGCTGGACTATCGTCATGCATCATCATCCCGTGTTTTCCACTTCTAAAGGTCGGGATAACGATGAATGGAGAAATCGCATGGAACCCATGTATCGAAAATATGGCGTAGACCTGGTCTTGCAGGGGCATGATCACACCTACGGACGGGGATTAAATATGCCGCTTGGCAAAAGCCGTAAACAACCCGACGGCCCTATTTATGTGGTTTCGGTGAGCGGTCCTAAAATGTACGAAATTGGCTTGCAAAACTGGATGGACCGGGCGGCTTCGAATATTCAGCTTTTTCAGACTATTCAGGTGAGCCAGGATACCTTGAAGTACCAGTCTTATGCCGTAACGGGTGAGAAATACGATGCTTTCGAATTGATCAAAAATGCCAAAGGAAAAAACAGGCTGGTAGATCACGATCCTGAATTACCCGTTGAGCGACTGGAACTTCCGGCGGAGTATCAGAAACGAAATACACCTCAGCAAAAAGAAGCGTATCGCAATCGTTTTCAGGAATATAAAGCCCGTAAAGAGGCCGAGCTTAAAAAGAACAAGTAATCGCTGGTATGCATGACGATAGGGGTTGATTTGGGAGGAACGAATATTCGGGCAGGTGTGGTGCAGGCGGGCGAGTTACATACCCTTCGGCGTCACATCCTGAAACGAAAAGACTCCCTTACGGATACATTAGCTCAACTCATCGACCTGATTCATCCTTTGTGTCAATATCCGGTAGAGGGTATTGGAATCGGGGTGCCTTCGGTGGTAGATGTGCAAAAAGGTGTGGTTTATCAGGTCGCTAATATTCCGTCGTGGGAGGAAGTGCCTTTAAAAGATATTCTGGAAAAAGAGCTAAATCTGCCCATCTGGATTAATAATGATGTGAACTGTTTCATACTCGGGGAACATCAGCACGGCCTCGCCCGCAGCACTACTTCTGCTCTCGGGCTTTGCATTGGAACGGGTTTGGGCTGTGGGCTGATTCTAAACGGTACGTTATATACAGGAGCGAACTGCGGGGCTGGAGAAATTGGAATGCTGAGTTACCTCGATCAAACGCTGGAGTATTATTGTTCAGGTGACTTTTTCACTGGTCGCCACGCAACAACGGCTTTAGAAACGTTTGAGCTTGCTACCCTCGGAGATCGGCAAGCGTTGGCTCTCTGGGCAGCCTTTGGCCGACATCTGGCTGAGGCTATTAAAGTGATTCTGTACGCCTATGATCCTGAAATTATTGTTATGGGCGGCTCCATTTCCAAGGCATTTTCCTTTTTCGAACCTTCGATGCGGGTACAGTTATCCGGTTTTTCGTATCGGGAAACCCTTCGCCGCATTCGGATACTTCCTACTGAAAATGAGAACAGTGGAGTAATTGGAGCCGCCGCGTTGGGTACACTTTCCGTTCCTCGTTTTAGCTAATTCGGGTAAACACCGCCATGTATAAAATTATTTTGCTGATTGATTTTTCCGAAGAATACAGCAAAGGCTTACTCAAAGGCATTACGCGTTTATTCCCGGGAGAAAGGTCCCTGGATTTTTTGCCGCATGCCCCTCTATAATCGGGAAACGTTGGGGATTGAGGGTATTCTCAATTGGGCTAAAGAGTGGGAAGCCAATGGCATCATCGGTCAGCTTTATAATGATACCAACATCAGCCAACTTGTAAAGTCTGGTATTCCCACAATTGCCCAGGATTTTAAAGAACGTTTTACCGAAATTCCTAACATTACCGGAGCTCATCGCGAGGCCGGAGCGATGGGGGCCGATTACTTTCTTCGCAAGGGATTTCGTCATTTTGCTTTTTACGGTTTCGAGCATATTGTCTGGTCGCGTGAACGTTCTCAGGGGTTTGAGGAACGGGTACAGAAAGCGGGTTACTCCGTTCATTACTTTGATAATCAGGAAGAAAGTAATGAGGAATTATGGTACTACAAGCCCAGTGCCTTAAGTCAGTGGTTAACCTCATTACCCAAACCCATCGCCATCATGGCCTGTGATGATCGTCTGGGCTTACACATTACCGAGACCTGCCGCCATTCGGGCATTCGGATTCCTGAAGACGTGGCTGTGCTGGGCGTGGACAACGACGAAATGTTCTGTGAAATTTCTGACCCTCCCCTATCCAGTATCGCTCAGGATGCCGAAAAAGGCGGATATGAAGCGGCTCGGTTACTGGAGTCAATGATAAAAAAAGGAACGGGCGAATGCTACGACATTGTGGTTCGTCCCACGCAGATTATTACCCGACAATCCACGGACATTTATGCTACTCAGGATGATTTCATTACCACGGCTTTAAAATTCATTCATCAGAATATCGATAAAAACCTTCAGGTAGAAGACGTCGTAGCCCAGGTTCCGCTCTCCCGCCGCTCCCTGGAGTTTCGTTTTCGGGAAACACTTGGCTTTCCCATTTACAAGTACATTCAGAATTTGCGGATGAATAAATTTTCCAAAAAGTTACAGGAAACGGATCAGTCTATTCTTGAAATTGCTCTCGATCTGGGCTTTACGGATACTAAAAACGTGTCCCGTCAGTTTAAACAAATTCATGGTTGCACACCCCAGGAGTTTCGGGCTCAGTTCAAGATCTAACCAGCCACCACACCCAGATAAGGTCAAAGATTTTATAAGCGGTATGAAAAACAAGAAGCAGACTTTTGAAAAGTCTGCTTCTTGTTTTGAGGGATATTCTAAAGTAGAAAAAAGGGAATGGCCATTATCAAAAACACGCAAGGAAGAATAAGCAACTTAGCTATCGTTGAAAATTCAACATACCTATCTTCTTCCACCAGAAGAACATTTAATGCGTCATTGAGATACCGCATATTTGTGATTGAGTAGTTATCGGCAGCAAATTTAACTATAAAGCTTCAGTTGTTGATGCAATCAAGTCCCAGTTTTTCAACTTATATTTTCGAAAAAGGTCTTGCTTTCTGTAAATAGCACTATTCCAAATGATCCCATTCTATCTATAAAAAAGATGAATCAGCAGTAGAGTTAGATAGAATAATATATGAACCTACCTAATAATACCTGCCTGATAACCAGTGAATCAGGGGTTTACTAGCCTACGTTTTCATTCTTTACAATTTCATAATTTAGTAAACTAGACTGAAATCATAGCATGAAGTATTTTTGCGAAAATTTGGGTTCTGTAAACAAAACGGGTGAAAAGTATTCGTTTGGCTAAATAAACAATCATTATGCAGTCTTCTTATACTGAATTAGAATCGCTGGTTGCTCTTTCTCAGGATAAGGTAGAAGCCTTTGATTTTCTCTATCACCTCTATAAGCAGCCTGTTTACGGAAACATCTTCAAAATCGTCAAACAGGAAGATTTAGCGGAAGATCTCCTTCAGGAGGTTTTCATTACTCTGTGGGAGAATCGACACTCCCTGCAACTGGACCGCCCCGTTGCTGGCTGGTTATTTGTCGTCAGCCATAATAAGGCGTTATCTTTTCTGAAAAAGAAACTAAAGGAAGCCTTAGTAGTGTCATCTTCGGAAGAATTTACCGAGCAGGCCTCCCCCGAAGAAACCCTTGACGAAGAAGAATATTCACTCCAGCTTTCGATGATTAAAGAAGCCGTTGACCAGCTTCCTAATCGCAAAAGAGAGGTCTTTCATCAACTTCGCTTTGAAGGTAAAACCACGGAAGAAGTCGCTGAAAATCTGGGCATTTCCGTACAATCGGTCCGGGACTATCTCAAGCAGGCCACCCGGCAGGTCAGAACGCATATTCAGGAAAGGGGTAAGTTTATGCATGCTTCTTCGGCTTCTATACTCATCATGATGCTGGATCAATTCTAAGACCCGGAAGCCCTTTTCTATTCTCTTTCTCTGCTTAACAATTTGATAATATCGGAAGGCATCCCCCTTTTCCGATGCCCGAGTATTTATAGTGTATGATGAAGGATGAAATCGACGACATACTCGAAAAATTTTGGGCGGGTAAAGCCAGCCAGACCGAGATCAAGTGGTTGGCTAGACAAGTAGACCTGAAGCAGTGGACCCAGGCTAGACAGGATGCTTTTGAAAAAAGCCTGAGCGAGCCTGAACCGCTATTGCAGCCGGAGCAGTCGGACCGTGTGTTAGCCCAATTGCATAGTCAGCTTCAAAGCAAGCCCAGTGGTACGCTTAAGAGAGTTAACTGGATGGGCTGGCTTTCGGGTAGTGTGGCGGCTCTGTTGCTGCTGGTTGCGGGCTTACTGGTTCTTCCGCATTCCACTAAAAAATCGGAGTTGTCAAGCCAGCAACCCGCAAAACCGGCGTGGCAACTGATTCTTAAAACCAATGTTACCCAAACGGTCATGAACGTTTCACTGAACGATGGTTCTCAGATTCAGTTACATCCCGGCAGCTCGGTTCAGTATTACGAACCCTTTGGCAGTACCTCCCGCGACATCAGTCTTTCTGGAGAAGCTCTGTTTACGGTTGCCAAAGATTCGCTTCATCCTTTCATTGTCCTGGCTAATGGGTATACGACGACGGCCCTAGGTACTCAATTCCACATTCAGGCAACGCAAGCCCAAGGCATCCGGGTGAAGTTATTGGAAGGGAAGGTAGTTATCAAGTCAACCGCTCAGGCGGGCATGCCCATTAAAGATCAATACCTCATTCCGGGTCAGCAATGGAGCGTTGACATAAGCCGTAAACAGACGCAGGTAGTCGAATTCCCTGAAAAACCCAAAACGACTCCAGCGGGTGTCCTTCAGCCCACCAAGCCTACCTCAGATCTAATCTTTAACAAAGAGCCTCTGGCCAAGGTATTTAACGCGTTGGGTAAAAAGTATGTGGTAAAAATGGATTACAATCCGGCAGATTTAGCGGGTTTATCTTTTACCGGAACCATTGCAACAACGGATTCTTTGTCCAACATTTTAACGTCTTTATGCACCCTTAACAATTTGTCATTTCAAAAGGATTCGAAACAGGTGATCATTCGAAAATCACCCTAATCACTCAGTAATCAATCTCTTATTTTCAATACCTACACTTCTGAAAATCAGAAGGACAGGATTCTTTTTGCCTAATTAAATCATTACTCCCCTTTTATGAGACGTATTTTATCTGCTTTAAAACGGCGGTTTAACTTAAGCTTACTAGGCTTATGCTGTTCCCTCTACGCAGCAGCCCAGACGCCAGCTCTGGTCAAGGGAAGCGTACTGGACGATACCGGAGCACCGCTCATGGGTGTAACGGTACAAACCACGCTGGTTGGTAAAACCGAACCCCTCTTTAGTACTACGGATGTCAAGGGTATCTTCACGTTTACGAACCTACGTGCAGGGGCCCGGTACACCTTCGTGTTTAGTTACGTTGGCTTTGAAAAACACACCATTCCGCATTTTCTGGTTAATGCAGGCGACAATAATAGTCTGCTTGTACGGATGAAGCCCCAAACCCAGTCCCTGAATGATCTGGTAGTCATTGGGTACGGGGCCCAATCAAAGGCGAAAGTAACAGGCGTTATTTCTCAGGTTAAAGGACAGGAATTAAGCCGTTACAGTGCGAGTAACTTTGCCCAGCAATTAGCCGGAAAAGCCGCTGGAATTGTCATTAATGATGCGTCCGCTCAACCGGGTTCTGATCCTCAGATTGTGATTCGGGGAATCGGTACGCTTACCGCCGGTCGCAATCCCCTGATCGTAGTGGATGGTTATCCTTTATCGGAAGGGTCTTCCCTTAACTCAATTAATCCCCAGGATATTGAAACGATTGATGTATTAAAAGACCCCTCCTCTGCCGCTATTTATGGCTCCAGAGCGGCCAATGGGGTTATTTTAATTACAACCAAGAAGGGCAGATCCGATCGTTTGCAGGTTTTGCTGGATGTTTACACAGGTTTTCAGCAACGATCTGATCGCGTAGCGTACGTAGATGCCTATCAGGCGGCTCAGTATTTTACCGAAGCCCGAGACTGGGGGTATGTTTCGAAGAACCCGTCCAACCGCAGCGAAAGCGATGATCGGGCCACTCGCTTAAGTAAAGGGGCCAGTCTTCGCGAACTTCGCCTGAATTACATCCAGCCTTATCTGGATCATCAGGCGGACCTTACCAATACCCAATGGACGGACGAAGTATTTCGAAAAGGTCGCATGAGTAATTATAACCTCTCGTTTTCGGGGAGTTCCGGCAAAACCAATTATTACGTTTCTACCAATTTCTTTAATCAGGACGGAATCGTCATTAATAACGGTTTCAAACGCTACAGTGCGGCCTTCAAACTGGACAGTCGTTTGTCGGAAAAAGCAACGTTGGGTATAAGCATGACTCCATCTTATAATACCCAAAATTATTTTAATAACAACGGTAATCAGTCGAATGACCCGATTGCGAACTTATACATCATGTATCCGATGTTCAGTCCCTATAACTCGGACGGAAGTTTAGCGATCAGTAAACAGATTGCGGCCAATACGCCAGAAGATGGGGCTTTGGGAGAAAATGCGGTAGCTCTCGCCTATAAGATCAAAAATAAGCGTGACTTCTTCCGCAATTTTGGCAATGTCTATCTTACTTATGATCTGTTGAAAGGGTTAACCTTCAAAACGCTGCTGGGGGGAGATATTCAAAGTAACTTCTTTGACTTTTATAACCCGTCTGACGTAGGAGGTTACCGCACGCCAGCTCCCAAGCCCGCGGTAGCCATTGAAAACCGCGAATTTGTCTATAATTACCTCACGGAAAATACGTTAACCTACGCCAATCAATTCGGTCAGCATAGCCTTGATTTACTGGTGGGGTATTCCTTTCAAAAGGAAAACGGCTCAGCAACCAGCGTTACGGGTTCTAACATTGCCGATAATAACCTGCCTAACCTTTCTGGAGCCAGTGCTTTCGTAGCGAGCACCAACCGTTACGTATGGACTCAGCTGTCGTACCTTGCCCGGGCTCAATATGCGTACAATAACAAGTATCTATTTTCAGCAACCCTGCGTCGGGACGGTTCTTCCCGATTCGGTGATGACCGAAAATGGGGCGTTTTCCCTTCTTTAACGGGGGGCTGGATCATCAGTAATGAATCCTTTTTCCCGAAATCAAGTCCTATAACCTTTGCTAAAATTAGAGGTAGCTGGGGTAAATCCGGGAATAACCAGATTGGTTCTTATAGTTCAAAATCGCTGGTGAACGCTGCCAATTACGTATTTGGGAATACGCTGGCTTCGGGCTTTGCGGCCACTACGACTGCCAACCCTAACTTATCCTGGGAAAATAAGACGGCGGTTAATTTGGGCCTTAATCTGGGTATTGGCAAGCCTTTCACGATGGCACTGGATTACTACCGATCCATCACGAAAGACTTGTTACTCAACGTTCCGGTGCCTGAGCAATCGGGGTATAGTTCCTCCATTCAGAACATTGGCAAGATCGAAAACAAAGGTTTGGAGCTGGAATTCAGCGGTAATTCCCTGCCGTTGGGAGCATTGAACTGGTCTTTCAATGCCAATGCTGCTACTAATTCTAACAAGGTATTAGCTCTGGCTCCCGGACAGCAGCAAATTGTGTCGGGTTCTCAAAGCAATTTTCTTACGCGAGTGGGCGGTTCCATTGCCGAACTCTATGGGTATGAAGTCATAGGTGTGTATAAAACGCAGGCCGAGATTGACGGAACCCCTCACCTGGCCGGAACGCTTCAGGGGGATTATAAAGTCGCTGACTTAAACGGCGATGGGGTGGTTGACTCCAACGACCGTAAAACGTTTGGTACCTATAACCCCAAATTTACCTACGGATTTTCCAGCAACTTTGCCTATAAAAATCTGGAATTCAGCTTCTCACTGAATGGGATTGTCGGACGCAAAATCTGGGACCAGCAGTTAGCCAATCAGGAAGAATCAGGAGAAGGTTTTGGCGTCCCGAACACCTATTATTTCAACAACCGTTACCACCCTATTCATAATCCGAATGGTTTTCTGGCTCAGCCCAATATGGGTAATTTTTCCAGTGCCCGCCGCCTGACGCGTTCCTCCAATTACTTCTTTAAAAATGCCGATTACCTGCGTCTGCGTAACGTCCAGATTGCTTATACCCTGCCCATAAGCTGGGTAAAGAAAGCCAAAATTCAGGGTGTTCGTTTGTACGCAACCGCCAATAACCTCTTCACGTTCACCCAGTTCCGGGGATTCAATCCAGATGCTACTTCGACTACGGATGTATTAACCAATGGCTTTTCCCAGGCTAATTATCCCGTTGCTCGTTCCTACATCTTTGGTTTAACCATTACGTTCTAAGTTTTCATGAAAAAGATAGTCATCCTTTCCAGTGTACTAGCCAGCTTATTGGTCATGAGTAGCTGCGAGAAGCAATTATTTCAAAATCCGGCTACTTCCAAAGAATTAGGTAATTTCCTTCAGAACGAAATCGAAACGGAGGAATACGTAAACGCCACTTACGCCAACCTTCAGTCCGACGGTTTATACGGTCTTTACTTACCCGCTTTGATAGAAATTCCTTCGGATAATACTTACGATGAAGTTCCGGCCAATGATAACGGGATGTATGGCCAGCTCGACCAGTTTACTGCCATTGCGGGTAATACCATTGTGACTGAAGTATGGAGGCAATCCTACCGCACCATTCAAAGAGCTAACGTCGTGCTCAATCGCATTGGGCAGATTCCGTATGCTACCGAAGCCACGCGTCAATCCCGGACGGGAGAGATGAAATTCCTTCGGGCCCTAATGTACTTCAACCTGGTTCGCCTCTACGGAGATGTTCCTTTAGTCACTAAGGAAACAGAAAATCCAAATGAATACTTTGGTCAGGGCCGTACGGCTTCTGCTCAGATTTATGAACAGATTCGTAAGGATTTGACGGAAGCGATTGCTGCTTTGCCAGCAGTCAATACCCAGGCCGGACGGGTGCGGAAATCAGCCGCACAAACGCTACTGGCCAAAGTATATCTTACCGCCAAAAGGTATACTGAAGCAAAGACTTTATTGGAGTCGGTAGTGAATGATGGACAACATCAGCTATTAGCGAATCCGGCGGATGTGTTTAGTCTGAGTAATGAGAACAACCGGGAAATCATTTTTGCCGTACAGTTTGCTTCGGGTGTAAACGGCAATACGGAGGGCAGCACCATGTATCAGCAATACGCTCCGTCAGGAACCGTTTCCGGGGCCAAAGGACACAATCTGCCTACAAAAAGTCTCTACGCTCTTTACTCGTCGTCCGACAAACGCAAAGGTGTATACGTAGGAGTAACCACTTCTGGTATTCCTTGGTGCAAGAAACTCTCGGCCCCTACTACAGTTATTACCGACGGCGGTAGTGATATAGTCGTCCTGCGTTATGCCGATGTCATTTTGATGCTATCGGAAATCGAAAACGAACTAGGTAATATTTCGACGGCCCTTACCTATCTGAATCAAATCAGAACTCGAGCTGGTTTGGCTGCTACTTCGGCCAGCACTCAGACGGAGTTACGCGAAGCTATTGCTCTCGAACGCCAGTTGGAACTCGTGGGAGAAGGCCACCGCTGGTTTGATTTGATCCGCACGGGTACTGCTCTGACGGTGATGAATCAATGGTTTAAAGCCAACAACATTCTCACGACCCTTACCAGTAATAACCTGCTCATGCCTATTCCGCAGAGTCAGGTAGATACTGATCCTGCCATTAAACAAAACGAAGGTTATTAAC
Organism: Siphonobacter sp. SORGH_AS_0500; assembly: GCF_031453245.1. Lineage (NCBI taxonomy): Bacteria > Pseudomonadati > Bacteroidota > Cytophagia > Cytophagales > Cytophagaceae > Siphonobacter > Siphonobacter sp. SORGH_AS_0500. The sequence continues at coordinate 128,642 of NZ_JAVIYT010000007.1, forward strand.
CCCTTTTCTGCGGTGATAGAGGCTTCTCTATCACCGCTTTTAATTGTAAGTTCTTGTACTTAATTTAATAATCTATGGTTCGGTTGTCAAACGTTGCCTGTCAATCGATCAACTGACCGCGGCGGCGGCCATTAAAAACAATTAACTACTTATGTTTCGTATTTCACTTCTTCTGCTGGCCTGTGGTCTTACCTTCTTTGCTCAGGCCCAACACCGTCCGGCTCAGGCGATTATTCGTGAATTTCATGATCCTAATTCCAAAGAAGTCTTAGTGGTAGCTCACCGGGGCGACTGGCGGTACGCTCCCGAAAATTCCGTTCTTAGTCTGCAACATGCCATTGAACTAGGTGTGGATGTCGTGGAAATTGACCTGAAGAAAAGTAAAGACGGCGTATTGATTTTGCTGCACGATCAAACCCTGGACCGCACTACCACCGGACACGGTAACCCAAGTGATTATACCTGGGAAGAATTACAAAAATTCACCCTCAAAAACGAACACGGCGGCCCCACTCGCCAAAAAATCATGGCGTTCGAGGATTGCATGCAACGAGCTAAAGGAAAAGTAATGATTAACATCGATAAGGGCTATGAGTATTACCAGGAGGCTTACGAGATTCTCGAAAAAACCGGCACGGTAGATCACGCCATTATTAAAACGAATAAAACATACGAAGAAGTAAAGCGTGAAAATGGTCCGCTGCTTCAGAGTAAATTAGCCTTTATGCCCATTGTGAATTTAGCTAAGCCTGAGGCGAAATCGATTATTGAAACCTACGAAAAACAGCTTAAACCCGTAGCGTATGAATTGAATTTCAATTCGGATCAGGTACTGGAAAAATCTAATTACCTGAGCATTCCCAAGTCTGGTTCTAAAATCTGGTTTAATAGTTTGTGGGCCAGCCAAAACGCTGGCCATGACGATGAAAAAAGTGTCGAAGAAAAAGACCCCGAAGCGGGTTGGGGATGGTTGATTAAGCACGGAGCTAAACTCATCCAGACTGACCGTCCAAAGGAGTTGATTGACTATCTGAAGAAAAAAGGGTTACACCCTTAATAGTAAAATGAACCTATGAAGCGGGTAAAGTATTTGGACATTCACCACATGAACACCGGACGAGGCAATAGTACGTTTTTCTATTTCCTGACGGAATAACCCTGCTTTGGGATGCGGGGGATTTAAACGCCTCCGCATTTTTAAGAAAAATGCTCCTTTAAAAGTTTCTCCGGCCCGGTCTAAAACCTGGTGTTCGGATCAACCCGGACAGCAAGTCATGCATCAGTTAGGGCTAAAACCCAAGCCTGATGTATTTGCTTTACACATGCAGGAAGAAACGAAGACTTATCTAGGCTTCTGGCGGAATCAGATCTACAAAAGCACGTATATGTCATGATTCAGATAAGCCTCATAGGCAAGCAGTTCTGGGTGGGCGTGCTTGGCGATAGCAAAGCCGAGCTAAGCCTTACTATGAGTACTAGTATGAAACCTATGATCTGGTCAATAATACATTTCAAAATGCATGATCAACCAAATCATAGGTTCAACAAATAAATAGCTACTCTCTAATTCTATTTCCAGGGATCTAATACCACTTTAACACAATCATCCACCCGGCGTTTGAAGATATCGTACGCGTGTGAGACTTCCGTTAAAGGTAAACGGTGAGTAATGATGTCATCGAGCTGCACTTTTCCTTCTGCCACGTAATTGAGTAAGGTATCAATGTGCTTGTGAGCAGGAGCCTGACCACCCTTTAGAATAATACCTTTGTCAAAGAACTGACCAATGGGGAAGTTGTCATACGTGGTAGGATATACGCCAAGTACAGAAACAATGCCTCCCCGACGGACGGCACTCATGCAGGCTTCTAATACCTTGGGCGAACCTTTTTCTAAATTAATGACGGCTTTCGCCCGGTCAATTAAGTTACGGTCGGGCTCGAAACCCACGGCTTCTACGCACACATCGGCCCCGCGTCCACCCGTCATGTCACGAATTTGGGCAACCACATCTTTAGCATCGTTATCCCACAAAATGGTTTCACAATGAGCCGTTGCTTTAGCTTTATCTAATCGGTACTGAAGCGTATCTACAACGACAACCCGGGCCGCACCCCGCAACCAGGCACTTTTAGCTGCCATAATCCCTACGGGACCTGAACCAAAAATGGCTACCGTCTCACCCCCTTTTACTTCACCCCAGTCAATCCCACTGTAACCCGTTGGGAAGATGTCAGTCAGGAAGAGAACCTGCTCGTCTGTTAAATGATCGGGAACAATCCGGGGACCATAATCGGCGTAAGGCACTCGTACGTACTGGGCTTGTCCACCGTCGTAACCTCCGTAAAGATCCGTGTAACCGAATAAAGCTCCCCCTTTTTCCGTCAACAGGCCCCCTTCCGGGCCATAGTGTTCAGGATTAGAGTTTTCACAATGCCCGGGCAGATGGTGATCGCAGAAGAAACAATGACCACAAGCGATTGGAAAAGGAACCACTACCCGGTCGCCCCGCTTGAGGTTTTTAATTTGGGGACCTACTTCTTCGACAATCCCCATAAACTCATGACCAAGCACCATGGGCCGGGGTTGGGGTAATCCCCCAGAGTAAATATGCAGGTCAGACCCACAAATGGCCGTAGCCGTTACTTTTAGAATGATATCTCTTCCTTCCTGAATGGTAGGATCGTCCACGTTGTCGCACGTTACGGTTTTAGGACCATGAATTCTAGCTGCTTTCATTTCAATTATTGTTTAAAGGACTTGTGAAAATAGAGGTGAGGAATGAGCCCTAGTATCGAACAGTTGAGCTTAATTAGGTACGATACAGAGAAGAATGTTCCCTCGTAACTTCAAGCCTAATCCTTGGAAAAGAAGTAGGTAAACAACTAATGGCATCGAAGGTGTGAGGCATTTTAAACACACCCTGTGGCAAGTTATCGTACACTTGCAGGCGAGTTTTGAGCATACCGTGATGCTTGGCATGGGCAATATATTTGGCAGGTCGGATCTGTTCCAGTGCTTTTTGAGCCTGCCTATTCATAGATTCCAGGGTTCCCTGGATGATAGCCCCCTCGCTGGATTGAATTACTTCGATGTCGTCGCTGAAACGAACGTATAGAGCATTAGAGGCCATTGAGGTAGAATAGTAGATAGAAAGAGATTAACTACAGAATCATGCCAGCCTTTAACATTTTGAACCTGATAAACCTTATCAAGTAGGAAGGGTAAAGGATTCTTTCTACACTTCTCTACTAGCCTAGGTGCGTTAGATCATAGCTGGTCACTCTCCCCCATGGATAGGCTGAAGGCCACTTTGAACGTTAATACGGTATCCTTATTCTATCAGCTCCACTCATTTTCAAAATCTATAGCTGACTGCTCTCCTACTTTCAACGAATCAGAATGTCTTCTGTGAAAAAGATAATAATTGAATAATTCATTGATAAATATTGATTATATAAATAAATTTGTGAGGATTACCCCTGAAAATACCTAGATCATTAAGCTAACCGATTGTTTACTACCAAATCAGAATGTATAATTAGGATTTGAATCACTTGGGAGGGTATTGATATAGTTGAAAAGCTCTATTGTTAGTTATTGTTCTTTAGGCTACTTCTGTGATGAGTATGAGCAACACTGATTCTGATTTATGGCAAAAGTATCTGGCTGGTGATGAAGCAGCTTTGGGCAGTATTGCCGAAAGATACTATTCTACTTTGAAGCACTACGGTCAGAAGTTTTCCGTTAGCGAGTTTATCGTTAAAGATTGTATTCAGGATCTTTTTTTACAGCTCTGGCAGAACAGAACGCAGATCAACGATACCGCTTCCATTAAACATTACCTACTCAAAGGTCTTCGTAACCATATTTTCATGCATATCCGCTCTTCAAAGCAGATGGTCACTCGTGAACTCGACTGGAATTTGGGCGTTTTGGAACACATTAGTGGAGAATCAATTTTAATCGAACATGAAGCTTTGCTTAGCCGGGTTGAGCAATTGCAGCGATTGATGAGTCAGCTTTCTTCTCGTGAACGGGAAGCTATATACTTACACTATTTCCAGGACATGAGTGTGGGGGAAATTGCAGAAGTTATGCAGGTGAACCGACAATCCGTTTCCAACTTTCTAACGCGGGCCATGTCAAAAATGCGAAGCCACTGCCAGCCCGAACACTTATTTATTTTCTTGTATTTATTTTTAAAGTTTTAGTACTAAACTGAGTATGCCTGGTTAGGGTGTTGCATATGAGCATTAGATAACGCCAATGTACTGCCAGACCACTCATGACTACTTTCGATACCTTAGAGGAATTTCTAGCTAACGACGCTTTTCGGGAGTGGATATTAGGACGCCGTCCCCAGGATTACATCTACTGGCAGGAATGGCTCAGTCAAAATCCACACAAGCGGGAACTGTACGAACAGGCCGCTGCTCTTTGCCTGGTTCTGAATGGCGATACCCAGCCGCTACAGGAAGCCCAGCATGCGAGTGAAATCGAACAGATCAAACAATCGCTTCATGAAGCCAAAGAGCGAAGTATCCTCGAAGTTAGAGCTCATACCCTCCGGCCTCGACTTAAATGGCTGGCTCCGTTGGCTGGCGTGGCAGCTCTCGTTCTCATTGGCTTCTTTCTAAAAAATTTTATACATAATGACTCCACTATTTCCAGTACCGTTCCATCGGTAGAGGAAGTCATGGCTTCGAAAGACCGTTGGCAAAAAGTGGTTAATACAGGCAAGTCGGATCAACTGGTTACGCTGACGGATGGTTCCTCCGTTCTGTTAGCTCCAGGCGGACAGCTCTGGCACAACTTATCAGCTCAACAACGGGAAATTTACTTAATTGGCGAAGGTTTTTTTGAAGTGGTCAGAGATACAACTCGCCCCTTTTTCGTATACACCTCCGTTCTCTCCACCCGTGTGCTAGGTACCAGTTTTCAGGTTCAGGCTACTCAGAATCAAAATCTGGCTTATGTGAAAGTGAAAACCGGCAAGGTTACGGTAACCTCCATGAAAGATCCCGGACAGTATCTGGTTCTCGAAAAGAACGAACAGGTTAAACTTAATATTCAGACCAATCAATTAACCAAGCAAATCCTCACCTCCAATCTTCACCGACACCATTCTACCTCTATACTTAATGATAACCAAAACTTTGAATTTACCCCGGTTACTGAAGTGCTGAACCGGCTTCAGCACACCTATCACACGAAAATTGAATTTAACGAACATAATTTACAGGGCTGCACATTCACGGGCGATTTAAATGGCATTCCCTTCGCAGAAAAAATCAGACTGATCTGTTCGGCAGTCGAGGCTTCTTACGAGAAGCAGGGAGATACTATTTATGTTACCGGTCACAGTTGTAACCCTTAATCGTTTCACCGCCAGTAATTTTCTTTCGTCAGGTCACCTAGCACCCTGTACGTAAAACTTTTTTTTGATTGTTTTTACTAGTTCTCTCCACACCGGAGAGCAGAACCTCTATTGCTCATTTTTACAATAAAATCCAGAACCCCTAATGACAATGCATCTACAATTACTTGTCCTAAAAGGCTCCCAGCGGATTGCCCTTCAGATGGTAGTCTGCCTGCTGTGTCTACTGGTTTTTTTGCCAGTAAAAGTCCATGCTCAGAATGATCTAGATCGACGTATATCTATTGTAGTCAAGGATCAGAACGTTGAGGATGTGCTCAAAAAGATAGAAAAACTCGTTGGCGTTAAATTCATTTACAGCCGGGAAATCATTCAGTCAAAGCAGAAAATCAGTTACGAAGCTCAGAATCAACCCATCCAGACCATACTTAATGAAATTCTGACCCCGATTCAAATCACGTATGAAACGACTGGGAATCAAATTTTGCTGAAGCGAATTACACCTCCCTCTTCAACTTTGAAAAAAGAAACCGTGTTAGGGGCCGAGATTCCCGTGACCGGAACCGTGAAGGATGAAAAAGGGGACCCAATCGTTGGCGTTAATATCCTTATTAAAGGAACCACGCGTGGAACGGTTACCAATATTGATGGGACCTTTAAACTTCTGGTCGCCAGTGAAGAGGATGTACTTCTATTCAGTTTCCTCGGGTATAAAACCCAGGAAGTACAGGTAGGAAAGCAAAGTTCAATTAACCTGACGCTGAGAGACGAAAACAAAGTCTTAGACGAAGTAGTGGTTGTAGGGTTTGGTCTCAAAAACAAGAAAGAAACCATTTCAGGAGCCATTTCAACAGTAAATGCGGACGAGTTGTCTCATGCCAGCACTGTTACCGCAGCCGGAGCTTTGGTAGGTAAAATTCCGGGTATTGCGTTTCGCCAAAGTTCGGGTCGCCCGGGTAGTGCCCCAACCATTGAAATCCGTAACTATGGCGAACCACTCGTCATTATTGATGGTATCCAAAAAGATTACGGCAGCTTTGCCCAAATAGATTTCAACGATATTGAAAACATTTCGCTTCTGAAGGATGCTTCTGCTTCTATCTACGGAATGCAGGCGGCTAACGGCGTTCTTGTGGTCACAACCAAAAAGGGTAAACGCAATCAGAAACCTATTATTACCTTTCAAAGCTATTATGGGCTCCAGATACCGGCGGGCTATAATAAGCCAGCCGATGCTGCCACTTACCTCAAGGCCATTATCCAGGATGAAACCTATAACAACGTTCCTAATTCTTCCCGAACCATCAACCGTGAGGAATATGACAAATGGGTAAGAGGCACAGAGCCAGGCTATAAGTCCTTTGACTGGTACAATTACATCTGGCAAACCAAACCTCAGATGTACGGAAGTCTGAACATCTCTGGCGGTAGCGACAATGCGGATTATTACATTAGCTTGAACCGCATTGAACAGAGAAGTATGCTTCGGAATTTTCACGGATTTGACCGTACTAATTTTCAAAGCAATTTTAACTTTAATATTAGTAAGAAGCTTAAAGTTGGGGTGCTAATGAATGGACGTCTGGAACGGAACCGCCAACCAGGCCTTCCAGGCGACGATTACGATTTTGCCTTGCAGGCGGCTTTCCGAAATCTGCCAACCAAACGGCCTTTCGTTAATGACGATTCCCGTTACCCCGCTATATCGGCTATCGATCCACAATTTAGTTACGGGTGGATCAATGAGCAGATGTCTGGAAAGTACGAGTCACAAATTCGGATTATGCAAATCAACGGTACGGCTGAATACAGTATTTTCGATGGTCTTAAAGCCCGTGCTCTGGTTAGCTACTGGTACCGAAACACCCGAAATGATTTAAGGGAAAAATCTCCTCTGCTGTATCGCTTCGATGAGCCAACGAACGCCTATACGATTGCTTATCAAGGAAATGCTCGTTACCTGGAACGTTACGTGCAAAATGCCGAGGAGATGACGAGTAACGTACAGCTTGACTATGAAAAGACCTTCGACAAACATCACGTGCACATGGTTACGGGGATGGAAACGAAATCGTCTAATTACCCAAGTGTATATTTTCTGGGAAGTCAGGAAGCAAATGGTATTCCATTCCTCACAACCAAATCTACGACCTACGTAGGAGATGGTATTCCTTTTAACCAGAATCGTCTGGGCGTTTTAGGTCGATTTAATTATGACTACGACAATAAGTACATCATGGAGTTGTCGGGTCGGTATGATGGCTCTTATTTTTACAAAAAGGGCAAGCGTTTTGGCTTTTTCCCTTCCGGATCGCTGGCCTATCGCATTTCTCAGGAAAGATTCTGGAAAAACAATTCGTTCCTGAGTCAGAAAATCGATGAAGTAAAACTTCGCGGTTCTTATGGGGTACTGGGTAAAGAGTTAGGGAATGCTCTGACCTATATCACCGGCTATAATTTTAATCAGGGATCAGCTATCCTGGATGGAAGGGACGTAGTTTCAAGCCGAATCACAGGTCTGGCTACGGATAATATTACATGGGGTCGGGTATACGTACTGGATTTGGGAGTGGACATCGGATTATTTAATAATCGTTTGACGGGAGGTTTTGACTGGTTTGATCGTCATCAGACGGGTGAATTAGCCAGCCGTTATGATGTATTGTTACCGAACGAAATTGGTTTTAGCCTACCGGCCGAAAACCTAAATAGTGACCATACCAAGGGTATTGAAATGCATCTGGGCTGGAAAGACAATGTGCGGGACTTCAATTATTTTGTGTCCGGTAACTTTACCTTTTCCCGCTGGATTACAGGTACGCGTTACAAACCCAGATGGGCCAATTCCTATGATCGGTTCCGGGACCTGTGGAATACCGAAGGCCGTTTCCGGGATGGTAGTTTTCAGCTCGTTTCCGTTGGGCAGTTTCAGAGCTGGGAGCAAATTGCCAATCACCCCGTCGATCAGGACCACTACGGTAACACCACGATTCGCCCCGGTGATTACATCTATCAGGACACCAATCATGACGGCTACATCTCCGATCTGGATATGGAAAACGTTACCTATCGCGTCAACGGTGGAACGCCTTGGTTAAACTTTGCCTTTCAGACCGGAGTTAACTGGAAAGGATTTGATTTCCGAGCCGAATTTGCCGGAGGTTCCAAATTTACCTACGAACAACAATGGGTAATGCGATACTTTGATGGAAACACCAATGTCTCGCAGTATCTGGCCGATAACTCTACCTGGTATAAAGACATCTGGGATAAAAACAGCGGATTCAACATTGGTAAATACCCACTGCTAACGAAAGGGGTTAATAACTGGATGAATACCCACTGGCCTAACAGCAACTGGCAAACGAACGTTACGTATATGAAGCTACGTAATCTAGAACTAGGCTATACCTTCTCTAGCCAGATGCTTAAAAAAGCTAAGATTTCGGGCCTACGCGTATATGTATCTGCCCAGAATATCCTGACGCTAACGAACATGCCCGGTGGCCTGGATCCGGAGATGACTGCCAACTCAGGTATAGCCTATCCCAACCCCCGGTTAGTTAATGCGGGTTTTTCTTTGAAACTGTAATCCCTTTATTTACCTAAGATTATGAAAATCTCTCTTGGTTTGCTAGTGATGGCATTTATGCTAGGCCTGGCAGGATGTACAACCGACCTGGATACGGAACCAACCAATATTTTACCTGAGGATGGGGTCTTTACCGACAAAGCCCTGGCTCAGTCGGTTCTGGCTAATTTTTATGCATCGGTTAACTATGGACAAACCAATAGTAACCATGGCAATTACCACCTACTGGACGAAGCTAACCTTTCGTATGGGCCAGCCACCACAACGGATGCTGAAAAAGTGATCCCCCGTGATTTCTTCCAGACGTACGATTATGGACTGGTTCGACGAATGAATCAGTTCCTAATCGGAATCCGTTCGAGTGCAGCCCGTTCGGCCTTACTGGAAGCAGACCGAAGTGATCTGGAGGCTCAGTGTATTTTTTTAAGGGCCTGGTATCATTTCTGCATGGCTCGCTCCTTTGGGGGCATGCCTATCTTGGGCGATACCGTGTACACGTATCAGTCGGGCATCGACCCGGTTAAATTTCAGGTAGCACGCTCTACGGAAGCGGGAATCTATGATTACGTTATTGCCCAGTGCGATCTGGCTGCCTCTAAACTCACCTCTTCTAAAACCACGAATGGAAGTGTAGCTAATAAATGGGCTGCCTTGATGCTTAAAGCACGGGCTGCGGTATACGCAGGTTCCATTGCCAACTATGGTAATAAACTTACACCCAGCGTCAGAACGCAAAACTGGGAGGCAGGTATTCCCGCTGATCAGGCCAGTAAGTATTATAAGATAGCCCTCGAAACCGCCGAACAGGTTATCCAGCAGGGTCCTTATGTATTGCAGATTGACCCTACCAACCTGGGTGATTCTTTTTACAAAGCGACGAGCGTAAAATCAGGCAATACCGAAGTAATCTGGGCGATGGACCGTTTACGTCCGAATGTAGTAACGCAATTTACAAATTTTACAATGCCCTATTCTCACCGGGATTATACGGATGGTAACGCTCTGGGTGTAGTTTTGAATCTGGTGGAAGCCTTTGAAAATAAGGATGGTAGTGCCCCGCAGATCAAGACACGAAATGACGACGGGAGTTATGTATTCTACAATTCTGTTGAAGATCCTTTCACTAAAAAGGATGCCCGGCTCTGGGGAACGGTCATCTACCCCAATGCTCCTTACCGTCAGACACCTGTGATTCTTCAGGCGGGCCAACTTAACAAATCGGGTAATCAATACGTACTGCTAACTTCCTCCGTTGGAGGTAAAGATTCTCAGGGTAATCTGATCACGTCTATTAATGGCCCGGTGGCTAATTCTGACAATTTTGTTAACAAAACCGGTTTCCTCGTTCGGAAATTTCTGGATGAAACCCCCAATGCAGGGTTAAATCCAGGTTTCAGCGAGATGTGGTGGCCCCGCATCCGTATTGCCGAAGCCTATCTGATTGCCGCCGAAGCCGCTTTCGAATTGGGAGATAAAGCCAAGGCTGTTACGAACTTAAACGTTACTCGCCGTCGGGGCGGTATTCAACCCGTAACCGAGTCGACTATTACGTTCAACCACATTGTGAATGAATATCGGGTTGAATTCGCTTTTGAAGATCACCGGTATTGGGATTTAAAACGTTGGCGGTTAGCTCATACCATCTGGAATGGTACCCCCAATGATCCTACGGCTCAGATGTATTCGCTCTTCCCCTATAAAGTAGTGGCTCCGGGCGACGCGAATGATGGGAAGTGGGTATTTACCAAACAGGCTTCCTATAAAATGGCTCCCAATCCCCGTAATTTTCCTTTGATGAATTATTACGCGGCCATTCAGCCGAGCTGGCGAGCCAATAACCCTAAATTGGTGTATAACCCTCTACAATAAGCATTTATATCATGACTATATCATCCCTTTTCTATCGTCTGTTCCTCTTTCTGTCGGTGTCTTTGCTTATGGGCTGCAGCACAGAAATTGATAACTGGGACTATCCTACCTCCAGGGTTTCGGGCCAGTTTCTCTATAAAGGACAGCCCATGCAGTTGATGTCAACTGCCTCTGATGCCTACGGATCTAACATGCTTCAGCTTCACCAAACGGGTGAAGGCTGGATACAGGGTTTTATCAAGGTATTTGCCAAAGAAGATGGCAGTTATACGGTGAATGCTTTCGATGGCGATTACTTCCTTAACCTAACTCCTGGACGAGGCCCATGGGTACCTAATACGGATACGCTGCGGTTTTCCCTGAAAGGAGAAGAGAAGAATATAAACTTTGAAGTAACGCCTTACTTCTGGCTGAGCAACTATACCAGCAGCTACAAGGATTCGGTATTTACTGCCACCTTCAATGTTGAGCAAGTAGTCTCAACCGCGGCCATAGAAAAAGCGGTCATTCATTTGTGTACGACAGCTATTGTGGATAATACGTCTAAATCATTCGAGAGGTCATTTAGTAACGTAGTTCCAGGCACAAACACGATTACGCTGGATTTGAAAACCTTATCAACTTATGAGAAAACAAATCTTAAAAAAACAGGCTTTCTCTACGCTCGGGTGGGTGTAAAAACCAAAAATGTGTGGGACCTAATCTACTCTTCAACGGTACGATTAACCCCCTAAGATTAAAGGATAAGCGGGTGGGAAAACCAAGGGTATAACTCAACATTCATACCCGGATTTTTTAAGGTTTATCAGCCCCTGCTAGCCGCACTAGGAGCAGATGCCTAATAAATCGTTTCATTCATTAAATAAAGGTTAAAGGTTACAAACCTGCTGACACTTTTAGAGTCAGATGGTTTTAAATCATTTGCTTGGAACGAACTTACTTTAAGCAATAGGAAGACCTTACATCCCGATGCTGCTTAGCGTCGGGGTGTTTTTGTTTCAAGCATCGCCCTCCTGATTAATGGTTGTAACGATAAGGAAATGAGCCATCTGGCAGCCTTTGAAAAGCTCAAATATTCTAGAGGCTATCTATAAATAAAAGTAAAAAAGCCTCTCCCTACTTCGGGAACCATTGGATGAAAGAGTTTATGCAACTAGCTGTCATCGAGAGCGAAGCGGAGGGACTTACTTAGCCTCGTGCCCTAGGAGTCCCCGGATTTCATCCGGGGCTATCCGTGTTGAACCCCTCCGGGGTTCTTGGCGTAACTCTATTGTAACAATGTTAACCACAACCCCAGCGGGGTTGAATATGAATAGCCCCGGTCTGGATGCACCCAAGCTGGATAGCCCCGGATGAAATCCGGGGACTCCTGAGGCACGGTTGGTAGTTGAGGCCATTCTATACCCGAGGAATATTTATCCATCAGCGTCTGTCATTCAGAGCGAAGCGAAGAACCTTATACCCTTTTCGAGTTTGTTGGGACATGCAAAAACTTGAGTAAGCCCACCCCATTCCACCCAAGGTCTCTCTCTTGAATCCAGATGACAAGTTGAGAGAGTTGGTTCATTCCCATCCATCCTCCAGAGCCATCCGAAGAATCTCACTCCAGGGTTTTCTATTATTGGAAATAGATAAGCGTTGGAAATGGGGAGGGTTATTTACAATGCCAGTTTAGTCAGTCCATTAGAGCTAATGGTTCATCACTATTTATACTGACAATGAACTATGATTTCAATAGTTATGAGGGCAATACTTACACACATACCCTGTTCCAACGAGTATTATATAAATATACTTATCGTATTATTGCTTAATGTATTACTTTTGTCAGGGAGGCTTGAGGGTAGGTGTAGGTCCTGTCTAGTCGTCCAACGTATGATCAGACCTGGTTTTTAACTTGATTTCCCGATATAATTGAGCCCTTTTTATCAGCTTCATTCAGGGTTAGCGACTGATTCAAAACAAGTATGTGAAGTGTTCACACGCTCTCCATGCAAGGAATTATAAAAAATTTATTAGCGGATTATCGAATGTCTATTTTCTTTGAGAATAGACATTTTTGATTTAGAGGCAATGCTTACTGGCAACCAGGCTTCATTACCTACTTTGGTGAAGAGACGGAAAAGCGAGAGGTCTATCAGTCGAAACACTACTAATTATTCTATTATGGTTATACGTACTTATCAATCAGTAGATTATGCTGGATGTATGAAGGCCTTTGAAAGCAATTGTCCGGCATTTTTTGCGGATCATGAAAAAGAGCTGTTTCAGCATTTCCTTCGCGAACTGGAAATCTCATCAATGAATTATTATGTGGTGGAACATGAAAATCAAATCATCGCCTGTGCAGGTTTTTATTTACCCTCCCAGATAGATAAGGCTGCTGAATTGGTATGGGGCATGGTAACCCGGGATTTTCAACGCGAGGGAGTTGGAAAGCAGCTGCTAGATTACCGACTCCGTAAAATTCAGGAAATCAGGCCAGGCACATCGGTACTATTGGACACGACTCAGTTGAGTTTCCCATTTTTTGAGAAGGCTGGTTTTCGGACGCTAAAAATCTCTCCGAATTTTTATGCCCCTGGTCTTGACCGTTACGATATGATCCTCGAGCCCTATAACGTTTGAAGAAGCTTACAGACTTTCCGACAACTTGAAAGTCTAGCGAAATAGATCAGTAGTTGTTCGTTAATATACTTATCATTCAGATTATTATAACTGAATGACATCGTATTAAATAATTACACGAAACTAAAATGGTTAGCTACGTAACAGGCTTCTAAAATCTCCAGTAACTTCATGCTCGTAAACTGCCTGGTATTTATGCAGGCAGCAAATCTGAATGTATGTATCTTTTTAATCAAGCCTATCTTCCTTTCATTACACCCATGAGAACCTTTCTCTTCTTGCTGAGTTTGCTGCTGACTACTTCATCACTTTATGCTCAGACTGAGTCCCTGCAAGCTAAAATTGAACAACTCGTTAAAACCAAAAAAGCAACGGTAGGGGTAGGCATTTACGACTTTACCAGCCGAAAAACCTTGCTCATCCATGGATCTACGCATGTGCCTATGCAGAGTGTATATAAGTTTCATGTAGCCTTAGCGGTTCTGAAAGAAGTAGATAAAGGACGCTTCCGACTGGATCAAAAGATGCACATTAAAAAAAGTGACCTAACTCCTGGATTGCATAGTCCGATGGGGGAAGACTATCCCAATGGCGACGTTGATTTACCCTTATCGAAGTTCATCAGTTATATGATCTCCGAGAGTGATGGTAGTGCCTGCGATTACCTCTTTAAACTATTGGGTGGACCGGAGCAGGTAAATGCGTTCATTCATCAATTAGGGATTAAAGAGGTAGCGATCCGGGCGACGGAAGCAACCATGCAGGCCCAGGGAAACTGGGACGTCCAATACACCAACTGGACTACCCCGGCGGCGATGCTGGACTTACTCAAGCTGTTTTATCAGCAAAAAATTCTCTCGAAGAGTAGCCACGATTTCCTGTGGAAAGTAATGACGGAGACCGTAACTGGGGAGAATCGACTCAAAAAGCTATTACCAACCGGAACTCTGGTCATCCACAAGACGGGAACCTCGGGAACCAATAAAGACGGAATGATGGGAGCGGTCAACGATGTCGGTTTTATCTCTTTGCCTACTGGTAAGCATCTGGCTATCTGTGTATTTGTAAATAACTCCACCGAAGGGATAGAAAAGAACGAACAAATCATTGCGGATATAGCCAAGCTGACGTATGATCACTTCGCCGGAAAGCATTAGTCGTATATCTATGGCGTTTTTCCACTGGTGCGAGATTCCATCTTGCACCAGTGGTGTTGAACGGAAAAGAATAGCCCTGGATGCAAACCGGGGTCAAGAACAAGTGAATAAAATTTCTAAAGGCCCAATGCGTTACGCAAACGTAATAAGGTCCTTCGCTTTGTTCCCCGCAGTCGCTCGGCTCTAGCTGAGTGACTACCTAGTTCTAGGCCTCTGGCCGGTAGACGGCGAACCAGTAGAGGATCAGCCAACAACTTTTCCCAACCAAAACAGGCTTACTACCATCGGCCAGAGGCCTACCATACTACCTCGTCACTCGGCTAGAGCCGAGCGACTGCGAGGGAAATAAACCTGCTACCCACTGGTGCGAGATTCCCTCTCGTTCCTACGATTAGGCAGGTTCTACCTGCCGTTCTCCCAAGCCTGTCAGCCCTAACCAAGCGAACAATCACATTCCGATTCTAAAGGTTAGACCGCTTCTAAGATTCATAATTTAATATACTTTATATGTACGCTTCTTTTGAATTTACTCTACCTTTGGCTCGCCATGAGAAAAGTGATCGCCCTCTTTCTGAGCATATTAATGTTTATGGGCAGTTTGTTTCCACAAACTGACATAGAGGAGGTCTATAAAATTCCGGGCTTGCTTACTCATTTTCAGGAGCATAGGGCTAAGCTGCAACCAAATTTAAGTTTCTGGGGCTTTTTAAAAATGCATTACAGCCCAAGCTCGGAGCACGCGAAAACCCCGCATCCTCACACGAAGATCCCCTTTTACAATCATGCCTCGGCTGGATTTTTGTTTGTGATTAGTGAATTCAAAGCTGCTCTTGAAAAGCCATTGATTACGTTTTTCTCCTGTAATCACCATTTCCAATATTTAAATGCGTACGCCTACCAAACGTACGTCTCGCTGTTACGCCCTCCTCAGTAATTCTAGTTCCTCTCACGGATTGATTACAGAACCTAGTTGCCCTTGCGGGTAACTCAATAGCTGTTGTCCTTTCGTATTCATCAGTCCCCTAAGCAGGCATCAAACTGATGGTGCCGGCATCATCCGGGGCTGATTCTTGATTCTATTTTCTGGAACTAACCAATGCTGACATGCTACAAGCGTTGATCGGATTCAGCATCCGAAACAAACTTGTCGTGGCTATTGGAGTCTTGGCCATTATGGCCTGGGGAGGTTATGCCTTGACGCAAATCCCCATTGACGCTAATCCCGACATCACTAATAATCAGGTACAAGTCGTTACCCAGTCTTCCTCTCTGGCGGCTCAGGAGATGGAACAGTTTATTACGTTCCCCCTGGAAACCAGCCTTCGTAATATTCCGGGAGTTACGGAAATTCGTTCGGTTTCCCGGTTTGGTCTTTCGGTCATTACCGTAGTTTTTGAAGATGACGTAGACCTGTTTCTGGCCCGACAACTGGTGAGTGAAAAACTTAAAGAGTCGGAGGCGGCCCTGCTTTCCGGAGGATCATCCCCACAAATGGCTCCCATTACTACCGGTTTAGGAGAAATTTACCAATACGTACTGCGGCCTGCCCCAGGTTATGAGGCCGAATATGACGCGACGCAGCTGAGAACTATTCAGGACTGGATAGTCAAGCGTCAGTTGGCGGGCGTTGCCGGAGTCGTTGAAGTAAGCAGCATGGGGGGATTTTTAAAGCAATACGAGGTAAGCGTAAACCCCGATCAGTTGCGGGCACACGATGTAACCATGGCGGAGCTTTTTACAGCCCTTTCCCTAAATAATGCCAATACCGGGGGCAGTTACATTGAAAAAGGTTCTGAAGCGTTCTTTATCCGTGGGGAGGGCATGGTTCATTCGGCGGAGGAAATAGGTCAGATTGTGATCAAGACCATCAATCAAACACCTCTTCTGGTGGCGGATGTGGCGAATGTACGTATAGGCCATGCCGTTAGATACGGAGCCATGACTCAAAACGGTACGGGCGAAGTAGTAGGTGGTATCGTGATGATGCTTAAAGGGGCCAGTTCAGAAAAGACGATTAAGGGCGTGAAGGCCCGTATGGAAGAAGTTCGCAAGACGCTTCCCAAAGGGTTAGTGCTGGAACCTTTTCTGGATCGGACGGTGCTGATTGATAAGGCTATTCATACCGTAGCTAAAAACCTGATCGAAGGCGGTCTCATCGTGATTGTCGTGCTTCTGGTGTTGCTAGGTAACCTGCGTGCCGGATTAATTGTAGCCTCTGTCATACCACTTTGTATGCTTTTTGCCCTGGGGATGATGAACACCTTCGGCGTCTCGGCCAACCTGATGAGTCTCGGAGCCATTGACTTTGGCTTACTCGTGGACGGAGCGGTGATTATTATCGAAGGCATGATCTTCTATCTGGTCCATCACCAGGGGGTTTTGAAGGAACAGATGGATGACGTGGCTCAGCAATCCGCCGAACGGATGATGCAGTCGGCTCTCTTTGGCCAGCTCATCATTTTAATTGTCTATTTTCCCATCTTGTCTTTGACGGGTATTGAAGGCAAGATGTTTCGTCCGATGGCTCTGACCGTAGGTTTTGCGTTGCTGGGAGCCATGATTCTTTGCATTACCTATATTCCCATGATGGCCGCCGCTTTCCTGAAACCCGATACCAAAGAAAGTGCCTTTTCCGAGAAAATCATGCACGGTCTACATCGCCTATATGATCCACTGATTCGTAAGGCTCTGCGTTTCCGGGCTGTCATTTTAGGTCTGTCGCTGGTATTGCTGGGCATTAGTGTCTGGGTATTTACCCGCATGGGAGGCGAGTTTATTCCTAATCTTGACGAAGGAGATCTGGCCATTAGCCTGACGCTGAAACCCGGAAGTTCGCTAAGTCAGACGGTTGAGACGACGACTAAAGTAGAGAAGATTCTTAAAACGTCTTTCCCGGAAGTAGAAACCGTTGTCTCTAAAATTGGAACGGCTGAAATTCCTACGGACCCTATGCCTATTGAAGCCGCCGATATTATGGTTCGACTGAAAGAACCCAATGAATGGGTCACTACCCACGACAAAGCCGTGTTGGTAGAAAAAATGAAAGCCGCTTTAGAAACATTACCTGGTTTGAATCTGGAATTTACCCAGCCCATTCAGTTGCGTTTTAACGAATTAATGACGGGTGTCAAGTCGGATGTGGCCATTAAAATTTACGGCGAGGATTTAGATACCCTGCATATCCGGGCTAATCAAATCGCCGGAATCATCCATAACATAGACGGGGTCAGTGATATCAAAGTAGAGCAGATCGTGGGATTACCCCAAATGCTGGTTTCTTACAATCGGGCACGACTGGCCCAGTACGGAGTTAATGTTTCTGCTTTGAATCAGGTGATTAAAACAGCTTTTGCGGGCGAAACGGCGGGCGTAGTGTTTGAAGGTGAGAAACGCTTTGATCTGGTAGTAAGACTTGATAGTTCACACCGTCAGGACATTACGGATATTCGACAAATCTACGTGGATCTACCCAACGGCAATCAGGTTCCGCTGGAAGAACTAGCCAGTGTCCGCTACAGTAATGCTCCCATGCAGATTTCAAGGGATAATGCCCGTCGCCGGATTACCATTGGCATGAACGTCAGGGGGCGGGATGTGGAGAGTCTGATCGGTGAAATTCAGCAGGTTCTCTCACAAAAGGTAAAACTACCTCCCAACTATTCCATTACCTATGGAGGTCAGTTTGAAAACCTCGTGAAAGCAAAGTCCCGACTCATGGTAGCCGTGCCGGTCTCCCTATTACTCATTTTTGTCCTTCTGTTTTTTACCTTCGGTTCCGTTAGACAGGCCTTGATGATTTATTCGGCCATTCCACTTTCGGCCATTGGGGGCATATGGGCTCTGGAACTTCGGGGACTACCCTTTAGCATCTCGGCAGGCGTGGGCTTTATTGCCTTATTTGGTATTGCCGTTTTGAATGGTATTGTTCTGATTAGTTACTTCAATCAGCTCAAGCAGGAGGGGCATTCCCAGTTGTTTAAACGGATTTTACTAGGCACTTCGGTACGTTTCAGACCCGTGGTAATGACAGCCGCCGTGGCTTCGCTGGGCTTTCTGCCCATGGCTCTCTCCACAACGGCGGGGGCCGAAGTACAGCGTCCGCTGGCTACGGTAGTGATTGGCGGACTGGTTTCTGCCACGTTACTAACGCTGGTAGTACTTCCCATTTTGTATAGCTATCTGGATCGTTCGGTGAAAGTCAGTAAAAAGGGCTCGGTGGTAATGAGTTTGCTTCTAGTAAGCCTCCTAAGCAGTTTCCCTACTCAGGCTCAAAAACTTACCCTGGATCAGGCCTTAACTCAGGCCCTAGAACGTAATCAGCATCTGCAATCGGCTGGTGTTTCGATTCAGGTACAGGAAAAACTTCGGCGTTCGGCTTTTGACATTCCCAAAACCAGCCTGGATTACCAGCGAGGGCAAATTCAGGGTGCCAATCGCGATTATACCTTTAATGCGGTGCAGAGCTTCGCCTTACCGGGATTGTATCAGTCCCAACGCCGCTTTCAGGAAGCTCAGGTTGACCTGGCTCAGAAAAATTTTCGGGTTACGAAAAATGAATTAATGCGTCAGGTAAAGTTATCGTATTACCACCTGCTGGTTCTTTACGCCCGACAAGCGGTATTACAGCAACAGGATTCTGTGTTTACCAAAGCCGCCTTCGCAGCCAACGTGAGACTACGAACGGGCGAAAGTAATCGGCTTGAACAGATTACGGCCCAAGCTCGCCAGCGGGACATCAGGACTCAAATTCGGTCGCTGCAATCGCAGATTAAGATAGCCCGGCAGGCCTTAGGTATTTACCTTCAACAGCCCGAAGGCGTGGAGATTGATACGAGCCAATCGCTTCGCATTACGCCTAATCCAAAGCTATCCATTCTTGCAGAAAATAATCCCGAACTGCAATTACTAGCTAGTCAGCAGCAATCGGAAGAACGCCGGATTAGCGTTGAGAAAAATCGCCTACTTCCTGATCTGCGACTCGGATACCTGAATCAGTCCTTTGAACGGAAAGGGGGCTTTCAGGCGGTGCAGGTTGGCGTCTCGTTACCCATCGTTTCGGGCTGGTATAAAAGTCGAATAGAGGCGGCCCGGCTCAGTGCCCAAGCTACCAGAATTGAGTATGAATATCAGGCTTCACGTCTGACGGGCCTCGCGTCGATTAATCAGCAGGAAGTCCTCCGCACCGCTCAGAATCTGGAATATTATACCGCTACGGCACTTCCGCAGGCCAACTTTATCCTTGCCAACGCAGAGAAAAGCTATGTCGCCGGAGAGATTGAATATGTCGAGTTTGTGCAGGCGAGTTTGCAGGCCTGGCAAATCAAGGAAGAATACTTGAATCAGGTTGCAGCCTACAATCAAGCGGTTATTGAACTGGAGTCACTAGTACTCCCCATCGAATAAATTCATGAAGAAACTCCTTTTCCTGGGCTGGATAACCCTATTAGGTTGCCAGTCCGAACATAAAAATTCAGAAAAACAGGACTCCTTGGTGAAACCTGATCGCACGGCTTCAGTCACCACAACAGCACTCATTCCAATACCCGTCGCGATGGTCAAACAAGCCGGTATTGAAACGGGAATTGTCGATGAAATCAGCCTGGCGGAAACCATTCAGGCCAATGGCATTATTCAGGCTCCGCCTCAGTACATAGCTACGATTAGTGCCCCTCTGGGTGGGTTTGTTAAGAAAATGAATCTCCTCCAGGGTAGTTTTGTTCGGCAAGGCCAGGCGGTTGTCGAGCTGGAACACCCCGACTATATTAAGCTTCAGCAGGAATACCTTCAGGCTCTGAGCCGAATTTACTTTTTAGGCAAAGAATTAGAACGTCAGACGGAGCTTGAAAAAGAAAACGTCGGTGCCCGCCGGAAACTAGAGCAGTCTGACTCGGATTATAAAGCTACTCAGGCTCTGGTCACTTCTCTGGAGGCTCAGTTAAGGCTCTTAGGTATTAATCCCAAGTCTGTCCGACAAGGCTCCATCCTGAGTACTATTCAGCTCCGGGCTCCTTTCAGCGGATATGTGCAGGCGATAAATGTTAACATTGGCCGTCACGTGAATGCCAACGAAGCGTTGATGGAGATTGTCAATAAACAGCATCTGCACGTGGCCTTGAACGTCTTCGAAAAGGATATTGCCAAAGTAAAAGAAGGCCAGCTCATTCACTTTGCTTTGACGCAGGGAAATACCGAAGAGCAAACGGCGAGGGTAGAGCTAGTGGCTCAAACGTTTGATGGGGACACCAAAACCGTAAAAGTACAGGGCCATTTACTGGCCAACAGTGCGTCTATGGTGCCCGGTGCCTATGTAAGAGCCCAGATTGTAACGGATCAGAAGAAAGTCCCTGCTCTGCCGAATGAAGCCATCATTCGGGATGGTAGTAAAAGCTTTGTCTACCGTCTCGAAAAAAAGGATCAACAGTATTACTACTTTAAAAAGATTCCCGTGAAGATCGGGACTTCAGAAAAAGGGTATACCGAAATCATATTAGAAACGCCATCGCCCCTACCGCTGGTTAAAAAGGGTAGTTATTTTATCAGTGCCGAACTAGCAAAAGCGGAAGGATAATGAACGAAGAGCGGCCTTTTTGGAAGAAGGTCGCTCTTTGCTTACTTAAGTCTAGAATCAAGACTTCTAAAACTTTGAGGGATAACGGCAGGTTCCACCTGCCTTATTTTAGGAACGAGATGGAATCTCGCACCAGTGGGTCTTAGTTAGTTAAACCAAAATGGCCTACATCACACGTTCGTAGTTTAACTCAAAATTTTGGTTCTGAAAGGTCATAGACGCCACTTCATAGCATTTGTCTCTCCCCGCTATGGCTGGCGTCTAAACAACCACGGCGTAACTGCGAGAAAATGAAAGCGGCAAATCCATAGACTTCAGGCCGACCGATGCCAGCTTTTTCGCTGGCATCATTCGTCTAACATCCAATTGTTGATACCCCCTCCCGCAGTCGCTCAGCTCTAGCCGAGTGACGGTGGCAGCCAATTTTTCCCCCTGTCATCTCGAACGCAGCGAGAGACCTTGGGTGGAATGGGGCGGGGCTGGCTTAGTCAAGTTACCGCATGCCCTAAACAGCTCGAAAAAGATCATAAGGTTCTTCGCTTCGCTCTGAATGACAGACGCTGATAATCAAGTCCCCGGATTTCATCCGGGGCTATTCAGAACGGGGCTACCTGTGTTGAACCCCTCCGGGGTTATTGGTCGTAACCCTTAACAATTTTTACAACAACCCCAGCGGGGTTGAATATGGATAGCCTC
Organism: Siphonobacter sp. SORGH_AS_0500; assembly: GCF_031453245.1. Lineage (NCBI taxonomy): Bacteria > Pseudomonadati > Bacteroidota > Cytophagia > Cytophagales > Cytophagaceae > Siphonobacter > Siphonobacter sp. SORGH_AS_0500. The sequence continues at coordinate 150,532 of NZ_JAVIYT010000007.1, forward strand.
GGATGAAATCCGGGGAATTCACGTCAGTTACCAACAAACAGCCGTTGAAGACACCAGCCCTTACACCAAGTTAGTGTCTTCAATGAACCTTACTTCCGCCCGGGCTCCCAGACCACATTAGTGTAATAAAACCCACCAATACCCGGCCCCCCGATAAAGGTGTAATAGGATTTGTTCATAAGATTTGTTCCGCCTGCTTTCAGCAACAGGCCCAGTTTAGGCAATTGATAACTAAGCTGGGCATCTACGGTGTTAATGGCCGCGACCCTTCCAGAAGCAAGTTCAGATTGCCACAGAAAGGCACTCTGGTATTTATAGCTGACTGAAAAACCCAGGCCCGACCAGAGGTTTGCGTTTGAAGCACTGACATTGGTAATCCATTGGGGCGTATTAAAGGCACTTTCTAGGCCATCCCCCTTTTCAGCCCGGTCCAAACGAGCAAAAGACACATTTCCCGCCAACGACCACTGAGAAGTTAAACTATACCGCAAGGCCGCACTCGCTCCGTAGTTATAAACCCGACTTTGCGAATTTGTCCAGAGCCGATACCGATCCTGCGTGGTTGAGCTGGACAAGTAATAACCCAGTGAATCGGCATTACTACCGCGTGGAATATTGGCATTGACCTGAGCCATGAAATTCCGGTAAGCCGTATAATAAAATTCGCCATCAATGTAGAGTCGTTGCTTCAGCCACAGGCCTTTATAACCCACTTCAAAGCTATTTACCTGCTCGGGTTTTAGGTAGTTATAAGGACTTTTTCGTAACAAGCCTTTGTTCTTTTCTATCGCCTGAGGAGTCGTTAGTCCATTGGTATTGACATCGGTATTAATGGCCGCCTGGAACGCATCGATGGACGTTCGCAGGTAAGCCCGTTCGAAAATATTTTGGGACATAATGGGTAAACCTCCTACCCTTTTTACGCCTCCTGAAATCACATTCGAAAAGGCTTCAAACAGAGACGGGAAACGATAGCCATTCTGATACGAAAGACGGAAGTTGTGCAGTTCGGTTGGGCTATATACCACCGCGACGCGGGGATTTAGCCGGGCGGTAAAATAACTGTTTTTATCCACCCGAAGTGAACCCGTTACTTTTAACTGATCCTCGAAAAAGCCCCGGGCCGCCTGAAGAAAAGCTCCTTGCTTACCATAGATTAAGTTTTGTCCGGGTCTGGCGGGATTAACGAAATAGTTACCATCGGGATACACCACATAACGACGAAAGTCAAAACCCACCAACAGATCAATTCCTGTTTGCTCACGGAAATTTTTCCATTGTTCTTTCGTCGGCTGAAACTGCCCTTCGGCGTGATACATCCAGGACTTTACCTGCAAAGCCGCTCCCGTATCCCAGTTGTTGATGTGTCGCAATCGTTCGATTAACTCATTGTATGCCTGCGTTCCTGACACGGGCCGACCCTGATCAGCCCTTAGACGAGCCTCTTGCAAGGCCCTGGGTACGGAAACATCGCCTGCCTGTAGGGCATTAAATGCATTGGTAAAATCTGAAAACCACTGGTTATCAGATTTGAAGGAACGGTCGATATTCTCGGCCATTGAGCGGATGTTATAGGAAGAGCCCGTATTTTCGCTCGAACGATACAAACGTAACTGAACCGAAGACGAACGCAGTGTTACACTGTGTTGATCGAGTCGGTAATCTTCCAGCCGAAAACGATTGGTACGCTGGTAAACATTGTTGAGCGTGGCTCCCTGATAGGTATAGATCAGTTCCGTTCTGGGGTTAATCCGGTAATGCAGGGACACATCTCCCCGCAGATTCATCAGGTTATAATCCGTGGCTTCCGCTTCGTAATACCCCGTTCGGGCTACAACGTAATTTCTACCTCCCAATCGCAAGGTACGACGATTGGCAGCTTCGTTTCCGTAACTACTGACAGGATCTAAAGCGGGATTATCCAGGCCAGACAGACCCAGGGAGCTATTTACATTTGGACTCAAATCCTGCTGATTCGCAGCAATCCAGTCATACCCCCGTTGGTAAACCAGATTTACTTTAAAGGCAAATTTGTTTTTAAAGGCCTGAGCGTACCGCAGACTAGTTTCTGAGAAAAGTTTAGCTGACGTCGCCGATTCTCCCACATGATTAATACCCGTTTTCTGAGCAATACTAAACCCTTGGGAATCAAATGGATTTCGGGTAATGATATTTACCAGACCATTCAGGGCATTCATGCCGTACAAAGCCGAAGCCACGCCAGGAACTACTTCCACCTGCTGAATATCCAGATCAGACGGAGCCAGAGCGTTGGCAATGGGAGCCCCAATGTGCGGAGCCTGGTTATCCCGGCCGTCTACTAATTGTACAAATCGAACATTGGTTGTATTAGCAAAGCCACGGGTGTTGTACACCTTAAAGCCTAAACTCGGCGTAAGAATCTGAATGCCTTTTAGATTCTCAATGGCATCAAAATACGAAGGCTGGGCAGACTGACGAATCCGGCGGGCGTCAAGCATTTCAATACTAACGGGCGATTTAAGAATGGATTCCGGTAGTCGAGAAGCCGAGATCACCACCTCTCCCAACTCGCGTGATCGGATCGAATCCGGGCGTGGAATGGTATCATTCGAAACCGTAACTAAGGTTAAATAGAGAAAAGTAGAATGGAGCATAGATTCGGTTTCAAACGCTGACTAACGAATTTATCGTTATATTTTATAGAACATAACGATAAATGAAACCGATTTGTTAACAGAGAGAAGATATGAAAATTAAAAGGGCGAAAAACCCAAACAGGTTTTTTAGAAAAGCATATTAATGCACCTTTCTCCATTTACCTTCAGCGAATGGAGAAAGGTACATTGATTGTAAAGTTTTCCCTACCTGAACTTAAAAGATCTCCCAGGGTAAGTTTAGTGATAGTAGCGAACTTTGTATACGTGATTAGGCAGGTAAAGCCACTATTCACTTTTAAGCGTTTTAACCGGATTCAAAAGAGCCGCTTTAATGCCCTGGACACTAACCGTTAGAAAGGCAACCACCAACGCCAGCAGGCCCGCCCCTACAAAAATCCATCCTGATAGTTCGATCCGGTAAGCAAAGCCTCCCAACCATTCACTCATGGCATACCAAGCCAGAGGAGCAGCCAGTAAACTGGCACCCAGTACCAACGTAAGCAAATCCCTGGAAAGCAAAGCGACAATTCCTGGAATGGATGCTCCCAATACTTTACGAATGCCAATTTCTTTGGTTCGTTGCTCTGCTGTGAAGGCCGCCAGTCCGAACAAACCTAAGCAGGAAATAACGATAGCCAGACTGGCAAATACATTAGCAAATACGCTTACCACTTTTTCCTTCTCATATAATCTTTCATAGTCTGCCTCAGCAAATTGAAAGCTAAAAGGATAGTCGGGGTTAAAACGCTGGTAAAGAGACTTGATCTGAGCAAGAGCCGTTTGGGTCTGACCCGGCTGGATTCGAATTATAATCGTTTGCTCTGAAGCGTTTTTATTAAGTCGAATGATGAGAGGCTCAATGGCTTTCTGTAAAGACCCGAAATGGAAATCCTTTACCACCCCAATAATCTTACCCGGTTTATTCCAAACCGATAGATCTTTGCCCAGCGGATCAGCATAGGGTAAACGCTTAGCTGCCGCTTCGTTAATCAAATAATTGCTTGAATCCGTGGCTAACGCAGAGGAAAAGTCACGTCCCCGTACTTCGAGCTTTAATGTTTTTATCAAATCATACCCTACGGACTGAATTTGAAATTCAGTACTCTGGTTGCTGGCTTTACCACTCCATTCCACACTATTCGTACTATTCCCGAAATCCGATAACCGATCATTAACCCTGGTTATACTCTGAATAGTAGCCTGCCGCATCAGCTCTTGCTTAAACGTTTCGTAGTTGGCAGCCACCTTACCTTCCGCCGTTAAGTAGATCAAATTTCCCTTCTCATAGCCCAGATTTTTGGTTTGCATGTAATGGAGCTGCCGGTAAACTACCAGCGTTCCGATGATCAGAAGAATGGATAACGTGAATTGAAAAATCACTAAGCCCTGGCGAAAGCTCAGGGCCCCTCCAGCCAAACGGAAAGCACTTTTAAGTACCCGAACGGGTTGCAGGGAAGATAAATAAAGGGCTGGATAACTTCCTGAGAGTAAACCTACAAATGTCCACAGTCCAATCAGAGCCAGCCAGAAAGTAGGGCTGGTTAAAGGCAACTCCATCTGCTTTGCTGTGAAGACATTAAAAGCAGGTAAGACCAGTGAAGCCAGTTCAAGAGCCAGCACCAGGGCGGGTAATGTTAATAAGAGGGCTTCGCTCAGGAATTGTCCAATCAGCTCTTTTTGACCAGCTCCTAATACCTTTCGCACGCCTACTTCTTTCGCCCGTTTCACCGAACGAGCCGTAGCCAGATTCATGAAATTAATACAGGCGATTAACAAAAGGAAGACGGCTACCACGCTAAACAACCGGACGTATTCAATCCGACCTCCAGTGGCATACCCACTCGACAAGTCTGAATAAAGGTGAGCTTTGGTTTCTGGTTGTAGAAACAATTCTATGTTGAAACCGGACCCAAGGCCTGCGTGTCTGCCCTGCAAAAACGATTTAATCTTTGCGTCAAAGGCAGCGGCATTCGTTCCAGGTTTTAATTGTATACGAGTTTGAGGGCTACTCGTTCCCCACTCTTTCGCCCAGGGCGTACGAGTCATGAAGTCAGACCAGCTTAATAGAAAATCATACTTATCTTCTACGGAGGTAGGGACATCTTCAAACACGGCTGAAACCTGATAATCGATTTGATGATCAAGTCGTATCGTTTTACCCATCGCTTGCGTAGCTCCCCCGAATAAGGCTTGAGCCATTTGCTGAGAGATGGCTATACTCAAGGGGTCCTGGAGAGCAGTTGCTGGGTTTCCCACCAGTAGAGGAAGGTCGTACATGCGAAACCAGTCCGCTCCGGCAGACCGCCCCATGAGTCGTAACGTTTTTTCCTGAGCATGAACCAGGTGTGGCTCTTCCCAGGTCAATCCCGCCGCATAAACGATCTCGGGAAACTGTTGCTTTAGCTCCGTTGGAAGTAATGCTGGCGTTCCGGTAGAAGCACTGACCTCCCCATTGCGAAACTGCCGCTCGTAAATTCGGTACAGATGAGACGCATTTTTATAGTGAGTCCCGATACTGCATTCATCTCGTATCCATAAATAGATAAGTAAACTACCCGCCATCCCCAAAGCCAGGCCAATCACATTAATCATTGAAAAAACCTTATGACGACTCAGGTTGCGTCTTGCAATTTTAAGATGGTTGATAAACATGACGTAGTTCTTTTACACTTCGTGATAGACCTGGCTATACTTCCTGAGACTTATTATACCTTCTATAATCCTGGGTTTAAAACCATGCCTACGCGGAACAACTAGAGTTAATATACTCAAACACAACAGATAACTAATTATAACCTGTCCAAAAACGCACAATGACGTGTTCATTTTTGAACGCTACCTTTAACAAAACAGACGAACATACCTATTTATTTTTATTGATGATCTCTGTCATCCAGAGCGGCAGGCTCCTACCTTCCGCTGTAATCCAAGCCTATGATTTGGGTCTCGGGAAGACTTTACTAGCCCCAGCTCCGTCCTATTCCACCGAAGGTATCTCCTTTGGGTCTAAATAAGAGTGGGAGGAGTTGGTTTATAACCCTGCATTTTCAAAGCGAATTCGTGAAAAACGCGTTTGGAAAGTAACTAAACCTACGATGTCCAGTAACAGCCTTACTATATTTATTGCAACATTGTTGCAATAAATATAGTAAGGCTGTTACTTTGCAACATTATTGCATTTAGTACCTTAGTTATCCCTTCCCCATGCAACTTCATTTTATCAAAATCATTGCCCGACAGGAATGGAATACCGTTTTCCGAAGCCGCACCACGCGGTTGCTTTACTTCTCACTGTTGGCCGTCTCGCTGCTGGCGACGATTACCGGGTGGCAGTATGTCAGCAAGTTTAATCGGCAACAAGCGGTGGCCCATCAGCAAGTCCATGATCACTGGATGAGTCAGCCTGATCGGCACCCTCACCGGGTAGCCCATTATGGCTATCTGGTCTTTCGCGAAAAATCGCCACTCAGCTTTTTTGATTTCGGTCTCGACAGCTATGTTGGGAATGCTGTCTTTCTGGAAGCACACCGCCAAAATACAATCAACCTGAGTGAAGCCAGTTTCTCTAATGGCATGTTACGGTTTGGCGAGCTAAGTTTAGCCCTGGTCATCCAATTGCTGGTGCCGTTACTGATTGTTTTTATTGGCTTTTCAACCATCGCCGGACTAAAACAAAACGGCGTACTGAAAATTCTGCTTTGCCAGCGTGCTTCTTTCTTTGACCTTCTGGTAGGTAAAACAGCGGGGCTCACTGCTGCGGTCTGGGCTTTATTCCTACCGCTCATCTTGGTAAGCCTCTTCGCCGGCTCTTTTTTTCTTTCCGATGATGGACTAGGGATAGATACTTTATTACGTATAGCAATCATCGTTTCTTTATATGCAATCTATTTCCTGATTGTAGGGGTACTGGTCGTAGGAGTATCAGCGGTGAGCACATCGGCCAAAAATGTCTTAATGGTGCTCGTGTCCGGATGGATCCTATGCGTTGTGGTCATTCCTAAAAGTGCCCAGACCCTGGGGAGTAAGCTTCATGAAGCCCCTAACAAGATTGCCTTCGAACAGGCCATAGAAGCAGAGCTAAGCCAGCAGGGCGATAGCCATGATCCCAACGATCCGCATTTTGCCCAGTTAAAGGCAAGCCTGTTGCAAAAGTATGGCGTCGATTCTGTCCAGGCTCTGCCGTTGAATTACGGAGCACTGGTCATGCAGGAGAGCGAAACCATTAGTTCTGCTTTATTCAGCAAGCACTTTGACCGTCTGATCGGAATCTACCAATCCCAAAACGCCGTTTCCTCAGCCCTGGCTTTTGTTGATCCTTTTCTGGCGATTCGTAATCTGTCGATGAATCTTTGCGGTACTGATTTCAACTCATTTACCGCTTTTCAGCAGCAGACTGAACACTACCGCTACCAAAAATCGCAAAGGCTTAATCAGATTCATTTGACTCAAATCCGTTACAAAAACGACGGTCAGCAAAAGGTTAGTGCTAAAAACTGGCAGCAGATGCCCGATTTCACGTTTCAACCGGTTACGATCACAGAGAGCCTTTCGACGGCGGGGGTTAGTCTGGCCGCACTGACTTGTTGGGTCCTGGCGGGCTTTGGTGCTTTATACTACATCTCTTCCAAACGCAACTACTTGTTATGAAACCTTACCGAAACGTACTGCGACTGGAATTACGGCATTTTCTAAGGAGCAAGGCAGTACTTCTGGGGGCGATCAGCCTACTGGCTTTTGCCTTTTACAGCTTTTTCCACGGAAACCAGGTGATTGAGCATCAGCAGCAAACCATCGCTGCCGTGCCTTCCGTGCAAAAACATCACTTGCAGCAAATCGTCGCTCATGGGGCCGGGAAAGTGGCCGGTACCACCGCCTATTATCCGTTTTTTTATACGATCAACCCGCCTACGCCCTGGGCTCGATTTACCCTGGGCCAACGTGACGTTCATCCCTATACGCTAAAAGTAAAAATGCTCGCTATTGAAGGGCAGCTCTACGATTCGGAGCTAACGAATCCGCTCAATTTACTGGTGGGAAATCTGGACGCTGCTTTCGTATTTCTATTTCTATTCCCGTTGCTCATCATCGCGTTAAGCTATAACGTCCTTTCAGAAGAGCAGGAAACGGGTGCCTGGAATATCGTGCATACCTCGACGGCTCAGTTAAGTCGAACCATTGCCGGGAAACTGCTGGTTCGGTTTGGAGTGTTGCTGGTACTCACATTAGCTGTTTTTGCAGCGGCTTGCTTTTGCCTGCGGCTTCCATTTTCTGGGCCTACCTTTCAACTGCTGCTGGTTGTCTTGATTTATGTACTGTTTTGGTTCGCGGTCGCAGCCCTGATCGTTTCTTTAGGCAAACGTTCTTCCTTCAATGCTACTGCATTGATTTGCATATGGATCTTTCTGGCCGTTCTTCTTCCGGGGATGGCGAACACCCTCGTTAATAGCAACATACCCATCCCCGAAGCCAGCGAAACGACGATTCGTCAACGGGAAGGCTACCACGCTAAATGGGACGCCCCTAAAAAAATCACTATGGAAAAGTTCTATGCGGTGTACCCTCAGTATCGCCATTATCCGATTCCTGATGATAAATATTCGCCCGGCTGGTACTATGCCATGCAATTTTCGGGCGATCTGGAGTCGAAACATGCCTCGGAACAACTCTTCGAAAAATTAAGCCAAAGGCAAAATCTGTCCGAAATCATGGGATGGTTTAACCCGCTTATCGCAGCCCAACAAGCCTTAAACCAGGTAGCCAATACCGACCTTGAAAGTCACGTACGTTATCTGCAATCGGTTAAAGCCCATCATCGTCAAATCCGGGAATATTTTTATCCCCACATTTTTGAAGACACTCCTACCGAAAAATTGAATTGGACTGGCTTTCCGCCTTATCAGCCGGTCGGTTATGGAAACGAACCACCTACTGCTGGCATCCTGGCGATCCTGTTTTGGTGCTTTGCCTTTTTAGGAATAGCCCTGCTTTCTTTTAAAAGAAATTTCCTGACGATTAAAGATTTAACCAATGATTGAAGCCAAAAACCTCACGAAACGATACGGCAACCATACCGCAGTAAACAAGCTGGATTTACTTATTCAGCCGGGTGAAATTTTTGCGTTGCTCGGTCAGAACGGTGCCGGAAAAACTACCACAATCAACCTTTTTTTGGGCTTTGTTAAACCCAGCGAAGGTTCTGCTTTTATTAACGGCATCTCGGTGGCCGACCAGCCGCAGGAAATCAAACCCTACCTGGCTTATATCCCCGAAACGGTCATGCTCTACCCCAACCTGACTGGTATCGAAAATCTCAAATATTTCTCTTCGCTGGCAGGTTTTGCGTATTCCAGAGAAGAACTGGGGTCCTTGCTTTCAGCGGCGGGGCTACAAGTGCAGGCTTTCGATCAGCAGCTTTCCGGTTACTCCAAAGGTATGCGGCAGAAGGTAGGCATTGCCATCGCCGTAGCCAAGAAAGCAAAAGCACTCCTGCTCGATGAGCCGACCAGTGGACTAGACCCCAAAGCCTCCAACGAGTTTTCGGAAATCATTCAGACACTGGCCTCCAAGGGTACTGCCATCCTGATGACCACCCACGACATTTTCCGGGCTAAAGAAGTAGCCAGCCGCATTGGTATCATGAAAGAAGGAGTTCTTCAATCCATCATTAATGCCGATACGATCTCAGCGAACGAATTGGAAAGTCTTTACCTCAAAACAGTTTAATTACCCCTTTTATGATCAGAGTTTTTACGCTTCTTCTTCTATTCACCACTTTACAAACCCATGCTCAGCAGATTACTGGGTCTGTTTCAGATGCAGCCACTGGCTCCAAAGTTTCGGGGGCCAGCGTGAAGTTACTTGGTTCGGGCAAAGGAACCGTTACCGATTCAGTGGGTTTCTTTATACTTCCAGGCAAAGGAACCATTCAGGTCACCGCCGTAGGCTACAAAACGGAGCGACGGGTTGCCGGAAATGATTTTCTTAGCATTGAATTACTACCGGAGGTCAATCAGTTACAAACGGTGGAAGTAACGGGTCGCCTCGCCAAAGACTACAGCGGCGATTATTCGTTTTCTGCTACCCGAATTTCAACGCCCAATAAAGACATCCCGCAGTCCATTACCTCCATTACTAAAGAATTAATTACGGATCGGCAGGCTTTTCAATTGGGCGATGCCGTTAAGATCGCCAGCGGTGTGATTCCTTCCAGCTACTACAACCAGTACACCATTCGGGGGATCAGCCAGAATGAGGAAGGCCAGATTATTAATGGCATGCGTACCCGGCAATACTATTTTCTGCAACCACTGACGGCTAATATCGAGCGAGTAGAAGTGATTAAAGGACCCGCCAGTGCGACTTTCTCTTCCGTAGATCCGGGCGGAAGTATCAATTTGGTGACGAAAAAGCCCCTGGCTGTCCAACGGAAAGAAGTCTCGCTGGGCGGAGGAAGTTTCAGCACGTTTCGCGGCACGCTGGATTTCACCGGCCCGCTCAATGAGTCGAAAACCGTGCTTTACCGTCTGAACGGAGCCTACCAGCAGGCCCGTTCCTTCCGCGACCTGGTGAATAATAAATCCATTCTTATTTCACCTTCTTTGAGCTATATCCCGAACCCTAAAACGGCATTGAACGCGGAGCTGATCTACAGCGACATGAATGGCGTGCTTGATCGTGGACAACCTATTTTCGGAGCAGTGGCTGGACAGACACGGCTTAACAGCACCTCCACTCGACTCAACCTGGGAGCACCCAATGATTACTTCCGCTCCAAGGAATTGATTTTGATGGGAAGCCTTTCGCATAAGTTTAGTTCGAAGATCGGACTCAACGCCGCCTATATGAAGCAGTCCTGGACGGAAGATTTACGTGAACACCGTACCACCAATGCTTTCGCCCCGAATATCAAAAATGAGCCCGTAACCAATCTGGCTGCCATGCAATTTGTGCAACGCCAGCAATTTTGGAACACCGACAATTTGAATGCTTACCTGAATTTTGATTTCAACACGGGCAAGATGGGTCATAAGCTTCTGCTGGGCTATGATCTGACGAGTTGGAACAAGCTCAAAGGCGGTGGACAAAATGCGGCCCGAGGTTTTCTATTGAAAGACGGCACAGTAGCCAGTTCATTTGTACTGGCGAATGCCGCTAACTATCAGACGATTACTTCCAACGGGGTGGTGTTGCCTAAGCCGAATGTGAATTATTTCGATCTGCAAAACCCTCAATATACCCTCCGCAATGTCGAAGATTATACCATGAATGTCAGAACGGCACTTCCAGCAGCCCTGACTACCACTCATGCGATTTACCTTCAGGAGCAACTTCAACTGGGGAAAGTGCTGGTGCTGCTCGGACTTCGTAACGACTGGTTTGAAGATATTACCAACTACAGATCTCCTAATGCTAGTAAGGTGAACAAATCCGCCTTGCTTCCTCGAATCGGACTTACCTATACGGTCAACCAGTCCGTCAATGTGTATGGTACCTATCTGGAAGGCTTTCAACCGCAATCCAATACAGTGACGCTTATGCCGCAAACCGGTAGTTTACCCGCCGGAAGTCAGTTTGATCCCTTGCGAAGCAGTTTGAAAGAGATGGGCACTAAAACTTCTTTTTTCCAGAACCGTATGCACATGAATGTGGCCCTGTATGAAATTATTCAGAAAAATATTCTCATGAACGCCAACGACCCGGTTAATCCAGATCGGCTAGTCACTCGAGGAGCTGAACGCAGTCGAGGAATTGAATGGGAACTGGCTGGCTATCTTACCCCCGAATGGCAGGTAAATGCGTCGTACAGCTTCATCGATGCGATCATTACCCGCGACCAGGACGAAAGTTTGATTGGTGCCCGTAAACAAAACACCCCCCGGCACAGTGCAAACCTGTGGACACGCTATAATTTCAGCAGTGCATCGGCGTTGAAAGACTTAGGCGTTGGACTAGGTGTGCAGTATCAGGGCGATAAAGTACCCTGGTTTACCAGAAGTTTCATGATACCGGCATTCACCGTTTTTGATGCTGCTTTCTACTATACACCCGCTAAAAGTAACGTTCAACTGGCCATGAACGTGAATAATGTGTTTGATCAGACGTACTGGCTCGGAGCTCAAAACTACCTCCGCCTTTTCCCCGGTGCCCCCAGGAATGCGACGGTTACGCTGACGTTTCGGTTTTAATAGCTTAGTATTCTTAACGTACAAATTTTGTCTGATGGGACGATTGAGGAGCAAACCTTGATCGTCCTTTTTTTATAAATTGGCTAAGCCAGCGTGGTCCGGCTATCCTTTCTAATGGTAGCACTCACCCAAACCAAAAAATCTACAATCATAAGGTAAGCAGTTGTTAACAACGAGAAGTTGGTCGGACTCGATTAAAGATCACTAAAGTTTCAGAGTTAACGGATAAATACCTCCGGGTACAGGGAAAGCTAAGAACTTATAAAATTCATCTTGACAGCACCAATATTTTGATGGAGCCGAACGATCAGTACCTCTGCATCGTGCAGGACCGGACTCAGAAAGATCCGGCGAACGGAGTGTTTATTCCCTTTGAAAGGGATGAAGGTTTATCGATGATTTTATCTAAAGCCTTACTACTAGCCGACGATCATAAAATTAAGGACGAGATGATTCTATCACAGATTAATCGGTAGGCTCCTCCCATAGTTGCTCGGCTCTGGCCGAAGTTGACAAGTATATTTTTGTTTGTGCAAGGTGTTTTCTGACCAGCTAGGGATTTGCACCCTACCAGCCAGAGGCCTACAGCTAGGTAGAGTGTCCCCGGATTCCATCCGGGGGGAAGCAACCAAAACCAAGTAAAGCCGCCAAAGCTCATAAGGTCCTTCGCTACGCTCTGAATGACAGTAGTGGTGTATTAATAGTTAACAATCTCTTCAGTCAGTCAACTTGTTATTATTGTCCTATAAAATTTGGCTAACTGAAGAGATAATTACCTTCCTTTATAAAAGTAGCCAATAGCCTGCCACTCTCCTAAGGCATATTTTTGCTTCTTAAGCTCTCTTTCGATCTTACTTCATAATTCCGTTATCAGGTCATATCAAAATATCATTTGACTGTAAATTTATTTACCGCAAAATAAAATATATGTCTTTTATGATTTATACAGTCAGATGTTTTATAATTTAGTCTAACAGAATTCACTTCATTTTAGCAGCGTTTCAAGTTAAGATTTGTTTGCTTCTTAGCACAAGTCTTCATAAAACCTTAAAGAAAGGTCTGTTCCTTGGGAGCAGAACCCGTCTTTTATGTGCGAGTATTTTTCCATTTTATACACTTTCTTCCTAACACGTATGCGAACACTATTACCTATCAAGGATTCATCGTATATCAATATACGTTTGATAGCCCTAATTCTTTTGTGCCTATCCAGTCTGAGCAGCGTTGCCCAGAATCAAACCCTCACAGGACGAGTAACGGCTCAGGCTGACGGAAAACCCGTTCCTGGGGTTACCATTCGAGTCAAGAACAGCACTCGCGGAACGAATACCGACGTGGATGGCAGGTATCGCCTGACGGTTAGTGCGGGTGATAGCGTATTGATTTTTTCATTTATCGGCTTCGCTCCCAAAGAAGAGATAATCGGCTCACGTACAGAGATTAATACGGTATTGAGCGAAGATCAGCAACAACTTGATGAGGTCGTGGTAACGGCTCTTGGGGTAAAAAGGGAAGAACGAGCCTTGGGTTATGCCGTTCAGAAAGTAAGCGGAACCGCCCTTCAAACGGTGAAAGGGGTGAACGTCGCTACTTCCTTAACCGGACGCATTTCGGGTTTGTATGTGAAGAACAGTACGGAATTTAATCAGGCTCCCACGCTTTCGCTTCGCGGCGAAACGCCTCTGTTGGTGATTGATGGCGTCCCTTACGGAAACATGGATATTAGTAATGTACCGCAGGATGATATTGAAAGTATTGACGTACTGAAAGGCCCCACGGCGGCAGCTTTGTACGGTTCTCGCGGAGGCAGCGGTGCCATTATCATCACGACCAAAAGAGGGGGTGCAAACAAGGGTTTCACGGTAACGTTTAACTCCAATAATATGGTGAACGCGGGTTTCCTGATGTTACCCAAAGTACAAAATAGTTACAGTGCAGGGTTGGGCGGAACGTACAGTGCAACCGATTACGTCTGGGGTGCAAAGCTGGACATTGGCCTGAAAACCGATCAGTGGAACCCGGAAACGAAGAAGCTAGAAAACATGGAATTGACTTCTCGTGGAAAAAATAACTTCCGTGATTTCCTGGTTCCGGGCATCGTTACTAACAATAACATCAACATCACTCAAACGGGTGAAAACGGGAGTTTCCGGGCGTCTTTTAACCACATCTATAACAAAGGCCAATACCCTAATCTGAAATCTAACGCGTTTAATTTTACACTGGGTGGCGAAATTAAAGCAGGCGACAAATTTACACTTTCCAGCCAGATTGGTCTGAACCGCAAAACGGCTCCACAAATCACCGGAGCGGGTTACAGTGATCAGGGATATATGTACCAGATTTTAATGTGGACAGGCCCTGAATACGATTTGAGTAAGTACCGTGATTATTGGGTAGTGCCTAACGAGCAGCAAAACTGGCATTATTCGGCGTGGTACGATAACCCTTACCTCATTGCTTACGAGAAGCTCAATGCCATTCAGCAAAACAAAATGAACGCCAACCTGACGGCGAGTTATAACATTTTTCGGGGAGCCAAACTGATTGTTCGTCCGGGTTTTGACTGGTATCAGAACGATGAAACCCGCCGTAACCCCATTAATATTCTTTCAACTCGCGGTTGGGATGCGGCGGGTCTTTACTCCATCGATAAAAAGACGGGATGGAGTTTCAACGGAGACGCTTTATTAACGTATAATACCAACATCGGAGCCTTCGGTATCGACGCTCTGGCGGGGGGAACCATTTACAGTTACAGCAATCAGGAATTGTACAGCTCTACCCGTGGGGGCTTGGTTGTACCGGGGTATTATTCGCTTAATAATTCCGTCGAGCGGCCTAACGTGAGTGTAAATCCTTTCAATAAACCTTACGGCTCAAAACAGGTAAACAGTTTATACGGTAAGTTAACGCTTTCGTACCTCAACGGAATTTTTGTGGACGTAACGGGTCGAAATGACTGGAGTTCTACTATGCCCATTAACTCACGGTCGTATTTTTATCCTTCGATTGGCAGTAGCATAGTATTAAGCGAATTCTTTAAAAACTTACCTAGCTGGCTGGATTTCTGGAAAGTTCGCGGTTCTTGGACCTTATCTAAAACGGATTTGGGCGTATACGACACCAACCAAAATTATTCAACCACTACTGCTGACTGGGATGGTCTGAACTCGGCCAGTTACCCAACGACTATTCGAAGTGCTTCCATCCTTCCCGAAACCAATCGCACCTGGGAAATCGGGATGGCGGCTTACTTCCTTAACAAACGCCTTAAGTTTGATGCTGCGTACTTTAACAAGTACAACTACAACATCCAGACCAGTGCTAACATTTCTTCAGCCTCGGGCTTTTATACGACTTTAATTAACACCAATCAGACGTATGTTCGTCGTGGCGTAGAATTGAGTCTGGAATCTTCTATCATCAAAAAGAGTAATCTACAATGGGACGTAACGGCAAACTGGTCGTTTAACCACCGGTATTTCAAATCGCTCGATCCTGTTTACTCAGCAGATAATCCCTGGACAAAAGTGAACGCCCGGGTGGATACGTATACGGGTCGTACCTGGTTACATGATCCTTCGGGTAACCTCATTCATCGGACCAATGGGATGCCGCTGGCCAGTGATTATAACTATCTGTATGGCTATACTGATCCTAAATTTATCTGGGGTCTGGCCAATACCATTCGCTGGCACCAGTTTCAGTTTGGGCTGAGCTTCGATGGCCGCGTGGGTGGTTTGTTGAATAACTACACAGCTTACAAAATGTGGGATACGGGTTCTCACCCCGACACGGATAATCAGTGGCGTTATGACGAAGTGGTGAATGGTAACAAATCTTTCCAGGGCAAAGGTGTAGTGGTTTCTTCGGGAACGGTAACCTACGATACGTACGGTAACATTACCAGCGATACTCGTCAATATGCCCCTAACGAAACGAAGGTTTCCTATCAGGATTACGCCCGCCGCTATGGTGACGGCACTCGCGGCGTAACGAATGCTACTTTCCTGAAACTACGGGAAGTGTCGATTGGGTATAGTCTGCCTGCCGCGGTAGCTCAACGGATTGGGGTCCGCTCAGCTATGCTTTCCCTGACGAGTCAAAACGTATGGATGTGGACCAAATCCTTCCGTTTCGCCGATCCTGACAAGGCGGATGATACGCAGTTAACTTCTCCTTCCGTACGTTACCTGGGAGCAAACCTGCAACTGACTTTCTAAGCATTCAACCTTATTATTCAAGCATTTCCGATGAAAACTATATTCAAAACATTACTGGTTACGAGCTTGACAATAGGTGCTTTAACCAGTTGCTCAAAGTTCGAAGAACTGAATACCAATCCCGATGCGGCTGTTAATGCAACCGCCCCGATGATTGCTACCAATCTTATTCTGAATATCACCGATAACACCATCTCCTCAGGGAAAAGCTTTCTGCAACCCGCAATGCTTGGCAAAACGGTATTATATACGGAATTTCCTGAGGATTATCAGTATAACTATTTAGGAAGAGCCAGTTTCGACGGACTTGTGGTGCTTACCAACGTAGAAAAAATGATTGGTTACGCTCAAGAAGGAACGGAGAAGAATGCATACACGGCTCTCGGAAAATTTATTCGTGCCTGGAAATTTTATAGCCTTACCATGCAGGTGGGCGATATTCCTTACAGCGATGCCTTGAAGGGAGAATCTGACGTGATTGCCCCGAAGTATGACAGCCAGAAAGACGTTTTTGCAGGCATTCTTAAAGAACTCGACGAAGCCGATCAGTTATTTGCGAAGGGAGCTACTTTTCAGGGCGATCCTATTTACAACGGCGATGTAACCAAGTGGCGTAAAATGGTCAATACCTTTGAGTTGCAGGTATTATTAAGCCTCTACAAAAAAACGTCGGACACTGATTTACGAGTAATCGAACGCTTCAAGTCTATCGTTGCGAGTCGTCCGATTTTTCAGAGTAATGCGGATAATTTTCAACTGGTCTATTCAGATAAAGCCAATCAGCGGTATCCTTTCTATAAGTTAGGTAACCCTTCCATCATTTATCCGATGGTCTCGCAGGTACCCGTTGCCATCCTCAAAGATTTACAGGATTATCGACTGTTTTATTACGCCAATCCGTCTTCCGTTCAGGTAGCGGCAGGGAAAGCGGTTAGCGATTACGCAGCTTATATCGGAACCGATCCGTCGATGACTTACTCAGACATGACCCGGATTTATACCTCAAAAGATTACTCAGCTCTGAATAGTCGTTATACCGAACTGCCCGATTCAGAACCTGTTTATTTGCTGAGTTATGCCATGCTGAAATTCATGCTGGCCGAGGCTACCCTTCGCGGCTGGATTTCAGGAACGTCCGTAGAAACGTATTATAACGAGGGCATTACAGCAGCAATGAAATTCACGGCCAGCCATACGCCGGATAATGTTCTTTATCACCACAATCGGGTAATCACGGATGCGTACATTGCGAATTACATAAGTTCAGATAAGGTCAAGTTAAACGGAAATACGGAGCAGCAACTGAGCCAGATCATTACTCAAAAATACCTGAGCACATTCTTGCAGGCTCCGAATAACGATGCTTTCTACGAAAACCGCCGGACGGGTTACCCTAAATTCCCTATCAACACGGCATCCAATAATAATACACCAGCGGATAAGCTTCCTATTCGATGGTTGTATCCTCAAAAAGAACTGGATTATAACACGAGCCAGGTAAAAGCTGCGATAAATAGCCAATACGGCGGAAGTGATGACTTTAACCAACAGATGTGGTTATTGAAATAATTCGGTTTTAAATCACTTAAGAGGCCCATAAAACGGACATCTTAAGTGATAAGGTAGAGAGGCGGCTTAGTTACTCCCTCCCTGGCTGGTGTCCTCACCAGCCAGGGAGGAAAGTAGAGACGCGACTTCATCGCGTCTGGGTAGAGGCAGCCTTTGTTACTAATGCTCTTTTGGATTTACAATCCGAAAGCTACTTGTTGAGGATTTGTAATCCGATGTTTCCCCGGATTACATCCAGGGCTCCCTCCCTGGCTGGTATCTTCACCAGCCATTAATAATGGTTGGTGAGGACACCAACCACGGAACAAAAACCACCTCTAACCAGACGCTATGAAGTCACGTCTCTACAGGGAGAAGAACCTTAGACATAATCTATCATCTACCTTTCTACTACCCAGCGATTAACGGTGTTATACTTCCCTTCAATCACCACTTTGTAGAAACCTTCAGGAAGTTTGGAAACGTCCAGGGTTGCTTTTTCGGCGGTTACCGGAAGTTGATCCATTAATACATAATGATCGCTGCCCCCTTTTTCGAAGTTATTAGTTAAAGCCAGCCATATTTTCACGTCTCCCTCTTTATCAATGGCCTTCCAGGTTAACTTGATCTGCTTGTTTTCCTTTTCAATCGTAGGATGATTTACGGATAATTTTCCGGTTAAGGGTACGCCATCCAGCTCAAAAGCCCGGTCTTTAGGGAAAATAATATTCAGGTGACGACCAATCGTCGGGGTAATATCTACAATAGCAGGGTATGCTTTCGTTTCCGCAGATTTTTTAAAGTAATCATTCAGTCCGCTGGCGTTGGTAACGATCCAGGTACTGCGTTCGGCGTCGGATTGGCGACCGTGGTCTTTACCCGTCGGCTCACTGCGACCGTGATCGGTAGTAATAAAAAATTGCCACTTTTCACCCATTTTTTCGCGTTCCTGAATGGCTTTCCACAAACGGCCCATCTGATCATCCATCAACTTCACCGCATTCGTGAACTGTTCGCTATTGCCGTAGCGGTGACCCATGTCGTCGGTATATTCCAGGTATACCCAGGACAAATCAGGAGCATTGGTTTTGATGTACGTCGAGGCTTCGTTCACTACTTTTTCGTCAATCTGGCGAATGTATTCTGACTTATTATCGTGCGGAAAATGCAAGGTATCCAACTCAAATCCATCGAAATGATAATCCATCTCAAACCGATTGGTTTGAGGCAAACCCGTACCAATTAGCTTGGTGCGGTTATCCAGCCAGGTAGAAAACACAGCCGTTTTTTTATCAGGATGCGTTTGTTTGAAGAAGCGAAAAATGTTCCAGTAGTTATAATTCGGTTCTTTGATACTGTTATCCCAAACGTTGTGTTTATTGACCCAGGTACTGGTTAACAGGCTGTTATAACCAACCGCCGAAATCGTCGGGGTTTGCGAGTAAGTCTTTTTCTCCCCGCCCACATACGCTTTCGTCATCCCACCTACCTTCGCAATGGCATCCAGATTAGGCGTTGGGATTTTCTGAAGCTGTTCGTAAGAAATACCATCTACAATTACAAAAAGGGCCTTATGAGCCCCTTGCTGTGCGTAACTGGCAGTAATACTGGCAAAGGCAATCGATGAATAAGTAATGAAATGTTTAAAGGTCATCTTTTGAAGGGTTTGATAGGGTTTAATTTCGTTTGAGAAGGTCAGATAATGGGGTTGATCCTTGGTTTGAAGTTTGATACAAGTTTAAGGAGGTTTGAAAAATAGTTAGAACAGCTTCATTCGTTCGTACCTGATGTCAAACTTCAAATCCGTTCAAACTTATATCAAACTTCAAACTAAATCAAACCTACTCAAACTAGATCAAATCTTAACTTTAGCAACTGGTACCCAGACGGGTTCGCCAGTTGCTGCACATACATTCCGGTTCCCTGCGAATACGTTGTGCCCTTTACATCCGAAACCATCTCCTGCGTAGTTCCTTTGATGAGAATGTTAATAACAGGCAGAAGACTGCTTCTATCCGAGGTCGAGATAATCCCTTCTACACCAATATTCTGAGCCATGAGTCTGATGCCCAAGAGGAGCAAAAAGACGGTCATTTTCTGACCATGAGTCCATACGTTACGCAGAGGATGCCTCATAGAAATAGGGTCAATAAAATGCCTTTTCGAGGGAAGAAAAGGAAAAATGAGATCTGAAAACGGTTTAAAATCCGGCAACAAAAGTAGGTTTTCGGAATCAGGAGAAGGTTATATGTGTGTTATGAAATGGTTAATGTTTGATTGAACGTTTAGTTAATCTATTTTAAAATTAGTGTCTATTGTAAATAGAAACATAAAATGGAAGATTAAGCGGAAGTATGGGACGCAAGAGTATAAAAGAGCCTCGCCAGAAATAGATCATTATGGTCTGTTATAACTTGGCTAAGAAAGAGGGCTGGGAAACACCTCGACTGCCCCAATAGCTCCGTCGATAAATATCAACCCTAGTTTGGTTATTCATTACTTTTAAACCCGGCAAAAGCTGATTGATATAGGTTAGTTAGGTAAAGACAAAATCATTTTACCTTAACTAAAAACTTCCAAAGATGTATTAATGGAAGTGCTTGCATTCTGTGTGAGAGAAGGTAGTATTCAAGCAGATCATGCCTTTGGCCTAGTGAGTACCCTCTTTGTCATTCTGACTGGAGCGTGCTTTTACGTTAGTTTAATAAAAGATACCAAAACAGATGAATAAGAAACTAGCAGAATTCAAGCTGAAAGTTTCAGCCAGGCTTTAGCGTTATTAGTTAATAACGTTACAATATATACGTCTGCTATACAGTAATTTTACTCTGATTCACCTTTATTAGTTCAGTTAATTCTTCAGGATGTTGCGTTCCCAGAAGGATGAACCGCTTTTTATTTTTCACCCAAATCTCCAACCCGTCGTAACCACTTACGGTGTGGGCAGTACCTTGCAGGGACCATCGTATTCCCCAGCCTCCAAACTCGCTTAAAGGAGCGTATTTTCTAACCCGCATGGATTCAATTTCATTCCAATGCATTTGTCGGTACGTGATCATGAACGGTACCCATCGGTACGCGATCCCTTCTTCATTGATTCGAATTTCAAGTCGCAACACTGCGAAAAGAATAATAACGCCCACCATTATATATACACCCGTGTATTGGTTAGCCGATATAGATTGAATCAAGGTAACGGTCATTGCAAAAGCTAGAATAGCCCATACCCAGAGTTGTCTAAAGTATTGTTTTTCCTGATACATGCTTCTTAGTTGTTTCCATTCATTGTAAAATATAATTTACTTCGCCAGACATTAATATACTATTAAAATTAAAATAAATGAATTCGAGTATAGGTCCAAAATAGAGTTAATCCTGTAACGATAGACATTCCTATTAGAAACGGTAAACCCTTCGGTAAAGACGAGCCAATTCAAATTATAGATATTCCTTAATTAATACTAATATTTAATAATAGCGGTCAAGAATTCATTATTTAAAATAATCTCCAAAATGCTGATTCTGTTGTTTAAAGGCACATATATTATATAATTCGTATCTTGTGAAAATTTCGTGTTTTACAACTTATTATGAATTTTATGAGTATGGATGGAGCTTTTTTGCTAGAGGTAAGTCGCCGAATTAAAGAGAGACGCCTTCATAAGCGAATGACGCTACAGGAATTAGCCGATAAAACCAATGTTACCAAAGGTCTAATTTCCCAGATTGAAAATAATCGGAGTGTTCCATCGCTGCCTGTTCTTTTTAACATTATCAAATCACTTGAACTTGAAGTAGGCGACTTTTTTGAAGGTCTTAAATTTAGAGAACCGCTGATTTTAATTCGTCGTCAAGAAGATTATGAATCTTTCGAAAAAGAAAATACGAAGGGATTTAGTTATCAGCGAGTGTTAGAGAATGTTCTGCCCGCTTCAACCGTTGATGTGTTGTTGCTCGAGTTGCATCCTGATTCGTACCGCGAAGAGGTTCTTACCAATGCTTTAAAGTATAAGTATATCCTTTCGGGAGAAGTAGAATATCTAATTAATGGAAAAAGTTTCACCTTAAAAGCAGGAGATTCACTTTTTTTTGATGGCCGTCTTTCACATGTACCTAAAAATAGAACGAAAGAAAGTTGTCGCATGTTAATCGTCCATTTCTACAATCAAAAATAACTAGATAGAAAAGGGAAGCATCAGCTTCCCTTTTCTATTATTTAATAACTGAATGGCTTTCATTAGTAAGATTATTTATTAGAAATGTATATCCTGCTCCCCAGCTAAAATGCTTTTTTGAATTTAGGGAAAATAGAAAAAGTGTTGCTCTTACTAGCCATTGATAAATTTTAATATGCTCCTATTCCATATGAAACTCATAAGTAACTACCTGATTTTCATCGCTGTATGCGGACGTTGCATTCTGAGTCAGTAAACAATTACATAGGTCCGTTACGGCCCTGGTGAAAAGTTCTGATACACTTTCTGACGGTAAAAATACCCTTTTCGGCTTGCGTTTGAAGCCCACTTTTAATGGAGTCCACGAGGGTTTGGCTGGCTTAAAGCAGGTAATTGACGCAGACAACTTTTGAGTACATTCTCATTTTTGAGCCATAATCTATCTTGGAATAAGATTTTGAACTAAACTTAAACGTGCACTCCGAAAAATAATCAGGTATTTCACGGGTCTATTATATAAAATAAGAAAAGTAGTGGAACCAATACAAGTCTTATACAAATATTCACTATTACTTACCTATGGTTAAGTAAAGTTTAAAATTGATTAAACATACTTAATAAATTATGTTTAATCAACAATTAATTTTATATTTAGTAATACTTACTGTACGCAATCCAATTTTCTATCGCTAATAAAAGTTATGGACAATCACTTGCAAGATTCCATCGAATTATCAAAACAGTACTTCAAAGCTCAGTCACTAGTAACTATGGCTTTTAGGCAGTTTATTCAGTATAAACTAAAAATAGCCAAGCTTGACCTGACTTTTGAGATGTTGCAGGTACTTAGTTATTTATCAGATAAAGAGGGAGTAAATCAGCAGGAAATTGCCAATGCAACGGTTAAAGACAAAGCCAGCCTGACCTATCTCATTGATAATTTAACGGGCCGCGAGTTGGTTTATCGCCAGGAAGATGGGCAGGATCGGCGTAATAAACTCATTTTTTTAACCCCTAAAGCCAAAGAACTACTGGAAGTTACCCTGATTCCTTACATAGAAGAAATGTACTCCAGATTAATAGATAACGTATCAAATGAAGAGTTAAAAACAGTGATAGAGGTGATTAACAAAATGACAGCTAATCTTAAAGTGTAGCTTCGAGCACAACCGTATCTGGTTTTTAGGTAATATGTAACGCTAGTTACAGGGCGTAAGGCATAGGGAAACTTCATTCTATCTGATTCATTCCGATTTGCCGTTCATTACCGCACACTTCATGTTCGTTTACGAACATGTTTTTCCGTTAAAAGTGCTTTATTACTCTAATTTCAGGGTTTTGTAATTGTTGGCATAGCCTTTGAACAGATAGGTAATGAAAAGAATTTTTCATCTGGCTCGGTCGAATAAAAGGGCTGCTCAGAAAAACCATCTGTTTAACAAAATTCATAGCCATGAAACTATTCACTTTAACTGCTGGGTTACTCGCCGGCCTTTTAAGTCATTCATTATCTGCCCAAAATGACAAAGCAACCCGAGAGCTTCCTTACTGGAACCTTTCCGTTTCAGAAGAAGGAAAGACGCCAACCATTCGTTTTTTTTCGGCAGAAAATCGATTAATGTACGAAGAAGAACTGCCCAAAGAAATGGCATCTCTGACGCAACAAAATGTAAACTTATTTAATGAAGTATTGTATACCGTGATGAATCGACGGCTGGTAAGCTCTCAGCTTTCCAACTTAAATTCAGGTGATTTAATGACTCTTAAGTCCAATTATTATACTTCAAAACAAGTCTGGTATAAAAATGGAGTTGCAAGTTTAATGGCTAATCCAGAGATGAAATCACCTGGTAAATTGAGCCTTTATTATTGTCAATTAGATAAAAAATTAGTAAACATAACACTTACGGATGATACGGGAGAACTCGTACATTTTCAGGATCAAAGCAAAAGAACTACTTACCTTCGTATGATTAATATACAAGGTTTGCCTACGGGTAATTACCGATTAAAGATTCATCATCCAGAACAGGAAATCAGGTACCAGATCAGCGTAAATAAATCTCAAAATTCGTATTCAATACAGTATATAAAGTAAGGGTTTCGGCTCCGTTCAGGTTTTTTAAGCCTGAACGGACTTTATTAACAGGCTAATTCAATACCTAAGCTGCAGTTTTAGACATCTGAGATTTAATTAGAGCAGCCCGGTAATAAGCCGGGTTTGCTACAGACAAATCTCAAGGAATCAAATGGCGTCCATCAACTTCACAACTCGCTGAACCTGAACTGCCTGAAAACATTTACCGCGACGAGTTTTAAAACCGTGTTCGTTCAATAGTAAAGCGATTTCAGACCAGTTATGTCCTGATTTTCGAAGCGATTGAGCTAAGATTCCGGCTTTACGGTTGTTTTCATCGGCACGAGCGTTTACCTGATTCATATGCTTTCCTTTACGCTTAGCTGATTCCGTCAGGTTCTTCGGACTTCCTAAATCTACCCCCATCTTGCGTTTTTCGGCCAGAGCTTTCCGGGTTCGTTCAGCAATTAACTCCCGTTCATACTGAGCCATTGTAGCCATGACCCCAATGGTAAGGGTGTTAGCCTCAGGCATATCCGCACAAACAAACTCCACTCCCGAATCCCGAAGGGCGAAAATGAAAGCCACGTTACGCGTAAGCCGGTCGAGTTTAGCAATCAGTAATACGGCCCGATGGGATTTACAATAGGCAATCGCCGCCAGCAATTGAGGGCGATCAGCTTTTTTTCCCGATTCAATGTCGGTAAAGTCGGCAATGATTTCTCCTCGCCCCCGCGTGAAAGCATCTACGCTAGACCGCTGAGCCTCCAAACCTAATCCCGAACGCCCCTGTTTTTGAGTAGAAACCCGAAAATAGGCTACATATGATTGAACCATGACAAAATGACTTAACTAAATATCCTGTAAAAAGGCGAAAATAAGGTTATTTTACAAGTTTTAAAGGAACATTTAAAGAATGTAAAATACGAATAAATAATAATATTCTTCTATACATTAAATTCATCAATAAGAAAAAGCTATTAATTATACAATATTATGAAAATTGTAAGCACCCCGGAGTAACAAGTTTGCCTATATCTAACCAAAACACAAACACGCTATATCAGTGGCTTTTCTTAATCAGTATTATCTTTTGAAGAAGATAGATAAAGAAAGATACCTGAATCACAACAAATACGGCGGTAGCAATTGC
The DNA here is from genome assembly GCF_031453245.1 of Siphonobacter sp. SORGH_AS_0500. Classification (NCBI taxonomy): domain Bacteria; kingdom Pseudomonadati; phylum Bacteroidota; class Cytophagia; order Cytophagales; family Cytophagaceae; genus Siphonobacter; species Siphonobacter sp. SORGH_AS_0500. Next base: position 175,535 of record NZ_JAVIYT010000007.1, read on the forward strand.
AGCCTCGCATAGGGAAGATTCTTCACCAGACATGGTAAAATATATTCTATTTATTGCCATGGACCATTCGGTGGCCTGATTATAGTATAAAACACCAATAGTTATAGCGACTTCTAATTTTCAAAATCTATACCTTCACTAAGTTTATCTAAAAATTATTCGAAGGTTTCACCTAGGTCAATGAAGTCGCTATCAACAGCAATAAAGAGTAAGAGGCAGAATTCATAAGGATACGTACGCTTATCGATCACAACCATTTACAAGTTACCATTTGAACCTATGTAAATAGCCCCGGGAATAAAATCTGAGCAATTAGTTTGAATCCATTCATAAATTTTTCAGCAGGTTCAAAGATTGCATAGGTGCTACTTAGTTCCCTTCCAAATTCATCTAAATACATCAAAAACTATCGGTAATCAGGAGGGAAATTAACTTTAATTTTTTCTTCAAGTTTGTCAATCTACTTTGTAGTAACTAACGCTTCTTTGAAGTGGGGAAATATTTTTTAATAAAGGTTTTCATCATTGTTATTTTATTAATTGTATTCCATTTGTATCAAAGGTGAAAGCCTTTTTCATAGATTTTTATCTGGTTAATAGTTGAATTAGTAGTAATTATATAGCACTTAAGATCCTTGATTATAGAGAAGTTATTTTTCGATGCTTGAGTAACTCTAATCCCTCATCATCCTCAGTGCATTCTGCACTTAATATGGATTCACAAACAATCATTCCGAAATTCAGATTAAACGTGGCTTTATGTACTTCATAAAAGGTGAACCTACCTAGACCCGTGTCATACCAGTCTATTTCAAGTACGATGCTGTCATCATACCCAGGATTACTTCGAGTGATGCTTATCGATCGGATGACAGAATCATACCCATACAAATCATTGAAATTCAATAATATATGTGTCTATCTATTAAGCTAATTCTAAAAAATCTTCCGCCCCTATACCTAGAATCATACAAGGGAACCAAGTTCGAATAATCGCTCTTACCAAACAGATTTTCCCGTATTGTGTTGCTAAGAATGGTTGTTACTAGGATCTAATGCTATAAAGTTAAGTTCCTTGAGAAAATTAAATACCCCTACAACTATAAAATTCAAGCTCTATTTAATTAATCTATTCATAATTCTTTATGGATATCTTATTACTAACTAGTAATGATCCATATAAACCTCCCATTCATTTCTGATTACATAAGTCATTACTCGAACAATTTATGACATGAACTACTAAAAAATACTTAACACAATCGATCCCTTCAATACGTTCTTATCAGTTTAACTAACTAGATTCATAACTATTTAACAAACCTTCAAATACTTCGCAAAATAGGTTTACTTTTACAGCAAATGAACCCACTATATGTTTAAACCATTATCTATTATTTTTGCTCTGATTTTCCTGTTTAGCGGTAGTTCAAAAGTATATGCCTAGCAAAAAACCTAAGGAATATTTTTGGGGATCAGCAGGCATTGGAACCGGAACTTTAGGTAATCTTTCCTTGGCATTGGCTTATGAATTTAAAAATAAGCCTGCCTTGATAACTACTCGCTATGCTTACAATCTCGAAATTTATAATGATGAAAGTGTAACGCCTCTCCAGAACGTTAATGATTTAGGAGTCTTATATGGATATAAAGTAGGTAAGTTTCGTTTTTCAACGGGTTTAAGTAGAGTGTGGGGCGTTAAACGAGGGAAGTTTCTCCGAGAAGATTCTGAACCTTTTCTCTATGGAAAAGATTCTTATGAATCTCTAGGGTATGCGACCATCGGCATTCCGGCTGAAGTTCCATTCATCTTATCCAATCGTGATCTGGGCATTGGCCTAACAGCTTATGGTAACCTGAATACCAAACGTCCTTATGGCGGACTTAACCTTTCTTTTTATTTAGGAGAAATGAAATAAGATCTCCTCAAACGGGACCTTTAATTGCTTTGCTCTCAGTATGAACCTGACTACCGCTGATCAATCCATCCCTACTTATACGCTTGAACAGGATCCCATTATTGGAAATAAACGATTCAATATCGTACGGTTTAATGGTACATTAACGCATCCCTCCGAGCTACTAATGCCTCATCGGAAAGCTTATTATTTACTGGTTTTGTGTCGGCGTGGCAATGGCCGGCACTGGGTCGACATGCGGCCTTACGCTACCAGAGAGCAAACTTTTTACTTTTTTGTCCCCCATCAGATTGTCGTCAAAGAAGAATCCACGCCGATGTGGGGTACCGCTATTGCTTTTGACGAAGAATTTCTGGCTTTACAGGAAAACGCTACACTCAGGCAGTTACCCCTGATTCTCAATCCGCATAACGTACATGAGCTAATGCTTGCGGAGACAGATGTTGTTTTTATGGAAGACCTTCTGGAAAAAATTAGTACAGAACATACGCAGACAGGCCATTGGCACCAACGCATGTTGTCGGCGTATCTTACGGTTCTGTTAACTTACCTCAGTCGATTGTACGCTGAACAATTTGATAGGACTCCGTCATCCACAGAAAAATTATTACTGAAAAAATATCAGTCACACATCGATGAACACTTTCAGCAACTCCATCAGGTAAGCGACTACGCCGCCCTGCTACACGTATCAGCGGGTTACTTAAGCGAAGTAGTCAAAGCACAAAGCGGTAAACCAGCCATTACTCACATTCATGAACGGCTGGTGATGGAAGCCCGTCGGCTTCTTTTTCATACCGAGCATTCCCTAAAAGAAATTGGGTATACGTTAGGGTTCAATGACGCCTCCTATTTCAGCCGCTTTTTCAAACGCGAAACCAATCTTACGCCCGCTGAATACCGGGCAACCACCCGGGAAATGTACCAGTAATGCCGAAAAATGTGTGATGAACAGCGTTCAGAGTCGCAGTACTTTTGTTGTCTCAAACCATCACATACATGAAGACAGCATTGATTACAGGAGCCAATAAAAGCATTGGCTTCGAAACAGCCCGACAACTACTGGAAAAAGGCTATTACGTTTATCTCGGAAGTCGCAATCTGGAAAAGGGTGAAGAAGCCGTAAGTCAACTTAAATCCGAAGGATTTACAAACCTTGAAGCTATTGCCATTGATGTGGACGACCTGCATTCGATTAAAACCGCCCGTCAGATTTTAGGTGAAAAGATTGTTAGCCTGGATGTACTGATTAACAACGCCGGCATCAGCGGTGGTTTCCCTCAAACGGCTAGCGAAGCTGATATCCGGACGTTCAGACAGGTTTTCGAAACCAATTTCTTCGGCGTTATTGGGATGACTCAGACCTTTATAGATTTATTGCGACAGTCCCCTGAACCCCGGATTGTGAATGTAACTTCGGGTCTGGGTTCGTTAACGCTGCATAGTGACCCAAACTGGAAATACTACCATGTGAAAGGAGCCTGTTATACCTCTTCCAAAGCAGCCCTCAATGCGTATACTATCGTATTAGCGTACGAGTTACGGGACACGCCTTTCAAAGTGAATGCCGTTGATCCGGGATATACCGCCACGGATTTTAATCACCACAGTGGACCAGGCACGGTAAGTGATGCTGCAAAACGAGTGGTGAAGGCTGCAACCTTCGAAGCAGATGGTCCTACCGGGCAGTTTTTTAGTGATGATAACAATCCAGAAACGGGATTAAGCCCCTGGTAAATCTATTTGAGACTAATTCAGAAGTGCCCGGACTATTCTACTTGAATTACCCGAGCACTTCTGAACCTCCATCTTCTCAGGAGGAATAAAATTCAAAAACAGAAATTAACGTTATAATATCGTTATAATAATCTATTGAATTCATAATCCTATCTTTTCCTTACTCGCTTTTATATTTGATACTAGGCGTAATACCTCTATCGAAAGGTATCACGCCTGGTTTTATCTCATTTCTGATTCACTGCTTTCACAACGAAGTTTTCAAATACTACCGGAAAACTTTTCTTTCCCGGAGCAGCCGCTACCATACCAATCTGTGCTTTCACCTTTGGCGGAAAATAGGCCAGACGTAGCATTTCAAACTTTTGGTTATCAAAGGAATATTCAATTTGAACGTAATCGCCTTTACGAAGTAGTTTCAGGTAAATGCTCGGCGGACTGTCATGACGAGGTACAACCGACCAATCCGAAAACTCACGGGTTACGACGGCACTTACATTTTGCACGCCATCTACGTATTCAATACCGGTTTTAATCCAGTTTTTCGAATCAATCCGTACCATCAGTCCTGCCTGATGAAAGAGTTCCTGATACTGACCGGATACTTTGACACTGGCTTCGAAGTCGCCGGAAACTTCCTGGTAATAAAAAGGCCCTGAATCTCTGATGAAATCGTAATGCGTGATTCGCCAGAAATCGGTGTTCGGTTCTACCGTCATGGTTAGTTTCTGAGCATCGCCATTCCAGGTTTTGGGGGTATTAAACCAGTGCATAACAGGTTGAGATTGAGCCGAGACAGCGTAACAGAAAAGCACACAAGCCAGGCTAAGAAAGACTTTTTTCATTGATAAATGGATAACAAAAGAGCCAGGCAATAGGGCCTGAAGAAATTCTAAGACCTAGCAAAGCTAGACCACTAAATCATATAGAGCGTTACTTTAAGACCATTTATTCCTGATCAAACGGCCTGCAATGTTCTTCAATCACTAGCCAATGTCCTTATCACCAGCCCATTAACTTTAGATTCATCACCTCGATCTTTCATTAGTAATTCAAATAATTTATCCCGCCTCTTTATAAAAAATTCTTCGCTACTGATTTGGAGATTCCAAAACACTTTTAACTTTGCAATACAAAGTACTTTCCATTAATCTACTAACTCATCTAGATACACGTCTCCATTTTTAAAACTATGAAATCAGAAATCATTGCTCATCTGGATGATCCCAATCATCTTGAAAAGCTCTATCGAACCAATAAAACTGGCTTCAAACGAGAATTCAGTCTGCTCTACCCTGAACTCAAAGGAAACTTACTAGCCGATAGCTGGAACGCCAGGCTTCATTACCAGGCCGAAGAAATCAACTGGGGAAGTAGTCGGGAATTACTTGGGGTTATTCTGGCCTGCCTGCTGGCCAGTGTCTTTGCTAAATTACCGGCCATTGCTTCTATTCAGGAAGAGCTATACTATTCGAGAAATATAGGGTTCATAGTTTTCCCTCTCCTGACCGCCTACTTCGCCTGGAAAAACCAGTTGCCAGCTATCAGAATAGCAATAGCTATTGTTTTGATGATGATTGCTCTGGTGTATATCAACCTGTTGCCTAATAACCCTCAAAGCGATACGCTAGTCTTGTCATGCATTCATATGGTCTTATTTCTCTGGTCGATCTTAGGTTTTGCGTTTGTTGGGAAGAACTTGAACGACGCCGAAAGAAGGCTTAGTTATCTAAGGTACAATGGAGATTTACTGGTAATGACTGCCCTGATCCTGATTTCAGGCGGCATCATGACGGGTATAACGATCGGTTTATTTTCACTAATTAAGCTAGACATCACCTCATGGTATTTTAATTACGTAGTCGTAAGCGGACTGGCCTCGGTAACCCTTGTCGGCACCTACCTGACTCAAACGAATCCGCAGCTTGTTAGCAAAGTCTCACCCGTCATTGCCAAAATATTCAGTCCTCTGGTATTGGTTATGCTGGTTATATACCTTGGAGCGATCCTGTATACGGGCAAAGACCCTTACAACGACAGGGAATTTTTGATGGTTTTTAATGTCCTCTTGGTAGGCGTGATGGCCATCATCTTTTTCTCAATTGCGGAGACTTCTCAAACGTCAACCAGCCGCATTCAACTCTGGGTTTTATTTCTATTATCTGTGGTTACGATTGTCATTAATGGAATTGCTTTATCTGCCATTCTGTTTCGCATTTCTTCCTGGGGAATAACGCCTAATCGCCTGGCTATATTAGGAGGTAATATTCTGATTCTGGTTCATTTATTTTTAGTAACCGCTCAGTTAGTAAAGGTAGTATTGAAACGGGATAGGCTGGAAAGCGTTGGAAAAGTCATTGCTTTTTATCTTCCCGTTTACACCGCATGGACGATTATCGTGACTTTTCTTTTTCCGATATTCTTTGGGTATAAATAATAGCGTACCTACCTAATAGGTTATACAATATACCGAGGTTATACTTTAACTAAACCCCTGATAATCGCCTCCCCTTTTACCCTCCTTTGATATTATTCACCAGATGAATAATATTAAAGGAGTAAGCTCTATTTTTTCAATTTCCTTCCACCTTCAATGCATTAACCATGAATACTTCCGCCCTCCCATTGCTTATCATAATAGGCTTTTTATTACTCTTACCACACGTTCAGGTACTCTACTGTATAGTTAGAATTTTTATGAGCAAGCCTGATCAACAACCGGTTGCGGGCTTATTGTTAACTAAAGGACAAATAGGCTGGCTCCTCTTTCTAAAACTCGGGATGTATATTTACCTAAGAACATCAACCATTGAGGACCCCTCAGATTTCATTTTTGGTGTTCAGATATTATTTCCCCAAAGTGCCTTTCCTGTACTTGAATTTTTTACTAAAACTACGCTTACGCAAAAACCAATACCTGATGCTTTATTCATCAGTATTTTATTGGTAGTAGATTATACGGTTCTTTTCATTTGCTCTTCCATTCAACAACTCATTCAATACCGAACTTATGCAAGATCTTACTGGTTTTCCTGGCTTAAAGGAGTTGGAATAACTGCAGTTCTTACTGTAGTAGTAGTAATGGCCGATCTTTATATTAAAGGCTATTTTAAGCGAGAAAATTGCGGGGAAATCCACGCCCTTGAAATATCAGACATCAATCTTAATATAGGAACTTACATTCAAATAGACTGCTTTTCAGATAATTATAATGGCCTTAAACAATTAAATACGCTAAGAAAAAAAATTCAGAGAACTAAAAAAGCACTTTCTTTCGATTTTGGAATCGTTCCTAGAGGTACATTTGATCCTGAAGATGATGGCTATCATGATATTCATAATAATTATATCTTTGCTAGTTATTTTTACAATTCAAATTCAACTAACTTAAAGATAAGTGGCATATTGTTTATTAACGACCAAGAACAGCTATTAGCTAAGCCTATTTATACTACTAGTAAAATTCGTACATGGATTACCTATAGAGAAGACTTTAATGATCTGAATCGACGTTATTTACAACGTTTTATCAACACGGTAAGAAAAGACTTTGAAAAGAAAGACCATCGAAATTTTACATATCAACTGGTTAATCTTGATGGTTCTAAAAGGGTAAGTATCACTTATGATGAAGATCAGGGGCCGTTTTGGTTTGATTTTAAATAAAGTAGAATGAATGCTCCAACATGAGAAGTCAAGTTTCTGTGTATGGAGCATTCTCAAGCATTTCCTTACCAGAGACCCTTTACCTTACCACGGACAACTTGCCGGTTCGGGAAAGTACTCTTCGCTAACGTATTTTCCCGTAGGGCCATCCGGGCCGATTAGGGCATATTTGGCAATGCGTTTCCCGGCCTCTGCTGGCGTGCTTGTACCCTGATAACCCGTAAAATCGGTTTGCGTATAACCGGGGCAAACGGCGTTGACTTTGAAAGCCGTATTCCGAAGTTCATACGCCAAATTGATGGTGTACATGTTCAGAGCTGATTTGGAAGATTGATACACGGCGAGTTTATGGTCATAACTGCTACTGTCAGGGTCCGCAGCCAGTGAGAGCGAAGCCATGGCGGTACTTACATTAACAATGCGGGGCTGATTCGACTGCTGTAACAAATCAATAAACGCCTGTGTAACCCGTACTACCCCAAATACATTGGTATCGTATACGGTTTTGAATTGATCAATTGTGGCATTAAGGGCCGATTGTGGGAATCCACCGGAGATGCCGGCATTATTTACCAATACGTCCAGCACTTTTACTTTTTCCCCCAAACTTGCCCGGGCTGCTTTGACGGATTCCTCGTCGGTAACATCCAATAGAATGGCTTCTACGTTCGTTATACCCTCGGTCTTGAGCTGGTTTACGGCGGCCATTCCGTTTTCTAACTTCCGACTTCCCAAGTACACAAAGAACCCGTTTCGGACGAGTTCTTTCACTACTTCAAATCCAATGCCTTTGTTGGCTCCGGTAACTAATGCTGACTTCATTTCGTGAATCGTTATAATAAAGAACGAAGCAAAAGTAACCCGCTCGCCAAGAGCCCGCATGGACAAATCTTCTCAAGTTGAGGACAAATCACGCAAGCCTTCCGAAAAATCGCTGACGCTTTTTCCGGTTTTCTTTTTGAAGAGTCTTGAGAAATAACTGGGGTCATTAAAGCCCAGATCATAGGCCAGTTCTTTCACCGAACGACTGGAATATTGCAATTGCCGCTGAGCTTCCAGAATCAATCGATTCGTGATCCATTCTTTCGGCGAAACTCCGGCGTTTTCTTTCACCAGGGCATAAAGGCTACTCGTGGTCATTCCCATCTTTGCTGCAATGGTATGAACGTCCTGCTGTTCGGTCAGGTGTGTTTCAACGATCAGCTTGAATTCTACGTATTTAGACGACCGGGTATTCGCCTGATGGCCCGTTCCTTCGAAATAGGCACTGTTATATTCCGTCAATAAGGCATTCAGATGAGCCAGCACAATCTCCGCCTTTGGGGGTTTTGCCGCCGCATGCAATAACTGAAATACATTAGTCTGAAGAGCCCTCACCCGTTGTCTGGCCTCCGGATCGAAGGTTATCACAGGGGTTTGAAGAGGGTTTAACAGAAAAGCATACGTCTGCGGAAGCAACGCCAAGGTATGTTCATCAAAACTGAGGTGGTAATGATGATTCGCCGGGCTGTGGATCGGATTCGTAAAAATCTGATTCGGCAAGCCAAAGATCAACTGCCCGGCGGAGATGGTAATATCCTGTAAATCTATGGTATATGTTTCAGATCCCTGATCGATATACACAAAGTAATAGAAGGAGAGCTTATGCGGTTGCTGCAATTTCCCTAGCACCTCTTCCGGCAGGGCAATCCTGCAATTTTCATTAATCATCAATGGCAACTTGTCATGATGCCAGAGTGGATCGAGTAATCCTTTGGTTTCCTGCACGGCTACTTTTTTCTACCTAACCCTAATAAGACTAAAAAGAATCATTACTGCTTCATTTTTCATGGTTAAAGCTGGGTCGCAAACGTAACTGTCCGGCGACCCAGCTTTTTCAAATCATTACCAAGAGATTAAAAATACCTCAGACTTTTTTCAGTAAGGTCATTCCGAAACCAGGGTCTGGCGAAGGCACGAATTGGCCCTTCTTGATGGTATACTTCCCAAAATCAATAGCTTCGCAAGTAGCCGGAACGCCCTCAATCGTTACCGTATTACCCAATGCTCCCGCCAGATGTGCACAGTAATACGATTTCAATAACTCTCCAAAGGCGTGAGGCGAAGCCAGAATGCCCCTACTCTTCAACTCAGGCATCAGTTTCCGCCAGGGGGTAAATCCATAACCAATCATGTCGGTCAGGTGAACATCAATGAGCTTCCTGTCTTCCAGTTCCCGCAACAACTCTTGCCGGGGATCTGCTTCACCGTCGGCAAGCAGCATTTGGGGCTTGTTAGCGTTTGTCCAGGCTCGCAGTTTCTGGTAATCCGCCACGGTTTCGGCAAAAGGTTCTTCCATCCAGAACAGCGGAATATCGCCGATACCCTTCAGGTAAGCAATCGTCGTGTCGACGGTAAATCCATCGTTGGCATCTACCAGAATCTCCACATCAGGAAAGGTCTTCGCCACCAGTTTAGTTACTTCAATATCCCGCTTCAATCCTTCTTCTTTGGGCATCCAAATATTACCCCGGCCTATTTTAAGTTTGAGTTGTCGGTATCCCAGTTCATAATCGTGTCGACAGTTTTCAAGAAGTCGGTCCAAACCATCTGCCGTGGTTTTTACGGGGCCTTCTTTGGGTTCCAGCTCATCGAAGTAGATCATACCGCTGTAGCATTTCGTCAGGATAGGCTTTTTCTGACCCATCAATTCATACACGGGCTTGTTCAAAATTACCCCCGCCAGATCGTGCAGAGGGACGTCGAAACCCAGTGCTTTAGAGTCGGTTACTCCTAAAGAGGGCTGAAAAACCTCCGAAACCCGCTTCCCTTTCAAATAAGCGATGGCTTCGGCATTTCTGCTCCCGTGCATGCCCCAGCCTTTAGCTCCCTGGTCGGTAGTCAATACACAAACGCTTACTTTTGGCCCATACCCATGAATATCCCGACGGCCATTTTTACCCACAAAGCGGGGCCATTTGAGCTGTACGTCGGTGTAACTAATGTCAGCGATTGTATGAGAAGCCAACTCCCCGGCGTTCGATGTATTCAAAAGGTAATCGGCTGCGGAAGCTGACAAAGAGGTACCAACGGCAGTAGCCGAAAAGGTACCTTTGGCTAGCTGGTTCATAAACAGTCTTCTATTCATAGTATTTCTGGTTTAGAGTAAAACCGTGGCTAAACCCCTGTAAGACAAAGCCTAACGATCTTCAGAAGATAAAGTAGCATCGCTACGAAATAAACTCACTACTGATGATTTATTTAACTATCCCTAAAGAGAGCTTTTAGATAAAATAAAAGAGACCATACGTTTGTCTCTCTTCATTCGGGAAGACCATTCGGCGGAATTACTTTATACCGGAATCTGTCATCCAGAGCGAAGCGAAGGATCTACTTGACGTTGCAAACTTTCTTGTCCTCGGGCCCTCCTCCTCCCACCGCAGTCGCTCGGCTCTAGTCGAGTGACCACCTAACTCTAGGCCTCTGGCCGGTAGGATGCAAACCCGTAGCGGGCCAGAGAATAACCTTCCCCAACAAAAATATACTTACTAACATTCGCCAGAGACTTACCAGACTACAGTGTCACTCGGGAGCGACTGTGAGGGAATCTATAATGTACAACGTAGCTTCAACCCAAACTTTTGATTTTAAAAGGGTAGAGACGCGACTTCATCGCGGCTGGTCGGAACATGAAAAGAACCCCACCATGGCTGGTGTCTCTCCAGCCATATGGTACGCAAACCCTGGTTGGTGAGACACCAACCACGGCGTAAAGGGAAATGGAAGTCATACAGAGGTAACAAAACCGCCTCTTACCCAGACGCGATAAAGTCGCGTCTCTACTTGGGGATCTGCGATGTACGAGTTTTAATCAAGGATTTTGGTTTTAACTAACTAAGACTACGCTCTTTCGGATTTGTAATCCGAAAGCCCTCTGTAAGGGATTTATAATCCCTAAAGTAACGCTGACCGCCTCTTACCTAGACGCGACTTCATCGCCTCTCTACGGGGAACTCATGACGTACATGACTTAATAAAGAACCAACTGCTGCGAGATTCCCTCTCGTTCCTACCAAGCGGCAGGTTCCCACCTGCCGTTATGGCCTCCGAGCCTATCAAGCAAAAGAACTTACTAAATGTGGGGACTTACCCAAGTTAATAACTTCGTCCCATTCCACCGAAGGTCTCTCCCTGCGTTCGAGATGACAGATGGGAGCATTGGTTTACCCCTCGATTTGCCATCCAGAGCGAAGCGAAGGACCTTACTTAGGATTGAATAACACTTTCTGACTCCCTACCAGTTTCCTCTTCTGTCCACGTATGTTTTTTCCGCAATTCGCTATCTTGCCGTTCTAAACACCCGTATACATGAATCCTCGTCTTCACGCTTCTCTCATTTCGCCCCCAGTTGCGTAAAGCTTGACCACTGAATTTGTCTTTTGCTTACGGGCAAACGGATTTGAAGTGTCCTATTTTCATTCATTCAGCTTGTTGAGCCAGATGTCGTTTGGGCATCTTATTACTAATGCTTCGCGTTAGCCTTACTTACCGTTTAATAGTATTGGATGAATCTCTCATGAAAAAAGCTTTCATCAAGCTCCATATTTCGATTATCCTGGCTGGATTTACCGGCATTTTTGGCAAATTGATTACGTTAAATGAAGGCTTACTGGCCTGGTATAGAATCGCTTTGGCTGGTTTATTGCTTTTAATTATTCTTTCGATTACCAGAAAACTTCAGGCCATTTCCCTTCGGCAAGCGGGACCTCTTGCTTTGGCTGGTTTTTTTATTGGCATGCACTGGATTTTCTTCTACGGAAGTATCAAATACGCCAATATTTCAGTCGGTGTCGTCTGCTTTTCTTTAACGGGGTTTTTCACAGCAATCGTTGCTCCGCTGATCAATAAGCAAAAATTTTCATGGTCTGAACTAAGTCTGAGCTTATTAACGCTAGCGGGTATTATTCTGATTTTCAGCTTTGACACCCGATACCGGCTGGGCATTTTTCTAGGTTTTATTTCTTCGCTGCTTGCTTCATTATTTACCATTAGTAATGAACGACTGGCTCGAAAACATCCGAGCGAAACGGTACTGGTCTATTCCATGCTGGGAGGAGCCGTCTCACTAATTCCCGTTCTGGTCATCTATTGCTATTGGTTTCCAAGCATTTCCCTGATTCCCAGCTTTCAGGATTTGGGCTATTTAATGATTCTGGTCGTTTTTTGTACGGTACTCTTATACCTACTCCAAACGCAGGTATTACGCCAGCTTTCGGCTTTTACCGTTAACTTAAGTTTGAATCTTGAACCCGTTTATACCATTATCCTTGCCATTTTGTTGTATGAAGAAGACCGCGAGTTAAGTCCAGCCTTTTACACAGGCTTAGGTCTGATTATGCTATCGGTTTTACTTCAAATGTTACTAGTAATTCGGGCCAACAAAAAAGCCCGAAAGCAGGTAATGAATGAACAGTTAGAATGAATTTGAACTATGATCGGGCAGGGGTAGGAAGCACTTCATTTCTCAATCCTGCCCGATAATAGTGCCTATTGGTTTGTATTTCAATTAGTTAAATCAATATCTATTTCCTTTTAGGTCTTATCTTACGTAAGAGTTATGGGGTGATCCGGCTTCTATCTCCTAATTTTGAGCCATGCAGGAACTCATTACGTATTTACTTCAATTCGGTTATCTGGATGTCCCCCAACGCGAACTGATTTTGTCCAAAGCCCGATGGAAGTCGGTAGCGAAGGGAGCTTACTTTTCTGAAGCGGGGAAAATTTCCAGAGAAATTGGATACGTAACCGACGGCGTTTTCAGGGTTTGCTATTACGACAAAATGGGAGACGGGTTCACCCGATACTTTGTCTACGAAAATCGTTTTGTGGTGGATATGAATAGTTTTCGGGATGAGCTTCCTTCCGCCGAATACATTGAAGCCGTTACCGACTGTCAGGTGTTAGCTTTTTCAAAGGAAGACTTTACTGAGCTTTCAAGCGTCATACCCGGCTGGCATGACATCTTCTTTAAAATCACTTCTTACGTACTTGAAAACAAATTGCGTTACACCAGTAATATGCTGGTTCAGGACGCCCAAACCCGTTACCTGCATTTTCTCGAACACTATCCCGGACTATCCAATCGAGTTCCTTTAAGCATGCTGGCCTCTTACCTCGGCATCACGCCTTCCTCCCTGAGTCGCATCCGAAAAAGCATTCGCTAATTCATTAGTTGGCAAAGAAAACCGTGGTTCGTTCTGATTACCAAACAATTAATTGGTTTCAGGGCGGGCTTAATGCAGATCATACACTGGAATTTGAAGGAAAGAAGTTTGTTTTAAACACCAGTAAGTTTACATAAAAATTACTATTGGGTATTAAATCAGGAACCAAGCTTACAAAACTGGATCAAATTCACGGTTGAGATCTAAAAGGTCAGAAGATTTGAGCCTAACTTACGGGGCAATAGGACTACTTTGCTATCTTCAACACTTTATCATTTGTAAGTGACCTAACCGTGAAATCTATCTTTCTGCTAGTTGTCTTCATTATTCTTTTTACTGAAAATCTTTTTGCACAGCATCCTACTCCCACAAATCAGCCGAACCAAGTTCTGGCAGAAAGTTTAGTTAAGATAGGAGAGCAAAAAATGAATGCGGGGTCTTATGCTGCTGCGATTCCGTATTTTGAAAAAAGCTTGCATCTGTATGAGAGCTTACCATTACCTGATGAAGCAGGTAATAGCCTAAAACAAATCGCTTTGGCCTATTATTATCAGGGAAACTACACAAAAGCTCTGGAATTCTTCCATAAGAGTAGATACTCCTATCAGAAAGCGAAGAATAAGGTAGGAGAATCTAAGATCTTAAACAATATAGGAGCGGTATATTACTATCTGGGTAATAAACTCAAAGCTCTTGAACTTTATAAACAGGCCATCGATGTACAAAAAGCAGTAGGCGATCGAAAGATCTTTGCTGCCACTACTCAGAATATCGGAGGAATTTACGTTTCTATTAAAGATTATAAAAATGGCATGGCTTATTTTCAGCAAGCCCTGAAGTTACAGCTAGAATTAAAAGATTCTGCATCATTATCCCAAACGCTAAACGGGATCGGCGAGATTTATGCCAGACAATATAACTACTTAGAGGCTTTCCGTTACCTTAATCAGTCGTTAGCGATTGCTAATAAACTGGATAACAAGGTGAAGCAATTAGAAGTTTTGCACAGTCTAGGTGAGTTATTTAATCATCAGAAAAAGTACGCACAAGCTCTTTATTACTATCAATCGTCCTTAGCTATTTCTCAAAAAATCAACAATTTACAGTACTTGAGTACCTCCAAAATTGCTCTGGGAGATGTATTTAATAAAACAGGTCAAAGCTCAGAAGCCATTAAATCATGTCACGAAGGCCTCATTACAGCTGAGAAACTAGGCTCTGTTACCCTCAAGAGAGAAGCCTGTGATTGCCTTTATAAGTCTTATAAATCAATTGGAAACGCCGTTTTAGCTCTTCGTTTTTATGAAAAAGCCACAATTTATAAAGATAGTTTACGATCTGAAGAAATTGCGAGCCAGGCCCAGAGCATGGAATTCCAAAAGCAACAACTTGCCGACAGTATTACTCACGCACGTAAGGAATACGTTATTCAACAAAAGCATAAAGAAGAAGTACGAAAAAAAGAACAGCAACGCAACTACATTTTCGTTTCGCTAGGCTTTCTTTCCATTGTTGCTATAGGTTTGTGGAGTCGCCTGAACTATGTAAGGAGATCAAAGAAAATTCTGCAAAAAGAGAAAGATCGCTCTGAAAATTTATTACTTAATATTTTGCCTAAAGAGATTGCCGATGAGTTAATGGAAAAAGGTAGCGTAGAAGCCCAGAATTTTAGTTCCGTAGCTATTCTGTTTAGTGATTTTAAGTCTTTTACCCAAACGGCGGAAAAGATGTCGCCTCAAAGTCTGGTAGAAGAGCTGAACGTTTGTTTTAAAGCCTTTGATTTAATCGTTGAAAAATATAAAATCGAGAAAATCAAGACCATTGGTGATGCATACATGGCAGCGGGCGGACTTCCTAACCCCGATCAGCAAGCGGCATGGAATACTGTTTGTGCTGCCCTAGAAATGCAGGATTTCATTACCCGCAGAAAAATAGATCATCAATTCAGCAATAACCCTACTTTTGAAATGCGGGTGGGTATTCACAGTGGCCCGGTAGTGGCGGGCGTTGTCGGAGTGAAAAAATTTCAATATGATGTATGGGGCGATACCGTAAACACGGCTAGCCGAATTGAAAGCAATGGAGAACCCGGAAAAGTGAATGTCAGCGAAACGATTTATAACTTATTAAAGGATGATCCTACCTTCTTGTTTGACTATCGCGGAATAATTAATGCCAAGGGCAAAGGAGATATTAAGATGTATTTTGTCAAAAAGGCCTAATAAAAGTGAATTATATTCAGTTTCTGGAAAATGAATTAAAAATTCCCATCATCTACATTTCCGTAGGGCCAGATCGGAACCAGACGCTTTTGAATCAGTAGTTGATGATGTTACCCAACAGACTATCGAAAGAAGCTTAGAATCTTTTTCGATAGACTGGTTTGTTTGATTAAGTAAGAAATCCTGCGAAGAGAGGTTCCGTCCTTTGAAGACTAGTAGTATCATTGAATCTGTTCAATTTTAGCCTTAAAATGAACAGATGGCTCAGACTAGAATTAAATACAACGGAGCCAAAAGCACCCCACCTTTTTCCAAATCCAGCCCTAAAAACATATAATTATTCTAATAGGATAGAAATGGGCAAAGACTGCTATGAAAGATAATGTAATGGTACTTAGTAAGGTCCAAATAGCACTATTAAGCTCCGAAGACGGGCCATTTGCTTAGTTTAGGGCCATTGATTCAACCTTATCATTCTCTTATGACTAACTACTATTGCTAAATAAAATACAGGTAGTACCTATAAATGGTTATGAAATCTATTGGCATCTTCCGTTAATACTTCAATTAAATTCTCTTTTTAGGGCTGCAAACGCTTACTTTTACCTGATATTCAGTTCGGTCATCGTTGAATATTTAACTATTGGAAGACGGGTTAAAAAAAATTATAAAAAATATCCTGTTTGGCTTAAGGGATTTTTGAGGCCATTGTGTCTTCCCACTGAATTGTCTCTGTAAGGCAGATCTATCCTAATATAAACTCATGCAGTTAGCTAGCAACTGGAACCCTTTTTCAACAACTGAACACGCCTCATCGGCTGATGATTCAGAGAATGAATCGTTGTTGAAGAGCTCTGACCAGGAGCTATTCGTTCGGAAAACCTTTGAGACCAATCCTAAGCTAGGCTGTGAGATGCTCTTCCGTCGCCACTACGTGGAGTTATGCAGTCATGCCGTGCGTTTCGTAGGGTCGAAGTCCGTTGCTGAAGATTTAGTTGCTGATATTTTCTGTCAGTTTTACGAAAACCAGGTTTTCTCCAGCATCACCAGTTCGTACCGGGCTTACCTTTTCAAGACGGTACGTAATCGGGCTTACAATTACATCCGGCAGTCTTTTCAGCGGGATGTTCCCATTGAGGAAGCGGAGTTTTTCACGAGCGAACACACGCAACAGCCGGATGCACTGACGCAGTATGATGAATTATACCAGGATGTGGAAAAAGCCATCGAGTCATTACCCGTTCAGAGACGAAGAATTTATTTAATGTGTCGGTTTGAAGGAAGAAGACAGGCCGAAATTGCCAGCGAACTCGGGCTGTCGGTACGTACCGTGGAGGTTCAGATTCGGCTGGCCAATCAGACTATTCGGCAAATGTTAAAGTCCCGCTGGTTCACCGTATTGTCAGGGTTACTTTTTCATTTTTTCGCCTAATTGTTCTGATTCTGCCCTCTAAGCTTTCTTCTTACCTAACTGAATTTCAGCGATGAACCCACTCATCAATAAACAACTCATTTTCGAATTTTTATCGGGCAATGCTACGGTTTTGCAGCGAAAGCAAATCGATGAATGGAGTCAGGAACCGCAAAACGAAGAATTATTTTACGAATGGTTGCAGGAATGGGAACGAACCCACCTTCAATACCAAGCCGACCGCGATAAAGCATTTGAGCAGTACCAGGAATTTTTACACCACAACCAGCGTCCCAGGCAAGTAAGTCAGGAAACTTCCTTTTTTCGTCGCTGGAACCTCCACCGGAACTGGCTTTTTTCATCGGCTGCGGCTTCTGTTATCCTTGTCATAGGTTGCTATTACCTGGGTCCTCAATTATTAAAACAAACCTACCGAACCAATTTTGGACAGACCCAGGTAGTGACCCTTCCCGACGGAAGCCAAGTAACGCTGAATGCCAATTCAACCCTGAAAGTCCCCCTATTTGGTTTTACCAGCCACCGTCAGGTTTGGCTCGAAGGCGAAGCTCTATTTTCGGTTCAACACACGGCAACGAATGAACAATTCGTCGTAAAAACCAGCCGGGGTGCCGATGTGGTAGTCTTGGGAACGGAGTTCAATTTATACAGTCGTGCCCGCGGCACGGAAGTCGCTTTACACCGGGGAAAGGTTGAATTTCATTACCATAAATCAGGTAAAGTCGCGGCTCCCTTAACCCTTAAGCCGGGCGATCTGGTAAATGTCAGTCCCAGTGGAAAAGCTCAGTTGAAAAAAGCAGAACAATCGAGACATTTTTCCGCCTGGCGTGATGGCCGTTATGTTTTCAAGGAGACTTCCTTACGAGAGCTCACGTACCTTTTTGAAGAGAATTTTGGGATTACCCTAGTGATTCCCGAACCCGAAACTGCTGCCTTAACCCTTTCGGGGACGTACCCTACAGAGAATGCTGAAGAATTACTAAGTATCATTGCCGAAGTCTTGAATTTACGTATCATTCGTCATAACAAACAGGTCTTTTTACAATCTACTTCTATCACATAATCCCTCTCTTTTACCATTATGTCCTTCTTTTTTACTAGCCTACATACATGGGGGCTGGTGGCTTGCCTGACTATACCCGGTCAGCCCGCTAGTCCTATGCTTTTGCCAAAAGAACCAGGGTCTCCTGTTCAGCTCAGAGGCAACGTTCGAAAGCTGAGTGAAGTACTTCACGAACTGAAAGAACGCTTCGGAGTAGACATCCTTTTTGGCGATCAGTTGGTACAGGGATTAACAGTGCCTAATTCTGCACTTGATCCGAAAGCGAGTCTGGAAGAAAACCTGAAACGCGTGCTCCGCAATTCCGGGCTTCATTTCCGCAAAGCCAAAGACGGTGCCTATCTCATTGTGGGTCAGCGGCTGGATAAAACGCCCGAACCGCAAACTTCGAACAGTCTACTGGTTCAGAATACCAGCGTAATTGCTACGGAAAGCAAACCTCTGGTGGTAGATCAAACCATCACGGGGAAGGTAACGGATGAAAAAGGCGAAGCCCTTCCCGGAGTTAACGTTCTTTTGAAGGGCAGTACCCGGGGAACCACTACGGATACAGAGGGTAACTTCAAGTTCGTCATTCCTGAAAATGCGGATAACGTACTGGTTTTCTCGCTGGTAGGTTACGTTAGTCAGGAAGTAACGGTAGGTAACCGCACAAAAGTGGACCTCCAGCTTCAGCAGGACATTAAAAGCCTGGACGAAGTAGTGGTCATTGGTTACGGAGCCATCAAGAAAACAGACGTAACGGGGTCGGTAGCTTCCATAGATTCTAAAAGCATTGAAAAGGTAAACCGCGTAGATGCAGCTTCGGCCATTCAGGGACAAATTCCCGGCGTAATGGTGCAACGCACGGATAACAAACCCGGCAGCGGCGGCTTTAACATTCGGATTCGTGGAGCCAGTACCATCCACACTACTGAAACCGCAGCCAACGCGGGCTATACTCCCGGACAAAACCCCCTGTTTATTGTCGATGGTATTTTCGTGAATGATATCTCTTTCCTGAACCCCGCCGATATTGACCGGATGGATGTCCTGAAAGATGCTTCGGCCACGGCTATTTACGGTTCGCGGGGAACCAACGGGGTTGTGATCATTCAAACCAAAAAAGGACAAAGTGGTAAACTAACCGTTCGTTACAACAACTACGTTGGCTCCAAACAAGTCTATCACCTACCACCTATCTATGACACCAATGGTTACGTTGAATTCCTGAAAGATGTCGTGGTGGGTAATAAATATGCTTCTGGGAACTACAACTTCACCCGGAATGACGTTCGTTTATCCGACTATCTGAATCAGGAAGAACTGGATAATGTGGCTGCGGGGGTAAGTACAAACTGGATTGATCTGATCAAACGCAACGGTTTCCAAACCAACCATACGCTGGATTTAAGCGGCGGTAACCAATCGACGGTTTATGCCATTGGTTTTGGTTATACGCAAGATAAGGGTACGACGAAAGGAGAAGACTTCAACCGCTATACTCTACGCGGCAACCTCGGCAGCGATCTTACGAAGTGGCTGAACCTGAGCTATAACAACTACGTTACGATCGCTACCCAGAACGCCGGCAGTTTCGAAGCATTCCGCAGTGCCTACCGTCTGAAGCCGCTCGGCAGAGCTTATAATGAGGATGGCAGTCTGAAATTCCTCCCAACGGCGAAAGAGACGCAGATCACGAACCCGCTGCTGGATATTCAGAATGAAATTCGGGAAACCAAATATTTGAATTACCTCGGCGACATCGCCCTGAAATTCAAGCTGTTACCCGGCATGACCTTTACTTCGAAGTTTTCGCCCAACATTAAATACACCCGTTACGGCGAATACCGGGGTAAGTATACCAAAAGCTCCGTAGGTAACCAGAACAGCACGCGGGCTCAGGTAGAGAATTACCTGGACTTCTCCTATACCTGGGATAATATCGTCAACTACGACACTCAAATTAATCCGAATAACAAGATCAACGCCACGTTTGTCTATTCGCAGTACAACGCCCAAAACGAATCCTATGCCCTACAAGTAAGAAACTTCTCCTCCGATAATTATCAATTTTACAACCTCGGAGCGGGTTCTACAGTCAACAGTTACTCCAGTAAATACCTGAAGCAAACGCTGGAATCGTTTACAGGTCGTTTGAACTATAGCCTCAACGATAAATACATCTTTACCGTGACGGGCCGTTACGATGGGTCTTCTATTCTGGCCGCAGGTAACAAATGGGCGTTTTTCCCCTCAGCCGCTTTTGCGTGGCGAATGATTGATGAGAGCTTCCTGAAGTCTCAGAATGTCATGTCGGATGCGAAACTTCGCCTGAGTTACGGAAAGACGGGTAACAACGGTGCTGGAGGTGGTTTAGCTCCGCTGGGTTCGCTGTCCTTACTGTCACCGAGTTATACCAACATTAACGACCAGAGTGTCAGTACACTTTACATCACAGGTCTGGCTAACAAGAATCTGACCTGGGAACATACCGCAGAGGTTAACGTAGGTCTGGATTTTGGTTTCTTCAAAAACCGCATCACGGGATCTTTGGATGTGTACGATCGCAAGACCAGCAACATCATTTTCTTCCGTCCGTTACCACTGGCTACGGGTTTCTCCGGCACGTATGACAACATCGGACAGGCTAGTAACCGAGGCGTTGAACTGGGTCTGAATGGCGTAATTGTGGAAGGGAAGAATTTCCGCTGGACCACGAACCTGAACTTTGCTTCGAACCGTAATAAAGTGTTAAAGCTGAACGGAACAAGCAATGAGATTATTTTTGGTTCGCAGGGAGCTACACTTATTCACAGAGTAGGTCAGCCGATGGGTTCGTTTTACTACTTTAAATCCGATGGTATCTGGGGAACCGATCAGGCGGATGAAGCCGCTAAATACGGACAGAAACCCGGTCAGGTTCGCGTAAGAGACTTGAACGGCGATGGCCAGATTTCGGAGAATAATGACCGGATGATTATCGGTAACTCGGCTCCAAAATGGACGGGAGGTATGACTAACTCCTTTACCTTTAAAAACTTCGACTTCTCCTTCTTTGTCTACACCAGTCAGGGAGCCACAGCGGCCAGTAACTTCCACCGTTCTTTCGCTTTTGCTTACGACACAGAGCCTGCCCGTCTCTGGAATGGCTATCGCACCAATTACTGGACACCTGACAACCAAACCAATCACTGGTTCCAGCCCGGTAACGGTGGAACGTATGCTACCGCTTACAAGTACATGGATGTGTCTTTCGTGAAAGTCGGGTACATTACACTTGGCTATAAGCTGCCTTCGACGCTGCTTGATAGAGCCGGACTTGGTAATTTCCGGGTTTATACCACGGTTCAGAACCCCTTTACTTTCTCAAAGTATGACGGTTGGGACCCTGAAAACGCGGGACGTAACGACTGGGGCGGTGCCTTCATGTCAAGGACATACATGGCTGGTTTGAGCTTAAGTTTCTAAAAGCAAGTATTGAAAACGAATCCTCATGAAGATTAATAGATTATTACCCCTTGCCGTAGCCTTTTTAGGTTTTTCCTGTCAGGGATTTTTGGACGAAACCAATCGACAGTCTCAATCGCTGGAAGATGCCAGCAAGAATGCCGGTACTTTCAGTCAGTTGTTAGCCCGGGTTTACGAAGTCTCCCGGAATAATACCACCCGTTATGCGTCCGATATGTTGTATGTGCTGGAAGATCTCGGCACGGACATCATCACTCGTAGCAGCCCGCTAACGGGAACGGACGTGCTCAACGATTACGTGGATATGAACCCCTCAACGTATGCCATGCAGGTGTATTGGGGGAATCAGTACGCCAACATTGCCGCAGCGAATACGGTGCTTGACAATGCGGATCTGATCCAGGGCGTTGACGCTAACGTCAAAAGTTCAGGTATCGGGCAAGCCAAATTTTTCAGAGCCTGGGCTTACTTTAATCTGGTTGAAAATTACGGTGGCGTTCCGCTGGTTTTAAAACAGATCAATACTTCGGAAACTTCCTTCCCCCGCTCAACGGAAGAAGAAGTGTACAAGGCCATCGTGGCCGATCTGGAGGACGCTTTAACGAAAGTTGACGATAAACCATCCGAATACGGTCGCGTTTCGAAAGATGCCGTGCGGCAGTTGCTGTCGAAAGTATTACTGACGAGAGGCTACAAAACCTTCGCCGCCAGTGACGACGTCACCCGTTCGATTAGTCTGGCGGAAACGGTTATTTCCAGTCACCCGCTCGAATCTTCGTTCGCTCGTTTATTCTCGGTTGATAACGTGAGAAGTCAGGAAACGGTGTTTTCTTACCTCTTTGGCAGCGTAACTTCCAGCATGGGTTGGGGTAATACGCGTCACATGTTGTATAAGTTTGAGTACTTTAACTATCCGGGCATGACGCGGGGAACGCTGTATCAAAACGGTATTGGTCGCAACCCCACGCCTTTCTTTTACAGTCTTTTCGACGATAAAGATCAGCGGGCTGAAGCTACCTTCCGTCGCGTGTTAATTGCGGATAAAGTCAGTACCGATGGAGCCATCAAGATTGGGGATACAGCCATTTATTTCCCAAAAACTTCCTGGACGCAGGCCCAGATCAGTGCGAAGAAATACAAAGTCATTAACCCTGATCAGTATTTCACGAATGATGGAGTGACGAACGTGCATTACCCCATGTTCAAGAAGTTTGATAACCCCGGAGCACCCTTCGTGTACGCGGATCAGCCTGCTTTAGGCACGCGTGACATGATCATGATGCGAGCCGGAGAGGCTTACTTACTGGCGGCAGAAGGTTATCTGAAATCAGGGAATACTACCAAAGCGGCCAGTTTATTAACGACCCTGCGTTCACGTGCCGGTCTTACGACGGCTCTTACGCCCGCTCAGGTGACTATCGATTTTATTCTGGACGAACGGGCTCGTGAGCTGGTTGGTGAAGTAAACCGCTGGATGGATCTAAAACGGACGGGTAAGCTCATTGAACGGACGCTGGCCTATAACCCGCACGCTAAACTTAATAAGGCTCTAACAACCAAGCATTTATTAAGACCGATTCCTCAGTACGAAATCGACGCTTCGGGTGGTTCTGTTGCTCAGAATCCTAATTATTAATTATAGTATTGAAAACGATCTTCAGGAAGATGCTTTTTCCTGAAGATCGTTTTCAAAAATGCCTGCAATAATCCAGCCCTGCATTTTCTTAAGCTTCCTGCCTTTACGATTGCTTCTTTTTCTTACTTCACCCAAGCTTCTAAACCCAGTTACCTTATTACCTTTCTTTTCCTGATGATCACCTCTCTACAACGCTCAAAGCAGCTCCTGTTCTCTGTAGGACTGAGTCTGCTTTTTGGCATTTCAGCGGCTAGTGCTCAGTTAAATGTCAAAGCTTCCCAGCAACTGATTCAACGGGTTATTCCGAAACATCATACCCATTTTTTGGTCGAAGCCCTACCCGATTCGAAGGAAAATACCTTTGAAATTGAGAGCAGTAAAGGCAAAATTGTGCTTCGGGGAACTAATGGCGTAGCCGTTGCTTCCGCCCTGTATCATTACCTGACCGAATTTGCCCATTGCCAGATTACCTGGAACGGAACGAATCTGAACCTGCCCGCTTCCTTACCTAAAGTTCCGGCCAAAATCAGCAAAAGTTCGCCCTACCAGTACCGGTATTACCTCAACTACTGTACCTTCAATTACAGCATGAGCTGGTGGGACTGGTCGCGGTGGCAACGTGAAATTGACTGGATGGCTCTGCACGGAATTAACATGCCCCTCGCTATTACCGGAGAAGAATATACGTGGAATGAAGTCTATAAAGACATGGGTTTTACGAAAAAGGATTTGGATGGCTTCTTCAGCGGGCCTGCCTACTTTTCCTGGTTCTGGATGGGTAACCTCGATGGCTGGGGCGGCCCGCTTCCCCAAAGCTGGATGGATAGCCACAAAACCCTTCAACAGCAGATCCTGAAACGCGAACGCGAACTGGGCATGACACCCGTATTACCTGCCTTTACGGGTCACGTGCCGGAGGCCTTTCGTCGGAAATTTCCGAATGCGAAGTTAAAGGCAACCAACTGGACCAACGGTTTTGCGGATACCTATATTCTGGATTCGGAAGATCCTTTATTTGCTGAAATCGGTAAAAAATTCCTTGAAAAACAGACGCAATTATTCGGCACGGATCACCTGTATTCTGCGGATACGTTTAATGAAAACGAACCGCCCACCGACGATCCAGCTTACCTTTCTGAATTGAGCAAACGGATTTACGACGGCATGCAACAGGCGGACCCCAAAGCGGTTTGGGTGATGCAGGGCTGGTTATTTTACAGTGATCGGAAATTCTGGAAAGCTCCTCAGATCGAGGCCTTACTCAAAGCCGTTCCCGACGATAAAATGATTTTGCTCGACCTGGCCGCGGAAATTGAGCCCGTCTGGAAACGTACCGATGCTTTCTATGGCAAACCCTGGATCTGGAATATGCTGAATAACTTCGGCGGAAACGTGAACCTGTTTGGTCGAATGGAAGGTGTGGCCGCTAATCCGGCCAAAGACCTCAGTGATCCCAAGGCCGGCCAGTTGAAAGGCATTGGTTTGACCATGGAAGCCATTGAGCAGAATCCAGTCATTTACGAACTGATGATGCAGCACACCTGGCAAAAAGAGGCGATTGAACTGGATTCATGGCTCGCTAAATACGCCCGGAATCGCTATCGCTCCACCAACCCGAAACTGGTAGAGGCCTGGCAGGTTTTACGTCGTACAGTATATAATGGCAAGGATATTCGCGACGGGGCCGAATCCATCATCACGGGCCGTCCTACGTTTGACTCCACTACCATATGGACCCGCACCAAGCTTAACTACCCCCCTGCCGAGTTATTACCAGCCTGGGATTTGCTGACAGAATCGGCTAAACAGGGGGTAAATAGCGATGGTTTCCGCTATGATCTGGTAGACGTGAGTCGGCAGGTTTTAGCGAATTATGCTCTCGTCGTGCAAAAACAGTGGAAAACGGCTTACGAGAAGAAAGACAAGGCGGCCTTCGCTCAATACAGCAAAGATTTCATTGAACTCATCACGGATCTGGATCAATTACTGGCTTCCCGCAAAGATTTCATGCTGGGCCCCTGGCTAAAAGATGCCCGAAGCTGGGGTACTAATGCGGAGGAAAAAGCCCTTTACGAACAAAACGCCCGGGATTTGATAACCCTCTGGGGAGACGCCGAAAGCCCTTTACACGAATACTCGAACCGCCAGTGGAGCGGGCTTCTCAATGATTTCTATAAGCCTCGCTGGGAGCAGTTTTTCCAGGTCGTTACTCAAGCCCTGGAAGCTAATCAGAAGCCCGACCTTCAGGCTTTCGACAAGAAGATTAAGGCCTGGGAATGGCAGTGGGTAAAGAAACAGAGTTCGTTTCCTACTACAGAAACGGGTAATTCGATTCAGCTTTCACTGGATATGCACAAAAAATACCGCGATCGCCTAACGAAGGCGTACCGCCCTTAACGTACCTCGGATGCCTATGTCTCCACAACCATCGCCTCCGTTAGTTACCGAAAGCACCGTCAACCCGCCTGCTCCCGTTCCATCGGGAAGGCTGGTTTCGCTGGATGCCCTTCGCGGCTTTGACATGTTCTGGATCATGAGCGGAGAACACATCATTCACGCTTTAGCTCGGGCAACGGGCTGGCCTGCGTTAGTCTGGATGTCATCGCAATTGCACCACGCCGAATGGAACGGTTGTACCTTTTATGACATGATTTTTCCGCTCTTCCTATTCATAGCGGGCGTTTCCATGCCTTTTTCCTTACAAGGGAAATTACAACGGGCGGGGCTCACTTCCGCCGAACAGTTATCGGCCCGGGAAAAGCGGCCTATTTACCGTTCCATGCTGAAACGTACGCTGATTTTGATTGTACTAGGGATGGTGGTAAACGGGTTACTCGAATACAAAGCTTACGAACAAACCCGATTGGCCAGTGTGCTGGGTCGCATTGGGTTGGCGTGGTTCGGAGCGGGCGTTATCTACCTCAACACTAGCACACGGGGTCAGATTTTCTGGGCGGTTGCTATTTTGTTAGGGTATTGGGCCGCCATGACGCTGATTCCCGTTCCGGGTTTTGGAGCAGGTGTGCTGACTCCTGAGGGAGCGTTATCTTCGTTTGTAGATCGGATGTTGTTACCCGGAAAACTCCATCGCACGGTGTATGATCCAGAAGGTTTATTTTCTACCATTCCGGCTATTACTACGGCTTTGCTAGGAATGTTAACGGGTACATTACTGAAAGATTCGCGACCTACCATGACTCAAAAGACGCTCCTTATGCTTGGACTTGGCGTGATTTTGATTCTTACCGGTTTCGTTTGGGATCAGGTATTTCCGATCAATAAACGACTTTGGACGAGTTCATTCGCTGTCTTTGTGGGTGGGTGGAGTCTGTTATTTCTGGCGGTATTTTATTACATCATTGATGTACAGAAGCTTCAGAAATGGGCCTTCCCTTTCATTCTCATTGGTACCAATTCCATCCTGATTTATCTGGCCTCCGACGGCATTATTGACTTTGCACATACGGCTCATTTTTTATTCTACGGATTTAGCCAATTTTTCTCGGTAAACTGGCAACCTGTTATTCAATCCCTGGCCGTTACCGTTACTCAACTACTGCTGTTGTACGTACTTTATCGAAATAAGTTATTTCTGAAGATTTAGGAATCTAGTTAGTACTTCGGCGATTCTTAATAAGGATCGCCGAAGTTTTTTATAGGCCTTAAGGGCTTGTCTCTCCGTACATTCCCTTAAATTCCAATCGGTGAACGAAGCGATGGAACTTGCTTAGATTAGTAACTTCGTCTCATTCCACCGAGGGTCTCTCTTCATTCGAGATGACAGGTGGAGGTAGATTTTAACATCCAAGAGCAAATCATTTGCTACTCTATAATCAAGGAAGTTCCCCTATTCTCCGATTCTAAATTTCAGTACGTTTCTATTAGTACCGATAAGCATCTATGCTCTGAAGGACAGATGGGGTCTGGACCAAATTTTCCGCTTGTTTTCTCGAACACAGCAAGAGACTTTGGGTAGAATGAGGTTATTGAAGACACTTCATGACCCAATAAGCTCGAAAAAGGGCCTAAGATTCTTCGCTTCGCTCTGAATGACAGAGGCTGGTGGTAAAGTAATTATGTTATTTCTCAGGTACAAGATAGTTATAGATACCGAAGGTGTACACGGATTCTCCCTGGATTATGGAGTGCCCCCAGTAAGTGTCTAACTTCTTGGGGAACTCCATAACCCCGGAGGGGTTGAATATGAATAGCCCCGGATTTCATCCGGGGAGAATCCAGGGAAGTAACATTCATCAACAAAGACTTTCTCAAATATTTAACTCTTATTCTTAAAGGTCATTTCTTCCTACACCCGAGAGAGCCATTAGAATTCTCCGTCCTTGAGTTAGTTCATCGTTTTTTATTACAATCACTTAAAAAACTGGTGCGAAATTTTATCTCGTTCCTATCATAACGGCAGGTTCCCACCTGCCGTCAGTCCGTGTTTTCAACGCGGATTTGCGAGAAAAGCGTTTATAACGCTGAACGTTGCGGACGAGCAGTGAAAGGAGATTGCTTTACTATACTAGGAGTGCTCTTGCATAGATCCTTAAAAAACTGAGACTTACTTTTGACAAGTAACCAGAGATGAACTCTATTCTTTGAAACGTGCTGGGCTAAAATCTGGGTTCTTGACTTATTCATGGGGTGTTTCCTCTCAAAAATGCAATTGCCTCCTGTTTTTATTATTTATTTGCAATGAATTATACAATCCAGTCGAGCAAAACCTGGCCTCTGAAAAGGCATTACCATTTTTTACGATTCATTAAACTGTTATTCCTCATGCATATACCTGAACGCTCCAGAGTAGGCCTGTTATTTCTTTGTACTTTTTTGTTTTCATTATCCTTCTCCCAGGCCCAGAGTACGCTTTCATCTTCCAGTAAAAAAGCGGTGAACAAACGAATTCTGGTTTTTTCCAAAACAGCGGGCTTTCGGCACGCTTCCATTCCAGCGGGCAAACGAGCCCTTATGAAACTGGGTGATGAGAATGGTTTCGCAGTGGATACCACGGAGAATGCCGACGCATTTCAGGAGGATAATCTGAAAAAGTATAACGTCGTTGTCTTTTTAAGCACTACCGGAAATATTCTGGATGCGGCTCAACAAGCTGCTTTTGAACGTTACATTCAGTCGGGTGGCGGATACGTAGGCATTCATGCCGCTGCGGATACGGAATACGACTGGCCTTGGTATAACCAGTTGGTAGGAGCTTATTTTATGAGTCACCCTAAACAGCAAAATGCTGAAATAGAGATACTTAATCATAAACATCCTGCTACCAAAATGTTACCTAAACGCTGGAAACGCTACGATGAATGGTATAACTACAAGAGTATTGTTCCTGAAATCAAAGTGTTAGGTAACCTTGACGAAAAAACGTACGAAGGAGGTAAGAATGGCGAAAATCACCCTTTCATCTGGCACCGTGATTTCGACGGAGGAAAGTCATTTTACACGGGTGGCGGTCATACCGACGAATCCTATAGCGATTCGCTTTTCATGCAACACATTTTAGGCGGAATTCAGTCCGTCTGGGCTAGTAAACTGAATTACAAAAAGGCCAAAACACAGCTTTAATTCCAAAGGGATTCCCTAAAAAAGGCCGAATAGCTTAACTCGTTATTCGGCCTTTTTATGTATCACTGGAAAATTATAATTCTATTTCAGACGTCGGAATGATGTTAATAAACGCACTGGTGATCTGGTTGTATTGTTCTTCATCAAAACTATAATAATAGGCTCCTCTTTTTGAAAAACCTTTTTGCTTTTCGTCGAGCTTATTTAAAAGCTTCATCGACAGAATTTTCCGGCTAAAATTCCTTTTGTCAAATTCAATGTTATAAATCGCTTCGTAGAGTTTCTGGAGTTGCGGAAGTGTAAATTTTTCGGGTAATAACTCGAAGCCAATCGGATGCTGGGAAGCCTTTGACCGCAGGCGTTTCAGGGCCAGACTTACCATATCACCGTGATCGAAGAGTAAGGTAGGAAGATCATAAATTGAAAACCATTGGGCATGAAACGTTTCCGATATTTTTGATTCGTAGTCGTCGATTTTTACTAACGAAAAGTAAGCAATCGAAATCGTCCGGGCGATGGGGTCACGGTCGGGCTCGCCAAAGGCACTCAACTGTTCTAAGTAGACATTGGTAAGCCCCGTTAATTCGTGCACAATGCGGGCCGCTGCCTGCTCCAGCCCTTCTCTGGGCTGCAACCACCCTCCCATTAAGGACCATGTATTTTCCTCCACTCCCCGCTTCACTAATAACACTTTCAGGTTTTCTCCATCAAAACCGAAAATGATGGAGTCCAGTGCTACCAGGTAAGCATGCTGCTCTTTGTATTGGTTTAACATCATAAAATTTACTCATCAAATTTCTGGCCCGAATTTTGCCAGTACGAAATATGTCGATTTTTTAATGTACTCGCAATTTTTTACCAACTATTGCTTTGTTCATCAGCTTATTATTGCCGAATTAACCATTCGGCAGAACGATTAGGGTACTAAAGTAACCTTTACTTTACCACAGGACGTTGCCGGAAAGACGTCGGTGTTGTGCCGGTATATTTTCGGAATTGTTTGCAGAAATGGCTCTCGTCGGTGTATCCAAATTCATCCGCAATTTCCTTTAAACTAAGCTGACTGTATAACAATCGGGCTTCGATGAGCTTGATTTTGTACTTTGTAATGTATTGCTTCAAAGACTCTCCGGTCTGCTTTTTAAAAAATAAACTGATGTACGCCGGAGCATAATGAAAGGTTTCAGCCAAATGGTCAATGGTTAGGTACGTGGGCTGGTAAATGTGCTGTTTGATGTACTGCAGAATTGCTTCGACCGAGTCTTTTACCAGAGGCTTTGCTGGATTTTGACTAAACAAATTACGAGCCAGAATAATCAGTATGCTTCGCATTAAGCTATCGCGAATCATCTCAAAATACGGCGATTGCTCCTCTACAGATTCTGCTTCCAGCACGCTTAATAACTGATGTAATTTCTGTTTTTCAAACGTATTCTCCACAATAGAACCCCGGCTTTGTGAGGACGTATGAAGCAACGTCCGAATGACGGGTTGCCAGGGCCGATCCTTATCATGGGAATCTTCTTTGTGGATGGACTCGTTGAAACGAACAAAACTGAATTCGGTCAGCTCAGCAATCTCGAAGTTATGGAAATCCTCCGGGCCTAACAGAAACACGTCACCTTCGGCATAAGGATATGTGTTTCCATTGATCTGATGGCTGCCTCTTCCTTTCAAAATAAAAATGATCTCAAAATAGGTATGCTTGTGTACCGAATGTCCCCAGGTGCTGGCCTCAAAATGATAGATACTAAAGGACGAGTGTAAAATATAACGTTTCATAAGCGATTTGTCTCCGTAAAACTACCGATATATAATGGATTTTTACCATAACTTCCGTTGAGTGACGTTCTACTTTTGTCAGCATCAAAGGATCGATTCGGGCAAAATGCAATACTTCATGAAACGTATTTATTTATCAATAGCCGGTATTATTGCTCTGATTCCCTTATTTTCATTACAGAAAGCCGACGATTGGACCCCGCTTCTGGATAAAAATCTTTCGCAATGGGAAAATTACCTGAGTTATGAACACCAGCTTAACTATAATGGAAAAATACCAGTAGATGCGACGGGAAACCCAATGGCCCCTATTGGCTATAACAAAGATACCCGAAAGGTTTTCTCGGTTATTGATGACCCTGCCGGGCCAATTCTACACGTGAGTGGTGAAATCTATGGCTGCCTGTTTACCCGTCAAGAATTTGAAAACTATCATCTGAGACTTCAGGTAAAGTGGGGTAAACGAAAATATGTTCCCCGTCTGGACAAGCTTCGTGACTCAGGCATTTTATACCATTCCATCGGTGAAGCCGGGGCGGAATACTGGCGAAGCTGGATGCTCTCGCAGGAATTTCAGATCATGGAAGGACACATGGGCGATTTCTGGTGTCAAGCCAATTCCGCGATTGATATACGTTCGTTCCCATCAGAAGGTAGCATGAGTCGCGTGGCGGATGAAAAGCAACCCTTCGGAACGCTGAAACAAGGCGGCGATGGCTTTTGTATGCGTTCGGGTAATTACGAAAGTCCGGCAGGAGAATGGACCACGCTTGAGTTAATCTGCTTCAGAGGAAAGAGTCTTCACATCGTCAATGGTCATGTGGTAATGATCCTTCAAAACTCCCGGTATATTACGCCCACAGGTCAGGAAGTTCCGATGACGAAGGGGAAGATTCAATTGCAGAGCGAAGCGGCTGAAGTGTTTTACCGAGCCATTCAAATCAAGCCCCTGGCCAACATGCCTAAGCAGTATGAGCACCTGTTTTTGTAGTCTTTCTTCCCATGAATAATCGTACAGAAAAATGAAAACAAAACCCAGAAGACAATTTATAAAAAGTAGTATCGCTGCCGGATTGACGGTTCACTTGCCTGATTCTCTGGCGGCTAAAAACATCTTCACGCACCATGTACTATTTTATCTGAAAAATCCCGGAAACGAGGAAGATCAGGCAAAGTTGCTGGAAGGTTTACATAAACTAGCCAAGTGCCCTACAATTAAACTGGTTCATATTGGTACGCCCGCAGCCACGAATCGGGAGGTGATTGAACGCGGTTATACCTACTCGTGGCTATGCTTTTTTGATAGTCCGGCGGACGAAGAAGCTTATCAGAAACACCCCATCCACGACGATTTCAGAACTAATTACGCTCATCTCTGGGAGAAAGTCGTGATTTATGATTCCATAGGGCCAAAGCGGTAATCTGTTTCATTAAAGAGAGCCATTTACGTTGTGAATGGCTCTCTTTTACTGGTAGGCGGGTAAGTAAACGTAGAAAGTAGCTCCCTTCCCAAGTTCGCCCAAAGCCCGAATAAACCCGCCGTGGTTTAAGGCTACTTTTTGGCAAATAGCGAGTCCGACGCCCGTGCCGGAGAATTCGTTCTTTCCGTGCAGCCGTTGAAACACACCGAAAATTCGATCCGCGTACTTTTCTTCAAAGCCGATGCCATTATCCTGAATGGTTATCCGGTGATAGCACGCATGCGTAGGCGTCCAACCCGAGATCCAGGAAAGCTCGCTAGCCTGCATTAATTCATACCCGACACGAATGTGCGGCGTGGTCACGGCTCCGTTCTGGTCCTTACTACTGAACTTGATGGAATTAGAAAGCAGATTTTGGAATAACTGTTCCAATTGTCGGGCATCCCCTTGCACCCGCGTTAATTCGGCCACCTCAATGACGGCTTTTGTTTCTTCGATGGCTACCGATAAATTGTCAATGGCCTGCTCTAATACCCCGGAAAGATTCACTTCCTGAGGGCTGACTTTTCCATTGGAAATTTTTGAAAACGCCAGTAAATCCGTGATGAGTGCACTCATCCGCTGGGCAGACTCCTGAATTCGATCAATCAGACGGGCATCGTCCCCCAGCACAGGCCGAAACCGACGATCAATTAAATTGCTGAACTGCTGAACTTTCCGGAGCGGTTCCTGCAAATCGTGACTGGCAATGTAGGCGAACTGTTCCAGACTTTCGTTGGACCGAATGAGGTGCTCGTTCGTCTGAGCCAGGTTTTCGTACGAAGAGGTTAACTCTTCATTGGTCGCCTCCAATTCTTCCGTTCGTTTCTGCACCAGTAACTCCAGGGCCATCTGCGTTTCCCGGTGGAGGGTAATATCCTGAGCCGTACCACTTATGCTAACGGCATTTCCATTTTCGTCTCTCTTTATTTTACCCTGAGCGTGAATGACGCGTTTTTGTCCTGTGTTTTTCGAAAAAAGCGTGTATTCACTATCAAATAATCCATCCCCTGCCGGATCGCGGGCTTTATCCATGGCGATTCGAATGGCCTGATGATCCGCTTTATCAATGACCAAATACCCTTGGTCGATTGTGAGTTCTTCATCGGGCTCAAAGCCAGACCATTGTCGCAATCGCTCTGAATACTGCAACTGCCGGGTGGTAAAATCAATATCCCAGGTAGCTAGCTCAGCCAGCTCGACGGCCTCAGCCAATTTATATTGAGCTTCTTTCAGCCTTTGCTGGCTGCGTATCGTTTCGCTTACGTCAATAGCAATATCCAGAATTGCGTACACGTCCCCCTTTTCATTCAGTAAGGGCGTATAAGTAATGTTATAGAAATTATTGGTCATTACCCCATGCTGCACAATGTTCACCTGCGAGGCATCACTCTGAAACATTACTTTCGAAGTATACACATTGTCCAGAATTTGCAGGAAGGGCTGATTTTCCAATTCTGGCATTACTTCCCGCAGGGGCTTTCCCACAATGTCCGGGCCTTTGCCCACGATGTCAATAAAGGCCTGATTCGGCATTTCTATAATCAAATCCCTGCCTACAAAAAGGCCCATAGCCGCCGGAGCCGTTGCTATGATGTCTCGTAGCTGAGCCTCCCGAGCCTCAATTTTTTTACGCGAGAGCACCTGCTCGGTTACATCCGTTGCAATGACCAGAACTCCGGTAATATTCTGGGTTCCAAGTTGATATTGAGGTTGGTAGGTTAAATCTACGTAAATCGTTTCCAGTACGCCTTTTCTTAATAATCTGACGGCTACTTCTTTAGCAATGAAGGGAATACCTGTGTCCAGTACCTGCTGTAATAACAGATCAAAACCCTGCCCAATAATCTCTGGAAGGGCTTTGCTTAGGGGTTTTCCTACGATCTGATCGGGCGTTCTTCCTACTAATTCGCCGTAAAAGGTATTGACTTGCTGGAAGGTTAGTTCATGGCGGTCAATCAGGGCGATTCCCACCGGAGAGACTTCGAATGAATCCAGTATCTGCTTTTGAGCCGCCTGCTGACGCTGGAGGGACTCCATATCACGGGTGACATCATGAGCTACGCCCCCAAAGCGTTGTACCTTTCCGATTTCATTGAAATACGATTTACCCATAAAACGAACCCAGCGAAGTTTACCATCGTCGGCTCCGAGCGTGCGAAAGGTAATATCATAAAGGCCGCCAGACTCCTGTTGAAAGGCCCAATGTACCGCTTCATCCACCTGAGCAACATCATCGGCATGAATGAAGGCTATTGCTTTTTCGTAGGGTAAGTAATTATCTTTTGCTAAACCAAAAAGCTCGCGGCAGCGGTCATCCCAGAGTATCTGCATGGAAACAGGATCCAGCTCCCAAACTCCTAAGCCCGCAGAAGTTAGTGCAAAATCTATATCTAAACGCTCCCTAAGTGACCCAGCTCCGGGGTTGAGCGACATCTCGCCTGGCATGTATATTTTTCGTCAATAGTTATGATATTAACTGTTTTGTAAAAAAATGGTTGAAAAAATCTCCTGACTCTATTTTCTACCTACACTGACAAATCAGGCTATTATCACCTGAATAATCCTAACTTGGGCATATACCAATACCTCTTTATCTCTATCCTTAACGTTTACTATGAAAACGACTTATACAGCCGTCAGGCTATTGCCTCTACAAACAGGTTTACTCCTGTTTTGCCTGCTTTTTTCGGGGAGTGGACTCGCTCAGGTTCGCAAAGACACCACTAGTTTCATTCATACACTGAATATTCAAACTGGAAAAATTGATACCGTTCTTACCATTCAAAAACACCTCGAAGCCCCCAACTGGCACCCGAATAACTACCTGATCTTGAACAGTCAGGGTCGGTTATATACGTTGCCGCTACAGGCAGCGAAACTTCAGGAACTTCACACCGGATTTGCCAGCCAATGTAATAATGATCATGGACTCTCGCCGGATAAGAAATGGCTGGCCATCAGTCATAATGACAAGCAGGATCCTTCCCCAAAATCCTATAAATCAGCCATCTATATTTTGCCTGTTTCGGGAGGAGAACCCCGACGGATCACAAAAGAAGTCCCTTCATTCTGGCACGGCTGGAGTCCCGATGGCAAAACCCTGGCTTATTGCGGTGAACGCATGGGGAACTTCGATATTTATACCATTAGCCCCGAAGGGGGTGAGGAAAAAAGGCTAACTACCAGCGAAGGACTCGACGACGGGCCGGATTATTCAGCCGATGGAACGTATATCTATTTCAACTCGTACCGCACGGGCCATATGCAGATCTGGCGAATGCGGGCCGACGGTTCGAAACCCGAGCAACTCACCTTCGACGAAAATTCAAATTGGTTCCCCCATCCTTCGCCGGATAACCGCTGGATTGTTTATATTGCTTACACTTCGGATGAAAAACAGAGTCATTTGTTTGGTAAGCCCGTAAAACTTCGGCTGATGAACCTGAAAACCAGAGTCATTAGGGATATTACGCCCGTATTTTACGGAGGTCAGGGGACCATTAATGTACCTTCCTGGAGTCCTGATAGCCAGAAACTTGCCTTTGTTAGTTACTCCGTAAAGTAATTTAAACTCTATTGCCTAATGAAAAATAATTCCTCTAAATCAAGAAGACAGTTTCTGCACCAAATTGCGGCTACAAGTCTGGCGGCCGCTTCCACTCCCCTAACCACGCTGGCGGCTCAAGCCAAAGCGGAAGAACGCATCCTACAGTTCGAGAAGAAAATCACGGCGAATGATACCATTCGTTTAGGTGTCATTGGTTACGGCGTTCAGGGTCATTTTGATCTTACTACGGCTCTGAAAGTTCCCGGAGTAGAGCTGGCGGGTATTTGTGATTTATACACCGGAAGAATTGAGAACGCGAAGGAACAGTTTGGAAAAGACCTGTTTACCACCCGAAATTATAAAGAGCTGTTAGATCGTAAAGATATTGATGCCGTCATTATCGCCACGCATGATGTCTGGCACGCCCGCATGACGCTGGATGCTCTGGCAAAGGGCAAACACGTGTATTGCGAAAAGCCTATGATTTATAAAATCAGCGAGGGGCCTTCGGTCATTGCCGCAGCTAAAAAAGCAGGTAAGGTATTACAGGTAGGTAGTCAGCGGGTAAGCAGCATTGGATACGCCAAAGCGAAAGAGTTACTGGCGTCTGGAGAAATTGGCAAGCTGAATATGGTTAATGCCGTGTATGACCGTCAAAGCTCGATTGGAGCCTGGGAATACACCATACCCAAAGATGCCGATGCCAGCACGACCGATTGGGAACGTTTCATTGAAGTAACTGATAAAATGCCTTTCGATGCCAAGAAATTTTTCTGGTGGCGGGCCTTCAAGGAAGTGGGCACTGGGGTGGCTGGAGATTTATTCATTCACTTGCTAAGCGGTACGCACCTGATTACTAATTCCAAAGGGCCGGAAAGTATTTACAGTACGGGGCAGCTTAGTTACTGGAAAGACGGTCGGAACATGCCCGATGTGATGTCCGGAGTTATGCAATACCCTGATTCTAACGAACATAATGCTTTTCAGTTAACCCTACAGGTAAACTTCATCAGTGGAACGGGCGGACAGGAAGTGATCCGTCTGGTTGGTTCGGAGGGGGTGATTGATGTAGTAGGAAATAGCATTACGGTAAAACACAGCGTTATGCCCGAAGCACCCGGTTTTGGGGGGTACGATTCGGTCTTTACTTTCTCAAAAAGCATGCAGGAGGAAATGCAGAAAGAGTATGATGCCAAGTGGAAACCGGAGCAACGCAAGCGAAAAGTAAAAGAAGATATTGTTTTCAAAGCACCCCAGGGTTACAGCGATCACCTCGACCACTTTACCAATTTCTTCGAAGCCATTCGTTCCAACAAACCTGTGGTGGAAGATGCCGAATTTGGATTCCGGGCGGCGGCTCCGGCTTTGGCCTGTAATGAAAGTTATTTTAACAAAAAGATCATTCACTGGGATCCGGTGAAAATGAAGTTGAAGTAAATTCCCTAAAAGCTCTGAGAATGTTCTCAGGGCTTTTTTTACGACTGGACATTCTGCAATGGGAAGAGACCATATTGCTTCCCCGGATTTCATCCGGGGACATGATGACGATACATTTGGTAGTTAAGGCTATTTCATACTTAAATGACACCTAACTACTTAATCATCAGCGTCTGTCATTCAGAGCGAAGCGAAGAATCTTATGACCTTTTCGAGTTTGTTGGGGCATGCGGTAACTCGACTAAACCCGACCCACCCCATTCCACAGAAGGTCTCTCACTTGGTTCGAGAGGTCAGGTGAAAAATAAACCTGTTACCCACTTCTGCGAGATTCCCTCTCGTTCCTACCCTAAGGCAGGTTCCAACTGCCGTTCTCCCAAGCCTGTCCGCATCAGCAAAGGATCGCATTCCTACCAAAACCACTGCGTAGATCTTCCCTTTATTCACTCTCAGCGAGAATTGAAAATACATTTCCCTACATGCCTACACCGAAACTTAGCAAAACTTATTTAGACTAATTCTTTTCTTGGAGTATATTGCAGCCATTATTCCTACTATATATCTACTTTACGTATCATGCGAACCATCGGTTTACTAATTCTGGCCTTCCTGGGCCTGCATTGGTGTGCATTCGCCACTAATCCTCTTTTCAGTGACACCACTAAAGCCTACGGCTTACCTCTGTTAACCAAAAACCCCAAAGGCGATGTCATTCTCTCGTGGACCGAGAAAGACCCTCAGGGTGTAGTGGGTTATTACTTCGCTACTTCAAAAGACAAGGGCAAAACCTTTTCTGACAAGAAGCTTATTTTCTCAGCTCCGGGCTTAGGCTCTGGCCAACTCATGCGACCCAAACTGGTTTTCAAAGGGGATGGCACCTGGGTGGCGGTGTTGACTTATAACCCTACCGCAAAACCTAGTGCTCCCGTAGCTCCGGCACCCGCTCATGCCGGACATGAAGGTCATCAGGCAGCGGAAGGAAATCGCCCGGCTCAGGGTGGTGACCGGCCTAGGGGCGGTGGTGGCGGCGGACGCCGTGATTTACAGGTCGTTTACACCTTTTCGAAAGATGCCGGAAGTTCCTGGTCGGCTCCCAAACCTGTTTATCAGGATGTAGACGTAAAAGCTCTCCGTGGCTTCTTTGACGTAACCGTCATGGCAAACGGTGAATTGGCCGTAGCTTACCTCAAGGATGTAATTGGCAGCACTAAACACGAAGAACGCGATCTGCGGCTGGTAGTTTCCAAAGGTGATTCTTTTGAGCCGGAACAACTTCTCGATCCCACTCCCTGTGATTGCTGCCCAATCAGTCTCTTAACGGACGCACAGGGAAATCTGAATGTGTATTACCGGGATAATCGCGATAACATTCGCGACATTGCCCGCCTCGTTTCGCGGGATAACGGAAAAACATTCTCTGAATCAGAAATTCTGTACGCAGATAACTGGCAGATTAACGGTTGTCCCCACTCAGGAGCCGTATCTACTCAAAGCGGAAAAACGGGATTGATTACCTGGTTTTCAGCCGCAAAAACCGAACCCGGAATCCGACTGGCTACTACCGACGGAAAGAAACTAACGGTTATTAATGATCCTTCGGCGAAAAATATGTTCGTAACCAGTGCAAAAGATGGAGGTGCCTTACTCTGGGATCAAAATAAACCCGGTAGTACCAGCAAAGCCGTTGCCTACCGTAAAATCAAAGGTGATAAGGTTTCAGAAACCCAGTGGGTCGAAGCTCCTGTAAATACTATGAATCCTAGTGGATTGGTGCTGGGAAATCAATTACTAATTGCCAGCGAAATTGCGGCAACACCCGGTAAAAACTCGATTCAGTTGAGTTGGGTAAGTTTATAATTTACGAGGTTCCTATGCAAAAAAGACCAGCCCTAGGGCTGGTCTTTTTTGTAGTCCACCCGTTTGTTTTACTTTTCAAGGTTACTAATTGCTCTGGCACCTCTAGGTGCAATGTCTAAATACTCCGTAAAATCTTAAACTCATTTTAATATACATTAAACAAAATCACCCTCTAAATCAAGCTTTTTAAGTAGATTTTCTTAAAAACAAATTCATATAGAATTATTCTCTGGAATAAAATACATTTTATAGTTAACAGGTATTGCAGGCTTTAACCAACATTCATTGCTATTAACTACTGAAAGGCTATCTATCCCAGACTCAATCTATAATCTTCTAATTTTCAATTATTTACATATTAAGTTAAAGAATAATCAGTTCAAGATATTGTCATTATTCAACCATTAAATAAAATTTTAACAAGTTATTCAATTAGTAATGAATGTCTGTTTTTCCAGTTAAGCAATAATTGGTCTCTGCTCCTTACTTATAAAATTTTACGATTTTTAAAAATTGCGTTCGGAATTTTAATCTCGTTTTTATACTTTCGCAAAGTCATTTATTTAGTCTTGGTCTAAATAGAAAATAATACCTCCTCTATGAGATACATTTATCTGGTATCTTTTTTGTTCATCAGTGGTTACACGTACGCCCAAACCAGTGCTGCGACTCAGGTAGCAACCATACGTGGGAAGATTCATTTTGAAGGTGGAGACGGGGTTGAGCACGTAACAGTGCGTCTCAAGAATTCCAAAGTTGCTACGATGTCGGATGAGCGGGGAAGCTTTGAGCTAACCAATGTTCCGTACGGACCTCATGAGCTTCTGATTTCTTCCGTAGAAATTCAACCCAAAACGGTTCGCCTACACGTTAACAAGTCTGCTCACCAACTGCCTATTCTTGTTAATAAGGCCATCAAAGACCTTTCTGAAGTGCAGGTTACCCACAAAACAGAAAAGAAGGAACTCGAAACCCAGGGTTTCGCTATGAACGTTATTGAAACGAAAGAAGTAGCCACCCGGAATTTCCAGACCAATGAAATGCTGGATCGCACCGTTGGGGTTCGCGTTCGGCAGAACGGAGGATTGGGGTCTTCTGTAACATATAACCTGAATGGAATGTCGGGAGAATCTGTACGTATATTCATAGACGGTATTCCTATTTCAACCTATGGAGCTTCCTTCAGTTTGAATAGTATTCCACCCGCGTTAATCGAACGAATTGAAGTGTACAAAGGCGTAATTCCCGCTCACTTGTCAGACGATGCTCTGGGTGGAGCCATCAATGTCATCCTGAAAAAGGGAATGAGTAATAACCTGACGGCTTCTCTTTCCTACGGTTCGTTCAATACCTTACAGGCTAATGTCAGCGGAACGCATCGTTCGGCGAAAAGCGGCTTTACCGTGAAGGCTTCGGGCTTCTATAATTACTCGGATAACGACTATGAAGTCTGGGGAAAATTCGTGCGAAATATTCTGCCTAATGGCCGTTATGACTACGTACGTGCCCGTCGCTTTAATGATGCGTACCGCTCCGGGGGCGGTCAGATTGAACTGGGCTTTACTGACGTAAAATGGGCCGACCAGTTTTTCATTGGTTACAATGGTTCAAGTGATTACAAAGAAGTCCAGCACGGAACGTACATGTCGATTCCCTACAAAGGCCGTTTTACCGAATCCGAAGCCCACGTTTTCAGTCTGAATTACCGGAAGAAAAATTTCATGGTTAAAGGGCTTGAATTAACCCTCAGCGGCATGTCAAGTATGCGGAAACAGGTAGTGGTTGATACCGTGAAATGGAATTACAACTGGTACGGTGAACGCAGTGTGGGCTTAGACGGAAGACCCATTTTACGACCCACCGGAGCCCAGCAGGGAGCTCCAACGATTAACCACATTAACCGCAATGTAACGACCTTCCGGGCGGGGATTACCTATGATATTCACAGAAATCACCGATTTGTGGTCAATCACATGTACTACAACATCGACCGGAATCAGCAGGATTTCATGCGATCTGCCGTGGAGCGGGAGTTCATCGGAACCCGCAACCTGGCGAAGAACATTACCTCGGTGGCCTACGAATTAAAAGCACTGGATTCTAAACTAAGGGCTAACATTTTCGGTAAATATTACCAGCAGAAAATTGACCGCATGGATCCTGTACTGGTAGAAAACAACCGTCAGGAAAACCGAACGTCGAGTAATAAAACCACGACGGGTTACGGGGCGGCCCTCTCCTACGCCATTATTCCTAACCTTTACCTGCTTACCTCGGCAGAACGAGCCGTTCGGTTGCCTTCTGAGAATGAGGTATTCGGGAGTCCGGGCGAAAACATTGTTGAGAACTTTGGCATCCGCCCGGAGATTAGTAATAACCTCAATGTAGGTTTTAGAGCAGGCACTTACACCGCGGGATTACACAAGTATAACTTCGCTCTTTCTGGATTCATCCGGGATACGCGGGATAAAATTGTTCAGCGGGTCAATCCCCGTCTCAACGATGCCGTACAAACCGATCCTTTCGAAAACCTGGGTAAAACCAAGTCCATTGGGTTTGAATTGGAAGGGAATTACATCTATAACAACAACCTTATCATTGGGCTGAATGCTTCGAAATTTAACTCGGTTTTCAACATGCGTTACGATGCTAATGGTCGGGAATTCGACTATTACGGACGCCAGTTACCGAACGAACCCTTTTTCACCATTAACAGTACAGTTCAGTACGCTTTCAAAAATTTACTTGCTACAAATTCACGATTGAATGTGTACTACGGCTTCCGTTTCGTGGAACGCTTCTACACCACCTGGATGATTATTGAAGATTTCCGAACGACGCGTCAGTACATCCAGGATTTGGGAGCGAGTTATGTTTTTCCAAACAAAAAATTCATTGTCAGTGCCGATGTGAAGAATATGTTTGACCGGCAAGCTTACGACAATTTCGCAGTTCAGAAGCCCGGTCGAGCCTTTTACCTTAAATTAAATTACACTATAAACAATTTTTAATCAATAGCTTACATGAAAAAACAAGTTCTGAATTTCTCTCTGTTAGCAGGACTTCTGATGACGGTGGCCCTGACGGGTTGTAAGGACAGCAACACGGGTACCGAACCAGAAGCCGATGCTGATCGCTGGATTACGGTAGCAGGTGCTTTGATGGGAACTTCTCCCGGCGATGGGAATGGCGGTACGATGGTTTATTCCGTTAGTAAAGAAGATGCGAAGAATCCCAATGTATCCATCAGCGTTTATGATAATGGTTTTGGCGTAAAATCAAACCGGACGGCCCGTTTACAGGCATCGGAAGACGGAAAAACACTTTTTAATATTGCTTATACGGGTGACAATGGGGGTGAATTCTCTCGCTACAAAGTAGAAGGGGCTGGTAAATTCACGCAGGAAGATGTAACAGTAAACATCTCGCAGTATGCCAGTACGTCTCCCCGCTGGGTAAAGTTATTTGATGGTGACAAAACGGGTATTGCCGTAAACGTAACTACCCCCACCGCCAACAATGCTTCCAGCGGACAGACTCCTAATGCAGCTTTCGCGTATTTCCGTGGAACGGCTACGGTATTAGCTCTGAACTTAAAGGATGTTCTGATTTCTGGTTATAAACAATACCAGATTCCTTTAACGGCGGCTGAAGAGTTGCAGGGACACACCATTTTCCGCTTGGATGCTCCCGTTTTGAATAAAGCTCAAAATAAACTCATCATTGGTACCTGGATGCAGAAAAGAAACCCATCGACGGGGAC
This sequence comes from Siphonobacter sp. SORGH_AS_0500, assembly GCF_031453245.1. Classification (NCBI taxonomy): domain Bacteria; kingdom Pseudomonadati; phylum Bacteroidota; class Cytophagia; order Cytophagales; family Cytophagaceae; genus Siphonobacter; species Siphonobacter sp. SORGH_AS_0500. The sequence continues at coordinate 218,285 of NZ_JAVIYT010000007.1, forward strand.
TACTGAAACTAACTTCACTCGTCTGGGTAGCAAATCAGTTATCGTAGATTATCCTTCTCTGGAAAATCCTAAAATAATTACCTCGACTGTCGGTTTTGGTGATAACAGTGGGTACCGTAGCCATAACTCATTCCTGGCGGATGACGGAGCTATTTATCAGGCTACGCAACGGGACTCAAAAGGTTCCCACATTTTAAGAATCAATGAGAACAACGAATACGATAATTCATACGTATTCAGCCTAGATGCTGCTCTGGGGGCGAAAAATGTATACGTTGACTGCTGGAAATACGCAGGTAATGGCATTGCTTATGCTCTTTATACCCAGGACGGCACCGATCAGGGTTTCGTGGCTCGTCTGGACCTGAATGCCAAAACAGCTACCAAAGTTGATTTACCCTACGAAGAGGGGCTGGATTTTGGTCAGTATCAGGGTATTTTAGTAAGCGGTGACGAAGTATATATTGCTTTTACTCCCGTTGGAAAAGATGGCAATATTTACATCATCAACCGTACTACGGGTGCCGTAACCAAAGGGGCAAAACTGGTAAATAAAGCCGGTAACCATTACATTGGTATCTTCTAGAATTTTTTCGAATAAACTCTTCCTACAAAAGGTCTCCTTTCAAAAGAGAGGAGACCTTTTAGTTTATTAAAAGTGTATAAAAAGCAGGAATGGCATTGTTTATCATATGGAGAAGAAGACCCCAGAAAAACCCGTAACGAAGCGAGAGCCAGGTAACTAATAAACCTGTCATAAAATGAGGAAACAAAACTAATACTACCGTATAAAAAGGAACCTGATCAAAATCATAATTATGATAATGCCAAAAGGCAAAACCCGTAGCATTTAACCATATGAGTAACCTTCTAGTTGAGTCAACCCATAAAGTGATTTTATTAAATAAATAAGACCAATTATGGAGGATTAATGCAATAATTAAACTTCCTGTTAGTACATAAATAGTAGGCCCTGAAAAGGTATAAAAATTTAAAGAAAAGCTTTTACTAACCAATAAATAGATCAGCATGAAAACAGAAACGATAAACAGATATTTTTTGCGTTGAAGTATACCTCGAAAGGCTAATTCTTCGAAAAGGGGGGCTAGTAGTACTACTTGCAGAATAAATCGAGCCTCTGAAACTTCTGATAACCAGCTATTAAGCCCATCTGATCCTTTCGCTTGACTCACGATACCTAATTTCAATAGTTGTAGACCAAAGAATGCCCAACTAATTTTAAATATGAGAAGTGCAATAAACGCTTTACCAATAATTAGGCATTTATAACGAACACTAACCGAAGGCTTTTCAACAAAATTACTATTACTACGTAGAAACGAAAAAAAGTCAGTAAGTATTTCTTTCATAGGTATGTATTCCCCCTAATGTCTACTTATTTCTATTGTTGGCACCTCTTAAACTGATATTTATTGCATTATATTTCTCTAGTTTGTAAACTACATATCTATGCATTGACAGATACTATATATAATTATTAATTACTTTTTTTTATTAATTTATATCAATACTATCGATAAGGCTATTCAACTTAATTTCAATAATAAACATGATAAAAGGGAATAATTAAAAAATAATACAATGCCAATTACTTTATCCGTATTTTGAAACCTTTCCATAAGTTTATCATTTCTCTTGTAAAGTATCATATAGTTTATGAAAACTGTTAATGAGAATATCAATATACACAAACCATTATTTGTAATTATAACCCAGGTAATTCAAAACAGTAAGTATGTTTACGGTTACGATAGCAGAGATCCACGATAATGCTGTAGATGCTTGATCTCTCCAAGCTCTACCGTAACGCCTAAAAAAGTAATGTAAGCATTCAAAAATGTATAAATATAATTTCATAACTTAATCCTTATTGGCAATTTGGCCCATTTGTATCGAATGCTAAGTAATGCAATATGCATTATTAGTTCATGCATGTTAAGAAATTATCCATTACTACCTAGCAAATATGGTTTAGAAGGTTTTAAAGGGTATACAGATATAAATAATGGCACAGAACTGATATAAACAGCTTTATATCTATCGTTACTACATCCGCAAAAAAGCCAGATAACTTAAAATAACCAATATTCCTTCCACAATCCAGATCGTTATGTTATTCTTGGAACAGACCACCCGGATCAGAAAGTGCAGTACTAGAGGCCCGATCAGGAATGGAATTCCGAAGAAATACTGGAGAATATTATTTTCCCGGCCCGTATTAACAATTCCTGTGCCGATCATCATTAGCCCTATCAAGGAAGCTAGCGTTAATGGCGTTACGATGCTAAAGATTTTGGAAAGGTTCATACACTTCATGAGTTGGTGTTAAAGGATGTACGAAAAAAAAGGCTCCAGGAATTTCCAAAGCTTTTACACTTTCAGCTCATCTATACCTACACGCATCCCTCTTAACGTAGCTTCGCCAAGTTTAGAGTGAATGATAACGAAGCGGCACCTCCCCCACCCTAAATGCCTTAGATTTATTAGACATGCATGATAACTTTCGCTTGTATTCAGCACCCAGATAGATGCTTTTCCAGCAAAATCTATTCTACATTTCTGCTAACAATCTTACCAAAACTCCCTTCTTTATGATTCATAAGGAGTTACGCTACAACATGCATTAGTCTAAAACTCACCTTTCAAAGCAGCTATTTTCAAATGGCAAAACTTGAAATTTCAGATTCCCGAATACTGCAAAAAGTATCACGGTAGGCTCCCATGTTATCTTATTTTTCTTACATATGCCTTAGTCCAAAGCTCACCTTTCAGGTAATCATGAGCTAAACATTGATTAAAATGAGGTCTTACAACTTCTGAAAAATTTTAGTCTAAATCTCACTTTTCGATTAGTCCGAACCTCACTTTTGCAAAACTTTTTTAAGCTATTGCTTAGTCCAAAACTCACTTTTCGCTCATTATCAGCACTCTGCATTGCCAAATTTCCTTAGTCTGAACCTCACCTTTTCCTTAGTCTAACCCTCACTTTTATTTTTCATTCTTTAGTCTGAACCTCACTTTTCCCTTAGTATAAATCTCACCTTTCCTATCAGAATTTTATTCCAAACCTCACCTTTTGTTAGTCCAAACCTCACTTTTCTCTTTATAATTTACTGATAATCAACGCCTTGCAAAGGGCCTAAATCAATCAAAATATTGATATATTAAATAATAATCAAAGACTGATCCATTTTTTCATTGAAAGTAGCAGGTTCATTTTTTCACTGAGTCAATAAAAAAAGACACCCATCAACTAAAGATATAGTTATATGAGTTTTAACGAGTAGTCCAAAAAATGTCAAAGAATGCAGACGTACTAATGAAAATATCATTAGTATTGTCTTTTAAAATTGACAAAACAGTTCCTACATGCTCACTCACGAAGAGGTTCTGCACTTTTTCAAAAAGAAGACGGCTCTTTCCATGTCAGTCATTGAAAAGGAAGCCGGCCTTCCCCTAAGTACCTTGCCCAAAGCAATGGCCGGACAACGGACCCTGAATCAGAAACATCTTAAAGCTCTTGAGCCTGTTTTACTTCAGTATGGTTTGGAAGAATTCCGCAATCGGAAGGCTCGTGTGATTAGTATCGTCAATCACAAAGGCGGGGTTGGTAAAACGACGACGACTATCAATCTGGGAAGTGGCCTTGTCATGGAGGGCTTTAAGGTTTTAGTAATAGACATCGATTCTCAGGGAAATCTATCCCAAAGTCTGGGCCTGGATAATCCCGAGTCTCAGCTATACGAAGCTCTGCTTCACAACAAACCCCTTCCTATCGTTTCAGTCATCCCGAATCTGGATTTAATACCCAGTAACCTTGAATTAGCGAAATACGAACGAGAGCTAACCCACTCTCCTAGCGGAGCTTTACGTTTACGCACAGCTTTACAGTCGGTTTTAGATCAATACGATTACATTCTCATCGATTGTCCTCCCGCTTTAAACGTATTTACTAACTCAGCCCTGATTGCTTCCAATTCAGCGTTAGTTGTTCTAGAACCAGAAACATCTGCCATTAAGGGGATTAATAACCTCTTCGAGCTTATTAACGAGATTCGTCAATTCTTCAACGAATACCTCAGTATTGAAGGACTGTTGTTTACACGCGTAGACCGTCGTCTGGTGTTACACAAAGAGCTTATTCAAACCATTCGTCAAGACTTAAAAGACTTTCAGGTCTTTGATACCGAGATTCGCCTAAATGCGGCTCTCAAGGAGTCTCAATACGCTCAGGTAGACATTTTCCGTTACGGGGCGACCTCACCAGGAGCGATAGATTACAAACAATTAGCTCAAGAGCTTTTAGCCCGACAGAATCGGTAACTATCCATCCCAATTGAATTTGTATGAAAAAAATTGTCAACCAGTTTGGTGCGAAAGAGCTAATCAAAAAAGATAACGGTTCACTGGTCCAACAGGAATTGATCAAAAATCAGATTACCGTCATACCTGAACTGGAAACGCTTATTCCTCCCCTGTTGGATGATGAGTATCGGCAACTGGAAGCAAACATCATTAAGGAAGGCTGCCGGGAACCTTTACTGGTGTGGGAAACGCCTGCCCATACCGTTCGTAATACCGACGACGAAACATCCTTATTTGTGCTAATTGACGGTCACAACCGTTACAGTATTTGCACCACGCACGGGATTCCCTACCGGATCCTAATGAAGGAGTTTTCTTCCATTGAAGATGTACGTACCTTCATGATTGATAATCAGCTAGGTCGTCGGAACTTAACTCCTGAACAAACATCCTATCTACGGGGGCAAAAATACCTTTCGATGAAACGCGGATCGGGTCGCCCTACGGGTAATGCAGCCGGAAAGAGAACGGAAGAAGTACTGGCCGAACAATTCAATGTAAGTCCCAAAACCATTCGTACAGACGCAGAATTTGCGAAAGGCCTCGACAAGACCTCTCCTGCCCTCAAAAAAGAAATTCTGAGTCGTAAATCGAAAGTTTCTAAAAAGTCGATTGTAGGGCTTGCCAGTGCGTCAGAAGAGTATCCAGCTTTCGATAGCGTTGAACAGATTAATCAGGCCCTAACGAAAACTAAAAAAGCTGCCAAGCCTGTTCTTGCGGAGGTAGCTAAGCTCAAACAGTTAGTCGAATCCTTAGAACGAGCGGGTGGGAATAATCGTGAATTATGTGAAGAAATCATTGAAGTAGCCGAAGCTCTTCTTCAAAATAGTGATTAGAAATGTGGTAACAATTACCACATTTCTAAGTTCAGTCAATTGCTGCGGAGGTCGTGGCTATGGAGGTACGACCTAAACAAAAATAATGTGGTAGAAGTTACCACATTACTGACTTCAGGCGTAGGCTGCTTCGTCCGGTCATCTCTTCCCAAAACGTGGTAATTGTTACCACATTTATTTCGCTCCACTCACTTAATTCTAATAATCTGAAAGTTAGTGTCTCTAACAAAACGATAGAGCATAGGAATACTAAATGCAATAAAAGTGAGGAAATGAAAAGGATTCTCACTTTTATTACGTAATTTTCCGGTACATAGCCTTCAGTGTATGGACAACCCGATAGTTTTTCAGAAACGACTTAATAATTTTCAGCCTAATTTCATTACCGAATCCAAGCAGCAATTTTCTGAATTGGAGAAGAGAATCGTGGTAATGATTATCAATCAGATCCGAAATGTAAAGGATTATCAGGAAGGGCAGAACTTACGTTTTACCATTCCGATTACTGAACTGGCCAAGTCAAATAACTACCGTAAGCTCTATCAGGCCGCTAAATCACTGACGGATAAGAAGATTCTTTATGAGGATTTTTCTAACCCCCGTAATCCCAGTTTCGCCTCGCTTGTCCCCTTTCCGTTGGTACGAACTGTCAATGAAGAGGGCCGTAGTTTTCTGGAAATAACCATGTTGGCGAATGTCGTTCCCCAGTTCATTGAATTGGGAAGTCGATACACCAAATACAGCATCGATGTGATGTTATCGCTGGAATCCGTTTATTCACAGCGATTGTATGAGTTGATGATGATGTATTATAACCGGGGACAACGGGTATTCACCTATTCAGTTGAGAAATTGAAATTTATGCTGAATTGCCCCGAGAGCTATAACTACAAGGAGATTCAACGCTGGGCTTTAAAAGTGGCTCAGGCTGAGTTATTTGCAAAGGCTAACATCGTTTTTGAATACGTCCCCAGCAAAAAGGAACGTAAGAAAATTCTGGAGCTTGAGTTTACCATCAAATCTTTCATGGATGTGGTGAACGAAGCAGTAGAAGAAGAAATGGAGAGCTTTTACAGCACAACCGATACCAACCGTTATCTGGTGGCTCGCAATCTTCTGGAAACCCAATACACCTTTACAAGTCAGCAGATTGAAGAAATCCTGAATTCTAAGGAGAAGCTGGAGAAATTTGTACAGGTGAATTCAGAAATTGAAAATGGTAAAATCACGGTCAGAACCTCCAAAACGCAATACATGGCTACGGTGTTAGGCTTTAAATCTCAGAAGCCAGAAACCCGACGCAAAAAAGCGTAAGACTACTAGTCTAAACCTCACCTTTGGTAAAATTTCATGGAGTCTAGGTAGAGTTCACAGAGCAGCTCTGGTATTTAAACGGTAACGCTGCTCTTTTCCCAGATTGGAAAACATTCGTGAACTTGCCTTTCATTCCAACGTTAATTCCTTATTTATAAAGTCAGGACTGAATAAGGCTTCGCTTTCACGGCCACTAACCAGCAGTAGCAAAACAATTCCAAGAAGATCTTTTCATAACAATGACTTTAGGCCCATTTTAGGCAAGTGAGATTAGGGCTCACGAAAGATTGGTAAAAGGGAAGAAAAAGTAGTATTTTCCCCTTTTTGAAGAACCAATGAGACGATTCATCCTACCTCTAATTACCGCAGCAACTTTAGTAATAGCCACTCAATTTACAAATCAATCTTCCGACGAAGAGTGGTCCGAATATCTGGGTGGTCCTGATCGAAACCATTATTCCAGACTTACACAAATCACCCCTGCCAACGTCAATCAGTTACAGGTAGCCTGGGAATATCACTCCAGAGATAGCGGCCAGGTACAGTGCAATCCCCTGATGGTGGGTGGTGTTTTGTATGGAATTACCGCAACCAATCAGATCTTCGCTCTGGATGCAGCCACGGGCAAAGAACGCTGGCGTTTTGCTCAGCCCGGTGGCGGGGGCTTAAATACAAATCGGGGATTAACGTACTGGCAGGATCAGAGTGATCGCCGGATTTTGTATGCTTCAGGTTCTTACTTGTACGCACTGGATGCAGTAACGGGTAGATCCATTCCGGCGTTTGGAGACAATGGACGGGTTAGCTTACGAGCGGGATTAGGGCCAACCGCCAAGGATAAATTTGTGATTTCGAATACGCCCGGGACTCTTTTCGAGGATTTAATCATCATGCCCTTACGGTTATCGGAAGGAGCCGATGCCGCTCCCGGATCCATTCAGGCCTTCCATGTGCGAACGGGGAAAATTGCCTGGGTTTTTCATACCATACCGCAACCCGGCGAGTTTGGCTACGATACCTGGCCGAAAGATTCGTATCAAAACAAAGACGTCGGGGCCGCCAATAACTGGGCCGGAATGGCCCTTGACCGGAAACGAGCCATTTTGTACGTCCCGACTGGCTCTCCTGCTTTTGACTTTTACGGAGGAAATCGCCAAGGAAAAAACCTGTTTGCAAACTGCTTACTGGCACTTGACGCACGAACGGGAAAGCGTCTTTGGCATTACCAAATCGTACATCATGATGTATGGGATCGGGATTTACCCGCTCCCCCTAATTTGGTAACACTGACGATAGGTGGGAAAAAAATAGACGCCGTTGCTCAGGTAACCAAGACAGGTTACGTGTACGTGTTTGATCGGGTAACGGGGAAACCATTGTTTCCTATCGATGAAAAGCCAGCTCCGCAATCAACGGTTACGGGGGAAGTAGTTTGGCCTACACAGCCCATTCCGCGAATGCCCGCTCCGTTTACTCGTCAGTTCATTGCCGAAAAAGATTTAAATCCCTACGCTGCCAATAAAGCTGAGTTACTGGAAACGTACCGAAAGGCAAAAAAAGGATTTTTTCAGCCGCTGAGCGAAACACCAACGCTGGTTTTTCCCGGTGCTGACGGCGGAGCCGAGTGGGGTGGGGCAGCCGTAGACCCCGAGGGTATTATGTACGTCAATGCCAATGAAATGGCTTGGTTGTTCAGTCTGAGTCCTACGCCTAAATCGGATGAGCTGACCCACCTAAGTCCCGGCCAGCGGCTGTACACCACTCACTGCGTAGCTTGCCACGGTCCGAATCGGCAGGGAAATCCCACCAGTGGGTATCCGTCACTGATAAACATTCAGGAGCGTCGAGACCGTGCCTTTGTTACAAAAGTAATTACGAATGGAAAGGGGATGATGCCCGGTTTTGCCAGCATTAGTTCCACTGAAAAACAAGCACTGGTGGCTTTTCTCTTTGGCGACGAAAAAGTAGAAGCTACCGCAAAAGCAGGCAAGGAAACCGCCATGCCTTACGTTCCATATCGTTTCAATGGGTATAACAAATTTCTGGATTCCGAAGGGTATCCCGGCATTGCTCCGCCTTGGGGTACCCTAACGGCTATTAACCTAAATACTGGGAAACATCTCTGGCAAAAAACGCTGGGTGAGTTCAAAGAGTTAACGCAACAGGGTATAGCCCCCACAGGCACAGAAAACTATGGAGGGCCCATTGTAACGGCCAGCGGTTTATTATTCATTGCAGCAACGAAAGACGGCAAAATACGTGCTTTTGATAAAAAAACAGGAGCTATTCTCTGGGAAAGGGAGTTACCCGCGGCTGGATTCGCTACGCCAAGTACCTATCAGATTAATGGAAAACAATACGTAGTGGTCGCCTGTGGCGGAACTAAGTTAGGAACGAAGAAAGGAGATAGTTACATAGCCTTTGCATTACCTGAATAAGAAGAGTAACCCAGGAAAGCCGATTGACTTAGTCAGTCGGCTTTCCTTTAGATAGAAATTTCATTTAACATAACATTAAAAACTACCGCTTTGATTAGTCTAAAACTCACCTTTTGATCAACAGTTCAATTATGAGATACTTGTAAATATAATAATTTTAATATAGGTAAATTTAATTGTTTGATTAATAAGTTACTTTTTATAATAAAATTGTACAAAAATAATAATGACAAATCTTTTACCTATTCACTAGGTAAAGAGGGAGGAACTTTCTAAGAATGATATTCTAACTGAAATGTTTCTCATTGGTCGAGTTTCCTTATGCAGTCGCTCGGCTCTACCGAGTTAGAATCCAGGCCTCTGACCGCTAGTAGCCAAAGCATGTTAAGAGAGGCAAATCTTTCTTCTCTGCTAAATTTCTTTCCCTGAGACGGCCAGATGCCTACAGCCACGTGGTCACTCGGCAGAGCCGAGCAACTGCGATGATATAACTTTTATAATATGAAATTAATTAATAATGCTGGTAATCAGTGTAAGTAAATGATAAAAGTTGTATAAAATTAATAAAAGCAGGATCTTATCTGACATTCTTAATCACAAAGTTTTTAGAAGCGATAGTTCATCATAACATTCAACAATTATAAATTTTAGACCCCTCTTAAAGCCGATACATCAAAAAGTATAAAACCCTTACCTTTACTAGATACTATTGTGAAAACATATGCTTGATATCATCATTGACGCTCGTCAGGCTAATCTGGGTAATCACTTTTCGGTTCGTCGCATTTTGCCTTACCGACTTCGCCGGATGTTAGGGCCTTTTATCTTCATGGATCATGCGGGCCCTGTTTCTTTTTCAGCCGATCAAATTCCCAATATGGATGTATTGCCACATCCGCATATTGGGTTGTCTACGGTAAGTTATCTGTTCAATGGGCAGGTAACCCATCGTGATAGTTTAGGCGTTGAACAGGTAATTCGACCGGGCGAAGTGAACTGGATGACGGCGGGTAAAGGGATCGCACATTCCGAACGATTTGAGGATCCGGCAACTTTAGCGGGCGGTTCGCTGGAAATGATTCAGACCTGGGTAGCTTTACCCACTTCTGCCGAAGAAGACGATCCTTCATTTACCAATTACCAGCCTCAGGAGTTACCCATTTTTACGGATAAAGGCATCTGGATGCGGCTTATCGCTGGCGAAGCTTTTGGGCTTAAAAATGAAGTAAAAACGCATTCGCCGTTGTTTTATGTACATGTGGTCTTGCAAACCGGTACCCGGTTTGGGCTACCCTTGGGCTATGCGGAGCGGGGCATTTATGTCGCCAAAGGCAGCATTGAAGTAAACGGGCATCGGTATGGAATAGGGCAGTTGCTCGTCTTCTCTGCGGGCATTGATCCCGTCATTATTGCTCAGGAAGCCAGCACGGTTATGATGTTGGGTGGAGAACATTTAGGCGAACGCTACATCTGGTGGAATTTTGTTTCTTCCAGTAAAGAACGAATTGAGCAGGCTAAGGCCGACTGGATGGCCGGACGAATTCCATTACCTCCAAACGATCATGCGGAGTTTATACCTCTGCCTGAAGATCGTTCCAAACCGGCTGGAGCCACGCCCCCGCCGCCCCCTTTGTCCTGATCATAACCCAGCACTTTTGTTAAGCAGAACAGTATGAATCGGCTCTTTTCGTCTTATTTACCAGTTAAAGGCCGTTTCATACATTCCCATTTGAACCTCAGGGGTTAGATCGAGGAGAAGACTCTTAATAAAAATCGCATGTACAAGGATAGTCGTCGCAGCTTTTTGCGGCAAACCAGTCAGGTAGCTCTAGCTTCTTTGCTACCTACTTCCCTCTGGGCCTTTTCAGGAAAAAGCAGTAAAGCTTCGGTTCATGTCAATCTGAATCAGTCCATAGGAACCATTGAGCCTGAAATTTACGGGCAGTTTATTGAATACCTGGGTCGCTCCATTACGGATGGAATCGTAAACGCAAAAACGAATCAGGTTCGAAACGATGTATTAGCGAAGGTCAAACGACTGGCTCCTCCCGTACTTCGCTTTCCGGGCGGTACGGTTACGAAAATCTATCACTGGCAGGATGGGATAGGGCCGAAAGCAAATCGTCCGGTGCGTCCCAATCTGATCTGGGGCGGCGAAGAAAACAATCAGTTTGGCACGAATGAATTCATACAGTATTGCCGACAACTGAAAACCGATCCATTTCTGGTGGTTAATATGAACACCGGAACGCCCGAAGAAGCGTCTAACTGGGTGGAATATTGCAATGGAAAGGGAAAAACGTCTTTTGCGGAATTGCGTCGTAAACACGGCTTTGCGAATGCTCACGGCGTTAAATACTGGGGCCTGGGGAATGAAGAAAATGCAGGCCCTGATACGGGACGTTTGCAGAACCCTGCTGCTTACGCAGAGATGGCCTGGCAATTTGCCAAGTTAATGAAGTTGCAGGACCCCACTCTTTCATTAATCATAGCCGGGCACGACGAAAAATGGAACGAGATCGTCCTGAAAGAGTTACACCCCATCGCGGATTATATTTCCATGCACTTATACGCCAGTTCGAAAAAAGGGCAACCCGCTACACTTTTCACACAATTGGCTGGTTTTGAAAAACAGATCGAACAAACGCATCAGCAAATCAAACGGTTAGCTCCCGAAAAAGTAGAGAAGTTTGATCGCTGGTATCGTTTTCCGCCCCGGGCGAAAGGAGTGAAGTTAGCCATTGATGAGTGGGGTATCTGGGAAAGTGAAGGAAAAGGTACTTATAACCTGGAAGTTACTTATCAATGGTTCCACGCCTTGGGGGTAGCGTCTTTTTTGAATATTTTTCAGCGTCAGGCCGAAATTGTGACGATGGCGACCTGGGCCCAGACGGTTAATGTACTGGCTCCCATTCTGAGTAATGACCACGAATCTATTTGCCAGACCGTGTTTTATCCACTGGAATTGTATCGTCAATATTGCAAAGGCGTAAGCCTGACGGCGGAAGTAAAAAGCGAAGCATTGCGGCAGAGTGGGGGAGAGGATTTACCCATGCTGGATTCGAGTGCCAGTTTCGACGAAAAAACCGGGCTAGCTACTCTGGCTCTGGTTAATCGTCACCCCGAAACGGCGATAGAAACGACGATCGTGTGGGAAGGGAATACAAAGCTGAATCTATTCGAACGCCACGAATTAACCGCCACGGGATTTACAGCTTATAATACACTCGACGATCCTAAAAAAGACGTAGTTCACTATCAAAAAACGGCAGTCACAAATAATCCACCTACGATTACGGTGCCACCAGCATCCATAACCCTATTGCGATATAAAGTGGGTTAAGGTAGTTTGATAGCGTTTGAAGTTAGAGGAGGTTTGAGAAAATGCTCTCAAACCTCCTCTAACTTCAAACGCTATCAAACCACTTCTAATGCTATCAGACTAATTTCGCTAAAGACTCGCTGCTGTAGCCTTTCAGTTCGTCTAAACGTCCTTCGCGGACTTTTTTCGCCCAGTCTGGATCCGATAATAAAGAACGTCCGATGGCAACCAGATCAAAATCGCCACGGTCCATCCGATGAAGTAAATCATCCATGGAACGGGGTTCTGAGCTTTCCCCCATGAAGGCACCCATGAAATCACTATTCAGACCTACCGAACCTACACTAATGGTAGCCTTTCCGGTTACTTTTTTCGCCCATCCGGCAAAGTTCAGGTCTGAACCTTCAAACTCATTTTCCCAGAAACGACGTTGCGAACAGTGGAAAATATCGACGCCGGCATCTGCTAGCGGATTTAACCAAGATTCCAGTTCCTGTGGGGTATGTGCCAGTTTAGCGGTATAATCCTGTTGTTTCCATTGCGAAAGACGAAGGATGATGACAAAATCTTCACCCGCAGCAGCTCGCATGGCTTTCACTACTTCCACCGCAAAACGGCTGCGTTCGGCCAGGGTTTTTCCGCCGAAAATATCCGTCCGTTTATTCAAACCATCCCAGAAAAACTGATCGACCAGGTAACCATGAGCTCCGTGAATTTCGAGGGAATCGAAGCCTAAGCGTTTGGCGTCTCCAGCCGCTTTCCCGAAGGCTGCAATGGTATCCGCGATGTCTTTGTCTGTCATAGCGGAGCCACCCGTCTGGTCGGGTAAAACCAGCCCTGATGGGCCTTCAAAGGGTTGAGCAGGTAACCAACCGGAGCGGCTGGGTTGCATTACGCCCATGTGCCAGAGTTGCGGAGCCATCGCTCCACCGGCTTCGTGCACGGCATCAATCACGTGTTTCCAGCCTGCCAGAGCCGCCTCTCCGTAAAAATGAGGAACATTGGGTTCATTGGAAGAAGCAGGGCGATCAATAACGGTTCCTTCCGAGATGATCAATCCTACTTCACCTTCGGCCCGACGGCGGTAATAATTCGCTACGTCTTCAGTGGGTACGCCCCCGGGAGAAAAGGCTCGGGTCATGGGAGCCATCGCAATTCGGTTACGTAAACGCAGGGATTTTAATTCAAAAGGACGAAAAAGCGTCTCTAATTTTTCAATTTCAGTGATGGAATTCATGGGAAAACTAGTTACATAACTTTTGTAAGAAGCTATGATTCAATGGCTTATTTGGTAAATACAGAATTTTTAAGAAACCTTTGTAGGCTCATTCTGATTTATACTGCAAAGCTGGATACATAGGTACACTAATGCAAGTATGGATAAATTAATCACATAGGGATAAATTAGTACCTATTAACCTTTTAGATCATGTACGAACGAAAAATTCCCCGACAATACACTTGCGGAACGGCGGTCACCCTCGAAATCATCGGAGGAAAATGGAAGCCTGCCCTCATTTTCAGCATCAATAGTGGAAAACGGAGACCCAGCGAGTTACAACGAATGGTGCCTGACGCCAGCCGTCGGGTGTTGAACCAGCAATTGAAGGAACTGGAAGAACACGGCATTATCACCAAAAAAATATATCCAGTTTTGCCGCCGAAAGTAGAATATTACCTGACGGAATTTGGCGAATCTTTATTACCCATTACCAAAGCCATTGACGAATGGGGCCTCAAATATCAGGAAAAGTTTGAAGCTTTGATGGAAGAGCGATTGAAAAAACACCAGGAGGGGAGTACTAATGAAATTAGAGAAGAAGCCTAAAGATATGGTATAATATATGTTACAATTGAACGCTCATGGACAGCATACGTACGTGATTCGGTCAGAACCGAGCGACTGCGGGAGGTATGAGCTAAGTTATAACTGCCAACCGTGTCCCCGGATTTCATCCGGGGACATTTCAATTTCAAACAGTCTCTTAATGATCATCAACTAGCACTCAAAATGGCTCCTGTTAGCGGCTATAAGTCCCGTTTATTACTTCTTCACAAAGGCCGAAGGAGAGGGTCATTCCGGCTCCGCCAAGTCCGTTAATGATGGTTACGCCCGGTTCAGGCGAATGAACAAATTCATTATTGCCGTTCGTCATTTTTGGGTAAATGCCGTGCCAGCTTTGAGCAATGGTTTCATCAGGGAAGGTAGCCATTCCCGCCAGGTAATCCAGTACCATTCGGTTAATGAATGTTTTATCGAAAGGATCGAAGGTCAAGCCGTATTCGTGTGAATCTCCGATGGTTAATTCGCCACTGCCGTTTTGCGAAACCATCACGTGAATGCCCCACTTCAGGTATTCTGCATACTCCCGTTCGATACGTTCAGTCAATTTCGCTAGGGAAGGAGCCACGTGGAACCCTTTATAGTGAATAAAAGACAGTCCGCCGCCGATGGAGGGTCCTAGCTGCCAGTTTTGAGGCTGCGGCACCGTTCGGAGCATTTGTATTTTACACTTGGTAATAGCCGTTTCTGTGAAGATTTCAGGATAAAGCGTTTCGAAATCTACTCCACTGCATACATAAATTTCATCGGCCTGCCAACTGCTAACTCCTGAGTGTATACGTAATCCGTTGATTTGAGTAATAGCCCTGTTCCAGTGAAATTCAACCTGATACTTTTGTTCCAGTAATCCGATGACTTTCATAATGGCCTCCCGGGGATCTACTATCATTTCATCAGCACTGTAAAGCGAACCTAGCAAGCCTTTGGTTTGCAGTGCTGGCGATCTTTCCAGGGTTTCTTCAGCGGTGAGAACGGATACCGGGCGGTAAGCCTGACTAACTTCCACGTATTCCTGAATGACCTGCCACTCGTCTGCCCGATAAGCAACGTGCACACTACCCGACGGATTATACCAGGTTTTACTTTCCGTTAGTACGTCAATCCATATTTCCCGGCTTCGCAAAGCCCGGTTGTAATATTTTCCCGTAGGCTGACCGATGGGCCAGATCATTCCAAAATTTCGAATCGTTGCCCCTACGGGTTTTTCACTGCGATCGAAAACCTGAACTTTATATCCTTTTATTGCCAAAGCACGGGCTGTAGCTACGCCCACGATGCCGGCACCTATTACCAGGGCTGATTTGTTCATGTTGTTACTGATGTTAAGCTGGGTACGGACTCATGCCTAGATTTAGCGTATTTTTTTTGAAAATACAGCAGTGAAAACAGGGCACTGAGACTACCCATAATGGATATTCCTATGAGAGATCGGTTGTAGAATTGTCCCCAGGAAATAGAAAGGTCTGAAAATTCGTGAACGAAAAGAATACCGATGCTGGCGAGATAACCCATCGAATCGGCCAGATACATCACAAAAGCTACGTTACTCTGGTAGCGAAAGGTAGCAATCATCCGTTCAAAAAACAGGGCATTATAAGGCACGTAAGCCATGTATAAGCCGACTCCGGCGGTAGTCATCCAGACCGTTAGAGAAAGCTGATGGCTATTGAAAAGCCAGGTTGAGAGGCCAATTAGCAGGAATGAACCAATGATCAGTCCGTGCATGTACACAAATGCTTTCAGGTTGTTTTTTACCAGAATGAGCAGACTTAAAACAACCAGAACTACCAGAGACACCAACATATCTACCTGGGTGTAAATATGAGAAGACCCTGTGTAACCCAGCGTTTTCCAGATTTCTATTTCAAAGTTATCCCGCAAGTCCCCAACAACGGTTAGTTGAACATAAATGAAGATGGTCAGCACAATACCTGGAAAAAAGTATCTTAAAAACTTTCTTCGGGCTTCGGCATCCATGGGCTGGCGTTGGGTACGAAGCTTCTGATCTTCTGCTGAGGGGGGCGGAATAAGCGAAAGCAGGTACACACACAGAATCAGTGGTAGCAGAAACACAAGCCCCGTCAAGAATGGAATCCAGAATTCAGAAAAGCCCGTTAAGTGACGTAGTTGCAAAGCCACCGTTTTAACAAATCCTGAAGCGAAAATCATGCTGGTGGCCATTACTGCCCCCATGAACTCTGTATTTTTTCTTCCTTCCAGAAAAGAAAAAACCAGCCCCCAGATCATCCCCAAGGGCAAGCCATTGAGAAACATGAAAAAGAGGTTATAAGGGGCCGGACAAAGAGCAAACCCAGCCAGAGCCAGCCATGAAAACCCAATAAAGCCCAAAATGGCCTGAATACGTTGGTGGGTTTTTATTTCAGAAACAAACTTGATACCGTAAAATTTACTAAGAGCATAACCCAGAATCTGAGCAAATACCAGCCAGACTTTGTAGTCGATTCCGGCTAATGTGAGGTGGTTATACGTTCCAGCAGCAAAGGCTTTCCGAAAAGCATACATACAACTGTACGTACCAAAGGCAGCCAAGCCGGCCAATAAGGTCAGTAACCAGGGGTGTTTACTCAAAAATGAGTCTTTCATGAAAAGATTAATCCTGAGCTGTTACGATAGGAATAATTTTCGAAAGATCATCAACGATGTGCGTCGGCTTATAGGGCAGAAGTTCGTCATGGGTAAAGGCTCCAGTGGTAACGCCAATGACATAGGGACAACCGGCGTTAAGTCCCTCGTTGACATCTACTTCTGTGTCTCCCACTTTCGCTACCTGCCTCACGTCATTGATCTGCATCTGGGTCATTAGCTTCTGAATCATGTAAGGGTAGGGGCGGCCCTGCGAAACTTCATCGCTGGCAACCAGTCCGTCAATTTTATCGGACCACTCAAGCCGATCCACGATAGTCTGGGCAATAGAGCGTGAGAACCCAGTGTTCAGACCAATTTTAATGCCTAAGCTGCGAAGGGTGTCAAACGTTTCTTCCACATGAGGAAGGGGAGCAATTTCCTGAGAAGTCTGATAGAAATTCAGCATCTCAGCCACAAAGTCCGTGTGAATAGCCTCTACCAGCTCTTCACTGATTGTCTCTACTTTGGGCTCAGTTTTCTGTAGAAGCATGCGGATAGCCAACGGTTTTTCGTAACCCATCAGCGGATTGATTTGCTCTAACGAAATCTCAAAGCCATGGTTATTCAAGGCTTTTTGTAAGGCGAGGGCCACATAATTCTGATCTCTAACAGTGGTGCCGGCCATGTCGAACACTACAAGTTTAATAGCCATTAGTGAGGGAGATTTAAATTTCTACGCAATTATAGACCGAGGTTTAACTTTTTAGGGTATTATCAAATTGTTAAGGCTCTAAATGGCTTTGTAAGACTTTGATTAGTAGGGTTTTAAAGGAGATTTAAGGAATTGTCAAATAAATAGACGCGGAGCAATTTTATGGGCGATGAATGGGTAAACGGACTAATAAAAACGCTCAAATAAGCTATAAATACACAAGGGCCTAAGCTATTGCAGCTTAGGCCCTTGTGATGAAATTTGTCTTTCGTTGCTACGTATTTTATTAACTACTGCCGAAGATCAGTCTGAATGAGTTTGACTCGGGCCGCCGTGTTTACTAGTTCCCTTCCGATACCCACATCGAATCAGCCCCATAAGTCGAAGGTTGGGCCGTTGCTTCGATTACTAATTTCCCTCCGGCCATGATTTCCTGGTGCGTAAGCCAAACGCGTTTTAGGTCTTTCCCATTGAGCGTCACTCGCTGGATGTAGCGATTTTTATCCGAGAAATGGGTAACCGAAATTTCCAGTTTACCCTTAGGTTGACGAATACTGATTTTCTCAAATAAAGGAACATTGAGGTAATAAATCGGCTCGCCTACCAGCGGTTGCTGAATGCCCAGAGCCGTCAAAACAAACCAGCCTGACATGGCCCCGGCGTCGTCATCCATGGTGCGGACAAACGCTTTGGGTTCGTTTTTGTAAATCCGGTCAATGTGGGCCCCAATGCCGCGACTGTTGTCATTGAAGTAATACTGAACCACGGTATCCACGGCCAGTTGATGCACTAACTGTTGATATTTCCAGGGCTTCTCGCTGGCATAATACAACGTTGGAGATTGTAAATCCGGTTCGTTAGCCCGGTTGAAATAATAGCCATCAAAAAACTCATCCAGTTGTTCCGTAAAAGCCGTCTTTCCACCCGCCAGCGTAACTAATCCGGTCATATCAAAAGGCATCGCCCAGCGATACTGACGGATGGTCCCCTGATACATGCGTCTTGCCGACATTCGATCTACATCGTTTTTGCTCAAATCCTTAAACTCCCGCTCCCAAACGGGTTTGTAGGATTGCGACCGTTTCAGAAAATGCCGGGCTTTATCTTTTTCACCGAAATGATCAAAGAGCTTGCCCATCGTCCACATATCAAAAGCGGCTTCCAGGTATTTGTCGGGCTTGCCAAAATCGAAACGGGCGGTGTCCGAAATCAGAGAATCCCGAATGGCCTTGAAATCAATCTCGTATCCTTTTTTTGCCGCATCTAATAAAACAACCGCTGCGTGTTCGGTTCGCACGGAATTGGCGGGTTCGTTTGGTCCGGCAAAATCGTATTTTCCATACCGATACAGGTTACTCACCGAACTGGTAATGTCTTGGTAAAGGGTAGGATAGAGGACCGAAAGCAGCGGTAACTGCGTTTTGTAGTTGTCCCAGATAGCCCAGCCGTGGTAACGTTTGCCTGTGCTTTCGTGAAGATGACCATCTGTTCCGCGAAAGCGACCATCTTCTTCGGAGATTAGAAAGGGCGACTGAATTGTACGGTAAAGAAGCGAGTAAAATAACGACTGCCGATCTTTAGGTCCCTGTACCTGAATGGTTCCGAGGTAATCGTTCCATAAGCTCTGGGACTGTTTTCTGACCTCTGCCAGAGATTTCTGATTCAGGAGCCGTTGTTTCGCTGAAGTTACATCTACCGCTGAGAAAGCCACCCGCACCTGACACTGGCGTGTATTCGACGGAAGTTGAGCTACGAGTACGTGAGTACTTTCGGTTTCCCATTGAGCCGAGCCGCCCAAATCCATCGCATAATAGATTTTATAAATCCCGGCGTGGCAAGTGGTATTAGCCTGTATCCAGCCGGTTACCATGCTTCCTTCCATCTGATGCTCTTCGGCAACAAACGCATGATTAAAGGTATGTCTTAAATCCAGACGAAAGCCTTTAGCTCCTTCAGGGAAGGTATATTCGGATAAACCAAAGTTCTGATGAACCGTGATTTGGGTGCTAATCTTATTGGTAAATCGAATGGTATACTCACCGGGTTTGGCTTGCTCAGACACTTTAATCAGCGGTTTGCCGTCGTCTTTCGTTCCGAGAAAAGGCTTGAGTAACAACAACCCGCCACTGCCCTGACAGCCGACGCCCTCGAAGCGGTTATGAGTGAATCCGTAGACTTCTTTAGCAAGATGCTCATAACCCGTGTGTGTACCGGGATTGGTTTTGGGCAAAATGCTCAACTGACTGAAAGGCGAAGATGCCGCTGGCGAAAGCTGACCGTGATCGCCAGAAGACCCCAAAAATACATTGACCTGATCGCTCTGAGCCTGAAGAGATTGGCTTTCGAACAGACTTAAACAGGAGAAGAGGATAAGGCTTGCTCTGTAAAATAATTTCATTCCAAAGGGAAGTTATGTTAAAAGACCTGGTGATCACCAATAGTAGGTAATTCCGGCAAATCAAATGTGACTCTTTTGTAAAAGAATGATTAAGTCTGTATGAACTCAGCGGAGCCTAACTATCGTAGAAATAATTTTACCGTTAATGATAGTTAAATCAAGATGTGAGGTGTTGGAGTAGGATTATCTAGGGGGTTAATTGCCGTACTACCTCTAGTGAAACTCTTACCGTCAGGATTAGTAAAGATGGACGATTAACCATGGTGAATAAACGCCATATCTATACAAAAGCAGGAGTAAAAGAAGTGACGATTACAATGGTTTACGAACGATATACCATGACTATGTAGTTAGGTTTATGCTATTATTAAGAAAGCGGGGCGTGCCAACTTCAATTGGCACGCCCCGCTTTCTTAGGATCTGTTTATCATTTAATGCTTAAAGGCTGTCTGACATTTAGAATCGAATACCTTCATGCGAATCGGACCTTTTGTAGGAATGAGATGGAATCTCGCACCAGTGGAGTTTCTTTCGGTTGACTATGATCATTCCTGTCGTCTCGAACGAAGAGATATCTTCTGTGAAATGGGGCGGTTCGGGTTTAGTTAAGTTACCGCAAGACCTAACCAGCTCGACAAAGGTCATAAGATCCTTCGCTTCGCTCTGGATGACAGATGCTGATGATAAAATTCTTCAGGTATCATGTAGGAGATAGTTATTATTACCAACAACCCCGAAGTGTCCTCAGATTTTGTCCGGATCTATCTAGCCTACGTCCATCCAGACCAGGTCTATCCAGACCGGGGTTATTTTTCGTAAATCTATTGTAACAACAACCCCGGAGGGGTTCAACATGGATAGCCCCGGATAAAATCCGGGGACGTTCTTCGCTCTCAATGACAGATCGCTGTCTAAACGCTTCTATGCAATGGTCCTACGAAATGGGTTATCATTTAACGCTCAGACTTTGATAAATCGGACCGTTTTTAGTTACGGTTTTCTTTAAGTGATTCTGACTCGTTAATTTTTCAAGTTCCTTTTCGCCTTCCTGCAAAGATAAGTCACTTAATTCAGCGAATTCCCGAATCGTTAATGTAGGGTAATGACCAAATAAATTTTCCCAGCTTTTATTGTATGGTGTTTTTGTTAAGTCGGGCTTAATCGAGTGGATTCCGTTTTCGTACAGAGTGTAAGGCTTATACCCGTACACAAACTCCTGTTTACCCGAAGCATCCGTGATGAAAACTGAAGGAAATCCGCGAACACCTAATTGTCGGGCAAGAGCTAAATCTTCCTGAAATAAAACTTTTGCCTTATGTTCATAATCCTGCTTTAGCTGGTCGCTGTTTAATCCGGCAAGGGTTGCAGCTTTCGAGAGATGCTCCCATTTGGTAATGTTCTTTTTTTGCAGAAAAACCATTTCACGAAGCACGCGTAAGAAGGTAATAGCCTTGTCTTTATCCTGCAATTGAGCGGCTTTAAAGGCAATGGATGGGGGATAGGAAGAATCCAGCGGATCTTCGAGCCAGACATCCCCGTCAATGGGCATTTTGTAATACGCACTCACCTCATCCCAATGATGAGCCACGTCCGATGGTTTACTGATGCCACCACTATTATAACTCCAGTCGGGAAGCAGCCCGCCCATGTGGTATTCTACTTCCACCGAATGCCCGTATTCCAGTTTCAGTCGGCGTAACTGTGGTTCAATGCCCCAGCAGGTAGAACAAATAGGATCGGTGAAGTAAATAATTTTCACGGGTTTGGTATCGGCTACAATCGAAGTCTTTGATGAACGTTCCGTTGCGGTTGGAATTTCGCAGACGCCCGTTTCAGGATCGCATAAAAGTGGGTTGGAATTCATGGTTTTTACGGTTTGTGAATGGCCCTTGAGAAGGCTTATGACTAATAGAATAAGCGTTAGTACGGTAGGGAAGGTCAACACGTGCGGCGTCAGTGGAATCAATGGCTGCGTTTCATGTTTCATAATTTTCCTCTTTTTTTGTACAAAGATTGCAAGCCATGAAAGATGAGTCAATTAGTCAGAAAAACCTGACCAGCGAAGAAGACACCACGATCTGTCCCGCCCAAAGTTTATTGAAAATGCTCTCGGGAAAATTTAAGCCCGAAGTATTTCGACTAGCCATAGAATCGCCCTTGCGATTTAGCAGTTTACAGCGTCAGATTGAAGGTTCTAACAAGCAGACCTTATCCATTGCCTTAAAAGAACTGGAAGAAATGGGAGTATTAAAAAAGGTAACGATTCGGGAAAAGCCCCTGCACATTGAGTATTACCTGACTGACAAAGGAAAAGCCCTGATTCCCGTTTTCCGGCAACTGGAAGGGCTTTCTTAATATTGGTTGTATTTGAGAACTTGTAATCAGGCCAAATCGTATCCGCTTTCCGGGTATAATCCGTCATTAATTCACGAGTATACATTTGCTGCTTTATATAATCAGTGCTTAGGACTATAGCTTTCCAAAACGAATAAGTTGTCTTTATTTCCCTAGGAGATTTCCCTGGGCTAAACGTGACGACGCAGAATCATTCTTGAAAAAAGTAATGTAGTTGATTAAGTTATCATTGTCCTATGCCAGAACCTGAGATATAACCCACTTTTTGTGACGTTACGCTTTTACTAGGCATTTCCGTTCGAATCCCTTCCCATTGACCCTAATCATTCAGAGCTTATAGAAGGAACACTGCCACTGCGTTTTTCGCAGGACTGAATAATTATTGCAAACCAGAGCGGAGGCTGTAAATAAAAGGCGTCTGATCGGGTTATAAATTTCTACTTCTAATGACCCATTTAAGGAATCAGAGTAGCCTGTTTGTTAAGTTACAAGAAATAGCAGGATTCATGGTAATGGGTTAACATCATTTAGTGCCAATTAGGATAGTTGATGTTATTTAATTTTAGAGTCGAAATGTCTGGCTATCGTTTAAAAGTAATTATCTATGCTTAACCGTTAGTAATGCGTATGAACCTTATCTAAACCATTTATGAATTTTTGGAAAAAACCATTTCGAAAGCCTAGCCTGACTTTCGCTGTTGCGATGATCTCCTGTACGCCTTTCTCTTCAACGTTTGCTCAGGACAAGACGATTAAACCTGTCCATATTGAGGTTGATTTAACTCGGGAGAAAGGCCCGCTGAAACCCATCTGGGCTTGGTTTGGTTATGACGAGCCTAACTATACGTACATGAAAGATGGGAAGAAGCTTCTAACTGAAATTGCTAAACTCAGTAAGGTTCCGGTTTACGTTCGTGTGCATAGTTTGCTGGTTACGGGTGACGGTGAGGCGGCTTTAAAATGGGGTTCTACCAACGCTTACACGGAAGATGCTCAGGGTAATCCTATTTATAACTGGACGATTGTCGATAAAATAGTTGACACGTTCATTGAACGAGGCATGAAACCCATTGCTCAGATTGGCTTTATGCCCGAAGCCCTTTCCACTAAACCCCAGCCGTATCGTCACCACTGGAAACCCGGCGATAACTATAATGACATTTTCGTGGGCTGGGCATATCCTCCGAAGGATTATAACAAATGGGCCGAGCTAGTGTACCAGTGGGTACGACATTCCGTCGAGAAATACGGTCAGAAAGAAGTGGAAAGCTGGTATTGGGAACTTTGGAATGAACCGAACATTCCCTACTGGAAAGGCACAACTGAGGAATACATCAAACTTTATGATTATACCGCAGATGCCGTAAAACGGGCTTTGCCCACGGCTCGCATTGGTGGACCGGAAGTAACGGGGCCGGGCGATAAGAATTCACAAAAGTTCTTCAGGGCGTTCATGGATCACGTTGTGAATGGCAAGAATTACGTAACCGGGAAAACAGGCACGCCGATTGATTTCATTACCTATCACGCCAAGGGTGCTCCGAAGCTGGTGGATGGCCATGTGCAAATGAACATGGGTACGCAGTTACGCGATATTGATAAAGGGTTTGAAATCGTTTCTTCGTATCCAGCCTTAAAGAACTTGCCTATTATCATTGGAGAGTCTGATCCTGAAGGATGTGCGGCCTGTTCGGAAGACTACAGTCCGCAAAATGCGTATCGAAACGGAACCATGTATTCGAGTTATACGGCTGCCTCGTTTGCCCGTAAATATGATCTCGCTCAGGCGAGAGGCGTAAATCTGGCGGGGGCGGTTACCTGGGCTTTTGAGTTTGAGGACCAGGCCTGGTTCCGAGGCTTTCGGGATTTGGCTACCAATGGCGTGGACAAACCCGTGCTGAATGTTTTTCGCATGTTTGGTAAAATGCCTGAAACCAGAGTAGAAGTAAAAAGTGGTCTGGCTTACGATTATGTTCGGGTGCGTGACAAAAGCGTGCGTGACGAGGTAGACATCAACGCCCTGGCATCCAAAGGAACGAAATCAGCAGCGGTAATGGTCTGGCATTACCACGATGATAACCTGCCGGGTTCAGATGCTCCTGTAGAGGTTAAAGTGACCGGATTACCCGGAAAGACGGTTAAACTGACGCATTACCGAATCGATCAGAAGCATAGCAATTCGTACGAAGTCTGGAAGCAAATGGGCTCACCCCAATCCCCAACAGCTGCTCAGATTACCCAGCTTGAAAAGGCGGGCCAACTGCAATCGCTTGGGGCTCCGTCTCGTGTCAAAGTAACGAAAGGCGAAACGGTTTTGAAATTCGATCTTCCCCGGCAGGGAGTATCATTGCTTCAGCTTCGTTGGGAATAAACATGAAAAGGCTCGGGCATTCGTTACCGGGCCTTTTCGTTAGTTGGATTTTATCAGATACCAAACCTATTAATCAGATGAGAATTGATGACTTATAGAATTTCGAGATCAAATGAACGGTAAGGATTCAGGCGAGCGTCATTGCTGGGTAAATCGGTAATGAGTGTGTCAATACCGGAGAGTTCGGCTACGTTGAAAAAATCTACGGTTCCCAGTTTTTCGTAATTGGCAAGTACGGCTGTTTTTACCGCCGCTTTCATGTATATTTTTTTGATCTCTCCATCCTCATGGATAGCCGCAGTAATGCCACGATCACTATCAATGGCACACGTACCCATGAGGTATAAATCGGCCTGGTATTTCTGGGCTTCCAAAGCGGTTTGTACGCCCAGATTTGTTTTCGTGAGGCGATTATACATACCACCCAGAACTATGATTTCGACGTGTTCGTGATTGGAAAGCATGGGGATCAGGGCCATGTTGTTAGTAATGACCCGTAACTCACTTTGAACGGGAAGGCTGGCCGCCACTGCCAGTGTTGTGGTGCCACCATCCATAAAAACCGTTCGTACACTTTTAAGCAATTGCTGAGCTTTCAGGGCAATGACTTTTTTAGCATCCGAAAACAGATCGGTTCGATCCTGAAAGGACAGCGGGTTCACGGAAGGATTAATGGCTCCCCCCCGTACTTTTACCAATAAGCCACTCTTACTCAGCAGTTCAATGTCGCGACGAATGGTATCTTCCGATACCTGCAAATCTTTTGCCAAGCCTTCGAAAAAGACTTTATTGCTGGATTTGAGCTCTTTTAAAATATGATCAAAACGTTCTTCTTTCAGCATGATCGGCAGATTGTTCAATGGATCGTTTCATTCCTGATGGGATGTAATCACTAGTTCTTTTTGCTTTTTACAAAATAGGCTACTGCTACGAGAAATAATAACAACCCAGTAAACCCGAAAGCGGTAGGAAGTGAAGTACGCTGGGCCAGAAAACCCAGAATGGCGGGCCCCGCCAGTTGACCCGCATAACCCATCGTGGTAATAGCCGGGATTGCTACCGAACTCGGAACGTCCCGTAACCGGCTTCCTTCACTAAAAAAGACCGGCACAATATTGGCCGCACCAATGCCCACCAGCACAAAACCTGCCAAGGTTACTACCAGCCAGGGCGAAAAAATAAGCAGGCCGAATCCGGCTACTCCAATCAGGCTTCCGGCAATAACGACGGTAGCCGAAGAAATTCGGGAAACAATGCCATCACCGAGCAATCGCATGACGGCCATCGCAACCGAAAAAGCGGCGTAGCCAATGCCCGCCAACGATTCTTCTACGCCTTTGGTATCGCGTAAGAAAATGGCACCCCAGTCCAGCATTGCTCCTTCAGACAGAAAAGAAGCAAAGCATAAGGCCCCCAGGAAAAGAACCTGCCCGTGCAACCAGGATACTTTTGAACGAGAGGTTTCGCTCGGTGGCGTAGTAAAACGTGCCATTACCTGTTGTTCCGTATCGGCATCCAACAAAACTTTATACTGACTTAGCATGAGGATAACGAGCAAGCAGGAAATGGCGACCGCCGCCCACAAAGGTTCCAGACCGGAACGGATCAGAAACCCAATTCCCAGAGACCCCAGCAAACCGCCCACGCTGAATAAGCCGTGAAGGGATGACATAATGGGCTTGTCCGAAAGGTTTTGCACCTGCACGCCATGGGCGTTCATGGCCACGTCTACACTCCCGACGCCGGAACCAAAGAGGAACAACATCAGGGCCATGGTGAGGGGTGAATTCATGAGTAATAACAGAGGTAAGGCTGTGGACATCACAACCGTGGCTCCGAGTATAACACGACGCGAACCCAGTTTTGAAATCAGCCAGCCTGTGACAGGCATCATTAAAATGGCTCCTGCCCCGAGAAACAGAAGTAATAGGCCAATGCTGCTTTCGTCAAGTCCGAGGCGATCTTTTACATAAGGGACCATCGGTGCCCAGCTTGAAATGCCTAACCCGCAAACCAGAAAGATGGCTTGCGTGCCGAACCGAGCTTTATTGGTATGAATAGCAAGAGTTGATGAATTCATTAAAAGAGCAGAATGAAATTAATTATTTGCAATAATATGCAAATTTGAATAAAATAGCGAAAAAAACATTAGTGTGGAGTCAAAGGCAAAAGGGTAGAGTAAACGTAGAATAGTTGGGAGCGGCCGCCGCTGCGGTTAGGAGTTAGGAGTTGGGAGTTGGGAGTTGGGAGTTGGGAGTTGGGAGTTGGGAGTTGGGAGTTGGGAGTTGGGAGTTGGGAGTTGGGAGTTGGGAGTTGGGAGTTGGGAGTTGGGAGTTGGGAAAAGATAAAACCTGTAAAGGTAGAGAAACGTTTGGAAACGAAGATCTTAACCCCGGAGGGGTTCAACATGAATAGCCCCGGGCTGGATAGCCCCGGATGACAATCCGGGGTTCCCTATGGATGGACCATCCCCTGGCTGATGAAGACACCAGCCAGGGCGGATGATTGCTAATCCGAAAAGCAAAGCAATCAAGCATTTAAGTAGAGACGCGACTTCATCGCGTCTGGGTAGAGGCGGTTTTTGTTACGATTTAAATGATCTCCATATTCCGGCTAGATACAATGAAGTCGCGTGTCTTCTTCTCTGGCTGATGAAGACACCAGCCATTAACAGTAGTCGGTGAGGGCACCACCAGGGGGGGCGAAGTAAATTATCACTACCAACCGTGCCCCCGGATGAAATCCGAGGAAAATAGGTAAGTATAGTTTTAAATCCCCACAGACCACTTTCAGATTATAATCAAATACCTTAAGGTCCGTTCGCGACTAGATCGCGGAGGTTGAAGAAAAGCATTAATAACACTCAGCGTCGTAGACGCATCTCTCACTAATCCGCGTTGAAAACACCAACTAACAAAACGAATTTTACGAAAGCGGTTCCCTGGATCAGAAGGTAATATCGTTGAAACGATAGAGTAGCATAATGAAATGCTTAGGCTTAAGCCTAAGCATTTCATCAGTGTTGGGGCTAAACCTTATAATTCCTTCACTTTGATATTGCGGAAGGCAATGCCCTTCATCCAGTCCTGAAGTCCGATGCGGCCTTTAGTTGCTTTGCTGAAATTAGGGTAATTCCTGAAGTTTGACTGCTGAATCATCTGCTTCCATTCGCTAGAATTCAGATTTTGTTGGGCGGTTAAGACGCCGTTTAGATAGAATTCAATTTTACCATTTATCTGCTTAATTTCCGAATGATTCCACTGACCGACGGGTTTGGTAACGGCTTCATTTTTCTGAGGAGCAAAGCCATACAAACACCCTGCCCGTTTTTTGGGGTCGGCTTTGTAATCATAGTGGGAAGGTTCGAGTAACTGATACTCCGGGCCTGAAGTCCAGGCGGTGGGGTTTTCTTTTTTCTCCACCACATTAATAAAAACACCACTGTTGCCTTCTTTCGAAATCTTCCAGTCAAACTTCAAATCAAAGTTTTTGAATTCCTGATCAGTAACCAGATCGCCGTGTTCCAGCGTTGAGCCGGGCGTATTGGGCTGACATTGCAGTTCGCCACTTTGTACCTTCCATACTGAAGCTTTTTGGCCCTGATTGTACAAATGCCAGCCTTTAATGGTTTTGCCATCAAAAAGTAACTTCCAGCCCTCTTTTTTCTCTTGAGCACTTAACTGATTAACGGGCTGAGGATCAGTAAAAAAAGAAAAAAATGACAGAGAAAGACAGGTCGGTAATGCAAGAATACGCTTGTTCATGGGTAATGGTTTAGAAGTAAGGAATTGCGGAATGTAATGAATGTGCAATATTGTGCAAATTGGTTAAATATCGCATATTCATTAAAAATCCTTTACGAGTGCTATTCATAGTATCAAAAACGATTAATGCTTGATCTTCACTTGCAATACGTTATTCAACGATTCCTGACTAGCAACCAGTTTTCGATCGACCCATACGCACAATCTGCTCTGATTGCCGGGCTTATAAGGATTCCAGTCTTTCTTCCACACAATATCAACGTCGTGATGATGGTATCGAATATTCCCCAAATAAAAATAATCCCATTGATTTTCAGGTAGGAGGGGAGCCAGGGAAAAACCAGATTCGTGCGAAGCCTGAAAGCCCAATAAATCCTCGATGATGATATCCGGGAAAGTGGAGTGGAAGTAATCGGATTCTCCGCCAAAAGTTTTGCCATCACTGGGAATGTACCATTCGCCAATGTTAAGCTGCTCGCTGCCGTGCATCTGGGCTAGTTTGGCTACGTAATCATACAAAAGTGCCTTCTCCGAAGCACTGGCTGTTTTCTTATACGTTCGTAAGTAGTTGGCGTAGCCTTTGTACACAACCGAATTTTCGAAAGGCCAACCCCGTCCGTTCCAGGCATAGGCCCGTTCGTTGTAATAGGGATGTTGCTGCTCGGCGGTGGTCATGCCCGCGTTATGATAAAAGCCTTTCCGGGAGGCAAACATATCCCAGGCTCTGCTGTAATCCTTATAGGACGAAGCCGGAATCATATGAAAATACCAGGGCGTATAACCTACCGACTCACGAACCCTGGCTTCGTAATCACCCGCACCAAACGCATTATCCCCGGCACTGTAGGTATTAAAAAACTGATCGTCTTTATTCCAAAGCACAGCCAGCGTTTTCTTCTGAACAGCCAGGGCCCGTTGCTTATAATAGCGTGCTTTCTCGTTTGAAATCTGATCGCGTCGGTATAAGTTGGCCAGCGACTGTAGGTTTCCGTAGGCATAACTATTCACCGATGGCCGAACGAGGTAATAATCGGGATATCCTTTTCGGAAGGCTTTAGGATACTCCTTTGCTTGCTGGGATTGAGCGGCTTTACCCGTCGTTTCCCAGCCCAGGTAATAGTCACGCCAGTTGTCTTTTGTGTATAAGCTATAGGCTCCGTCGCTGTGAATCAGACCCAAAACGGCGGAAAGACTAAACTCCATGCCGTCGTACAAGTCCAGAATTTTATACATTCCGGCGGTTCGGGCCGAAGGATTTTTTACGGTAAATAGACTATCCCAAACCTGCTGGTGCTTTTCCAGGGAAGGTAGAATGTCGCGGGTCCAGGCCTGATCGGGGTGAATTTTCTGAAAAGCCTCCACGCCGTTAATCATCCAGCTCGAAAAATGGTGACTCTCCGGTCGACTTAAATAGGTCAAAAAATTACCATTCTCTCGCTGATTCAATCGGGAGGCCGATCCCCGCATGAAGTAATCGGCATAGGACTTTAGAAACGTATCATCCCGTAACCAGCGAGCATCATAAAACTGATGCCCCGCCGGGCAGGTAATGGCCCCGCTGAGAGATGCCCAGGGCTTTACACCGAAAAATTCCGTTACTACCCAATACGATTTCGAATCTTCGGGGTCATTATAGGATTTCAGATGCTTGCTAATCATCCACCAGCGGTAGTTGTAAACCCGGGAAATACCCGCGTCGGAGCTGGTAAACAGAGGGATATTTTCCTGTAAAAAAGTTTTGTTGTTACTAGCATTGAAAGGGCCATCACTTTCCGGTCGATTTTTATACGCATTAAATTCATCGACATGAGCCGAAAGATTGCTTTTAGACTCTTCTTTTAGTCGATCTAACTCGCTGGTATAGAGATGCGTGCTTCTGTTTGAGCAGGAAGCGAGCAGAAACAATCCGGTGATCAGAATGGCTCCGGGGTGGTTAATAAGTTTCATAGTTTAATAAAATAGGTTCTTGTAATATCTGTAATCCGTAAAAACAGAGACCGCTAAAGCAGTCATGTGTCCGCACGGGTTTAGCTCATAGTAAAAAAGGGTTCGATCACCAATCGAACCCTTTTTTGAGGAAATTTATTTGTAATAATCTTTTCGAGGACTAGCCTGCTGAGTAGGTGATGGTTATTTCAAATGAGAAGGCGTAAGAATAAAAATGTAATCGGTAGCTCCAATGCCATCCTTATCCCGGCTGACGATATGCTTGGTCCAGTTTACGGTTTTCACTGGAGCCATTTCATACACCAACTTTTGCTGATTGTTTTCATGAGTGTAAAACCGAATAGAGGTAAGAGCCATCTCCGGGTGTGGATTTAGACCAAAATGGCCCTGATCTTCATAAAAACGTAACCTTGTATTGCGATGCAGAGCAATGGAGCTGTCCATTTCATGCATTCCTTTTTCCTGGGTATAAACCGAGATAGGAAAAGTCATACTTAAATCTTTACCCGTTTGGTTGTCGATGTAGTAGGTACTATTCCCCGCACTACCATCCATTTTTTTGGGTAAGATTTCAGAGAAATTACAAGAAACCAGTGTCAATACAAACAAAAATAAAGTCCAGGTAAGAATCGATTTCATAGAAAAGTGTGAAAGGTTTACGTACAGGACACCATTTTCTTAAACAGGGTTGCCTCGTGGCTCAATTAATAGTTATCGGAGTTATGTGCGATTTTTTGGGGATTCTTGGACAGGCGTTCGATTCCAGTAATGGTACGATTAATACTGGCCGTAATGGACGGGGAGCCGCGACCGAACGGAGATTTCAATTCCAATAAGGTACGATTAAGACTATTATGGCCGCCTGCCTTCTCCTTCGGCGACACGATTTCAATTCCAACAAGGTACGATTAAGACGTATTTAAGCTCAAGGGGTAATCCGTCCGTAGTGTCATTTCAATTCCAACAAGGTACGATTAAGACCAATCCAAGACGGGAAAGGCGTAACGATCTACAAGATTTCAATTCCAACAAGGTACGATTAAGACTGCGGGCCATTTCCGCTTCCGCTAGTAACTGATCGTATTTCAATTCCAACAAGGTACGATTAAGACGAATCTGTTACTGCACACGACGCAGAAGGCGACTGTATTTCAATTCCAACAAGGTATGATTAAGACTATGTTGATGAAGAAGCTCCGGCCTACACCGATCAAATTTCAATTCCAACAAGGTACGATTAAGACTACCTTCGTAGAGAATGCTTTTACTACCGAACCGGTATTTCAATTCCAACTAGGTACGATTAAGACAAGCTGGCTTGCTGATTGTAATGTTTACTTACTTATATTTCAATTCCAACTAGGTACGATTAAGACTCTTGTCTGCTGCTGATATGGCAGACATAGACACTATTTCAATTCCAACTAGGTACGATTAAGACGAACGCGGCAATAAAGACAAGATTAATAGTAAGCTTATTTCAATTCCAACTAGGTACGATTAAGACGCCTACTGTCATCATTATTGAACCAAACGACAAAATATTTCAATTCCAACTAGGTACGATTAAGACAAAGAGCAGGGTGAGCTGGCTAAGTCCATGCAGCGAAATTTCAATTCCAACTAGGTACGATTAAGACACTCACCGAGGCAAAAGCTTTTTACCCCCGCTACGCATTTCAATTCCAACTAGGTACGATTAAGACAAACAACGTACGCCATCCTACTTTACCCTTATCTTTATTTCAATTCCAACTAGGTACGATTAAGACTTGGTATGGCAGACGGGTAAAATCACCGAAATTCAAATTTCAATTCCAACTAGGTACGATTAAGACTCTTACCTGTTGAAGGGTGAGCTCACAGGTAAAGGATTTCAATTCCAACTAGGTACGATTAAGACAATAAGAAAGTAACTTTCCATTATGACGGGGGATAGATTTCAATTCCAACTAGGTACGATTAAGACCTATTACTGGGTCCAGCATACGCAAGGCGTCCAGATATTTCAATTCCAACTAGGTACGATTAAGACGATCATCGTCCCGCCCCTGTTGCTGAACCTACTTAATTTCAATTCCAACTAGGTACGATTAAGACATCGCTTTCTGAAATATTCGGGGGTAAGGTGATTTAATTTCAATTCCAACTAGGTACGATTAAGACAAGCTACTGGCCTGGTCAACTTCCCGAATGATTTTTATTTCAATTCCAACTAGGTACGATTAAGACGCCTATTTCCTTACGCTGTTTGCGGTCGTACTTAGATTTCAATTCCAACTAGGTACGATTAAGACGCAGACGCACGGCATTACGGATGAAATGGTAGTCAAATTTCAATTCCAACTAGGTACGATTAAGACCACCAGCCGCAGTACCTCCGGCCGCAGCCAAACC
Organism: Siphonobacter sp. SORGH_AS_0500; assembly: GCF_031453245.1. Taxonomy (NCBI): domain Bacteria; kingdom Pseudomonadati; phylum Bacteroidota; class Cytophagia; order Cytophagales; family Cytophagaceae; genus Siphonobacter; species Siphonobacter sp. SORGH_AS_0500. The sequence continues at coordinate 250,954 of NZ_JAVIYT010000007.1, forward strand.
TAATTTCAATTCCAACTAGGTACGATTAAGACCTGCGTGCGGCCGCAAAAGTGAAGCTTTCAGCTGGATTTCAATTCCAACTAGGTACGATTAAGACACTGGTTTTATTCGAATCTCTGAAAAGTTTATTAATTTCAATTCCAACTAGGTACGATTAAGACAGAATGGGTAGCAATCAATAAAATAAACTACTAACAATTTCAATTCCAACTAGGTACGATTAAGACAATAAAGTTTTGGAAGCTTACCCAGAGTGTAACCCAATTTCAATTCCAACTAGGTACGATTAAGACCCCCGTAAATCTAGCCATAAAAAAAGGCCTTTCCAGCCTTTAGGACGCGTTTTATTTTTGGTTTTTTGAGGTAAAAATCGTCGACCGGCAATGGTACGAAAACCCCCGTCGATCGACGACTCCTTATAATCAGTAAGTTAGGTGATTTTTTCAGGTTTTGTGACTGAATTTTTCAGATGTCAAAGAACGTTTGCGGGAGATCGACGACAATTGCTTTACAGGAAAGGATCTACCGACTGCCGCTCAACCCCTACAATTTGCTTATCCAGCCATTTCTGATCACGATTTTTGAAGACGATCAGACTGTCTTCTTCCTCATTCATGATTCGCTTGGCTTTGTGCACTAACTCTTTCATCTGTACCTCCGTTATCTCGCCTTCAAATACCGAATTCTGAATCCAGTTTAAATACCTCCGGCAGAGCTTTAACATCTTGCCTACCCGTTTCTGACCCATGTCATAAACCAAAATTACGTACATATTTTTAATGTTAAATGTCAGAAGGAGTGAATGATAGAAGGAATGAACGAGAGTAGTCATTTTCACTATTCGCTATATTCTATCATTCATTCCTTCAAAATTGAAACTTACCACCAGGCTTTGAAGGGCTTATAGGCATCGATGCCTAATAAGTGTTTCTGTAGTTTGTAGCACTCTAGTTTGATGAGGTGTTTATAACTCACGCTTCGCCCTAAAGAACGATGTTTGATCGTCTCTTTGAGTGAGGTATCAAATTCTTGTAAAAACCGTTTTCGGGCAGATTCCTTCATCAGGCAACCTTCTACTTCCATTCGAAAATCGGAGGGTTGCAACTGCTTTTTATTAACCATTCGAAAAATGAGTCGGTCAATCAGAATGGGTTTGAAAATCTCTGCCAGGTCCAGGGCTAGTGAGTACCGCCGGAAGCCGGGTTCGTGCAAATAGCTGATCGTTGGATTAAGCTGCGTATGATAAATCATGCCCAGGCAAGCTGAGTAACAAAGCATGTTTCCCAAGGAAATCATTGCATTAAGCTCGTTTTGCGGAGGCCGTTTGCTCCGTCCATCCAGACAGAAGGTTTCACCCAGAATGGCATCAAAACAACTATAATAGGTTTGGCGAATGTTGCCTTCAATGCCCATCAGCGT
>NZ_JAVIYT010000008.1:0-391729 GCF_031453245.1 Siphonobacter sp. SORGH_AS_0500
TATTTTTTAAATTACTGCAAGCCTAATTGAAAAATAAAGAGTACTGAATAATATCTATATAGCAATAAATTTTTAAAATAGCTATGCCATTAATAAATGAAACAAACTTTAAAATCTGTGTTATCTCATGGAATAACCACCAGCCATAGTTAACCACTAAACACCTGATAATTAGCAATATATTTATTAAAATACCCTATATATGAGCATTTACACAGGAATTATTATCAAAAAACTTATCCATACAATAACCCTTAAAATTAGGGATCTCAGCAATAAAAGTATTTACTCAATAAATGATATAAACAGACAAAAACCATAATACAATATAGAAATAATTACTCTATATATTTGGGGATATTGGTCTTCATAATTTCCTAAATATATACAAAAATATTACCAACCATCGAATGGAATATAGTTTTAACAAAATATGCTGTTCGTATTTTTTATACATACTTATTATAACACTACTTGTTATGTTTTATCACGACAAAAAACTTCAATATACGGTTCGGGTGGATCGTCCTAATCCAGCTTTTGCTCGTTTGTTACAACAGGCTATTGGCGGCATTGAAGGAGAAATCCGGGTATGTCTGCAATACCTCTTTCAATCCTGGGGCAGCCGGGGTCCGCAAAAGTACAAGGACATGCTTCTGGAAACGGGTACGGAAGAAATGGCCCACATTGAAATGCTGGCAACGGCAGTGGCTCTGAATCTGGAAGGTGCGACGAATGACCTGAAAGATCAGATGGTGGGAGAAAGCCCCATTTTATCGGGTATCATGGGGGGAATGGACCCTCGCCATTACCTGTCTGCGGGGCTGGCGGCGATGGCGGTTGATAGCAACGGCGTTCCTTTCAATGGCTCCTGGGTAGTGGGTAGTGGTAACCTGGCGGCAGACATGTACGCCAACGTAATGGCGGAGTCGACAGGCCGGGTGTTAGCAACCCGACTTTATGAAGCAACGGATGATGCCGGGATGAAAGATATGCTGTCCTTCCTCATTGCCCGTGATACCATGCACCAAAACCAGTGGCTGGCCGTTCTGGAAGATCTTGGCGGTGTGCAGAATGCCTTACCTATTCCCAATTCGTTCCCAATGACCAGTCAGCCAAACGAGTTTGCGTATACGTTCATCTCAACGGATATTAATCGTCCTGAGGCTCCCGATGCCCGTTGGGCATCGGGTCCTTCGATTGACGGAAAGGGCGAGTTTACCTATCAACATGCTCAGCCTATGGGGCAGGAACCCCAACTGGCTCCGCCCGTACCCGAAGGTTATGCTCAACAGGAGCAGATGGCAGCTGGCCCTGATGGCTTCATTGAAAAAGTAAAAGAAACCTTATTCTAGTTTAACTACCAATGACAATAAAAGCCGTGCTTGAATAGCTAAGTTACTGCTATTCAAGCACGGCTTCTGTATTTTCCAAGTACGAAAGACAAATGATTAATTATCCTTTAAAAGATTCATCAACGTACTGATAACCGTGTTGAGATTAACGGCAGCCTGCTCTGATAGGACCACATGCTTTTCCGATTGCTCCGGTTTCCAATCATTCGTAATAACCACGCTAGGGACCTGTAAGGCCTTCGCCATTTGAGTGACTGCACAATTATTACTGACCAGTAGGGAAGACTGCTTGATGATCCAGCCCAGACTACCTAAGTCCGTTTGATCGATGATGACTGGAGCGGGTTCCTCTCCATCTTTCACCAGACGCTTGACTTCTTCCAGGGTTCGCTGCCGGCCATGTAAACCCGTTAGAACCGTCGGGTAACCCTCAGAGGCCAGCTTACGGGTAAGCCAGGCGTAATGGGAGGCTGGCCATTGATGCGACGTGTCCCCATCCGGGTGAATGCAGATAAAGGATTTCTGTTGCCATTCCGGCCAGGCTTGCCGAGCCTTCCCTTCATCTTCAGCAAAAAGCGGAAATTCAACCGCATCGTTTTCTACCGGAATACCCAGTGACGCGACGAGTTGTAGCGGAGAACTATTACTGGACGCAGTCAGAGCAAAAGGTATAAAGAACCGATCATCGGCCTCATACATTTCGGCTATTGAGGCCTCAAAATAGCCCGCCGTGAGTTTTGCTCCCGCTAACATAAGCATGTGGTTAACGGTACTTCCATGCTCTTGCAGCGAAAGAAGGACGTCCCATTTCCGCTGTTGCATAGCACAGAAAAAATGAACCACTTCACTTGCCTTTACCTTCCGACCAGATAAACCCGGATGGCCGGGAAAAGGAAAAAACTCATCCACATAGGCCGCATACCGCTGAGCTACTTCCTGGTATTCGGGAAAACTGATGAGACAAATCTGAGCTTGCGGAAAAGCCCTGCGGATCGCCCGGAAGGCGGGCACTGCCTGTAACAAATCTTTTAGTTCTTTCGCCAGAAACAAAGCTATTTTTTCAGGCGTATCTTTTAATGTTTGAGTCAACTGGTCCATTACAAATACGATCAAACTTGCCCATGCAAGTCGTTAACTGGGTAAAGGAAACCCTGAGAGTGACTTCTCAGGGCAATGTATTAAATCGTTAGGGCTACAAATACGGCGTGAGTCTTTTGTTTATCCTGTGCCGTTTCAAACGCTTCATTAATGGCATCCAGCGAGAAGCGATGAGTAATGAGCTTTTCAGCATTGAGTTTCCCCTTCGCCAACAAATCAAGACACATTTGCATCTCCGGGTAAATGCCCCAATAAGCGTAACTGGCACTCGGTATTAACTTGATTTCTGACATCTGGATGCGTTGCCATTCGAGTTCAAGCGGCGTAGTACCCGGATCAAAGCCCCCGACCATCAGTACTTTCCCCCCAATGCGGGTAAAGGTGGTAGCCTGAGCAATAGTCGTAGCAATGGAAGGTCCGCCGGCACACTCAAAAGCGATATCTACGCCACGATTATGGGTAAACTCCATAACTTTTTGATAGGCGTCTTCTTTCTGACTGTTTATGACCAAATCTGCTCCCAGTTCCCGGGCCAGGTCCAATGAAGATTCAACAATATCCGTGACGATGACATCGGCTCCGCAGGCTTTGGCAAGTTGTAATTGCCCTAAGCCAATCGGCCCGGCTCCGATAACGGCCACTGTATCATTGATTTTGATTCCACTGAGCTGAATGGCGTGCATGCAAACCGAGAAAGTATCCAGCAAGGTGGCTTCTTCAAAACTAACGTGGTCAGGCAGTTTGTAGAATTTCTTCGCCGGGCCTACCACGTAAGCAGCAAACGCCCGGGATACCGTCTCCATCCGCACCTCGTACAAATGAGGGCAGAGGTTATACTGCTGAACCTTGCACCAGTCGCAGGTATCATCGCCCAGCACCGTTTCTATAACCACCCGGTCGCCGGGCTTCACGTTTGTCACCTCGCTCCCTACTTCAATCACCTCGCCCGCCAATTCATGACCCATAATTTTATGCACTAGCTCCGGTTCTTCTTTCTTCCAGTGCCGCAGGTCTGTGCCGCAAATGCCCGCCACCCGCACGCGGGCCAGCACCCAGTCGGGCTTGGGAATTTTAGGTCTATCTACATCCGTTACTTCGAAATCTCCCTTTGCTGTTTTAAGAGCAGCTTTCATTTGATGGTCCATAAACGATCATTAGAACTGTGTAAGTAACTACTTCACCCGTCATCACCAGTGAATCAAAATCGGACTTATTGGTCCATTAGCAAGTGCTAGAGAATGCGAACCAGCTTTATACATCTGGCCCACGCCTTTAGTACTGAATTTAGATTTGCTTTCCAATCAGAATAATATAGTGCAGGTGAACTTGGTGGGTAGTACCGAATGAATCTCCGTAGCTACGGGCATAATAAGCACAGCATTAACGAAAATAAATATGCCATTTGAAGGATCTAATAAACTGCTAGGACGGCATAAAACCTACTATCAAATAAACACAAAGCACTAACTATCAGAACATTACAAATAATTAATTCTTCTTTTTTTAATACATTACCAGTTTTTGAGGATCTGAATACCCCTTGATTTAGGGGAGCCATTTCTTTGCGTATACCCTGATGAATCCGTCAGCAATTTTGCCAGGATTTAGGCAATGAATTTAAAAGTGAGGAAATAGGTAGCCAATGGGAAGTAGAGATTTGCTTATTCTTTGTTCTATCTAATGTCCGTTCAGAGTTAAAGGTTGAACGCAGGTAAAGTATAACTTACTCTCATCTATATACGTTACTAGCTGTTTTTACTACTCATGCAAAAGAGCAGTGCTGGTGAACACTGCTCTTTGACGTATGGAATCAATCCTATCGTTTACTTAAGGAAGGTTTAGCTTTTCCAAATCTTTTCGGGCGGGGCCTGTTAATACTTCCCCTTGCGGTGAAAACCGGGCTCCGTGGCAGGGGCAGTCCCAGCTTTTCTCGGACGCATTCCAGTTTACAAAGCAATGGGCGTGTGGGCAAACGGGACTCAGGGTATGAATCTCTCCGGTAGGGCTTTTATAAACGGCTACCTTTTTTCCGCTGATTTTGGCAATCATTCCCGTGTCGAAGGGCACTTCTTTCAGAGAATCCAACTCCTCCGTAGACAATCGATCCGCAATGAAATGATAGGCTACGTCAACGTTTTCTTTGACTGCTTCAGGCGTTATCGCTAACGGTTTTACTCGACGGGGATCAAATAAATCGGCGTAAGCATTGTCTTTCCCAGCGATTAAATCACTCAGGATTTTACCTGCAATGGTACCTAGAATCATGCCATTCCCATTGTAACCCGTCGCCGTATAAATGCCCGCTGGACTTCCCGGCATTTTCCCAATGTAAGGTAAGCCGTCTGAGGGAACGAAGTATTGCGAAGACCATTGATAGGCAACTTCTTTGACTTTAAAGTGCTGGCGGGTATAATGCTCTAACGCTTCAAAAGCCGCCTGAGGGTCGTCATGGCCTGTTTTATGATCATTGCCGCCAATTAATAAATACCGTTGCCCCTCAATCACGTGCGACCGAAAATAATGATAGGGCTCCTGCATGTCGTAAATTAAAGCATCGGGATACTTTTCATCTTCTAAAGTTACGGCCAACACATAACTTCGGTAAGGGGCATTCAGAAAATGTAAGGCATTGATGCCACCGGGAGGAATGTGCGTAGCATAAATAACGGCTTTGGCCTGAATCACCTGATCCCCACTTCGAGCCTTATGAAGATCATTTTCCTGTTCAATTTCCTCAATTCTGGTGTGTTCCAGCACCACGCCCCCCAAAGCTTCAAACACTTTTCGCAGGCCACCTATGTATTTTAGTGGATGAAACTGAGCTTGGTGCGGAAAGTGAATTACCTTCAACGCAGGTATGTTCAAAGGAGACTGCGAAACGGTATGGGCCTCTACTCCCGCCCGCAAGGCACTTTCATACAGGCTGTCGAGTTCTTTTCGCTGAGATTCATCTTCGGCATAGACATAGGCATCTTTAGATTCCAGATCACAATCCATGCGATAGGTTGCTGCATTCGTTTTGATTGTAGTAACGGCTTCCTGGATGGCTTTCGCAAATAACTGGGCGGATTCCTTACCAAAATCCTGCTCCACTTCTGCATAGGTAGTATCGGCAAACGTATTAATGTGGGCACTCGTTCCGTCCGTGGTTCCATAACCGATGGTATGCGATTCAGCTATTACTACTGCTTTTCCCAGCTCCTGTAATTGCACCGCCGCCGTCAATCCGGTAATGCCACCCCCCACAATCAGTACGTCAAAAACTTCATTCTGGCTGGAGTACTCCTTTGAGGGAGCCGGTTGAAAACCTGGCTGCCAAATACTTACATTAGCACCATCCCGCGAACTTACTTGTTCGTGGAGTGGCTTTGGTGTGTTCAGCTCGTTCATATTCTTGTTTACTAAAGGGTTGGATAATAGGCACTCACGAATCCTTCTTCGATCAATACTTCTGACATCAAGCCTAATTCTTTTTACTTAGGCGTATAGGTTAGCTGCACCACCAACGCCTGACTTCCGTCCTTGTTAGAACGCCGCCATCCTACCGCAAGCGGAAGGTGCTGCGTCAGGTAAACTTCTGCTCCTAATACGAGTTGTCCGTAATCGTGGGCATTACTGGCCCAATCACCGAGCAGGTGAAATTTCTGATAAAAAATCCCCGCATCAAATCCTGCATGAAAGCCTACGTTCGGTCCTTCACCCAGAAAACGGGCATTTCCCGTATACGTCCCAGCAACCACCTGATAATGATCTTCGTGAAAATGTCCTTCTACGTTAGCATAGAAAAAACCTACCCAGGAAGCAGGCCGGGTTCCGTTCAGATTCGCTCCGGTCTGTAAGCCCACTCCTGCCTGCCAATGCTCATTAATCTCCACAATTTTCTGAGCATTTACCAAGAGCAGGGGAGCATAGGGAATTTGCGTGGTGGTGTCATTACGAATCCAGTGATGATCCTGACGCATCACATTATAGAGGTTGAACCCGACTTCCCAGTGCTTTCCTAACCCGTAGTTAACGGTAGTCATAGAGCGAAATTGCTCCCGATTCAGATCAACCTGCTGTTGAGCCAGGATTTTATGTTGCGGGGTAATGTCCGAGGATGGTACGTTAAAAATGGTCTGCTGGGCGTGCAGACTCATGCTGCTCAGCGTGAGCATCAGCCCGATGAATAACTTTTTCATGATTCATTTAATTACCCGTTTCCGAATGCGACGCATCCACGGGTTTGGATTCCGGAGAACCCTTTTGTCGCAGGAAAATAGAAAGAACAACGATAGATAGTACCGACAAAAATTCACTCTGCCAGTTTTGAAACGATTGGAACCAGAATTCGCTCGTCCCCATGAATTCCCCCAAACTCAACACTTCGGACGATCCTTTCATGCTTTCTTCTGCATTATGCTGCCTGACCCCGCCCAATGCATGCAGGAAAAACGATAAACCGAAAAGAATAAAAAAGGCCAGACTCAGCGAATGCTGGTACAGCTTGAGTGCCCATCCCCCCCGACGAACGGCCCAGGGAGCATTTTTGCGATTGGGGTCAGGCTCTCGATCTACCTCTTCAGAAGCGTCAGGGTCTTTGGATTCGGAGGAGCCTCTTTGGTATAAAGTGACGGTCAATACCACGTAAAGGCCCATTTGTAGAAATTCGCTTTCCCAGTTTTCAAAAACAGATTCTACACAATGCCCGGTAAAAAGGTATTCACCGAAAGACAAAGCCGCTAAGTGGTACTCTTCCCGCTCCTGATTATAGTCATTCCAGCCCGTTAATAAATGAGCGGTCAATGTCAATAAGGTAATCACAATTAGCACAATAGACAGGCCATTGTACTTTCCTATTTTCTTTAAGTTCATCCTAAAATAGTGTATTAGATTTCAGTAGGTTGTCGAAGGAGTAACGAACGTATTCCTCAACTTTGCTATAAAAAATAATACCAGTATCAGAAAATCGCAGAATGATAACGACAATACCTATACGTTAGATAATACAGAGGTAAATGCCATGAAAGCTATATTCATGAGGCGAGTCATTGCTAGCAGCTTTTTCGCTGGTAATCACTAACGGCAAAACCCGCTACCGCTGCCAGCTTTTTTCGTTGGCAGCACTAACCCAGGCTATGCAATACGATCCTGAAGTAAGGGGCTGCTAACAGCGGAAAAAGCTGGCTTTACCTCATGAAAAAGGCTTGTCTAGTATTAACTTAACAAGCCTTTAATATACATCAAGCGGTTATCTAATCAGTTACGAGGTACGTAGGCAGGTACTTTGTCAGCTAATCTGTAGTATCCCCCTATCAAACTAACTGACAAAGCAGGTTCAAACCCGACAAAGTAAAAACCTGTCCCACCCGCATGGACGTATAACGCTCATGCCCGTAATAAATACATTGTAAATGTAGACTATACGTTAATGGCAGTCAATCCTATAATCAAGGTAGATTGAGATACCTAAAGTTGAGGGGATGAGCTGAGTTTTTACTTAATAACCTCAGCGTCATTCAGAATGAACGGATTTGGTTATGGAAAATTTCCGAATCCTTATTCCATCCCAGCCTATAGAAGGTCTTTCTCTTCATTCGGGAGGACAGAGCAGAGAAGTGGCGGTCATCCAGAGCGAAGCGAAGGATCTTATTACTTTTGCGGCCTTACTTGGTTTTAGGAAGGTTTTGGTTTGTCAATGGCTTGAGATTTCTGATTCTTATCCATTTTCTTCCCCGGATTTCATCCGGGGCTATTCGTATTCAACCCCTCCGGGGTTATTTGTTTTAAAACTATTTTGGTAACAACTCCAACAGGGTAACCTCAGGCTGAATAGCCCCGGATGAAACCCAGGAGCACCGTTGGTATTTACCACCAATAATTACTTCACCATCATAATCCGTCTTCCAGAGCGAAGGACGTTATGAACTTTGCGGCCTTGTTGCTCCATCAGGAAACTTTATTAACCCTAGCACCGTCCATTCTACAGAAGGTTTCTCACTGCGTTCAAGAGGACAGAATGAATCTATCCTCTTGAGCAACGGAACGCGTTTGCCTTCCCTGTGAAGGTTTCAAAAACTACAACTTGCATTACTATAAGCCTGGGCGATCGCTTAAACTAGCTAAGATTTTAAAATTCAGGCAAATAGATGTAAAACTTTGCTCCCTGATTGGGTGTCCCCTGGGCCACAATCATACCATCGTGGTTCGTTACTACTTTCTGACAAATCGCCAGCCCAACCCCGGTTCCTGCGAACACATTCTTGCTATGAAGCCGTTGAAAGACCCCAAAAATTCGTTCAGCGTAGGTTTCTTCAAAGCCAATGCCATTGTCTTCAATAACAACCTGATGATAACGAGCATACTTGTCCCTGTTTTCAGGATTGAAGGGTAACTGATTAGTGGCGAGACTTTGGTAACTAACACGTATGGAAGGGACCGTAGCATTGCCAAGAATATCCTTACTGCTAAACTTCAGGGCGTTGGAAATCAAGTTTTGGAATAACTGTTCAAACTGCCTTTGATCTCCCTGAATCTCCGGCAACGCCATAACCTCAATGGATGCTTTGCTTTCTTCAATGGCCACCGATAGGGTATCAATGACCTGATTTAACACCGACGACAGATTAACCCGCTCCCGGTTACTCTTGCCAGTCGATAATTGAGAGAAGGTCAACAGATCGTTAATTAAGTTACTCATTCGCTGGGCCGACTCCTGAATTCGGTCCAGCAGGCGATTATCTTCTGCTAAACTAGCCCGGTGACGCAGGCTTAGCAGGTCACTGAATTGTTGAATTTTTCGAAGAGGTTCCTGTAAATCATGACTAGCTACGTAAGCAAACTGCTCCAGGCTCTCATTTGAGCGTATCAATTGCTCATTAAGCTCCGCAAGATTTTCATTAGAGGAGGTTAATTCTTCATTGGTCGCTTCCAGTTCTTCCGTTCTTTCCTGCACCAGAAATTCCAAAGCAGCCTTCGCCTCGTAATGACTGGTTACATCCCTGATCAGTCCATCTACGTGCGTAGGCTGTCCTTCTAAATTTCTCCTGACCTGTCCTACGGTTTGCAAAATTCTCCTTTGACTAGTCTGGGAATGAATGATGGTGTATTCCATCCGATAAAAACCGCTTGAGCCGGGAAGTAATGCGTCTTTATAGATTTGAAATACACGATCCCGATCACTTTCGATAATGACATCGAGGGAAGCAAACACATCTGTCACTTCAGGAAGACCATACCAACTGGATACTTTGGGTGATTTCACTAACTTCTGACTAGCTAAATCAACCGTATAAGTACCAAGTTCGGCTAAGTCGATCATCGACTGTAAAATATGCTGACTTTCTTTGAGAGCCTGCTTTACTTTTGCCTCGCCTGTAACGTCCACGGCAATATCCAGAATGGCATATACCTTTCCTTCTTCGTCAAAAACGGGGCTGTACGTAATGTTGTAAATGTTATGGGTCATGACCCCGTTTTGCACGATTTTTACCTCGGATCCATAGGAGTGAAATCGCTGGCCAGTCGTAAAAACGTCGTCCAGAATTTGCAGGAAAGGTTGGTTTTGTTCAATCAATTCAGGCATCACTTCCCGCAAAGGCTTGCCAACGATGTCCGGGCCTTTCCCGACAATATCAATAAAGGTCTGGTTTGGATTTTCGACGATTAAATCCCGGCCCACAAATAGACCAATAGCTACAGGAGCCGTTGAAACAATGGAACGCAGCTTGGCTTCGCTAGCTCGCAGGCTTTCCTCCGCCAACTTTTGTTCGTGTATGTCAATTACGGTGCCAATCATGCCGAGGTAATTCCCTTCCGCATCAAACCGGGGGCTTCCTTTATCAATCGCCCAACGGTAAGTGCCGTCGTGCTGACGTAGGCGATATAGCAAATGAAAGGGAATGTGCTGTTCGTTCGCCTCCAGAAACTGCTTGCTGGAGGTATCCTTATCCTCGGGGTGGGTAGCGTCAAGCCAGCCAAAACCTTCGGCCTGAGCTTTGGTTTGTCCGGTGTACTCGTACCATTGTTTGTTTAAGTAACTACAGCTTCCGTCGGGCTTAGTCGTCCAGATGATCGCCGGAACGGTGTCTGTCACCTGTCGGTCATACGTCTCACTCTCCTGATTTTGATCGGAAGGCTGAACAAATGCTGTTGCCGTCGACAGAATCCCAGTGATCACGCCATTTTCATCGGTAACCGGGCTAAAGTTCAACAGGTATCGTTGGTTTTCGAAGGGATCTACTGATTGATAAACAAAGGGTTCGACCGCCTCTGCATTCCAGACCCGCTCTAGCAAAGGCTGTATCAAAGCCCATGGTTCATGCCCAATACGTGCGGCTTTCTGATCGGAATGAATCGGGTTATCTAGGATAGCAGCATAAGCATCATTAGGAAAAAAGAGAAAGTCTTGTCCCCAGAATAAAGCCATTTTAGTAGAAGCCCCCAGCACGGTGCCAAGGGTAATTTTCAGGCTAACAGGCCAACCATCGGGGTTACCCAAAGCAGAGTTACTCCAATCCTGTGAAGCCAGGAATTGCCCCATCTTTCCTTTATTCAGAAAGAAAGGGTAGGTATTGTAATAAAAAGATTCCAATGGTATGATACAGGTTGCTAAAAGGTGGGACAAGAGCTTTAACGAACACGCTAGTCATCTAACTACTTACTCTGGTGAAGTGTTTAATGTCACAATAGATGTATAGCTAAAAGATACCCCAAATGTTAGTCCAAAAGTCTTTCGTTTTTACTCATCTATAGCTAACAAACTAATAATGAACCCATTATTAGTCGTCCTAAATTTTTATTTAAACAAGTATAAATGACTAACGTACTACCCTATAGGTATAGTAATTTAACAATTTTTGTATCTATCTATTTAGGTAACCCCTTGCTTAGCATAAGCGATTTAAAAAGTAGAGCGATGCCTAATGATTTGCATCAGAGACTCCAGGTCCACTGGTTTGGTTACATGCTCATCGAATCCCGCTTCCCTGGCTTTTCGCTTATCGGAGTCTTGCCCGTAACCAGATACGGCGATGATGAACGTCTGGGGGCCTCTCGGATGCTGGCGAATCTGGCGACAGGTTTCGTAGCCATCCATTTCCGGCATACCAATGTCGAGTAAAATCACTTCGGGTTTTAGATTATCCAAGGCCTCCAGGGCTGCCATCCCACTATCCCGCGTGTAGACTTCATAGCCTTTCAATTCCAATAGCACACTTAAGGTGAATGAAGAATCTGAATTATCATCCACAATCAATATACTGGTCTGGCGTATAGAAGTAAGCTTTGTGGACGGGTCCATTTCATTCCTATCCCTCACTAACGCAGGTAGATGTACCACAAAGGTACTTCCCTTATTCAGGCCTTCGCTCTGGGCTTCTACGCTGCCTTCATGAAGTTCGGCAATCTGTTTGACCAGGGTAAGTCCTAAGCCTAGCCCTCCCTGCGAACGAGCCAGTGAATGGTCTACCTGCACAAACAGCTCAAAGATTTTTGAAAGTTGGTCCGTCGCCAACCCAATGCCATTATCTGTGACGCGAATGATCGCTGTATTTTCTTCCTGACTCAAGCTTAACTCAATGGCTCCCTGATTAGGAGTGTAACGGCTGGCATTGGTTAATAAATTCATCATTAGCTGTACCAGACGAGTCGCATCTCCCTCTAACTCAATTGTTTCAATGGGTATGTTAACGCGAAGCTTTTGCTGCTTGTTCTCAACTAACATCTGTACAGATTCGAGGGCCTGATGAACCAAATCGTTCAGAAGAACCCGTTCTTTTTTGAGTTCGATTTTTCCCTGACTGATGCGGCTCACGTCCAACAGATCATCAACCATTCTTACCAGGTGATCGGTCTGACGAGTCATTCGGTCTATCACTGTTTTAGCCTGAGCATTGGTAGCTGCCGTGATTGATAAAATTTGCAACCCACTCCGAAGCGTGGCCATTGGATTACGAAGTTCATGAGCCAGCATAGCCAAAAACTCATTTTTCCGCTGGTTTGCTTCTTTTAAATCATCTTCTGCCTGCTTCTGGCTGGTTAAGTCACGCATTACTTTCAGAAGACCGATGATGGTACCGGCTTCGTTGAGTAAAGGCGTAGTTACCCCCGAACCAAAGAAGCGGGAACCGTCTTTTCGCATATGCCAGCGTTCGTTCTCGGCCCGGCCTTGTAGCAGAGCCATATCCCTTTCTTTCTCAGGAGCACCCTCCGCCCGATCTTCTGGAACAAAAAAGATTTCTCCGGGTTTTCCTACGATCTCCGGTTCTGAATAGCCAAGCATGTACTCAGCACCCGCGTTCCAGTCCTGAACTTTCAGGTCTAAATCAAGCGTTAATATGGCGTAATCGGTTGCACTTTTCAGCATAGCGTCCTGACGACCTTTCATATGTCGTAAATCTATTTCAGCCTGCCTGCGAGCCGTAATATCAAGCATTACCCCGCTCATGAGGAGCGGTTTTCCTCCCGACTTTTCCATTACCCGACCGTATCCGCTCATCCATCGTTCCGTTCCGTCTTCCCGTAAGGCACAAAATTCAGTATCAAAATCCGTTTCACCCGTCAGAGCCTGACGCAACAGTTCTTCGACTCGCCCGCGATCATTCGGATGCACATGTTCAAAAAATACATTAGGGTGAACCGGACCTATTTGAGGTTCGAGACCGAATATTCGAAAGTGGTGTTCGTTCCAGAATACTTCATTGGTCTGAAGATCCCACTCCCAGGTAGCCATGTCTGCGGCTTCAACCGCCATGCGGGTCCGTAACTCTAACTTTTGCAGAGCCATTTCAGCCTCTTTACGCTGGGTTAAGTCAGCAGTAATGGCCAAGACCGTAGTGTCCTGACTAGCTTTGTGATGCAACAGAGAGACGGAGCTATTAGCCCAGACAACCGTACCATCGGGTTTTACATACCGCTTATCAATGGACGCTACCTCTCCAGTCAATAGCAGTTGTTGCAGCACCTCATAGCTTTTAGCAATGTCCTCTTCAAAGGTTACCTCTGAAATAGTATGGCCTATCAACTCAGAGGCATTCCGGGCCAGCAATTGACAAAATTTGTCATTGACCCGTAGAAAGTACCCTTCGGTATTGAGTTCAGAAATGCCCACCTGAGCCGTCTGAAAAATAGCCAGCAGGTGGGTTTGACTTTGCTGAAGGTCTTGTTCGGCCTGCTTCAGGTCATTGATGTTGGAGATAATAACCATGTGCCCGGTAGCCTGCTCATGTCCATTTTTAATAGGAACGGCAGAAACATGAGTCCAGATTGTACTTCCGTCGTCCTGCATATATCGCATCTCAATGGGCGGCAGTACCCGTTCACCTCTCAAGGCTCTGGCCCCTGGAAAGTCCTGAGGATCCATACGGCGACCATCGGGATAATAGCCTAACCATCGATTGGGAGTGTCTTTATCCATAGAAGGCATGACGCCCGTAGGAATAAAGCGTTCCATTTCCTTATTGGAGAGAATGAATTCCCCTTTTGTATTTACCACGCCAATAGCTACGGGCAAACTTTCAAAGATAGCGGCCAGATGAGCTTCACTTTCCCGCAGGGCCTCTTCCGCCCTTTTGCGAGCAGTAATATCAATGACCAGGGAAACCCCCGTCTTCCCCTCTTCCAGCACAGAGCCGGCAAAAATACCCCATCGTAATTCGCCACTGGAATGATAAAATTGTTTTTCGTAAGGTTGGATTGCTCCCGTTTGCTTGAATTCTTCAACCGCCTGCCAGGTTCTGGGTATCCAATCTTCGTGTGTATAAACATCCCAGCGGACTTTTTCTGAATGCAGTTCCTCCTTTGTTACGCCCAGCATCGTCAAAAAAGCCTCGTTGGCTTCCAGAATAGATCCGCCAATGTCAAAAAAAGCAACAGACACCAAACCGCTTTCACTCAAACGTCTGAATTTTGCTTCGGATCGACGCAGGGTATCTTCGACTTCGGCCCGTTGTACGGCTGCCCAGGCACGTTCAGCCGTTTCGTGCAAAATTTTTATATCATTCCTGGTCCACTGACGCGGGCCACGCTGATCGACGGTGAGTACCGCAATAAGACTTCCTTCTCTGATTAGCGGTACAGAAATACTAGCCCCGATGCTGGATTGAATCAGACTGTCTTTTTCTTCGGCTGATAACCGATCCGTTTTACGTACCTCCTCCATTACAAAGTTTTCTCCCCGAAGCAAGACCTCCATGACTGTTCCAAAACTGCTTGCAGAGAAATTACTCATTAGTTCAGCACCTTCCTCGCTTACATACTCGGCATCCGTACTTCTGTCTTTATCACTGAGGGTAGTAAAATACGCATGGTCTACCTGTAGCTGCGGGCCTAGCAACTGCACAGACTTCCGCCGGATTTCGATGGGGCAGGTAGTTGAACGCAAGGCATCGCTTAGTTTCAAAAGATATTCCTGTAACTGCTCGCCGTGCCTACGTTCGGTAATATCTTCAAAAACGTTAGCAATTACCCGGCTTTCAGGCCCGCCTATTCGTGACGTATGTGTCTGATACCATTTATGATTATCTTCATCGTAATGCTCGTACCGGATTGATTCACCTGTTTTAACAACCCGGTCGTAGGCTTCCAGCCAGTAGAATTGAGCAGGCATAAAGTCACTGGCTAACTTTCCCGCCACTTTCTCCAGCCCGGTTATTTTTTCAAAAGCTGGATTTACTTCCAGCCAGCGAAGATCTAATGGCTTCTCTTTTTCATCGTAGATCATCTCTAAAACCGCAAGGCCTTCGCCTATGGTATTAAACAGAGAGTAATACCGATCCGTTGCTTTCTTTGCTATTTCATCTTTCAAACGAAGGATTTCCTGCTGGCTTCTCTTCTTTTCTGTAATGTCTTCGGTATTCATCACGAAGCCATCATTCATTTTAATCAACACCTGATGATACCAGCCATCAAACTGCTCATAACCATAATATTTCTCCTGTTCAATGGATTTACCGGTTTCCGTTACCTCCACAAACTGAGCAAACAGGCCCGTATCTACAACCGCTGGATTTTTTTCCAATAGACTTTTACCAATGACATCGCCATTCTGAATAATGCCTTTTTCATTATTCATCGTCCAGATGAAATCGATAATGGCCCCAGTTTCATCTCGCTCGGCTCTGAAAGCCTGAACGATGTAAGGAGAGCTGTCTAAAATGGTTTGCAAGTGCTCTTTCAGAGTGGCCAGTTCGTGTTTTGTCTGCTTTAGTTTCGTAATGTCGGTGGTGGTGGTAACTAGGCCATCCTCAAGCTTAACCGTAGACTGATAAAACCAGCCATTGAATTGCTCATGCACATAATGACGTTCACTCTGATCGGCTACTCCCGTCTCACATACTTTTTTAAATGTCTCGAAGACGCCCATCTGTTTTACTCCAGGGTTCATTTCCAGCAGGCTTTTTCCAATCACATGACCATAATATTTTTCACTGGCATGATTGTTCAGCGTCCAGACAAAATCGATGATTTCACCCTGTTTGTTACGCACGGCTTTGAACACCTGAATCATTTCCAGCGTACTATCCAAAGTGCCCCGAAGAAGCTGTCTGTTTTCCTCTAACTCCTGCGTGCGTTGGTAGACTTGAGCTTCCAGTTGAATTTCATAGTATTGCTGAGCTTCCAGTAGAGCCTGCTCTGCGTCTTTCTTATCCTGAATGTCAATATTTATACCCAGCCATTTTTTTATGGAACCGTCCGGGTTAAGGATGGGCGTGGCTTTAACATTGGTCCAGCGATAACCACCGCCCGGTCTCTGAAGCCGAAATTCGGCATCTACCCGCTTTTTCTGTCTGCCAGCCTCCTGCCATTGCGAAAGGGCATAGGGTTGATCATCAGGATGCACAGCCGCCACCCAGCCTTCCCCCATCCCTCCTTCTCGTGACTGGCCCGTGTAAGCTTGCCAACTGGGTGAGTCCTTGATAACCATACCCTGCCCATCCGTCTCCCAGAAAGCCTGAGTAAAGGAAGAAAGTAAGGTATGATATTCTTCGGCTGTAATCGTTGAAGACGGCGGTGT
This sequence comes from Siphonobacter sp. SORGH_AS_0500, assembly GCF_031453245.1. Lineage (NCBI taxonomy): Bacteria > Pseudomonadati > Bacteroidota > Cytophagia > Cytophagales > Cytophagaceae > Siphonobacter > Siphonobacter sp. SORGH_AS_0500. The sequence continues at coordinate 16,447 of NZ_JAVIYT010000008.1, forward strand.
AGATTCCTCCTTTTGCATAGAGCATAACGTTTACTAAAGGCTGCTAGGCAACCGATAAAGCAGAGGTAACGAGAGTTGGCCATGATCACTCGAAGCCTATCCTTTTTTAACTCCCGGTTAATCCATTGAATGGAAAAGAAGCGTACCCGAACTTGTTTTATAAAAAAGAAGAATACCTTATTACTAGTAATGGTAGCGACTTTGTATGTTTTCCTATGCCTTCAAATTGATTTCTTTTTCTAACCTATTCGTTTGGGACAGGTTTCTTCCACTTATTCCAGTAGTAAGTAAAATCAAACGAAAAATACCTTGGCAAGCGATTGACAGATTCTTCGCTCCGTGTATTGGCCATCTGTTGAAATTCGAAAATGGTCCGGTTATCAAAAATATTAGTAGCTCCCAGTGTCAATCGAATCTGGCTCTTTTCACCTAAATATTTGGCTATCTTCAAATCTGCTATCGTATTCGCAACGTACGTGTCATTCGTCTTTTTACTAACGATGGCCGTACCTGTGATATGAGCGTACCATTGATTCTTCAGATTCAGATTCGCTTTGACACTCCCTTCATTGCGAATATTAACTCCTGTCTGAGCTTTTAATTGTTTTACCAGGTTAAATCGATAATCAAACTGAAATGTTACCCGTTGGGAACCTATTCCCTTTATGCCCAAGGTAGTACTGTTTAGCAAGGTCTGATAGAGACGATTTTCGCCACTCAGACTAACCCGGTTTTCTCGCCGGGACAAAAAATTGAAAAAGTACAATTGAACCGGACTACTCCGGTTGAAATTAAGCCACATGAACGTAAACGTCCAATGATTTAAGTGTCCATACTGTCGCATGGTTTGATTGAGAGAGCCCAAAAATCCTACGTTTAGCTGCGGGTTAACCGGAGGCTCCACGCCTTCATAATACAAATTGAAAGTCAGGTTATTAGCGGTGGCAACAACTGTTGACACATTTACTTCTGCATTACGCTGGGCGTAGTTCAAGAGGGAAGGATTTCCCTTTCTAATGACCTGAATTGACGAACTATCCATTACGGGCAGCATGTCTGGCAGCATGGGGTCCATGCGGCTTATCTGATAACGGAAAGATGCTTTAGTTTGCCGGGAAAAACGGTACATCAGAAACAGATGAGGCATCCATTGTTGTTCTTTAAAGAACTGCTTCTCCTGATCCAGCGAAACCAGCTTACGCGTGGAGTACCAGTGCCAGGTTGCCATCCCAGCCACCAGATCCCAACGCAAGCCCTTGTATAGGGCAGTAAGTTGAGATTTCCATTCAAAATTCTGAATTTCCCAGGTGTCAAATCCTAAGTCAGGTCGCACAAGGCGAGAGGTCGTTTCCCCTAACTGGTACGCCTGTTGATGAAAAGGAGCCGTAGAGGAATTTGCGGTAGTAGTAGATTCCAGTAACCATCGGCGTGATAATGGCAAGGCATGTACGAGTTCTGCCTTTAGCACCTGTACTGAGCTCACTTGATGAATCTGGTTATGATTGATTGTCGTTGATTCTACAAATGCTGTCTGTCGATTTTGATACGTTAGGTCCGTTGCGTTTTGCTGATAAAAATAGTTTAGGTAAGCGGAAGTTACATGAGCCTTCTTAGCGTGTCTGCGAAGCCAGGCAAGGTGTTGGCTTAACACAAATTCCGATTGCCTCCTATCCTGAAATGTCTGAAAGATATTTTTCAGAAGCGTATCGTTTCTTTGGCGATCTATAAGTTGAAGAGACGTATAGTTAGTATCCAGATTCTTCAGGCGTTTATACGCAATGGTTTGAGAAAACCGTAAGCTGCTTTTCTCTGAAAACTGAATCGTTCCCAATACATTTCCCCGTAGCCAGTCCGTAAATTGCCGGGTATTCTTCCGTCCCCTCAGTACCTGTTCCGTTAATCCAACGCTTATCAGCTGCTGTTCTGTTCGCTCTACATTACGATCATCCTGATCTGCAAAAATAAATCCAGTCCAACTGCTGCGAGCTCCCGATTTAGAAAAATTCAGCCCCAAGCCAGCCATTCGGGTGATCCCTTCCCCCGGATCTGCTAGCAGATTCGGATTCGTAGCCACATTTGTACGCTGTACTCGCAAGATTGGCATGGTTTCGGATTGGCTAGTTATCGAATATGCTCCATTTCTCATCTCCAGAAAGGTACTTCGATTGTACGAATCCTCATCCTGCTGCGTTAAGGCACGTTCGTTAATATTGTTGACACTGAGGTATGTATTGAAAAAATGTGTAGGATGAATTCGATTAAACCGCGTACCTACCTGGTACCGGGACTTCGTAGCCGGACTTGCTCCTACATTTCCGTATAAGCCGTTCTCGTACTCTTTCTTTAGACGAATATTTAGGGAACCGGCTTCGGCAAGCACTTCTAATTGTTTAATCATTTCACCCTGTAGGGCTTTTAATGTAGCCGTAGCATTGCCCCCAAAGAGTAACTTCCCGTTCACAGTCACCCGGTTTATTTTTTTACCCATCACTGAAAGCGTCCCATCCCCGTAAACCCTAATACCGGGAATTTGACTCACTAGTTCACTGGCATCCGCATGGGGCATGATTGGGATACCATCGGTATCAATAAACGTAGTGTCCCCTCGAATAGAAATCCGATTATCCGATTTTATAATCACTTCTTTGAGTTGGGTAATTTCAGGCTCCAGTCGTACCCGATGAAGCATCAAGTCCCTGTTTAAAAACACCTGATATTGATAGCGTTTGTATCCATCAGCCTGGATTTCAATCTGATAATCACTATGTTTTTTTAATAAAATACTCAGACAAGTGTCCGCACTTTTAAAATGAAAAGAAGCCTGTACTCTCCCTTCCGTCAAAACGTATACATCGGTCTGTGTCCGTTCTTGTCTCCCTATACATAACCGAAGTAAACCCGTCGTTTTCTGAGCAAAGACAGGCGAAGAACACAGCATTAGTGACAGTAAGAAGATAAAATAATAAGGTCCACTAAAGAAGGCCATTTTATAGTTTAATAAATTCTGATCATTTAAGTATTCATAACCATCCTATTCCTGATTCACATAGCTAACGTCTGTTCGGACTACTGTTCCTTGAGCATTACTATACCAATTAATACATGCGACAAATGATCCACTCTGATAAACTGACACAAAACCACACGTATAGTTAACTAATTTTTCATAACTGATTTTAATTGAATTATTAGTTAAAAAGCAATCACAAGAGCAGAATAAGTAGCTGTTTTTATTCTATTGTTTAAAATGCAGCGGGTCATTTCTTAAGTAAACTGTTTGAAATATCATCATTATTACTTATTTACGCAAGCAATAATAACTATATATAAGTATGAAAATGATACTTCCTATTTTAGGCATTCTAAGTATATTATCCAATCCCTTAAATGCTCAGAATTATGCTTGGCAGCAAGCCTTAGCTTCGTATATGAACAAGCCTATTAGCTCGCTAGTAAAAGCTCAGGGTACTATTTCGGGAGCTAGTACCAACGAAAGCAAGTCTATTAAGGGAGGGATTCCTACTTCAGTTGTCAAACAATCGCTAAGCTCTTCTTATAATAGAACAATTGTGTTACAACCAGTATCCGAGGGGGGTACGTTTACCATCCATCGAAAGGTGAATAAAATGATTATTACCAGTAAAGATGCCCAATCTACCAGCCAATATGATTCAGAAAATCTGTTTGAAAGGGACGTAATGGCTACTGCTCTAGGCGAACAATACGATCCATTGGTAGGAAAAACGCACACATCGGTTTTTCCTTCAAACCAAACAGTAGATACGGAAAAGACTTTTAATGGGTTATGGACGAAGAGTGTTCCCTTCCTGGTAGCCACCCCCGAACTGGTTGGAATCGTTATGCCCGTAAAAGATATGAATGATTTAAAAGTAGGCTCAGTCTGGAAAGATGAATTCCCCTATGGTAACCAAATCATTGTGAACACCTATACTATTGTATCGCTTGAGAAAAACGTCGCCACTGCTACCCTGACAGGCCGCCGGGAAAGCCGCTCCCCTTCCAGTATTCATTTAGATAATAGTCGCATTGTATCCATCAAGACGAACTATACGGGCACCATTCAATTTGACCCAAAAAAGCTGTTCATTTATAAAGCATCTTTCCATTTTACTACGGAAAATTCCTTGCAGGTCATGGGCTCTGCCAATAACTCTACCACGGTAACTGATTCTGAAATTACCAATTCCTTTTCTCGTTAAACCTTCTTAAATGCTATGGTATTCGGGGCCATTGCTTAAGCCAATTAAGTTCTGTAACCTCAGATAGAGAGAATCTTTCCCTTTTCAGAATATATGCTGCCAGCAAAAAGGCTGCCAGCGGTTTGTTTGGCTATTTGAGTGTTAAAAATATTTCTTGCAAAGCGGCAGGAACTACTACTCATATTAGTTTTCTAACTGAAGGCAGTTAGGTGCCGCCGCTGCCAGCGTGGCCTGGCCAGCTTTTTCGCTGGCAGCATAAACATATGATGGAGTAAGCCTTTTCCAAATTAAGAACATGTGCTGCCAGCAGATTTTTGAGCTATACGAGTGAAGCACTCCAGGGTAGCTAACTAACAAAAAGTATTTGGAATCATGGGTAAGGCCCTTTCTTTCTCCCTAGATAAAAGAGTTGCGTTTTTTCTATTACAAACGCTCATCCCGCGTATAATCCTCCACGGCAATAACTTTTACCAGATCGTAATACCTGGGGAATAAAGGATTTAAAACGACATTATATTCCTGCGGTAAAACGGCACTTCTTACTTTGAAGCCGAGGTATTCTTTTGCTTTTAAAATCCTATCGCCCTGATGTTTCAATGCCAGATTTTCGGTCATCCGCCAGTCGATAGGTAATGCTTCGTCCTGAACTTCGTAAAGTTGAGCAGAGTCGTCAATTTCGATGGTCATGATAAAGAGGTTTGGTGGCAGTTCGGAGTCATCCACGTGCACCAGTAATTCCAGTAAGGCCAACGCCCGGCTTTCGCTGGTATATAATGCGAAAACGCCTTCGTTGTTCCAGCGACCACCGAACAACGAGGCACCTAAGCCGCTTAGATCATTAGCTCGCTCCTTCTTTTTTGCGATTCGATAAACAACCATGAATACTACGAATACACTCCTTCCTCGATTCGTCCCAGAATTTGGTTGACCAGTTTAATGCCCGTGGGCGTATTGAGTAAATCAAAAGGCCTTTGTCCGCTCAGGGCTTTATTTTCCTTGTGTAGCCATCGGTTGAGTTTGTCAGGATCTTCGAAAAGGGTGAGGCCCATAGCGATGGTATGGGCAATTTCAATGGAAAGTGAGGAGACGAGCGTATTCAACACATCTGTTTTCTTTTTCCGGGCCAGCGTTTTATAAGAAAGGTTCAGCAGTTCGGCCATGTCTTTCATGGGAATGTCCAACACATCAGCCAGGTGTTCGAGTGATGCTTTAGGAATGCCTTTTTCGCTGGCCGTCAGAAAATCCAGTCCGGAAACGGGTTCGTTTTCCATAAAATGCGTACTTCCTAAAATCAACCAGGTAATGGTATTGGCAGGAGCTTTTTGCCGAACCATCTCCGTTACTATTCCCAAATTCCAGCCGGAGTCAGGCGTTACCGAAACCATTGATGTTTTCATAGAATGGACATTTGACTCAAATATACGGAAAAATGTCCATTCACTACTATGCAATAATAAAAAGGTCTGAAAATCAATTAGAAATTGACTTTCAGACCTTCAGTACTTAAGAATACTAGAAGTATTATTTCAGTGGCGTAGCCAGATTAACGAAGTAAATACGGTTTCGGTCTACTTTACCCGTAGCAGGTAGTATTTTGGCTGCAAAACCGTTGGCCCCGTTATCAATGACACCGAAATCATCGTCATTGGAAATAGCCAACGTACTATTGCCAATCAAAGCAAGACCTTCGGCTTTGTCGTGCGGATACACGGGGTTGATCTGAGCCAGCAAATCCAGCACCAGCGTTTTCGTAACGGGCGTAATACCCGCACTTTGCAAACCAGCCGTGTTCTTAAGTTGCTCTACCGTTTGCCCGTTATAGAGTTTTCCATTTTCACCATTGGCAGGATCAGAAATGTCCGTAGCTCCGGCCAGATCAAATTTGAATACTTTCTTGAACTTAGCTGGTTTGGCTGGATCTCCGCCGTAATTACCGTCCCGCTCCAGAGCCAGGAAGGTCGTATTCGTAATGGCTGCTACTTCACTGCAACCCGTCAGGCTGGAATTTTCCATGACGTAAGCATACTGATGAGTTTCTCCGCTAGTAATATCGAAAGTTAATACCCGCAGAATGGTTCCCCCCGAAACTGCCGAAGAAGAAGGATTATACAGAGGCGATTGCATTAATCCTACCAGCGTTTTGCCATCGGGAGTAATCGTCAGACCTTCCATACCGCGATTGGGACGGCGTTTAGCCAATACCTTGGGCAGGACACGGCCTCCCGTTCCTGAACCGAAGGGGTTAATACGTTCAATCGTTTTTCCCGAAGCGTCGAAGTGAACAAGGTGAGGGCCGTATTCATCACTAACCCAGAACGAGCCATCAGCCGCCCGCACGAGTCCTTCCGAATCCAGTCCATCGGGATCTGGATTTAAGGTTTTACCCGTTAAATCCAGGGGCGTTTCGCCCGTGCTACCCTGACCAGAAGGGTTAGGAAGTCCCGTCAGAAGCTGACCAGCGGCATTTTTCAGCAGAATAGTTTCAATTAATACCAATTTATCTCCGTCCCGACGGAACTTGCCAATTTGTGGCGTAAAATCAGCTTTGCCAAAAATAATGGAGTTAGCCGCTACCCCTCCTGAGTTCGGCCCCCGATCGGTTAACAGATAAAAAATATTGGGATCATTGGGATCAGTAGCCAGAGCCGAACCGAAACCGCCGTTATAAATCACGGTACCGTTAGGAGCCGTTGACAATATTTTAGGGTCAGAGGCTTCCGCAAAAAGGGGAAAACTAGCCGGAGGAAAAACGTGATCGGTACAGGCCACAAGAGCTAACAGCAGAGTCCCTGCCGTTAGAAAAGAAGGTACATATGGAAGCTTCATGGGATAGTAAGAAGTTAGGCCACAAAGCTAGGAGTGGGAATATTACGGAATCATGATATTATACGAGGTAATGTTATAAAAATGTGAAGGTTTTTATACTTTCGTTTTGATACGGAACCAAGGATATTTATAGTAGGTGATGCCAGCAAAAAATAGAGCATCGACATTCATACGTTAGAAAAAGGAAGGTTTTACGGTGTGTTTTAATGATCAATTAGTAAACTTTAAATCCCATCCAACCCAGTATTGTAATGATGAAAAGAGGCCTTATCTTTTTCTGTTCTGTAGCTATAATCGCTGTTATCTACTGGCGTTACCCATCGAAACCGGCTATAGACCATTTTACTATTATTGAAGCTGGGATTGAGCATCTTTTCAGACATCAAAAATTTTCGCCAGAGTTTTACCGTCATCCGCTACAAATTGTAAAGTCTTTTTACTTAAGTCATCAAAACGGGAAACGTCTCAACCGGAAGCCTTACTACCTGATTGACAAAGCTCCTTGCTCCAACGAACGGGATTGGCAACATCCTTTACCTTATCTGGAAATCTGGGGCATCGTGCCGCTAGCAGATCAGGCGATTCGTTTACAGCTTTTTTTCAATTCTATTGGAAAATGTTACACCCTGGATTTGTACGAAGAAAACCATCAATGGAAAGTAAGAAATAGTAATTATGCTGATATAAAAATGGGATGTTAGACGAATGATGCCAGCGAAAAAGCTGGCATCGGCTAGGCTGAAGTAGTTGAGTTTATCTCTTCTACTATCATCCGAAGCGAAGGGCCTTACTTAGTATTGCGAACTTGCCTGGGGTAGTAACTCCATTCCCTTTTCTCTCACAGTCGCTCGGCTCTAGCCGAGTGACTGCGGAAGTGAATATGAAGCGTGAGACGCATGATGCCAGCGAAAAAGCTGGCATCGGCTGAGCTGAAGTAGTTGGAGTTTCTCTTCTACTGTCATCTAGAGCGAAGTGAAGGACCTTACTTATGCTTTTGCAAACTTATCCGGGGCAGTAACCCCCTTTCCATTCCGAACAAGTTCTCTTCTAAAGTAAGGAGCCTCTGGCAGACCACAGGTTACTCGTGGTCTGCCAGAGGCTCCTTACTTTAGTTAATCCAACTTTTCTACCGTGACGTTTTTAAAACTTCCCTTTCCACCTTCCGTGAACAAACTTACCGTTCCGTCTTTTTTAGTGGGGAAAACGTGGTCAGTAATTACGGCTTCGCCATCGTTGATGTATACTTCAACCATCGAGGCATCTACGAGGATGTGCAGCTTAACGGCTCCATTTTTAAGTTTCACAGGGGCCTCTTCCACACTTGCAAAAGTCGGATTAAAATCCACTTTGCCTGACTTGCGACGGTCAAACTGTACTTTACCATCTACATACCGAATAATCGTTTCTTCGTCACCTGATTTATAAAGCTTTAAACCTATTTCTTTGGCTTGCTTCGGAAGCAGCTCTGCTTTAATTTCCAGCCGTTCGCCCGTGGCTTTACTAAAAACCTTTTCGTTACTGGTTAAGGTTAGCGTTTTTACTGATTCCAGTGGCGTGCGTTTTAGCTTGGCTAAGGCCAGGTAAGGTTTCTGAATCAGAATTAAGCCTTCGGGCGTACGTTTGAGCGAAATTTCGCGGGGTAAAGTCATGCTGCCCCGAAAAGGACTTGTAGGAATTTCCTTGGCGTACGTCCAGTTGAGAGCCCAGCCCAACGTAATGGGTTTGGTCTGCGATTTGGGCAAGTTATTAAACTCAATGGCCGCGTAATAGTCCTTGCCGTAATCAATACTATTACCCCATCCTACCCGAGCTGGTTTTAGATTATCCTTATCCAACGTGAAGGTTTTTCCGTCGTAATTACCTACAAAGTATTGCATCCCCACGAAGCCTTCCACCTGATGGCCCGAAGAAATATACAACACCCATTTTTTCTTACCGGGTTCATTTTCAATGGGGACTTCCATCAGGGCAGGGCACTCCCAGATTTTAGAAACGTCCCCCTGTTTGCCAAATTCTCCCGTCTTGGTCCAGCTTTTCAGATCTTTGGATTCGTAGAACATTGCGGTGTGAATATCCGGCTTCACCACCGACATCACCCATTTTTTCTGCGGCTCGTACCAGAATACGTTCGGGTCGCGGAAGGACGGCGTGCCTAGTGTCAAGACTGGATTTTTAGCGTATTGAGTCCAGGTGCGGCCTTTGTCTGTGCTGTAAGCCAGATTCTGATGTTGCTCCAGTTCTTCGCCCTTGGCGTGCACGTGTCCGGTGTAAATGGCCACCATACAATCTTTGGTACCCGGAGGGCATACCTGACTTTTGTTACCATAATCAATGACGGCACTTCCCGAGAAAATCATGGTTTGGCTTTTGCCGTCGGGATTATCAAATTCGGGAATCGCGAGGGGTAAATGCTCCCAGTGAATCAAATCTTTGCTAATGGCGTGACCCCAGCTCATATGTCCCCAAGTGTCTCCAAAAGGATTGTACTGGTAAAAAAGGTGATACTCGCCTTCGTAGTATAAAAGACCATTCGGATCATTTGTCCAATTCTTCTCTGGAGTAAAGTGAAAGGCTGGACGATACGCTTCTGTTGGCGTTTGGGCCTGTGAGTAAGTAGCCGTCATGGCAGCTAGCAAACTCAGCAATAATTTCTTTTTCATAATAAAAGGTTAAAAGTCGGCTGAATGGATTAGACCATTCAGCCGACTCGCACTAAGGTAAATTAATAGCCTGGATTTTGAATATACAGACCTTTGGTAAAATTGATTTCACGCTGTGGAATAGGCAGGTACTCATCACGGCCCGCCGTAAAACTGGCTCCACTCAGGAAGGAATGTCTGGTTTTTTCTTTAGCCAGATAGTTATTCAGCGTTTCTGCGGCAATGCCCCAGCGAACCAGATCAAAGAAGCGAGGACTTTCCAGAGCAAATTCCAGTCGGCGTTCCCATTGCAAAGCCCGACGGGCATACGACTGAGTCCAGCCCGAAGCATCGTATGTTTTAATCAGATATTTGGATGGATCACTACCGTCGGCTTTCTTGGTGCGGCCCGTACTGGCGGCGGCCCGGGTTCTGATTTTGTTAATCAGCGGACGAGCTAACTCGGGCTGACCCAGTTCAATGTATGCTTCGGCCTGCCAGAGTAATACATCGGCGTAACGAATGACATCCACATTCTTTGCTACACCAATGAACGGCCCCTGCTTTTTAAAGAATTGACTCGTCGCCAATTGCTGTTCTTTCATACTCTGGAAATAGCCGTACACTCCCGGATCGCGAACCCAACTGCTGCTGTAAGGTAAGCTGGCGTTATACTTGTATGGGTGACCATCAATACCAATCGAGTGATCCACACGAGGGTCTACCGTGGCCGTTTTGAAATCAATTTCGGTGGCATTAAACGAATCAAACTTGGGCAAACCATTAGCATCCGTTCCGAAGGCATTAGCTAAATTCTGGCTAGGCTGGTGAAAGCCGCAGCAACCGTACTGAGGTGCTCCGTGCGGGTAATTGAGCCCGTTTTCAGTATTCAAACGTCCCAGCGTAGTTCCGTCATTGATGGAAAACTGAATTGCAAAAACGGATTCAATGCCATTATCAAATTCGGGCAGAAAGTTCTGAGCAAAGTCAGAATGGAGGTCATACTTGCCCGAACTGATTACTTTCTGGGTTAATTCTACTACCTGCTGTAAACGCGTACGATTAATGTTCGTAACCTGATGTTTGTCATTCTGTTCGTAGGCCTGATACAGTCGAGTCTTGGCCAGGTAAGCCGCCGCCGCGTACTGGTTGGCACGACCCGGCTGGCTTTGCGAAACGGGCAGGTTATCCAGAGCATATTGGAAATCAGTAGCAATTTTATCCCATAAGGCATCATTCGTACCCTGGCGGTTAGAAGTGGCCAAGATTTGGTCGTTACTCAACGTTTCATCGACGTAGGGAATGTTCTTGAAGAGCATTTTCAGCATAAAGTGTGAATGCCCCCTCAGGAAACGCAATTCCGCCAGACGCGTCTTTTTCGATGGAAAATCCGTGTCGGATAAATTAGTCAGCGAGCGAATGCCTACGTTGGCCCTTGAAATGGCCTTATAGTAATTCTCCCAGGTTAGGGGGTGATAAAACCCGCCGCCCTGCTGAGCCTGCGTGAGGTTATACTGCTCATAGAAGTTAATATCCTGCAAGTCAGCAACGCCGCCGCCGCCTTTATACGCATCGTCCGAACGAACACTGCCGTACACCCACATGCTGGCAATGGGACCAATCATATCGGCATTGCCAATACCCGCGTAGGCAGCAGTAACCAGAGCCTCGGCGTTGGAAGCGGACGTTACCTGGTCGGAAGAGAGCGTGCCCTTGGGCTGATACTCTAGAAAATTATTGCAGGAGGAAACCAGAGCGATTCCTGAAGCAAAAAGTATGGTGCGAAAAATAGTTTTCATAACAAATTAAGCGGTTTAGAAGGATACATTTAAACCAAACGTATAAGCACGGGGTACGGGAATGGCGTCCAGCGTGGTACGTTCGGGATCAGGGCCCTGAAAGCTTTTGCTTTTGATCCAGAACAGGTTTTCTCCCATTACGTAGAGTCGAACACTACCTAAGCCCCAGCCTTCCACGGTAGTCTTGGGTAACGTGTAACCAAGCTGAGCATTCCGTATTTTAAAATACGAAGTGTTTACGTTGAAATAATCCGAACTCCGCGTTTCATCATTGCCGTCCGACAGAGTCAAGGCAGGAACCGTTGAGGTGGGGTTCTGAGGTGTCCAGGCTCTGAATACACCGGGGCCTACGTTATCACGTCCACGAATGAAGTCATTGTAGAAGGTATATGGATCAAAACCCGTGCGACCCGCAATACCCGATCCGAAGAGGGAGAAATCGAAGTTTTTATACCCCAGATCAATGCGGGCACTGTATTCCAGACCGGGTAAGGTAGTTCCGAAAAACTCCTGATCCAGAGCGTTAATAACCCCGTCGTTGTTGAGATCCCGGTAACGAATCCGACCCGGAGCGGCACCTACCTGTTTGGCGTGGCCGTCTACTTCCGACTGACTCTGGAAAATGCCATCCGTGCGATAACCAAACAAATCCAACTGGGAATGACCAATGATGGTAGTCACGGCATTACCTGCAAATGCGGAACGAACCTCTTCGGGAAGCACCGTGATTTTATCGCGGAAGCGGCTAAAGTTTGCGAAAACGCTATAGGTAAAGTCCCCCACGGGCTTGCCGTTATAACCTAGCGATAATTCGAAACCCTTGTTGGTTTTAGTGGCTCCATTGACAAACCGCAACTGACCTTCGCCCACTGCTGATGCAACGGGAGGTTTGATGAGGATGTCTCGCGTTTCACGACTGAATACGTCTAATGATCCATACAGGCTTCCATTCAGGAAAGCAAAATCCAGACCGACGTTAAGCTCATCCGTCGTTTCCCACTTGAGAGCCGTGTTTGCACCCTGAGTCTGCACGAATCCCGAAGGTAAGGTACCGCTCTTGGAGCCATTCAAATCATAGGCCGTTCCGACGTTCCAGTATTGGTCAAAGAAGGCGTCATGGCCATTGGTTACCTGTGAAGCCAGCGTTCCGTAACGTGATTCGAATAAGCCAAAGCGAGCTAAGTCCCCAATATCCTGATTACCAATTCGTCCGACGCCCGCCCGTAACTTCAGGTTACTAAACAGCTTGGAATTAGCCAGAAACGCTTCGCGGTCAATCCGCCAGCCAATGGAAGCGGCAGGAAAAAAGCCGTATCGGTTCTGAGATCCGAAGCGGGAAGATCCATCCCGGCGAAGGGTTAAGGCTGCCAGGTAACGATCACTAAAGGCATAATCGAGTCGGGCGAACTGTGAGAGTAACCGACTGCCCGTAGACGTGCCCATGCTGCTGGCATTTCCCGAAGCCGCACTCAGCACAAAGTAATCTTCTGTTTGTACGGCAAAGTTTTCGCGATAGGACACCAGGGTTTCCTGATCATCTTTAATGGCCTCAACCCCTACCAGTGCATTCAGTTTATGCGAACCAAAAGCCAGACTGTACCGCAAGGTATTCGTCCAGGTCAGGCTTAAAAACTTGGTATTCGTCAGCGTCATGTTATTGAGCGACCGCGAAATAAACCCTTCCGTAAACGATTGCTCGATGTTTTTAAACGAGTAACCGGAATTATCCATGCCCACCGATGAACGGAAAATCAGGTTATTAACGGGCTCGATCTCCGCATAAACATTACCAAACAAAAAGGGTCGTCTGATTTTATCCCAGCGGTTAATGTATTGCATATGCAAGGGGTTATTCCGATCCGAATAACCAGAACCTAGTGGACCCGCATACTCACCCGTCGTGGTATAAACCGGAATGGTAGGAGCCAGGGTAACGGCTAATCCCGGCACTCTGGCTCCACCTAAATCAGTTGCCACGGGTGTTTCTTTGGAAGTGGTGGCTTGAAGGTTCACTCCAAACTTGAATCGTCCGTCCCATTTGCTAGTCATGGCATTAACGCGGCCCGTTATACGTTCATAATCGGTAAAGCGTAACATACCCGAATTTTTCAGGTAACTCAGGTTAACGGCAATGGAAGAGTTTGACGTTCCGCTGGAAATCGTCAAATCCTGATTCGTCACAACCCCCGTTTTGTATACTTCTTTTTGCCAGTCAGTATTTCCTGCCGGAACGTTCGTATTGCCTCCCACATAAGGTTTCACCGTTACACTGTTCAGCACTGGGTTATTAAAATCACGATTCCAGTCAAACGAATAGATGTCTCCGTAACCCGAAGCCGGGTCCACTTTATCATTTACCGAAGCCTGCCACAAAGCTCGTCCCCGATCAACGGAATTCAGCATTTTGAAACGTTCAGGTTTCTCAGATTGGGTAGTAATGCTACTGTTCAGTTGCACGTGTACTTTTCCATCCGTACCAGCTCCGTTTTTAGTAGTAACAATGATCACTCCATTGGAAGCCCGGGAACCATAAATCGATGCAGAAGAAGCGTCTTTCAGCACCTGAACCGACTGAATAACACTGGCATTCAAACTCTGAAAAACCTGACTCCGTTTGGTAGGCACGCCGTCAATAATGTATAAAGGATCATTATTACCCAGCGTATTCGCCCCACGAATCAGAATTCGGCTGCTTTCCCCCGAAGGTGTTCCCGTTTTCTCAATGTATAAACCTGGTACGCGGCCCTGTAAAGCCTGCATGGGGTTACCAGAACTGGTATTTTTGATGGTAGCAACTTCCACTACCGCTACCGCACCCGTCAAGTCTTCTTTTTTGGAAGAGGTATAGCCCAGCACCACCACTTCTGACAGTTGCTGGCCTTCCACCATAGCAACGGAAACATTGGTTAACCCGGAAACTGGTACATCCTGAGTGGTATAACCAATGTACGAAACCTTGATAGTGGTTACAGTAGCGGGAATATTTAACGAAAATTTTCCCTGTGCATCAGTCGTCGTTCCAGCGGTGCTTCCCACTCCAAGAATGCTGGCTCCCACGAGAGCTTCATTGGTTTTGGCATCGGTCACTGTTCCCGTCAATACCCGCTGAGCAAAGGCCAGTTGCGAACTGAGGAACAGCCATAAAAATAGAAGATTCTTCATAGCTATTAATGGTTAGAGTAAGGAGTAAAGTCGTTAGGGATGAGTAAAGGGAGATACACCTTTTCCCTGGAGGGTGTAAACACAGGGCATACCAAGCCCAGGCACGTGCGGAACGTGCGGCGTAACAGATTCATAGGATTAGAAGTAGTTAAGTAACTGTTTAGGGTTTTGTTAAAGCATTAATGGATGACTAAGGTTTTGTCCATTTGTTCCAGACTGGTTCCTTTCGTTTCGGGCATGATTCGCCAAACGAAAATTAGCTGTAGAAACATCATGATGGCAAAGAAGGAAAAGGTGTGTCCACCGCCCAGTTGTTCGGATAAGTACGGGAACGTGAAGGCAATGAGAGCCGCCATAAACCAGTGGGTAAAACTTCCGAGAGCTTGGCCTTTGGCACGAACACTGTTCGGAAAAATTTCGGAGATAAACACCCAGATCACGGCTCCCTGTGAGAAAGCGAAGAAAGCAATGTACACGAATAGGTAATAAGGAACGGCGTCGAATTGCTGGGTATAAAAAGCTCTCGCAACGAGTGCCAGCGTACCAATCACGCCGAAAGATCCGATAAGCATCAGGGTACGGCGACCAAAGCGATCAATGAAATTCATGGCCAGTAACGTAAAGCAGAAGTTTACCAGCCCGATTCCGGTGGTTGAAAGCAGGGAAGAACTTTTCTCAAATCCAGCCATTTCGAAAATTCGTGGAGCGTAATAGATGATCGCATTAATACCCGAAACCTGATTAAAGAAGGCAAATACCACGGCCAGAAAGACGGGAAAGCGGTTCGATTTTGCCCAGAGGTTTTCTGATTGTTCGCTATTCGCAAATTGACTGGCTTCGATGGCGATTACATCTTCTCTGAACGTGTCGGGGTTAATGATCTGCAAAATTCTGCGGGCTTCTTCCACTTTACCCAACTTGGTAATCAACCAACGGGGGCTTTCGGGAACGCCGAGTAATAACAACAAGAACAGTAAAGAGGGAACCGCCTGTACGCCTAGCATCCAACGCCAGGCATTTTCACCGATGCCTTCAAATGCGTAGTTGGAAAGATAGGCTACCAGAATTCCAAACACCACGTTGGTTTGAAACAAAGCAACCATCCGGCCCCGGGAACGGGCTGGTGAAATTTCGGAGATATATAAAGGAGCGGTAACAGAGGAGGCCCCTACGCCCAAACCGCCCAGAAAACGGAAAAACAAGAAAGGTAACCAGGTAGGTGACAAGGCCGCCCCCAGAGAGGAAATCAAATACAAAGCCGCTACCCCCAATAAGGTTTTGCGACGACCCAGACGATCCGAAGGAATGCCTCCTAATAAGGCTCCTACAACCGTTCCAATTAAAGCGATGGAAACGGTGAGACCGTGTTCGAAGACATTAAGGTTCCAGATTACCTGAATGGCTCGCTCGGCACCCGAGATGACAGCCGTATCAAAACCGAAGAGGAAACCTCCTAATGCAATGACAATTGACCAGAGAAAGACTTTTTTCATACGAGGAATTTTTCAACAAATCTGCCCGCTTTATTCCTTTCGATAATTAAATCCAATCTCAAAATAATTAAACTTTGATACTTCCCGACCATTCCCAGTTAAAAGGCTCAAAAACAGAACTATTGTATTATTTTTATATTAAATTGACTTGCAAAGTATTTCAATCAAGTTACCTACCTTTAAATTTTGTTACATGATCAATTTTTCTGGTGCAAATTTTTAAAGTCAGAGGGTGAAATATTGTATTTGGCTTTAAAGGCCGTTGAAAAATAAGTGGGAGATGAAAAGCCTACCTGATAGGCTACCTCCGCAATGGTGATGCTTTGGGTGGCTAATAATTCACGGGCTTTGGTTAAGCGAATGTTCTGAATGAAATCAGTAACGCCGCAATCCAGCAGAGCTTTGACTTTTCGATAAAGCTGCACGCGGGAAAGCCCCATGTCCCGAGCTAGTTCCTCCACGCTTAAATCGGATCGATTCACATTTTTCTCGACCAGAGCCCCCAGCTCCTGAATAAATTTGCGATCTACTTTCTGAGAAGCAGGTACGGTAGTGTCAATTGATAACTCCCGACGAAAATGCTCCCTCACAAGCTGGCGGTTTCTCAACAGGGTTTTTAAACTTTCCAGTAAGAACGTTGGGTCGAAAGGCTTGGTTAGATAAAGATCGGCCCCCGCCTGCACGCCTTCCAGTTGCTGTTCCTGAGCCGTTCGGGCTGTTAACAGCACAATAGGAATGTGCGACGTTCGCCAATCCTGCTTTAAAGTATCTACCAGATTCACGCCCGAAGTGCCGGGCATCATCACATCCGAAACAATAAGATCAGGTAAGGCATCAATTGCCGTATTCAGGCCACTTGAGCCATCGGCAGCTTCCAGGACCTGGAAGTGAGGTTTAAGTTTCCGAGTCAGAAACGTTCGCAATTCCAGATTATCTTCAATCAGCAATACACTGGCGGCCTGAGGATTGGACGTGCTTTCCACTTCAGGAACTAATTCGCCCGTAGTCCAGTCAGGATCTGCCACTGAAGGCTCGGGTAATACTTCATCCTGAGCATAGACGGGCTTTCCGGCGGGTAAACTGATTTCAAAGCTACTGCCTTTACCCAACTGACTCCGAACACCAATGGTCCCGTGATGAAGCTGAATCAATTCTTTTGCCAGGGCCAAACCAATACCCGAACCCACACTAGCGGATTCGTTCCCCTGATAAAACCATTCAAAGACGCGTTTTTGCTGTTCTTCACTCAGGCCTGGCCCGGTATCTTCAACCATTAATCGAATGGTATCATCCGTAGACTGCGTTTGCAGCACGATAGTTATACTTCCATGATCCGGCGTAAACTTGAATGCGTTTGACACCAGGTTAACAATTACCTTATCAAGCAGATTTGCGTCGAACCAGGCATTGATTAGGGCGTCTGCGGGTAAAAACCGCAAGTGTATGCCTCGCTGCTGGGCCGTTTTTTCAAAAGCTTGGAGTAACGTTCGAGTAAAACTCACCAGATCATACTGTGCAACCCGCAAGGGCATTTTGCCCACTTCGATTTTCCGAAAATCAATGAGCTGGTTAATCAGTTTTAACAACCAGCGGGCATTTCGCTGAATAACTTCCAGGTCTTTTCGTTGATTGCTTCCTGTCGGAGCCGCGGCTAATAACTCATCAATCGGACCTAAAATCAGGGTTAGTGGCGTTCGGAGCTCGTGCGAGAAGTTGGTAAAAAAGCCCAGTTTGGCCTCCGTGGATTGCCGGGCCTGTTCGGCCAATTCCGAAATCGTATTTCGTTGAGCCGATATTTCTTCGTTCTGGTTTTTCAGTTGCTGAGTAATCCGGCGGTTGGAACGTAAAGATTTATACGCAATCCCGGCGAACACTACCGCCGTTAATAAGGACGCACCTAAAATGTATAAAACCGTCTGCTGACTATCATAAAGACGATTTTGTTCTTCAATACGGACTTGCTGCTTCTGGATGTCCTGCCGCTGATCGACGATTTTCTCGGACTGCTGTTTGAGAATATGGACATTTGAAGAATCGATGACCAGCGTACCCAGGATGTTTTCTTTGGCATAAGGTTCATTATCCAGAATTTTCAGGGCTGTCCGAATGGCTTCTTCCCCACCCGTAGGATATAACAAAGTCGCCTTGAATATGCCATCTTCCACAAATTGAAGGCCGCCTTTGGGGCCTGACAGCCCGTCTACGCCTACAATCTTTACCTGATGCTCAATGCCTAAAGCTTTACAAACCTGATAAGCCCCCAAAGCCATTCGGTCATTCTGAGCGAAAATCAGATTAACATCGGGATTCTTTTTCAGCACTTCCGGCAGACGTTTCATGACGTAAGGACGCTCCCAATCCCCATTTAAACTAGGCATTAACTCTATGCCCGGGTATTTTCGAAGAGCTTCCGAAAACGCCTGATGTCGTTCGCTGGCCGCCGAAGCACTGGGTGTTCCGGTAATCTCTAATACCTTACCCTGCTTTTGCAGCAGTTCTCCCACATATAACCCCGCCGTTTGACCAATTTGCAGATTGTCTCCGCCTACATAAGCCGTAAATAGTTTAGAGTTAGTCCGCCGATCTACAATAATAACTGGGATGCCCTGGTTAAAAACCTCTTCTACAACGGGGGTAATGGGTTGAGCCTCGTTAGGCGAAATGATAAGTAAGTCGATCTTGGAAGCCACCAGCTCCCGGATCTGCTGAATCTGAAGCTGACTATCGTCATGAGCATCTTTCATCAGTAGCTTTACCTGCGGGTGAAAGCTCAGCTCCTTTTCCATTCCCTCCAACATGGCTTTTCGCCAGTCGTCCCCATGGGTGCACTGGGCAAAACCGATGGTATAGGGCTTTTCTTTTTCAGCAGTAGAGCACCCTACTATAAAAACAAAACTCAGGGAAAGAATAACTTGGGAGAACGTACGCACGTTTTTTCATGATTTTAATCATACAAAGTAAGAATAAATCCTGAAAAAAGTAACTACGCTGAGTCTACTTGTTCAACCAAACAAAACGGGAGCTGCTCCTGATTGGAACAGCTCCCGTTTCTATACTTCCATGAAGACCTAGCGATTGAAAACGCGGGCAAATAATTTCTTTTCCTTTTTCCAGAAAAAATCAAACTGTCCGAGAATAAAACCGTAGAATAACAGCAATAATTGATAGGTAGGAAAAATGAAAACAATGTAGGTAACCGTCTTGAGCCAGAGCGGCGTTTCGTCAGTGTAGTTAAGCAACCAGAAAAGTCCTTTGCGACACCAAACCACGGAGCTACCCGCAAATGTAAATACAGCCAGAATGGCCCAGAGTTGTGTCATCGAGTCTAGCTCCCACTTCTCTTTTAGCCGATCTTTCCAATTCATGCTGCCTTAATTAATGGTTAGTAAACAATGCTGCAAATATACCTCATCTGGTTTTGAAACGAATCGATTCATTTAATCATTTCGTTAAAAGCGGTCTAAAATGTGTAATTGAAGACTTTGATACGAATCGGAAGGCGTTTCCTCCCTTGGCTTTGCTAGGGCTGACAGGCTTATGACAACGGTAGGTGGAACCTCCCTGATCGTAGGAATGAGATGGAATCTCGCACCAGTGAGGTAATAAAGTTTCTTAACACCCTCGCAGTCGCTCGGCTCTAGCCGACGTTAGCAAGCCTGTTTTTTGCTGGGGTAAGATGTTCTCTGACTCTCTACTATCTCGCATCCTACCGGCCAGAGGCCTAGAGCTAAGTAGTCACTCGGCCAGAGCCGAGCGACTGCAGCAACAACCCCGGAGGGGTTCAATATTAGTAGCCCCGGATGAAATCCGGGGAAGCAACAGAAACTTTCCCAAGACCAAGTAAGGTCGCAAAGGTCATTAGATCCTTTGCTTCATTCTGGATGACAGACGCTGTTAATAAAGTATTGATGAATCATTCAGGTATGAGCGTAAGTTATCATTACTAACCATGTCCCCGGATTTCATCTGGGGAAACAACATTCATTAGACAATTTCTTAACGATAAGAAACATCAGTTCACCCGTCCTTTTTCCTCTTCAGCGGTATCTACCTTACCTCGCTTCCTGCTTTCTTTTCCAAATCGATACGTAAAGGCTAATCCTATCCGACGGGTATCCATCCGCATTTCGTGGTATTGATCGGCCTGTCGTAAACTTTGAATGTAATCCCGTTGAATCCAGGTTCGGAATACATCCTCGGCATTGACCCGGATGCTGGCCTTATCCTTCCAAAGTTTCTTCTGAACACCCGCATTGAGGCTATACCGTGACTTTAAGTGTACCTGCCCATTAATACTCGGCCCGGAGTACATCGCACTTAATTCGGCACTCCAGCTTTTTGTGATTTTAAACTGGTTTTGCAGATTGATCCGTCCCGTTAATAACTGGGAATCTACTTTTTCACCGTACAAAACAGTATTCATTATCGAAAGGCGAACCAGTGACCCGGAAAGGTTGGCCATCCACCACGAAGCAGGATTAAGGTTCAAATACGGATTTAAAGACATTAACTGACCAATGGCGACGTTGGCAGAACGAGAAATGAAAATATCGCCCTGAGCTTCCGTAGACTCAAAGAAAATATCCCGGAATCGGCTGTATTGGGCACTCAGTCCCCAGCTTTGCTTATGCTGGAATTTGAGTTCCACTTGCTGTATAAAGGCGGGTTTGAGATTAGGGTTTCCCGTTGAATAGGAGTAATTATCCCGGTAAAATAAAAAGGGATTCAATTGGTTATAACCCGGTCGGTTAATACGACGACTGGCACTTAAAATCAGCGAGTTGGTCCCCGTGCTATCCAGTTTATAACTCAGGTATGCATTCGGAAACAGGCTGACATAATTTCTTGAAAAACGGCTTTCTTCCCACTCCCGATTCGCCAATTGATGGCCGCTCATCAGCGTTTGTTCCAGGCGTAACCCACCCTGCATTTGCCAGCGACCCAGCGTTTTTCTGGCATTCAGGTAAGCCGCCGCAATTCGCTCATCATAAATAAAGTGATTCGACTTCCGGTCATCCACCAGTAACTGATTATCAACCATCTGCAAATAACGATAATCATTATCATTACGAATAAAACTCCACTTAGCTCCCGCCTCAATCAACCCTTTAGGGAATGGATAGGTATAATCCGTTTTAGCGGAATAAATGGATAAAAAAGCAGGCAACTGGTACTGGAAATTCGCCTGATAAAAATTATCAATTTTCTGATTTTCAATACTTTGAAAGGCCTGCGTATGGTAGGTAATGTAGTTCACATCCGCCGAGAGCTCATGGCCTTTGGTATTAAACTGATGCAATACATGCAGGTTAGTACCCAGATTATATCGGTCTGAAGTACCCGTTACCGATCCCCTGCCCGTCGAATCGAGCTGAGTACTAAAACTGTTACTCGCATAGGTTAATCCTTCTCGTTTGGGATTATTCGTGTAGTTAATTAAAAAACCAAGACTTGTTTTCTGGGATAACGTATAGTCTAATCCCAAACGAGCCATAAAGGCATGTCCCTGCAACCAGCTTCGGTTTTGTAATTGTACCTTTTGGATGGGATTACCCGCTTCATCCGTGATGGTTCGATCAAAAAATTCACGGCTTTGATTCGCATCTTTCGAATAAGACAAAGTACTCGTCAGGCTGACTTTTTTCTGATTGTAATTTAACGATACACTATGGTTCATTCGCGTCGTCCAGCCCTGATTATAGCCCAGAGCAGCGTTGCCGTTCATCCCTTTCAATCGGTTTTTCTTGAGTCGAATATTAATAATTGCTCCGCCAGCGGCATCATACTTCGTAGACGGATTGGTCATTAACTCCAGCCGATCCAGGGTTCCGCCGGGTAACGATTTCAGGTAATCCAGCAGATCTCGGCCTGACAAATACGTCGGTCTTCCATCCACGTAGACCGTTACGCTGCTCATCCCGTTCAGGCGAATCGTTCCATCCTGATCTACACTTACTCCGGGCGTTTTTTCCAAAATATCCAGCGAATGGCTGCTGGCACTACTCAGCATCGCATCCACGTTAATGATGGTTTTATCAAGTTCGTGCTCCATCAAAGGGCGTTTTCCTGCCACCGTAACTTCCTTCAACTCCGTTGATTTTGCAGGTTTCAAAGTAATGATAAATCCAGTAACCGACTCCGAAAGCTGTATGCTTTGCTGAAGGGTTTCGTAAGAAAGAGCGGTCACTAAAACCTGGTAATGACCCGCAGGTAATCCAGCCCATTGAAATGAGCCATCGGCAGAGGCGGTCGTTCCCTTCAATACTAATGAATCTTTCATTAATCGAAGCGTTGCTCCCGGAATGGCTTGTTGCTGAGCATCCAGCACCTTTCCCCTAAACTGAAAAGTGGAATCCTGAGACCAGGAAGTAAAAGGCCAAAAAGCAAGAAATAAAAATAGATATCTCATGTGACGATAAAGTGAATGATTTTCGTCAGCGAAAGTGTATATCTATGGGGGCTACCCGAAATTTCAGGGCCAGACAGCCGCTCTCATAGGTCGAAAGACTGTTTTCGGCGGATTAACCCATTCAAAAGTCATTTTAAAGATTTCGTCAGGCATTCGACGGTGTATGTCAGGAAAGTTTACTTTAGAAAATAGGGTAACTGAATTTTGATTCCGAATTTGCAAAATCAGCATATGGAACATAAGAATGTCATTTCGGGTCTATACGAACCTAGTCCCCGCGTACTTGCCATAATTGCAGGCAGTATTGTTTTTATCATCTTTCTCCTCACGGAACGGTTTTATGATCGCCTATTACAGGGAAGATACGAAGATTTAGTCGCCGTCCTGACAGGATGCTGTTTTGTGGGGGGTATTTTTCTGGGACGAATTCTATCTCAGTTATGGACGGGCTCTAATGCTCCGGTTTCTAATCGTCGTTTGATGAAATTACTACTTAGCATTTTCCTATTGGTAATGTTCATCATTGCGGTACTATCATTACCCCTTCTGCCCGGCCTAGCCAGTCTGATTTTCCTGTTACCACCTTTTCTGGCTCTAAGTATCTGTATTGGTTTATTCATCAAGCAAGTACGAACCGGGTTAAGATATCAGTTAACAGCCGTTCAGATTACAGCCGAGCAAAGCCAGAATGAATTGCAATTACTGCAATCGCAGCTCAGTCCGCATTTTTTATTTAATACCTTGAATAACCTCTATGGACTTTCCATCGCTGAACCGGGTAAGGTGCCCCCGCTTATACTGCAACTTTCCGATTTACTACGGTACTCTATATACGAAGCGAAAGAATTGTGGGTCCCTTTATCGGATGAGCTGGTTTATATTCACAACTACATAGAGTTTGAACGCATTCGCCTGGGTGAACGCCTGGACGTTACGCTAGCGATGGAGCATGTTCCCCCGAATTTGAAAATTGCTCCGATGTTACTGATTGTTTTCGTAGAAAACGCCTTCAAGCATTCCAAAAACACAACAGACCCTAAAATTAAAATCGAAATAGAACTTAAACTTTGGGGAAATACGGTTTTGTTTTCCATCAAGAATACATACGACGCCGATCAAAAACTCAATAATGAGATGAATAAACACAGTGGTTTAGGTTTGGAGAATGTCATGAAGCGGTTACAACTCTTATACCCAGAAACCCATGAACTTTCCATTGATTCACAGGATGGTTGGTATAAAGTCATGTTGCAGTTGAGGATGAAGTAGGTTGTTAGTTGTTAGTTGTTAGTTGTTAGTTGTTAGTTGTTAGTTGTTAGTTGTTAGTTGTTAGTTGTTAGTTGTTTATCAAATAAATTTATTTCGCAAAAAAATAGTCTTTGTCCTCCGCTGCCAGCGTGGCCCGGCCAGCTTTTTCGCTGGTAGCACTAACTTAGGCTATGAGGTTCTATTAGGTGAGATAAGGGGTTGCTACCAGCGAAAAAAGCTGGTAGCGGCATGACCGAACTAAACTACTTTTTCAGCGAAACTGGAGGTATTTGGCTGCTACTGCTAACGTGGTACAGCCATATTTTTTACGATAATAGTAACTAACAGCAAAAGCTGGTCGGGCCACGTTGGTAGCGGCATGACCAAACTAAACTACCTTTTCAGCGAAACTGAATGGATTTGGCTACCGTTTAGTAAGTTAACCGTTGTTTACGAACTATCTTTTATTACTTGACTGATTCCGTTTTATGCGAGTGGCGAAATGTCTTATTGTGGATGATGAACCCATTGCCCGACAAATCATCCAGACCTATTGTGATCATTTGCCGCAGGTACAGGTGATTGGGAGTTGTGGAAATGCTCTGGAAGCCAAGGCTTTTTTGCAGCGGGAAGACGTTGATATTTTATTTCTGGATATCAACATGCCCGTTTTAAGTGGAATCGCATTTTTAAAAACCTTACGCACCACTCCTCAGGTTATTTTTACTACAGCCTATAAAGAATACGCAGTAGATGCCTTTGATCTGGCCGCTTGTGATTATTTGCTAAAACCCTTTTCGCTGGAAAGGTTCATTGTTGCCATTGATAAGGCTACGGAACGTTTGCGTCCGATTGCACCGATTGAAATGCCTAAGACTGAAGATTTTGTTTTTATAAAATCGGAAGGAAGGATATATAAAGTCAGGTATGAAGATGTGTTATATGCCGAAGCTAATGGAAATTATACGAAGATTATTACCCATCATCAGACCTTATTGAGTAGCATGACGTTCACCCATGCCGAAGAACTCTTCTCAAACGCCCTTTTCCTGCGAATTCATCGTTCTTTTCTCATCAATAAAGCTCAGATCTCGCACATTGAAGGAAATCGGGTCTTTATTCATCACTTCGAAATTCCCATTGGGAGTAGTTACCGAGAACAATTCCTGAAAGACGTAGGCTTATAAAAAAAGAGCTGCCAAGATCGTTGACAGCTCTTTTTTGCGAGTCGTTACCTACTCGTCATCTTCTTTATCGTGACCTTCCAGTTTCACTAATTTGTTGTAAATACCTAATAACAGAAAAGGTGCTGCCCATTGGCCTACAAATAAGGCGGTGTGTTTATGTCCAGCAATTTTCAGACCTAATGAAGCTCCCATAGAAGCCAGTGAAGCCCAAAGAAAAACGTCTGAAGGTAATTTTGCGGTTTGTTCTTCAATTGCGGTTGCGACGGGTCCCTCTTTATGTTCGGGATTGAAATCCTTAGCCATAATAACGTAAGTTGAGTTGGTTTTAAAATAGATTACCCCGCTTTAGAGTAAAGAAACATTCCAGCCCTCGAAAATGTACTTCTGCACTACCAGAAAGGCTGTTTAGGTACATTGGTACCAGATAGTGAGACATATTTTTCACAGTAGTAAATTCCTACCTATGCTATGAATCGGTAATCAGGGCTTATCATCGCAAAAGATATTGAACTCTGATCTTCAATTATATTTCCTTTAATTGGTAAGCCATTAGACAATGATTATTTTTGAAGCTTCACTTATATTCCCTTTAGCTATTCATGGGTTCATATACGTTCAGTAAGAAAATAAATAATTCGCTCCTTCCTATAACTTTTATTTATCTATTAATTCCGACTATTCTTTTTACTACTTTCTGGACTAAGCCCACAGTAGCAATATTTGCAGATTTAATTTTATTATTCGGAGCTTTTCTTGCACTATGGAATTACACATCTGTTTGCAAAGAAAAACAGGTTTCCCTCAGTCCTGCAACGTTATTTAGTTCATTCATTAGTTCCCTAATTTTTACCTACGTTAGTGGGGCTGGCGAGTTTATTAATCAGTTTTACGATTACCTTTTACATAATGCAAAATTCAACTTACTTACTGTAGATGACTGGCCCATTTATAACCCTAATCGAAAGGTTTATATGTGCTATTACCTGGGTTACTATTTAGTTCCATCCGGTTTAGGAAAATGGTTTGGTTTAGATTCGGTAAAATATATTTCTTTCGCCTGGCTGTGGTTTGGTTTATTTTTAAGTTTACTCTGGATTCATCAGATTTTCAAGTCGTTTAGTTTACTCAAGCGAACGGTTGCTACCTTCATGATCTGGTCAGGAGCTTATGTGGCGGTGATGATTCCCGTATTAGAAAAACTCTTCGACAAACCCTCCTTTCTGGGAAGTAACAGTGTTTTTATTGGCCGCGGCGAAATGATGCTTCATTATTCTTCCATCCTTAAAAGTGTGGTTGAAGGGCCGCAGCACGCCATTACAGCTATTCTGGGTGGAGCTGTATTTATGGCTCTGGGCTGCACTAGTGCGAGTGTGGGCATTTTCAGCCTCTTTACCATTGGCAGCTTATTCTGGAGTCCTTTTGTTAGCATTGGCCTGGCTCCTTTCACGCTTTATACCTACTACCTTTATGTGACGGAAAGAGGCTTTATTGCTTTTATGAGAAAGCAGGTTCCCATGCTTGTGATGATGCTCATTGGTTTTTTGCCACTCGTATTATACACCCTGGGGTCATCCGCAACGCAGATGGATAGTAACCGATTTTTTACCCATACTACTGCTTCCTACCCCATTTTACTCTATGGCCTTTTTATAGTAGTATCCGCCGGAATCTGGATTCTTTTCTTTCGCAAAAGGTTATTTGAACTTGATGCAGCCATGGTCTGTATCTCTTACGGTACTTTATCTGTGCTGGCCTTGTTTCAGATAGGCTACTTTAATGACCTGAATAATAGAGCCAGTGTACCCGCCTTATTTATTATTGGTATAAGTATTATTCATCTCATTTTAAAATCATCCTTTAACCGTCCTGTCAATTATTTATTACTAGCCGGACTAGCTTTCTGGTTGTTAAATACGGCTAGTATTTTTACGTATCTTTATCAAACATTCATTACCGTTAATAAAGCTCCTGAAAATACTATTTCGAATCCTTATAATCGTCATACCAATAATGACTATTATGATTATATGAAAATTTTATATCCTATGAATAGCCAGGAAGTCATTAAACAGTATTCGCTAAATCCTGAAAGTATATTTCAAAAATACCTACTTAGGAAGTCTGAAAATGATAATTAGCAAGAGTTCCATTCGGGGGCCTCTCTCTACAACAGTGGTGGCATTTTGACCCAGATTTTTCATTATTTTGCCCGGAACGTTTATTTCTCTAGTTGTAGCATTTGAAGTTTCCTTAATTATTTAATGCTATGAAACAAGACGAAATAAATGCGAAAAAGGCGGCAAGCCCCAATGGACTTACCGACCAATCTATCAAAGGAAATAGTGGAGTTTCTGCTGAAGTACCTTTAAAAGATGCACCTCCGGTGGATCGAATCGATGAGGAATATACGGATGGTGATGAATTAGATGCTCCCGTTCGTCAAAACAATCCTAATCGAAATTACGACAAGCCGGATTTAGATAAACCACCCTATAGTTAACCAAGCTAAGCGACGTAGAGACCTACGTCGCTTTTTTATTATGCTACGAAGACACTGTTTAAAATTTATAATCGTCGTCGTCTACTGCGGGGGGAACGAGTCTCGTACCAGTCGTGATCATCCACATTTCCAACGCGGACTAACGGAGTTTCCCAGGGCCAAGCAACCTGTCAAAATCTATAAGGTCCTTCGCTTCGCTCTGGATGACAGATCTGGGGATAAATGAACACCTCCTGACTATTCTCCGCAGTCGCTCGGCTCTGCCGAGTGACCACATAACTGTAGGCCTCTGGCCGTCTCAGGCAAAGAAAACTACCAGAAAGCGAAAGGCTTGTCTAACCTAAACTGTTTTGACTCCTATCGGCCAGAGGCCTGGACTCCATTTTGTCAATCGGCAGAGCCGAGCGACTGCGGGAGAGTCTAAAACTTCCAACGGTCATCTTAAGTAAAGCCTACTTTCAGTCTCTGCATTTTATTGAAAAGTCCTTCTTAAACCACTATTTTGGATCACCAACAAAAAAGCTGACCTAGATAGATCAGCTTTTCTTTGAAGTAATGCTCTATTGTACTAACTCAATACGCCAGTAGGGTCTTTCATCGCTAATTCAGAAGCGGCTTCTTTGTCGAGGAACCACATCAGAAAACCGTTGGACGGAACGATGAGCTGAGCCGGATATTCGGCGATATTAATGGGATCTTCAATGACATGCCGCACAGCTTCTGCTTTTCCTTTACCGTACACCAGAAAAGCCGTACGACTCGCCTGATTAATCAAAGGAAACGTGAAAGAAATGCGATACACTTTTTCTTCGGGCAGGAACACAGATTTTACTGATACACTATCGTCTTCCAAAATATCCGTATGGGGAAATAAAGAAGCCGTGTGAGAGTTATCCCCCAAACCCAGTAGTATTAAATCAAAGCTGATTTTTTCTCCGTTAAAGAACTTATCAATCGTCTGGGTATAAGCCGCAGCGGCAGCCGCTGGTTCCAGACTAGTATCCACGGCGTAAACCTGGCTGGGATGAATCGCTAATGGCGTGAAGAGTGTTTTCTTCGCCATTAAGTAATTACTATCGGCATGATCCTGAGGAACATAACGCTCATCGCCAAAAAAGAAATGAACCTTTTTCCAGTCTAAGGCCATTGCGTACTTTGAGGCCAGAATTTCATACACCTTTTTGGGAGAGCTTCCACCCGACAGGGCCACGGAAAAACTTCCTTTTTTGTCAATGTTCCGAACCGCCGTATCCACAAAATACCGGGCGGTGTTTTCCAGGGTTTCCTCTACGGTATCACCAATCGTAATTTTCATAAGGGTGTTCTAATATGCAATGGTTTACAGGCATTTAATCTCTTCATACCGGTGTAGCCCATTAGTTGCTAACCATATTCACAGTAACCATAGAATACGAAAATTCATATTCTATGGTTTTAACAATCAGACAGCCTTTACTGTTTCTTTGTTTTCAACGGAAGAGAAAACCAGTGAAATCCATCGCGGGCAATGAGTGCTTCAGCAGACTCGGGGCCCCAGGAATCAGCAGCGTAATTCGGGAAGCTCAGACTAGGTTTAGAAGCCCAGGTATTCAATACCGGCATCAATAAATCCCAGGCCGCTTCTACCTGATCGCCACGCATGAAGAGCGTTTGATCGCCCAGCATGGTGTCGAGTAATAACGTCTCGTACGCCTCGGGTGTCTGGTGCGTATACGTACCCTGATAGTCGAATACCATGTCTACCGTATTCAGTACCATATCCAGCCCAGGGCGTTTCGCCTGCACTTGCAAACGGATGCTCATTTCAGGTTGAATACTGATAATCAGACGGTTTTGTGGAAGACTGTCTTTGATGCCCGAAGGAAAAATATCGTGAGGTACTTCCTTGAACTGAATCGAAATTACCGAAGCTGACTGGTGCATGCGTTTACCCGTTCTGAGGTAGAAAGGTACGCCTTGCCAACGCCAGTTATCTACAAAAAACTTGATGGCCGCAAAGGTCTCTGTATTAGAGTTTTCCTCTACTTTAGGCTCTTCACGGTATCCATTTACTTCTTTTCCTTCCATCCAGCCACCGCCGTATTGACCACGTACGGCCGACAAACGAACGTCTTCTGCCGAGAAACGACGCATGGCTTTCAGCACGTCTACTTTACGGTTACGAACTTCATCGGCATTGAAACTAACGGGGGGTTCCATTGCCACGAGGCAGAGTAACTGTAACAGGTGATTCTGAATCATATCCCGCAAAGCACCCGCTCCGTCGTAATAATCGCCACGTTCCCCTACTCCTAACTGTTCCGTTACCGAAATCTGAACGTGTTCGATGTGATTACGATTCCAGAGTGGTTCAAGAATGGAGTTCGCAAAGCGGAACGCCATGATGTTTTGTACCGTCTCCTTACCTAAGTAATGGTCAATGCGATAAATCTGCTTCTCCTGGAAGATGCTCGCCAGCAGGTCATTTAGCTTCTTAGACGACTCCAGATCATGCCCGAATGGTTTTTCAATCACAATTCGAACGCGTTCAGTATCTGAAGCCAAACCTGCTTTTGAAATGTTTTCGGCAATGATAGGGAAGAAATTAGGCGAAACTGCCAGGTAATAAATTACATTGGCTTTCTCGCCCCAGGCTTGCTGGTATTCGTCAATCCGGCTACTGAATTCCTGATAGGTTTCTTCGGCATTCAGGTCAGAAACCTGATAGACTACGTGTTTGGAAAACTCCGCCCATTTTTCTGGAGAAGCTTTTCCGCTACGGGAAAACGAATTAATTCCTTCAAGAATTTTATCGTTGAAAACCTTATCCGTCAGTTTGGTACGACCCGTGCCAATAATGGCAAATTGCTCAGGCAGGTACCCGTCCAGATACAGATTATATAATGCGGGGGCCAGTTTCCGGGAGTTCAAATCACCCGTACCACCAAATATCACAAAGATGGTTGGCCTTGTAGTTGATTCCATGGGGTTAATAGATAAAAGGTTTGACTTTTACGGACCGACAGCTAATGCCGCCGGGTTATTAATAAAAACAGACACAATCCCCTAATCCGTCTGAATTTATTATTCTTTTGTCTGAGCTATCCTAGACCAGGTTCACGTCTTCCTTACTTACCCATTCAGTATGGAAAACACCCTCCTTACCAATAAGCTCGTAGGTGTGTGCTCCGAAGTAATCCCGCTGGGCCTGAATCAGGTTGGAAGGCAGGCGTTTGGTGCGGAAGGCATCAAAGTAACTGATGGCTGAAGTATAAGCCGGAGCGGCAATACCGCTCTGAATTGCAGCCGTTACAACGGTACGCGTGCCGGGAAGAGCAGCAGTGATCTGTTGCTTAACGTTTTCGTCCAGTAACAAATGCTCCAGCTCAGGATTTTTCTCGTAAGCGTTGGTAATATCCGTCAGGAATTCGGAACGAATAATACACCCACCTCGCCAGATTTGAGCAATAGCGGCCAGATTGAGGTTGTATCCGTAAGCAATCGAAGATTTGTACAGCATGTGCATCCCTTGAGCATAGGTAATTACCATGCTCGCAAAAAACGCCTGCTCTAGTGCATCAATGAACTCTTCTTTGACGGCATCAATTCCGTGAGCCTGAGTGCTGTACAGGTCAGAAGCCTGTTCGCGGAGTTTTTTATACTTAGATAAATCGCGTTGTTCAACGGCGGTATCAATCGTAGCAATGGGTACTTCCAGATCCATAGAAGCCTGGGAAGTCCACTTACCCGTACCTTTGGCTTTTGCTTCGTCCTTGATGTCGTCGAGTAACTCGCGATCCGTTCCTGGAATTTTATACGCAAAAATATCTTTGGTAATGTCAATCAGGAATGACTTCAGACGACCTTCGTTCCACTTGGCAAAAATCTGTCCGATCGCTTCATTTTCAAGCTTCAGACCGTTTTTCAGTAAACCGTAGGTTTCTGCAATTAACTGCATGATCCCGTATTCAATCCCGTTGTGAACCATTTTCACAAAGTGACCGGAAGCTCCGGGGCCAATGTACGTTACGCAAGGAACGCCGTCTACCTTCGCCGCAATGGCTTCGAAAACGGGCTTCATTACTTCATAGGCATGCTTATCGCCACCGGGCATCATACTAGGACCGCGACGGGCACCGGATTCACCCCCCGAAATACCCATTCCAAAGAAGTGGATTCCTTTGGTTTGCAGGTAATCTACCCGGCGATTAGTATCCGTGAAATGCGAGTTACCTGAGTCAATCAGAATATCGCCTTCTGAAAGTAGAGGCGTAATGTTTTCAATAACGCTATCTACAGCCTTACCTGCTGGAACCAGCATGATAATCGTACGGGGGATCGTCAGGCTTTGTACGAATTCAGGAAGGGTTACGAAACCCTTCACTTTTTTGCCTTCGCCTTCTTTTTCCAGAAGGTCGGCTTTGGATTGATCGGTATCATGACCCGCTACAGACACGCCATGATCCGCCATATTTAACAGGAGGTTACGGCCCATCGTACCCAGACCGATCATCCCCATAGTATACTGCTCAGTGCTCATGAGTTTGAGTTTACTGTTTTCCGTTTGCTGTTTTCAGTTATCCTGCCACTGATAACTATTTGCCCAAAAGGCAAGCGTTATTCTTGTACACAGTTACTGAAAACTGAAAACAGCAAACGGTCAACTAATTAGAAAGAAGCCACTTTGTCGGCGATGGCTTTGAGGAGTTTTTGGTAAGGTGCGATGAATTTTTCGATACCCTCTTCTTCGAGTTTCGTTGTAATTTCATCGAGGTTGATTCCTAAATCTTTCAGAGAATCAAGGGTTTGCGTTGCCTCATCCAGACCACTTTCCAGAGTAGATGCCGCATTACCATGATCACGGAAAGCCACCAGCGTTTCCATCGGAACGGTATCAACCGTGTTAGGACCAATCAGGGCTTCTACGTAATACGTATCCGCAATAGCAGGATCTTTGCTGCTCGTGCTTGCCCATAACAGACGCTGAGGTTTCGCTCCTTTTTCTTCTAATTTCTTGAAGCGTTCGCTAGAGAAAATTTCTTTGTAGATTTCGTACGATTTCTTCGCTGAAGCAACGGCTACTTTCGCTTTCAGGTCGCTGCCTTCGGGTAATTTAGGATCAACGGCTACGTCAATACGGCTCAGGAAGAAACTAGCTACCGAAGAAATATGATCTATAGGCTGACCAGCGGCCAGACGATCTTCCAATCCATCGATATATGCATTGGCAACGGCAGCGTAACGATCCAGGCTAAACAGCAGGGTAACGTTAATGTTAATACCTTCGCTGATGGCTTTGCGTATCGCAGGCAGACCTTCGGCTGTTCCTGGAATCTTGATCATTACGTTTTTACGATCTACCCGCTCCCAAAGATCCAGAGCCTGCTCAATCGTTCCTTCGGTATCACGAGCCAGTTCGGGAGAAACCTCCAGACTCACATATCCGTCCGCACCTACAACTTTATCATTATAAACACCATCAAACAAGTCCGCAGCGTCCTGAATATCCTTGATTGCTAAGGCATAAAAAATATCTTCTTCGCTCTGGCCCACCAGCTCTTTCATTTGCTCATCATACTCGGAGCTGCCGCTGATGGCTTTTTCAAAAATGGCCGGATTGGAAGTAATACCCCGAACGCCATCTTCGTCAATTAATTTTTGTAATTCGCCAGATTTAATAAATTTCCGTTCAATGAAATCGAGCCAGATGCTCTGTCCGTGTTCATAAATTGCTTTTACACGATTGGTTGCCATAGGTGATAGTAACTGTTTAAATGAAAACTAAACGATATGTTCTAAAGAGTGAACCTTTTGAAGACGACGAAGGTGCCGCTCGGCCCCGGAAAATTTTGCATTTAAGAATGCATCGACATATTCCTGAGCTGCCATAAAGCCCGTAATGCGGCCTCCCAGGCATAAAAGATTGAGGTCGTCGTCCTCAACGCCCTGATGAGCCGAAAAATGATCATTAATTAAAGCCGCCCGGACGCCCGCGATTTTATTAGCCACTACGGAAGCTCCCACGCCACTACCGCAAACGGCAATACCCCGATCTACTTCCTGATTAGCAATTGCTTTGCCTAGGGGAATAACAAAATCAGGGTAATCATCCTGCGTGTCGAGCGAATGGGCTCCGAAATCAACTACTTCATATCCTTTCGCCAGCAAAAACTGGTAAAGGGTTTGTTTGAGGTCGTACCCTCCATGATCGGCTGCAATTCCTATTTTCATAGCGGTGTTAGTTAAAGAAAAGGCTGATACGTTGTGTACCAGCCCCCTCGTTCCTTACTTATTCAGCAAGGCCTTAGCCCGGCTTACAACATTATCAACGGTAAATCCAAACTCCTTAAAAAGATCTTTTGCCGGTGCGGACTCGCCAAAGGTAGTCATAGCAATGACATCTCCCTCATCGGAGACGTATTTATGCCAACCTACGGGTGAGGCGGCCTCTACCGCGAGTCGTTTTTTCAGAGATTTAGGCAAAACGCTTTCTTTATAAGCCTCGTCCTGTTTCTCAAAAAACTCCCAGCAAGGCATACTCACTACCCGTGCCTGAATCGATTCTTCGGCTAATTTTTGCTGAGCTTCCAAAATTAAGGAAACTTCTGAACCCGTTGCTAATAAAATCACATCTGGTTCACCTTGCGAATCAGAAAGGATGTAAGCTCCTTTACTCAGGTTCTCCGCCTTAGCGTATTTATTCTGATCTAAAATAGGAATATCCTGACGGGTCAAAACAATAATCACCGGTCCTGTGGTATGCTCGATGGCCGCTTTCCAGGCCTGAGCTGTTTCGTTGGCATCGGCTGGACGGATAACCACGATATTAGGCATCGCCCGTAAGGCAATCAATTGCTCAACCGGCTGGTGCGTAGTCCCATCTTCTCCCAAACCGATACTGTCGTGCGTATACACCAGTATGGTTCGTATTTTCATAATGGCTGCCATCCGAATGGGAGGACGCATGTATTCCGAGAAAATCAGGAAAGTAGCCCCGTATGGAATAATACCTTTCGTCATAGCCATGCCATTCAAAATCGCCCCCATCGAATGCTCCCGAACGCCGAAATGGAAGTTTCGTCCCGAACGATCTTCCGCCGAAAAGGATGGATAATCCTTTAGCATAGTATCCGTAGACGGGGCCAGATCGGCAGCTCCACCCGTCAAACTAGGCAAGATCGGAGCCAGTGCATTTAACACCTTACCCGAAGCTTTACGAGTGGCCATTTTACCCTCTTCCGCACTAAACGTCGGGATAGCATCCTGCCAGTTTTCGGGTAATTTCAGCGTGCGTTCCTGTTCGTACTGAGCGGCTAAATCGGGATATTTTTCTTTGTAGGCAGCAAACAACTCGTCCCAGCTTTTCTCTAAGTCTTCACCTTTGGCTCCGATGCTGCGGTAATAGTCAAGCACTTCATCGGGAACGTAGAATGATTTTTCCGGATCGAAGCCAAAATTCTGCTTCACTAATTTTACTTCCTCTTCTCCCAGCGGTGATCCGTGCGAACCGGCCGTATTTACCTTATTCGGACTTCCGTAGGCGATTTGCGTACGAACTTTAATGAGCGAAGGTCGCTCGGTTTCATTTTTGGCATTCTCCACGGCCTCAGAAATGGCCTGAATATCATTTCCATCTTGTATAGACTGCACATGCCAGCCATAGGCTTCGAAACGCTTGGCCACGTCTTCGTCAAAGGTCATCGCCGTATTCCCTTCAATCGAAATATTATTGTCGTCGTAGAGGTAAATCAAATTACCTAACTTCAGATGCCCAGCGATGGAAGCGGCTTCGGAGGTTACCCCTTCCATTAAATCACCATCGCTACAAATGGCGTAGATTTTATAATCAAATAACTCAAAATCAGGCTTATTATAGCGAGCCGCTAACTGTTTCTGGGCAATGGCAAAACCTACCCCATTGGCAAAGCCTTGACCCAGAGGCCCCGTGGTAATGTCGATACCATCCAGTAAGCCATATTCCGGGTGACCCGCCGTTTTGCTGTGTAACTGACGAAAGCTCTTAATATCGTCCATCGTCAGGTTATATCCTGTTAAATACAGGTAACTATATTGAAGCATACACCCATGTCCAGCGGAGAGTAGAAAGCGGTCACGATTCGGCCATTCGGGATTTTTTGGATTATAATGCATATGATGAGCCCACAGCACATGTCCCATCGGAGCGGCCCCCATCGGCATGCCGGGGTGACCAGAATTAGCTTTCTGAACCGCATCGGCGGACAGAACTCTGACGGTATTGATACCTAATTGCTCAATGTCGGTTGTTGTTACTGTCATCTTCTTAAAAATTTAGGTAAACACCGATCAACAAACGCTTGCTGCGGTGAACTTTACACAGGTTTAAGTCTTTTTTATCCGCAAAAGAATCATACAAGCCGAGAGATTTTGAGAGATAATTTCCTGATTTTAAGTGGAATTAATTTTTAATTAAAAGCAAAGTCATTTTTCATTAACTTCAGTTAACGATTATTTCTCCCTTACCGACCATGCCTTCTACCCAATTCGCCATTTATACTGCTCTGGCCGCTAATCTAGCCATTGCTGCTACCAAGTTTGTCGCCGCAAGCGTCAGCGGAAGTTCTGCCATGTTGTCGGAAGGAATCCATTCGCTGGTAGATACATTGAATGAATTTCTATTACTATTGGGCATCAAACGCAGCCAGAAACAACCCGATGAAAACCGACCTTTCGGGTATGGGAAAGAAGTCTACTTTTATTCCTATATCGTCTCGCTATTAATTTTTTCGGTGGGCGGCGGCGTTTCTTTTTACGAAGGCATTACGCACATTCAACATCCTCACGCCATTGAAGATCCGTTCTGGAATTATGTTGTCCTAGGAATTGCTTTTGCCCTCGATGGTTTTTCACTGCTTACCGCCTTTAAAGCCTTTAATGCCCAACGAGGAAAAACACCATTTTGGAAAGCCGTAAAAGACAGCAAAGACCCTTCTACTTTCGTCGTTCTTTTTGAAGATGCTTCTGACGTGTTAGGTTTACTAATTGCTTTTTTAGGAGTCTTTCTGGGGCACGAATTACAAAACCCGTACATCGACGGAGCCGCCTCAATCCTCATCGGTTGTATACTGATGGGCGTAGCCATTGTATTAGCCCGCGAAAGTAAAAGCTTATTATTAGGCGAAGGAGCAGATCCCGAGATTCGAAGTCAGGTCAGGGCTGTTACGCAGGCACTAAAAGACTCGGAATCGCTAAAAAATCAGTTAACTTTTCAAATGGGGCCCGAACAAGTAGTCGTTATTCAACAAGTTTGCTTCAATTCAAACCTGAATAGTGAAGAATTAATCAAAGCCGTGGCCGATCTTAAAGAGAATATTATTACGCAAGTAACTCCCGTAACTCATGTGTTTATTGAACCAGTGAAAGAGTAATAAGTGGATTTATTTACCTTATTAAGGTTAAAACATTTCACTTATTCAACAAAAGTAATAACCATTTATTAGAGGTGTTATTTTCATGATATTACAACTATGTATAGCAAGCAAATATGCTTTAAAAGTTATTTATACTAATTTTAGTGCAAACACTTTACCTTTTATTGTAAGGTTGCGTAGAGCCCGGCTCAATTAAATAGCCGTCTTTCATTTTCAAGAGCCCCTTTGAATTATGAGGCAATCGAAGTAATCTATTATAACTTAGCTGAAGATAGTTTGAGAAGCATTACCTCGGGTAAAGCATCCTGGGGTATGCGTGTCAACAAACTGGTAAAATGGGTATATGAACCAGTAGGATTTTAGTCCCTCTTTTAGGTGAGTAAATTTCCACCGCCCAGAACTAGACCAAATACGATCACTTATTTTTTTAACAACGAATGGTCTTAGATTTCCACTTAAAATAAGAGAATCTACGATACCTTTTTCATTCACTCTAAATTTAAATTCGCCATATTGAGTCTCACAATTTTTAGCTAGCTCTTGTTACAAATACGTATTTTCCCAAATAATAGGATATAGGTTTTCTTAATTCACTTTGATGTAAGCTTTCTGTCAATGAAATCTCAAAATCTGGATAGAGATCATTGCTTTGAGGAAAAGCTTTAATACTCGTCAATAGAATGATACTTTGGATAAATACTATTCGTTTAACATTCATAATTGTCTTTATTATAAGTAGTACTTAAAGAAGTAAAATTTCTACCATTATCAATTTTATAACTTGGCTTAGTTACAAATTATCTACAACTTATATACTACGAATCATAACTACTAAAATCTTTATTAATTGAGAATCGGAAGCATTGGTGTAGCTTCTTTGTGCATAGCTATTTCCGAGTACAATGGCAAATGAAAACCTGCTATTGGTATTTATGAGTAGTCTCCAAACACTGGTGTTCTCTGTGACGCCTAACATAGAATACCTTACGCATCTCAACTATAGAAGTATAATGGTTAATAAATAAATAGAAGAAGTAGCCTGATTATATGGCTTTGAGAATCCATCTCACGTAAAATTTCCCGCGTTAGTTTAGTACAGCCTATTCTCAGAGCCGATTACAACCTACTTTCAGCTTTTAACATTTTACGAAGGTTCCTTTAAAAAACGTTATATTCGTCAAAAAATCACTACTTTTAGGGTTGTTAATCGATCAGTTTTGCTTATCACCCCATGCAATACGTTGCTTATTACCGCGTTTCGACGGTTTCTCAGGGAAAATCGGGATTAGGGCTTTCGGCTCAGCAGGAAATTGTTCGCCGCTTCGTGCGTGACGGCGAAACTATTTTAGAGGAGTTTACGGAAGTCGAATCAGGGAAAAAATCAGACAGACCTCAGTTAAAAGCAGCTATTGCTTTTGCCAAGGAAAAAAGAGCCCGTTTGTTAATTGCCAAACTTGACCGGCTTTCCAGAAATGCCGAATTCATTTTTACCCTCAGAAATGCCGAAGTAGATTTTGTGGCCTGCGACATTCCCGATGCCAATACGCTTACCATTGGCATCATGGCCGTGTTGGCCCAGCACGAACGCGAGTTGATTTCGGAACGAACCCGTAACGCCCTCCGGCAAAAGAAGCGGTTAGGATTTACCTTGGGTAAACCCGAAAACCTAACGGAAGAAGCCATTAGCAAAGGCCGGGAGCTACGTATTGAAAATGCCAAAACCCATCAGGCGAACCGACAAGCCGCCGAATTAGCCCGCCTCTACAGAGCCCAGGGACACACCTACGCAGTCATTGCTGAAAAATTGAATAATAACGGTTTTCGCACTCGAAGGGGAAAATTGTTCCATGCCATGACGGTGCAGCGGCTGGTACTACGTTTTACATAAGGTATGAAACGTTTACACTATACGTAAGTTTCAACGCTAAACACCGTAAGCATATGAGTGTTCCACACAATGATCTTCACGGCAATGTACCTGATAGCTGCCCTGTCGCCCTAATAATTATCGATATGATTAATGATCTGGAATTTCCTGAAGGCGAAGAGTTTGTAGGTACTTCTATACAGGTTGCAGAATGTATTCGGGATTTAAAGAAACAAGCCCGAAAGCTTAACATTCCCGTTATTTATGCAAATGATAATTTTGGTCGCTGGCGTTCTGATTTCAATGAGGTGATTGACCACGTTCTTCAAGATCAGGTAAGAGGGCAGGCACTGGCGGAAATTCTCAGGCCCGAAGCGGACGATTACTTCGTTCTTAAACCCAAGCATTCCGCCTTTTTTGCCACAACGCTGTCAACCTTGCTAAGTTACTTCAATGTGAAACGTCTGATTTTGACGGGAATATCTACCGATTCCTGCATTGTTTTTACGGCAACAGATGCGTACATGCGGGATTATGAAATCTACGTTCCTTCGGATTGTACCACGGCCCGAAACGAAGACTATACGCAAAATTCACTCACGTTTTTAGAACGAACGGTGCATGCTAACCTTACTCCTTCGTCGAAACTGAATTTGCAGCAGTTAATGGAATGATTATTCCATCGAATAAACATTAAAAGTATTGATTAGCTGGTGTAATCGGGTAGAACGAAATTTGAAATACCTATCAGCGGGTTGTCTATTTATAGTTTTGAGCTCCTCACCTAATACAGTTGAAGAGAATCTTAAGAAGCTCATGAGCCTTGCCGGATGAAACGGTTTTCAGGCAAGGCTCATGAACCATCCAGTTTTGATTCAGTTCTGACAGGCGATCATTAACATTTCTGTTCATCAAAATCGTTCGCGTATACTCTACCACGTAATTTCCTTTCGCCGATGGTTGCCAAAGCATTTTAGGTTAGGCATGGCTTTCGCTCTCTATTCGTTAAGTCTGTCATCCAGAGCAAAGCGAAGGACCTTATTACCTTTGCTAGCGTACTTGACCTCGGGAAAGTTATGTTAATCACAGGCGTAAGACTTCTATCTCGTATCCGTTTATTTCTTTAACTATACTCGCTTCCCCGGGTTTCATCCGGGGAAGCGAGTATTAAACCCCTCCGGGGTTTTCTTTATAAATCTATTTTAATCATAACCCCAGCGGGGTTGAACATGGGTAGCCCCGGATGAAATCCGGGGAGTACTTATTTTACAGCTAAAGGATATATCAATACTTTACCATCAAATCCGTCATTTCTCCAATAAGACTTCACTAGCCCTAGCCCGAAAAGCACACTTTTTCTATCTCTATTAAGGATTAGACAGAACCTTTCGGTTTTTAAGATCATATTTCTGACCTTCACTCAGCAAAATAAAACCACCATTGGAAGTGGTGAAATTCTCTTTCGCATTAGAGTCGTGCGAAGGGCTCTTTCCTAGTATCGTTTGATAATCATAAACCGCCACGTACGATTTGCCTACCACTTCAAAAGTATCCTGCTGAACAACAATGGCGGTAGATTCATCCAGGCCAATGCCAATCAGTTCGGGAGCATTTTTGATGAAATCTATTAAATCAAATTGCCGATTTCTTTTCAGTAAATGCTGGTCAATAGCGGAGTTCTTTAAAAAGCCAAGTCCCTGCGTGTGATCGCCGACCAGAATCTGAGCCCCTTTGGTATCGCCCCGCCATAAAAATGATCCCTGAATACTCGCTCCCGCTGAACTTCCGGCAATAACCCCTCCCCGATTTAATACCTCAAAAAAGGCTTGATGAGTCAAGGTATTCAGGTACGAATCGGCTAGCCGCCATTGCCTTCCACCAATAAAGTACACGCCCGTTGCTTCTTTCAAGGGAGCGATAAAAGCCTCACTATTTGCTTCCGTAAGCTTTTTGGTGTGCAATAACGTTACCTTCGCAACGCCCGATTGTTTCCTGATGCTTTCCACATGCTCAGGTTTTAACGCTTCTTCATTGCCAGCAGCAGCAGTAACCACCACAATCTTAGCCTTTTCCTTTCCACCCGCTAATGTCACAAATGTATTCCAGATTTCAGGGCCGACTTTGCCTCCGCCAATGATGAGGAGTGATCCTTTTTCGGGACCGTGTCTAGTGGTACTTTTTTCGTTGATAACAACAGGCGTCTGAGCCAAAGCAGACCAGGTGATGATAGTAAATAACAAAAAGTAAATCTGACGCATGGGTAAGGTATTCTGATTGATAAATAAATCTACCTTCCAATGGCAGTTCATCCAAGTAAAGAGCGATTCAATTGCTGTTAACCGCGACCAAAGGCATACTTCTACCTGCTTTCAGGCATCTGTTCCTATCTTTCACTTCCATCGTTAACTACTTTTAACGTCGCAATTGCTTGGCTGACTTTTTATTCATGCTTAGTTTTCTAACCATTCAATCAATGCTCAAACGCCATGAAACACCTCAGCCTTTTTACACTTCTATTTTTCGTATTCACAATGACCTATGCTCAGGAGCGGCCTGATTATGACAACCTAAAGAAAGCCGAAATCGAGCAACATTTAAATAAAGAGGGCTTTATCTCTAAAACAGGCTGGGTTTTAAAAGAAGGGGAAGAAATTACCCTTGGCAACGGAACCATGCCCAATAAATTTTTTGCATTTATTTACGAAACGCCCGCCTATCAGCACAGCGATGAACGGGAGCGGCTTACATCCTTCTCCAATGGAAAAAAGGCAAAAGTTAAATCTTTGTTAGTGAGAGGTTCTAAACGGACAGGTTATCAAGTCATTGCCCGAATTGGCATTGGCACCCTAACGAACTACTGGGTAGAACTCGACAATGCCATTGAGGCGGGCGAGGTAACGCTTCCCGAACCCTATACTTCTCATCTGCAAACACCCGTGGCAAAGCCTTTTAGCGTAGCTGATGAAATACGAAAGTTTAAGGAACTGATGGACGAAGGGGTCCTGACGAAAGAGGAATTTGAAACGCAGAAAAAGAAACTACTGAATCAGTAGCCGATGAAAAATCATTTTTAGCTAGGCTGCAAGTACCTGGCTTTTACTTTTGTAATGATAATCATTCATGTTAAAAAAGAGTTATGGTTTTTTCAGTCATTGGCACCGGAGCAATTGGTGGATTTTACGGAGGAATGCTTGCCGGGGCCGGGCAGGACGTTCACTTTTTATTGAATACCGATTACGACTGGGTCAACGAACATGGTTTACAAATTAACTCCGCCCATCTGGGTGGGCTTCATCTTCCGAAAGTTCAGGCCTACCAGAAGGCCACGGATATGCCTCCATCGGATGTGATTTTGGTGGGTTTGAAAAGCATTCAGAACGAAAAACTATTACCCGATTTATTACCGCCCCTTTTGAAAAAAGATAGTCTTGTCATCTTGATTCAGAATGGGTTAGGCGTAGAAAAGGACGTGGCCGATCTCTTTCCGGGCGTTTCCATCGCCGGAGGCATTGCCCGGGTCTCGGCCAGCAAAGTAAGTCCCGGTGTAATCAGGCATTTTGATAACGGTCGATTGGAGTTAGGTTCCTATAACCTCCCGGATTTGAATCGTCTCGAGGAAGTCGTAAGCACTTTTCAAACTACGGGTTTACCCATCGTTACCATTCCTGATTTACAATTCATTCGCTGGCGTAAATTGGTTTGGAATATTCCATTCAATGGGCTTTCTGTCATTCTTAATACTACTACAGATCAGTTAGTGGGAAATCCGGAAACGGCTCAGCTATCGAAAGAAATCATGCGGGAGGTGATTGCCGGAGCTAATGCCTGCGGGATTCATCTTTCAGAAGCTTTCGCCGACGAAATGCTGGCGTACACCCAACGCATGCGACCGTATTCCCCTAGCATGAAACTCGATTTTGAGCAGGGTCGTCCGCTGGAGATTCGCTACATCTATGAAAACCCCGTTTCAGCGGCTCAGGCAGCGGGTTACTCCATGAGTCGGGTGGATACGCTGGCCCAACAGCTAACTTTTCTGGAACGTCAACGAAACTCTCAGGCTGAAATGTAATACCGTAAATGACTACGAAAAAAAGGCGACGAATGCCTGATCCGCCGCCCCTTAGGAAGATGAATTCTCTACCTTTCTTCTTCGGTACCAACAAAAGATTGAGTCATGGATTTTTTTCGCGGCAGCATCCAGTAATAAATCGGAATACCGACGAGAATAATACCCAGCCCCGGAAGGGTGTATTCGCTTTCAAAGATTAATAAAAGTACAGCCAATGTACTGGCAATGATCAGGTATAGGGCAGGCAATACGGGGTAACCCCAAGCTTTATAAGGCCTTGGTATATCGGGCCTTTTGATACGCAGGATATAAATTCCGGCAATGGTTAATACGTAGAAAATTAACACCCCAAAAATTACCAGAGCCAGAAGTCGGTTGTATTCTCCACTTAGGCATAACAGACAAGCCCAGCCGCATTGAATCCATAAACTATACGCCGGCACCTGAGCTTTATTTAGTTTCCCAGCTTTCGGGAAAAATAAACCATCCTGAGCCATCGTGTAGTACACCCGTGCCCCGGCTAGAATCAGTCCGTTATTACAGCCAAAGGTGGAAATCATGATCAGAACCGCCATTACGGTCGTTCCTGCGGGACCAAAAATGTATTCTGCCGCAACGACTCCGACCCTTGCATTGGGAGCGAAAGCGATGTCTTTCAGAGGAATAACCGCCAGATACATGACGTTAGTTAAGACGTACAGAACCGTGACGATCAGTGTTCCTAAGATCAAACTCAGGCCAATATTCTTTTTAGGATTTTTCACTTCTCCGGCGATGGCGGTAATGGAATGCCAGGAATCGCTGGAAAATAAGGTTCCCTTCATGGCAATGGCAATGGCTCCCCAACTAGCCAATCCGGTTAGTAAGGTTCGTTGCAAGCCGCCGTCGCTTGACGGGCTTAACTGAGCCAGCGTCCAGGCTTGTTGCCAGTTTTGTTCCCAGATTTCGGCTTTTGCTCCCCAGATTAACCCAGCGGCAGTTAATCCCACCAACGATAGTATTTTGATACTCGTTAATCCCGTCTGAACGATGACACCATTTTTTACCCCGCGACTATTCAGATACGTTAATCCAACAATGATGGCGATGGACACCAACTGAGCCGCCGTTAGTTGAAAATGCGATCCCTGATAGAGGTAATTGGTTTCACTGAAAGCCGG
Source organism: Siphonobacter sp. SORGH_AS_0500 (assembly GCF_031453245.1). Lineage (NCBI taxonomy): Bacteria > Pseudomonadati > Bacteroidota > Cytophagia > Cytophagales > Cytophagaceae > Siphonobacter > Siphonobacter sp. SORGH_AS_0500. Next base: position 60,415 of record NZ_JAVIYT010000008.1, read on the forward strand.
AAACACATACGCCGCAAATTTGGCAAAAGCCACTCCCACTGCCGCAATAGTACCCGTCTGGATAACTGCGAAAAAAGCCCAGCCGTACAGAAACCCGACCAAAGGCCCGTAGGCTTCCCGAAGATACACGTATTGTCCGCCAGCTCGCGGAAACATTGCCGCTAACTCTCCATAACTAATAGCCGCAATGATGGTCACCAATCCGGCCAAAACCCACATCAGCAACATATAACCGGCCCCGCCAATGCTGGATGTAATTTCAGCACTGACGATAAAAATGCCCGAGCCAATCATCGACCCCGCTACCAGCATGGTGGCATCGAGCAGAGTTACGCGTGGTTTAAAACCCGGTTCGCTGAGATTTTCCATAAAATTAGATCATAGAAGTTTATACGGCAATTTTCAATAAAAGCCATAGAATATAAGTCTTAATAGACTATATATGTAAATAAAATAAGCTAAAATCAAATATTTACTTACACGTTAGAATAGTATTAATATTTGCGAATCAGCGTCGTAAAACCGCATCAGGTTTTATCCGAATTTTGTGGTGGACTTAAAAAGTATAGTATTTGATACTAAATCAGCTCTTATTCATTCAGAATTTAAGATCTAACCTATATCCATGAACGCTTACCATCAACTATCGAAGCTATTCCTGGCCCTTGTTCTGGTCAGTGGAAGTGCTTTGAGCCAATCACTGGCCCCCGAATGGAAAAATAGTAAAGTCAAAGTTTCGCCGGTAGTACCTGTGAAAGCCTATGTTTTTCCGTTAAGTCAGGTGGAGTTACTCGACAGTCCGTTTCGGCAGGCGATGCAGGCGGATGTTAACTTTTTGAAAGAACTTCAACCCGACCGCTTGTTATCCGAATTTCGGAGTCACTCGGGCCTGAAACCTAAAGCCGAAAAATACGGCGGCTGGGAGTCTTCGGGTTTGGCCGGGCATACGCTGGGGCACTACCTGTCGGCTTGTGCCATGCATTACGCCAACACGAAAGATCCAGAATTTCTGAAGCGAGTCAATTACATGATTGACGAATTGGATGAATGTCAGAAAGCTCGTAAAACGGGTTATATCGGGGCTATTCCAAAAGAGGATACCGTCTTTGCTGAAGTTTCAAAAGGCGATATTCGTTCGCGTGGCTTTGATTTGAACGGTGCCTGGTCGCCCTGGTATACGGTTCATAAAGTAATGGCCGGATTACTGGATGCTCACCTTTATTGTGATAACAAAAAAGCTCTGGACATCAACGTTCGGATGGCAAATTGGGTTGGCGAAACACTGAAAAACCTAACCGACGAGCAAATTCAGAAAATGCTTTTGTGTGAATACGGCGGGATGAATGAATTATTGGTAAATACCTACTCGCTGACCAAAGACAAAAAATTTCTGGATTTATCGTATAAATTTCACGACCGCTGGATTCTGGATTCGCTGGCTCATCATAAGGACATTTTACCAGGGAAACATTCAAACACTCAAATTCCTAAACTCATCGGAACGGTTCGTCGCTATGAATTGACGGGGAATAAAGAGGATTATGAAAGTGCGGCCTTTTTCTGGAATACCGTTGTCAATCACCACTCCTACGCCACGGGTGGAAATAGTAACTACGAATACCTGAGCACGCCAGATCAGTTGAACGAAAAACTGACCGAAAACACGATGGAGACCTGTAATACCTACAATATGCTGAAACTAACCCGGCATTTGTTCGCTTTACAGCCCTCTGCTCACTACATGGATTACTACGAACGCGGCTTGTATAACCACATCCTGGCTTCGCAAAATCATACGACGGGTATGATGTGTTACTTCGTACCGCTTCGCATGGGGGCAAAAAAACAGTTCAGCAGCCGTCTTCACGACTTTACCTGCTGTGTAGGGTCGGGCATGGAAAACCACGTGAAGTACAACGAAAGCATTTATTTTAAAGGAGCGGATGGCAGTTTGTACGTGAACCTCTTTATTCCTTCAAAACTGAATTGGGAAGAAAAAGGGCTACAGGTTAACATGGAAACGCAGTTACCCGCCGATTCTTCCATTCGATTAACCTTACATCCTAAAAAAGCTATTTCGTTACCCCTCCGCATTCGCAAGCCGCACTGGGCCGGGACCATGCTGGTTTTACTCAACGGAAAACCCGTTTCTGACTTGAAAGAAGAGGAAGGTTATCTGGTGATTAACCGTAAATGGAACGCAGGTGATTTAGTGGAAGTAAGCTTGCCGAGCAAACTTTACACCGTCGCCATGCCCGATAATCCCGACCGTAAAGCGTATTTCTACGGTCCATTAATTTTGGCAGGAAATTTGGGTCCCCAAGAAACCGATCCAGCGGTGGGTATTCCGGTTGTGGTCAGTAATGATTCAGATCCTAACCGCTACATCAAATCCACCGGAAAACCACTGGAATTTCAGACGAGTCGATTGGGTAATCCGGGAACGCTGACGCTGCAACCTTTTTATGCGTTACAGGATGATCATTATAGCGTGTATTGGGACGTATTTACCAGTAAAACCTGGCAGGAGCAGCAGAAACGCTACGAAGAGCAACGCCGACAAGCCCGCGAACTGGAACTTCGGACCGTTGATAACCTCCGCGTTGGTGAAATGCAACCCGAGCGGGATCATGACTTCTCAGGGGAAAATCTCGAAACGGGTGAATCTCACACGCGTAAATTCCGGGTAGCGAATGAGGGCGGATCTTTTCAATTTACGATGAAAACAGACCCTGATTCAAAAAATACGCTGGTTGCTACTTATTGGGGCATGGATAACCGGGGTCGGCAGTTTGATATTCTGGTGGACGGGAAAACCATCGCCAGCGAAGACGTTAATAAGTATAAGGAAAGTCGATTTTACGAAATTTCTTATGAGCTACCGAAGGAATTAACTACGGGAAAAAGGTCGGTTACGATCAAGTTTCAGGCGAAAAAAGGCAATCAGGCGGGGCCAGTCTACGGCATTCGAATGTTGAAAGATTAACTGTGAAAAGGGGTACTTCAAAAAGTATCCCTTTTTTATTCCCTAGGGAACAACGGTTTACTTCATAAATTCCTCCTCCATACATTCCGCTTTCCTACCCCCAAAAAACACCTGTTTTGAAGAACACGTATATACGGTCTGTTATTACCTTTTCTCATTTCAGACCTTTGTAAAAGAAACGCCTAGCAATTAAATGCCTCCCGGTTCATTTTACGCTTGTGTATTAGGATTAACCCACTGCCTTTAATTAAACCCGGCACAATTCCGGGAGCGAAACAAAGCTCTATTGTGTGTTGTGCAATCTGTGAAAGAAAAGACAGCTAGCCGCAGGCTCTTTAATGATGTGGATGGCGGTCCCAGAACTAAAGTCGTCGAACGTTAGCTGTCTTGATTTCCAGATTAATTCAGATTCCGGTTTTAATCTGCTCTATATATCACCGCTAAGTTTAATTCATTAAATCTTATCCCGGTACTATGAAACGTAACTCCCATTGCCCAAGATTCCTGTATTTACGAACCCAACATTTCATACCCAAACCCGTGTATCGCGAACGAGCGATGCCTAAACTACTGAAGAAAATAAAAGGAGACACTCGGTTTCCTTTTTCGTTGATACTGACGTAAAAGTTGTCGTCAAAAGAAGCGTTTGAGCTTTTCAAAAAGCTGCGTATTAAACGCATAGCCCGAAGAATTAACCCTCCCTTTAATAGATTAGGTTCAACAGTCGTTCTTCATTGAACGGCTGTTGGTTTTCAGAAGATCAATCCGGTTTTATACCGTCCAGAGCTTGTTTCTAATGGCATACACCACCAGACTTACGGAATTATTAGATCCCGTTTTTTCGAGTAAATTTTTCCGGTGCCCTTCTACGGTGCGGTAACTAATGAAGAGGCGATCAGCGATTTCAGCGGTATTTAATCCCTGGCATAGCAATTCCAGTACTTCCATTTCTCGACCCGTCAAAAGCCCTTCGCCGGGCGTTTTTTTAGCGGAGTCTTCGGGATGCTGAAGTCCCTGACGCAACGCCTGAGCGGTATCATCATTCATGTAATACCCCCGCGTACTGACGTCTTCGATGGCCTGTACGAGCGTGTTCCGGTCAATGTCCTTGGGTAAATATCCGTGAACGCCTACCCGCATGAGCTTCATAATGTGCTCCTGCGAGTAACTCATAGACAGAATAATGATTTTTATTTCGGGATAATCTTTCAGTAAAATCCGACTGATTTCTTCCCCATCCATCCCCTTCATGTGTAAATCCAGCAGGATTACATCGACAGGAGTGATAGGTAACTGATCAAATAAGTCTTTTCCGCTACTGGCCTGTAAGACAATTTCGTACTGCGGAAATTTCTTTAATATCTGGGCGACTCCCAACCGAAATAACTGATGATCATCAACTAGAGCTAGTTTACGATTTTCCATACATACTAACTAAATTGCACGCCCTGCAAAGGTATGAGCATTTCTACACGAGTTCCTTGTCCGGGAGCAGAGTTGATGTCAAGTTTGGCATTCAAAAAATTGGCCCGGGCTCTAATTCCGCTTAGGCCAATGCCACTGGCGGGCGACTCTTTCGAGTGCTCGAATCCTTTCCCGTCGTCTTCCAGCCAAAGACGAAGCGTTCCGGATTCCTGAGTCAGACTCAGGGTTACCTGCTGAGCCTCGGCGTGTTTAATAATATTTACTGAAACCTCCTGTACAATTCGGTAAAGAGCCAACTGTTGTTCATGGGAAAGAGCCGCTTCCTGAAATTGAAATGAATGCGTGATTTGTAGTCCGTTGACTTCCAGTTGCTGGAATAAAGCTCGCAAAGCCCCGGTAAATCCCAGTTTTTCGACTACCAGCGGAGAAAGATGATGCGAAACCCGACGAACCTCCTGCACCAGCGTTCCCAGAACGCCATGAGCCTGTTCGGCCAGTTCGATCATATCCGGCAGGGTTTCTTCGTACTGAATCTGATTGATAAACAGCCGGGCGGCAGACAGCGAAGCACCCACTTCATCGTGCAAATCCTGAGCAATGCGTTCCCGCTCATTTTCCTGAGCCTGAACGATCCCTTCGGTAATTTCCTTCTGATGGCGAATTTCCTGCTGGTGCATCTCCCGTTGCTGCTGAAAGAATTTCCGCTGGTAAACCACAACAAACATAACGACGGTTAGTGCCAGTAAAAACATTACTCCAACCCCCGCCAACAGAAGATAAGTAAACGTTATTTCCTGCGGAGCTTCCATAAGGCTACGGTATAGGTAGTGTACAAAAGCATATCCAGTATCGAATGAACAATCCAGAAAGACCAGTTAAATTCTTGAGAATACCTCCGAGCAAATTCGGCAAATAGATACAGGATGGTGTTACTAGAAAAATAAATAAGTAAACCTCCAGAAACCCAAAAAGCGGGTTCCTGATGGATAGAAGGAGTCTTTATTTCTCTGAACAACTTAAAAAAGTAAGCAATTACTAACGCTATAACGATTCCTCCTTCAATAACCCTGCTTAAACCATCAATCACGTTGTGATTGATAAAATCCTGAAAAGAGTTTAATTTAAGATATTTGCTACCAACGACCACAGCTAATAGAAGAATCAACCAGACTCTTGCCTTCTGTAACCAGGCAGATTCCAGCATCAAACTGTACATCCAAATAAACAAGCTTCCTTCAACTATCGTATAAATGGGATATAGAAACAGATTATTAACCTTTCTATACCATAAAATATCTGAAGCAGTCTGGATTATAAAAGCGAAAAACTGTATGTAACATAGAAACTTTACCCAGCCACTAACCCGCCGGAATTGAATTCCGGCGGTAATAGTTGCGATCCACATTGGTACAATTGCTACTGAAAGTATGATTTGTTGTACAGAATAGTGCATTTTACAATATTCTATTTACAAGTCGGCGGACAGGGTCTACTTAAATCAAAATATCCGTCATCATCATCACTGTCATCTTTTAATTTCTGAAGTCCGGTCTCCGCACGTAGTAACAAACCAAACGTATATACGGCTGGATCTCCTTCCTGATATGTAGGAGAAAGGTGTTCGTGAAGCCCGAAATTAATACGTACATCCGTCGCCTTTCGGTCAATTAGAAGGGCTTCCATGAATTCTTCCAGTTCATAGTTATACCCTTTCAAAAATCCATGGGTTACCAGGAAATTCTGAACACTGATTAGATCATCGTTCGCTTTGGTAAGCCAGTAAAACCGCCATTGCTTTTGTAACTCTGCTGGTACAAGTCCTCCATTGGACTGATCAGGACGCTTCTCAAAAATTGCTTCCTTCGCGTGATAATAAGGGGTGATTCGTTGCTCTAACTCATCCGTTCCCCAGAGTATGACCTGAAAAAAGTTTTCCTCTTCTTTCGAGAACCCGAATCTGATTTTGATGGTACTCGTACCGGGCGTAGAAAGCAGATACTCCAGGGTTTTCTGATTCAGAACAACTCCCGTTTGGATGCTGGTTTCGTTGGCAAAAAACGGAAAAGTGGCGGTTTCAAACTCCAGGGCCTTCCAGTCGGACGTCCAGGTTTTGAATACTTGTTCGGTGATAGTGTGGACATTCATAATCTTATGAGTAAAACAGCGGATAATGGGCGAATATAAGTAATTATTTGAGTCCATTATCCGCTCTTTTACCTCTAGATTATTCTTTTGTTTAACAAGCAGATTTTGAATAAGTATAGACCTGGATAAGCTTCTGCTCTCGCAGCCATAGGTAATCTATTCATAACCAAATGTTAACGACCCACACAGTTATCGAATAAATCCGTGTTACTTCGGGTTTGGAATCAGTTCTAGCTCCAGTGCATTTTCCTTCAGAGGAATCGCAAAGGCTTCCCGTTCCTGAGGATAGGATTTCTGTAATTTATACCTCTGCAATTTTTTCTGGGCTGGATATTCCAGTCGCAGGTAGGCGGTTGGTGTAATTTCGGAAGCAGGTTGTAATCGAATTTTTACTGCTTTAGTTACTGAATTGTAGGCAACCTGCTCAATCATTCCGGCATCCAGACTGACCTGAAGTCCAATGGGTGAAAGATACACATTCGACCGGGCCGCCGTGGTGGGTTTGAGTATCACTTCATTCCCCTGCTGACTGACATTACCTCCAAAACTCAGCCATCCAAATTCGGGATGTTGCGTTAAGTAGGATGTGGTGTTAACCGCATAACCGAAGAATCCACAACCATAATCGCCGGACAAAGCATCTATCTCCAGCGTAGAGGGATAGGAATGAAACGCCGCCGGGCCGAACCCATCTTCGGTGATATTGGCGATAGCTCCCATCAATCCACCGTAGCCGACGCGTAGCAGGTAAAAATCATCCGGCTGATCGCGATACGCCATTAACACTGGAATGGCATTGAGTCCAGAACCATAATGGTGAATCTGCCGCTCCACGCGAGACAATTTTCCGCCGTATAAAAAATCCCAATAGCGACGGGCATTTCCATTGTAAGCCCAGTGAGGAATGGTTGGCATGTACCCCAGAATCGCGTTAAGCGTAACTTCCGCTTTGTCACGGTACCCGAAGTAATACGACCAAACGTAAACTTCTTCCTGACCCGTTGAATCCCAGGGCATTTCGCTACCAAACGGATACTCAAGCGAACGCCAGAGATCGGCCCGTTTTTTCATGGTGCTTTCCAGTTCGGCGGCCAGCTCCGTTAATCCTTCCCGTTTTAAATCTTTTAGAATCAGATAAAATACGGTTCCCTCCATTTGACCAAACTGAGCGTAATAAGGAGCAAGTTTCACCATGCCCAGAGCCGTTTGGGCGGCATTCTCCAGATAACTTTTCCAGTTCCCCTGCTTTACCAGGTGCTGATGATTTCGCTGCAATCGGTATAATACCCAGTGAGCCGCCGCCACGTGCGGGTAGTTATACGAACGTCCCAGTGACTCGGCTTCCTTATGGGGCCAGGCCGACCAGCTTTTGTAGTTCACCGTCGGGCTGTAGGTATGGGGAGGCATGGAGTCGGGCTGATAATAAAACAGACTCTTCCGAACGCCGTATTGGTAGGGGCCTTCTTTATGCTGAATGTTTCCCCACAGGGTTTCATTCACAAAACGTTCCAGCTTTTGTACTTCTTCAGGTTTGGGCAACACGAGTTGTTTCATGGTCGCTCCGAGCCAGCTTCCAGCTCCGCCTTCGTCGCTCAGGCCCGCTACCCAGGCTCGGCTGTCCTGCGTTACCTGTTGCTTGGTTTCGTAATCATAGCTAATCACCGATGGGCTTCGATGAAATGTATCTTTAGGTACTTCGAACCACTGCTTTGTCGTTAGGAAATTCCCAAAATCGGCAATGGTTTCGCTTTCTGGTTTAATGATTTTATAATGGATCGTTTGCTTCAATCCATCCTCATACTGAATGGTTAAGCGAGCACGTCCCCATTTGTTACCCCGAATCAGGTAACTCTGAAGATTCTTCTTTTGAGAGGGAATGGATTGCCAGCTTAGAGCTTCGGCAGGCTCCACTTCCATTGATTTTACTTTACTTGAATGCTGCAAAAACAGCTTTGCTTCTACGTCTTGTGGGACCACATAACCCGGAATTCCTACCGCAACCGGACGTTTATGAGCAATCAACGTTTTTTCAATCTCCCGAATGCTGGGAGCCAGTACCAATTTCAGACCATAACTTTTCGTTTCGCCGGGTTTTAACGTAACGGAAGTAGCGGTATTCCAGGGTTGAGCCTTCGCCCAATCTTTTTCAGCGTGAGCTTTACTATGAATCATCCATTCATGAAAACCCTCAAAGACAATTCCTCGCGGCGTAGGATCATCCAGCAAAGGGTTATAGGCCTCAAATGGCGTGTTTCCTTCGGGTAGTACCAGTAATACCGACCCTTTGCCATGCAAACGAGCTACCTGTAAGTATCCGGCATCGGCCCCAATGTAGGGATCAAAAAAGACGTTTCGAGCATGAGCCTGCTCGAGCGTATTTCCTTCCAGAATGTTATTGAAAATCAGAGGGATACCTAACGAACCTAGTTCAATCGCTTCTTTACCGGGATTTTTGATCTGAAAGCGAAGGATTACGCCTCCATTCGTTTGCTCCCAGGAACGTTGAATTTCCAGGGGGAAATCAGAAGGAAAACTAGGCGAAAGATTCGCTATAGCCCAGACCTGTTTAGACTTTGGCGTTAATGCTTTTACTGCTGAACGTTTGCTCGCTGAAGAGAACGATTTCCACTCATTCCCTACCTTCAGGCGAAGATTAATATCCCCCAGTTGATACAGTCCGTCACCGCTACGCACTTTGAGTCGATCGCCTGGTGTAAAGTCGAAACTCTTCTCGCTGACCGGATGTAAACCTGCCACCGTCTGAGAAGACTTTACCAGCTTTAGTTCCAGCTCCGGCGTAGCAAAGGTTTGATACCCCTGCTCCAGATGAAGCGTGGATGGTTTTTCCTCCAGCTTTTTCCAGGGCGATTGCTGAGCCCAGCTCAGTTGAGTAATACTTAGTAACCCAGCGATCAATAGACCCCGGTGCTTTTTCAGGTAGGTAGCAGTAGTCATAAGGGGGGGAAGTCTTCCGGGTTAGGATTTCCCCGGAAGACCGTTTTTATTTTTGAAAGGCACCGTCCACTAAACGGAAGATATTCAGCGGATTACTGTCTTTTAATTCATCGGGTAAAAGTCCCTGCGGAAAACCCTGGTAACACACCGGACGGGCAAAACGCTTGATGGCATTTGTACCTACGGAAGTACTCCGTGAATCCGTTGTAGCGGGGTAAGGCCCCCCGTGTTGCATGGCGTGGCTTACTTCTACGCCCGTTGGGAAGGCATTAATAATTAATCGACCTACTTTCTGTTCCAGCTCGGATAATAACTCGGCATTGGCCAGTAACTCCTCTTCAGTACCAAACACCGTAGCCGTCAGGTGACCTTCCAACGAACGTGCTACCTGTAGTAACTCTTCACTGGTTTCAGCCTGCACAATAATACTGCTCGGCCCAAACACTTCGTGAGCCAGTAAAGGATTAGCCAGCAAAGCCGTTACCGAACTTTTCAGTAACACCGGACGACCTGCTGCGAAGCCTTCCAGCTCCTGAGCTTCGGCAACAACCTCTACGTTAGCCTGCTCTTTTAATTTAGTGATTCCCTGAGCAAAAGCCTTTTGAATGCCCTGCGTTAGCATGGCCGTGGGCGAAAGTGTAGTTAGGGACTCCTGAGCGGCCTGAATAAACGCCTGCGAATCTTCTGATATAGGCAGAATACTTAAGCCGGGATTGGTGCAAAACTGTCCCGTTCCCAGCGTTAGGGAAGATACGTAATTCTGGGCTAACGTTGCTCCCTGCTGTTTCAGGATTTGGGGTAAAAAGAACACAGGGTTCGTACTGCCCATTTCTGCGTATACCGGAATGGGTTCGGGGCGTTGATTGGCCGCATCGAACAGAGCTTTACCACCCTGAAACGATCCCGTAAAGCCAATGGCTTTAATGGAAGGATGACGAACCAGATCTAATCCAGTAGCCGTGGTACGGCCCTGAATCAACTGAAACGTATCTTTCGGAACACCCGTTACTTCAATCGCTTTATGAATGGCCTGAGCTACCAGTTCAGACGTGCCGGGATGGGCTGGATGAGCCTTCACTACGACGGGGCAACCCGCAGCCAGAGCCGAAACGGTATCGCCACCCGCTACAGAAAACGCCAGAGGGAAGTTACTAGCTCCGAAAATACCTACCGGGCCGAGTGGCCGCAGCATTTGCCGCAAATCAGGACGAGGCAGGGGCTGACGCTCAGGCAGGGCCGGATCAATGCGGGCTTCTACCCAGGAGCCTTCCCGTAGGTAACTGGCAAACAGACGTAACTGCCCCGTTGTACGGCCTCTTTCTCCCGTCAGACGGGCTAGCGGTAAAGCCGTTTCGGCGTTTGCCCGTTGTAAGAGCTCATCGCCCAACGCTTCGATCTGCCGGGCAATTTCTTCTAAAAAATCAGCTTTCGCTGACCCGGAAAGTAATCGGTATTCGGCAAAAGCTTGTGCCGCCCGAAGTCCGGCTTCGTTTATTTCCTGAGACGTAGATTCCTGAAAAACGCCCGGTAATAATTCGCCCGTAGCGGGATTAATGGCCTGAAAACCAGATTCGTTCATAAGTTCAGATGATTACTTATTAATCGTATAAAACCGCCAGCTAGTTTTAAAATCCTGCTGAAGCGGTTGTTTAGTAAGCAAAGCCCGAATTAACTCAACGGGCAGTTGATTGAGTTGCAATATAGAATCATGAAATTGTTTGTCCGTCATTTTTCCGCTGTCTACCAGCTCTTTTCGCAGGGCTACAAACTGCAAACCACCCACCATATAGGCTAATTGATACAGCGGTTCGTACCCTCCAATGAATGAACGACGAACCTCCCCCTCGGCATTCGCCCGCTCGTGCCCTACCCGATCTACCAGAAAGTTGATGCACTGTTGAGGCGTCCATTTGCCGAGGTGGTAATTAAGTGAAAAGATAATCCGGGCACAGCGGTGCATTCGCCAGAACAGCATCCCGATTTTGTCTTCGGGTGACTGCGGGAATCCCTTATCCCAAAGTACCATTTCCCAGTACAATGACCAGCCTTCAATCCAGAATGGCGAGTTAAAGCGACGGCGATGCGTCTCGAAGCGGTTATTCATAAACTGTTGCAGGTGATGACCTGCGATGAGTTCATGGTGAACCGTCGAACGGGAAAAATGAGGATTATTACCTCGCATACTCATCAGCTTATCGGCGTGTTCCATACTCGCCGTCGGGTAGGAAATCAGGATTTGTTCTCCGCCCAGAAAGAAGGGATTCACCAGTTGACGCTCGGGCGTCATCATGCCCATTCGCCAGGTTTCTTCGGCCAGCGGTGGAATGGTTACCAGGTCATGTTTTTTGAGAAAATCAACCGATTCGTTATACAATCGCAGAATTAACTCGGGTTGTTTACCCACGGGAACGTAGCTGTTCTTTACTTTCTCCTGAGCCGCCCGCCAGTTTTCGCCAAAGCCCATTTCCTTACTGGCTTTCAGTAACTCCTTGTCGCACCAGGCAAATTCCTGATTAGCGATGGACAGTAACTCTTCGGGCGAATAAGGGATGTATTCAAGCTTTAACTGACGGATTAACTCGTCACGACCTACCGCAACACCCTGGATACCGCTGCCATCATTAGCCATTGTACCCAGCTGGCCTTTGGGCTGAAAGAATTTCGTTAATTTCTCCAATTGTTCATTCAATCGCGGATAGGGTTTTTCCATCCACCATGTGAACATCGGATCGTATTGATTGTAAAACTCAAAAACGCTTCTAATGGCTTGTTGTAGTCCCTTTGTTGTTTCCTCAGCCCGACTCGCCAGTAGAGGATTCATCGTTTTCATCTCCCCTAATTTCTTCTCAGCCTGGGCAACCTGAGTCGTCCAGCTTTCAAAATCACGGGCCAGTTCTTCTGAATTCAGGTAAATGCCTCTCCGGCGTTTTTTCTCCAGTGCGTAAATCGGTTCGGCAAATGGAAACCAGTCTTTAATTTGCTCTGATTCTTTTTCTGCCGTAGCATATTCACGCAACTCGTCCTCCAGATCCCGGCGAAACAGTAAGTAATCCACCTGATTGTTAGGCGTTAACTGCTTAAAATTCAATGCATTTAACCGGGCGATATACTGCTGATTCAGTTCTTTCAGCCGTTGGCGGCGTTCAGGCGAATTCGCAATCACGTAAAAGCGACGCAAACTGCCTTTGTCAGCTTCATACTGGATAATATGCTGGCTCAACTGCGTAGGATCGGTCGGCATTTGAGCCTTACTTGAAAAACTTAGCAAAAGGCCAATCAGCAGAAGACAACGTGCCAGAGACATAGGTTATGGATGGTTAAGAGTAAGAAAAAACTACCGCTGTTGACGAGTCGTTTTCGCGGATTTTTCAGGTGCTGGCACGGTGGTATCCTTCGCATTCCAGTGGGGAGGCTGCACGTGCAGCAAATGCTGCACAAAAAAGTCCCGGCGTTTACGTTCGCCGTATTCTCCACCCGAGGAATGGCCCATGTTGGGCACTACTACCAACTGAAATTCTTTATTAGCCTTAATCAGAGCATCGGCCAACTGATAGGTTGACGAGGGATCGACGTTATCGTCCATTTCACCCAAAATCAGCATCAAATTTCCCTGCAATTGGTCAGCGTGAGTGACGTTTGAACAATCGGCATAATGCGGACCAATGGGATAACCCATCCACTGCTCATTCCACCAGATTTTATCCATCCGGTTGTCGTGGCAACCGCAGGACGAAACGGCAACTTTGTAGAATTCAGGGTGAAACAAAACTGCTCCTGTCGAACTCTGCCCGCCCGCCGAGGTGCCGTAAATACCCACCCGATCCAGGTCCATAAAAGAGTACTTTTTAGCTGCCGCCTGCATCCACAGAATCCGATCCGGGAAACCAGCATCTTTCAGGTTTTGCCAGCACACATCATGGAAGGCTTTGGAACGATTGGACGTACCCATACCGTCAATTTGCACCACAATAAAACCTAATTCGGCCAGTTCATGCAAGGCCGTATTCGTCGTAAACGACTTGGGAACAAAGGAATCATGAGGGCCGGCATAGATCATTTCAATGACCGGATACTTGCGGGATGGATTGAAATTCGTCGGACGAATAATCATCCCATAAATGTCTGTTTGCTGGTCACGCCCTTTGGCCACAAAGGGCTCGGGTGCTTTCCAGCCCGATTTTTCCCAAACGGAAAGATCAGCTTTTTCTAAAGTCGAAATAATCGAGCCGTCTTTACTGCTCCGCAGCACAGTGACTGGTGCCTGATTAATTCGGGAATATGTGTCAATGAAGCTTTCGTAATCATCCGAAAAGGTAACTTCGTGATTAGCCAGTTCGGGCGTCAGACTTTTCAGTCCTGAACCATCAAAATTAATTTGGTAATAATGCAGGTAATAGGGATCTTCTCCGGCATTCATGCCGCTGGCAGCGAACAGAATGGTGCGGGTTTTATCGTCCACATTCATTACTCTACGAACAACCCAGTCCCCTTTCGTAATCTGATTTTTAACCTGACCAGTGGCGGCATCGTAGAGGTATAAATGATTCCATCCATCCCGTTCGGAAGCCCAGATGATTTCTTTTTCGTCGGAAACATCCTGACGGAATCGTTTGCCACTGTAACTGAAAAAGGTTTTACATTTTTCTTCGATAACAGGCCGGATGGCTCCATTTTCTGCGTTCACATCCAGCACACGATAAACCTGATGCCCCCGCTGATTGTATTCAAGTGTAAAACTCTTACTATCTTTTCGCCAGTGCGGACGCGATAAATCGTATTGCTGGGCAATCAAATCCATCGAAATCCGGTATTGTTTTTTTGACGCGATGTCGAAAAGAGCCGGCTCTGAAATAGCCAGATTATCACCGGGTTTGGGGTAATTCCGCGTTTCCAGTTTAGGCTGTAGCTGATCGACAGGCGAAGAGCGAATCAGGTATAAGAGATGAGGGGTTGGTTTACGAATCTTCACTCCGGCCAGTTTCTTGCCGTCTGGCGACCAGCGAAGATCGCTGCTGTAGGCGTCCCCCGGCGAACCGTCGAAACTCAATGGCGTTTCCTTCTTTGTTTTTTCGTCCCGCAGGTAAACATTGCTGTTCTTTATTGCTGCGGATAAGCTACTATCAGGGCTATACGTTCGGCGGGTTTCGTCTTCTTCCCATCGCTCGCCCCAGTAACGACCGGATGGAACCTCGCCTTTTTTATGTAATCGTCCGTCTTCAAGAGTCCAGCGGACATTTTCAGCCACGAAGGAATAACCCTTATCCGTGGGTTTTAAGTTTTGGAGTGAAAGCTCGTACGCGGAAATGGTTTTACCTACCTGAGCACTGAGTTGTTTAGCCAGTTCTTCCTGATTAAAAGCGGGTTCCCGCCTACCCGTTTTCCGGTTCACCTGAATATATTCCCGACCTTTGGGGGTCTGAATGGTGTAGACTAATCGCTGGCTATTATCCTGCCAGTTAGTCTGCCGGGGAATATAATAAGCTTTATCTGTCCACTGTTTTTTTAGGGACTGACTTCGCTGATAATCAGCCAATGTGCCCTGAGCACAGAGTTGCTGAACGGAAAATAAGGCCAGAAGAAGAAAGGTATAACGCATAGAGGCTCGGTAGGTAAAACGAAAATTTAATCAAATCGATTCGGGGCAAATGCAGTAAGGCTCATACTAAGGGGCTGATCGGCAATTACTTCTGCCACCAGTTTTCCTGTAGCAGGGCCGAGGCTGAGTCCCATCATGCCATGCCCGGTCGCAATTACTACGTTTTCGTAGTTATTCAATCGACCGAGGTAGGGTAACCCATCAGGCGAACACGGACGTAATCCTTTCCAGACCTGATTTTTAGCGGGTAACTGAACCGGAATATCTGGATAATACTGATTAATAGATTCAGCAATACCCTGCACCCGATTCATGTTGACACTCATGTCTGTTCCGGCAATTTCCATGGTTCCTGCGAAACGTAAATCTCCCCCCATCGGCGTGGCTGTGGCCCGAGCTTCCAGCATAATCGCCGGAACCCGTACGTTCTGCTTCACGTCTTTCAACATGAAACTATAGCCTTTGCCACCCTGCAAGGGTAAAGACAACTGTAATTGCTTGACGATTTCAGAAGACCAGGCTCCTCCAGCAATCACAACTTCATCCACCGGGAAAGCCCCTGCTGTCGTTTCAATAGCCGTCACCCGTGACCCCTGTCTCGTAAAACCTGTTACCTCTTTGGCTTCCTTAAACGTAACGCCCGATTGTTTCAGGTGGGTAATGAGCGAAGACATGACCTGCGTTGGAACAACCTGAGCATCACCAGGGTAATACACTGCACCCGCCACTGTCACCCGAACATCCGGCTCCAGTGACTGCACCTGATCGGGGTTTAGTAACTGAGCCTCAATACCGGCGGCATTTGCCACATCGGCTTCATGCTGCATTTCGTGAGCAGCCGAAGGCGTTTTGAAAAGCATTAATAAACCCCGCTCGTGCCAGCCCATGTCCAGTGTATCAGCCATTTGCTGATACAAAGTCTTGCTTAGCAGACTGATGTCCCGCAGTGCCGGAATGGATGCTTCGACGTGCTTCTCGGTGGAGTGCTTGTAAAACAGCCAGCCCCATTTCATCAGATCGGCATTGAGCCGGGGTTTGACGTAAAAAGGACTTTTTGAATCCAGCATCCAGCGTAACCCCTTGGCAATCATGCCGGGCTGGGCCAGCGGAATAATATGGCTGGGAACGATCATCCCGGCATTGCCGTAGGAACATCCATCGGCAATGACCGTCTGATCGAAAATCGTTACCTGATAACCTGCCTGTTGCAGGTAATAGGCCGAACTTAGACCAATGATGCCGCCTCCCACAATTCCAACGTGTTTCATACGCGTATGGCCTGATTTTGGTGGTTAAATAACCTGAAAACCAAATCCGTAAGGATCGTCTTCGTCAATAATGAGGTGATTGTATCCGTGAATTCTCGCCCAGCCTTCAATGCTCGGCACGATGGCCGGGTGATCGCCCAACTGGGTTTCGGCTTCGATACGTCCGTTAAAAATGGAACCAATGATGCTTTCATGCACGAAGACATCGCCAGACTTCAGCTTTCCTTTGGCATACCACTGAGCCATCCGGGCGGATGTACCCGTGCCACAGGGAGAGCGGTCAATGGCTTTATCGCCGTAAAAAACGGCATTGCGGGCGGTTGAGCTTTCCTGAATGGTTTTTCCCGTCCAGAGTAAATGGCTCAATCCGCGAATGGTATCATTTTCCGGATGAACGAAGCTATACTTTTCATTCAGTTGTTTCCGTAATACCCGCGACCAGCTCACGAGCTGATCGGCACTGAAGTGTTCGAGTCCGGGGAAGTTTTCCTGTACGTCCACAATGGCGTAGAAGTTTCCTCCGTAGGCTACATCAACGCTTAATTCTCCTAAATCCGGACAATCTACCGTTAGGTTTTCAGCCGCCAGATAAGACTTGATGTTGGTAATTTTCACCGAAGTTACCTTACGACCGTCCATGACGTACTCGGCCCGTACGAGACCAGCGGGTACTTCCAGATTGAGTACTCCGGGGGTTTTCGGCGTAATGAGGTTCTGCTCAATGGCTACCGTTACCGTACCAATGGTTCCGTGACCGCACATGGGCAGGCAACCCGAAGTCTCAATGAAAAGTACGCCTGCGTCGTTGGCCGGATCGATGGGCGGATAAAGTATACTTCCCGACATCATATCATGGCCCCGGGGCTCAAACATCAGTCCTTTGCGAATCCAGTCGTACTCACGCAGAAAATGCTGCCGCTTTTCGCTCATGGAATTTCCCTGCAAAAAGGGAATACTTCCCCCTGTTACCACCCGAACCGGATTGCCGCAGGTGTGAGCATCAATACAAAAAAAATGATACGCTGTAGACATGAATTCACTCGATTAATAAACTCAGAAAAAGAAATTAGGCGGGGGTTAATACGGGGCGAGTTGCCAGTGCCTTGTCGATAATTGCCTGCACATGAGCACGCTCTTCACCGATTAAAGGTAAACGGGGAGCTCGAACGTATTCTGAAGCAATACCCGTTGCTGTAGCAGCTAATTTAATATTTTGAACCAGTTTGGGGTGAATGTCCAGTTCGAGTAATGGCATGAACCATTTGTAAATTTCCAGAGCTTCGGCCAGTTGTCCCTGTTGAGTCAGATTGAATAAGGCTACCGTTTCTTCAGGGAAGGCATCTACTAAACCTCCTACCAGACCATCCGCACCTAATACTACGGCTTCCATGATTAGGGTATCCACACCACCCATGATTTTGAAGCGATCACCGAAAGCATTACGCATCCGAACGATGTTCGTCAGGTCGCGAGTTGATTCTTTGACAGCCTGAATGTTAGGACATTCTGACAATTCCTGGAACATCGCAATCGTCGTCATGATTTTGTAATCCACGGGATTGTTGTAAATCATGATGGGTAATGACGTTGCCTGAGCCACGGCTTTGAAATATTCAACTGTTTCGCGTGCGTCTGAGTAATAACGCATCGGAGGTAACAACATCAAACCGTCGGCTCCGTTTGCTTCTGCTTCTTTCGCCCGTGCTACGGCTTCGCGAGTAGCCTGCTCAGCAATGTTAACAATAACAGGAATTTGTCCCTGAGTTATTTCCAAAGCTGAAGCCAGTAATTCCAGCTTTTCTTCGGGAGTAAGCGTACTGGCTTCACCCAGCGAGCCACCAATGATGATTCCGGTAATACCGGCTTTCATCTGAGCAATTATATTTTTCTGGAATAAAGGCAGGTCCAGGGTATCTTCAGCAGTGAATGGGGTAAGCATGGCTGGATACACACCTTGCCAGGTAACGATAGTGTTCATGAGCGTTAGTTTTTCTGGTGATTGATTTAGTCAAAGGTCGGAAACTTGAGGGAAAGGTTATTCTCAATATTTGATTGCCTTTAATACTTTTTTCACTAGTTTTATACCGTCAATAAGATTATATACCAAAAATGTATTATTCTTACCTCTATGAAACCACTACTGTTCCGGGTACCCAGCGTGGACCAGCGGTCATTCCGAGTTCAAATTGACGATGGTCCTACCTTTTATGCTCAGTTACACTTCCACCCCGAAGTTCAGTTAACCCTGATCGAACGAGGCGAAGGCACACTCATTGCCGGAGACCGAATTGACCGGTTCCAACCGCTCGATTTACTATTATTTGGGAGCAACCTGCCCCACGTGCTTCGCAGCAGTGACTCGCACGAGCGAGCTACCTCGACTACGATGTTTTTCATGAACGACTCGCTGGAACAGCACTGGCTGGAATTTCCCGAAGTAAGCCATTTACGGCAGTTACTTTCAGAGGCCAAACAGGGGGTTCGTCTGCGTTGTCAGGAAAATGATCCGATTATTGATGAATTCCGGCAGCTCTCGCAACAGCGGCCTTTTCACCAGTTCCTCTTTTTATTAAAAGTACTAGATAAACTCGTAAATGAAGAAGGTCGCGAGGTTTTATCGAGAACGGCTTACGAGCGTCCCAGTCGTCCAGACGACCATTACCGCCTTGAACGGGTATTTTCTTATTTATTACAAAACTACGCTTCGTCCATTTCGCTGGAAGATGTAGCCAATGTAGCCAATCTCACGCCGGGAGCTTTTTGTCGCTTTTTCCGTCAGCATACTCGCAAAACCTTTTCGCATTTACTGAATGAAATCCGAATCGAAAATGCCTGTCGCTTACTGCGGGAATCGAAGGACCCCATGAGTCAGATTGCGGAATCCTGTGGGTACACCAATATGTCCAATTTTAATCGTCAGTTCAAAGAAATCGTGGGCATGCCCCCAAGTCAGTATATCCGTACGTATCGGATGTAGACCCTGTGTCGTTGTTTACCCTATTGCTTAATAACAGACTTTTACGGAATTCAACGAGAGCGTACTTGTAATAAACTAGTCGCTCTTTTTGTTTAATGGACTTTCAGAAAGTTAATTTTGGGCGAGTAAAGGGCTGTATACTTGTCCGTACCCGCAAAATACGCATTCAATAGGACATTTAAGCATAACTATTTATAAACCCTATAGCGGTTCTGGATGTTAAGACTGAAATTCTTCCTACGAGGAAACTTTGGTAAAGGCATTTCATGCATCCCTTCGAATCGTTTGAAAAAGAAATTAACGTAACAACATATAAATGGATATTTCTCAAATTTTCAAAAACAACCAAGACTGGGTTCAGAAAAAGCTAAGTGTAGAGCCAAACTATTTCAGCGATCTGTCTAAAGGCCAAACGCCTGATATTCTGTATATCGGTTGTTCCGACAGTCGGGTAACGGCTGAAGAGTTGATGGGTATCGCACCGGGTCAAGCCTTTGTACACCGAAATATTGCTAACATGGTTCCCAACACCGACCTGAGTGCCATGTCGGTTATCAACTACGCCGTTCAGCACCTGAAAGTGAACCACATTGTTGTTTGTGGTCACTATTACTGCGGTGGCGTTCAGGCAGCCATGAAATCGCAGGATCTGGGAATTTTGAATCCGTGGTTAAGAAATATTCGTGACGTATACCGGACTCACCAGGCTGAATTAGATGCGATCAAAGATGAAGAATTGCGTTACAAAAGACTGGTAGAGCTGAACGTAGAAGAGCAATGCATCAATGTGATTAAAACGGCGGAAGTACAGAAAGCCCGCCGGGAACGAGACCTTACCGTTCATGGATGGGTGTTTGATGTACACACCGGAAAGCTGATTGATCTAAATATTGATTTTATCAAATTACTGGAAAACATCATGCAGATTTATCACCTGGATCCTAACGAGCCTGAAAAACCAGCCGATAAAAACGTGTAATTTTATATGAGTAGCACTTTCCGAAAATTTTAAACTTTCGGAAAATGCCGCAGTCGCTCGGCTCTAGCCGAGCGACTGCTAGGAATCTCCCAAAAACTAAAGACTGACCCTACAGAGTCAAATAGAAAGGAACGCCAAAAGCTGGCGTTCCTTTCTATTTGACTCTTCTTTTTTAAGACCATTTTAAGCGTATTTATAAATCAATTTAAAGCTCTGGGAAGAGCTTTGCTTACACAAAGGCAGTATTAAAAACAAATTCAACACTATCAACTATGCATGTCAACCATGAAAACGCAATGGCTTTTTATGGGCTTTATTCTACTCTGGATGAGTGGATGTACAGCCGTTCAGGTACAGCAAAAAAGTGCCGTCAATTTTAATGACTTTCGCAAATTTACCTTTGTTAAACCAGATATTCAGGGTAATAAAAACCCCTTGTATCGAAGCGGCATTACCGATGACATGATTCAAAATGCGATTGCTGCCGAGCTTACAAAAAAAGGATTGGTTCGGGATGATAATCAACCTGACTTGTTAGTTTCGACGCACGAGTATTTTGAAAATAAAAGCCAGCAGGTAGCCAATCCTTCCTATCCTTATCCCTATTACGTTCCGTATAACATCTGGTACCAACGTCGCTGGATGCCCGTAGGCTTCGGTTATTATTACCAACCCTGGAATACCGGTTATCATACCGAACACTACACGGACGGTACATTGATCGTCGACGTCATTGATGCTAAAACCCAGCAATTACTCTGGCGTGGTTCACTGGAAAATCCAGTAAACGATCCGGCTGAACTGAGTAAACAGTTTGCCCACGAAGCCGAAAAAATTCTCGCTCGTTATCCTCAACATCTTCAACACTCATAACTAGTAAAATCATGAAATCTAACCTGTTAGCCATCGGCCTAATGATTGCACTGGCCTCTTGCCAGTCATCACCAAAAAAACAAGAAGCACAAACTTCCACTACGGATACTACCCTTATCGCGGCGGAAGAAACGCAAGTACTGGAAAATCCTTCGGATGCGTATTTCGATCAGGCTCTAGTGGCTCTGCAGACCAATGCTCCAGAGACCGCAGTAAAAGATTTACAATCGGGTATTGCTGCTCTCAAAGTGGAAGGCAAAAATCTGAAGGGTGAAAACCTGTCACTCTTTGATAATCACCTGAAAGACCTCGAAAAACTGGTAGAGCGGGCCAAAGAAAAGAAATTAACGGAAGCAGAACTGAATGAAGCCGTAACCGCAGCCGAGCTAACGGTAGGCCACCAGGCAATTGAGGATATACTTGTATTGCCAGAAGTAACGACCGACCCCCTCAAGGTTACGCTTAATGACCTGGAAAAACACGTGGGTAAAATGGATAAATCCAGTAAGGAAGAGGGTCTTAAACTTATAAACACCGCTCGCACTTCGCTCGATGCCAGAGAAAAAGCAGCGAAGCAAGACGCGAAAAAAATGGATGATCGCCTGCGTCAGGATTTGAAGAACATTCAGACCTACATCAAAAAACACGCGTAGTCCATAAAAGCCAGCATTCTCTGGCGGATCAACAAAATCTAGAGGCCACCTGTAGGGATAATCCCTACAGGTGGCCTCTAGATTTTGCTATATTATTGGTTAATAGTTGTCAGTTAATAGTTTAATAGTAAGCATTTTACAATCCATTTATCTATGTATTAAATTATTACAAGAACTTATCCCTAACTCCTTACATCACTTATTAGCCGCCGACTTTGAATACAAGTCCTCTAATTTGGCTCCTAACTCTTCCCCTCTTAAATTACGAGCAACAATTCGTCCTTCGGCATCGAGTAATACGTTTGATGGGATGGCCCGAACGCCGTATAATTGAGCGGGTTCGCTGTTCCAGTATTTCAGATCCGATACTTGATGCCAGGTCAGTTGGTCTTTGGCGATGGCTTTCAGCCAGGCTTCTTTGGTATGATCCAGTGATACGCCAAGAATAGTAAAGCCCTGCCCTTTGTATTTTTCATAGGTCTTTACCAGGTTCGGGTTTTCGTGCCGGCAGGGGCCACACCAGGCCGCCCAGAAATCTACCAGAATATAGCTCTTTCCGTACAGACTTGACAACCGCAGGGGCTTCCCTTCGGGTGTGTTGGCCTGAAAGTCTTTGGCTTTTTCTCCTACCTGCACACTTCGCAGGGTACTCACCAGCTCTTTCAGCGTTTTCACATAAGGCGTTTTTTGAAGCGACGCGTCGAGTAAGGCTACGTTTTTCTCAATTTCTTCCGGTGTTAGTCGGTACGAATATTCCCGATACAGAATATAGGTTGGAACAATGGACGTTGGATTCTTTTTAATGAAATCCTCAATCTTCCCTTCCTGCCCCTGACGGAAACTTGCCAGCAGATCTTGCCCCTTGGAGCCCGTTACTTTTGTGTTCCGGTAGCGAGCTACACTATCCAGACTGATCGTTACTTTAGTATCGGTAGCGTCCAGAAACAGAAACTGATTTCCACGGGTGGTATCGATCGTGATACCATATACTTCGGGTAACTGTAGCTTCCGCTGAATCTGAAACTTCCCATCTTTCACGGGTACGGCTTCAACCGTATAAAACATTTTATTGTGGAAGCGTTGCAAGTACACTTTTCCGGTGTTAATACCCGCAACGGTTCCTGAAATATTCACGGGTGTTTGAGCCTGAGCCAGTGAGGTCAGACCTAGTCCAGCCACCAGCGTTAAAGATTTGAGCAGATTCATTGAGTGATTGGTTTGAATTGAAAAAAGTTTTCAGAAATCCTTCTGCGTATAGCGATGGGAGTGCGTTTAAAAACGGCTGACATTAAAGCGGATACAGACTCTTATCGCCATAACGGGAAATTCTCGCTAGCAAATCGGCGTATTCTTTGGCTTTGGTCGAATCGCCTTTTTTTCGATATACTTTATACAAGCCCCAGAGTCCGTTGGCTGAATTGGGATGTTTATGCAATAACTCCGTATACGCTTTAATAGCCTGATCGTAATTTTTGGCCTGTAACTGCACTTCGCCGAGGCTAATCAATACCGGACGGGCATACGAAGGCGGTTCGCTGTACCCTAATTCTTCTTCCTTAACCTTTGCTTTTTCCAATAAGGCAATCGCTTCTTTGGTATGTCCCTGAGCGTTTTTGATCAGTCCCTGTAATTCCAGCGAAGCTACATTTAAGTCATTCACCCGCCGCGAATTGATAATATCTGCTTCGCTAAACTGGTTGACATTTCGCCAAAGCGTAGCATCCAGTGCATCAACCAACTTCTGAGCTTCCTCAATTTTATTTCGCTTGATGGCGTCCATTCCTGCAGAAAAATAATATAGTCCATCTTTATACGCCATTGCTTTGACTGAATACAAACTGTCAGTGGGCAAAATGGCTTTAAGACGTTGGGCCGCCCGGTCGTAATGCCCAAAACAGATTTCCATTTTTACGGGAGCAAGAATGCCCTGATAAAAGAAACGACCTTCGTACTTGCGTTTGCGTTCTTTCGAAGCAGGCATATTCTGGAGCTTTTCGGCATAGTACAATGCCGTTGCGTAACGTCCATCTTCGGCACAATTGGCCAATAAGTAATTGATATTGTGAATGTAATTCCAAGCATCAACTTCCTGAATATTCTGCTTTTTCATATAAACGGAGTCCACCGCGACGGAAGCTTTGAATGTATCGAAGGCTTTCTGGTATTCGCCTAACTTATAGTACACGTGACCCGGCATGTGCACCAGATGACTCGAAGCCGGACCGAGTTTAGGTAATTTTTCACAGCTTTCAAGAGCCTCTTCCGGGCAACAATTTTCCTTCAGGTGAATCCAGTAATGATGAGCTCCGGCGTTATCGGGATGCGATTTTAGTACGTCTCGCAGCAGGTATTCGGCATACATCGTTCCCTCTCTGGGATTCAGCTTGAGATCATAGCCGCTCATTTTGCTTAAAGCCAGAAAGAGCTTGGCATCTACATCGTCGGGGTATTCGTGAACCAGTAACTCCAGAATACGTTCATACTCCTTTTTGTGGTTTGCCCCCGATACCTCGCGGGCCAGAATGGCTTCCGCATAACGCCTTTCATGCGGAGGGGCCTTATCTTTCAACGCTTTAATTTTTGCCACAGCCCGAATCCGGTCTTCCGCAAAGTCATCCCCTTCCATGGAACCAATTGCACTATAAATACCCCAATAAGGCATGAGGGCGGTTGAATCCTGACGGGACGCTTCTTTAAAAGCCCGATACGCCTCAAAATCCCAGAAACCATGCAGTAAGGCAACGCCCTGATTGAAATAGGTTTGAGTTAAAGAAGATTTCGTTTGAATTTTCAGATCAGAAGTACCAATTCCCGACATTACTTGTGGAGCCGGAAGATGATGTACATAAACCGTTTCTTTACGATATTCCTGAATATGAGTAAGATGATCGTGATTCATCGCCCGACCTTCTGGATCGTGGTGATGATCATCGTGATACACCCGTTGACTCAGGGCAGGCAGGGAAAGTAAACTCAAAGCTAGTAAGCGAAGTTTCATAAGGGATTCAGACGGAAAGACTGTTTTTTATCCGATAGAAAAGAACAGACAGGCAACTCCTAAAACAAAATCTGAATCAAATATACACTTACTCTATATATTTAGTATGTTATTATATGAAAATATACTATCCTGTCAATCCCCAGCGAAGGTGATTTTTGAATAATCTATACAGAAGCTTTAAAATAAAGTTTTTAAAAGCATTTGGAAAAGCATTTAAGTTTATCCTACTTTGCCTACCAATTTTATAGACTTTAAATCTTCCATAATGAAACAAGCTGTATATAATTTTCTCACCGAGTATTCTTCTGTCGCTCTCTTACACGATCTCTACTTCAAATCGTGTTGTTGCTAGGTATTCCATTATTCCATTGATCTCCGAAGTATTATTTCGGAAGATTCTCCGCCTTCTTTTTACGAATTCCCCTAGTGTCAGACTTAGCTATTGATTAGGTCTGAAGTTCTCCTATTGCTTTATCAGTACTCCTTTGTGTGCCTTATTCCCATCTTTTCATTGACAAGAGTATGAAAAAACCTATCATTTCCGCTCAGCAGATTCTGGGTTTGTTATTACTGAGTTATGCTTTATCGGGCACACCGCCAGCCGAAGCCGCTCCTCTCCATCAGCCCCTACTCATCTCATCAAAAGACCTAGTGATTCAGGGGAAAGTAACTGCTCAAAGCGATGGTACACCTCTACCTGGCGTGTCGGTCGCCATTAAGGGAACCACCGTCGGCACTACGACCGACGCCAACGGAAATTATCAGCTTCGCATAGCTGATGCAAAAGCGACATTAGTTTTTTCTTTTGTTGGCTTTATCTCACAGGAAGTAATCGTAGGTACTCGAACTCGCGTGGATATCCATCTGGAATCGCAGACCAGCCAGTTGAATGAAGTGGTTGTTGTGGGGTATGGTACCCAGCAGAAACGGGATTTAACGGGCTCGATCGCAACGGTTTCGGGTAAAGACCTTGCCGCTGCTCCCGTGCAAAGTTTTGATCAGGCCCTACAGGGAAGAGCCGCTGGAGTTAACATTTCAACCCCCGGCGGAGCTCTGAACGCTACACCCGTCATTCGTATTCGCGGGATTAACTCAATTAACCTGAGTTCCTTCCCGCTGGTTGTGGTAGATGGCGTACCTACGTATACGGATAATATCTCTACCAATTCAGCTTCTAATAACCCATTATCTAATATTAATCCGGCTGATATTGAGAGCGTTGAGGTATTAAAAGATGCTTCGGCCACTGCTATTTACGGTTCACGGGCCAGTGCCGGGGTCATTCTGATTACCACTAAACAGGGCAAAAAGGGTAATGTAAAAGTAAGTCTGGATTCCTGGGTAAGCTGGTCGAATCCCTACCGACTTAACAAAATCCAAATGCTGGGGGCGGAAGATTTTGTTACCCTGAAAAATGAAGCCCTTGCCAATGCCGGACAAACGCCCGGTTACGCTTTAAATTATGACGCCAACGGCAACTTAATTGATACCGACTATAAGAAACTATTTTACCAGAATAATGGCTTTTCGCAGTCGCACGCTTTGAGTTTTTCAGGCGGTTCGGAGCGGACTAATTATTACGTTTCACTGGGATATACCGATCAGGCGGGGATTGTGAAGCATAACGAATTTGATCGTAAAAATGCTCGTGTTAAAATCGACCATAAGCTTTTCAAAACCTTTACGATTGGAGCTAATTTTGCTATCAGTAACACCAGCACCCTTTCCGTCAATTCAGGTTCAGTAAGTGGGGAAGTCTATTCCTACACCAACGGTCCGCGTTTAGCCTTAAGCCCTGACCCTAACCTGAGTCCATACAATAGCGATGGCTCGTATAATATCGGTTCTGGTGGTTTGATCGGTCAGATGAATAACCGTATTCCGTCCATCTGGGCCAATCTGGCGGCGGTGATGGATAATGATCGCTATCGTTCGTCGGGTGCCGCCACGCAAGGAAGTTTATACGCCAATTGGGAAATCATCAAAGGGCTGAACATCCGTACTCAATATGGGATTGATCGGTTGAGTGTAGTCGATGAATCGTATGAAAGTCCGCTTACTCCTCCCGGCGTATTTGTGGGTGGCAGTGCGACCAGCCGTTATCGCAATAACTACCGTTGGAACTGGCAGAATACGGCTCAATACGATTTTTCATTGGCTGGAAAGCATAATATTTCTTTGTTAATCGGCAATGAACAGCAACTTTCTACAGTGGACCGTTGGGGTTTAAACCGAACGAACCAGTCCGATCCACTTTTCAGGAGTGTCAAGGGGAACTTCGTAAATACAGTTCCGGTGAGCATGGCTCAAACGGAAAACTTCCTGTTATCCTATTTCGGACGTTTGAATTATGATTTCGGTAAAAAATATTTCGCTACTCTTAACTTCCGTCGGGACGGCTATTCAGCTTTTGCGAGTGGTAAAAAGTTTGGTAACTTCTACGGTGCTTCGCTGGGGTACTCCATCTCAGATGAAACTTTCTGGGCGAATTCAGCCATCAGTCGAATCGTAAGTTACCTGAAATTCCGGGGTAGCTACGGTCTGGTTGGGAATAATCAGGGCATTAATGACTATGCTTCGCTGCAATCCTACGCGGCTGGTTTACAGGGCGATTCCCCTACGCTTTATTACGATCAGGCGGGAAACCGAAGTCTGTCCTGGGAAACCAGCAAGAAAACTGATTTTGGATTTGCTTTTGGCTTACTCAATGATCGCATTACCGGAGAAATCGCCTATTACCAAAACGATGTGGATGGCCTGATTCTCAATGTTCCGCAGGCATCTTCCAAAGGGATTCCCTCCAATTCTCTGTTACTCAATATTGGATCGATGCAAAATACCGGGCTGGAGTTCAGCGTACAGGCCCATGCCGTTCGTACGGATGAGTTCAGCTGGAAAATCAATGCGAATGTAACGACGCTGAAAAATAAGGTCATTAGCCTGAATGGAGATAACCAGCGGATAATCAACGGTGAAAACGTAATTGAAATTGGAAAATCGGTTTCCAGTCTCTGGGCCGTTACTACGCTGGGGGTTAATCCTGAAAATGGTCGCCGTTTATTCCAGAAAGCCGACGGAACCGTGGTTCAATACGATCATTCGGCCTCCGCATCCCAACGATGGACGACGCTGGAAGGCACGTCCGTATCTGCTGCAACGACGCTGGCCGACGGTAGAAATCAAGGCCCGGCTTTGCCAAAATGGTACGGCGGATTTGATAACACGTTTACCTACAAAAACTTCGATCTGGGTTTATTCCTGCAATTCTCGGGAGGTAATAAGGTTCTGAACGGCACCAAACCTGGAACTCGTGATCAACGCGGCTACAACAACAGCACGGATCTCCTCGACCGCTGGACACCGAATAATAAAGATGGGAAATTACCACGGGCGGTTTACGGAGATAACATTTCCAACGGCGGAGCGGCTATCTCCATTTCCGAAAATATTGAAAAAGGCGATTTTGCTCGTCTGCGGAATGTTTCGTTGGGGTACAAAATCAATCCAAATGTTCTGAACCGCCTTCATGTATCGAGTGCCCGCGTGTACGCTCAGGTGCAGAATGCTCTGGTTTTTACGAAGTACAGCGGTTATGATCCCGAATCTACGGTGAATGGAAACAGCAATACGGGTCCCGGCGTGGACCGGAATGCATTGGGACAAACCCGTACAGTATCCCTCGGTATTACTATTGGCTTTTAACCCTTCCTGATTATGAATCACTTACTCAAACATACGTCCCGCGTACTAGGCCTTGGAATCGTACTTGCACTTTCTTCCTGCAACGAAGACAAACTAGAACCCACACCCACTACGTTTTTCACCGACATTGTCGTTTTCGATACACCTGCCCGCATTGCCCAGCAGGTGAACGGGTTATTCAGTTCTTCGTCCATTAAATCAGGAGCCTTTCTAGGAGGGCGTTATCACATTTATAGCGATATTCAGGGAGAAGAATTCCTGAATGTCAAGGCCAACCAGGGTACTGGTTTTAACGTGTGGAGCTTTACACAAAACGAATCGCAGACGGGTGGCATCTGGGACGCGGCTTATGCTTCTATTAATAAAGTTAACGTATTTCTAAAAGGTCTGGATGATAACGCCAGCAAATTCGTACCTCCTACGTTTCCAGCCAACTATGACCAGCAAGTGCTAAAATACAAAGCCGAAGCTCGGTTCGTGAGAGCGGTGGCTTATTTCTACGTACTGCAGTTTTATGCCCGGTCGTATGGGGCAACTTCTAATGGTTCCAGTCCGGGCTTGCCGCTTCGGCTTCAGGCTGAAACCAATGCAGCGAATAACGATCTGGCCCGGAGTACGGTGGCCGAAGTTTACGCTCAGATTATTGAGGATTTGAATTTCGCCGAGCAGAACCTTCCGTTAAATTATACCGATGAATTGACCAATGTCTCGCATCCGCATCGGAATTCGGCAATTGCGTTTAAAACGAAAGTTTATCTGGCTCAATCTAAATGGGATGACGTAATCCGGGAAGCCGACAAGATTGTCTCCGCTTCTGCTCCCTTTACGGCCACCACGGGCGTAAAGCATGCCTTGCAAGCCAATATTGCTTCGGTCTTTGCCGTACCGCAAACCACAACGGAAAGCATCTTCTCGCTCGTTTTCACCAATCAGGACAACCCAGGAACGCAGAATCAATTTGGCTTTTACTACCTGCCGACAGGTAACAGGGAGTATTACCTGAACCCGGCAGGAATTCTGGGCGAAAGCACCTGGAAATCGACCGATGCCCGCCGCCAGTTTGTGGTTACTTCGGGCGGGCAGCAGTGGTTATCGAAATACTCGAGTCCGTCGCCTTATACCGACAAAGCTCCGATTATTCGCTACGCGGAAGTGCTATTGAACCTTGCTGAGGCACGAACCCGCTCGACCAATTCAGTAGATGCCCGAGCCGTTCAGTTGCTGAGTGCCGTGCGATCAAGGTCGGATGCTTCTACGCAGTGGACTACCGCCAGCTTTCCTAATGCCAGTGCTTTGCTGGAAACGATTCTAAAAGAACGCCGCATTGAGTTTTTAGGCGAAGGCTTACGCTCTATTGACATTTACCGGCAGAATCTAACGTTTCCAGCAAAAGGCACTGTACCGGCCATCGTACCGAGCGATCCTACATATGTATGGCTCATTCCAGCCAGTGAGTTAACCGCTAAT
Source organism: Siphonobacter sp. SORGH_AS_0500 (assembly GCF_031453245.1). Lineage (NCBI taxonomy): Bacteria > Pseudomonadati > Bacteroidota > Cytophagia > Cytophagales > Cytophagaceae > Siphonobacter > Siphonobacter sp. SORGH_AS_0500. The sequence continues at coordinate 90,442 of NZ_JAVIYT010000008.1, forward strand.
AAGCTAATGACCCGTAATTAATCACAGGCAGCAGGCATTTGTTCAAGCTAGATGCCTGCTGCCTAATCTAACTTCAATTCTCAATCTACTGATTGACAAATGATTAATAGGTTTGGCTAAAAAAATAAACGTTATTAGTCTATAAAATCTATAGATTTATTTGGATAATGTATTTTCACGTATATATCTTTGCAGAGTCTTCAATTACTTCCCTGCAAAAGTAGTTGCGGCTTATAAAGAAAGGTGGAGAGACAGGCTCTTTGAATCCTTAGCAACTTTCCTGAACGGAATCAGTGCTAACCTGCCTATTGAATTAGGAACTATAAACCCAACAACCAACCATGAACGCTAAGCTATTCGCCTGCAATGCTCGCTGCTGCACCTGCTGCTGCTGAGATCCGTCCAACCTCAACTAATCACGAAAGTCATTTGCATCTGCCTGCCTGCACTGGTGTTTATGCTTTCTTTCTCTGCACACGTTTCAACGCGAGTGCATTTCCTAACTATTTCTAACACATCTATTTATGAAAATGAAAGCCATTTCATTCCTGAAAGGCACGGCCCTTACCTTGTCCGTACTCAGTGGTTTTTCTTCGCAGGCTCAGCAAACTCAATTCCCGAAAGAAGGCGTTTGGCGGGGCGTTTTCACCATTAACGAACAGAAGGTTCCCTTTAATTTTGAAGTAAAGGGTAATAAAGCCGAAGACGCTACTTTCACCCTCATCAATGGCACCCGTCAGGATCACTTCCACGTCAAACAAACGGCTTCTGATTCTTTATTTATTAAAATGAATACGTACGATGCCGCACTGGTAGCTAAGGTTCACCCCGACGGCCACCTCACGGGTGAATACCGCAGTCTGGTGCCCAGCTTCCGGGGTAACTCGCTGCCTTTTACGGCGGAATACGGTAAGTCTTACCGATTCGTTGAACCCGGTAAAGACATTGCCCCAGCGGCTAACCTGAGCGGTAAATGGGAAATCAAACTCATTAGTAAAGAACCGGTTGCGAATCAGGTCGCTTTACTCGAACAAAAGGGGAATAAACTGACGGGCGTGATCATGACGGTCGTGGGTGATTCCCGTGAACTGGAGGGGACTGTTCAGGGAAATGAATTTGTTCTTTCGGGCTTCACCGGGCCTAATCCCGTATTGATCAAAGGAAAAATCAACGAGGACAAAACCTTATCCGCCGAAATTGATCGTGGATTATACGTCACTCAAAAGCTGGAGTGGACGAAAAACAAAAAGGCAGAACTTCCGGATCCCTATGCTCTGACTCAACTGAAGGAAGGTCAGAATAAACTGGATTTCACTTTCCCCGATCTGAATGGAAAAACCGTAAAACTGAGCGATGCCAAATACAAAGGCAAAGTAGTTATCGTGGAAATCATTGGGACCTGGTGCCCCAATTGCACAGATCAGACGGCTTTTCTTTCCCCCTGGTACAAGGCCAATAAACATCGCGGCGTAGAAGCCATCGCGGTTGGTTTTGAACAGAAAGATGATCTGGAATACGCCAAGTACACACTAGGTAAACTGAAAGAGAAATACGGTATTGAATACGACATTCTCTTCGGTGGTATTGCGGATAAAAAACTGGCTTCCGAGAAATTCGCGGCCCTCAATAAAATGATGGCGTTCCCAACAACGATCATCATTGGTCGGGATGGAACCGTGAAGCAAATCCACACGGGTTATACCGGGGAAGTAACGGGGAAATACTACAAAAACTACGTGAAGAAGTGGAATAAAGACCTGGACAAATACATTGCTGAAGAAGCTCCGGCCAGCAGCGATGTGGCCGCACGATAATCGTTCGATCGTCAAAGTTGATTTGCCATGTATTCGAGTATCGGGTAGTTTACCCGATACTCCTTAAAAAACCATAATTCGCTACTAATCAGCTACATTTACAAAAACCTAAACAAAACTTGTCATGAAAAAAGTACTCGCTCTCCTCGCCCTTGCGTCATTCGCATTTACAAAGCCTCAGGCTACGGTTACTTACAAAGTAGATACCCAGAAAAGCACTATCGTATGGAAAGGTAAAAAAGTGACCGGTGAACACTATGGCAACGTTACCCTTACCAGCGGCACCCTAATTGCTGATAATGGTAAGTTGAAAGGCGGTTCGTTTGAAAGCGATCTTCGCACGCTGACGGTTACAGATTTAAAAGATCAGGAATACAACCAGAAGCTAGTCAATCACCTCAAAGGGGATGATTTCTTCGCGGTTGACAAACACCCTAAATCAACCTTTGTGATTACGTCGGTAACCCCACAGGCAGCGGGTCAGGTGCAGGTCAAAGGGAAGTTAACCATCAAGGGCATTACGCAGGAAGTAAGCTTTCCCGCCACGGTAAAGGCTGATAAAAACCAGTTAACGGCATCAGCTAAAATTCCGGTAGATCGTACCAAATACGACATCAAATTCCGTTCGACTAATTTCTTCGAAAATCTGGGTGATAAAGCCATCCACAATGACTTTGAACTGGATGTAAACTTAGTCGCTAACGCGGGCGGCACGGCTTCGGCGAGTCGATAATCTTTCCTTGTTTATGAGAAAAATTTTTACCGGGCTAGTCGTTTTACTAGCCAGTGTGACCTCGCTATGGGCTCAGGAAAGCGTTCAGCAACTCGAATGGGATTATTCGCTATCGAAGACCGCTCTCCAGCCCGGTGACGAAGTAGAGCTCATCGTGAGAGCTAGAGTTGAAAAAGGATGGTCTTTGTACTCTTCTGATTTTAAGGCAGATATAGGTCCTCAGCCTACTCATTTTGAGTTCGTATCTAATGGCACGTATTCAGTGCTAGGTCCGGTCGTTCCCATTTCGCCCCAAACGAAGCAAGACAAAACCTGGGAAATGAATGTCTCTTACTTCACGAAACAGGCCGAATTTCGCCAGAAGGTCAGAATCGATAAACTGGATTATTTTTTCACAGGCTACATCACTGGTCAGGTTTGTCACGATAAAAAAGGCTTATGCGTTCCTTTTCGACAAGCGTTTAATTTTGATCCCCGAAATGCCCAATGAAAGTCTTTTTCCTCGCTCTGGGGGGGATTCTATTACTCTTTCTGAACTTCAGGTTTATTACTTCAGAAGAACCCCTAAGCAAAGTAGAACTGGGCAAAAAGCTCTTTTTTGACCCTATTCTTTCCGAAGATCGCACCATTAGCTGTGCTTCCTGTCACAAACCCGAATTTGCCTTTGCGGATACGATGTCCTTCAGTCTGGGTGTGCGAAATACCCCCGGTGAACGTAATACGCCTTCGGCGATGAATCTGGCAGGTCGGTTGCAACTCTTTTGGGATGGGAGGTCATCGTCTCTAGAAATGCAGGCTCTGGAGCCGATTGCGAACCCAACCGAAATGAACTTGCCCATCGCCGAAGCTGTATCCCGCCTTAATGGCGACAAGTTTTACGCAAAGGCTTTTCGTAAACTTTATAAATCAGACGTTACGGCTACTCAACTGGCAGAAGTAATTGCAGCCTATGAGCGAACGCTGGAAACCAGTAATACGCCCTATGACCGGTATATTAATGGAGACGATGCGGCCATGTCGGCTTCGGCCATTCGTGGCAGAAATCTGTTCATTGGTAAAGCCAATTGTGCCAATTGCCATTCAGGAGAAGATTTCACGGCAGATCGATTCAAGAACATTGGTTTATTCGATGGAAAGGATTTGCTGGATCAGGGGCGGTTCAGGATTGTAAAAGACAGTACTTACCTGGGTCACTTTAAAGTTCCGGGCTTGCGTAACGTGGCCTTAACGGCTCCGTATATGCATAACGGTATGTTCAAGACACTGCGGGAAGTCATTCATTATTACAACCATCCCGACCAGTTTGTCAAGAATGGTTTCAACCGGGACCCCTCTCTTAGTACCCCCCTGAATTTAAGCGAAGGTGACATTACTGATCTGGAGGCGTTTCTGCATGCGTTGACCGACGATCAGTTCACTAAAAAGTAAATCAATGAACCCGAGCTTCCCCTGCTCGGGTTTCTTTCAACTCATTTATTCTACTAATTCTATAGATTTAGTAAATTAATATATGAAACACTTTCTTTACCTGACTTTCTTACTGATTATCAGTTTAACTACGAAGGCACAGCAACGAATCATCAGTGGTAATGTAAGCTCTTCCGCCGACAGCGGTCCCATTCCAGGAGCGTCTGTTTACATCAAAGGTACCACGCACGGCAGCTCCACCGATGTCCAGGGTAACTTCAGGCTTACGTTCAATAAAGGTACTACCCTTATTATTTCTGCCATCGGTTACCAGACGCAGGAAGTGGCTCTGAATAAGTCGAATCAATACGTCATCCGGCTGGAATCTGCGGCGAATCAATTGGGTGAAATTGAAGTAGTAGGCTCCCGAAACGCCAGTCGTACCCGAACAGATTCTCCCGTTCCCGTCGATGTAATTGATCTGAAACCCCTGAAAGAATCGGCTCCCCAAGTGAGTATTACCCAACTTCTGCAATACGTTTCGCCTTCCTTTCACTCGGTCAATGGCAGTAATGCCGGGGATGCGGGTTCGGCTCTGAATCTTTCGCAGCTACGGGGTTTAGGCGTAGATCAGGTCTTAGTGCTGGTGAACGGCAAACGTCGCCATAAAAGCTCTAATGTTAACTGGGGTGGATTGGGCAACGGAGCTACGGGTTATGACCTGAACTCTATTCCAACGGGTTCGATTGAACGCGTGGAAATACTCCGGGACGGAGCCGCTGCTCAATACGGCTCAGACGCGATTGCCGGGGTTATTAACATCGTTTTGCGGAAAAGCACCGACGAACTAACGGCAACCTCAACCGTCAGCACGCGGCGTCGCGGCGATGGAACTACGACGCGAACCAGTGCCAATTATGGATTTTCGCTGGGTAACAAAGGCGGTTTTTTCAATGCAACGGCTGAATTTGCTACGCAAGGAATTTCCCTGACTCCCGGCAAAGACGATTCGGGTTTGTACAACGGCCCGATTTACGGCGGAGGAGCCAATACCCGGGCTTACGATGCCATTTATACCAAAGAAATAGATGAGGCTATCCTCGCCAAGCGAGGCATTGATCGGCACTTTTTTGATCAACGCGGTGGCGGTTCTAACAAAGCCAAAGACGCGTTACTCTTTTTCAACGCGGCCATTCCCCTGAAAGAAGAAGCGGAAATCTATGCTTTTGGCGGAATCAGTCACCGCAGCTCACAGTTTACGGCAGTCTATCGTCTGCCCGGCTGGACTGAGCGAACCAACTCGTTTTTATACCCCGACGGTTTTCTACCCGCGATGGAAAACATCATCACCGATAAGTCTCTGACGCTGGGTATTAAAGGAAAAGTACACGGGTGGAATGTTGATTTTTCGAATGTTTATGGAAAGAATGATTTCGGTAACGTCATCACCAATTCCATCAATGCTAGTCTGGGTTTGAAAAGCCCAACTACATTTGACGCAGGAAAGTATAACGCCAGTCAAAACACAGCCAGCCTTGATTTCAGTCGTTACTTTGATCGGGTGTTGAAAGGATTGAACGTTGCCCTGGGTGCCCAGTACCGGGTGGAAACCTATCAGATCATTGCGGGAGAGGAAGCATCCTACAGCAAAGCCGATTTACGCACGATTTATGACATTGATACCACGGCGGCAGGTATTCCTTACCTGAATAATGCGGGCAGCATTGGTCTAAACGGTCTTTCGCCCGGCTCACAAATCCACGCCGGATTCCGTCCAGCCAACGAGGTCAATGTAAACCGGGCCATTTCAGCGGGTTACCTGGACCTAGAAGCAAACCTTACCCAGAACTGGTTACTATCGGGGGCATTTAGGGTAGAGAATTTTTCAGATTTTGGAAACGTAACCACTTATAAAGTAGCCACCCGTTACAAATTCAGCAACTGGTTAAGCATCCGGGCTTCGCATAACACAGGCTTCCGGGCCCCCGATCTGGCTCAGTTCTATTATACCGAAACGTCTACGAGTTTCCAGCAGGGCCGGGCTATTGATCAGGTAACGGCTTCCAACAAAAGTGCCGCCACCCGGGCATTAGGGTTCCCTTCCCTAACGCCTGAAAAATCGAAAGGGTATACCTTCGGGTTTACTTCCCAACCCGTTCGGAATCTGGAATTAACAGCGGATGCGTATCTGGTTGAGGTGAACAATCGGGTAGGCAATACGGGTAACTTCTCAGCAACCGATACCAACTTACCCCTGGAAGTACGTACCCTCTTCGTGCAAACGGGAACGACACAGGCCAAGTTTTTCTATAACTCCTTTAGTACCCGCACGAAGGGTATTGAGTTTACAGGAAGTTATAAAACACCCTTCCGCAGTGGTCAGTTAACGCTTCTGGTGGGAGGCAACTTTGTAAAGAATGAAGTAACCAATGTGCATACACCCAAAGGGTTGGAAGCCTATCGTTACATTATTTTTAACGAAGGCGAAAAGGCCCGGGTTACCTCCAATATTCCCGGTCAGAAAATTACACTTCAGGCTTTCTACCGTCAGGGACGTTTTAATTACCTGCTTCGCACGGTGTATTTCGGATCGGTTACTACGGCTACAGCCCTGAATGCCACCTTCCCCCGACCTGATTATTTCTTCCAAAAACTCAATCCTATCTGGGTAACGGACGCTTCGGTAGGTTACCGCGTTTCTTCGGCCATTCAGGTAACGGCTGGTGTCAATAACCTCTTTAATCAGCTTGGCGATTATTCTCAGGTAGTCAGCCTGCGTAATCCGACGGTAGTTGGGATTCAAAACGGCAGTGCAGGGATTCAGCCCTTCGCCCGCCTTTCTGTCACTTTCTAAAAACAGCATCCATGAACAAGCTCTTCATAAAAGCAGGTCTGTTACTCACGTTCATTACAGGTTTGACTTCCTGCAACAAAACCGATTACCTTGATATTAACGCCTCCGAACGTCCTGCATTAGCAGCCTATGTTCGCTTTGTGAACGCCCGTACTACCGCCACGCCCGTTCAGTTTTGGACGTTCACCAACCAGATCACTTCCACTGCCTTAGCCCCCGGTAATGCATCTGCGTATCTGCCTACAGTTTTTGGAAACGTTCAGATTAACCTGACGGAAGGTTCGGGAACGAGTTACAAAGCTTCTCAACAGTTTGGAAACAGTGCCACTTTTAGCAGTTCTGGGGGGCCGAATGGTCCCATTGCGGATTTTTATCATACCGTTTTTGCCACTCGTAAAAACCGGACTTCTGGAGACTCACTCATTCTCTTCTACGATAATCTGACTACTCCGGCTGCGGGCAAAGCCAAGCTTCGTTTCGTTAATCTTTCCCCCGATCAGGGAGCTGTGACGGTAACGGGTTCGGATGTTGCTTTTACAAATGTGGCTTACGGAAGAGCGGCGAATTCAGCCCTGACCGGAGAAACGTTAAGTGCCTACACGCTCGGGCCCTTTGTGGAAGTAAATGCTGGAACGAAAACGCTTAACGTCAGTAATACGACGGGTGTTCTCCACTCAGCCTCCTACACGTTTCAGGACGGAAAAATTTACACCCTCTTTACTCAGGGTTCGCCGGGTGCCTTGAAAGTGGTTTCCCTCCTGCACAACTAACGATTCACTTCATCAATAGATCCGCGTTTAGCTTTAATCTTAACCGTCGGCTATCAGAGTCGGCGGTTTTATTTATTAACAATGATCGCCTTTAGAACTTCCTGAGCCTTTTTATTTTCTTCGGGTAAGCCAATGGTAATGCGAATCCAGGTCTCGTAGGGAGCAAAGGCCCGTCCAATTTTAATACCAGCTTTCGTGAAGGCCGCTTCCGTTTCAGTATATGGTTTTTTCGTATCCAGATACACAAAATTGGCCTGAGAATTCGTATGAGTTACCTTCCATTCATCAAGCCATTGATTCCACTTTTGACGTTCTTGTTGGATTTGTTGGGTTACTTTGGGTAAATAAGCTTCGTCCTCCAGCGAAGCCAGAGCCGCTACCACCGACAGGCGGTTTAAATCATGGACATTACCCAACCCCTGAGCTTTCAGGTAACTGGCTAATTCTTTAGTCATGACGGCATAACCGATCGATAAACCCGCCAGTCCATAGGCTTTAGCAAAGGTTCTGAAAACCATGACATTATTACCCTTTTTAAGATCAGCCACGGCGGTTCGGCCCTGAAAGTCATCCGTAAATTCCAGATACGCTTCATCCACTATAACCAAGGCTTTCTTACTGGTTTTCTCAATAAAATCATGGAATGCCTTCGCGTCATTCACCGTTCCCGAGGGGTTATGCGGATTCACCAGAAAGATGGCTTGGGTTCGTTCATTTACCTGCTTACTCAGGGCAGGTAAATCGTTTTCTTTCTTCGCATTCAGTGGCACCGAGATTACCTTTCCACCCACCCGGGCCGCCGCGTGAACCAACACGGGGTAACCCGGAACGGAGTAAATGAACTCGCTCCCAGCCCCGCCCTTCAATCCCAGGTAAATTCCCAGTTGATCCAGAATTTCACCCATCACAATCTGATCTGCCGAGACCCCTTCTCGTTGAGCGATGGCTTTTAGTAGTAACTCCCCTTCTTCACCCGTATACCGACTTAATCGATTTTTTTCCGCTTCCAGTCGCTGATAAACCGCAGGAGAAGGGCCATAGGGATTCTCATTCAGCGAAAGAGGAATAACCTGAGCTTCCATTCGCGTGGTCAGGCTCAAGATCAGGAAAACAATCGCGTAAACGTGTCTTTTTTTCATCGCTGTCAAAATTCACTAGTCTTTATTTTCAATGTATTTAAGGAAACCATCTGAGCTTATCAGAAATTTAGTGATGGTCACAACATCATATAACGATTTCACATATACGTTATAATAAATCTGAGACTAATTCATCTGAATTTTCGATGATAAGTTATTAGAAACCCAAAGCATTCCAATAAGCTTTCTAATGATAATCCTCAACCCAACCATCGTATTCAGAGGCTTTTATGACATTGTAAAGATGAAACGCAGTGTTGCAAATTACTAATATAGCCTATAGATTTTATAGATTATTTTCATTTCTGTGGAATAATAACAAGATTTGCAGTCTGTAAAAGACATCCATTTTGCTTTTCTCTCTGGGTCGATTTGTCATTCTTGAAAGTAGTTCAGGCAGGAATTTGCTCGTATGGTTTCATCATTAATTGAGTACCTGGACTGCTTAAAACTAGTCTATTGTTAGCCTCACTCTATCGAAATGAAGCGTACCTTTTTATACTTCTTCACTGCCCTTTGGGGGATCAGCCTGGGGCAGGCTCAAACGCCGCAGCGACCCAACATCGTCTTCATTTTCTCGGATGACCACGCGTATCAGGCCATTAGTGCTTATGGCAGCAAGCTGGCTCAAACGCCTAACATTGACCGCATTGCCCGCGAAGGAGCTTTGCTTCAGAACAATGTGGTGACTAACTCCATTTGTGGCCCCAGCCGGGCTACTTTGCTGACAGGGAAGTACAGTCACAAAAATGGCTATACCGTCAACGAACGCAAGTTTGATATTAAACAGCCCGTTTTCCCGGAATCCTTACAAAAAAACGGTTACCAAACCGCGTGGATTGGAAAAATGCACCTGGGAAGCCTCCCCAATGGCTTCGACTACATCGACGTTTTACCCGGTCAGGGTCATTATTACAGTCCGGATTTTATCAACGGAAAACGGGATACCGTTCGGCATGAAGGGAAGTATGTCAGTAACGTAATCACTGAACTTTCGTTGAACTGGTTAGAAAAACGAGATCAGTCTAAACCCTTTTTTCTGGTGGTAGGTCATAAGGCCACCCACCGCGAATGGTTGCCCGATATTCAGGATTTAGGAGCGTACGACGGCGTTACTTTCCCCCTACCCGCCAATTTTTACGATGCCTATCAAAACCGGGAAGCGGCGGAAAAGCAGGACATGACCATCGAAAAAACGATGCGATTGAAGGAAGATTTAAAGGTACATCTGGACTACGAAGCCCAAAGGCTCTATGGGGAGTATAAACGCTTTACCCCCGAGCAGAAGAAAGCGTTCCGGGATTATTACGAAGGCAAAGTCAGTAAAGAATTTGATGAGAAAAAGTTAAGCGGCAAAGCCCTGACCGAGTGGAAATACCAGCGTTACCTGAAAGATTACCTCGCTACGGCCAAGTCGCTGGACCGTAACATTGGTCAATTGCTCGATTACCTCGATCAGTCGGGACTGTCGAAAAATACGGTAGTGGTGTATGCTTCCGATCAGGGGTTTTACATGGGCGAACACGGCTGGTTTGACAAGCGATTCATCTACGAAGAATCCCTGAAAACGCCCTTTGTAATTCGCTATCCGGGCGTAATTAAACCCGGAATCAAGGTGGCTCCGCTGGTTTCCAACATTGACTGGGCTCCGACCATTTTGGACATTACCGGCACAAAAATTCCGCAGGAAATTCAGGGGAAATCTTTTTTACCGCTTCTGAAAGAACAAAAACCTGCCGACTGGCGGAAAGCGGCTTATTACCATTATTACGAATTCCCGGAGCCTCACCACGTCTATCCGCACTTCGGCGTTCGTACGGATCGTTATACGTTGGTACATTTTTACGGCGAGATTGACCGCTGGGAACTCTATGATTTGCAGAAAGATCCTCACCAGCTAAAAAATTTGTACGGTGAGAAGGGCACTGAAAAAATCACGACTGAACTGAAAAGTCAGCTAAAGCAACTGATGATTGACTACGATGATCAGGAAGCTCTACGCTTGCTGAATAAATTAGTTAATTAATTTTGAGGAATGTAGCGGTGCCTTTTAGTTACTGCCTTCTCTAAACTCATTCGTGCATGTTTCGAATTTCATGGTTACTGGGTCTGATTCTGTTAAACTCCTGCCAGGAACGAAAACAACCCGCAACCAACCAAGCTACCATTCCGGTTTGTGAAACGCGGGAAGCCATTCCCAGCCGAGCCGCTTACTTTAAAACGGATTTCAGCCGTACGAAAGTAAAGCCCGGTTCCACCCAGGGAATGGTTCGCATTCCCGGCGGTGATTTCACCATGGGGTCCAACGAATTCGAAGATACCCAACCCTTACACGCCGTTCACGTAGATGCCTTCTGGATGGACGAACACGAGGTAACCAATGCGGAATTTGCGGCCTTTGTAAAAGCAACGCATTACGTAACGGTTGCCGAGCGTCCCCTAAATCCCGCAGATTTTCCAGGTGTTCCGGCGGCTGACCTCGTTCCGGGTTCGGCGGTCTTTACCCCTCCTACGCAGCCGGTTTCGCTGGAGAATCCGCTTCGCTGGTGGAGCTACGTGCCGGGAGCGAACTGGAAACATCCTAAAGGTCCCCATAGCACTTATAAGCCGAACGATCCCGTTATCCACGTGTCCTACGAAGATGCCGCCGCGTATGCCCAATGGGCCGGTAAGCGGCTCCCTACCGAAGCCGAATGGGAGTTTGCCGCTCGGGGCGGAAAGGCACAAGCCACCATTTATTACTGGGGTAATGATCTCAAGCCGAAAGGGCGATGGGTAGCCAATATCCATCAGGGCCACTTCCCGGACCATAACGCTCAGGAAGATGGCTTTGCCGAATTAGCTCCTGTGAAAACCTATCCGGCCAATGCGTATGGATTGTATGACATGGAAGGCAATGTCTGGGAATGGTGCTCGGATTTTTACCGTCCTGATTACTACGCACAAAGTAGCAAAGATAACCCTAAAGGCCCTCAGGATAGTTACGATCCACAGGAGCCAGGAGCGGTAAAACGGGTGCAACGTGGCGGTTCGTTCTTATGCAGCGATCAGTATTGCATTCGCTACAAGTCCGGCAGTCGCGGAAAAGGCGAAGTAAGCAGCGGCAGTAATAACCTGGGATTTCGCTGCGTGAAAAGTTTATAAGCGAAAAGCCTTACCGCCAATAAAGGCTTTTTCATTAGCTAAGAAATCGTGAAGTCCGACCGGCAGAATAATTAATTTTTACCAGTATGATTGTTCCCCGGCCGGGTTTGGAATCTATTTCCATTTTGCCATTCATAATAGCAACCCTTCTTTTCATGCTTTGAAGCCCCATCCCCCGCTTTTTTACCAGTGACGGCTCAAATCCTCTGCCATCATCTTCAATAATCAGGTTAATCTGCTTTTTATACCAGGTAAGCTGTATCGTAACTTCCTTGGCCTCTGCGTGTTTGAAAATGTTATTAATCGTTTCCTGAATGATGCTGTACAAGGTCACTTCCATTACCGTTTCGAGACGGTCTTTTTCGAAGCCTTCGGAATGAATGGTAAATTTGGGCGATTCGATCTGACCATACATTTCGGTAATCATTTCCAATAGGCCTAATTGCAGCAGAGCCGCTGGGTAAATATTGTGAGCAATATTTCTGCATTCCTCCGAGGCCAGTAAAAGCATTTGATCTGTTTGATGAAACACGTCTTTCATACCCTCCGAAGACGTTTTTTTCAATAGCCCAACATTTAGTCGAATGGCAGAAAGTAACGCCCCCATTTTATCGTGAAGATCGCGGGCCATGCGTTCCCGTTCTTCGTGACGAGTCTGCATTTCAACGCGATACTGGGTCTCCTTCACTCGCAATAATTGCAGCTGATCCAGGTAAAAACGATACGCAATGCCAAGCGTTAGTAAGAACATTTCCCATAGGGTTCCCACGTAATAAGCATTGAATAACTGACTGGAAGCAATCTGATGCCAGTTTGAAAGTGATTCTATAAAACCAATCACAATTACAGGAACTGTGGCAAAAGCAAAAAGCCACGCAGGTTTATATTTTCTCCTGAAGGATTTAACCGCAAATAGTAAGGTAACTAAAAACAGTCCATCTAAAAAGGGATAAAACACGGCCCTTAATTCAAATAACCGTAGATCTGCGAAGTAGTTTGTAATCAATAGAATCAGAAGAATAGAGATCAGCACATAGCCTATTTTCAACCAAAACTGGTCGGAGGGTTTATTTATTTTTAGAAATTCTTTCGTAAAGAAGAAATAACAAATGGCAATAGAAACTACTAAAACCCCGAAAACATCTTTATTGTAGACCATTTCAGGAATTACTGAGGTCCAGTAATAATAATATTCATTCTGCATAAGCATGACCATTAAAGATGTACTTACGCAGGCACTGTATAAGAAATAAAGTCTACTTCGAAACAACAGCATCAGGGCAACTCCAAAACATAACATTAACATCATTCCCCCTACATACAAGTGCTGATATAAGGTTTGTTTGGAAATAAACTCCTGCCCTGCCGTTTTTTCAAATAAATAAAATGGACTCAAGGAAAGCTTATAGTTATTTTCTTTAACTCTTAGAAACAAACGATTCGTTTTACCGGGCTCTAGGGTGAAGGTATAAATAAGAAAATTCGTTGGGTAAAGCCGCTTGCAGAGGGGTTGTACGGTGCCTATTTGAGGAAGGAGTTGAAGGCGACTTCCCTGAATATAGCCTTCAAGAAAGTCAATCCCTTTCGTAACGAACATTAAAGTAATGGGATGTGAACCTGTATTTTTCAGAAAACTTTGAAAATAAACTGGTTCTTTACGGCTACCCATGTTTTCACCCGGTATTTTTTTCCATGATCCTCCTAAAGAATCTTCAGAAAAAAACGTGACTGGTATTAAGTCAGCGTTGGTAAATTTATTAGAGACAAGTAAGGTATCCTGTGCATAAGAAACAGCTATCAATTTACATATAAAGAAAAGAAGCAATAAGTATTGTTTTTTCATAATATACCCTGTCGGTGTGCTTTATTCACCAATTCTGCCGCATTTTTTGCACTAAATTTTCTTAATAAATGTGATCTAAATTCACTGACAGTAAATTTTTTAAGTCCTATTTCATCGGCAATGTCCATATCGGTTAACCCTTGAGCAATGAATGTTAGTACTTCCTTTTCACGCCGGGTTAACTGTACCGTTTCAGTAATCTTAGTTTCATTTCTGAGATCTTTTCTGTGAAGTATCTCTTCAACCTGATTTTGCAAATACTTGGTGCCGGAATGCACTTGCTGGATAGCTTTTAATAACTCTGTCAATGAGGTATTTTTGAGCAAATAGCCCATCGCTCCAAGTTGAATGGACTTTTTGATGAGACTATAGTCGTTATAACTGGATAGAACAATACTTTTAACGTGTGGCATATGCTCCTGAAGATATTCCAGAATCTGAAAGCCGCGATCTACATTCGGTGTTAACTTGCCATGTTCTGGAATACTCAAATCCAGTAAAACAATATCTACTTTGAGTAAGGATAAGGCTCGTAACGCTTCTACTTTATTTGTACAAATACCTACTACGTTAAATTGGCTCTGCTCAGAGAATAACCTTTGAAAAGATTCAGCTAATATATGCTGATCTTCCACGATTAATAATTGAATAATGGGATAATTGTTCATAGATGTTCACAAATGAGGTTGAAATACTACTACTTTTTTTGACGAATAAATATAAAATCTCCACCCCTTCCGTCATCACCAACGTTGTAAATAATACCGTACTGAGGCTGTTGCTTAATTCCTGAAAACCCAGGATTGGACTCCAGTGCCTGTAATATCTGAAAATACAGGTAACTTCCCTGTAAATAAGGGAGAGGGGATTGCCGAAGGTTTTCGACCAGAAGCTGGGCAAAAATGCTTTGATCGGGTACTTCTTCTTTAGCTCCACTGGTTAAAGCGTGACGACTGCGGGTGGTTTGATACCGCTCAGCCACTTTTGCGTTCGAAATCTCACCCGCCGTTTTTGTCGATCGGTTGGTCTGAAAAAGAGTGCCGCTGAAGCACGCATCTACAACCACTAATAGGTGTCGGCATTTAATTACCCTGAGCTTCGTTACAATATCGTTGTTGCTCACCCATTCGGCATCGGACTCCCGCTCGGCATCCACAGGTAACCAGTAACCCGCCTTACTTTCCTCGTCCCAATGGCCATGCCCTGCGTAATAAATCAGAACATTATCTTTTTCCGTTACTTTTCTTCGCAACTGTTCAAAAGCATGCAGCAAACTAGCCCGGTTAGGATTGGTTAGTAACTGAACATTTTCCGGTTCAAACGTATAGTTACTCAGCAATACTTCCTTAAGCATGGTCGCGTCAGCAATAGGATAACTCAAAGGATTCAGCCCTTTACTAACCTGATAGTCATTAATTCCAATCAGTAAAGCATAATAGTTTCCTTCAATAGTTTTAGAAATGGTTCCTACGGGAGCGTCTCCTATTTCTGTACCTCTCGGTGCCAGGGGATAGGGTTTCACATCTGCATTAACATCTTCTGAAACAATAGTTAGAACGATGAAATAAATCGTTTTTCCATTCAAATATTTACCAATCGTTTCAACGCGACTATGGCCTTTTACTAACGTTGTTCTAAAGGTTTTATCCCTACGTTGGCTATGGCTACCGGAATCTACAAAGCCAAATTGTTGTACTAAATCTCTTCTCATTTTAAAAACCTGAGTCGGGTTTTCGATCACAAAAGTTAAACGCGGACTTCCCTCACAGTACGTAATGCTTTCATTCCATTCTCCCTCATTCCCCTGCATGGTTCTTTTAAATTCAATGCAAAGTTTATGCGTTTCAGAATTGATAAATGCCTTTTCGTATACAAAACCCAGGTCTGCAATTATTCCTTCTCTGTTTACACCTTTGGCTAGACTGATTTCAAATAGGTCATTCCACCTTAAATAACCCACCTGAGCATTCGCCTTTGTAAGTAGACCGACTGCAATAAAAAACAATAAATATCGTCTAATAAATTCCGTTTTGCAATGTTCAAACCTCATACTCTTAATTCTCTTCTGATGCTCCTCGTTAATGTAAGGAATAGGCAACGGTAGCCTAAGGGCTTAAATAATTCAAGTTTATTAGCAAGATAAATTCATTCTTAATGATAGTTACCAAACACGCCTATATATTGATAGTATTGTATTATTTATATTCTACTAATTTTATAAATCATATATTCAAAATAAATCTAATCTTAATTTTAAAACAAACTTTTTGCTTATTAAGGCACCTTTTTAAAAATAAACTAATATTATATTACTGTTACTATTGATTATTTACATAAAATATAAATACTATTTTCAAAACCAATCTCTTGCAAATGATCTCTTAACCAAGATCTATTCACCACCTGTTGCAGGCTTTTGTTCAAATTCGTAAAATTTCTCCCTTGGTATATTATAATGTTATATCTTTCCTTTCTATTGGGGTTAAATAGGTTAGTCAGTAATATTTCAGACTTACGTTCGAGCTCCACTTGTTCACTACATGTACAATAGTTCTGTTTAAAATGATGTATTAGTTGCTCCTGAGTGATAGGCTTATCCCTGTAGTTAATGTAAATAATTAATCTTTTTGTATTGATTACAGAAATAAGCCCAAGATCTGCATATATATCTATTCGCATGAGCTTCGATAACTGATCTGTTTTTTTTTCCTGAAAATCAAAACCTGTTTGTGTCTTTAGTTTTGCCGTTTCCTGGCATTCATACTTTTTATGTTTAACCCAGGGGTCGGCATTAGTACCATATCCTTTTTTTGCTTTGACAATGGGTTGTTCTAATTCTACTTTATAACCTACCATTTCATCAGCATCCATTTCTGTCTGTTTTATTTCTTCTCCGTTTCCCCTAAAAAGTATAGGTACATCGTCACTATTCCCAATCAATTGCAGTTCAACCCGGCGGTTCTTACGGCGGCCTTTTTGCGTATGGTTGGATGCAAGGGGAACTGTAGACCCAAATCCTCTCGTGCTTAATTGCAATGGCATTATTCCTTTGGTAATTAAAAAGTGTCTTACCATTACTGCTCGACTAGTAGAAAGAGCCTTATTCTTTTGAGGCTCCCCCGTATTATCCGTATGCCCCTCCAGAACCAACTTCGCTTTAGGAATCTGTTTAAAATAGTATGATACAGCTGTTAGATATACTTGGGCAGAAGCGGTTAATTGATTCGCTCCGTATTCAAATTCGATATTTTTTAAATGTATGGCTTTATTCTTAACCGTTTCTTCACGATCCTTTTCCATAGCCTTTATGATCCCCAATAATTCTTTATCAGAAGTATCCTGAGTAAAGCCCTTCGGGCCTGTTAAAAAATAAATCATTAATGCGAAGAAAGCAGGTATTTTTTTCATATTCGAACAGAGTAATGCTAACATTATCTGTTTTGCTCAACAGATCATCAAACACCTTTTCATTGAATACCATATTTGAAAGGTAATTGGCGGATTAGTCATTTTTTAGATTTGCACATAGGTCTTTAAAGAGATTCTGTTTATAAAAACCACTTTGCCTTCTGTTAGTGGTAATTTGAAAAAGTAACCCCTTAAACCGAAAGTATTAACTGACTCATTATATTATACGCAAGCATTTCAAATGATTAGACTGGCCCCAGCCAAAGGCCGGGGCAGTCAGGATTCGGGTGTTAAATGAGCAGATAATCTTTAGGTATAGGTGGAATTTTACAATTCCCATCATCAATGTATACTCCATAACCTAATATAGCAGCACAATTACAGTTAGGAATATCATTAATGATGGGCATCAATAAATACTAAGGTTGAAGTCTAGGAGAGCAAACGGAATAAATACAGTTTTTACAACTTGATGGGCAACAAACAGTAGGATCATTTGGCTGCTTTATTAAGGCCTTTCGGCGGTGACCTTTATAAAATGGTGAGTAATGGAATTTCAGTAATCCACTTGCGTTAGAGATTACCCATCAACCAGTTTCAAAGAGAGTTAAACATCTATCATAACAGAAAAAAGCATAATAATCTTATCCAGATCTCAATAGCTAAGCATTAGCTTCACCTATCAGAATCACGTCTTCAATAGTACTATGCTTCAGTCTGTTACAACATATCGTGAGTTGGAAAGTATTGCGAATCTTTGGTCTTTAATTTCAAATCCTGTCCTTTGCCTGGTTACCGCCTATGGCGATAAGCAGTACCCTAAGCGAAGCAAAATTGACCTTTGAAGATTATTAAACCAACCCCTAAAAATAGGGGGTATTTCGCAGATCGCTCATTTTATGAATAGCATGAGCCTATTAGAGATACTATTTCTAAATTAATCATATACAAAATAAAAATATGACAACAAATACCCCTTATTCATCTCATACCTTCGACAGATCATTACATTTATAATCATTTATCAACGTCCTTAAGACTCCTTAGTAAAGAGATTGTCCCAGATGGAACAAGCGATATAATCACTATTCCTTGTACAGAATATTCATTCGAAAATCCAATATTATATCGTCTAACCATACCTGTGTAATGAAAGATATTTACCAAATGAATGGAAACAATTTCCAGGTATATTTTTGATAGTCAGTGTATTTTTCTCCAAAAACGCTAATTAAAAACTTCTCTTCAATTGAAACACGATAGACGTATGATCCCGTAATAAGGATCAGAATAATCATTGTACTCCAAAAGCCTTGTAAAGTCACGCCCGTTGCTACCAGAAATAGCCATGCTCCCGTGTAACTAGGGTGTCTTAAATAGCTATAAGGCCCCGTTTTTATTAACGTCGGGGTGATCTTTCCAACGGTATTCGTAAAGTTTTCTTTAAGTTCTCGAATGGCTATGTATCGAAAGGTCAAGCCCGTAATCATACCCATCAGTCCCAGATAGAATGCATAATTATTTTCCTGAAAATCAGGCATATTTCTTATAAAAATCCAGTCTATCATCAAAACCCATTGCCCTAGCCAGCTGGTTACTAAAAGAATAATCATTGAACCTCGATCCTTCGTGTTTTCAAAATCTGCTTTGGTGATAGTTGGCTGGGTTATCAACAGCATTGCACATCCGACGACTACTGGTATTAGTTGCCAAGTAGTTAAGCTTAAGTCGTGATTACGTAGGAAATAAATCAAAACAGGCAGGCCATAAAAGAGCAATAAAGTGAAGGCTACTTTAAAGTAATTTTTCATTGAGCGTAGAGATTTAGGGCCGAGTTTTTTCAGCCCGCGTAGTGTTGGCTACCAGGATTAAAAAAGTAAAATGGAGAAGTAGGGAAACTTATCGGCTGAGGCCTTCAGCCATCATTTGGAAAGTCACTGCAATGAAGTAGAGATTTTCATTCTTTGGGTAAGTGCCGAGGTAGGGAAGATTTTCAAGAAAACTGCCTTCTTTTCTGTCATTAAGGCAAGTAGGAATGGTTTCGAACTGGAATGACTTCCGCAGGGTCCGTCCTAAAGCCGTTCGGACAATGGCAACGAATCCCGATAAATTCCAGCGTTTTCCGTAATACAAAAAAGCTTTTTGTATCAAAAGAAGTACTTCAGGAGGGGCCTGAGGCTCAATTGCCAAGCGTCCATACTCTACGGTGCGGTTCCAGTCGAGCGGTAATGAAGATTTGTGAAAGTCTACCTGAAAAAGATCTTCTCCCGGAAAAATTCCATTCGTAGGAAACATAAGAGATGCCGTACCGAGAAGCTTGTTATTCTGGTCATATACCACCAGCACTTTCGTACGGTAGCGTTGACTCGTATGCAATTTACTGGCTTCAATCTGGTGGGTCTCCCAGTAACGCCGCTCCACCAGTGCGTAAGCTTCTGAGATTTCCTTTTTGTTTCGTGCGAGTCTGGCTCTCATGATTGTAGTGTTTTTCTAATTCACTACTGAATCGGGACGACTGCACTGAAACGTCAGGTGAAAATTTCCTTTTCTAAAAAATATTTTATAATTATCTATAAATCAGAATTATAGCTGTATTATTTTTTCCTGGCCGGAATGATTTCAAAAACAAAGGATGCTGTTCCTAACTGATCTAAGGACATTTCATCGGGTTTACTTCCACGAAAATTCGACCGAAAAAGCCTCTGATAAGGATGGTCCGATTCTTGTTCTGGGATATTGCCCCGATTAAGTACAGCCGTTCGTAAGTCAAAGGGCTGGGAGGCCATCAATAGCTTGTACATTTCGATACCATAAGGCGGGGAAATCGTTTCAATTGGGTAATGAAGTGTTTGTTGCGGCTTAAGGTAAAGCCCTTCCTTGCCCCATCCTTTTCCCGGTAGAAGAACCGATGTTTTACCCTGAGGCTCAATATCGATCAGGTTGAAGTAAAAAGCCGTCTTGCCCGTATTGGTGATGCTTAGCCAACCCTGATCCTGCGTGGAAAAAATAGGGTAACCACCCGAAGCTGTTCGTTTTTCTACAACTTTGTAGTTGCCCTTTTCGTCTTTTTCCAGACGAACGGGTACGAGTTCGAGTTTTGCCTGAAAAGAATTCGAAGACTGGAGGGTTAACTCCCGCAACAATTTCGCCTGAATGTAATTTTGCAGGGCCTCTTCCGTTTTATAAACCCATTGGTCGTTCAACGGCAACTTTTGCCAAACCTCTGCATCCTGCTGGTGAATGATGAAAAGATTATCCCTTTGTTCTTTTACCAGAACCTCCGCAGAATCGCTAACCCACACCAAGGCCTTATTATGCTCAAGTCTCTGATAAAGAGCATGTTGCCGATTCTCTGACAACTCCGTTTTGAGGAAAAGCTGCCAGTTATCCAAAGCTTTTGAGTATTCATAAACTTTGTAGAAATCCATTGAAGAAGTAGGAAGTGGCTGCTTTAAACGGACCTTGGACTGAAAAGTACTACTCTCTATTACTTCTCCTTCCAGATCGTCGTCGCCTCGAGGGTTATCAACCGAACGTAACCGAACCTTCGCTCCCTTGAACAAGCCCGAAAGTGTTCCTGCCGCTACCGTCACTTGGGTACGAACCTGGTCAACAAATCCGGTTACAGAATAAAATGTCGGACGAATAACCCCCATCCCACCCAGAACCAATTCTTCAGAATCTCCCTCTAACTGAGGCGTTTGGCCCGGGGCCTTTTGGGCCATGATGGTTGAAATTACTTCGAAAAAAACACGATAAACCGTTCCTTTTTCCAACTGTTCGAAAGCTTTACTAATGGCATAGCTTAGCGACCCTATTTTCTTGCCTTCGTCATCTTTGGTTTCGTAATTAGGCTGCGTTGATTTCGCTCCGCTGATAAATACAAGCTTACCTAAGCCTCGCCCCGAGCGGCTTTCAAACAAACCCGAGCCATTTTCGGTGGAAAGAAAATCGCTGATCATCCCACTTTCCCCCCTCACTTGCGACTCTCCGCGAGAGGCCGTTCCCGAATGGCAGGAATCCAGAAACAGCACCACTTGCCCGGACGAACCTACCTTTTCCCGCAAACGATCCAGCCAGTTGCCTAATTCATCATCCCTCAGGTGAAGCGTCCCCGAGTAAGAGGCATCAAAACGCTTAGGAGCGTCGTAAGGCACCAAGCATTCGTCTTTGCCATCGGCTTCGTCACCCGTATCGTCCTTTAACTGACAGCCGTGCCCAGAATAATGAATCACTAACTTGTCCCCCGGCTGGGCCTGATTATAAAGCTGTTGCAGGGATTGAGTAATGCCTTTTCGAGTAGCCTGAGCATTGGTACAGGTCAGGATACTGCCAAATTCCTGACGTTGCAAGGTCTCCGTCAGTACCAGCCGATCGCGATCTGCATTTAAGGCAGCCCAATTCTTGTCCGCGTAATGAGCAATAGTAATAAGTAGGGCTTTTTTGGATGGATTTTTCGCCAAACTCCAGGATACTGAACCCAGAAAGAGCCATCCACACACCCAGAAGTGGGGAAGAATCAAGCTTTTTCCCATAGCTTTCCTATAAAGATTCCAGCATTTTCCGGGCAGATGACTGGTAAGAATGTTGCTTATTACCAGCCATTCGCTTTAATAAATCAAGAGCATTTTCCCGCTGATGATTTAATAAATACGCTAACGTCAGATACCATTCCGTTCTTTCTTTGAGCATTCCTACGGGTTCTTTGCTTAACACCTTTTTGAAATCTGAAATAGCAGCTTCTTCATTTTTCAGGGCCAAATTAGCCAGACCGTGATAGTATAAGGCACAACTCAGCTTTAATCTCGATTGGGTCAAACGTAGCGTTTGTTCGAATAAGCCGTTGTAATACGACTGACGAATGGACGCAGGTAAATCACTACAGAAAACACCTTGGTCATCCCCACGGCTTTCGGCTTCGGGTTGGTAATAAGCTTCAAACACCTGATCCTGCCGATACGCACGAACCTGCATCAGCATAACGTAACCTATTCCCAGAAGTACTACCAGTGAAGCCACAAGCCACGCATAACGCTTCATGGATTTCGAGGATCGCACGGGCGTTGCATCCTCGTGATTACCCTCCTTTTCAACGGTCAGGCTTATTTGCTGAACCTGGTATTCCAAACTCAATTCTTCCAGTCCCCGATGAAGACGCTGATAGGTGTCTAATCGTTTACGTAGCTCTGGCTCCTGTTGTAGCCTCTGCTCAAAGTCCTCACGTTCAGACTTTAGCATCTGGTCTTTCACATAAGCCTCAATATCTCTCTGGTCAAAATCAAATGCCATTATACGCTAAAATTAGTGATGTCATTAGTCCGTTTATCTATTACCAGCCTCGTTGAACCAAAATGCTTCGCAGTTGTTCCTGACAGCCCCGGTAGGAGTTTTTGGCATGCCCTTTAGAAATGGAGATTCGTTCGGCCACTTCCTCCCAGGAACACCCATGAATATCCCTTTCAATGATGATACTCTGACAGGGCTGGCCCAGCTGTTTTAAAGCATCTTCTACAAATGCTTTTGTATCATCCACCGACTCTTCCGTCAATTCCGGGAAATCACCGGTTGGTTTTCGGGTACGGAGTATATCAATCCAACCATGCACCATCATCGGATGAATATAAACTAATATCGTAGCTTTCTCTGGCCCCTGATAACTTCCCTGCTCAATGGCATCCATGAATTTATGCAGGACTTTAGTGAGTAACGTGTCTGTATCATCCCGAATATCAACCGGGCTATTATTCGAAACATGGCGATAAAATTTATAATAGACCAGTTTTATAAACTCTTCAATAGCAGCATTATACTGCCTTCGAATTAGTCCTAATTCCTTTCTTAATTGAGTATAATCATTCAGTTTAAGTATAGCTACTAATTGCTGTAATTGAGTATCATTTGGAAAACGTAAAAGTGCTTCCTGCGTTTTTTCTTTCGCTAATAAAATCGTCTTCTCCTGAAATCGTTGTTCGAGTTTTTGCAACCATTCCATTCTTTCTTCGACGGTAATAGTAGCCTGTACTAAAGCCTCATCAGCCCGAGTCCAGATTAATGCATAATCAATCGATAACTCCGACAAACGATTCTGTTCCAGTCGATTATTACTAAGCCAGTCGGCAAATACCGTTGCTTTTTCTTCAGAAATAGGGATTGATTGAAAAGCCCTTCCCAGAAAAAGACCTCGATACATTCGCAGTTCCTTTGAAAGACCGTCGCTGGGTTTTAAGTACATAGAGCTAACCATTAATTCATTCCGATACTATTTTACTTAAAAAAATTTAAGTACCACTATTCATTACATCATTCTTTTTAAATAAATCATCGGATTAACTTCCTAAAAGTGGACAAACAGTTTGTAGAATTTAGGAAGCTATTTACACTGGCTCGGGCTTTTTAAAATTACATCAGAAATTGCCGCAAATTTGAAAACAATATTGCCATGAGCCATCAACAACAAGTAGAACATATGAAAGAATTAGCCCGCCAACTGAGCTGCCCCGACGGCGAAGAAGGAATTAAAACGGGTGAACATATGAACATTAACAACGCCTTCATGACCTCCCTTACCATCGATTCGCTGGAGTTACTTCCGGGTCAGAACGTATTGGAAATTGGACCGGGTAATGGGAGGCACGTCAATTATTTACTCGAAAAATACCCCCATGTTACCTATCAGGGCGTGGACATTTCGGAAACCATGGTAAGCGAAGCCCGGCGACTCGTTCGTTCAAATCAGGCTCATTTTCAGTTAATTGATGGAGAAAAATTACCCTTTGCTGACGCGAGCTTTGATGCTCTTTATACCGTGAATACCCTTTATTTCTGGAAAGAACCCCTGGCTTATGCTCAGGAAATGGCTCGGTGTCTAAAACCTGGTGGTAAGCTACTCCTGGCTTTTGCAGTGAAAGAATTCATGGAACATTTACCTTTTACCCAACACGGCTTTGAGCTTTATGAAGAAGAAACGGCAGTAGAGCTTTTACAAGAAGCTGGTTTTCAGATCGTAACTACGAATCAGCAAACGGAAGAAATTTTGAGTAATGCCGGACACCCGGTTGTGCGTACCTTTGTACTCATTACCGCTCAAAAGTAAATCTCCGTTATGGCTTACCCCTTTGCCGCCCTCGTTGGGCAGGAACCCCTGAAACTGGCTTTATTACTCTGTGCTATCAATCCCGGCATTGGTGGTATTTTGATTCAGGGCGACAAGGGAACGGCTAAAAGCACCGCGGCCCGCGGGCTGGCTGAGTTAATGCCATCTCTGCAACGCGTGGCTCAGTCTCGTTACAATGCCTCCCCTGAGGAGTTACTCGAATGCTGTGAAGCCTGCCAGTTGAATCCTGATTCTTTCGAAGTCGTTCCGGTTCCTTTTGTTACGCTTCCCCTCGGAGCCACGGAGGACCGGGTCTTGGGTCATCTGGATCTGGAAAGTGTTCTCAATGAAAAGCGGAAGAAACTACAACCCGGCCTGTTGGCCACGGCTCACCGGGGCATTTTATACATTGATGAAGTAAACCTGCTGTCCGACCATCTGGTCGATGTGCTGCTCGACGTGGCCGCGATGGGAGTGAATACCGTTCAACGCGATGGTTTGTCGATTAGTCACCCATCGCGGTTTATGCTCATCGGCACGATGAATCCCGAAGAGGGTAATCTTCGACCTCAGTTTCTGGATCGTTTTGGGTTAATGGTAGACGTGCAGGCCCCAACGGATGTCAACGAACGAACCGAAGTCATTCGCCGCCGCATCGCCTATGAAACAAACCCCAAAGCGTTCATCGATACATGGGCTGCCGAACAAACGAACCTAACGCAACAAATCGAGCGGGCCCGACAGTTGTTACCTTCGGTAGCTATGCCAGAAGGATTACTAACCCTCATCAGTCAACTTTGCACCCAACTAAATGTCAGCAGTTTACGGGCCGATATTGTTCTTTATAAAACGGCGTTGACCTTAGCCGCTTACCATAACCGGACTACCGTTACGGCTGATGATGTCAAACAGGCTGCCGAATTGGTATTACCGCACCGCCGCCGCAAAAAACCGTTTGAACCGAATCACTGGAATAACTCGGAGCTGGATGAGTTAATGAATCAGTTACCGCCACCACCGGAAGAAACAGGGAATAACGATACCCGCGAAAATAACCCCGCAGATTCCACGGATTCCGATTCTTCCGAAGAAGTTTTTGACAGTGCCCCGGTGGCTTCTTTCCCCTCTTTGCAAGTCGAAGATTTTCGAATGAACGCTTCGGCGGGGCGACGCAGCGTTACGGAAAACAGTAACCGGGGCTTTGTGAAGCAAACCATCGCCAATGCCCAGACCAAAGATTTAGCCATTCAGGCCAGCATTCAGCAGGCTATCATCCGTAATCCCGATCATTTTTCCTTACAAAAAGAGGATCTTCAGGCGAACGTCCGAAGTGGCAAAACCGGACATTTGATTGTTTTCGTAGTGGATGCCTCGGGTTCAATGGCGGCTAGCCGTCGGATGGAAGCCGTGAAGGGAAGCGTCCTGAGTTTATTAACTGATGCTTATCAGCGTCGGGACACGGTAGCCGTCATTGCTTTTCGGGGCGTGGAAGCTCAGTTGGTACTCGAACCTACCCAAAGCGTCGAGCGGGCCGAAACGGCTCTACGGGCTTTGCCCACCGGCGGACGAACGCCATTACCCCAAGCGTTACAACTGGCCCAAGACTTGCTGAACCAGCGGAAAGAAAACCCCTTACTGATTATTTTGAGCGATGGCAAAGCAAACGTTCCGCTACCCGGCGGCGGCGATGCCTGGCAGCAATCCCTGGAAATCGCTCAATCCCTGCGACAGGTACCCACCCTCGTGCTGGACACCGATACGGATTACCTGCGGCTCGGCAAAGCCAGCGAACTGGCGGCGGCATTGGGAGCGGATTGCGTATCGCTGGAAGCATTATCCGCCGAAACCCTGACCCGAACCATTGTTAAGCAACTCCAATAAATGAATCGCGTGCATTCATCTCTTCGACCTATTATGTTTGTGGGGACGGCTTCTGACGTAGGCAAGAGCATCATTACCGCCGGATTTTGCCGGATTTTTAAACAGGATGGTTATGCTCCCGCCCCATTTAAGGCTCAGAACATGTCCCTGAACAGTTATGCCACGCCAGAGGGGCATGAAATGGGCCGGGCTCAGGCCGTGCAGGCAGAGGCTGCGGGTATTCCCTGCCATACGGATATGAACCCGGTACTACTCAAGCCTACCACCGATCAGCGTTCGCAGGTCATTTTGAACGGTAAACCCGTAGGCTCTCAGTCGGCATACGAGTATTTCCGCACGACCGACCGAACGGAGCTGTTTGCCTCGGTAGCCCAGGCTTTTGACCGATTATCCCGTCGTTATTCTCCTATCGTTATGGAAGGTGCAGGCAGTATTTCGGAGCTTAATTTAAAACATCGGGATATTACTAATCTTCGCATGGCTCAGCACGCTGGGGCGGCCACTTACTTAATCGGAGATATTGATCGTGGTGGCTTATTCGGCTCCGTTTACGGAACCATTGCTCTTCTGACACCCGAGGAACGGGCCTGCATGAAAGGCATCATCGTCAATAAATTTCGCGGCGACGCCCGACTTTTTGAGGATGGAAAACAGATGCTCGAAGAACTCACGGGCTTACCTGTCGTGGGAATACTACCTTATTTTCGGGATATATTCATTGAAGCCGAAGACTCCGTTTCGCTGGAATTGAAACAGCGAAACCCTACGAAAAATAAGGTCAATGTCGCGGTGATTCTACTACCCCGCCTTTCAAACTTTACCGATTTTGATCGACTGGAAAAAGACTCCCGCGTCCACCTGTTTTACACCCACCGCCCGGCTGACCTTGAGCAATCGGACCTTATTATTCTACCCGGTAGTAAGAATACGATTGAAGATTTACTTTTCCTGAAAAACAACGGCATGGCCGAAGCTATTATTAAGGCTCATAAATCGGGAAAAACGGTGATTGGCATTTGTGGAGGATACCAGATGCTCGGCGAACAGATTGAAGATCCTTTGCACATAGAATCGTCTGTCGATTCTATTCCGGGTCTCGGACTTTTGCCCGTTCGCACGGTATTACAGGCCACGAAAACCACGCTTCAGCGGCAGTTTCGTTTCCGGGCCTCGGAAGAACGTTGCCTGGGTTACGAAATTCACATGGGGGAAACTTACGTAAATGGCGAAAGTCAGCCCTTAACCCAGTTCGATTCGGGTGAAAGCGAGGGTTATTACCTAGACGAGACCTGCTGGGGTAGTTACCTGCACGGTATTCTGGATAATCAAGTCGTAGTCGATTCGCTACTTTCCCGCTTTACATCGGCGGAGGTAACCCCTTTCGATTACGCTGCCTACAAGGAAGAACAATACGATAAGCTCGCCGCTATGATTCGGGCGAATGTTGATTTAGAATTGATTTACAGTCATTTAAAAAAGTAAGGTATGCTGGAAGGACACGGCGACGATGGGTATCGTTTTTCGGGAAAAATTCGGGCCGACTTCAGTACCAATGTCTGGTACGGCGGGGAGCCTGTGGGCCTGAAAGCCTATTTATTTGACCGCTGGGAAAAAGTAAATCGTTACCCCGAAGTATTGGCAGAAAGCCTGTCTGAGCGGATTGCCCAACATCATCAGTTGTCCACGCATCAGGTTTTGGTTAACAGCGGTTCAACCGAAAGTATTTACCTGATTGCTCAGGCATTTGCGGGTGCCCAAACCACCATTATTACCCCCGCCTTCGCCGAATATGAAGATGCCTGTACGCGTTTTCAGCATCAGCTTCAGTTTGTAAATTGGTCGAAAAAAGAAGTATTACCCCAAAGCGATCTGGTTTTTATCTGTAATCCCAACAATCCAACCGGAGCTGTTTTCAGCGAACTGGAAAAGTGGTTAATCGATTATCCATCCACCCTTTTTGTCATAGACGAGGCTTTTATTGATTTCACCAAAGCCCTTGCATCCAGCATTCATTTATTAGCTCAGTATTCGAATCTGATTATCCTTCGTTCCCTGACAAAAACGTATGCTATTCCCGGTCTTCGACTGGGTTATGTATTGGCTTCTGCCGGGTTAATTAATCGATTAAAGTACCAGAAACAGCCTTGGACGGTTAATACCTTAGCTCTCGAAGCAGGACATTTTATCTTCGAACATTTTAACGAAATCCAGATTCCTTTACTATCCCTGTTAGCAGATAAAGAGTCGTTTGTTCAGGCGTTAAAGCAGATAGAATTCCTGGAAGTTGAGGACAGCGAAACTCATTTTTTTCTGGTAAGAACCCGTATAGAAACAGCGGCAGCATTGAAATCTTATTTGCTGGAAAAGCACGGTTTATTAATTCGAAACGCCAGTAATTTTAGAGACTTAAGCCCGCAACATTTCAGGCTGGCTACGCTTCGTCCTTCTCAAAATAAATTATTACTTTCTGCCTTACACGAATGGTTTTAAGCCTTGCCGCTTTATTCATCGGCTATGCACTGGATTTATTCATCGGTGATCCCGATCACTGGCCGCATCCCATTCGGGTGTTTGGTAATGCTATTTATGCAGGAGAAAAACGATTCAATACAGGTAACCATCGGTTCTGGAAAGGCTTGGGTATGAGTCTGTTCTTATGTCTGTTGGTGTTTGCTTTTTTTACTTGCATTAACCATTTACTCCAACTCCTTCCTCAAAGTATCTGGTTGATTTTCAACGGAATTATGGTGTGGTACGGACTGGCGAATCACAACTTAATCAGCGAGGGAAAAAACGTTTTTAAAGCCTTGAATGAAGGCGGTGTTGAAGCAGGGAGAACCCAGCTTTCGCGGATTGTCGGTCGCGATACCCGAAACTTAAGCCCTCAGCAAATCAGAATTGCGGTACTGGAAACCATGTCCGAAAATCTAAGCGATGGCGTAATTGCTCCCTTGTTTTATTATGCTCTTGCGGGGGTTCCCGGAATGATGACCTACAAAATGATTAATACGCTGGATTCGATGATTGGGTATCGCAATGAACGGTACGAGCAATTCGGCAAATTTGCCGCTCGCCTGGACGACGTTGCCAACTTCATTCCCGCCCGATTAACGGCCTTATTAATGATCCTGGTTACCTTCAGCAAACGCGGGCTTACGTTCGTTTTCCGTTACGGCAACCAGCATAAAAGTCCGAATTCGGGTTACCCCGAAGCGGCTTTGGCGGGTATTTTAAATTGCCGTTTCGGCGGACCCAATGTCTATCATGGGAAGCTCGTGGATAAGCCTTACATCGGAGCAACGGAACGAATGATTGAAGATCAAGAAATCAAACAGGTCAGCCGTATTAACCATTTGACCTGTTTATGGATGATCCTGCTTATTGCTATGATTTTCTACGCTTTATCCTAACGCCTTGCTGACCTGGTTTTACGTTCTGGATTAGGCGTTGGCATTCCCCCAAAATTTCGGAAATGATACATAAAGCTTACCAGAAAATACCGGGATAACACCCGATTCTGCCGTTCTTCCGTGTAGAGTTCCGTGACGTTACGCGTCACGCTCCGGTTCTGATTAAGTAAATCAAACACCCGAATCTGCATTTCCGCCTGCTGTTTTTTCAAAAATTTCTGACTAACCGTTACGTTCCAGAGCGTATATCGCTGGGCCGGACCGGCCGTATTTCCGCCGTAATGTTGATAGGTCGCATCCGTGCTAAGTCTCAGGTAAAAATCCCACTCGTAATAAAAGCTTGCGGATACGGAGGTATTGATAAACGATGTATTTCGCTGACTTTGCAGGGAATAGCGAGCGGACTGGTACGTCAGCATGGTCCGTAGGCTATATCCCAAACGTTCCTGATACGAAGAATTTAATTGTAGTTCGGGACTGATCAGTAAAGAATTAGCTTGATTAACCTGGCCATTGACCAGAGTCAGGCTGCGGTTATAGTTAATGGAAGAGCCTGTATTAACCTGTAATTTCAGAAACTCAAGCTGACGTCCATAATTAACATTACCCGATACCATGTAATGGCCGTTGGTATTCAGGGGAAGCGTCGTTTGAACGCCCTGCTCATCAAAACGGACCGATTGTATAATTTTATTGGTGACCTGATTAGCATTAATGTTAAGAAAGAAATTCTCAAAAGTCGTCGAATTAAAAGAGTTATAATTCAAGTTCATCGAATGATGGAATTCCTGCCTCAAGTCGGGATTACCCAGTCGAATGAGTAAAGGATTTGTATTATCAGCCACGGGCTGCAACTGATCTACGGTTGGGGCTTGCGTCTGCCCCTGATAATGAAGCCGGAGGTAACGATCCTTTTTTACTTTAAAACTTACCATGGCTGTGGGTAACAGACTGATAAAGTCTTTAGTAATATTCTGCGACGTAGATCTACTGCTAAGGCTTGCCTGCTGGACATCCATTCCCAGATTGAAAAGATTCTGGCCCTGATTTTGCTGGAATAATACGCCCGCTGCATGACTGGGGTAACTCGACCGAAAACGATTGGACAGGGAGTCATTGAAGCGGTCATACCTGCCCGTTGTTTCGTTATAGTCGCGAACTTCCCGATTGGAATACGAGGGATTTTTCTGGAATCGGTAATGAAACTCAAGTCGGTTTTTTTCCGAAAACGGTTCACTGTACGAAACATATACCTGATGACGGGAAGAACGGGTCGTTTGCTCATTTTCCTGATTAATCGTCTGGTTTTGTCGCTGACCAAAGAATTCGTTCGTAGACTTCGTTAATCCTTCATTTTGTTGATGATTCAGAAAAAGCGTATACGTGACCATTACGTTTCTCCCTTTTTTGTGAAAGTTTCGATTCAGGAAAGCGTTAACCGAACCATTCAAACTTTGATTATCCGTTGTATTTTCAGTACTACTTTGATTAATCGGATTTAGAAATTCTGAGCCTATGGGATACGTTTGTGACTGTCGATGGGAAAGATTACCGGATTGCAGAAGCGAGACATTCGAATTCAAACGAAAACTGGTCAGCGAATCAAATTCATGGTTAAAATGGAGATTCAGCGAATGGGTGGTGTTTCCAGCATGGGACGAACTCGATTCCCGCACCTGATACGAGGTATCGGGCAGTGCATACGTGCGAATGCTTTGCTGGTCATTAAGGGATTTAACCCGATTAGCTCGATAATTGATACCCAGGTCTGTTTTCTTGCCCCAACGATTTTGATAATTTACTCCCCCTACTAACGTTCGATTAATGGATGAACCACTGCCGGGGCCACTATTGGTATTATCTGCCTGAGCAATTACTGAAAATTGCTGCGATTCTCGAAAACGGTTTAGATTGAGTCGAACCCCATATCGCGGATTTCTTTCACTCTGATCGGGGCCAATGCTGAATTCCTGATCGCCGAATAAACCTTTTCGTCGGTCTTTTTTGGTGACAATGTTGATGGTTTTACTCCGCGACCCGTCATCCATTCCCGACATTTGGGTTCGCTCTGATTTCTGATCAATCAACTGAATTTTCTCGACTATATCAACGGGCAAATTTTTCGTTGCCATTTTAGGATCACCGTCAAAAAATGGTTGCCCATCCACAAGAATCTTCGGCACATCCTGGCCCTGAGCCTTGATATTTCCGTCTTTATCGACCGTAATGCCGGGTAATTTGCCGAGTAACTTTTCTATGACCGCACTGGGCTCCGTCTGAAAAGCTTCTGGATTATATTCTATCGTGTCTTTTTTAACCGTCACCGGCGGTGCCTGCCGGCGAATAACCACCTCAGCTAAGGTACTGGCTTGGGTGAGAAGTGGAATAGTGTCTAGCTGAATATCAGAAGTATTTACCTGAAAAACTGAACTATAATTCTGATAACCTACGTAGCTAATGACCAGATGGTATTTGCCTTTCGTAACACCCGAAAGGATAAACAGCCCAGCTTCATTGCTGCGAGCTCCTTTCACCAGAACGGAATCCGAAAATGTAAACAGGGTAACACTGGCATCCGACAGATTCACCCGAGTGTCCGAATCCTGAATTCGACCTCGCACCTGCACCTGAGCACTAGCCCACGACCAAACCCCACAAATCAGGATTAAAACCCAAAGAAATCGCATTGCATAAAAAATAAACCCCGCCCTTCACTCCTGACTCCACGCAAAGATGAGAAATGCTTTTGATTGAATACGTCAATCACGATCAAGATGTTGTACGGTCCTGAAAACCGTCGCCCTTCTCAATCAGTCGTAAGCCATTCCCTTAATCATCACTTAACAATTTGATCATCTGTCCTTTATAACTTTTCTTCTTTGTAAAAGCCTTTTCATTCCTGCCGTCCTTGGCTAAAATTTTAGCCTTTCTGCTGTCTACTATTCTTTGGCATTTTTTAAAGAAGCATTCAGGTATGTTCAGGTTTTTAAAAAATTTCAACTTTTTATTCTGAAAGAAGGGATAAATTAAAAATTCCGTGTGTATACCTAATTGAAGAGACCATGAACGAAGCATTACAAGTATATCAGACCTATAAAACGATCGAATTCTTTAAGGATGAAACGTTCGTTGACAGTGTAAAACATCCCACGCCCGAAAAAGAGCAGTTCTGGCAGGAGCTATTACGGACCTATCCTGATCGTCGTCCTTTTGTAGAAGAAGCCCGGCAATGGATTGAATGGTTGCAAAACCAGCCTCTATACATTCCTCAGCAATCTGAAACGGAAGCCTGGGGACAATTATGGGAAAAGATTGAAGAGAAAGAGCGTTACCAGCGAACATACATCCGCCCGCTCCGTCGGGCCACGCAGTGGGCTTCAGCGGCGGCGGCAGTCGTTCTGGTCTTTTTCGCAGGCCGTGAACTTATCCAATTGGGAGATCAGCAGGTAGAAACTCCTTTTGGACAACTCAGCACGATTACCCTGCCGGACGAGACGGAAGTGGTCTTGAACGGTAATTCGAAAATTCACTATTCCCGGAACTGGAAATCCAGCAAACCCCGCGAAATCTGGGCGGAAGGCGAAGTTTCTTTTCACGTCAAGCACGTGGCTATTCAAAACCGGGTACAGGAGTCTGATTCCTTCCGAGTACACGTAAATGGATTGAATCTGACGGTGTTAGGAACTCGTTTCAACGTTAAATCGCGGCGGCAGAAAACGGAAATATCACTACTGGAAGGACGCATCAAAGTTGAAAAACCCGGCGTATTCGTCCGTTACCTCAAACCGGGAGAAAGTCTGGGCTACGATGCCCGAACCAGCCAGTTGCAGGCTCTTGATCGCAGTCCGCAGGCGAATACGGCCTGGGTTAACAAAGAGCTTGAACTTACCGGATATACCATGGCCGATGTAGTGGGCATACTGGAAGATACCTACGGCTATACCGTCACTGTTGACAAGCCAGAATTATTGAGCAGGCGGTTGAATGGAACGGTTCCGGCGGCGAATCCGGACGACATTTTATTCGTGATTGAAAAAGTATTTGATGTAAAAATCGAAAGGCAACACCAGCATCTGATTATACATACCCCCTGAGTTTATGAAAAAACCCTTACTGTTCCTTGTCTGCTTACTCCTAACGGGTCCGGTTGCCTTCGCTCAGCAACGGATTACCCTGAACCAGGCTCTGGTCAAAATCCAGGCTTTTTACGGAACCAAGTTTTCCTACGCCGAACACTTGACCGATAATATGTATGTTCAGCTCAAAACGCCGCTGTCAAAAAACCAGCCAGTAGAGAATGTACTAAAAGAAATTCTCTACCCCAATAAACTCTTATTTCTATACGTTCAGCACAATTACTACACCCTGATTAAAGATACCCGCGACCAACCCTCGAAGAACCGAGTGGAGGCTTCCGCACCTGGTTATACAGAAATCGTCGAGCCAGAGTCTGCCTACATTGAGACCATTCGCGGCACGATTACCGACAGTCACGGCAAACCACTGATTGGAGCAACGATTAAATCCGACCGGGGAAATGTCGGCGTGACTGCCAATAGCGACGGTCAATATACGCTTCGGCTCACGCAACCCACCCAGCACCTTACGGTATCTTTTGTCGGGATGGTTACGCAGCGGGTGGCCGTTGGTAACCGAACCATGATTAACGTCATCCTGGAAGAAAACACGCAGGAATTAAAACAAATTGAAATTCTCTCGACGGGTTATCAGAAAATTCCAAAAGAGCGGGCAACGGGTTCTTTTAGCCAGGTAACCAAAGAAATTAAAGATGTTCCCAGCATTAACCTGATGGAGCGTCTGGAAGGAGCCATGCCTGGCGTGAACTTTAATGTCCGCAAGAACACTATCCAGATTAGGGGTGTAAATTCTTTTGGATCAGGTGCAAATACCAATCCACTCATTGTCATTGATGGCTTCCCGGCCATTGATCCTGAGTTAACCAGCCGTGGTACTTCCCAGTATACGGCGGGTGCCATTTTAAGTCGTTACAATCCAGAAGACATTGCCTCCATCACCGTTCTGAAAGATGCCGCCGCTACGTCCATCTGGGGAGCACAGGCCGCCAACGGCGTAATCGTGATTGAAACCAAAAAGGGCCGGCCCAATACCTCTTCCATTAATTTCAGTACGAACCTGAGCATCTCTCGTCCCGCTAATTTGTCAAGTTTAACAACCATGAGCAGTGCGGAATACATCGCTCTTGAAAAAGAGCTCAAAGACCGTGGTTTTTATTCTGACCCAACCAACTGGGATTCTTCCTGGATGAATTTCAACCAGAATCGTCCCCTCAGTGATGCGTTGGAATGGATGTTCCGGGTGGATCGGGGCACAGCAACGGTTAGTCAGCGGGATTCGGCCTTAAGTGCTCTTGCGGGGATTAATAATCAGAGTCAGATTCGTAAACTGCTTTTACAAAACGCAATTTCCCAGCAGTATAACCTTTCTCTTTCGGGCGGTGGACCGAATAGCACCTATTACCTTTCAACGAATTACAGCAAGGATATTCCCGTTTTTCGCAGCAATCAATCCGAAAGTTACTTTGTGACGGCTAATCTGGGTAACCAGTTTTTTCAGAACCGCCTTCGACTCAACACCAGCCTCAATTATAACATTAGTAATAGCATCAATAATTCAGCGGCTATTAATGCCATTACCACAAGTAATCTGGGCCTTCGTCCCTATGAGTCACTCGAAGACGCTCAAGGAAATCACATTCAACGGTATTACGTGTATCGGCAGGATGTCGCCCAGGCTTTTGAAAAGAAGGGTTACCTCCCTTATGGGTACAATCCTATTGATGAATTGAATTATTCGAAATACACCACGCAGGAAAATCGCCTTCGCTTTGGAGCGGACTTAACGGGTAAGCTTACGGATTGGCTCGATCTAACTGTAGCCGGACAATGGCAGCGAAATCTGGTAAACGGGGTGAGCCTTGACGAATTGCAAAGTTACAACATGCGGAACCGACTCAACTATGCCACCAGCATCAGCCCCACTACGGGCAGCATCGTATATGGCATACCGTTCGGAGGTTCGATGATAAGCAGAAACCAGATTAATGACAGTTATTCGTTGCGTGGACAGTTCAATATCAACAAGAGCTGGCATCAGTTTGCTCAGTTAAACATGGTAGCGGGCAGTGAAATTCGGCAGACCTTCAATAATGCCCAACAGCAAACGCGTTACGGATACAATGCCGATACCCGTAGTTCACTGGCCTTTAATCCTTCTGTTGCTTACACCACCATTGACGGATATAGCAGCATCCTTGGCTATAACGACGGAGCAATTACCTATGACCGCATGCGGTACCTGTCGTATTACAGTAATGCTGGACTTTCATTTCTTAATAATCGCTATTCTTTATCGGCTAGTATTCGTTTTGATGATTATTCGCTCGCCGGAATTTCACGGAGTCGCCGGGCCCGTCCCCTGTGGTCTACGGGCGTTAAGTGGAATATCAAGTCCGAATCGTTCATGAATACCGTCTCGTTTTTTGACGATTTACAGCTTCGCCTCACGTATGGAATAGCCGGAATCATTCCAACCGCTACCTCCAATAGCACTTTAATTAATACGTTTGGAGCTGATAACCTCACGAATGAAGCTTATGCCAGCATTTCAACGCCCGCCAATAGTCAATTAAGCTGGGAAAAAACGGCAAGTAGTAACATAGGGCTCGATTTTGCACTGCTTAACAATCGCCTCTCGGGAAACTTTGATGTTTATCAGAAAAAATCTACGGATATTCTCGGACAGTTTCCTTACAATTCTACCTACGGCTGGTCTACGCTTAAGTTTAACTCGGCATCCATGGAAAATCATGGTTATGAGCTAGGCTTGAAAGCAGAAGTAATTCAATACCGGGGTTTCCGATGGTCCTCTGCGTTCAACGTTTCTTACAACACCAATAAAGTTACCGATACCCGATTTAACCAGACTACCGTGGGGCAGATCCTGAGTAATGTATTTCTAAACGGAATGCCTACGGATTACCTGTATGCGTATCGCTGGGCTGGCCTTGATAACCGCGGACAAGGACAGATTTATAATAAAAGTGGAGAAATCGTTTCGGATCAAGTCGGTGTCAATAGCTTAACTCGTGAAGACTTGGTATATGTGGGTCGGACAACAGCACCCTATTTTGGAGCTTTCATTAATAACTTTTCATACAAGGGCTGGACGCTGGCGGTTCGGTTTACCTATGCCATGGGACACGTCTTCCGTCGTCCTTCAATAGATAACTATCCTGACTATCAGGCTACCGCTCTTTCAGGACTGATGGGAACTCAGAAAGATCTGGCTCTTCGCTGGCAAAAACCCGGGGACGAAGCTTTCACCAACGTACCCGGTCTGGCCAACATAAGTTATAACAGCGTAAACCGATATAAATTATCCGATCTTCTCACGGAGAGTGCCAGTCATATTCGCTTTCAGCAACTTTCACTAGGTTACCAACTGGGCGAATCATTACTAAAAAAGTTACCCGTCAAATCTGCCAGTTTGAACGTAACGGCTCGTAACCTGGGTCTGATTTGGGTGAAAAATAAAGCGGGCGTTGATCCCGAGTATTACCGCACAAATAACTACGCTAACCTTCCTCCGGTAACAAGCTTTTTCTTCGGCTTAAACGCTTCTTTCTAACGATCCTAGCCAATATGAACATGAAAAAATACATCTTGATTTTATCAGTTTCCTTATTGGTCATGACTTCGTCATGCCGGAAATACGTGGAGATTGAAATCAATAACAGTAACAACCGACTTCTGAAATATACTTCTGATTTTCAGTCTCTTTTAAATAACTATACGGTTTTTTCAGCAACGCCTTCATTACCCATGCTTTCGAGTGATGATATTGATGCCGGGGCCGATCAGGCCGCCCAAAACCGTCTAACCACGGACCAGAGTAATGTCTATACCTGGGCCGAAAACTATTACGACGCTACGCAAAGCGACGCGGGCTGGGATCAGCTTTATAACCAGATCTACGTCTGCAATGAGGTACTTGCTAAAGTAATGACCAGCGAAAATGGAACCGACGAAGCAAAGCATAAGATTTATGCGGAAGCTCAGGTGCAACGATCCTATGCCTACCTCACGCTGATTAATCTTTACGCACCGATTTACCAAAAAGATAAAGCAAACACCACTCTCGGGGTTCCCTTATTACTCGTTCCTAATCTTTTCCAAAAGTTAAATCGGGTATCCCTGGAAACCGTTTATCAACAGATTTTCAAGGACATAGCCGAAGCTTTACCTTTCTTACCTACTTATCCGAGTTTAAATACCCACCCCGGAAAAGCCGCGGCTTATGCCACATTGGCCCGAGCTTATCTGATGCGTCAGGAGTATACACTGGCTCAGGAAAATGCCCGTAAAGCTCTGGAAATCCAGAACACGCTGGTTGACTTAACTACCTATCAGACCACCCCTACGCAATTTCCCCGTCACCTGAATAACCCGGAGATCATTCTTTCGAGATCGGCTTTATTTAATACAAATATTCCGCTCAATCCTGCTTTATTACAGCTATTCGACACAAACGATCTTCGCTATATGCTCTTTACGCGAGTCGGTACGGCTTTTGCCCCCAACATTGTGGGAAGGGGATATTATAAAGGACGCTTGACTGTAGACCTTTCTATTAACTCAGGACCTAGCGTTGGCGAAATGATGTTAATTCAGGCCGAGGGCTTTGCTCGGAATAACCAGACTGACCAGGCCCTTCAGGTACTCAATACCCTTCGTGCCAAACGCTTCACGGCGGCTAATTATAAAGCCTTACAGGCCACTACCGCTCAGCAGGCTCTTGGGTATGTATTAGACGAACGTCGCCGGGAACTCATGGGAACCGGTCTTCGCTGGCTTGACCAACGTCGGCTAAGTCTGGAAAGCGAATGGGCCAAATCGGTCACTCGAACGTACAAGAATGTAAGTTATACCCTAGCTCCAGCCAGCAATCGCTACGTCTACCCGATTGGACCGAAATACATTGATCTCAATCCTGAGATTCAGCAAAATGACCGTTAATTTTTCCTATATGAAATCTCCTTTTGTTATTCTTGCCTGTCTGGCCCTTCTGCTCAGTAAGGGTTTGCAGGCTCAGC
Source organism: Siphonobacter sp. SORGH_AS_0500 (assembly GCF_031453245.1). Taxonomy (NCBI): domain Bacteria; kingdom Pseudomonadati; phylum Bacteroidota; class Cytophagia; order Cytophagales; family Cytophagaceae; genus Siphonobacter; species Siphonobacter sp. SORGH_AS_0500. The sequence continues at coordinate 129,071 of NZ_JAVIYT010000008.1, forward strand.
AACTCACGCTTTCCCCGCAAAAACCAGTAGTGGGGAAGACGCTTCAAGTGCAGTATTCACCCCAAGGCAGTTCGCTACAGGCGGGTGTACCCGTTTTAGGGGAGGCGTTACTCTACCAAAATTATTCCTGGACACGAGTGGACTTGCCTTTGGAATCAAAAGGCAATCTCTATCAGGGACAACTTTTGATCCCCGCCCCAACTGCCTTTGTTGCCTTTCGGTTTTTTCAGGGGTCCCCTTTCAGGCCCGATCAACTGGATATTCAGAAAAGTTATGGACTGACAACCGTCAGCTCCACAGGTCAGACTTTACCCGGTGGTGCGTTGGCTTCCGTTATCTTCCAGATGCCTACTCTGGATAGCCATATGCCCTTTTTTTGGAATGATATGCAACCTGCCCTATCAACAGAAATACTTCAGAAAGCCCTCCAAACGGAGTTAAAAGAACCCGCTCGGGTAAAGCACTTCATTCCTACGTACCTAACCATGCAAAAAGCCATTCTGGGTAAGTCTTTTACGCAGCAAGCTCCGGCATTGCTCGCCAAATTGGAGGCTATTCCTGACTTATCAGAAGCGGATCGCATGGAGTTGGCTCGGTACTATAGATATGATTTGAAAGACAAAACCCGGGCCGATCAAATAGAGCAATCGGTCATTCAGGGTAATCCTACGGGGCCTTATGCCCGATTGGCCGCTTCTCATGAGTTAATAGGAGCAAAATCTCGGGAACAGATGATTAGTAAATCAGAAAGTTTTCTGAAGAAGTTTCCTTATGGCGAATGGAAGAAAAACTCTACTAATCAGGCTTTTATTTATTACGAAGTTCACCGAAACCTAGCAACGGCTTATTTCGAAACTCGTCAGTTTGGTCCACTCCTGGCTTTGCTTCCCCAACTTGATTTTAAAACAACCAATGAAATTGCTCGCTGGAATATTCATCGTGCATTTACTTTCAAAATGCTTCCGCTGGATAGTATTAATCTGATTTCAACGCCTTTCATCAAGCACCTGATCCAGAACGTAAAGGACAGCTCGTTCGAAGAACCAAACGTTTTCACGGCCAAAGATGCCCAGATACAGGCAGCTAATCAACTGGATGAGCGATTATACATTCACCTGAGTCTGTTGCATGAATTGGGAAAAGATCAGGAGGCGGAATCCTATTTCAACCATTTTTCGGAAAAAGGTAAATACGCCAATGCTGAGTTCAACGAAACCTACCTTCAGATACTCGAAAAAACGGGCTCTCCTATTCAGTCCTTTCTGGAATCGTGTGCTAAAGCGAATGCTCTTACCCCGCTAATGCTGGAAAAATTACAGTCGGAATTTGTTAAGAAAAAAGGCTCCGCTGATGGTTTCCAGACGTACTTGTCTTCACTAAAATCGGACGAAGGAAAAGCCGAACTGGAAACGTACGTCAAACAGCATTTACTCAATGAAGAAATCATGCCGTTTGCTCTGGAAAACCCCGAAGGAAAACTGGTACGTTCCAGTGATTGGGAAGACAAAATCGTAGTAATTGACTTTTGGGCTACCTGGTGCAAACCCTGTATTAGTGCCTTTCCCGGTATGCAAATAGCCGTTGATAAATATGCCAAAGACCCGGAAGTGGCTTTTTATTTCGTGGGAACCATGCAACACGATAACTACAAGGAAAAATCGGAAGGCTATATCAAGAAGATGGGCTATCGTTTTAACCTTCTACACGATGGAATTAATAAGAAAACGGGTGAGCAAAACGCGGTATTCAGCACACTGGCACCCCGCTTCAATTCGTCAGGCATTCCCCGGAAAATTGTGCTTAAAAATGGCATGATGCGGTATAGTTCCGAAGGCTACTCGGGTAGTCCAAGTAAGCTGGTGGACGAATTGTCTACGGTCATTGAAATCCTTAAGTCCGAGAAATAAGCCATGAATACGACCACATGTTACCTGGCCCTGGCCTTAGGCTTACTAACGATTTCAGGGGTGAATGCTCAGGTAAATCCCAAAGAAAAGTTTGCTTCGGCCTTAAGAGCGATTGAAGCCAATTACGTCGATCCGACCGATGATGAACAGCTAACGGATGCTGCCATTCGAGCCATGATTAAGGAGCTTGATCCGCATTCGCAGTACATGAGTCGGAAAGAAGCCGAAGCCATGAATCAAGCCATGAGTGGAAATTACGCCGGAATTGGCATTCAGTACCTCATGCAAAATGACAGTCTGTTTATTACCCAGATTGTACCGGAAGGCCCCGCCGAAAAAGCGGGCTTGCGGGCCGGAGACCGGATTATTGCCATTGACGGTCAGCAACTGGCCGGGAATGGCCTTTCGAATCTGGACATTATGAAGAAAATCCGGGGAAACAAAGGGCAACCTATTTCCCTAACACTTGTTCGTCGCAGTTCTCCTGATCCTTTAACCGTAGCACTCACTCGGGGTACCATCCCCAATAGATCCATCCGGAGCTATTACATGGTCGATAAAACCATTGGCTATATTTCGCTGGGCATTTTCAATACTACTACCCGTTCCGAGCTTGATCAGGCCTTGAACGCTCTGAAAGCCCAGGGAATGAAAAGCTTGATTCTAGACTTGCAGGGAAATGGGGGTGGTTACGTACAGGCCGCTATCGGTGCCGCCGATGAATTTTTGAATCAGGAAAAACTCGTGTTCTATAGTGTGCCCCGTGATGGCGGTAAAGATTACTATTATACTGGAGGTCAGGGGCAGTTCATGACGGGGAACATGGTGGTTCTGATTGATCAGTCCACGGCATCTTCCAGTGAAATTCTAACCGGAGCCTTACAGGATTGGGACCGGGCCGTGGTAGTAGGTCAGCGGAGTTTTGGAAAAGGTCTGATGCAAAAGCCCGTGAACTTACTGGATGGATCGGTGCTGCAACTGACGGGTGCCCGTTATTACACTCCAGCAGGACGGTCTATTCAGAAACCTTACCACGGCCATGCTTACGAAGACAACCTGACGACCCGACTGAAAAGTGGGGAGTTAACGGATGCCCAGAACATTCATTTTCCGGATTCCCTCAAGTATAAAACCCTCGTAGGTAAACGAACCGTGTACGGGGGCGGGGGCATTATGCCTGATGTCTTCGTTCCGATTGATACGCTGGAGTTTTCTCCTTACTTCCAGCAACTGGTGGGTTTGGGTATAATTAGTCAAATCGCTTTTGAATACATGGATCAAAATCGGGCAACGCTTCAAAAACAATACCCTGATTTCCAGTCCTATGAAAAAAAATTCCAGCTTCCAGCAGAGTTAATGGAACGCCTGGCAAAAATGGGAATCACCCCTAAAGGTAATGAAGCTACCCAAGCACGATTGAAGACTATGGCTGAGTTACACCTGAAAGCTCAAATTGCCAGCCAGCTTTTTGGTAGTAACACGTATTACCAACGGATGCTGAACAGCGAAAATGGCAGTTACCTAAGGGCCATTGCTATTCTCAAAAAGCCCAAACAATACGAACAATACTTACAGATTTCACAACATTAAATCGTTTTTCCCTGATTAGTCATGAAAAAATTCATTCTTCCTGCTCTCCTACTCGCTCAGCTTAGCAGTTACGCCCAGGGCAGTTACACCATCAAAGGTAAAGTCGGTCATCTGAATAAGCCGGCCAAAGCATATCTCTATTACAAAATCCGGGGAACGAATCAGTCTTTCGTAGATTCAACCTTTCTTACGGATGGTAACTTCACGTTCAAAGGGAAAGTAGATTCACCCAAGGAAGCGAACATTCGGCTCGTTCATGACAATACGCCGAACGATCCGACCAAACGCCCCAAATTTGACGTACTGGCCTTGTTTGTTGAAGATACTGAAATTACTCTAACGGCGAAGGACTCCATTAAACATGCGACCATTAAAGGTTCGAAACTGAATGATGAGAATGCCAAGGTAAACGCCATGCTGAAGCCTCATTACGACAAGTACACGATTTTAAACGACGAGTATAATAAACAGCCCGAAGAGAAAAAATCGGATAAAACGTATATCCAGAGTCTGGAAGATCGGGCAACAGCCATTCAAAACGAGATCATTGACGTAAAAATGAAATACGTCAGAAGTCACCCCGATCAGTTCATGGCTTTGATGGCTTTCAATTCAACCTTACCTCCTGAATTCGATGCCCGTAAGGCGGAAGAAGATTTTCTCAAACTCAGTGCTGCCGTCCGTAATTCTGACCTGGGAAAGGATGTAGCCGAGAAAATCCAGAAGGTCAAGAAAACCCAGGAAGGTTCTTTAGCTCCTGAGTTTACCCTTAACGATGTAAATGGTAAGCCCGTTAAGCTTTCAGATTATAAAGGTCAATACGTATTACTTGACTTCTGGGCCAGCTGGTGTGCTCCCTGCCGCCGCGAAAACCCGAACTTAATCAAAGCTTATCATCAGTTCAAAGACAAGGGCTTTACCATTTTGGGCGTGTCACTGGACAAACCTGAAGGTAAAGAAAAGTGGCTGAAAGCCATTAAAGACGATGGCCTGACTTGGACTCAGGTATCGGATTTAAAAGGCTGGGATAGTCCCGCTGCCCAGCTTTATGAAGTGGAAGCCATTCCCATGAATTTTCTGATTGATAAAGAAGGTAAAATCATTGCCAAATACCTGCGGGGCGAAGCCTTGAACACGAAGCTTGCCGAGTTACTAGGCCAATAATATTCAATTAGTTTTGGTTAAGTGTAGGACTAATAAGGTCTCTTTTTAAGGGGCCTTTATTTCTTTTCCTCCTTATCACGTTAAGCTTTGCTTCGTGTCTGAAATAGGTAGTACATTTACACAGAACGGCCTAAGCCGACTACTTCATCAATCTATCATGTTTTCAGAATTTTTAGCGGAACCTTCGATCGTTCAGCCGATTCGGCTGGATGCTAACGAGAACCCCAATGGTCCCTCTCCGCTCGTGCAGAAGGCCATTCTTCAAGCCCTTTCCTCGGTTAATCGGTATACGTTCAGCGAGTTACCCCGGCTTCAGGCCAGCATCGCTGCGTACGAAGGAGTCCCTACAGCACAAGTTCAGTTAGGTGCCGGTATTTCTGACCTGCTGGAAAAGATCGCCTTACGGCTATTTCAAAACCCCGGTACTCTGATTTTGCCTAGTCCAACCTTTCCTTTATTGGGGAATGCGGTTAAGGGCATGGGTTCCAACTGCGTAAGTATCCCCTGCTTATCGAATGGATCACACAACCTGGCCGCTATGGAAGCCGCCCTTACGGAAGAAACCCGTCTGGTTTACGTCTGCAACCCTAACAACCCAACGGGCAGCATCACTCCGAGTGCTGAGTTAGTAGAATTTTGCAAGCGTGTCAGTAAACGGGTACCTGTCGTGGTAGATGAGGCCTATCTTGATCTGGCGGTTGACGCCCCGAGTATGGCTTCGCTTTTACAGGAAGGATACAATGTTATCATCATGCGAACTTTTTCTAAGGGTCTCGGTCTGGCAGGGTTACGCATTGGTTATATGCTGGGTCAGACAAGTTTTTTAAAACCCTTGCAGGAAATAATGGCTTATAATGGCCTGATGTTGAGCAACATTGCCGTTCAGGCGGCTTTCGCAGCTCTGGAAGACCGGGCATTTCATGAGTCTTACATTGCAGAAAATCATCGGGTTCGAAACGAGGTTTCGCAGGCTTTGCTTGAAATGGGTTATGAAATCATTCCTTCCTTTACCAATTTCATTTTATTCAGTATTACAGGGCCTGCCCTAGATTTTGAGCTATACTTTAAAGAGCGAGGCTATGTTCTCAAGACCATGGCTTTGGACGGAAAAACCTGGTGCCGTCTCAGTCTTGGAACGCGGGATCAGATGAAGAGTTTTTGCCAGCTTCTTAAAACTATCCATTCTTAATTCCCTAATCTCCGTATCGAAAGCATCGATACGGAGATCAATCCTTAGTTCGTAACTTGATTCTTCCAGTAAAGAAAAACGCCGAACAATATCCTAAACTCATGGGTCGACAGATGAGCTTTTAAACTGTCTAATGCTTTGTAAAGTAATTTATAGGTACTACTGGAAGATATACCCAGAATCTCGGCAATTTCCTCGTACTCAAGCCCTTCATAATACTTCAGGTGAATAATCTCCCGTTGCCGAGGGCTCATCTTTTCCAATGCTTTTTCGAGATTTTCTTTCACTTTCTGCTGATGCTCGGCCTGAATCATCGTAACATCATGCCCAAGTTCAATCTGAAAGGTATAATCTCCTTCGGATTCAAAAAAATCAAGCAGGGGCGTCGCATATTCGAGCTTACGAAACAGCGTTCTCCGGAAAGCTTTATACAGGTAATTTTTTACGGAAGGGGTTTCTTTAATTGAAGTTCGGTTGAGCCACAACTTTACAAACAGATCCTGAATGGCATCTTCAATCGCTAATTCATCGGGGCTGAATTTGCGTCCGTAATTATACAGACGGCGGCGGTAGGTGTTGAAAAGCAATTGAAACGCCTGCTCATCACCTGCTCTGAATTCATCCCACCATTTCTCTTCTTCCATTGCCAATGGATGCTAATCGCTTTTCTTTTAGAATCGTTTTGGAGTATAATTTCGTATAAAGTGCATGCAAAGGCGAAGTTTACGCAAGATATGAAAAAACACAGAACTTTCTATGGGAATATCAGCACTTTAGCTTACAGTCAGTATGATTTATTTTAGATTTGTAATGCGTAAGTCGCTCGTTTCGCGAACCAAGCCTGCCCTATTCCTTTTTTAAAAGCTATATGCTCTGGCCGACTGCTTATGTTATACCGCATTGCCTTTTTCAGTTCCTCTAAACAACTCCTTCAGGAACAGGAGCTCATTGCCATTTTAGATCAGTTTGCTACAACCGTTGACGCCTTTGACATTAAAGGGGTTTTCATTTATCTTAATGGAAGCATGTTGCAAATGGGCGAAGCTGAGCTTGAAAAGTTCGAAGCTTTTATCGATTTATTAAAGTCAGATCCACGCCAAACCTACATTACTATTCTCTCCAAAAATCCCATTGAACAGCGGATTTTTAACCGAAAATATCTCTTTTATAAAACATTGGATGCCAAGAATTTTTCCGGTTTAAGCGAGGTCATCCACACTGTCTTTCCGCCTGATTACGGGAATAATCCAGATAATGAAATGATCAAAATTATTACTAACTTTTTTCAGGATAATTATCGAAATTAACTAAACTATTGATTCATTAATCAATCTATTGGGTAGTATTATCCATTATAAATACATGAGTCGAGTAATTAATTGAGATGAATAAGTTCATACCCATACATGCTTAATTTAAAAGCTATAACTATTCTCTAAAACATGATTAATAACTAGTAAACCCAGTCTATTAATTACCAGGGCATGTATTTCCTTATCCAATTGTTAACGCTATGAACTAATTCTTTCTTTAGGAAATCTTAAAGCTCAGCAACTGATAGTGTATTCTAATGGTACGCATTCCATCCTACAGGAGAATATTCAGGTTAATTAAGATGAAATCCAATCCATTAAGTATTGATTACCAGTCGTTTTACTGATTCACTAGCAATGGTAGTTTAATTGGGCATACCCGTATCTCCCTTGATTATTACCCCAGGAAAAGCCCACTCAATTCATGAAAATTGAGTGGGCTTTTCCTGGGGTAATAATTAACTAGGCAATCAGACTAGCATTCAGTTTAATTTCGAAACTAAACGCTCCGCTTACGGGACAGGTTTTTTCAGCTTCAGCGGCGATTTTCTGAAATTCTTCCTCCGTAATACCGGGTACTTTTGCCTGTAACGTTAATTCAGACAAGGTAATCTTTCCGTTGTCCAAGGTAATAACTGATTCCGTTTCTAAAGATTCTACGGTATAACCCGCCTGCGTCAAATCCAGGTCTAATTTCATGGTGAAACAACCTGCGTGAGCTGCGGCCAGTAACTCCTCGGGGTTCGTTCCTACTCCTTCAGCAAAACGGCTATTGAATGAATATTGAGTCTTGTTAAGCGTAGTGCTTTGCGTCGTTAAATGACCTGCTCCTGATTTAATGTCTCCGTTCCAAACGGCTGTAGCTCTGCGTTTCATGATTGTGTTGTTTTTGTAATAGATTGATTGGAAATATTTTGTACCAAATAGTACAATATTGGCTAAAAAAATTTACTCGATTACGGCCAGATTCAATTTTAAAAGTTCAGCCAGTTTTGCCGAATCCGTTTCCATCCGACGCGTTACGTTAATGCCATTCCACAGATTAATCAGATACGACGCCAGCGTTGCCGGAGGCAGGTTTGTTTGAAGTAACCCCAGGTCTTTTCCTCGCTGCATGGCTTCTTCAAAAATACTTTCCAGCAGGGTTAGGTAATGAGCAGCCAGCAACTTAAGTCCTGAATCGTTTTCGCTAATCTGTACAAGAGCATTCCCAAAGTAGCAACCCTGATTCCCAATCGGCGATTGTTCTCCCACTAAACCCAAAAAGAAGTCCTTAATCAGCTTAACGGGGTTATCACAGGCATGAATGGCTGATCTCAACTCTCTGAAATTCTGATCCACCACCCGCTTCATGGATTTTTCGAACAGTTCCTGTTTGCCTCCTTTGAAAGCCAGGTAAAAACTGCCCTTGCCAATACCCATGGCTTTAAGCAAATCGTCTGCTGAAGCGTTGGCGTAGCCTTTTTCCCAAAATACGCCCACCGCCCGATCAAGGGCCGTTTCTTCGTCGTATATTTTGGGTCTGCCTGCCATTCCTGTTTGTTTTGCTCTACAAAGGTATAATATTGTACTGTTTAGTACAAAATATTTTTTCATTTATTTTTAAATTCTTTTCGCATCCGACTCCTCTGTGATCTGATCCTTATTATTAGCAAAAACTGAACGCGACCTTTTACCTTTGACTAACTCTTATTCCTGCAAAAGCCTTGACAGAAAAGTTTCGTTATAAATTTCAGGTCCGTTGGACTGCTTTGCTCGGAGCCCTGAGCTTCGGCATTGTGGTGCCTACGTTTTACATTCCCATGGAGTTGGGTTCCTCCGCTCACCTGCTCTCCATTCTGGTGGCTACCCTAACCAGTTATATCATTTGGGAAGGAAGCAAGCTCATTCAGGCCTTAACGCTGTACTTTTTCCCCTGGGAACGCAGCATTACCAAACACCTGGTGTATGAAGTACTGGGAATTTTTCTGTTCTCTTCGTTGAGTCTGATTTGCGGAATTCTGATTTATGGCCGACTGGTAGCATCCGAATTAATCACACTTGGCGTAATCGTCCAGAATGCGTTCGTTTCCTTCCTGCTCGCGTTGCTTTTTACGGCTTTCAATGAAGGAACTTTTCTTTTTAACCAATGGAAACAGTCGCTGGTTGAACAGGAAAAACTTCGGCAGGAAAACCTCGTGGCCCGCCTTGAAGGACTCAAAAAACAACTCGATCCGCATTTTCTCTTCAATAGCCTGAGTGTGCTTAGCGGTGTAGTGTATAAAGATCCGGCTCTGGCCGATTTGTATATCAGTAAACTAGCCCAGGTGTATCGGTATGTGTTAGATCACACCGAAGAAAAACAGGTACCTTTAGCTGCCGAAATTTCCGTAGTTGAAGCTTATTTATTCCTGCTCAATGTTCGGTTCTATCATAAAATCGAAGCCCGCATTGAGCTTTCCCACGCCCAACGGGCTCAGGTATTGCCCCTTTCCATTCAGTTATTGGTGGAAAACGCTGTCAAGCATAATTACATTTCCGACGAACACCCGCTCACGCTTTCCATTTATACGGAAGGTTCAACGCTTTGGGTGACCAACAGCATTCACACCAAATCGGGAAAGGTTAATTCGAGCGGTATTGGACTGAAAAACCTACAGGCTCGTTACCAGTTTATGACCGGACAGTCGATTGTGGTGGAACCCGATTCAAGCGTATTCCGGGTAGGGTTACCCTTGATTTACTCTGAAAAAGCATGAAAGTAGTTATTATTGAAGACGAATATTTTTCAGCCGAAAAGCTCCGGTTTTTACTGGAAAAACTTGATCCTACTATTGAAGTACTGGCGGTATTGCCCTCGGTTGAAAAAAGCGTAGCCTGGTTCAGTGCTCATGCCGAACCTGACTTGATCTTCTCCGACATTCAACTGGAAGATCAGGAAAGTTTCGAGTTATTCGAACGGCTCTCCATCGATGCTCCCATCATTTATACCACTGCCTACGACCAATACGCCATTCAGGCCTTCAAGCAAAACAGCATCGATTATCTACTGAAACCCATTCAACCCGAAGAATTACGGGCGGCCTTGAAAAAGTACGAAAATCAGGCGTATCGTTTATTGAAAAAAGGTTTGTTACCCACGCCTCAACCAACGAAATCTGAACCCAAAGAGCGTTTTATGGTGCGGAAAGGAAATGGCTTCGCCGTGGTTAAGGTTCAGGACATCGCTTATTTCAAAAGCGAAGACAAACTCAGTTTTGTCGTTACCTTCGACCAGCAGAAACTGTTAATTGACGCGACACTGGAAGAACTCAGCGAACAGGTAGATACCCGTCGCTTCAACCGGATCAGCCGTAATCGATTGGTTTGCATTGACAGCATTCATAAAATTCATCCGCATTTCAATGGTCGGCTCAAACTGGAGTTGATGCCACCCGACGAAGAGGAAGTATTCGTCAGTCGCGACCGGGCTACGGCCTTTAAAGAATGGATTAACTCCTGACCTTGCTTTTTTGGCCCTACGATTCAGTCAGGTAATGTTACAACTCGGGAAGTGAATTCGACCAGTCATCGCTAAAAGCTCGGTTTAGAGCCTCTCAGACCGAATATTTACTGAAAAAAGTAAAACAAAAGCGATGACTGCAATCCTCATATTCTTTGCTATACACTGGTACGGAGCCTTATTTTTCCAGACCGTTTTCCTTCACCGTTACGCTGCCCACCAGGCCTTTACCATGTCCAAAGGCTGGGAACGGACGTTTTTTGTATTAACCTGGATTTTTCAGGGTTCGAATTACCTGAGTGCTTACGCCTACGGCGTGATGCACCGCATGCACCATGCCTACGCCGATACGGAAAACGATCCGCACTCGCCGATGTACAGCAATGGCATTTTTGATATGATGCTGAAAACGGCTAAATTCTACTCGGCCATTCGCGAACGCCGCATTGCGGTTGATCCTAAATTTACCGCCAACGTTCCTGATTGGAAAAGTTTCGATGATTTCGCCTCTAGCCGGGTTTCCCGTGTGGCCTGGGGTACGCTCTATACCCTTTTCTACATCTACTTCGCACCGTCCTGGGGCTGGTTCCTGTTGCTACCCGTTCATTACCTGCTGTCACCCATTCACGGTGCCATTATCAACTGGTTTGCTCACAAAATTGGCTATACGACCTTCAAGGTTAACGATACTTCAAAAAACCTGATGCCCGTGGATTTTCTAATGATGGGCGAAGGTTTTCACAACAACCACCACACCTACGGCAACCGGGCCAACTTTGCCTTCAAATGGTTTGAAATTGATCCTTCGTATCAAATCATGAAAGTATTGAATGTCCTCAACGTCATTCAGTTACCCAAAGAAAAAGGTCGTACAAAGGTCTTTATGGAGAAAAGAAAAATGGCCTCCTAAGCGATCCACGTTGTTAGTCCTGTAAAAGGTAACCACTGAAATGGTTACCTTTTATTTTTTTACCTAGGTTGCGTGCTGACTATTTGTAAGTTAACATAGTGAGTAGCCTTCCAATCGTAAGTCGATGGAAGAATCTACCAAATAATTAACCTGTATTCCGTATTTTTACTCGAATTTTTGCAAACAAAATCTGGGTAAGGCCATACTACAGCGATCTTTCGATACGGATCAGGAGTTACTAGCTCGTCTTCAAGAAGGAGACGAAAGTGTATTCTCGTCCCTGTATGATCGGTACTGGTCTCCCTTGTATGCGTACGTCTATAACCGCATTCGGCTAATCGAGGAAAGCGAAGAGCTGGTTCAGGAAGTCTTCATTATTTTCTGGGAAAATCACTCGGCCCTGACCGTTACCGACTCCCTCGCTCCTTACCTGTTCAGTGTGCTCAAAAAGCGGTTACTCTCCTATTTCCGTTCGGAAAAAGTACGCAGCCAATACGCCGAGCACTTTAGTCATTTTCTTTCTCAGCAAGTCGATAATTCTACCGATGAAGAATGGGCGGCGGAAGATTTGAAACAACGCATTGAATACGCCATCAGTGAGTTACCCAATAAATGTCAGCAGGTGTTCTGGATGAGTCGGCGACAGCAGCTTTCCATTGAGGAAATTGCCCGGGAACTACAGATTTCAAACCGAACGGTTGAAAATTACTTGACAACGGCCCTCAAGCATCTCCGATCGGTGCTGGGTGATTCTATTTTATTACTAGCCATCGGAATGCTATTTTGCCGTTGATTCATAGGCATTTTCCGAAATCACAGGAAGTTTATTTTACTAATTTTAAGTTTTTCAAAAAATAATTGCCTTTCGACTATGTGTTAAAGCCCACTTAGGGAATATAACAGTAGAGAGGCAGCTAGAGGCGTGAATTTTTAGGTTTATTAACCCGAGTATTTCACCTTTTTTCCACTCTAACCTGATTGCATCACTTTATGAATGAAGAACAATTTGACCGGATCTTAAGGAAAGTTCTGGACGGAACCGCCACGCCTATCGAACAGAAACAGGTCGATCAGTGGCTGGCTTCTTTCCCTGAACAGGCTTTTGAAGAAATACCGGCCATTGAAAAACAAGCGATTAAAAACCGAATGCAGGAACGCATTCAAAAACACATTCAACCCAACCCGGTACGTCGCCTGCCCTGGTATCGACACATCGCCTGGCAACTGGCGGCAGCTCTGGTAGTACTGATCGGAGCCGGACTGGCAGGTTATCAATACTGGGCCAACCGTGTTACCCTTGAAATGGCTTATGCAAATGCGAAAGAGATTCATAAAGTCATATTACCCGATGGAACGCTGGTATGGTTGAAAGACTCCAGTAGTCTGGAGTATCCGTCCCGATTTACGGGAAACCTCCGGGAAGTAAAATTGCACGGAGAAGCGTTTTTTGAAGTAGCCAAAAACCCTGAACACCCATTTATGATTCATTCGGGCCGCATGACGACTAAGGTTTTAGGAACCAGCTTTAATATCCGAAACCGGGCTGAAAAGCTGGAAGTGGTTGTATTTACGGGAAAGGTAATGTTAAGCTCGCCGCAGGGTCAGGTTACTTTATTACCCGCTCAAAAGGCCGTTTATCAACAAAAAAGTCAGGATTTTAAACCGGAGATACTGCAACCCAGCGAACCCGAAAAGCTGACCTATATTCAGGGAACGGAGTATCCCATGCAGTTTGAGGACGTACCGATGTTTGAAGTGTTAACCCGTATTGAGAAGAAGTTTAACGTTCACATCATCAGCGATAAAAAGTCCATTTATGACTGTTTATTAAGAGCCGATTTAACAGACCAGTCGCTGGAAAATACATTATCCGTCTTAACGCAAACTTTTGGGGGTACGTATGTCATCGAAGGGTCGAGCGTTGAGTTAAAAGGTCTTAACTGCCAGTAATTTTCTATTCACTTAATCATTTATTCACTTCTATTTCTGACTGGATGACATAAACCTGTTCTCAACTCTTTAAAAAGGCCAGAAGTGCCCCCGCACTCCTGACCTTACATGAACACCCAGTAACGCAATTACTCCCGCTCTAGGAAAGCGGGCAGGTTGTTCATTGTCTTATTCCGAAAACCGTCTGAATAAAACTTGACCAAATTAATGCTAAAAATTTATACCCCCCAAACCGTCACTTATCAACTTATGCGATTTACGGTTTATCAATGCTTTCTGGTGCTATGGCTGGCTTCCATGACCTTTGCTCACACCAACTACGCCCAGGGCGTTCTGGATCGTTCGGTCACTATCTCGATTCAGAATCTTACGTTAAAACAAACGCTGCAACAGCTCGAAGCCAAGGCGAGTGTACGATTCGTATACAGCAGCAGTTGGCCACAAATGAACCAGAAAGTAACGGTTTCAACGGTCAATACTTCCCTGAATCAGGTATTAGAAAAAGTATTAACTCCCGCGGGGATGACCTTTCAGCCACACGCGAATTCTAACATGATTGTGATTAAGCCCCTGAAATCAACCAGCTCAACGGACGTTCCGCTGGAAATTCAGCGGGAAGTGAGCGGTCAGGTGGTCAGTGCGGATAACGATCAGCCCATGATTGGGGTAAGTGTTCGGGTTAAAGGCACCTCTCAGGGAACCGTTACGAACGACCGAGGCGAATTTCGCATTACCACACCCGACAAAGGAATTGTATTGATATTCAGCTACGTAGGCTACGAAACCCGCGAGGTAGGAATAGGCACTCAATCGTATCTGAAAGTAGATCTGAAGCCCAAAGATGCTTCGTTAAACGATGTAGTGGTCATTGGTTATGGAACCACCACTCAACGTTATAACACCGGGGCCGTTAGCTCCATTACTGCGAAAGACATCTCCGTTCAGACCATTTCTAACCCGCTGGTTGCCTTGCAGGGTAGAATTGCGGGAGCTCAGATTACGCAGAATAATGGTTTACCCGGCAGTTCCGTTCGTATCCAGATTCGCGGCCAAGGTTCATTATCTTCAGGTACGGTTCCTCTCTACGTAGTTGATGGTGTTCCGTTTACCCTGTTTAATGGTGGACAACCCGCCAATGACAACCTGAATGCTTATGGTATTTCTGGTGCCAATGGTGAGCAAAGCCCTTTAAGCCTGATTCCCCCCGAAGATATTGAGCGAATTGACGTATTGAAAGATGCGGATGCTACGGCCATTTACGGTTCACGCGGATCGAACGGTGTCATTTTGATTACTACGAAGAAAGGCAAAGCCGGGAGAACTCAGTTCAATGTTAATGTCAACAGCGGAGCGGGAAAAGTGCCTCATTATATCCCCATGCTCAATACGGAACAATACCTTTCTTTACGCAAGGAAGCTTTTGCCCGAGCGAAGGTAACGCCTACTACTTCGAACGCTCCAGATTTAACCTTATGGGATCAGAACGCCAACACGGATTGGCAACGCAAATACCTGGGCGGTACGGCTCAATTTGTGAATGCCAGTGCATCAGTTTCGGGAGGCAATGCCTTTAACTCTTTCTTATTCAGTGGTTTATATCGCAAAGAAGGCACCGTATTCCCCGGAAATCTGGGAGCTACTACCCTTTCGGGACGTTTCGCTGGTAGTCATACCACGGCGAACCAGAAATTCAGAATCGATTTCACGACCTCTTACTCTCACCTCAAGAACAACCTGGTTGGATCGGATCTTACTTCTGTCTACAGTCTGGCTCCCAACTATCCGCTGTATAATGCGGACGGTAGCTTGAACTGGACCGGAGGTTCAAACCCGGAAGGTCTGCTTATGCAGGAATTTGACAACGTAAGCACGAACTTCATTACTCAACTGAATTTAAAATATACCATCTTACCCGGCCTGGACGTAAAAATCAACAATGGTTATACGTTGACGGGTATCGATCAAATTCAGGTTAATCCGGCCCGTTCACAAAACCCGTTGTATAACCCCATTAGCTCGTCCGTTTTTGCTAACAATAAAATCGAATCTTACATTGTAGAGCCTCAGGTAGACTACCGCAAAGCTTTTGGAAAAAGTCAGATCAATGTTCTGGTTGGGGGAACGTTCCAGCAATCAAATGCTACGGGCCAATCCATTGAAGGCCGTAATTATACCAATGATGCTCTCCTTAAATCGTTAATAGGAGCGGGTACTATACTCGTTACCCAGAATAACTATTCGCTCTATAAATACACTTCTGCTTTTGGTCGGGTAAACTATAGCTGGGACAACAAGTACATTCTTAACGGAACCTTCCGCCGCGATGGCTCATCCCGCTTTGGTCCTAGCCATCGTTTTGGAAACTTTGGGGCTATTGGAGCTGCCTGGCTGGTTTCTTCGGAAGAGTTCATGAAAACACTTCCCTGGTTTAGTTACCTGAAACTCAGAAGTAGCTATGGTTTGACGGGTAATGATCAGATTCCTAACTATGCCTATCTCCCTACCTATCAGCTCACGAGTAGCACTAATGTTTATTCAGGAACGGCTACGTTGGTTAATTATAATATTCCTAATCCAACGCTCCATTGGGAAACGACCCGGAAACTCGAAGTAGCTCTCGAAATGGGTTTCTTACAAGATCGGATTCTGCTGAAATCTGCTTACTTCCGTAATCGTTCGGGCGATCAGTTGGCCAGTACCAACATGCCTACCCAGTCAGGGGTGAATTCCTTTTCGAGTAACCTGGATGCCGTCATTCAGAATAAGGGATTTGAATTCGAACTGAATACCATCAATGTAGCTACGGCTGCGTTGCGATGGTCAACGAATATCAATTTTACATTCCTGAGAAATAAGCTCCTTTCCATTGGCGATCCCAAAAAGCTTTTCAATTCCAGCTCTTATACCATTGGCCAGCCCGTCAACGCAACCCGCCTGTATCAATACACTGGTCTGGATGCCAACGGTTTGCCAACCGTACAGGATATTGATGGCGATGGCGTCATTAACTTCAACAAAGATCGAGTGATGGCTCCTATCGGGAATCCCTTCTTTGGTGGTATCAATAACTCCCTTTCCTACAAGAATTTCCAGTTAGATGTATTCCTGCGGTTTAATCACCGAATGGGCTATCAATTTAATTTTTCTGATTTATACGGCTTCCCCTTAGGTAATAGTGTGGCAAACAAAACAACGGCGGCTCTGAACCGGTGGTCCGAGAGCAATCCTAACGGTGTTTATCCGGCAGCTACTACGCTTTATTCATCCGCGTTTAGCTACTATTCTTCCTCGAATGCTCTGTGGGGAGATGCCTCTTTCCTCAAGCTCAGTACGGTAAGTCTGTCCTATAACCTTCCTGCTGCCTTGATTCAGCCCCTTCAGCTTTCGAAAGTTTCGGTGTATGTACAAGGGCAAAATATGTTTACCTGGGCCAAACAGAAATACATCCTTGATCCTGAAACTTCACTGCCCGGTACGGGTACCGGGTTGGGTTCGGGCCAGTTCCAGGCAGTGCCTCAGCTCCGTACCATTGTTGCAGGTCTTAATGTGTCATTCTAAGCAGGATATTCCCATGAAATCTATCTTTCGTTTTCCCCTCTTTATTACATTGGCAAGTTTAAGTCTTGCTTCATGTGAGAAGTTTGTAAGCATTGATTATCCTCCCACCGTTATTGGGGTAGATGACGCTTTTAGCTCTGATGCCTCAGCTACCAGCGTGGTGTTAAATATGTATTCTACCGTTCGCAGTAACCCTACCATCTACTGGACTGTATTTGGCGGACTGTTGAGCGACGAATTGGAATACACTCCTACTAACTCAGATCTGGAACAGTTCGAAAACAATACGGTTTCTCCACTCAATACGTTTGTTTCTGACTACATCTGGTTCGAGGGCTATCGCTTTATTCGTCAGGCCAACATGGCGATTGAGGGTATTTCTAAGTCACCGGGTATGACTGAAGCAGGCAAAAAACAGTTGCTCGGCGAAAGCAAATTCTGGCGTGCCTACGCACTATTCCATTTGGTAAATTACTTCGGGGATGTGCCTTTAACGGTTTCATCGGATGAGTTTCTAAATGCTGGCCTTCCCCGAACCCCGGCAGCTCAGGTTTGGGCTCAGGTCATCACCGATTTGAAGGAGGCCAAAGCCAGCCTGCCGACGGCATACGTAGGTAGCTTACGTACCCGAATCAACAAACACACGGCTTCGGCATTGTTAGCACGTGCGTACCTGTATACCAAAGACTACGCGAATGCCGCTGCGGAAGCTTCGGAAGTGATTGGTTCGGGGACGTATAGCCTGGGAGATCTTTCTACGACCTTTGTTAACAATAGCAACGAAACGATTTTCCAGACGGCTACCTTACTGGGCTTCACAAGACTGGGAGCGAATTACCGTACATCCAATCCTAATGCGGCTCCAGGTTTTGTGTTGAAATCAAACTTTGTTCGTTCGTTCGAAGCGGGGGATAAACGTCGTACGGCCTGGGTCGATTCCATGACCATTGGGAGTACCGTATACCAGCGGATCAACAAATACAAACTTCAAACGGCAACAGCGGGTAACGAAAACAACGTGATGTTCAGACTGGCCGAACAGTATCTGATTCGGGCTGAGGCACAGGCAAATTTGAATCAGTTCACGGCAGCTAAAGCGGATTTGGACATCGTTCGCAGCCGGGCTGGCCTGTCGGCTTCTACCGCCACTACGCAAAGTACCTTGCTAGCAGCGATTTTGCAGGAACGTAAAGTAGAGTTCTTCGGAGAATTCGGCCATCGCTGGTTTGACCTCAAGCGAACTAACCAGGCTGATGCCGTGCTAACTCCGATTAAACCCGGCTGGAAAACGACAGGACTGTTAATGCCCATTCCTTCAACCCAGATTGAAGCGAATCCGGCATTAACGCAAAACTCAGGCTATTAATCACTCACTAATAACCAATATCTATTTATGAAAAAAATAACCACCCTGGCTGGACTGATGCTCATGAGTATCTCGGCCTCGTTTGCTCAAAAAGCACCGGCTTCGACGTACCTGATTAAGGGTGAGATTAAAGGTTTAAAGGAGGAAAAGATTTATCTGTATTACCCCAAAGGCAGTGAGTCGGGCCGTGATTCCGTTGTAACGAAAGATGGCAAGTTTGCCTTCAAAGGTACTTTAGACCATGAAGGAACGGCTTCGCTTTCACTGGCTTCCAATCGACAGCAATTCGTAGCCTTTTTTATAATGCCCGGCATTCCTACCACGGTCACTGCCGTGAAAGACTCCCTTTCTAAAGCTACTATTCAGGGAGCGAAGGAAAATAAGGAATGGAAGCAGCACCGCCACGAATTGGAATCCATCGTTTTTACGCAGTTACAGGCCATTGAAAAGAAGTACGCTGGCTATCGATCAGGCCCTAAACAGATCCTACCCGATAGTCTGG
This sequence comes from Siphonobacter sp. SORGH_AS_0500, assembly GCF_031453245.1. Classification (NCBI taxonomy): domain Bacteria; kingdom Pseudomonadati; phylum Bacteroidota; class Cytophagia; order Cytophagales; family Cytophagaceae; genus Siphonobacter; species Siphonobacter sp. SORGH_AS_0500. Next base: position 148,001 of record NZ_JAVIYT010000008.1, read on the forward strand.
CAAAACTTCAGTCCAAGGAAATTCAGAACCAGTTCAAACGGGCCGATAGCCTTTCTCAGGCTTTCATTAAATCTCATCCGAATTCAGTGGTAAGTCCCATGTTGGCCATCAGTTACTACAGCATGGAACCCGAAGCGGAAAAACTTCCGGGCCTGTACGCGGGCATGAGCCCAGCCGTTCAGAATTCATACTACGGAAAACAGATCAAAACACTGACCACCGATCTGGCCAAGATTGGACTAGGTAAGCCCGCTCCGGAGTTTTCCATGGCCGATACGTCCGGTAAGGCTTTCGCTCTGTCCTCGCTGAAAGGTAAATACGTTTTAGTGGATTTCTGGGCGAGCTGGTGCGGCCCCTGCCGGAAAGAAAATCCAAACGTGGTAGCTGCGTATAACAAGTACCGTGACAAAGGATTTGAAATTCTGGGTGTTTCGCTGGACTCTAAAAAGGCAGCCTGGGTGAAAGCTATCGAAGCCGATAAATTAACCTGGCCGCATGTTTCAGATCTAAAAGGCTGGCAGAATGAAGCCGCCGGACTGTACGTAGTGAAGGTAGTTCCTACTAATTTTCTGTTGGATAAAGACGGAAAAATCGTCGCTAAAAACTTACGTGGAGCCGATCTGGAAAAGAAACTGGCGGAGTTATTAAAGTAATGATTAAACCGGGAAGAGTGGGTTTCCTACCCTTCCCGGAAACTAAATAGCAGGTTTCAGTTTTTACTCTTCATCAACATTTTACTGAAACTTTAGAAATTCTATGAAAACGCAGGCAGAGCCCCGAGCATTAGATCTCAGCGAAAAATTCAATCACCTGTGGCACTTGGTGGGTAATACGCCCATGCTTGAAATTTTTTATACCCTTGAAGGAATCAGCCGTTCCATTTTTGTAAAATGCGAGCATTATAATCTGACGGGAAGTATCAAAGATCGCATGGCCTTATACATTCTCGATCAGGCGTATCGTCAGGGGAAAATCAACCCTTCGGACACCATCGTCGAAGCAACTTCGGGCAATACCGGTATTGCCTTTTCTGCCCTGGGGAAAGCCCTGGGTCATTCCGTTCGGATCATCATGCCAAACTGGCTGAGCCGCGAACGCATTGATATTATCCAAAGTCTTGGAGCCGATATCACACTGGTTAGTAAGGAAGAAGGCGGTTTTCTGGGTATTATTCGTCTCAGTGAGGAACTGGCCGCTCAAGGGGATGTTTTCCTGCCCCAGCAATTTGAAAATCAGTATAATGCCGAAGCACACGAACGAACCACTGGTCCCGAAATCTGGCGACAACTGGATTTAATCAATAAAAAGCCGGATGCTTTTGTAGCGGGCGTAGGTACGGGCGGTACCGTTATGGGTATTAGTAACTATTTGAAGGAGCGAGATTCGTCGATCCGCATTCACCCTCTAGAGCCCGCCGAATCCCCTACGCTGACGACGGGTTATAAAGTAGGTTCTCACCGGATTCAAGGGATTTCGGATGAGTTTATTCCCGCCATCGTTCAACTCGATCAACTGGATGCAGTAGTGCAGGCTCACGATGGAGATGCCATTTTGATGGCTCAGAAATTATCCAGAGAACTCGGTCTGGCCGTTGGCATTTCCTCCGGTGCTAATGTGATTGGTGCCATTCGGCTGCAACAGCAGTTAGGTATCAATTCCTGCGTGGTAACCATCCTCTGCGATAGTAACAAGAAATACCTGAGCACGGATTTAGTAAAAACCGAACCCCTTAAAGAAGATTACCTGAGTCCGGTCATTACGTTCTCGGGCTATCGACCTATGCCTCGTTTAGCTACTCACCCGGCTTTGATCTAGCCATCACTTATTGAATTGATAGTAGACATGAAAAGAAGCTTATTCTTTTTACTGGTTTTGTTGTGCCCTTATTGCCAGGCTCAGCTATTTAACCCCGTTACCTGGGACTTCAAAGCGAAGGCCACCTCCCCTACGGAAGCCGTATTAACCTTTCAGGCTAAAATCTCCCGGCACTGGCACATTTACTCCCAGCATTTGGCCGATGGAGGCCCCGTGGCTACCTCTTTTGTTTTCAATCCAAGCAAGGAATATACGCTAGTGGGTAAGGTTGAGGAAAAGTCGAAAGTGGTGAAAGGCTTTGATAAGACCTTTCAAATGGATATTAGCTGGTTTGAAAATCAGGCCCTATTCACGCAAAAAATCAAACTTACGGGAAATAAAGCCACGGTTTCCGGCAAGCTGGAATTCATGGCTTGTGACGACGAACGCTGTTTACCTCCCGAAGAAGTAGCGTTTGATATTCCCGTGCAAGGGCTTAGTGAACCCGTAGCAGCCGTAACTCCGACAAAACCTGTCAGAGATTCCATCCCGCAAGTTAGCCAATCGCTGGTCAGCGATTCTATAAATATCGGTTCGAAGTCAGCATCTGTGGACACGGCTCAGGCTCACGAGTTACCAGTCGTTCAGGCGAACGAATTTCCCAAACCCGAAGAAGAATCCTTATGGGTAACCTTTGTAGCAGGATTACTGGGGGGACTGGCCGCCATCTTCATGCCCTGCATTTTTCCGCTATTGCCCATGACGGTTAGCTTCTTTACCAAGCAGGCAGAATCCCGCTCCTCTGGTATTCGCAATGCCCTGCTCTATGGTCTGTCCATCATTGTTATCTATGTTTCGCTAGGCTTATTGATTACGGTGCTGTTTGGAGCCGATGCTCTCAATAACCTCTCTACAAACGGCCTTTTCAACTTCGCCTTCTTTCTTTTGCTTGTCGTTTTCGCGGCTTCCTTTCTGGGTGCCTTCGAACTTATGCTGCCCAGTAGTTGGGCGAATAAGATGGATCAGAAAGCTGATCAGGGCGGTTTGCTGGGTATCTTTTTCATGGCAACCACCCTTTCGCTGGTTTCTTTTTCCTGCACGGGTCCCATCATTGGAACGCTGCTGGTGCAGGCCGCCGCTCAGGGAGCATTGCTAGGCCCGGCCATCGGCATGTTTGGCTTTGCATTGGCTCTGGCGTTGCCGTTTACCTTGTTTTCGCTGTTTCCTTCCGCTCTCAAATCCCTGCCTAAATCGGGCGGCTGGCTGAATTCGGTGAAAGTAACCCTGGGTATTCTGGAACTGGCTCTGGCTCTTAAATTCCTTTCCAACGTTGATCTGGCCTATCACTGGCAGTGGTTCGACCGGGAAGTGTTCCTCGTCCTCTGGATTATCCTTTTCGCTATTTTAGGATTCTATCTGCTGGGTAAACTCCGCTTTGCTCACGACTCAGCACTGGTAAGCCTTTCGGTGCCCCGTTTCTTTTTAGCCGTGATTTCGCTCAGTTTCTCGCTGTACATGGTTCCCGGACTTTGGGGGGCTCCCCTCAAAGCCATTGCCGCTTTTCTACCTCCCCAGCAAACGCAGGACTTTGATCTTTACTCGGCCAGTCTGGCTGGAAATTCGGGTAGTGCTCCCGTTTCTCAAGAGAAACACAAATACGGCGATTTATTTCACGCTCCGTTGGGACTGAATGCCTACTTCGACTACGACGAAGCTTTGGCGGAAGCCCGGAAAACGGGCAAACCCCTCCTGATTGATTTTACGGGACATGCTTGTGTAAACTGTCGAAAAATGGAAGCTACGGTCTGGCCCGATCCTGCGGTATTAACCACCATTCGGGAAAATTATATTCTGCTTCAACTCTACGTGGATGATAAAACGGAGTTAGCTCCTGCCGAACAAACGGTTATCAATGGTAAAGAAATCAAAACCATCGGTAAGAAATGGAGTACCCTACAGGCTACCCGTTTTCAGGCTAACTCCCAGCCCTATTACGTGTTATTAGATCCGATCACTGAAAAACCTCGGGTTAAGCCCCAGGGGGCTAACTATGACATAACCGAGTTTCTGACGTTCCTTCATGCAGGGATTTCTAAACCTTAAATTGTTATTTTTTAGTTTTGGTTAAGTGTAACGAATAGGCTCTTTTAGTGAAAGAGCCTTATTTTTTGAGCCTGTCTCAGTAAACCCACTAGTCTCTTTCTTTTTGTAGGTAATTCAAAAAGAAAGAGACTAGCTTTCATGATTGCTACCCCACTAATACTCATTCTTTCCAATGGCATGGAAGCGGCGGCAGTGCTAGCAAAAGCTGGTAAGTCTAAATCAAAAAAGCGGTATCAGAACCTATCTGATACCGCCCGGTAATCTACTAATACGCTTAGAGACTTATTTTTTCTGTTGCGAAAGGAAAGTAACTAAAGATGCAAATTCTTCGTAAGACAGAGCATTGGCCAGTCCAGAAGGCATCATGGAATTTTCCATTTCCTTACGACTTAGAATATCCGAAGTCTTGATGGTATACACCGTTCCCGTGATGTCACGCATGATTACGCGGGTTGGGTTTTCTTCCGTTACAAAGCCCATGTAGCTCTTCTTGCCTTTTGCGGTAATCATGACCGTCGAGAAGCCCTGGGAAATAGAAGCATTAGGCTTCAGGATTGATTCGGCAATTTGCTCCCGCGTCATGATCGAGCCGATTTGTCCCATGAAAGGTCCTTTCATCGGTTCTGTTTTGCTCAGGCTATGGCAGGCAATACAACCCTGATTGGTAAAGAGCGTTTTACCCTTCGAAGGATCTCCTTTCAATTGAGCAATCGCCAGCATTACGTCTTCAATCGAAGATTCGCCTACCTGCCCTTTTTTATTCTTGATTTTTTCTAAATCAACCTTAGGTTCTTCTTTCACAGCCGCGACTTCTTCGCCACCAAATTCAGAAATACCTAAACGTAACTTCGCATTCAGATCCGCATACGCCTGTTTGTCTGAAGACTTTTTCCATTCCTGCGTCAGGAAGGTTTTGATGGCTGGGGAAGATTCCCAGGTGATCGCTTTGTAGTAAGGTCCATGCGTATCGGGACGCGTGCTCCACCACCAACTAGCATCATAAGGAGCTTCTTTGTGGTACAGACGAGCAACTGTCTGGAGAATTTGCTTCTTCAAAGCCGGATCGTTGCTCTTCTGATACGCCTGAATCAACCCGTTTACGGCTTTTGGCGAGTGCATGTAACGCAGGGCCCATAAAGCCAGCGTAGACTCATCTGTACCAATGGCCGCTACGCAAGCGTCCACTGCCTGTAAGTTAACCAGAGCACGAACGGCTAAGTGTGGAGGTACAATGGCCGAATTCGGCGTCGCGTGTGGTCCTTCGGTACCTTTCGCCGGAGCGACAAAAGAAGCGGGAACTTTGGTTTTCAGAAGAGCCGTAGCCGCTTCGGGTTTACCTAAACGTCCGATACCAATAATCGCTGCCGTCTGCACGCGGGGAGAAGCATCGTTCAAGGCTTTCAGGAATGGATCGAGGGGCACCTGAGCGGCCCAGGCTTTACGGTCAGAAAGGGCTTTCAAGGCATATTCACGCAGATCGGCGTCGTTGGTATACGTTACCAGTTGGTTAATACCAGCCGCTCCGTTCAACTGAGCATAGGTGAATAACGCCGCTACCCGACTCGATAATTTCTCCTTGGTATCCGAAATGATTTTTGTAATCATCGGATTTGCTTCCTGAGCTGCTTTGCGGTTGATTAATTCCTGCTGAGCAGCCAGACGAGCAACGTTACTACCCGCTTTGAGCTGAGCTACGACGTCTGAAATGCTTGCTTTTCTTAAATCGTGGAAAGCCTTATACTTCCAGTCTTTGGGAACAACCCGAACGACATAGCCTTTGCCGGGGTTACCCGAGTAACCCGCACCGTCCCAGGCCGCTAAATACGCCCGGCCCGAAGCATCCAGATCCACATCCGTGATTTGGGGTAACTTGATGAATTCTTCTTCCTGTTGCGTAAAAGTCGCCTTATCGGGCTTCACGCGGTGAATGAAGAGGAAGTTACGACCCCAGTCGGCCATTAAAGGCACCTGGTTGTAACGCTCAGGCCAGGTTTCATCGTCAATAAAGAACGAGCCCGTACCAGAACCGCCACCTAAGTCCACCAGAGCAGGGATGATCTCTTCCGTAAAATTCTGGAAAAAGACCGGATACCCGTACTCACCCGATTGTAAATGGTGAGAGAAACGAATATTCCAACCGCCGCCGTCATTAGTGTTATCCCGCGTGAACACATTCATGTAAGGGTCAATAGCGACGTCATAAATGTTACGTGTACCGTGGGAGAAAATCTCCATTTCTGTGCCGTCTGGTCTTACCCGAACGATGCCGCCACCCAACATGGTCAGTTTTTTACCTGAACGGTCGGTAGCATTGTGGAAGCCAAAATCCCCCACAGCGATATAAATCCAGCCATCAATACCCATGCGGATTCCGTTCGTAGCGTGGTCTACACCCCGGTTACGGATATACGCAGCATTACTAATGTGTTCAATCAACATTTTTGACGGACCGTCAGCGACACCGTCCTGGTTTTTATCTTCAAAAACCACCAGATTCATACCCGTAGCCAAACCGGTTTCGGGAGAGAAAGCCGCGTGAAGCACGTATACTTTGTCGCCTTCAATCAGAATCCCACGGGGGTTGTTTACTTCCGCAAAAACGGTGTGTTTATCTACCTTGCCATCATTATTTGAATCGACGAGCTGGACGATACTTCCTTTGCCGGGTTCTTTCCCAAGTGATCCCATTTTGTCAACTCCCACGTACACCTCTCCGGTTGGAGCAACCGCCAGACAGGCTGGACTGGGAGTTAAATTCGGGCCAGAAAAATAGGTCAAGTCCAATTCTTTCGGCCAGCTTACTCCTTTCAAGAGGGTATCAGAACTGGTCGTCATGCTCCGCTGGGGAACCTGAGACGGAGTAGACATTTTAAGTGCAGCAACTCCTAAAAAAAGAGCGGCAGTAACCAGCGGTACGGTAAGCTTTATCATACTAAAAAATCAAAGGGTAAAACAGGTTTAGAAACACGGCCTCAGTGATAGTACAAACGGTTTTCTTCACTATTAGAATATTAAGGGTTATATATACCCTGTTTTCGTGAAATCAACTTCCTTAGTACTTTAAAAGCCCAGACTGTTACCATTCCTGCATATGCATCAACATAAGGTTTCTTAACAAAAGAAATCTAATTATCTCATTAGTAATACCAAAAGCGACAAATTGACAAAATTGACACTTTATTTGACGAAAATCTACCCCTATTACGTCCAGCTTTCCTCGTATCTGTTGTAAAATACTATCATTTGCAAAGCAGGCTTGTCCGGCTTTTCTGAACGTCTCCTCCCTGATTATGGCTAGTGATTACCAAAAAATCTTTACTCAATCAGGCATTTCTTCATGATAAGTTAATCCAATTTCTAGTCAGTTAATACGAAGGGACACGCCTGTATAGCTGACCGGAAAAGCATAGGTTACCTCTCAGACAATGTTCTTTCCTACTTGTGAAGCGGGTCGTTTGCTGACTGACATATGCCTGAAACGACATACTCCAACACGTTTATATAAGTAATAAGCTTCTTCGCTCTAGACCACAGACGTGGAGCCTAACGGCAGATGGGAACCTGCCATTATTGATAGGAACGAGAAGGAATCTGGCTCCAGTAGCCACAGGCTCCTCCCAAAACGTTCATCCCAAACCAAAAGAAACCTTGGATTATCGTTTTTTTCAACGGGCTTCCAAGAAGACACTTCCCTAACCTACTAAGACGAAAGAATTTTAAGATAAAATCATCTCCCTACCCGATTTGGTACTTACTTTTGCGGGCATGAGTCCACTTTTCAAATCCATTAGCGTTGTTTTCTTCACTGGCTTACTGCTGTTGAAGACGCTTATGGTACCTTTGATTCTGATGGACTTTGAGCTTCGGCACGATTACATTGCCAGCGAATTATGTGTCAATCGGGACAAGCCCCAACTGCATTGTGACGGCAAATGTTACCTGGCTAAAAAATTAAAAGCTGCTCAGGACTCCGAGGAAAAAGAAGCTAGCGGACGACTGCTGAGTCAGTTACTGGAGGTTCCGGCTCAACTTACCCAAACCCATATTACCTTTCACTGCCCTACGGTTTCATCCGAACCGACTAATAGTACCTTTACTTACCTCTGTTTCTTCCCTTCCAGTCTGCCTACTGACATCTTCCGCCCCCCAAAGCTAGGCTAATTTCAATGCTGCATTCCGTACGTTTTTTAGAATATCCGTGAGCTTTCTATCCTCATGGCTAAAAATCATTAAGGAAATACTTTCGGGCCTTCGCTTGGTCTGGAATGCTCCCTTGTACGTCTGACAGCCTCTTTTCTTTCCCTTTCTGAAGTCGTTGATTCCTTTTCAGGTAATCAACCCATTGCTTTTAATCTAGTCCATGAAATTCCATTTACTCGTTTTTCTTTGCCTTTGTGTAGGGCTGGCACCCGCTTACGCTCAATCGGGAACCCTAAAGGGTCGCCTGGTTACCTTTGAAAATGAACCTCTGGCGGGGGCTTCCCTTTCCTTTCAACCTACTACGCTTGGTACTCAAACCGATTCGGATGGTCATTTCAGTATCACCGGCATTCCTGCGGGGACTTACGTACTGATCGTATCGAACATAGGTTACCGGGCTCATACCCAAAATCTCACGATCCGACCCGGTAAGAATCCTTTTCTTAACCTGCAGCTGTCAGAGAGCCGACAGGAATTAAAGGAGGTCATTGTCAGTGCAGCTAAAAGCCAATATCAGGTACTTGCCTCCGCTACCTCTACTCGTCTGGAGCAGCCGTTGCTAGCTACTCCACAATCTGTGCAAGTAGTAAATGCTCAGGTACTTCAGGATCGGCAGGCCTTTACCCTTAATGACATTGCGGGCACCTTTACGGGCATGAAAGCCAATAACGGCAACGGTTCTTTTCAAATACGGGGCTTTACGGCTTATTCGCCTAACGACGCCAGCTTTTTACTCTACAATGGCATTCGGGGGAATCTGTTTCTCTGGAGCCAGCAACCGCTGCTTTACAACATTGAGTCCGTAGAGCTTTTGCGGGGTCCCTCAGGAGCTTTATTTAGTGAAGGTTCGCCGGGAGGAGTGGTTAACTTCATTACTAAAAAACCACTGGCTCAGAAAAAAGCCCGTGCGGATCTTTCGCTGGGTAGCTGGGCTTTTCGTCGGGTAGCCCTCGATTTTACCGGCCCTCTTTCTACCAATCAGAAGTTACTTTACCGGGCCATTATTGGCTATGACCGCTCGAAAAGTTTCAGGGATTATCAGGACAAAGAAAATCTGTTTGTAGCTCCTTCCCTGACGTATCTGATTAATACCCGCAGCTCGCTTCATCTGGAGCTTAATTATGCTTATCAGAAGGCTGTCCATCAGTACGATAACGGAAGCTACATTTATACCCGGCCCGATGGCAGCTTTGATTTTAACTATTACCCCAATCACCTGACGATTCAAAGTCCGACGGATTACGGACGCACGCACAACGCTTCTGCTACGCTAAGCTTTACCCATCAGCTAACAGATCAATTGAGACTGACTGTGGTGGAACGGGCCGTTCGAAACGTGTTGGACTTTACGGATCATATTCCGAGAGGCCGAATCCGAAATGATTCCATTAGTCGGGGGTATCAGGACTGGCAAACGGATCGCTTTAGTTTACAAACCACAGCCTTTGCCAGCTATACTGCTAAAACGGGAGCTATCGCTCATCAGGTAGTTGTAGGAGTGGATTATAACCGCTACGGCTGGACGAAGAATGATTACCAGTATAAAAATTCCACCCGAATTTCAATCCTTCATCCAGACTACTCGGGTAGTGTGCCCGATGCCTCAGTTCCTGCGATTGAAGCTGATGATAATAAGCGAATTACAAACCTGATGGGTGCTTACGTTCAGGATCAGGTAAGCCTGGGGGAACGGGTGAAGGTATTACTTTCGCTTCGGTATGATTCGTACCAGGGGAAGGAGACGCCGCTATCCGACCGAGATAATAAGCAAGGAGATACTTTGCAGGCTTCAGGATGGATTCCCCGGGTTGGCCTCGTGTACTTACCTGTTCCAAACGTATCCATTTATGGCACTTACTTAAAATCGTTCAACCCTCAAACGTCAACGAATGCCCTGGCAGGCGGCCCCTTCCCTACTCGTCAATCCACTCAGTTTGAAGTGGGTTCGAAAGCGGATTTGATTCAGGAACGCCTCTCCGCTACCTTATCCCTCTATCAGATTAATTACGCCAATATTCTGACGGCAGCTCCAACGCCGGAAAATTCACACCGTCAGGCTGCTATCGACGGTACCCGAAGCCGGGGAGCGGAATTCTCCCTGACGGGTAGCCTGGGGCCGATACATCTGATTGCCGGATATGCATTCAATGATCACGTGCTGGTGAGTACCAGCAGCTACGGAAAAAAGGGAGATCGCTTTGCTAATGCTCCCCGCCACCTAGTGAATGGCTGGGCTAAGTATACATTTTCCTCCAAAGCCCTGAAAGGACTAGGATTGGCAGCAGGGGTTCGCTACGTGGGCGATCAGGTGGGACTTTTGAGCAATCAACATTTCATTTTTCCCGCTTACACCGTTTTTGATGCAGCCCTTTCCTACCAGCGGAGCCGGTATTTACTCCAGGTTAATGCCTATAACCTTACTAATCAGCATTACTTCACGGGTAGCCGCTCTAGTACGACGACGGCAGGTTTGGGTGATCCTTTCAATTTCCGGGCAGCCCTTAGCTATCAGCTCTGGTAAGGTAAGTAGTTGTTAGTTGACAGACTGATAGCCAACATTTTACAGCCGAACCATAGATTAGTAAATCATTACAAGAACTTAAATTCAATGTAGCGTTCTCTGGGAGTAATCTCTGCGTTGAAGCTGATGAAGTACGATCAAACGAGTTAAAACGTTAAATGTATGAATAAAGGAAAACTCACTCGCCTCACCTTTACCCTTCATAGCTGGCTGGGATTTGTTAGTGGCATTTTCCTGCTGCTGCTGGGCCTGAGTGGTTCCGTACTCGTCTTCCGTCATGAACTGGATCATTGGGCTAACCAAGAACTGTTACAGGTTTCCAGCCAGGGCAAAACGCTGGCTCCTGATCGACTTTCCCGGTGTTACCATACCATCGTTGACAAGTACGGTGATCTGGATGGCATTGCCTGGCTTAACCCAGAAGCAGGTCCTGATCAGGCTTATAATTTTAGAATTTACTATAACGATGCCCGCCTGTTTACGTATGATCTAGGTTTGATTTCATTTGACCCTTATTCGGGAGCCATTCTGAGAGAAGGCCCTTCCCGTTCGTTTACGCCCAGCTTTATCGAGTGGTTATTACAATTTCATTTCAGCTTTCAGTTGGGGATTCCCGGGGCGGCTCTGACCGCCATTTTCGGACTAACCCTGCTGCTTTCGTTACTAACGGGAGTCATCGTTTACCGGAAAATGTTTTGGAAAGTACTTTCTTTCAGAATCAGGATTAACCGAAAAAACTGGCGAACCATCAGTTCCGACCTGCACCGAATCGTTGGTGTATGGTCTCTGCTTCTGAACGCCATTATTTTCTTTACGGGTTTTTACATGAATCTCTTTGCATTTGAAGCTAAAACCTGGCGGGGAGAAACGGTTCCTACCCAACCGAATACGCTGATGGCTGCCTCTCCCGATCAGATGTTACAACAGGCTCTGAAAGCGTTCCCCGGACTCCAACCAAGCTATGTGTATTTACCCACTCAACCCACCCGTACATTTGAAGTTAGAGGTTATACCCCTAATCAGTGGAAACTTTGGGGGGCTGGTAATAACGTAAAAATAGATCAGCAAACGGGTAAGATCACCCGAATTTCACGTTTGCAGGATAAGTCATTAGGAGAACGAATTGAAGCCACTTTCTTTCCCCTGCACGTGGGTAACTACGGTGGTCTGCCCGTTAAGGTGCTTTACGTAATCATAGGATTAACCCCTGGACTGCTTTCAATAACAGGCTTTTTGCTCGGGTGGCGACGTTTGAGAAAACCCGCAAAAGCTCAGGTTAGCCCTGCTTTCAAGCCACGTCCATTACTAAAAAAATAACGATGCTTTAAAATAAGAGCTATGAGTCCATTTGTTAAATCCATCAGCGTCATTTTTCTGACTGGCTTATTGCTGGTGAGGGCATTGGTGGTGCCTGCGATTTTGATGGACTTTGAATTTCGTAAAGACTATATTATTAAATATTACTGCGAAAACAGAAACCGACCCGAGCTACACTGCGATGGCAAGTGTTACCTGGCTAAAAAACTCAAAGCCACTCAGGAATCGCAGGAAAAAGAAGCTAGTCAGCGTTTACTAACGCAGGTTCTGGAAGTCCCTGACCAACTTAGCCACTGGCAGTTTACCTTCGAAGCCCCGGACTTCGAATCTACGGCAGTATCGTTCCCTTTTTTCTATCATCGTTTCTTTCCTTCGGCTGAAAAAAACGGCCTTTTCCGTCCCCCCAGGCCTTAAACGTCCCTACAGTCTGTGCTTATTCTTCCTGTTCGGGATTCTCCCGAACACAGGGTACGTATATGCTTATAAGTTAGCCATTACCGTACGCTAGTGGAAGAAATCAGGAACATTCCGGTGCAAAACAGAGTGTTCCACTCGCGAGCCTGCTGGAGTCGCAGGATATCCTTTTGATCATAAATTCTTACGGACGGGACCTTTCGAACCTTCCGAATTTCAGAATCCATTTTTAATACTTTTCTAATGAAAACTATTTTCTTCTTTATCACCTTAATCGGAGGCTTGTTTCTAAGCAGTTGCTCGGAAAAGAAGACGGCTTTGAAAGATGAAGTCATGGCTATTCATGACAGCATTATGCCACGCATGAGTGAGCTTATGGACTTGCAGGAAACCCTAACACTAGAGCTGACCCAGACGGATAGCTTGCTAGCAGCCCATCCCGCTGATTCCGCGTTAATATCTCGTCAAAGCCAGCTACAACGCCTGATTGCTAACCTCAAAGGGGCTGATCAGGCCATGATGCACTGGATGCATGAATACAACGCCGATACATTAACCAAACTAGAGGCAAAACAGGCCGATCTGTATCTGCAAAACCAGAAAAAAGCCATTGAAACGGTGAGGGATCAAATGCAGAAGAGTATTACGGACGCTCAAACTTTTCGACCATGAGAAAGCTACTTTACGTTTTTCTAATGGCTCTTTTACCCTCCTGCCATTCAGAAGAGGCGAAACTCCCCCTATTGGGTACTCCTCACGAGGTTGAGGTGAATGGTAAACTTACGCAGGTATATCCCAGCATTCCTGATTTTAGCTTCGTTAATCAAAATGGCGATACGGTAAGGCAACGCGATCTGAAGGGGAAAATCTACGTAGCTGATTTTTTCTTTACCACGTGTCCCACGATCTGCCCGATCATGAAACGCAATCTGTTAAAGGTCTATAAAGCTACTACGATCCAACTGCTTTCGCACACCATTGATCCCGATCATGATACCCCCGCCATCTTAAAGCGATATGCCCTTGATTTGGGAGTCGTGGATACCCGCTGGCAGTTTGTAACCGGGGATCGGAAAAAGATTTACGAACTAGGTGAGAAACATTACCTGATTACCGCACAGCAGGATTCGACCCAACCCGGTGGTTATATTCACAGTGGTCACTTTATACTCGTGGACCCTAATGGTCACGTCAGGGGACTGTTTGATGGGACTTCTGACGAAGGCACCCAACAGACCATTGAAGCCATTGCCCTTTTGAAAAAAGAGTTTCCTAACTAATTGAAATAGCATGAACATCCGATTTATTCTTGTCATTGGTCTATTCAGCAGTCTACCCGCCGCTGCCCAAAGCAAACCACCCGCCGACGTAGAAAAGATTTTACAAAAACACGCCTGTCTAACTTGTCATCAGATAGATACCCGAGTGGTAGGCCCCGCGTATAAAGAAGTAGCCAGGAAAAAATACAAGCCCGAGCAAATCGTGGCTTTAATCCACAAACCGGACCCTTCGCACTGGCCCGGCTACCCTCCGATGTCTCCCATGCCGCAGGTGCCCAAAGAAGAGGCTTTAAAAGTAGCCAGGTGGATTAACTCACTGACTGTTTCAAAGAAGTAATTGAATCTCAACGCGTTTTATTTTATTTAGTTTAATAGGTTGATAGGCTTCCCCTTTTAGAGGAAGCCTATTTCGTGTATAATGTATTTTCAGTAACCCTTCTAGACGTTTAAAACGTCTAACATTGAGTACCCAACTAACAAAGTCATGTTCTATCTCTAAACTTTTAGCTATGAAAAGAATCTTATTTCTGGCAGGGTTCTCGCCGCAAGTACCAACCCTTTTTTAGTTGGCTAGTGAAGATTCACCCGGTTCAAGAGCGTTAATACCCGGCATAACGCTTATCCCGATCATTAGATTACCATCACGCTTATGAAAATAGGAGTTATAGTAGGTATCTCATTCAAGCTCATTAACGAAGATTTGACAAGTCATCAGAGCTTTGAATAGCTCACCAGGTACACTAATTTTCGTTCGATATTTAGCCTTTCATTAATTATTCTATAAAAGAGACTTCATCAAATGTTTTTTCAACCCCGCCCACTTGTAAATACCTGTCGGAAATTCGTGTCATTTTTTCTGACCTGTTTTTTACTGCTTATCATGCTGGGAGAGGCGGAGGCTCAAACCGTTACGTCCGTTTCGGGTCGGGTACTTGACTACTTATACAACCAGATTGGTGATTATAACGGGCTTCGCCTGAAGCCTTTAAAAGGGGGTGAAGTGGATGTATTTTTTCCACCTCACACAGCCGCCCGGATTCGCCGACAAGCGGCAATCGGACAACAGGTTAAGGTCGATCTTGATCCCAGCCCTAATGGACCACCGCACCCCGGACCCGTTCTAGCTAAAACCACACGGAAGAATCAGTCCGTTATTCCGGCCTTTCGCTTAATTCGGTTGCAAAATCAACGTTTAAAAACCACCTTATCGATCTCTGATCTTCCTTCTCCCCTACCTCAATCAGGGCCGCTGGTTCAGTCAGAGGGACCACTGGTAGGGCAAATGCACGATGAGCAGGGCCGATTAATAGCTTTACTAACCAACAAATACTTAATCGAATTAAAACCTCACCAGTCCGAACAAATTAGTTCTCTGCTCGTGGGAGCCCAACGGTTGAGAGTTACCGGATTCGAGCGAATGTCTGATGGCTTTGTTAATCGGACGGGCCGCCCTTTATTACACCCGACTTCTTTAACCATTCACGGCCAAACGTTTGCACTTTAATGAAAATATTGCTGATCGACGACGAAGAAAAATTAGTCCTACACCTGCAAAAAGGACTTCGGCAGGCTGGTTACACGGTAGACATAGCCTTATCAGCGGCGACGGGTCTGGAAATGGCCGCAGTTGGGGGATATGATTTGATTTTGCTAGATTTGATGTTACCCGGTACAACTGGTTTCGATGTACTGCGTACGCTGCGGGCCTTTGGCATTGAAGTCCCCGTGATGATCCTGAGTGCCCTCAATCAGTCCAAGCACGTAGTTGAAGGACTGGATTTGGGGGCAGTCGATTACCTGCGTAAACCCTTTGAACTAGACGAGCTATTAGCTCGCATTCGAACGGTTCAACGTAATCATGCCGGAAGCAGACTTCCCGTGTGGAGAGTCGAAGATCTGACGATGGATCTTGCCAGTCGGCAGGTAAGTCGGGCGGGCCAATCGATTGCCTTAACCCCCCGCGAATATCAATTGCTGGAGCAGTTGATGCGTCAGGCCGGGCGGGTCATCACGAAGGCACAGTTAACCGAAAAAGTATGGGAGTCGGATTTTGACCGGGGTAGTAACGTCGTGGAAGTTCATGTGCACCAGCTTCGCAAAAAGATTGACCGGGGGTTTTCGATTCCTTTGCTCGAAACGGTCGTGGGGGTTGGATACCGACTCCGGGGGAAGCTTGAAACGAACTAAATCTATGGCGTTGATAAGGCCCGTTCAGAGCATTCGGTTAAAAATAGGTCTGGTATTCGGGATTACTTTTTTCCTGGGATTTGCCGGAGCCGCTACCTACGTGTTCTATGAAGTAAAAAAAGTATTGATTCAGCAGGAAAATCGGTCCTTAACCGACCGGGCAACCCGGCTATCCGAAAGGACATCTCTCTACCCGCTGGTCATTCCCTTGCCGGACCGGGGGGAAGTTATATCACTCTGGTACACCACCGGGGGAGTCGCCAGACGGCTCTATCAGTCTCCGACATTTCCCGCTTCTGCCCCTAATCTAGGTAGTAAGGCTGTCTTTCAATCAGATACGTTTCAACTGGCTCGTTACATTCGAAGCGTTGAAGGCGGCTACGGAAAACTAACCACTGTTGTTGGGCACAGTAACCAGCCCCTGGCTCATCAACTCCTGTCCATTGGCTGGTTACTCATTAGTTCTTTACTACTGAGTATGGTTCTATCCGGGTTAGGAGCCTGGTGGTTGAGTGGCTGGCTGTTACAACCGCTGAAAACGATCATTAAATCGGCTCGTTCCGTCAATCTGGCCGACGAGGTTACCCCCATTCCAACGCCAAACTCTAATGACGAACTACAGGAATTAGCTGATACGATTAACGATATGCTCGCTCGCATTCGGCAGGCTATCGATACCCAGCATAACTTTTTTGCGGCGGCTTCACACGAATTACGTACCCCACTCAGCATTTTACGTACTGAAATTGAAGTGGCCCAGCGGGAAGCAACTCAAGATCAGGATCGCCGTTTTTTAGCTAGTCAACTATCGGAGTTACGTCGATTGAGTCGCCTGGTAGATGATTTACTGGCCATGAGCCAACTGCGTGCCGGTACGCTGCAACTTCGCCCCGAACCCATTGAACTGGATGACCTGACGCTGCATCTGATGGAGCGGTATCACTTATCCATCAATCAGCGGCAGCTTTACCTGGCCATTCATTTGGATGATACCACCCCCTCCTTTACCATCCATGCCGATCTGGATAAGTTAACGAATGTGTTATTGAATTTACTGGACAATGCGGTTAAATACGCCCAGCCCAATACCCAGCTCGATTTACGCATTTCTACTGACAATGGACTAATTATCTGGTCAATAACCAACCTGACGAACGTTCCCATTCCCGATCCTGATCGATTGACCCGAGAGTTTTATCAGGTCGATAGCCGACATGACGGGTATGGCTTAGGTCTCTGGATCAGCCATCAGATTATTCGGTTGATGGGGGGCTCCCTCATGCTATCCGCAAAAGATAATACGTTTCGGGCTGAAATCTCCTTTAAAAAAGCTAAAGCCAATTTCAATTAAAAGCGAGTTTCAGCCTACTCTGATTCATGAATGAGAGCAGCCTGAGTAATGATATACACGTAAAATTCATCGGATTCACGTTGGTCCTGTAACGTGAATCCGATGAATCTTATCAAGAATGAGAAGCTTCACTGTTTTACTACTAGCGGACTAAGTAGGACTGTCCGTTAACTGTAATTGTTGAAGCCTCAACGACGGTTTGCTTGGTTAATTGAACCTGTCCTTCTCCAATCGGGCGTACATAGCCATCCACCGAAATCGTACTTCCTTTAGGAGCAATCGTCAGGAGTTGAGACGCAATGTGAGGAGGCACCCGTACGAGCGTCTGGTCACTCATTTTCAGTCCAGTAGCCTGTCCTTGTGGGTCTAATTGATAATCGATTACTTTTCCTTTCACACTAATCGACTTTGGTGTGGGAAGTACCGCCGGAGCTGCGGGTGGGGCATCATTCACTACCGTTTGTCCATTGGTTAAACTCACCAGACGGAAAACCTCTACCCCTTCGGGGGTAACCTCAGATACGCCGGTTACGGTCAGCTTACTTCCTGGTTTTCCAGCGGCCTGAATAGCCTGACCCAGGTGAGCAGGAAACCGAACTGCCACTGTTTTTGAACCTGTATTCAGCGTAAATCCATCCAGAATAGATTCGTCATTGGCGGTAAATTGCTGAATCGTACCCGACAAATTGGTTAGGGCTACAATGCCGGGTGTTTGCGGAGGACGAGGACCAGCCAGAGCCATTGGACCAGGGCCGCCGGGTCTGGGACCAACAGGGGGTTGTGCCTGAGCAGTAAACGTAGCGGTTAGTCCGACCAGTAAAAGCAGAAATGGGATTGGGTTGTTGCGTTTCATAACAGTAATAATTTGATTACGCTAGCAAACCTACCGTACCCATCTAAGGATGATCTGAGGAAAGTATTAATTTTTCTTAAGGTCAAAAAATGTACTTTATTTAAAACCGCAGTCTGCCGGATTTTCAGCATTCGAACGTGGTAATGCATGTATTAGCTCCAAAGTAACCCCTAATAAAGAACGATCCTTTGGATATTAAATGGTAAACCCTTAAGTTTATAGATTTATATTATAAGCTTTAATCAAGCTTTACAAAGTAACAGTGCAAGTAACGGGACCGTGAGGTCCGCTGCTGATTATCTATTGTTTTTTGAATGCCCTCATCTTTACTAAACTTCATCAAGAAGATCTCAATGGTCTATTTTAATGATACTCCCTAGTGGTTCATTCCACTAGCTACGGTTAGGAAGGATCTTCCTCATCCGCTTCCCAATAATCTTCAGCTATATTAAAACTTTTTATTACTACCTATCGCTTTTTTTTTCATCCTATGTTTTTAGTATAATTTCTTAAGTAAACACTACCTACACCCGGTCGGTTTGAGCTATGTGAATAGTCAGGATCGGTTAAAACAGTCATACGTATTTATATCTATCAATTCCTAATAGATATGTCTCGATACGCCTGTTGATGATCTGATTAGTTTATAAAATACTGACTTACAAGCATTTACAGCCGCCAATGTATAATGTCATTTTTTGTCAATGAAACGATCTTTTCTATATTTTCTTTCCATTTTACTAGTGCTGAGTCATTCGGCCTGGGCTTTGCCTGAGCCTCGTAAGGGTATTCTGGATCTTCGCCAAACCAATTTAAAAAATCAGGAGATTGCCTTGGGAGGAGAGTGGAAATGGTACTGGCATCAGTTACTTATTCCACAGCATCCTGCTGGAGAGAGTGAACCCATTCGTTTTCCCAAGCTTTTTAATAACAGTACCTGGAAAGGCAAACCCGTTCCGGCTCAGGGATATGCCACCTATGAATTGACCGTATTACTCCCCCACCAACGACCGCCACTAGCTTTATTTATTCCTGACTGCTATACTGCTTATCAAATCTCCGTAAATGGCCAGGTGGTGATGAGTAGTGGCCGACCAGGAACTTCGAAAGAAACTATCATTCCCTATTGGTCGCCCCAGGCTCAGGTATTGCCTGATTTTCCGGGGGATTCGCTCCTAATTTTATTGGAAGTCGCTAATTTCCAACACTCTAAAGGGGGCTCCTATCGAGAAATGGAGCTGGGAGATGCTCAGTTGATTGTCTCTTCTTTTGAAAAGGATAAAGCTCTGGATTTCGTATTGGCAGGCTGCCTTTTCATGGGCGGACTATTTTTCCTGGGGCTTTTCGGTTTCGGCAAACATGATAAAGCCATTCTGTATTTTGCCCTGTTCAGCATTTTTTACAGCTACCGAATCGTGGGTTCTGACTTACATGTCCTGCATACCCTTTTCCCTAATCTGAGCTGGAGTTTTTCCATTCATATGGAATACCTGACGCTATATTTATCCATCGCTGCTTTCGTCGAATACACCCGCCGTTTGTATCCTGAAGACGTGTATCATCCCGTAATGAAAGCTATGAGAGGTATTTGTCTAGCAATGGCCCTTGGAGTATTGATTCTGTCTCCTGTCATCTTCACTCAGCTCATCAATCAATTCTTACTTCTGACGTTTCTGTACGTAGGTTATGCGATTTATATCTACCTGAAGGCAGCCAGAAACCAGCGTCCGGGAGCTACTTATGCCTTGATGAGCACCGGAATTCTACTCGTGGTTTTTGTAATCATCAATTTACATTATTTCGGAATCATTACCCCTAAAAAGTTTCTGTTGTTTGTAGGCTATATAGCTTTTTTCTTTTTGCAGTCATTAATCCTTTCTTTCCGGTTTGCCTTTGCCCTAAAACAGGCGAAATCGCAGGCAGAAGAAGGTTTAAAAGCCAAAAGTGAGTTCCTCAGTACGATGAGTCACGAAATCCGAACGCCCCTCAACTCGGTAATTGGTATGACGTATTTGTTACTGGGCGATCAACCCCGAAGCGACCAGAAGCAGCACCTGGATGTGATGTTGTTTTCAGCTAATAATCTGTTGAACATCATTAATGACATTTTGGATTTCAATAAAATTGAAGCCGGAAAGGTTACGTTTGAAAGCATTCCGTTTGACGCCACCCTCATTGCCCGCAACTGCATTGCCAGTTATCAGACCTACGCTCAGGAAAAACAGAACACTCTAACGACTTCCATTGACCCTAAGCTAAAAAATCTGCTCTTGGGCGATCCTACCCGTACGACACAGGTTCTGAATAACCTGACCCATAACGCCCTGAAATTCACTCAGAAAGGCAGTGTAACACTCGGAATAGAAATGATGAGTGAAACGGATACCGACGTTCAACTAAAGTTTTCGGTTACGGATACGGGCATTGGCATTGATCCCGCTAAACAGAAACTTATTTTTGAGCGATTTACTCAGGCAGATTCTTCGATGACTCGTAGCTTTGGTGGAACCGGGCTTGGTTTAGCCATCTGCAAGCATATTCTGGAATTACAGTCTGTTGAATTACAACTCATTAGCACTCCGGGAGAAGGCTCTCAATTTTTTTACATCCAATGGCTCAAGAAAGGAGATCCGATTAGCGTCGTGGAAACCCAGGTGGTGGAAACGCCTGTTCAGCCATTGCTGGGCCTTCACATTCTGTTGGTAGACGATCAGCCCATGAATATTCTGGCAGCCCGGGGAATTCTGAAACGCTGGGGAGCCCAGGTAGAAACGGCATCCGACGGACAACAAGCCCTGGACAAAATGGAAGAGAAGTTACCCTCGCTGGTATTGATGGATTTACAAATGCCCATCATGGATGGATACGAAGCTACCCGTCACATCCGTCAGCGAGGATATACCATTCCCGTCATCGCTCTAACGGCTAATCTGATTCCTGAAATCGAGGATAAAGTCAAAATCTCGGGAATGAACGACATAGTAATAAAGCCCTTCAAACCCGAAACCTTATTACAGGTTATTCAAAGTCACGTTAAAGTTAGTTCCTGATTATTTTTCAGGAAGACGACGAAACGTGCGGGCCGCAAAGAACATACTTAATAGTGCCAGTAAAGCTCCAGCAAGAAAGGGTGCTCCGGGGAAGTGAGTGGCTGCTCCGGGTTTGGTAAAGTGCGAAAAAAGGCTCGTCATGAATGGCGGCCCTACGATAGAAGTCGCACTCATCAGGCTGGTCAAGGCTCCCTGTAATTCGCCCTGCTCGTTAGGAGGAACCTGCCCGGAAATAATCCCCTGCAGTGCCGGACCTGCAATGCCCCCGAGGGCATAGGGAACGGTAAAAGCCAGCATCATCCAACCCTGACTGGCAAAAGCAAAACAAATAAAGCCGATTACGTAAAACCCCATTCCGACAAAAACGGAATTTCGAGTACCCAGCTTGGGGATGATCACACGGGTTAATATTCCCTGAACTAGCCCCATGCAGAGGCCCACACAGGAAAGCGAAAGGCCAATCCAGCGTTCGGACCAGTTAAATTTCTCGATGGTGTAAAACGTCCAGGTGCTTTGTGTGGAATGTCCGGCAATGTAAATACAAACCAGCGAAGCTGTTAAACTAACGATAATCGGGTATTTGCGAAGCTGGACTAAAGAGCCTACGGGGTTAGCCCGTTTCCAGTCGAAGGATCGCCGATTTTCAGGTTTCAAAGATTCAGGCAGTACGAAAAAGCCGTACAGTGCATTCAGTAATGAAAATCCGGCGGCAACAAAAAACGGAACTCTGGTACCAAAATCTCCCAGAAAAGCTCCAATGGCGGGTCCGAGAATAAATCCTGCTCCGAAAGCGGCCCCTACCAATCCGAAATTCTGAGCTCTGTTTTCGGGTGTGCTTACGTCAGCAATGAATGCACTGGCCGTGGTAAAACTGGCTCCGGTTACGCCCGCCAGAATTCTTCCTATGAACAGCCAGGTAATGGTTGGAGCAAACCCCTGAAGAATATAATCCAGTCCGAAACCAATTAATGAGGCCAGTAATATCGGACGTCTGCCAAATCGGTCACTCAGGTTACCCAAAATCGGAGCGAACATAAATTGCATGATCGCATAGGCAAACGTAAGCCAGCCGCTATAGAGCGAGGCCTGGCTAATATCCCCGTGAATGAGTTCTTCAATTAATTTCGGAAAAACCGGAATAATAATCCCTAAACCCGTTACATCAATCAGTAAGGTTAGAAAAATGAAGATTAATGCAGAAGAAGGCTTAGCCATAATTAGAATATTTACAAGCCTTCAAAAATACGGGTCAAAACCGAATTTTAAGCGAATCCGTCATTACTCGACATTTATATTTCATAATGAGGGGAATTCAGTAACTTTCCTAAACATTTAGTCATCAGCAAGGGTATTAACAGTACCATGAACGACTATGAAATTAACGATTGGGCCCGCATATTACTAGGTGATTTACCGGGTCAGTTTTTACTGGAAGTGACCATTCGGACGCTTCTCATGTTTATCGTTATTTTCGTCAGTATGCGGGCTACGGGTAAGCGGGCCGTTCGACAACTTTCCATTATGGAACTCGTGCTGATTGTCGGGCTGGGTTCCGCCGCGGGTGATCCGATGTTTTATCACGATGTAGGTATACTGCCCGCATTAATTGTTTTTAGCGTCGTTATTCTCGTCTACCGAGGTCTTACCCGACTGGCAGCTAAATCCATCAAGATGGAGAAGATTATTGAAGGAGAAGCTCTTCTGATTGTAGAAAATGGACAGTTTACCATTGACAGTTTTGACAAGGAAGATTTGGGTCAGGATGAATTCTTCATGGAACTACGGGTGAACAGTATCGAACATTTGGGTCAGGTCCGCCGAGCGTACATTGAAACCAATGGACAGGTAAGTATCTTTTTCTTTGAAGAAGACGAAGTAAAACCCGGGCTGCCGCTATTGCCCGAGATATTCAACCAAAGAACGCAAAGCATTCCCCGAATTGGCACTTATGCCTGTACGTTCTGCGGAAACGTAAAAGAGTTAATGCCTCAAGATAGTCTGCACGTTTGCCCTAAATGTAATCGTACCACTTGGGTAGCCGCTTTGAACAATCGCCGGATTAAGTAATACTATCCTTATTTATTTTCATAACCTCTTCCCGATCCCTTATATTTCTCCAAAAATCGAGTATGAATCAGTGAATGACTACGCCTATGGATGATTTCATCGCCGCCCGTTCCCAAATGGCCCTATCGCTGGGCTTTCATATTGTTTTCTCCTGTATTGGCATGGTCATGCCTTTTTTTATGGCCGTTTCGCATTACCTCTGGCTCCAGACCCACCATATAGTTTACCAAAATATTACCCGAGCCTGGAGTAAAGGAGTAGCCATTTTCTTTGCCGTAGGTGCGGTTTCTGGTACGGTCTTATCCTTCGAGTTAGGCTTACTCTGGCCTACGTTCATGAAGCACGCCGGGCCCATTTTCGGGATGCCCTTCTCGCTGGAGGGAACTGCCTTTTTCATTGAAGCCATCGCTCTGGGCTTTTTCCTGTACGGCTGGGGTCGATTTAACCCCTGGTTTCACTGGATTACGGGGGTTATCGTAGGCATCAGTGGGCTATTATCAGGAATTTTAGTCGTTTCAGCGAACGCCTGGATGAACAGTCCAGCGGGTTTTGATTACGTCAATGGCCAATACCTGAACATCGATCCGATCAAAGCCATGTTCAATGCAGCCTGGTTTTCACAAGCCCTGCACATGTGTCTGGCCGCCTTTGCAGCGACGGGTTTTGCAGTGGCTGGCGTTCATGCCTTGATGATTCTTCGTAAGAAAAACGTTTTGTTTCATCGCCAGTCCTTCCAGATAGCCGCCATTTTTGGGTGCGTAGCCGCTCTCCTTCAGCCTTTAAGTGGAGATTTTTCAGCGAAAGACGTTGCCAAACGCCAACCGGCCAAGCTGGCAGCAATGGAGTCACATTTTAAAACCGAAAAAAGAGCATCACTCATCGTAGGTGGCATTCCCGACCCTGAAAACCAGAAAGTTGATTATGCAGTAAAAATTCCAGGATTACTCAGTTTTATGGCCCATGGTGATGTGGATGCCGAAGTAAAAGGATTGGATCAGATTCCGCTTCAGGATCAGCCTCCCATTGGCATCACACATTATGCCTTTCAAATCATGGTAGGTCTAGGAATGGTCATGATGTTGATTGCCTTGCTTTTCGGAACGGCTCTGTTCATCAAAAAAGACTGGCTGAAACGCAACTGGTTACTCAAGCTGTTTGCCTGGGCTACGCCCATTGGTTTCATCGCCGTAGAAGCCGGATGGACAGTTACGGAAGTGGGCCGCCAACCCTGGATTATTCACGGAGTGATGCGAACCGCCGATGCCGTTACTCCTATGCCTGGCATTGCCTATTCCTTCTATCTCTTTACGGGCGTTTACGTCTCGCTGGCTTTGGTTACCTTATTCATGCTCTACCGACAGATTAAAATGGTTGATACGCTGTACGATCTCCCCACGGGTATTAAAGAAGCTCATTAAACTAGCTGATTAGTAACTAAATCCAACATTCTCCTATTAACACTGTCGGTTATGTTATACGTCGTGATTGTTTTTTTGTGGGCAGCTATCTTACTCTATTTATTGCTAGGCGGAGCTGATTTTGGAGCTGGGATTATTGAGTTATTTACCTCTTCCAAAAACCGAACCCAAACCCGTAAGATCTTGTATCGGGCCATCGGTCCTATTTGGGAGGCTAATCATATGTGGCTCATCATTGCCATTGTGATTTTATTCGTGGGCTTCCCGGCCATTTACACCACCATGTCGGTTAATCTGCACATTCCATTAACCATCATGCTATTGGGAATTATTGCCCGGGGAACGGCTTTCACTTTTCGGCATTACGACGCCGTAGTAGATGATATGCAGCATATTTACAATCGAATTTTTGCCGTTTCCAGCCTCATTACTCCTCTATTTCTGGGTATTATTGCCGGGAGCAGCGTTTCACGTCATATCGACCCGAATGCGACTTCTTTTCTGGACGCTTACATTTTCAGTTGGCTTCACCCTTTTCCGGTGGCTGTCGGGCTGTTTACCGTAGCCATTTGCGGCTATCTGGCCTCGATTTATTTAATTGGAGAAACCGAAACACCAGAAGAGCGGCAGCGTTTTATGGCGAAGGCCTGGATGATGAACTGGGCCGCCGTTGCTTGTGGAGTTATTGTGTTTACCGCCGCTTATTGGGAGAACATTCCTCTGATTCAATGGGTATTCGGAGAGATTTGGGGAATCCTGGGCGTAGCAGCGGCAACCATTTCAGTCATGACACTCTGGTTTTTTGCCCGTAAAGGATTTAATAATATCCTTCGAATATTAGCTGGGTTTCAGGTAATGATGATTCTCTTTGTGGCGACCTATCAGCATTTCCCTAATATCATTTTACTCAAAAACGGAGGTTACCTGTCGCTCTTAGAGCATAAGGGTGACGACAAAACCATCGTTGCTCTAGGTTGGGCTTTAGTATTGGGAAGTCTATTCATCCTGCCATTTCTGATTTATCTCATGTATAGTTTTCAAAATAAAGATAGAGAAGATTCCACGGTGTACGGAGATGTCTAGGCTCATTAGTAAAAAAGGCGAACTCTTTCGGAGAGTTCGCCTTTTTTAGGCTAATACGTTCAGGTAACCTTTCTGATTCTCTATCGCTAGCGTTACTTCTGGAACATTTTCCAGGATCTCATCATCGGCGTGTACGTGTGGCCCATCCCAACGAATCCTGAAATGACGTCCTTTAATGGCTGGAAAAGGAAATGTTTTTTCTGAACCATCGCATAAACTCAGGATGTATTTTCCGAACGTTTCTTTTTCTTCTTCACTGATACGAATCAGCTCAAACCATCCATCGCCAAATTCTGAATAAGGAGCCAAGGCCAGATTGGGGCCAATAGATTTGATATTCATGATTTCCAGAAGGATATATTTTCCGGAATAATCCTGACCATCCACCTGCAACTGACAATCCCGGGCTTCGGCTGTCATGATTAATTCATACAAAACGGTTAAGGCAAAATTGAGTTCTTCTTCCGGCTTCTCCGGTTTTTCTACCGTTTTCATTACCTGCATCAATCGTGGAAATAGTCCACAGCCAAAGGCTTCAATGAAGAAATGTTCTTCCGCTAACCCCCTGATAAAACCCACATCAAAACTTTGCGGGACTTTTTCTTTCCAGGATTTGATAAGGTCTTTGGTATCTTCCATTGCTCCCAGCGTTTTTGCAATGTTGTTAGCAGTACCGAGTGGTAACACCGTAAAAGGAATAGAAGTGGGAACGCTTCCGTTTAATACCAATTCTTTAGCCACGCTTCGAACAGTGCCGTCGCCTCCGGCTACCACCAATAGATCGGTTGCAGAGGGCAGATGTTGGGGCCAGTCTTCATCTTTGGCCGAAGAGTACTCACAATGATAGCCTTCGTTTTCGATCGTTTGGATTAGTTGCCTTTCCGAATGCTCCTCTTCCCCTGCGGACGGATTGTGAATGAGTTTTATAGTTTTTATAGCCAGAGTCATCGTCTGAAGTATATAGTGGTGCTGAGTACTGATTCTTTAGGTAAAGCCATTAATAGCTAATGAACCATTTGAAAACAATCTCTGAAATATCTGTATTCGTTAAAAAGAAGTAGAAAAGGCTCCTCAAATCTACTCACTTCTCCCCTGCCCTGGTTTTCTTGCATGCAATCCTACTGCATTCAAAACTCTCTAATCATTACTGTTATGCGAATTTTAGTCACTAATGACGACGGGATTTATAGTCCGGGCATTGCGGCTCTAGCCCGAATCGCTACCAAATTTGGCGAAGTATACGTCGTTGCTCCTGATGTTGAACAGTCTTCAATGGGTCATGCCGTTACGCATTCGCGACCCTTAACTATAAAAAAATCAACGAATTCTTTCGGTGAAAATATCTCTGCTCACCGGGTTAACGGCACCCCTGCCGACTGTGTCGCTCTGGGCACGCACCTGTACGCGGACGTGGATGTAATTCTCTCGGGTATTAATATGGGTCCTAACCTGGGTAACTCCATGTGGCACTCGGGAACACTGGCAGCAGCGAAACAAGCGGCTTTGTTTGGCCTGAAAGGCATTGCCCTCAGTACACCCGTAGGTAATGCTGACCCGGATTTTGATGCTCTGGCTCCTTTTGTTGAAAAAGCCATTGCCCTGGCATTAGAAGACAACCTATCGAATCTTATTAACATCAACTTCCCCCCTAACCCTACGGATTTGGTTTGGACGCGGCAATCCGTTCGCCAATACGATGGCCATGTGGTTCCGGGGGTTGACCCTATGGGCCGTAAACATTACTGGTTTACGGTATCTCCGCTGGAACCTGCCGAAGAAGGTACCGATCGTTGGGCAGTTGAAAATAACCTGGTTTCGATAACTCCGTTGCGACTGGATCTGACTGACGAACAAGCTTTGCTCCGCGTATCGAATACCAGTGTTTAAAATTTAGAATCCGTAAACATTTAAGCGGTCGTTGATAGGCTGGTTTCCCGAACGCAGGAAGGAACTCTTTAGGGCGTTCGTTTATATCTCAAAAACTGTCATTCAGAGCGAAGAATCTTATGACTTTTGGGGGCAGGCGGTAACTTCACTAAGCTAGCCCCGTCCCATTCCAATAGAAGGTCTCTCCCTTCGTTCGAGATGATAGAATCGGAAGTATAACGGCAGGTTTCTACCTGCCGTTATACTTCCGATTCTGTCATTCACAGTAAAATTGAAATCTTCTTTTTCATAGATTCCTCACTAATGCGGGATCTATTGTTTCAAATAAATCAATTGAAAGGCTCTATAATTTTGGATAAAAAAAGTTCTTTCTATATTTGTCATAGAGAAAATTTTATCCTTAAAGCCTATGCTTACGCCTGAAAAAGCGATCCGGTTTTTAAAATCTAAACCCGCTTTGAATTTATCCCAAATCGAAAAAGAAGCGGGAATTCCTTCAAAAACTCTTCACAAAGCTCTTTCTGAACAGAACGATATTCCAGCTAAACATTTACAGGCCTTGGATACAGCTCTGCGGAAATACGGTTATTCCGACGATCAGCTTAATAAAGCTCAGGTTATTTCCATCGTTAATCACAAAGGTGGTGTCGGAAAAACGACAACGGTTATTAACCTTGGCAAAGCTCTGAGTTTGCTCGGCAATCGGGTGTTACTTATTGATATGGATTCACAAGGTAACCTATCCCAGTGTTTCGGTGTGCACGATCCACAGGAGCAAATCATCGATGCTCTGTTGCATAACTCTCCCCTACCACTCATCCCAATTACAGATACCTTATATCTAACGCCTTCTGATATACGCATGGCGTATAAAGAGTCAGAACTGGCGAATGCCATTGGGGCGGATCGGCGTTTGGCGTTAAAACTGGAAGAAGTCCGTGAGCATTTCGACTATATTCTGATTGACTGCCCTCCCAGCCTCGGTATCTGCACTACCTGTTCGTTGGTTGCTTCTACTTCCTGTGTCGTTCCTATTCAGCCTGAAGCCAGTGCGTATCACGGCGTAGAGAGTTTATTTAACCGAATCGCTGAAATTCGAACCTACATCAATCCTACGCTTACGGTAAAAGGCATCGTGTTTACTATGGTTCATAAAAACCAGAGTGTGCACAAGAGCATGATGTCTCATATTCGGGAGAATTACAAAAACTTCCCAATCTATAACTCCATTATTGAAGTCTCAACCGTCATTAAGCAGTCGCAGGTGGCGAAAGAAGACCTATATACCTATTCACCCAAATCGGTTTCCTGGCAGCAGTATGATAAGCTGGCAACTGAACTAATCGCTCTTTAATATGGCTAAAAAAGACTTCATGAATTTAATGAAGGAAAAGACGACGAATCTGAAACCTTCCATTTTGTCTTCCGAAGAACATATTAAAAGTCAGATCACGATTCTTCAGGAATTAAAAGAGCTGATTCCACCCCTTACGCCCGACGAGCTTCAGCAGCTCGAACAGAACATTCTGAAACATGGCGTAAAGGACCCGGTGACGATTTGGGAAACGACTACTTCCATTGCCGGGATTGACGAACAGTCATTGCCCGTTTATATTCTGATTGACGGCCATAACCGTTTCTCCATTGTTCAGACCCATCACCTGGATTTTCGGATTAATCTAGTTCATTTCGGGTCTATGGCTGAGGTGAAGGATTACATGATTGACCACCAATTGGGCCGCCGTAATCTGACTCCTGAGCAAGCTTCTTACCTGCGTGGACTTCGGTATTTACAGCAGAAAAATGTACGGGGAGGTAATCAATATTCCCCCGAGCAGGAAAATATTTCGGTTAATCTCGGGAAGGAATATGGCGTGAGCAGCCGAACCATCAAGCGGGACGGAGACTTTGCAGCAGGCCTGGAAAAGCTTACGACTGAGTTTAAAAGCGATATTCTTTCGGGTAAACAGAAGCTTCCCAAAGCTAGTATTAATGCGATTTCAAAGGTTAAAACGAAACAATTATTCAATACACCTGAAGAGGTTCAGAACGCCATTTCCGCATCTCCTTTTTCAGAAGATGTGACGGAACGTCGACAATTACAATTGGAAATCAAGACTTTAGCTTCTGGTCCTTTAACTAAAGAAATTTGCGAGACTTTGGTTCAACGCATTCAGCAATTCCAAAATTTACTCCAACCAAAGTGACAGCTTGTCACTTTGGTTTTCACATCTTAGTCTCCAAAAGCAAAGTGACAGCCTGTCACTTTGCTTTTTTTATTAGCTTATTCTAAGACAAAGGGACAAGCTGTCACTTTGGTTTTTGTATCGATTATTTGCTTCTCTATGTGATCAAAGAAACTGTCTGTTCCTTTTGTGTCATAGGCTCAGTAGACACAAAGTGACACATTGTCCCTTTGTCTTTTCATTCATTGGTTCATTCTGTGAACTACCGTTAAAAACAGCGTTTCCATCTGATCGAGCAACCAGAGCCTCCTTCCCTTTGGGAACGTCTTGGGTTATGCAGAAACTTTACTAACTCGTAGCGTCGTCCCCTTCTACAGAAGGTTTTTTACCAGGTTAGAGATGATAGTTGGAAAATTTAGTTTATAACGCAGAGCTAACCGCCCGCAATCGTGTTCCCGGATTACATCCGGGGCTATTGATATTGAACCCCGCTGGAGTTGTTATTCAAATCGTCTTATGACAAATAACCCTGGAGGGGTTAAACACGGATAGCCCCAGGCTGGATAGCCCCGGATGTAATCCGGGGAAGCAACATGCACCAACGAAAAATTTTCCCTACACCAAGTAAAGCCACAAAAGGCCCTCAGCTTCTTCGCTTGGTTTCCCGCAGTCGATCGGTTCTAGCCGAGTAACTACGATTTTCTATTTACGAATCTGTAAAATTGTAAACGCAGTTTAACACAAATTTTGGTTTTGAAAGCGTAGAGACGAATTACGACCAGCTGTTGCGAGATTCCATCTCGTCCCTATCTAACGGCACGTTCCCATCTGCCGTTAGGCTCTCAAGTCTGCGATCTAAAATGAAGCTTACCTACTTTGCCATTCTCTATCCGTGAAGGTTTCAGAAGCCATGATTCGGAGTTGGCTTCTGCAAGTATAAATTTTAGATAACCGTTCATAATTTTGAAAAACACAAAACCAAAGGGACAGCGTGTCCCTTTGGTTGGATAAGAGCAGTGACTGATTTTTTAAATCTTTCAAAAATTATTGATAAGTAGAGCGGTGATTAACTCAGGATTGAAAGCAACCTTATCAGTATGCATACAATTAGTCAATGGCAAGAATGATGGACCATTCACTTGGTTGGTATGCGTTTGTCACCAGTTGCCGCCCCAGACTAATTGGACTAATGATGAAGCTCATCCTTTGCTGAATAGTAGATAAGGTAAGCCTCCTACAACGAGCACCAGCGAAAACTTACAAAGGCTCCTATGTTAGTTTATGGGAACGATGTCCATACAAAAGGTAAGTCTTCCTTAGTACATCGGTGACTCAAGGTTAAGCCGCTATGAATTGAGTTATAGATCA
The DNA here is from genome assembly GCF_031453245.1 of Siphonobacter sp. SORGH_AS_0500. NCBI lineage: Bacteria > Pseudomonadati > Bacteroidota > Cytophagia > Cytophagales > Cytophagaceae > Siphonobacter > Siphonobacter sp. SORGH_AS_0500. Next base: position 179,080 of record NZ_JAVIYT010000008.1, read on the forward strand.
AATAGCTAGTGCCCATCACTTTCATTTCAAGTACAAACATCAGGTTAAATCTGAGTTGAGTTATTAGTATAAATAGGACAAAGCCGTAAGGCATTTTTTATAATATAATTCAGATAAAAAACACAATCTTACTCATATACTTAAATAAGTAAATTAATTACTTTTTCGTTGGTGACTCTCCCTAATTATTGAGGGCAATTTGTGATAGATAAGTTTCGTCTTCTCTTTCTATTCATGAGTCTTCCCATCAGGTTAATAACTCTCCTAATAATTAATTGATTCAATAACTGTTGTTCCGAAGCGAGTAGGAGGTAGGCGAACTATCACAAATTGTGAGTAAAATTTGTAAGCCTTTCAAAGCTGACTATTGAATGTCTGGAAGATAAACCGTTAGGATTGAGGAGCAGGTATAATCTTAGAAAGCATCCTGAAAAACAAAACATTACTCATTAGCTGGTAAACAGGGAGTAAGGCTAAGAAATAGAGCAACTATCACAATTTGTGACAAATGAATTAGAAACTTCAAGCGTGCTATTTTCACTAAAACTGATCAAGATCGTTAACATGAATGTTAGTTAACTATCTAATATTCAATACATTAAAAAAACAATGTGTGATAGTTTGAGTAAAAAGAAAAGTAACAAAGCCCTTATTCATCATGTATTATCATTAGGCCTTAACTTCCTCATTCTAAAGATATTACTGCTAACATATTGTGATAGTTTTTGTTCCTAGTATTTCATTCACTATCCGCCACTGCCTTCCGTACAGAATTCACAATTTGTGATAGTTAACTCTCTATAAACTTCCTACAATCTAAACCATATGAGTCATTCCATTGATTTACAGATGATTATCTCTAACAAATTGTGATAGTTAATAAGATGGATAGGAGACCCCAGCAAGTCTATCACTAAAACCACGTGGGAAAGTTTGGTAGAGGGCACTCACAAATTGTGATAGTTTGTAGGATGCGAGATAGCTATTGTACGATTGTCATCTTATGAAACCTATTTAAAGTACTGATTATAAATAGTTTACATACATTAAGTTAGAAACTATCACAATTTGCACGTGCCCGGAACCTGAATATTCAAGTATCACAAAAACACTTCCATTCTATTTTCCAATCATAAGCTCCATTTCAACATTTACTTTTTTCTTCATTTCACCTTTAAAAACCCTTCAAAAAATCATCATCAATTTCTGTTTGACTGTTTTTATATATTATTTATATATATTTCCCTTAAAAAATCAGTTTGTAAATCATTCACTATCAATGTGTTATGAACACATTTTGGGATGAACTATCACAGATTCCACGTCTAAGTATCACAAAATGCACGTGCATCTATCACAAAATGCACGAATAAGTATCACAAAAATCACGCAAGTTTATTACCTTGCAGACGTGGAATCTGTGATACTTATTGAGATCGCTTCCCTAAACCTCTGATGTAAGTCCTTTAATCGCGTCTGGAAGTGGATAAAAAGCCTGTTACTCGTAAAAATGTCCGTAAGAAAAAGCGAAACAACACCGTCGTTCTGATTCGTAAATCTAACGCTCTGGTGGAAGCTCATTACAAATTTACGATTTGGGAAACCCGTGTGTTTGCCAAAATGATTTCCATGATTGATTGGGAAGATAGCGACTTCAAGGAGTATAAAATATTCTTTCGGGACATTATTCAGGATTTCGGCCTTCGCAAGGATGGACGAACCTATGATGACCTGAAAGAAGGGGCTAGAGGATTGATGAGTAAAATCATCAAACTCAAAGTAAAAACAGAAGGCGTGTACGAAACGCTGGAAACACCCATCATTGGGGGTATTAAAACGCCTGACGATGTGCATCGGAAAATTGTGCAGTCAAAACGATTCGACGACGACCGGGTTTATCTGAAGGTATCCTTTCACCCTGATTTAAAACCTTTTTTAATTGAGCTGAAAGAACGGTATCTTGTATACGAAATGGCAAACATTCTCGATTTGTCCAGCCCTTATACCGTTCGGATCTATGAGCTACTCAAGCAGTACGAGAAACTAGGGGAGAGAACCATTGAATTGCAGGAGTTGAAAGCCATGCTGGGCATGGAAGAAGAATATAAACTCTACGGTCACTTTCGGGATCGGGTGCTGGAGAAGGCGAAGGAAGACCTGCGTAAATACACCGATATTCGGTTTGAATACGAAGGGGTACAGGCCAAAAATTATCCTTACGAGTTACCCGTTAAACTGAAATCTAATGCGGTAGTCGCGATTCGTTTTTATAACATCACTAAAAACGACGCAAGCCAGTCGCCAGGTAAGCCTTTTCTGAAAATCAGCAAACCGACCAAAGTCGAAGAACCAGAGGAGATTCCATACGCTGAAGAAGTTCCTCAGGTACCGTATTTCGACGAAATCTACGCATTGGTCAAAAACTACGTTTCGGATCAGACCGTTTTGCAGTGGCTGAGTAAGTCATCAATTGAACACATTCGTACCAGCATTCAAACCACGCTGAAACAGACCCGAAAGAAAAACTCGTCCATTCAGAATATTGGAGGGTATCTGAATACGCTCATTCTGTCTCCGCCCTTATTCGGTGGGGCAGAGGCACCTAAGACGGTTACTCAAGCTCCTCAACTAGACCGGAAAGCGATTCAGGATGAGCTGGATCGCCTGAAAAGTCAATGGTACGAAAAGCAGTATGAACTCATTCGCGACTTCTTATCCATTCGCCCGGGTTTACGGATGGAATTGTTTCAGCAAGCCAAAAAGACGGTTCCGTTTTCGTACGATCCTAAAATGACGGATGAGCAGAACTACAAGGAAAAAATGCTGTTTGCCACCGCCGTTTGGGAGTTAGCCCGTACCTATTGTCAGGATGAACTGAGCGTTCTCGAAAAGAAATATTTACCCAGGCTAAAGGAAATGGAAATCAAACTATCTGCCTGAATTTTTATCAGGAAGTACATTTCATTACCTTACCAGCTCGTATGCGTTTTTGTAACAAACCTTGACCTCTATGACTACTTTGCAAACACGCCGGAGTTTCATCAAGTCTGCGGCTGCATTGTCATTGTTTAGTATTGTTCCCCGTCACGTTTTGGGCAAGGGGTTTCTGGCTCCGAGTGATCAGTTAACAAAAGGAATTATTGGTTTGGGAGGGATGGGGAGAGGGCATATTCCTTACGCAGGCACTCGCGTAGTCGCTCTTTGCGATGTGGATGAAACCCACCTGAAACAAGGGCTAGAACTGGCTGGTGGAGCGGGAATTAAAACGTTCAAAGATTACCGGGAACTGATTCAGTTACCCGAAGTCGATATTGTTCATATTGCTACGCCGCCGCACTGGCACGGCCTGATGGCTATAGATGCCGCACGAGCCGGGAAAGACATCTGGTGTGAAAAACCCATGACCCGAACCATTGGCGAAGGCAAACGGGTCAAGGAAGCCGTGGAACAATACGGTCGTATGTTTCGCCTGAATACTTGGTTTCGGTTCGAATCCACGTTTTACGGGATGAAAACTACCGTGCGTCCCATTAAAAAACTGGTTGAAAGTGGATTACTCGGTTGGCCGTTAAAAGTTACTGTTAGTAAACACACGGGGTTTGACTGGAAATTTTACTGGGTGGGTAAAACCAATCTGGAAAAGCAACCCGTCCCCAGCGAATTGGATTATAATGCCTGGCTTGGCCCGGCACCCTATAAGCCTTACAATGCTCACCGGGTGCATGGCACCTTTCGCGGGTATTGGGATTACGATGGGGGAGGGCTGGGCGATATGGGCCAGCATTACCTGGACCCAATTCAATATTTTCTGGGAAAAGATAACGAAAGCCCAATCAGCGTAGAAATTGATGCTCCTCAGCAGCATCCCGAGGCTGTAGGTACCTGGCGAAGAATTGAATACACGTATGCGGATGGCTGCAAAATTATTCTTGATGGAGAAGGGAAGGACGAAGGCATCCCTTACATCGAAGGACCGAATGGGAAATTGTATCCTGAATTCAAATCAGATATTCCTGATTTGAAGAAAAAGCTGGACGCCTTTCCAGACCCGTCCCCACAGGTAACGGATTTTCTGGAGTCGGTTCGGGAACGTAAACCTTTTGCCCTGAACGAACAGAATGGCTATCGGTCCTGTACGCTTATTAACATGGGCATTGTGGCTTTACGGTTGGGACGTTCACTCAAATTCGATCCTGATCGTCAGGAATTTATTGATGATGAAGCCGCTAATCGCCTCATTGATCAGCCCATGCGGGCACCCTGGGTTATGGGTTCATAGATGTTCGTTCGTAAATCGCTCTCAATCATGAAAAAAACGTGGTTACTCTTCAGTCTGGTATTTCCTTCCGTAGCCTGGGCTCAAAGTGATAAAATAGAAACGACGCTGGATCAGTTTCCCGCCGCAGATGCGGAGCATTTGCGTTCGGCTCTAACTGAACTCAATAAGTCAGGAGAATCCGGAATTCTTGAACTGGCTGCAGGATTAAATCAACCCGGCGACCATAGCCGGGCAGAATTTGCATTATGGAGTTACTCGGCTTACGTGGCCAAAGGTAATCACCCGGCAGATCGTCTACGCAGTTCACAGGCTTATCAGAAAGCTCTGAAAGCCAGTAAAGATCCTGAGGCACAAGCTTTTCTCATTACCCAATTACAACTGGTGGGCAAAGACGAGGCCGTACCTACACTGGCTACTTACCTGAGTGATGAACGTTTGGCCGATCCTGCTGCTCGGGCTTTAGTCAGTATCAACACGCCCGCCGCTCAGAAAGCCATTGCTTCAGCTTTACCAGCCTCAAAAGGAGCCGCTCAACTAGCGGTGCTTGAGGCGGCTGGAAAAATGCGAATCCAGACGGCTCAGCCCCTCTTTCTCAAATGGGCTAAAAGCCCGGATTTGAACGTGAGAAAACTGGCACTGTATGGACTGGCAAATCTGGGCTTCCCCTCGGCTCAGCCCCTTTTGCTGGCTCAGGCTTCAAAGGTTCATTACGAGTACGATCCCAGCGAGGCAACGAATGCGTATCTGTTGTGGCTAAAGCGGGCAGGCGAGAACCCAAAGCAGACCGGAGTGGAGAAAAACGTTCTGGAGCTTATTAAATCATCGAAAGGGCAGACGAGGTTGGCTGCGGAGCAGATCGTGCTGGAGAAGGCAAATAAAGCGGCATTTACGGCTTTTGTAGAGCGAGTTAGTAAATCAGACTATTCTGCGGCTGATAAATTCCATCTTTTGAAGCAGGCGATGGAAAAAGCATCGACTACGGAACAGAAACGGGTAGTTCTGAAAGAATTGGCTCAGGTGGATTATCCGGCGGCCTTGTATTTGGCCAGTACTTTTCTGGAAACAAAAGAACTTCAGAAAACAGCCGCCACAACCGTAGCCGAGTTATCGCTGGATCTTCCTGAATTATGCACGTTTAAAGACCGTGAACTCATTTCCAAAACCTTTCCTTTCATTTCCAGTACTTTACAGGAAGAATTGCGGAAACATCTTTCCATCATGCCCGAACTATATGGGTTGAAAGAGGAGGAAAAGAAAGAAGGCTTTAAAACCCTGTTTGATGGTTCCAATCTGGAGCAGTGGACGGGTAACAAGCAGGATTATATCATCGAAGAAGGAAACCTTGTGATTCGCCCTTCGGGTAAAGGCCAGGGAAATCTGTACACCAAAGATGAATACGCTGATTTTGTATTCCGTTTTGATTTTCAGCTAACCCCAGGAGCCAATAATGGTCTGGGGGTGCGGGCACCGCTTGAGGGAGATGCGGCGTATACCGGCATGGAACTTCAGATTCTGGATAATGATGCTTTCGAGTATAAAAACCTGCAACCGTACCAATACCACGGTTCCGTGTACGGGATCATCCCGGCGAAGCGGGAGGCGATGAAACCCGTAGGCGAATGGAACTCCGAAGAAGTTACGCTGAAAGGCACGCGTGTAAAGGTCGTCCTGAATGGAGTGACCATCTTGGATGGTGACACGGCTGAAGCCACCAAAGAAGGCACGCCGGATCATAAAGAACACCCCGGACTGAAAAGAACATCCGGCCACATCGGTTTTCTGGGACACGGATCAGTCGTAAAATTCCGAAACATGCGAGTAAAAGAATTATAAGCATTTCGCTTCTCATCCAAAGCCCCACAAATAACGTATAGTTTATATCGTTAGTTGTGGGGCTTTGGTTTGGCTCACGTGGCGATGATTAGCTACCGTACGTATGCATAGATTGAATAACTATTTCTGAAGTACAAATCATAAACAGACAATAGATCATGTAATCGCATAAAATTGATTTTTAGTCTACAAAATCTATAGATTATACTTGTATTTAAAAAATGCCCTTCTACCTTTGCCTCGATCTTTGGTTCTGCCTACACTTTAATAGGATAATCATCTTATAAACCTCAAAGACTGAGCAAATTCCGCCTGATACTTTGCTCATGCCTTGGAAAGTTTGTTGAAGTCTTAGATATATAGTCTATTTATTCTATATATCTACTAGTAATTAATATGTTATTGAAAACCATTTGAAGAGCAAGATTTTGATGAAACCTTACCTGTCTTCCGTACCCTTATCATGGAGGTTAACCCTTATTGCAGGAGGACTCAGCCTGAGTAGTGGGCTTGCGGCCCGACCTCCTGAAACCCATGCCTACGTATATTCCCAGCCCCGCATTCAGATTAACGGAAAAGTGCTCGATGAGAATGGCAGTGGTATCCCTGGAGTAAATATTCAGATCAAAGGCTCTTCGAAGGGAGTCACGACGAATGCCAATGGGGAATTTCAAATACCAAACACCGAAGTTTCTACGCGATTAATTATCTCATTCATCGGGTATAAAACCCAGGAAATTGTGGTTGGTAATCAGACGAATCTACGGATTCAGTTAGTGCCTGAGCAAAGTCAGTTGAGTGAGGTTATCGTCGTAGGGTACGGTACTCAGGAGCGTAAAAATCTGATTGGCTCAATTAGCAAGATTGATCCTTCAGAAACAAAAAATATACCGACGGGAAGTTTCGATGCCCAGCTACAGGGTAAAATTCCCGGCGTTCAGATTTCCAGTAATACGGGCGTTCCCGGCGAAACGGTAAATATTCGTGTTCGCGGAGCGACTTCAATTAATGCCGATAATGATCCTCTGTACGTCGTAGATGGCGTTTTTATCAACAATACCAGTTTGCAGTCCATCGGGACAGGTGGGAAAGCCACGTCTCCCATCGCTGACATCAATCCTAATGACATTGAAAGTATTGAGGTTCTGAAAGATGCCGAGGCAACGGCTCTGTATGGTTCTCGCGGGGCCAATGGGGTAATCCTGATTACCACCAAAAGAGGTAAGTTCGATCAGAAACCAAAGATTAGTTTTAACGCTTCGACGGGCTGGAATAAGGCCGCACGGCTTTGGGACTTGACCACTGGCCCCGAACACGCTCAATTAGTTAACGAATGGTGGATTAATACCGGAAAAGATACGCCCTCACTCAATCGTACCGAAGCAAATCGTCCCTTCCGGCCTGTCAGTGAAGGCGGTCGGGGCTTACCCGAAGAGCAAAAAACGTATGATCGATTAGGTGAACTTTTTCGAACGGCCCATCTGCAAAACTATGATCTCTCGCTGGCGGGAGGTACTAACGATACCCGCTATTACATTGGCGGAAGTTATACCCAGCAGGAAGCCATCATTAAGCCCATCAACTTCGAACGAGCCAGCTTTAAGATTAACCTCGATCAGAAGGTAAATGACAAAGTGCAGGTAGGGGTGAGTAACATTCTGAGTCGAACGTACCGCAATCAGGCCCGGGCCGGGGATGGCCCACAAGGTGGATTGCTGCAAGCGGCCTTACATACGCCTACGTATCTTTCTCCGTATGAAAATGGCGTACTGGTAGGCCGGGCAGGTTTTGATAACCTAACGCTACTGCTTGAGAATTATGACGTTCACTCCATCAGCCTGCGTTACATTGGTAACCTCTACGGCGAAGCTGAATTGTTACCCGGCTTAAAGTTCCGCACGAGTTTCGGGGTTGACTATAATGGTTACGACGAATCTGAATACTGGAACAACCTGCTCATTGCGGGAAGTCCTTCGGGTTTAGCGACTTCTTCACAGACGCAATTCTCCAGTCTGTTAAATGAGCAAACGCTGGCTTATCGCAAAACAGTCGGTAAACACGGTTTTGGACTTTTAGTAGGGAATAGCTTGCAAAGCGATGTACTGAAACGTACTTACGCCGAAGGTCGTGGTTTTGCCAACAATGCCTTTACCCAGATTTCTTCGGCCTCTACCACGGCTGGTTCGCAGAGCTGGAGTAAGAACACCCTGGCTTCCTTCTTTGCCAAAGCCGATTATAATTACGCTGGAAAATACCTGGTCAATGCCAGCGTTCGGGCCGATGGTTCTTCGCGTTTCGGTAATGACCGGAAATGGGGCTACTTCCCATCCGTCGGAGCTGCGTGGCGAATCAGTCAGGAAGAGTTTTTGAAGAGCGTACCGGTGCTGAGTGATTTGAAATTACGGGCTAGTTACGGGATAACGGGTAACCAGAACGGTATTGGTAATTTCGCCGCACAGGGATTGTGGACCGGTGGAGCTTCGTATCAGGGAAATCCCGGGATCGCTCCCCAACAGTTAGGCAACCCCGATTTGCAGTGGGAGAAAACCCGGCAATGGAACGTGGGTCTGGATGCGTCCTTGTTTGACGGACGGTTATCGGCTGAATTTAACGTGTATAATAAATACACTACGAACGGACTATTACTGCTAACGCTTCCCAGTACTACTGGTTTTAGCACGTATTGGAGTAATGCCGCTGAAATCAGTAACAAAGGTTTTGAAGTAGCCTTGCAATCGGTGAATATTCGAACGCCGGAATTGAAATGGACCACGAGTCTGAATTTGGCTCGTAACGTCAATAACATCGAGAAACTCGAAACGCCTTTACGGTATGGCAGTCGTGATCTGATTCTTCAACAACAGGGTTCGCCGTTGTATTCCTTCTGGGTATACAAGCAGTTATACGTCGATCCGCAGACGGGTAATGTGGTGTATGAAGACGTAAACAAAGATGGAAAAATTACTACGGCTGACCGTCAGATTCTCGGTAGCATCTGGCCTAAGCTCTTCGGTGGATTGACCAATAACCTGACTTACAAAAATTTTGATGTGAATCTGTTCTTCTCGTTTTCGTACGGGAATAAAATCTACAATCATAACAAATTCTTTGGCGAGGGCGGGGGAGCCCGCGATGCCGCTCGCGTGATTTTCGCGAGTAACAATGCTCGCTGGCAGAAACCCGGCGACATTACTGACGTGCCTCGTCCTGATGGCGTAAATGTGAATAATTACCGGGACGGCGGAAGTCGTTGGCTGGAAGACGGCTCGTTCTTACGACTACGTTCGCTCACCGTGGGGTATACGTTCCCGAAAAACTGGTCGAAAAAAGCAGGTCTCGAAACCCTGAGACTCTACGCGGCGGGCAGTAATCTCTGGCTCTGGACAAAATACACGGGTCTCGACCCCGAATCAAGTGCCAGCAGTGATCAAAACCAGCAGGGGATTGATCTCGGTACGCCACCCCAGCCCGTGGGTTTGCAACTGGGTATTAACGTGACTTTATAAATGACATCCATGAAAGTACATACCTATCTTATTACGTTATTCAGTATCACGGCTTTAGCGTCTTGCCAGAAGTTTCTGGACGTGAAACCCAAGGAATCCATTTCGGATGCCGTGACCATTACCGATAAATCTTCTGCTGAAACCGCCGTTCGTGGCGTATACAGTGCTCTGGCTGGCAGTAATTACTATGGGACCAACTTTCAGGCCATCGGTTATTTGTCGGGTGATAATGTGCAGTGGACGGGCTCGCAGTCAATTGTGCAGGAATTTATTAACCACCGGGTAAACGCCGATAATGGCATGGTCAGCGGTGTCTGGACTGCTATTTATCAAACCATTAACCGGGCTAATAACGTTATTGTGAAGGTTAATGAAGTAACCGATCCTACGCTGACGGATGCCCTGAAAAAACAGTACATCGGCGAAGCTTACTTCATTCGGGCACTGGCTTATTTCGACCTGGCTCGTATCTGGGGTGGCGTTCCGCTCATTACGCAGCCTACTGTTCGTCCGACGGATAACCGGGGTATTGCCCGTAGCACCCAGGCTGAAACGTACGCTCAGGTCCTTAAAGATCTGGACGCTGCTGAGCCTTTGTTAACCAATACGGTGGATCGCTACCGGGCTACGCAGAAAACGGTTTGGGCCTTAAAAGCCCGGTATTATCTCTATCAGAAAGACTGGGCTCAGGCGGAAGCGTATGCCACCAAATTGATCGGTGAAACAACCAATTATAGTCTGATTAAACCTTACAGTGCCTTTTTTGCGAATAACGTTCGCGGTACCCAGGAATCCATTTTTGAGATTTTCTATAACGGAACCACCGAAATTAATGCTCACCGGGGGCAGTGGCAACCGCAAACAAACGGTGGTACCCGCCAGTGGGCACCGAGCGACGCTCTGGTAACCTTGCTCAATGATGCCTCTGTAGCAGGAAACCGTAACACCTTAATTGCGAAGGATAACCAGAATCGTTGGTACGGCAATCTGTATTACCGCAACCCCGGTTCAGATCCTTCTTACGTCTTACGCATTGCTGAACAGTACCTCATTCGGGCCGAGGCCCGGACGCAGCAGAATAAGCTAACCCAGGCGGCTAGTGATCTCAACGCGGTTCGGGATCGGGCGGGTTTAACCGCGACCACCGCCACTACTGCCGATGCTTTATTACTGGCTATCGAAAACGAACGCCGGCTGGAATTTGCCCTGGAACCGCATCGCTGGTTTGACCTCGTTCGCACGAACCGGGCGGGAGCCGTACTAGGAGTAACCGACCCTAACCGCTACGTTCTGCCCTTACCCATTGACCAGTTACTTGTAGACAAAGCACTTGTTCAAAACGAAGGTTATTAATCTCAATCGCTATGGCAGCTACGCTTGAAGTGTCATCGTCCCAATGGACTGAAGCAGAGAAAATTCTCTTCCGGTTTGTTTTTATTTATTTTTTCATTCAGGTTGTTCCGCTGGATTACAAGTATTACGCTCAGCTCTTGAGTTGGGATCGTTTAGGCTATCGGGAGATTTTTTACCTTTCGCGGTACAGTCCTAAATTCATTAGTGGAGCAGACAGTTTTCTCAATTGGGGTATCGTCGCTGGTATCGCGGTAGTTGGTTCAATCATCTGGACGGCCCTGGATAAAACTTCCACGGAGTATAATCGACTCTATTACTGGCTTCGCGTGCTGGTGCGTTACCGCTTGGCCGTGGGTATTCTGGCGTATGGATTCCTTAAGTTTTTCCCGGAACAGTCGCCGCTGCCTTCGCTGAGTCACCTGAATACGAACTACGGCGATTTTTCGGCCTGGAAGCTGTTTTCCATCAGTCTGGGTGTTGTACCTACCTATGAATCGTTCTTGGGTTTAATGGAAATCGTGGGCGGTTTACTGTTGTTGCATCGTAAAACGGCAACCATTGCTACGCTCATCATTTTGCCTTTCACCGGAAACGTCTTTTTCTCTAATCTGGCTTACGAGGGGGGCGAATACGTGTATAGCCTTTATCTGATCAGTCTGGCTCTGTTCCTGTTTTCTTTCGATGCCATCCGTCTGTTCAATCTGTTATCACTGGAAAGGGCAACCGTACCCAACCGTTTCCAACCCGTATTCTCGGAAAACTGGCAACGGACGGGCCGACTCCTGGCTAAGGCTGGGTTTATCATCTTCTTCGTTTTTTTCTACGGTTACCAAACCTATGCGAGTCACCAAAAAGGCCCGTATCAGTATCCCCAACAACCGGGCTTAACTCAGGCAGCGGGCGTGTATAATGTGAGCAGTTTTAAAGTAAATGGGAATGAGTTACCCTATTCCAAAACCGATTCGCTCCGGTGGAAAGACGTGGTTTTTGAAAAATGGGCTACGCTGAGCGTTCGCTCCAACCGTCCGGTGTTGATTGATTCACTGAATACGGAAGAAATTTTCGCCGAGGATTCCCTTCGCAATTACGAGTCCACGGGTTCGATAGGGCGGCATTATTATTCCTATCAAATTGATACGGAACATCAGACGCTTCACCTGAACAACAAGAACAGCCATTATAAAACCGAAACGCTGGTGTTGCATTACGAGCGTCCATCAGCTAATCTGATCATACTGTCGGGATTGAATGAAAATCGGGATTCGATCCGGGTCGTATTGGATCGGTTGGATAAGAAATACCTGATTCATGAAGCTAAAAAAGTCGGTCGTCGGAAAGGCCTTAAACTCTAAACGCCATGTCATCTTTTCCTCTGGAAACCCCCACGTCGCAGGTCAATTGGGTTGAACAGCCCGCTTCACCCAAGCCCTGGTCGAAGCTAACGAAATTCCTGTTCCGGGTTGCTTTCGTGTTTTTTGTGAGCATTTCACTGCCGAATGATCCGGGTTGGTACAAGGACCTGTTTACCTTCGACTGGACCAGCCTGCATTACCGGGATCTTTACGACATCGCCCGTTTCGGTTCAGGACTCAATATTTTTGGTAATAAAATCTTTGGCAGTACCCTAAACGGTTATGCTACTTGGGTGATTACCCTGATTTTTGCGGTAGTGGTTGGCGGTATTTGGACCGTCATTGCCGAACGTAAAAAGCCGCAACCCAAAGAATATAATCTGCTCTATTACTGGCTTCGTGTTGTGGTACGTTACCGGGCTGGCATTGGCATCATCGGTTTTGGGTATACTAAACTGTTCCCCACGCAACTGCCTTACCCTTCGCTGGGCGTGCTTAATACGGATTTTGGTGATCTAACGCTTCAGAAAATTTACTGGCTATCCATCGGTGTTGTGCCCTGGTATGAGGTCTTCGCCGGAGTGGTGGAAGTGCTGGCTGGAGCCCTGTTATTCTTCCGGGCTACTACCTTCTGGGGGGCCGTATTACTCTTTGGAGCCTTGGCCGACATCGTTTTTGTTAATTTTGAATACGACGGCGGCGTTCACGTGTACAGTTCTTACTTCGTGTTACTGTCGGCTTTTTTACTGATTTATGACATTCCAAAGGTTTATAACCTGCTGATTAAAGAGCGATTAACCATTCCCGTACATTATTACCCCACGTTCAATAAACCCTGGCAGAAATGGAGTCGAGTGCTTTTGAAAACGGGTGTAATCGGCGTGTTCATCGTTTGGTTCTTCTATTTACAAGGCGTAAACTTCCTCTACGATCCTTATAAACAGCCCGCTTTAAAAGGCATTTCGGAGTTACGGGGTAATTACAACGTAACCGAATTCAAGGTTAACAATCAGGTTATTCCTTATTCTCCTCTAGACAGCGTTCGCTGGCAACAGGTTACGTTCGAGAAATGGACCTCTCTGACCTTTAAAGTCAACCGTCCGGTTGATCTGGATTTATCCAATGGCGGCGGCTCGCCCATGCGGGACATTAACCGAACCTTTGAGTTAACGGGCGTAGCGGGAGGGCAACGCGTCTTTTATTACGAAGCCGATACCGTGAATAAAGTGTTGTATTTACAGGATAAAAACCGGGGAAGACAAAACCGCGAAACCCGTGAGATTGAAGGAAAAGCGGCTCGTTCGGATCGGAAGGAAAAACCCGCAGAAGATCCCTGGATTTCGGCGAAGACTCGTAAAATCATTGGTTCGGAAGACGAAAAAATACATCCGTTGGCCCGTTCAACCCGTCGGACTCGCGGCATGGTTACCGAGGCCGAGGAACCCGGAAAGGAAAGCACCAAATTCGTGGGCTGGGATCAGAGTAACAACGGTACCGTGAAAGCTCAGGCTCCCCTTCGTAAACGCATGATTTTACATTACTCAGCCATTAACGGTGGGAACCGGGTGATTTTAAAGGGCATTGACGAAAACAAAGATTCCATTCAGGTGGTGTTAGATCGGGTGAATCGCAAGTATGCTCTCTCGGAAAGTACTTTAAAAGCGGGTAAGTACGATTAATATATGAACGCAGTTTTCAAAATTACCTTGTCGATACTGATCCTTGGTTGGGCGAGTGGCTTTGGATCTTTTTCAAAGCCATCGTCTGGGGGAGTGTTCACATCAGATACTATTTTCAATTTTGGTCGCCCGGCCACTCTGGCGGATATTCAACGCTGGGACATCGACATAAGACCCGATGGCAAGGGTTTACCTAAAGGTTCGGGGACGGCTCAAAAGGGGAAATCCATTTTTGCTCAGAAATGTGCGGCCTGTCATGGTGTGACGGGCGTGGAAGGGCCGAATGACCGATTGGTTTCGACCGATTCATCCCAAGGAAAAGCCATTGGGAATTACTGGCCTTACGCCACGACGGTGTTCGATTACATTCGCCGGGCCATGCCTTTTAATCAACCCGGAACGCTGACGGACGAGGAAGTATACAGTTTAACTGCCTTCCTGCTCGAAGCCAATCGGGTAATCAAACCCGGAGCCGAACTGAACGCTCAAACGCTTCCGGCAGTTCAGATGCCCGCCCTGAAAAGGTACATCCTCGATGATCGTAGGGGTGGGCCCATTATTCGCTAGTACGTCATGAAAGTAATACCCGGAGAAAAACCTACGCTGCTGCAAACCAAGGTTAGCCGACGAAAACTGCTCGGTGGAGCTGCCGCCGTAGTTTTAGCCGAAGCTCCCTTTGCCAGTGCCGTTCAGGCTGCTGTTACACAAGCGGAGTTAACAGACCCTACTAAAATACCGGGTGTTCCGCCGGGGCAAGTCGGTACTCGTTCGGCATTCGAGAAACTTGTTAAAAAACCTTCGGATATCTCGTCAAGAACGCCATTACAGGATTTGTTCGGCACCATCACTCCCTCAGATTTACACTTTGAGCGAAACCACAACGGCGTTCCAGCCATTGATCCGGCCAAACATGAGTTAGTGATTCACGGGATGGTAGAAAAACCCCTGGTGCTCACCTTGGCAGATTTAAAACGTTTTCCTTCGGTTTCCCGCATCTGTTTTCTGGAATGTTCGGGCAACTTCCGTTCGGGCAGCGAAAAATTAAGCCCCCAGGATATTTGTGGACTAACCAGCCAGAGCGAATGGACGGGCGTCATGCTTTCCACGATTTTCCGACAGGTAGGCGTGAACCCGAAAGCAACCTGGTTTTTAGCCGAAGGTTCGGATGCGGCAGTGATGACCCGTAGTATTCCCGTACAGAAAGGGTGGGACGATGCCATGATTGTTTACGCTCAGAATGGCGAAGCGATTCGTCCCGAGCAGGGCTATCCTTTCCGATTATTCCTACCCGGCTACGAAGGAAACATGAGTATCAAATGGTTACGGAGAATTGAGCTTTCGGATGCTCCGTACATGACTCGTGAGGAAACCTCTAAGTATACTGAACCCGTGAAAGATGGGAAAATCCGCTACTTTAGTTTTGATATCGACGCCCGTTCCATCATTACCTTTCCGGCCTATCCGGCTCAGGTGCAAAAAGGTTGGATCGAAATTCGGGGCATCGCCTGGAGCGGAAGGGGAAAAGTGCAGCAAGTGGAAATCAGTACCGATGCCGGGAAAAGCTGGAATCCGGCTCAACTCAGCGGTCCTGTCCTGGACAAAGCTCATACGGGCTTTCGTTACCTCTGGCAATGGGATGGTCGCGAAACGGAAATTCAAAGCCGGGTAACGGATGAAACGGGTTACCAGCAACCGACCTACAAAGCATTAGCCGCTGCCCGGGGAAGTAAGGGGGGCTATCATTTTAATCCCATTACGGGCTGGGTTTTAAAGCCCGATGGCCGAGTTCTTTTGAGGAATGGGTAAGGAAAATTAAGACATGACAAAAAGAGATTTCGATGCGGTAGTGGTGGGTTCAGGGCCGAATGGACTGGCGGCAGCGATTACCTTGCAGGAAGCAGGACTTTCGGTTCTGGTGGTGGAAGGAAAATCGACGATTGGGGGCGGGCTTCGCACGCAGGAGTTAACCCTGCCCGGTTTTAAACATGACATTTGCTCGGCCATTCATCCCCTGGCGGCAGGCTCGCCGTTCTTCAATACCTTACCGCTCGAAAAATTCGGTCTGGAATACGTGTATCCTGAAGTGGCGGCGGCTCATCCTTTTGATCAGGGTAACCCCGCTGTTCTCTATCATTCCATTGAAAAAACGTCTGAGACGTTAGCAGAAGATCAGGAGCGTTATGCAACCATGGCCCGTTTTCTTACAAAAGTATGGCCAAAAATTGCCGTCGATACCCTCGGTCCTTTAGGTTTCCCTTCGCATCCCTTTGATTTTGCCCGTTTCGGTTTACACGCTTTACCTCCGGCCACCTGGTTTAGCGGACTTTTTAAAAGTCAGCAGGGGAGGGGGTTACTGGCCGGAATGGCCGCTCATGCTATTCAACCCTTGAGTAACTGGACGACGTCGGCGATTGGTCTGGTATTATTGACGGCGGGACATTTACGCGGCTGGCCCGTTCCCAAAGGAGGTTCAGCATCCATTGCCAAGGCATTGGGGGCTTACTTTGAATCAATTGGCGGAAAGATTCAAACCAATTTCTACGTTACTTCTCTGAAGCAGCTGCCTTCGAGTCATGCCGTTTTATTCGATATTACACCAAAGCAGCTTTTGAAAATTGCGGGACACGAATTTTCGTCTTTGTATCGAAATCAGTTGAGTCGGTATCGTTACGGCATGGGTGTATTTAAAGTAGACTGGGCATTGGATGAACCGATTCCTTTTAAAAATGCCGAATGCCGAAAAGCCGGAACGCTTCATCTAGGTAATACGCTTGAAGAAATTACGCATACGGAAAAACTAAGTTCCGAAGGCAAACACCCCGATAACCCTTTTGTGCTACTGGCTCAGCAAAGTCAATATGACGCTTCGCGGGCACCCGAAGGAAAACACACGGCTTGGGGCTATTGCCACGTTCCGCACGGTTCTACGCTGGATCGTACGGCAGTAATCGAAAATCAGATCGAACGCTTTGCTCCGGGTTTCAAAGACCGGATTCTGGCCCGCCATACGTTTAATACCGCCGAAATGGAAGCGTATAATCCTAACTACATCGGTGGTGATATTAATGGCGGAATTCTGGACATTGGTCAGTTATTTACCCGTCCGGCCCTGCGACTCTCGCCCTACCGTACTTCCAGAAAAGGGTTATACATCTGCTCTTCTTCCACGCCACCGGGCGGGGGCGTGCATGGCATGTGCGGGTATCACGCCGCCAAGCGGGCCTTAGCAGATGTGTTTAAGATTAAGGAAAACCGAAAGTTGGTTCCATGAGTAAGAATCTAGCTTTGTCTTTAAAACATTTATTGTCCCCCGCAGTCGCTCGGCTCTAACAACTGGCTATAGACTTCTGGCCGATGTGATGCGACGATCAGCGGGCCACAGAACTATCTTTCCCAAACAAAAACAAGCTTGCAGCCATCGGCCAGAGGCCTACCAGACTACATCGTCACTCGGCTAGAGCCGAGCGGCTGCGGGGGCAATTTTACTAAGCTTAACACCGCCCCATTTTACCACTGTCTTTTATTTCGTTCAAGAACTTGTTTCCTGAAAGTATACTTTTTTTCGCTATTAGTGAATATTAACTCAATGTAAAGAGATAGTTGAGATTTGCTAAGACAACTAATTCTTTAGTTAATATAATATGTGTAATTATTATATTATTTCGTAATGCGGCCTTAATACCTAGGTCATATTGCTGTAGTCTCTTTGCGGGAAATTTCTTTCAAATTCCCGCTATATGAAAAACAGTTTATTTGCTGTCCTATTACTCGTGTGGGGCTCGTGCTGGTTTTGCCAGCCTCTGCTTGCCCAAACTACTCAGGCCTCGATCTCCGGGGTTATCTCAGAAAAAGAAAATATGCCTCTATCCGGGGCAACGGTAACGATCAAAAACCTCTCTACGGGTTTTACGACCGGAACGGTTACGAATGCGAAAGGGGAATATTCCTTCAAAGAACTACCCCTGGGTGGTCCTTACGACGTGAGTGCAACCTTCGTAGGATATGGCGAGCAAAAACGCTCAGGGTACATGCTAAACCAGGGCGACGCTGTGCGTGTAAACCTGACCGTTCAGGAGAAAGAGCAAAGCCTGGAAGTAGTTCAGGTGGTGGCTTCTGGTCTGAAAAATAAAATTGAAGACATTGGTACAGCAACGGCTGTTTCTGCCAAAGCCATGCTAGCGTTACCCGTCAATGGCCGAAATTTTACTTCATTAACGGATTTGTCTCCCCTGAGCCGGGGAAGTAACCTGTCGGGTCAGTTAGGTTCTTCCACGAACTATACGATTGACGGGATGACCGCAAAGAACCCGACTTCTGCGGGTGCTACCACTAGCCGAAGCGGTGCTCCTTATTCTATTTCCATTGAAGCCGTTCGGGAATTTAAAGTAGTCACTAACCAGTACGACGTAACTTTCGGCCCGGGCCGGGGGTGGTACCGTCAGTGCGGTAACCAAATCGGGTACGAACAAATTTACGGGAAGTATCTTTAACTATACCCGGGCCAACTGGCTGTCGAGCCCGTATGACATTCGTGGTAACCGTCGGAATGTTCCTTTCTCGACGAACCAGTATGGTTTTTCATTAGGCGGTCCGATCATTAAAGATAAATTACACTTCTTCCTCGTTTGGGATCACCAACAAGACTCACGTCCGCTGGTAATTGCCGACATTCAGTCTCCCGCGGATGAAAACCGTTTCAACGTAACAACGGCTACACTGGATCAATACATTGCCATTGCCCAGAATAAATACGGCATGTCCAGAACGGGTCGTCAATACGGTACGTTCGATAAAAAACGTGGTTCAGACGCTGCTTTTGCCCGTATTGACTGGCAAATCAATAACAAGCACCTCTTGACGGTTCGTAATAACTTTACTTACGATCTGAACAAACTGGGATTGGCTGATAATACGGCCATCAACCTGTATGAGTCCTACGGGAATGACCTGAACTGGGATAACAGTTTTCTGGCGACGCTGCGTAGTTCGCTGAATCCTAAAATTACGAATGAATTAAAAGTACAGCATTTATATACCTATCAGAAAAGTAGTCCCGGCGATCAGTTACCGGCGGCTAACATTCCTCGGGCCATTGTTGAAAACGTTCCATCCAAGTTAAGCGATGGAAGAACTGTAACGACGGCCATTCAGATGGGCGGGCACCGGTTTGCTCAGGAATCTTTCAAGAACAACGTTATTCAACTGGTTGATAACCTTTACTACAACACGGATAAGGTTCAATACACCTTTGGACTGGACCTGATGTATACGAACGCCTATTCGGTGTATGGTAGCGAAGTCAATGGACGCTTCCATTATAACGTCGATACCAAGGCAGGGACAACGGCTTTACAGAATTTTAATGATCTCAAGCCCTACCGTTATTACCGGGAAGTACCTTTGATGAGTGATTGGGGAGTAACCGGGAATACGTTAAACGCTGGTATTTATGGACAGATGGAGACGAAGTTAGCTCGGGGGCTAGACATGACAGCTGGTTTGCGTTTGGATTATACCTATTACCCTTCATCGCCTTTCAACCAGACTGTGTTTGACGAGCTGGGCATCCGTACGGATCATAAACTGAAGGCTTTCGTGGTGCAGCCCCGGGCTCAGTTTACCTGGGATGTCAACGAAAATCATAAAGACTTCGTCCGTTTTGGAGCCGGTATTTTCGCCTCTGACATCAATAACTACATGGTGATTAATAACCTGACATTTGATGGAAAACACCTGGCGACGGTGGATGTACGTTCTCCGAATATCCCAACACCAGACTTTAACGCCTACCGCAATAACTTCTCAAGCATTCCAAGTCTGGCTCAGTTCCAGTTACCGACTATTAACACGAATGCTCCAGACGCTCGTATTCCGGTATTGTACAAAGCAAACATTTCCTATAGCCACTTCATTACGGACAAGTTTCGCGTAGGAATCGCTGGATATATGTCATTGGGACGTAACAACTACATGTACGTTGATCGTAACATGGTGGCTGATCCTCTCTTCCGTTTAGCGAATGAAGATAACCGGGGCGTGTACGTACCTTTAAGCACCATGCCTGAGTCTGGAGTACCCGACTGGTTAGAAGGACGGATCAGCAAGAAATTGGGTCGCGTGCTGGAATTAAACAGTCAGGGCAAAGTAAATCAGTTTGCTTTTGTTGCCGACGCAACGTATCAATACTTCAAAGACGGAGAAATTACGCTGAGCTACACCTGGAATGATGCTCGTGATAATACTTCCTACAATGGTAACGTAGCCAACACGGCAACGCTTTCATTACCTGTGAAAGATGATCCACGGGATTTGAGTCGAATGACTTATTCAGATAACCATTTCCGTAGCAAAGTAGTATTAGCGGCGACTTCTCCTTCGTTCTTAGGCATTACGATTGGTGTTCGTTACTCAGGTATTGGAGGTACGCGTTACTCCATGCTTTCGGGTGCCAATAATAACGGCGACTTCGTAGGTACCAACGATCTGGCGTTTATCTTCAACCGTTCCAATGGAGAAGTTCCCCAGAACGTGCGTGCGGGTCTTCAGTCCATTTTGGATAACCCAGACGCAAGTCAAAGCATCAAGGATTATATTCTCAAATACGAAGGTAAAATTGCCGAGCGTAACGGGGGTATCAACGGTTTCTTTGGTACGTTTGATGTACGGGCCAACAAGAAATTTAAGCTCTACAAAAACCACGCTCTGGAAATCTCTGCCGACGTATTTAACTTCGCTAACCTACTGAATAAGAATTGGGGAGTTACGAAGACGTTTGGAAATCAGACCTTATACGGTTTAGGCGTACCCGCGGCCAATGGAAATGCTGCCATTCCTGGCTTCGACCGGACCGCTCAACGCTTTAACTACCGGGTAAATACGGCGGGTGTGGTCAATCCCTCCGGTAATCCTTACCAGATTCAATTGGGAGCCCGTTACAGTTTCTAGGCATTTCTACTTTCGATAGAAAAAACCCGGTAACCTCAACGTTACCGGGTTTTGCTGTTCAGGGTCTACGCTTTGGGTAACTTTACGAAAAACTGGGTGCCCTGATTCTCAATACTGTTAAACCAGATTTGTCCTCCGTGAGCCATTACAATTTGTCGGCAAATGGCGAGGCCTAAGCCAAAAGGCTGTTCCCCTGAGGTGCCCGCTCGTTTGGCGGTAGTGAAGAACTCGAAAATATGCTTCTGTAAAGATTCAGGAATGCCAATGCCCCGATCCTGCACGGAAATGATAACGTCATGCGGGAGTTCCTCAACCGTTATGTGAATGGTTTCACCCATGTCACTAAACTTAATGGCATTTCCCAGCAAGTTCCCGATCACCCGAAATACTTTTTCCCGGTCAGCCCGAATGGTTACCTCCGGTGTGTTCAGAGAAATGATCTGCTGTTTATCGTCTGCTTTATGACGCAGCATATTAACGCTGGAACTTAATAGCTCACGAAGCTGAACCTCTTCTTTCTGAATATCCTGATTCGCGTTGACGTTCACCTGTAGCAATTGGCTAATCAGGCTGGTGGCATTCATGGAGGCGGTCTGAATCAGGTTGAGTAATTCAAGTTGCTCTTCGGTGTAATGTCCATCATACAGTAAGAGCTGAGTGGCGGAATGTACGGCTCCAATAGGGTTTCGAAGATCGTGTGCCACAATTTTCATCATCTGCTGGTTCTGCTGCTGACTTTCTTCCAGGGCTTTCACGGTATCTATCATTACAGTATTTTGCCGGGCAATTTCTTCATTAAGTAAGGTTAGCTCAGCAACGTTACGCTGGGCATTTTTCCAGTTTCGGTAGACTAAAAAAGCAATACTCAGAATCGTTAAGGTAACCAGAAGGATGATGGCGAGCGATAATTCCTGTAACCGGTCCCGTTGTTTGTTCAGAGCAAGCTCATAGTCCCGCTCGGTCTGGGCCATGCTTTGGCTGATGTCTAGTCTTAATCCTTTGCGTTCCTCCCGCTCATTTTCATCGCTGTAACCGATATAACTCATCAGATGGTGAGCGGCGGTCTCGTAATTTTTCTGTTCATACTGATACCGACCGCTAATTTTCTGATATTCAAAACTGACCTCACGGCTGGGGTAACGCGACAGTGACTCCGCTAGTTTTTGAAGTTCCTTATGAACCTTGGGGTAGGCTTTATTTTTAAGGTACAGTTCAATTAAACTAAGCTGTGACAATTGAGCGTTCTCAATGTCTGAACCTAGCCTGTAATTAGTATCAATGCAGGCTATAAACATTGTTTCGGCTCGGCTGTAATCTTTTTTAGCCATATAGGCATCTGCCTGATTACTCATCACCACTACCTTGGCCAGCGACATGAACTGCTGCTGGTTGGGGTAATTTTTTTCTTCCTGCCGGATATATGCCAACGCCCGGTCATAGTAATAGAGAGCACTGTCCAGATCACCCAACTGGCGATAACTCAAACCGATATTATCCAGACTGCCCTGTTTCTCTACAAAGGTTAACTCAAAACCTGCATCCGGCTGGCAATTCTGTAATTCCTCGAATTCCTTTTTGTA
Source organism: Siphonobacter sp. SORGH_AS_0500 (assembly GCF_031453245.1). Classification (NCBI taxonomy): domain Bacteria; kingdom Pseudomonadati; phylum Bacteroidota; class Cytophagia; order Cytophagales; family Cytophagaceae; genus Siphonobacter; species Siphonobacter sp. SORGH_AS_0500. The sequence continues at coordinate 201,607 of NZ_JAVIYT010000008.1, forward strand.
GTACTCAATCGCCTGATTGTACTTTTTGTCCCCATAGGAAACCATAGCGATACGCCTGGAATATTTACTCAACTCACAGGTTTCACCCGCTTCAATCAATACCAGTTTTCCCTCAAAATAGTACGGATACACTTCCGAATACCGTCGTTGCTGAAGTAAGTCATCACCTTTAAAAAGTAAAGCGTCGGCATAGTCTCTGGGGTATTTTTTCTGAACGTCAGGTGATTTAAATAAAGAAAGCAACTCATCCGTAGCTTTTCTAGCCTGTTTGGAATAGTTAGAATCTTTTTGATACAGTTGACGTAAAATTTTCAGATGTTTGATTCGATCTCCTGCACCTGGCTGGGGTAGCGTTTGCATTAATGAATCAAGCAAATGAATGGAATAGGGCACACCTTTTTGACGGGCCAGACTATCTACCTGATCAAACCAGGCCTGCCACTGTTTCGGGTGATCCACCCGATCCGTAGAGGTCCATTGGCAACTGAAAAAGATAAGTGCAGGCAAACAAATCAGGCAAATACTAAGATAATGTCGCAAGGCAGAAAGGGCATACCACCTTTGATTATCAATGTTCATTAGATATTTTCACGTAAGTACCGAGTTTATAAAGGAGAGCTATTCAACACAAGTATGGGAAATCTTTCACTGTTTTTTACCTAAAATAAGCGTTAAACAACACGGTTTGTCAAATGATAGCCTATATAAATAAATATTTAAACTTATTATAAGTATAAACTATGTAAACCTCATTCTGTTTTTAGAGTACTATCAACATAAATCAAATAAAAACCCCCATGAAGATCTACGTTCTTCATGGGGGTTTTTAGTAGTATAATTTATAGAGATTACTTCAGGTGAGCACGCAGCATCCAGGCGATTTTTTCGTGGGTTTCCATCACGCCCGTTACCCAGTCGGAGGTACCTGCGTCTTTATGAGCTTCATCGAATTCCTTGATGTTACCCCGGATGAATTCGATAATGCTTTCATGATCCGCCAGCAATTTCGCGATCAGGCTACGACTATCGTTACCACCTCCATCTTTTTCGGTGAGGTGGGTAAGGTCGAGGAAGTTTTTCAGCGTACCGGGAGCATAATGTCCTAATTGACGAATACGCTCAGCTACCTCATCTACGATTTCGGCAGACTGTTTATATAATTCTTCGAAATATAAATGCACAGAATGGAAGTCTATGCCTTCCAGATTCCAGTGAGCATTCAGAGTTTTAGTATAAAGGACAAATTCGTCAGCTAATAATTTGTCAAGCTGATGGGCAACGACAGCACGATTTTCAGCAGAAATACCAAGGATGTTTTCCATAACTATTATGAGTAATTGAAGATTTGATAAGAACCAGTGTTAGGTTACATTATTAATCACAAAATAACCATGCTAGAACCTACTAGGTAATGTCATTTTTTATAATTCGTACTAAGATTTAATCTGCATTAATTTAAACAAGTCGAGCAATTAAAAACAACATTCGAACCGCAAATCAGGAGAGATGAGGATTCTTACTTGACTCTGGAGGACAGGCTTGAAGGTGTAAAGGCAGGTGAGAACCTGCCTTATCGTAGCAACGAGATAGAAACTCGCACTATTGTTTCAGTAGTTATGGGCTACTTAGTAGGGTGGGGGGCGATGAGTTGAATCTGTACATAGCCGCCACCATCTAAGCTTATGCCTTTCTTGAATCCATTGGCATCTCCCGCCGGATCGAACTCATAGATGAACGCTTCGGCGTTAATCGGAGCGATAGAGGTATAATATTTGCCGTTATAAACCAGCGGCGACCGCACCATGCCTACCGGACTCAGGGGGGAGTTCATAAGGGTAACTTTCTGATTTTTTAAATCAAGCTTCACCACCTGAGCAATGTTTTTGTATCGATCACGAATGGAAGTCATCATTTCCTCAAATTGCACGGTTCCGAAAGCGATGCCATTGCTCACGTAATTAAGACCCATCAGGCAGGCTTGCTTGCCCAGCGGAGTTGTTACATCGAAAAAGTAATCCTTATCAAAATCAGATTCCCCTTTTTTAATACGAACGATTCCTGATTTTCCACCCAAACCCGTCCAGAATTTCCCTGCACTCACCACAAAATAATGGTTGCCGTCTTCGTCTTTATCCAACGTGGATAGGTAATCATACCCAATTCCACCAGCGGTAGCTTTGGTTTGAATAACCTTCATGTTGTTCATGGAAGGATAGTCATAAACCAGTGCCCGAACGCCATCCACGACGAAAGATTTGCCCGCGTTATCGTAGAAGTAACCACCGAGAATAAACTTACCATTGTCAACGTAACCTTTACCGGGGAAAAACTCTACTCCTGGTTTACTAGCATCGAAAGGGACCTGAAGGGTGCCCTTGCTGGTTACTCTGAAGTCGGCGATATTGATCAATGCCCAGCCGATTTTTCCGTTGTTTCCCGAGTCCATGGCACCCAGTACCAGCAAGGTGTTATCGTCTACAATGTTGAGCGACTGGAAGTAGTTGGGGACAATACCATCAGTTAACAGATAGGCTTTTTGCTGAATGCTGCCATCTTTACCCATTTCGTACTGAATAAATTTCTTTTCGGGAAGATTCATCAGATACACATATTGCTTATGCCAGAGATAGCGGGAACCATTGGCTTCCAGGCCTTTGCCTTTAAAGGACAGCGACCCTTCCATCAGCGAAGGCGTGGCGGCTACGTATTGCAAATCCTGAGTCCAGCTAGCAATGGTAAAATGTTGAGGGCCCTCGGCGGTAACATTTTCTTCTTTTTTACAGGAAAAGAGATAAACGGCCAGGCCTACCGAAAGCAGTAAGACGGATAGAAACGAGGTTTTTCGAAAACGGGTGATCATGGATTTTTGAATTATTGAAACTTACTTACTGATGAAATATCTGATTTTGAGGCTAATAAACCGGCCCGGCTTTTGGAGCAGATAATTGTCGTATACCTGTCGATCACCCAGATTCCGGCAATCAAGACCCAGCGTATACCGTCGGTTGGGCGTGGTATAATTCACTCCGGCATCCTGAACAAATTGCGTGGGAATTACCTTTTTGGTAGCCCTGGCACCCAGACTGGGCCACCCTAAAAAGTATTGAGGTACGTAATGGGTACTCACGTAAACCGATAGCGAAGAGCCTTTCTGGAGAAAATCCCGTTTGGTAATCTCCGCTTCGGCATTGGCCAGCAGATAAGGGGTGTTTCGCAGCCGATCATTATAGACGATGTTGCGGGCTCCGGTAGAGTTGTATTTCAGTTTGTTCCTCAGATCCTGATACGTGACGTTAGCCGTTAATGATAGCCATTGGTTGTATCTATATCGAGTTTCTGTTTCAATCCCCGCACTCTGAATGCGATTGAGGTTTTCGTAACGAGCGGTGCCAAAAAGATCAGCTTCTCCCAGCCAGATTAAATCGCGGGTAAATCGGTAAAACAAGCCTGTGGACCAGTCTAGCTGGTGTAACTTCCATCGATACTGTTTCTGTAAAGAAGTGTTGACATTGAAACTGCGTTCAGGCTTGAGGTTAACGGCATTCAAAATGGTGTTACCGTCTCCGAGTAATTCTGCGGCTTCGGGTAGGCGAGTGGCATTTTCAGTGGAAGCCTTTAGTAAGGTGGTAGGGGTAAGAAAAGTGCGGGCGGCCAGGCCAAAACCCCAGGTCTGGTTATGCTGGTAATTAGCGATGAGTTGTTTCTGGCTGGAACCTTGGTAATCATAAAGATTTGTACGGGCAGAATAGTGATAATGCTTCGTAAAAAGGGTCAGACTTTTGTCGGCTTTCGTTGAAGTAAGCTCATACGACAAAGCAGAGATTTGCTTGTTCAAATGCTGAGGCTCGCGAAAAGGAATAGTCCATTCTGCCGTAGCCAGAGCATCCATGCCAGTGCGTCGAGTAGATTGCCCGGTATAATTGAAACGAAGTGTATGCTGGGCTGCCAGTGAATAAGTAGCATTCAGGGTAACCAGAGCCGTGCGATCATTGAAGGTATATCGGGACTTTTGTGAACGAATGCCTCCGAGTTCTCCGTTTACATTCGAAGCAATTACCTTTCCCAGCCAGTTATACTTCTGGGAACTGGTATCAATGGTCATGCCGGTAAGCCGATTAAAAAGGGCGGAAGCTTTAACGGAAAGACCCTGGGTTAGAAAATTTTTCTTGGCGAAAGTCAACCCAGGCATCAGGAAAGATTCTTTATACCGAACCTTACCGTAGACAAATGCCATCGTACGACCCGTCTGAATGCCTTTTTCCAGATTGGAACCCGTAAGGCTTAACAGAAGCTGATCGGCCCATTTAACCTGAGTAAACCCTACTTCGAACCGAGCGTTGATGGATTGAAAATCGTCATTGAATCGCCTTAATTTCCCAACATTGGGTAAGGGCCGACCGTCATCGCCTGCGATTTCGATGGTCGGTCCCCAGACTTTGTAGGTATTGGCTGAAGACGAGTACGAAGCCTGACCGACCCAGGTAAAACCACTTGAAGGATGACGATAACGGCCATTTAGGGCAGCCTGATGGGTGCGAAAGGAACCTATACTATACGAGGCATCCAGGTATTGATGGACATCCTGCCGACGGATGATATTCACTGCCCCACCTAAAGCATCACTCCCCAATTCGATAGGGGTAACGCCTTTGTAGACTTCGATCCGATCAACTAGGTTAATGGGAAGGTTATTAATCCGGTAAGAAGATCCGAAGCTTTCCATGGGTATCCCATCCAGGAAAAACTTAACCGCCTTACCCGAAAGTCCATGAATGGAATAGGTAAAATCCGAACCCGTGCCGCCTGTTTCCCGAACCTGAAGCCCCATGGTTTGATCCAACAGGCGATTCATCGCAATGGTGCGGTTTTGAACACGAACGGCATCGATGGCCTCCACCGAAAAGCCTTGCTGCACCACGCGTTTCATTTCTGACTTACCACTAACGGTTACGTTCTTTAAGTCCTGAGCCTGCTCGCTGAGTATAAGTTGAAGCGTATCCGTTCTTGGAAATTTGAGTACCTGCTGATAAGCTCGATACCCCACACCAGAAGCGTGAAGGGTGTACGTTCCTGATGGAATAGAAGGGAAAGAAAACAAACCCTGATCATTCGTTCGGGTACTTCGCTGAAGTTCCTGAAGACGAATATGAAGACCAGATAAGGGCTGTCCCGATGCCGATTGAACCCGCCCCCAAATCATTCGGGGCTGGCTGGATTGCGTCCATCCCAAAGAAGATAAGGACAAAAGAATCCCAATCAGCAAGAATTTTTTAACTTGCATTGCTTTACTAGTTGCCAAACGGTAAAAGCTAACCCTGTTTTACGGGGTTACCCGGTCGTGTAGCTCGAACTACACGACCTTTTTTATAAATGAAAACGGTCAATCAATCGTAAACTAAACGGACGGGGAATTTCATCATTGAGTTCGTCCGTCGTGGCCGTAATCAGGTTAAATACATTGTCTGTCATGGCGAGGAAAGTCTGTCCTTTTCTCAGATAAAATTCCTGCCGATGGGTACTGGCTTCCTGTTCCAGCCAGAAGTGACGAGCCTTGCTCACCTCGGATTCCGCAGTGATGGAAACGGCTCCGCTAAATTCAATCAGAGGAGAGTCCTGAAAAATACTTTCCCGGATTTCACAGCGACTGCCGGGTTCTACGACAACTTTTAATCCTTCCAATTGGATCGTTTGAGCGGTCAACTGCTGATTGTGAATGATGATCGCATTACTTTCAATAAAACCCACATATCCCATCAGAATCAGGATACTCGCCGCGATTACTGCTTTTGTAAAGGCACCTAACGATTGATAAGCAGGGGTAAATAGCGTCAGACGAGGGGGATTATCGAAGATTTTTTGCCAAAGTCGTTTCCGAATTTCGGTTTCTTCTGTAGTAGAACGAATGTATGATTCCGGTACATCGACAAAGGCATGTTCTTCCCGAAGCCAGTCTTCAACGGCCTGCTGTTCAGCAAAGGTTGCCAACCCTTGATAGTATCTTTTCAGCAAATCGGGAGTTACGTACATACGTGCCTTTTTTGAATAGTTGCACGAGACGAAGATTCCCCCCTATGGGAAAGAAAATATTTTTTAGTCATCAGCATGCTTACTTGTGGAGGTAATCGGCGAGCTGCTTGCGAAGAAAGTGTAACGCTCGGGTTAGGTAATTTTCAATTGTTTTTTCAGAAAGAGAAAGCTCTGCTGCAATCTGGCGATTACTAAGGCCCTGGTTCCGGCTTAACTCAAAAACCCGACGCGACTGGTGGGGCAACTGAACGGTCAATTCCTCTAGTCGGCGACTAAGTTCATTAGATAGTACCTGATTTTCGGTGGTCAGGTCTTCTGCGGGTAACGTCTGAAGGAGCTGGTTTTGGTGTTTTTGGCGAAGGGCTTCCTGGCGGTAATGCTCCGCAATTTTCAGTTTAACGCACCGGAAAAGGTAATGTTCCAGAGGACCATTAATGATTAAGGTATCCTTTCGTTCCCAAAGAGATTTAAAAATATCCTGAACAATCTCCTCTGCCTGATCTGAATTCTGAGTGTAGTAACGGGCCAGATCGTACATCTTTTTCCAATAGCGATTATAAATCTGCTCAAACTGGCAGATGTCGCTAAAGCATACGGATGGATGGATGGAGTTCGCCAAGAGGAATGAATTTTCGTCAAAGCTAGATACTATTTAGAAAGATTACAAATAGTGAGATTATTATTATAGAATCGACGGAAAGCAGGCATGGGAATGAATGGCTTACTGGGGCCATTTCGTAGATGTTCGCGTTAGGAAAACTACAAAGTTCATCCATTCAATATGCTATAACTATTGTATGAAACGGATAACGCAGATTCGTGATAAAAGCATTTATAACACTGAGCGTCGCAGACGCTTTTCTCAGGTATCTGCGACATAGTAGCCTACAAAAAGTAATAGTGATTACTCTCCCGCCCTGTCATCCAGAGCGAAGCGAAGGACCTTATTCTCGTTGCGACCTTAGGTTGGTTTTAGGGCAGCACCTCTGGAGCGATATTCCAGCATTGCCCTATTCTCCAGCAGGTCTCTTACTTCAGTCGAGAGGCCAGAAAGAAAGGTTCGTTTAAACCCCAAACCTATCATTCAGAGTGAAACCTAGAGACTTAAGGGTCTTCCCGTTCTTAATCGGTGATCGTTTTAAATAAAATGAGGGAAGGGTTGATCCTGTAACAGGATCAACCCTTCCCTCATTACTCGATACGGAGGTTAAACCTCATTCGAAAGACCCCTTTAATAGCCTTTACTGCTTACGTTCAGATCCCATTGATCGGTCCATCGGATGACAGGCTGATCGTTTTCAAAGGATATGGGTAACCATAGGTATCGACTGTCTTTTAAATCCTGCGGATTCCATCGGTCAGCCATGAATAGAAAAGCGTCGGGTTTGCCATGAATCGGTTGTACATACGTAGACTGCCCACCGAACGTTGTCTTTGCGGAAGGTCCCTGCATTGGATCGCCCACTAGTTTCCAGGGACCATAGATGGAAGAGGCTTCGTGGACGCTTGCTGCATTTGGTGCCCATCCGGTGCATCCGCTGGTGATGAGATAGTACCGATTATTTCGCTTGAAAATAGCCGGAGCTTCCCGGTGTGCACTGAACAACAGAGAATCCTGCGTAGTGGCACCCAGATAGTCGTCGGTTAGTTTTACCACTCGCAAATCATAGTTATCCTGCGAAGAATACATATGATAAGCCGAACCATCCTCATCCACGAACAGCGTCATATCCCTCGACATGTTTCCGTTGGGACGAAAACTGGATAGGAATCGGTACGGCCCCGTAGGTTTTTCACTAACGGCAACACCGGCCCGGGCGGCATCGTATCCCTTTCCAGCCAGTTCCAGGTGAAACCACATGACATACTGCTTCGTTTTAGGGTTATAGATGACCTTGGGTCTTTCCATGAGGCAACCCACGGTAATATCACTCGAAGGATCGGTAGACTGACTCAGAGCGACTCCTTCGTTTTTCCAGTGGGAAAGGTCTTTCGATGAATAGACATTTACCCCTTCTGATGCCGTTTTCCCGCGTTTTTCACCAAACCAGTAATAGGTGCCTTTGGAAAACAGCAGTCCACCGCCGTGAGCGTTGATGACTTCTCCACGATTGTCAAGCCAACGCTCGCCTGGTTTGATCACCAACTGCTTGGTTTGGGCTTGAGCCCTTCCCAGAAGGGTAAGTCCAAGCATCATCGCTAGTGCGAGTAATCTGTTGTGTACCATAGAAATTACAAGTGTTTAGGATACGAGTAAAGGTGCACGGCTTTCGTTTTGAATCCCTGCTGATCCTGTACATAGTTAACTACTACGCCAACCGTTACTTTAGTGGTGGCGGTTAGTTTGAACGTAACCCTCGGTTTATCGAATGTAGCAAACAAGACGGATGTACTGGTTGCGATGTCGGCATAGTCGGGCAAGGTGCTGGCATTAGGAGCTACGACTACGTACGATACATCTTTCGTTCCCTGCCAAACCCAGGGGGAGGGGTCAAAAGCATAGGTCCCGGCGGGTAATGTGATGGTCTGGTAAAGTTTTCCATTTTTGATAAGCGGAGAACCCCAACCTGATTCCATATCCATGGTTGGCCCATCACCATCCTTAGAAAAGCCACCTACGCCGTTATGGCTCAGGGCTCCGCTGCTGGCTACCCAATCGGCCAGCGTACCCCAGCGTCCTCCCGGATCCATGGCTGAGGTAACAAACGGATTACCTGGGTTTTTGATGTACTTGCTGGTAACTTCCACTGCTGGTCCAATTACCAGAGCATCTACATCCACAAGCACAATGGTTTTACTGGCAGTTGCACTCAGTCCGAACGGTGTAGGATTCGCCAGACCAACGGCCAGAGCCAGTATTTTACCCGAATAATTTGCCTTTTTCAACTCATTGATATTCAGCGTCAGGTAAAAAGTCTTGGAAACACTGTCCCCAGCAACCCGAATGCTCTTCGGTAAGGTGTACATGGAGGCAGGCATGAGAATCGTATTGGCATCCAGCGTTTTGTTGGTAATGAGTTGCTGGATGGTATCCGTGTCTACCTTCAAGTCAACCGAGTAGCTGGTACGGTTGATTCCCGAAAGACTGACACCGAGAATAACATTGAGTTTCTGCTGCTCCGTATTCAGGGTATAATTGAAGGTAGATGAATCCGTTCCAACCGGAACTACATAATTGATGTTGACTCCGCCGGATTGATTTACTGCCTGAGGCATGTAAATTTTTGAAATCCCATAGTCATAGAGGTTCTCTTTTTCACAGGAGCTGATCATGCCCACCAGAAATAAAAGCACCCCGAGGCGAATGAAGGATAGTAGTTTCATACGTTATTCGATGAATGGCTCCAGGCGTATTACCAGCCCGGATTTTGATTCAAGACACCACTAGATTTATTGATCTCGACTTGAGGAATGGGGTACAGATACATTTTGCTGGCATCGAATACCCGGTTTTCAACGACGATAGTATTATACGTAAAGGTTCCGCCCGTTTTACTTACCGCCACCCCTTTAACAGGGCTATTGAGAACCGAACCAGCCTGTTTCCAGCGAAGCAGATCCCAGTAACGATGATTTTCAAAGGCTAATTCCACCTGACGCTCCCGGCGAACAGCGGAACGAAAATCTGAAGTGCTGGTAACCGTTACATCAGGCATACCCACTCCTGAACGACTCCGTACCTGATTGAGAGCCTGGCGGGCCGTTAAGGTATATCCGTTGGCATTGTCCGGGCCGTAGGCTTCATTCATGGCTTCCGCGTACATGAGCAGCATGTCGGCATACCTGAAAACAGGCCAGTTGTGAACAACGGTCTGGCCTTGTACCAGATTCAGACCATCGGCCAGAAACTTCTTGAGGTAGTAGCCCGTGCGACTCGCGTTGGTTTTTCGCATATCGTCGTTTCCCCCGGCTGACTGGTCAATGGTTCGGCCATTCCAGCTACTGTTGTTCGTAACGACGGTAAGTGCCAGGCGGGGATCGCGATTGGCATACGGATTGAGAGAGTCAGGCTTGCCTTTGTATTCGTAGGCGTTCACCAGGTCCTGCGTAGGTGTAATGCCACTAGCACCCCCAGCGGTAGCAATCGGATAGTTTTTCCGCTCAAGATCGCTATTGGCGGGGTAACGAATCGCCCAGATGGTTTCTTTACTGGTTAGGGTGTTATTTCTCAGGAAATAATCCCGGTAGCTATTATCCAGACCATACTGACCCGCTCCAGCGGCAAAAACCAGCACATCATTGGCCGCTGCTGCCGCTGCTTTCCACTTGGATACGTCACCCGACGAATTGTGCAGTGGGCTAGCTGCGTACAGTAACGTACGAGCTTTGAGAGCCAGGGCCATGCCTTTGCTAACCCGTCCATCATTGTTGGTGAAAGAAGACGTTTTCCAGTTAACCTGCAAGCTGTCTTTGTAGCGATCCAGGTCATTGACAATGAATGAAACTACTTCGTCATAACTAGCTCTGGGCAGGTTCATATTATCCTGCAAACCCAGCGTACGCGTCACCAGAGGAACGCCACCGTAGCGTTTGATTAGCTCAGCGTAATACCAGGCTCTGAGCACCCGTGCTTCAGCCCGGTACCAGCCGATGTTCAGGACATCGTTCTGGTAATTGGTTTTGCCATTCACCGAAATGGTATCACGGTTGATCGCTAGGCGAGCTTTATAGTCTGCGGAGTTTTCCAGGAAAAAGTTTGCGGCTCGAATACCGGAGTAATAACTAGAATAGTAATTATCCGGATTGGATAAGGCATTCCAACTGCCATTATTAAAGAGCAAAGCAAGCGAACTTCCCGGAGAGGTTTGTACGGCCTCATCAGAAACTGGAGCAAACAAATTGTTATCGAGAATGGCAAACTCATTCCGCAAATAAGTATACGGAGCGTTGGCGTAGGAGAACAGTGTCGAATAGTTAGACGAAAGTGTCTCCTGAGTTTGGGATGTATCGATTCGGGTATCCAGAAATTCTTTCTGGCAACCGACGAGTAGCCCCAGTACCCCTATGGAGAAAAGGATAGATAAGGTTTTCATGCGTTCCTTAGAAACTTAAAGTGATGCCAGTATTGTACGTTTTCAGACCTGCGTAGCCAGAGATGGTTTCTGGGTCGATGTTATAGTGCTTGCTCAAGTAAGACCACGTAAAAGGATTTGTGGCATTGACATAGATCCGCACGTTTTCCAGATGAATTTTATGCAACAACTGGCTGGGCAGTGTATAACCAATTTCAATATTTCTTACCCGTAGGAAACTACCGTTTTTCATCCAGAAAGTTGAATTCAAATAGTTATTCATATTGGCTTTGGTTGTAAATCTGGGATAGGTAGCCGTAGCTCTGGTATCGATACCTTGATCCGGGTAATAAGCCCAGGCCTGTCCGGCAGAAGGATATACATTGGTATTGTCAACAAATGCAACGGCCTGATCTGTATTCAACAGATTTACACTCCGATGAGCTGCACCCTGTAACAAGACGGAAAAATCGAAACTCTTGTATGAAAGTCCAGCGTCGAATGCGTACGTCCATTCGGGTAAGGAAGTATACTTCATGGGTGAGACATCATTCAGATCTACTTTTCCGTTCCCGTCAGTGTCCTTATACCGTATATCACCGGGTTGTACACTACCAAAGGTTGGCTGGGCAATTCCCGATTTAAGGGTTCCATCCGCATTGAAATCAGTTACATCGTAAAATCCAACCGCTTGCAGTCCCAGCGTCGTCTGAATTCGCTGACCCGTCAGTCGGCTGAATGCATTCACTGGAGCAACTTCGCCCATTTGCTTGACCTGGTTATGGGCATACAGGGTCATGGCGTTCAAATGATACTTTACATCACCTACCTTATCTGTAAAGTTCAGGGCGAGCTCAAAGCCTTTGTTGGAAACGATTCCCAGGTTACGATAGGGTGGGTTGGCTCCAAACACACCTGGTAAGGTATAATCTACTGTCACAATACCTGTTCGCTTATTGAAGAAGCCATCTGCCGTAAGGGAAAGCTTATTCCACAACTGAAGGTCTACCCCTACGTTATAACCCGTATTACGTTCAGCACGGATCTCAGGATTGGCCGCATAGGATGGAGCAATTCCGCTATTGCCATTCAGACCATTATTACCCGTATAGTAGGTGCCGCTTCCCGTAAAGTATTGCTGGTACAGGTATCGGCCCTGATTAGACTGATCGAAGCCTGATTGGCCTGCTGATGCCCGAACCTTAAGAAAGGTAATGGCCTTATTCTGAGCCAGAAAGTCTTCTTTAGATACTACCCAGCCTAACGAAAGGGCGGGATAGAACGCCCAGCGATTTCCCGGAGCATAATTATCTGAACCACTGTATCCGGCAGATAACGCAAGTAAATACTTATCATCATACGAATACTGGAATTGACCACCCAGGTTTTGGTAATGATAGAAAATGTTATTACCGGTATTCAGTCCACTCGCATTGATATTCCAATCCAGCATGTAATCACTGAGGAAATAATTGAGATCTGCCGATAAGGCATGTTTTCCTACGGAACGCTTGTACGCGGCGTTCAGCGTTATCTGTTGCCAGTTGTACTGATTCGTGGGAGACGAGCCAATCGACGCGATATCCGTAGCCTTATCGGTTGTAGTATTCACGCCATTATTAAACCGGGCATAAGAAGCGGTCCGACCGAGGGTATTCCGCGTCCAGGTGTTGAAAGAAATGGCCTGCCCAATGGATAAACCTGGGGTAATGAAGTCCAGATTTTCCTTCAGGTTAAAGTTTGCCTGTAAGGTACGATCGTGCGTTGCAATGCGGCCCAAGGCTAACAGAGAGGCTACGGGGTTATCGGGATACAGAGACGTTCCTGACCAGTTTTGGGTATTACCATCCCTCACCTGATAAATGTTGGAAGGATACGATGCCAGATTCCGCCACAACTTCGGACCATTATAGTTGGGATATTGACGATCTTCGATACGTCCACCCAAATCAACTCTTGCTTCAAAGATCTTGAAGAATTTAAAATCAAGATTGGTTCGAAGGTTAAATCGCTGAATCTGAGCATTAGAAGTAGTCGCCGACGTAGGCACATTGTACAGACCCGTTTGTTTCATGTAGTCGAGTATGACGGCATACTTAGAAACCTGATCCCCACCGGTAAACGACAGATTGGCATTTTGGTACCGACCATACTTCTTCAACGTTTCCGCATACCAGTCTACCGAAGGGGCTGTTCCGTTCTGATAAGCCTGAAGTTGGGCATCGGTATACTTGGGTGACCACACGAACGTATTGTTATTCAAAGCATAGTTATCATTGCTTATGGCCTGATTATAAAGACGAGCGTAATCGTAGGATCCATACGGCTTGTTGATCCGCAAAGCCTGCTGCAAACCAGTAACAAGGTTGAACTGAATCTGAGGTTTGCTAATCGTTCCCCGCTTGGTCACAATCCACAGAACCCCATTTGCTCCTTTCATACCAAAGGCAGCCAGCGAAGCGGGATCTTTCAATACCGTGATGCTTTCAATTTCGCTGGGAGACAGGTACTGGAAATAAGAGGAGGTAGTAATGAATCCGTCTACGCAGATAACTAGATCAGAATTATCATAGGTACCCAGTCCGCGAATGTTAAGAGTCGCAGCATCATACCCTGGCTCGCCAGAGTTCTGGCGTACAATTAAACCCTGTAAGCGACCATAGAGGGCATTAGTCACATTAGGCACGGGAGTCTTGGCAATCGTTGTTCCAGAAATGGAAGAAGAGACTAACGGCCCTGTGGATGAGGTAAGAAATGGATTAGACTGGCTCATGCCCGGAGCAAAGAGCGGTGTTGCCTTAAGACTATCTAATTGCTGTGAGTTTGCGTTTAAACATGTACTCCCAAGCACTAATGCGAATAGCCAGGCGGTCCGTTTATTGACGTATAGGTGGTTTTTCATCTAGAGTAAATACGTTAATCAGGCCTAATACCCTGGATTTTGAACAATGATGGCTTTGTTAACCTCCGTTTGAGGGAAGGGATTCAGATACTGGCGGGGAGCCCAGAAACCCTGGTATTCGATTTTGCTTTGGTAATTGGTATTGCCCGTCATCTTGGCACCGTTTCCATTGTTGAAAGCAAAGGTTCGGATGGAGCCACCAATGATACCTGATCCGATGTTTTCGAGTTTCCAGTGTTTGATATCCTGAAGACGGTAATTTTCCGCGAAGAATTCTGCCGCCCATTCGCGTTGGATGATCTTCCGTAAAGCGGCCTGATTGGTGACCGTAACGGCAGGTAAACCGGCCCGTTGGTGAACTTTATTGAGTCGTTCCAAAGCTTTCGCGGTCTGGCCTGATTCGTTATAGGCTTCAGCCGCACTTAAATACAGGGAAGCAACCCGGAAAATAGGAAACTCAAACCAGCCTCTGGAACCAGCCTTGTAATAAAACTTGGTTGATCGGGCACAACCTGTCATTTCCCATTGGAAGGTATTCTGATTGCTCCAGGAGTTATCGCCAGGATTGTTCCAGGCATCCATTTGCCAGGGTTGAAAACAGGCTTTAAAACGGGCTTCCATCTCCTTCATTTTGCTCAGGTAGTCTGAGAAAGGTAAGGGATCGCTGCCTAGTGTTGGCCAGCTCTGGTCGGTTCCATCCTGCTTGTAATAGGCTTCCAATTGGGTAGTCATCAAGGCGTTTCCATAAGCCTGCCAGTTGTGCAGGTTGTAGAACGTATTCATTTGCCAGCTTTCGTTCGACTTGTAGGCCAGAATTACTTCTGCATTGCCGGGGGTAGAAGTAGCGGTGCCATAGTCATCCAGGGGATTACCTGTATTAAGAAGACGGAAGCCACCGTTGTTTTCAGCCTCTGCCAGGGCAGCTTCGGCAGCCTGAGCAGCGGTTGTCCAGCGTGAAGGGTCATTATTACCCAGGCAAATCAATGCGTTGTTTACGCCGAAATCCAGATAAGGCGTTCCGGTATTGAACAAAGGTCTTGCCGCGTACATTAAGGCTTTGGCTTTGATCGATAGAGCCGCCGCTTTTGTCATTCGGCCCGAAAAGGTGTCTGGCCACTTGGCGGGCAACACCGCCGCTGCCTGATCACACCAGGAGACAACGGAATCGAGTACGGCTTTGACAGAACTCCGGGGAACGGCCAGATCTTCAGCGGCCTGGAAACTTCTGGAAACTAATGGTACACCACCCCAAATGGTTAACATTTGGCCGTAGCGGTACGCCAAGAGGGCCTTCATTTCGGCTTTTACCACTGCTTTATCCGCCGCAGACATATCCCGAACCTTATCGATGTTTTCTTTGACGAGACAAGCCTGGCGAATGGTCGTATAGTTGTAATTAAAGCCATCCATATCCTGACTGCTGCCATTGGCATTCATCCCGGTGATGATGATTCCCTGTGAAATGGTCCAGCCAAAACCGTAGTTAAGACCTCCCGTCAGGTTTTCGTGAATCATGGAATTCCAGAAACCCTGATAAGGTAAGCCCTGAGAAAGGTTCTTCTGGTAGGCTTCTGCAATAGCCGACTGTGCCTTAACGGTCGTGGAAAAGACGGAGTCAACCGTGGTAGCACTTGAAATAGGTAGCTGCAGAAAGTCGTCCTGACAGGCACTAAAAAGCAAGCCAAACAGGGCTAATACGATGATATTGAGTTTCATATGCTTCTGAAATGAACTTAGAATTGGATACTTGCTCCGATATTGAAAGTGCGAGTCAACGGGTAGAGGTATCCCATGGAGTTTTTGCCCGTATCAGCCTGTTCGGGATCAATTCCATTGATGAGGTGGGAACCCCACGTAAAGAGGTTGTTGCCATTTACATACAAGCGTACCCCCTGCAAATGCGTGGCTTTCAGGAAAGAGTTATTCTGCTGGAACGTATAGCCGACTTCAAGGTTTTTCAAGCGAGTGAAATCATTTGACTTGAGCCAGAAATCACTCAACTGGTTGTTATTAGACTGACCGCCACTGAAAGAGATGGTAGGGTAATAAATGGGCTGTCCTGCGGCATATTTTTCAGGAGTCCAGCGTCCGTCATAGGCATATTGCATCACGGCACCTACGTTTTTGGCGAAAGGCGTGCTGAGGATATACCCATACTGAGGGAAAGACCCCTGTTTTGTACCAATGAACAGAGCGTTGATATCAAAACCTTTGTAGGAAAGACCTACGGAAAAGTTATACGCTACCCGTGGCAGGTTAGAATAGCCGATGGGCACCAGATCCTGATTGTTGAGGATACCATCGCCGTTAATGTCACGGAATTTGATATCTCCCAGTTTTGCCTGATTACCGCCAAACGTATTGTAGGGACGATTGCTGAGTTCTTCCTGGGTGTTGTAGAAGCCATCCGTCCGCAGCCCTTTATACTGGCCGATGGAATACCCAGTCGAGTTCATCCAGGGGTAAGGGTAGGGAGCTTCCGCCCGATAGTCAATTCGGTTACGAGCATAGGAGAAGGTTCCTCTGACAAAGTACTGAACGGCTCCTACTTTATCGTTCCATTCGCCGAAGAGTTCATAGCCGCGGTTACTAACCCGTCCTACGTTAGCCGGAGGTACGTTCCAGTCGGGCACACCATAGGTACCGGGAATCGTTCCCAGGGATACCAGAATGTTGTTCCGATTTTCCCAGAATAAGGCCGTGTTTACGGTCAGACGATCCTTCAGGAACCGGAATTCAGCAGCCAAGTTCGTTTTCCGGGCACGTTCCCAGGTAATGGCCGGATTTCCTAAGGCCGTTTCCTGAGCCCCGCTGAAGTAGGGGTTGGCACTGGACCCATCGCTTCTGCCGAAGTAATAACCCCGACCGTTGTAAGCCCAGGTGTTAGGCAGGTATAAGTAACGACGGCCACCTAACTGGTCGTTGCCTACTTCTCCGTACGAACCCCGGAATTTTACCCAGGTAACTAGATCGTTTTTAGGGAAAAACGATTCGTTGGACAAAATCCAACCGGGCGAAACGGAGGGGAAGTAACCGAATCGTCTACCTGGAGCAAACTGCTCACTACCGTTGAAGCCCATGTTAAACTCAAACAGGTAGCGTTCTTTGAAATTATACGTAACCCGTCCGACCAGACCCATCAGACCAGAAGGGGTGTTGTAACCCTGTCCGTTGGCCGTAAACCGCTGAGCGTTTCCAAGGATCAAACCCGTAACCGTATGATCTCCAAAACTGTGATTGTAATCAATCGCAGCTTCCAGATACAGTTTATTCCAGGACCCATTACCCACGTTATCCGCCGTAGATGTAGGACTGATCTGTCCACCGATGAAAATTAGATTGGCTGGATCCGATGGGTTTCGCATAGCACTGAACTGCGGAACGCTAACCGTTTTGGCAAATCCTTTCGTGTAGCTATCATCATACGCAACGGATACCCGCGAGCTCAGACCCGGCGTGATGTATCCCATCGTATGTTTCACCACGAAGTTACTGGTCAGGGTGGTGGTATACATGGTACGGGTTCCCGCCGTAAGGAGTTGAGTAAGAGGCGTATATCCTCCTCCTCCCTTACTGCCAACGGGATTGGTTGGATCGCCGGGTAATCCTACGAAGCCCGTTACCAAACGTCCGTCTACGATACCCGGACCAGAGAAGGGGCTGTTTTCCAGAATACTCTGAATGATGTTCTGATAGCGGTTTCCAAAGTCTCCAGAAGAGTTACCCGCTCCGGGTACTTTGGCAATGGAAGTCTGACCGGCCATGTTGAACGATACCTGGAAATTCTTGAAGACGTCTATATCGACATTAGACCGGAAGTTGTACCGATTGAAATAAGGGTTGGTATTCGATCCTCCGTACTTTGTGTTGTTCAGAATACCTGCCTGCTGGAAATTCCCCAGCGAGACGAAGTACTTTAACCGGTTGGTGCCGCCCGATACGTTCAGGTTATACTGTTGCTGCCGACCTACGCCGCCGAATTGCTCCTTGTAATAGTTATTGCTCGTGTAGTACAGAGCCGGACTATTCAGCAGAGCTTGTTTCTGGTCAGCCGTGAGGTTCATGGCATTTACCTCGGCGGGGGTATAATCCCGGTTATTCTGAAACTTCCAGAGTTCGTCGTTCGAGAACAGAAGCTGGTTGTAACTGTTATCACCCGAAGCCTGAGCATTTCGAACGGCTTCGTTGCGAAGCAATCCAAACTCATAAGAATTGAGCGTTTCGAATAGGGAAGAGGCTCTGGTAAAGGCCTGATTCGTTGAGAAACTAAATTGAGGACGATTGGCCCGACCACGTTTAGTAGTAACGATGATTACCCCGTTTGCCCCCCGAATCCCGAATACAGCCGTAGCAGAAGCATCCTTGAGCACACTGATGTTATCAATTTCGTTGGGATCCATGGCGTTCAGTACCGTATACGGCTGTTCGGTAGGCTGTTGAATCCCGTCGATTACGATGAGTGGATCGGAGCCGTTTAGCGTAGATATCCCCCGAATCCGAATGGTCGTGGCATTTTGTCCAGGCTCACCACTGTTCTGGATACCGCTAATACCAGCCGCCCGTCCAATCAACATGTTGGTAATGTTGGCTACTGGAGTTTGCAGCAGGGCTTTGCTATCGACAACGCTGATTTCGCCCGTCACGGTCGGAAGTTTCTGCTGACCGAAACCGACAACGACGACTTCATTCAGTGCTTTATGATCAGACTCCAGTTGAATGGTAAGATTGGTCTTGTTGCCAATGGCTACAGCCTGCGATTGAAAACCAATGTAGGAAATGACCAGAACCGGATCTTTAACGTTATCGGGTATACGTAAACTAAACCGACCGTTGCCGTCAGTTGTAGTACCCAGATTCGCCATCCCTTTTACGGAGATGGTTGCCCCGGCCAATGCGGTCCCTTTTTCGTCTTGTACCGTACCGGAGATGATAGTGACGACCTGCGAGGGTGATAGGGGCGGAGCAGGATTTTCATAGGCATGTAAAGGCAGGTGCATTGCCGAAACCTGCCGGTTTCCAGGCAATGCACCTGACAAAAGCGTTACTCCGGTAAAAAGTAGCCCTTTTAGTGGTAAACGTTTTTGAAACATAATTCTCATTGTTTCGGACCTTGATTCTTGAGTGAACGGCCTAGGGGGAATAAAAAAAATTGGAATAGTTCAAAAGTAGAGGAGTGAGGGCAGAGCAGGGGGCGTTTTTTTCGTCAAAAAGAAGGTCCGATTTAGTCAATAGTCCCTATACTGACCAAGTACCATTTCTTTTTTCTGCTGAAAGGTTTGAGAACCCTGCTTTTACCCTCAATTTTCATGATTCTGTGCATTAGGGTAATATAATCTAATTCTAAACAGGGTTGAGGCGGCGTATCTTTTACTTAATTCGCTGTCTGCTTCGATTTGAGGTTTTTGAGTATAAAAACGCAGATTTGCACCTGTAGCTTTAGGAGATTATCTAGAATTAAACGTGCCCTGATTAGATCCATATAGTGTCTTTACTATGTTTGCCCAGCGATAGCCTACCCTAGTAACGTCCTGTGCCTGGAGTAGGAAGAATGGAAGCCTATCAGTAAGACTGCACTGGCTAAATAGAAATCTGCTGATTGACGGAAATGAGGATTCAGCAACAAAGGAGACTCAACGTGATGTAGTATAGTATATTTCTAAAAGTATAAAGATGGAAAGGAAATATAGCCTAAACTTTGGAAGGCCTTATGTACAGTTGGAACTAATGAAGGGATTATTTTTTTGAAACTTAATAATGAAGCCAGCGAGCATACGGATCACTTATCTACTATCATACATTTAAAAATTATGACTCTGTCACTTGAAGTACTTAACGAAGTCATTCGTAACCGTCGCAGTATTTTTCCTCCGAGCTATACCAGCGAAGAAATTTCCATTCAGGAAATTGAAATGATTCTGGAAAATGCCAATTACGCTCCAACGCACCGATTGACCGAACCCTGGCGGTTTACTATTTTCAGAGGTAATGGACTATACAAACTAGCGGATTTTTTAGGAGAAACCTATCGTAGTCAGACGACGCCTGAAAATTTTTCGGAAGCGAAATACGAGGGTACTCGCCAGAAAGCGTTGCGTTCAGCTGCTGTGATTGCCATCAATATGGAGTTACATCCCGAAAAAGTACCGGAATGGGAAGAACTGGCTGCCGTAGCTTGTGCCGTTCAAAACATGTGGCTGACCGCTTCGGCCATGAGAATTGGTTCATACTGGAGCACACCCGGAAATCTGGATAAGCTCGGGGCCTTTTTAGAACTCAAGCCTAATGAAAAGTGCGTAGGACTGTTTTATATGGGACGATTTGATGGAATCACGAAACCTGCCGTTCGAAAACCCATTATTGATAAACTGACCTGGATTGAAGATTAACAATTTTCTGAGCGGTTGTTTTTTATGGTAGACCTGCTCAGTAAATGTATTAACCTGCAAGAAAGGCTCTAAAGTTTACAGTCGTCGGATCTTCATGCGACTTATGAAACCTTTACCGATAGAATCTGGCAGCAGCTGTTAGTGTCTAACTTCCCAAAAGTTTTAAATTTTTGGGAAGTTAGATAAAGGTACGTAAGCCCTTCGTTTTGCTTGGGCTAGTAGATTCCACAAAAGTATCAGGGCCTCCATTGATCGTTGCCAGTCAGAATACGTTCAGGTGTATACGTCTTTGCTTCTTCAGCCGTCAGCGTTTTTGCCCATTTAACGCGGTTCGTTACTTCCGTGCCCCGACTTTCATACTCGGCGTATAAAACGGTTTTCTCATTTTCCGCATTCTCCCAATTGTTCCAACCTTCGGGTACGATGTGTGCACCCATTTGCGTGCGAATGAAAACCGTCTTTGCCCAGGGTCTCCAGGGGCGGCCCAGATACACTTTTTTCGCCGCTGGATCGGAGATTAATTCGCAGTCCAGAAATACAAATCCATAGGTTTGATAAGCTGGCGTCGCAGCGGCGGTGATGTATGAATCTGAGAGGCTTTTAATACGGCAGGTTTGAAAAACGGCAATTGATTTACCAAAAATGAAGTCAGTAGTGCCTTCGATGTAGCAATTCTGGTAATACTGTCGACTGCCTTCACGAGCCGCGTACAGCGTATCCTGATTACCCAATAAAATACAATTTCTGCAAACAAAGCGGTCGCCTTCGACGTGTAAGGCAACCGCCTGACCGACGCGTCCGGCAGTATTTCGAATCGTCAGGTTCTCCAGAATAATGTCGGGAGCGTCCACAAGAACAGTGTAAGAAGTATACGTGCTGAACTTAGCGTTGCCCGTTGCGTCTTTACCCTTTGGATAATCTTTTCCCGAAAAATCATCGCCCGTAATAATCACTCCTTCTCTACTTTCTCCCTTGATGTGAATAGTAGGTTTCCAGGATGGAATGACCAGCTTTTCTGCGTAAATGCCGTTTTTCACCAGCAAAGTGACCCGTACCTGCATATGATCTCGGAAGGAGTTCACGCCTTCCTGAATCGTTTTGAAATCGCCGCTGCCGTCCTGAGCTATGGTGTAGGTGATGGCCTGGATGGGACTTTTTTGCTGAGCCGCCAGACTCAGCGTTACCAGCATGAAATAACCAAAGAGCAAAATTCTTTTCATCGTAAGTAGTAGGGAACGGATAAATCCGCTCGCCGGATTTAAGTGAGTCGATTCTGTTTTTCGGGTTTGTATAAGTGCTCTTTCCTAGATCTGATACCCAACACGAAGGTGACCAATGCTTCTGAATGCTTCGAGCCCTCAGATGGGTAACGGAAAGGTAACCCAAGGAAAGGGCACATCAATGCACAGTATTTGGTTGTTCAGTAACAGGAAGACCTGTTTTTCCACTACGAACCTTACTCCCAGCAAATATTAGTCTGATTGATTTTCAGAGGCAACCGAAGAAATGGCTCAGGACTTTAGGGCTATTGTCTCGCCTTGGACTTATAGGTAATTGAATAATATAAGGTATCATGTATAGTCTTAAAAATTTTAAACAGGTCTTTAGTAAGTTGTCTGACAAGGTTTCAATAAAAAGGAAGAGAGTAGGTAGGCTTTCGTACGGATGCAAACACCGTTGGAGGCGTTCGTTTACACCCCGATCTGTCATCCAGAGCGTAGCGAAGGACCTTATGATCTTTTGGGGCTGCTTCCCCGGATTTCATCCGGGGCTACTCGTGTTTAACCCCTTCGGGGTTATTTGTCATAATACGATTTGAACAACAACCCCAGCGGGATTTAATATAGGTAGTCCCGGTCTGGATGGACCCGGATGAAATCCGGGGACACTGGGGGAGGGATATCGAAATACAAATTAAGGTAGAGACGCGACTTTATCGCGTCTTGCTGGGGAATGGGAGTATATGGAATGTAGCCTTTATTGCCTCTTACCCCAGACGCGATAAAGTCGCGTCTCTACTAAAAGAAGATGTTACTTTAAAACGCTCTTCGTTCAACTATTAGCCCTCGTTTCCAAGCCGGATTGGAAAGAAGAGCGTCTAGAACGCTGAACGTCGCAGACGCTTTTCTCAGGCATCCGCGACACAGTCGAGGACGAGCATAGTCTAAAGGTTGAAATTCTGAAAGCAGTTAATGATTCATTTCTTCAAATCCAACGGTAACCCTGAAACCATGAAGATAGCTTCTGACGCTTTCTCCGCTACGTATTGATTCGCCCAGCCTTGTAAATCAGTGAACTGGCGACCTAGAGCCGTTTCGGCGTGTAAGCCCATCCCAATTTCATTGGATATGATGATCAGCGTTGCAGGAATTTGTAACAGAGCATCAATCTCAGCTTTGAAAGCAGCTAAGGTTGATTCAAGGTTGCTGTCATGGTCCATGAATAAATTGGTTAACCATAAGGTAACACAATCAATCACCACGACCCGATGAGCCAGGGGCAGTCCGGCAAGATTTTTCTCGGCTTCCAGACTGGTCCATTCAGGACCGCGTTCCTGCTGGTGTCGCTGGACCCGTTCGGCAAATTCCTCATCCCAAATTTTAGCCGTGGCTACGTAAACGGGATTTTCTGACCAAGCCTTAGCCCGCAACTGGGCGTAACGGCTCTTGCCGCTGCGGGCTCCTCCCGAGATATAAAGGATCATTCGGCAGATTTAAAACGTTTGTAAAGGAATAGTTGCCATTTCTCCTCGGCCACTCCCGCCTGATCCATCTCGGCCCGGGCCAGAGTAAAAAACAGATCGGACAAACGATTAATATAGGCTGGAATGGCCTCGTGAACCTCATCCGTTTTAATCAGGGAAACCAGTCGGCGTTCGCCCCGACGCATTTGCGTACGAATCATGTGGCATAGGGCCGACACTTCATTCCCGCCGGGTAACAGAAAGTAATCCGAAGGAGAAGTCATCGCCGCCTCCAGTTCATCAATCCAGTTTTCGCAAAATTCGGCTCCGTCTACGGGCATAGGGTTCTTGTTTTCTTTTTTCGCGTCCGAAGGGCGAGCCAGATGCGACATCATGTCCATCATGTCCTTCTGAATTTTGTGAAGGTTGCTTTGCCAGGCATGTTCATTGCCCAGTTTCACCCGTAACAAACCAATAGTTGAGTTGACTTCATCCAACGTTCCAATGCATTCCATGCGAACATTGTCTTTATCAACCCGGCTGCCGCCAAAGAGTCCCGTCGTGCCTTTATCGCCTTTTTTTGTGTAAATCTTCATTGTCAGTGCGGTATGAATACCGATTGGAAAGTTCCTGTAATAAATCGTGAATAGAAGTAACGAAGGTTTGTTCATCAATAAACCATCCTTCGTCGGTAACTTGAACGGAATGTCTGGCCGATGCCTGAATTTGATACCCTTCGCGTGATAAGGCCCTTCGCGTCCAGAAGTAAGCGGCGGAATTACCCTGTAACTCCAAGGCTGGTCCCGTTGGAGCCGGATACATTTGAAACGTTCCGGTGGTACGGTCAAACGCAAAACCAGAAGCAGCGAACGTTCGCTCGAAGGACCCGTTGAGGACTAAATCTTCGGGAACGCCGTGCTCAAATTCTCCTTTAGCTCCCAAAAGCCATAATTCATCCGCTGCCTGAAGGGCCAGGTCCAGTTCGTGCGTAGAGAGCAAAATAGCTTTCCGGGTTTGTCGGGCCAGTTCGTGTAACAACCGCATCAGTTCCACGCGGCTGGGTAAATCGAGATGAGCCGTGGGTTCATCCAGTAAAATCAAATCCGTGTCCTGAGCCAGAGCACGAGCCAGCATTACTTTTTGACGCTCGCCATCGCTTAACTGAGGTAAGCGTCTGTTTATGAACGACTGAGTGCCCGTTAGTGCCAGAGCCCATTGAACTCGTTCCTGGTCTACTGAAGTTAAGCTTCCGAGCCAGTTGGTATAAGGCGTCCGACCCAGAGCGACCAGTTCACCAACGGTTAAATGACCCGCTTCGACCCGTTCGGTTAAGACCAGACTTAATTTTTTAGCCAGTTCAGTCGGCGGAATATGAGGAAGTCGTTTATCTCCTAGATATACGTCCCCCTCTAAGGCATTTTGTAAGCCCGAAAGGGTTCGCATGAGCGTGGATTTCCCGGCTCCATTGGGCCCGAGTAAACACACGAGTTGCCCTGCCTTGAGCTGAACGGATAAGGGTCCCGCCACCCGATGATTGCCATAACCGATGCTTAAGTGACGGGTATGTAATAACAGGTCTGCACTCATGAGAAAGAAGCTCTGAGGTTATGACGACTAACAATCATCCAAATCACGACCGGAGCCCCAAGCAAAGAAGTAACAACATTGATCGGTAAAACCGACTGGGTGCCGGGTAACTGAGCAATGCTATCGCAAACCAGCATTAAGATACTACCGATTAATCCACTGGCCGGGATGAGAATGCGGTGATTAGAAGTGCCCAGCAACGAGCGAGTTAAGTGTGGTACGGCAATCCCAATAAAGCCGATGGGTCCGCAAAAGGCTGTGATACTTCCCGTCAGAATGCTGGTACTGGCCAGAATGATGGTGCGGGCCCGGCCTACGGTTAAGCCCATACTACGGGCATACGCTTCGCCGAGTAATAAACTATTTAAAGCCTTGGACGAAGCAAAGGCGAGTATTAATCCGAAAATCACCACGGTAGAAAGCACAAGCAGATGATAATCTACCACACCGCCCAGCGAGCCAAACGTCCAGAGCAGGTATTCCTGCAATTGTTCGGGTTGACTGAAATACTGCCAGATGCTAATGATGGAAATCGTGATGGTTCCCACCATCACACCAACAATGAGCAAGACGACATGATCACGTATCCGTCCAGCAATTGACAAGACTAGCAATAACACCATCGCCGAACCCAGCGAGGCCATGAATACAATCAGCCAACTGCCTGAAATCCCTAACTGACGAATGGCATATAAACTCGTTACACTTCCGCTACCTAACATAATAGCTGCCACCCCCAGCCCAGCCCCGGCGGTAATGCCCAGTTCCGAAGGTCCCGCGAGTGGGTTTCGGAATAAGGTTTGCATTTGTAACCCACTTACTGACAGTCCCCAGCCCACCAATACGGCGGTAAGGGCTTTAGGCAAACGAATTTTTTCAATAATGAAAAGCCAGGCCGTTTGTTCAGATTGTTGGGTAAAGAGAATACGGGCCACTTCCCTGGCTGGAATCGATACCGAACCAAGCGTAAGGTTTACTAAGAAACACACCACGCTCAGCAGAATCAGCAGGCTGAATAACAGCGGTCGGGTCATTGCAGTTTTTTGTAGTAATACAGCTCGTAATCGGGTAAAAGCTCCGGGTGCAGAATCTTAATCAGGTCGGATAAAATCAGATGCGGATTAACCGCTCCCGACTCCCAGTAATCATTCGATCCACGAGCATTGGTCCGTTTGCTATAGTTATAGAGTTGACCCGTTTTGAAAGCCTTAAAATCTCCGTAACGGCTATCTTTATCAAGAATGTCTTTCTTCGTATCGCGACCGCTAATGCCGACATTCAACCAGTAATCCGCTTTCAAACCAATGGGATAAACGGCTTCAAAATTGAGAGGTAAGCTTCCCGTTGCCTTGACTTTGTCCCAGTGATAGGTAGTGCCCGCGTCCCGAAAAAACTGAGCCAT
This sequence comes from Siphonobacter sp. SORGH_AS_0500, assembly GCF_031453245.1. NCBI lineage: Bacteria > Pseudomonadati > Bacteroidota > Cytophagia > Cytophagales > Cytophagaceae > Siphonobacter > Siphonobacter sp. SORGH_AS_0500. Next base: position 227,606 of record NZ_JAVIYT010000008.1, read on the forward strand.
ATAGCTATCTCCGTTCGGAACATACCAGGCATCTTTATAACTCGTACCCGTGATAATGCTGGGCTTGTTTTTTAGGTTTTTAGTCAGGCCCGCCAGGCGTTTGTATTCCTTTTCAACCTCAGCGAATTTCTGATTAACCAATGCTTCTTTATTCAGCAAAGCCGCCATCAGTTTTACCCATTCTGCCCGTCCCAGCGGCGTATTTTCTACCCATTCGGAGTTGATTAACACCGGCACGCCTGCTGCGTTCAGGGTCTGGTACCGATCCATGCGGGCATTAGGTTGCCCTACGGTCATCACCAGATCGGGTTTTAATGCTACCAGAACCTCTTCGTTAAGCGTCTGATCTTTACCGACCTGCGTAATTTTCTTTTCATTAATCCGTTCAATGACTTTGGGTGATGATACGTATTTCAAATCGCCCAGTCCAATTAATACGTCTTCTGCCGAGAGAAAACTCAGCAAACCAATGTGGAGTGAAGACATCCCGACCATGGTTCGGAGGGGAATTTCAATAATCTGCCGATCTGCATACCCTTTGGGCCGGGGCGTACCGCGTTGCAAGAGGATGTAACGAGCGGTATCCGTGGATTTTTCAAAGGGACTGAGAATATCGACTACCTTATAGTTGGGTCGGTATTGAATGCGGAAGCCTCTGGCGTGGCTAAGTTTTACTTTTTCGGGAAAGTAATCCTGTTTAACTGAAATGTCGCCTTGTTCAGAGACGGAAGAAGTAGTACTGCATTGCGTAAAGCCTGCCATGCAGCCCAGGCTAATGAGCAAACCGAAAGCCCACCGGGTCATTGTTTTCCGGCTGGAAAAAATAGAATAATGCATCATGGTTCGTACCAGCTTTTCATCCGAAAGCTGTCGGGGGTTAACCATCAAGGCAGGTCTTCTGACTCATTCCCTCCCAAACTCCTTCCCAAGCTAGGCTCAGTGGATGTGTGTTTGGAAGTTTTGTGTGTAGGGTTTTGAGTTTTGGGTTTTGAGTTAGTCTGGCATTTGGCAGAATCAACACAAAACTCTATACTCAAAACTCATTCAACTCAACTGGAATTTACAGCAGCGGAGACTGTTTCGGGTTTACACCGAATTCCCTTTTAAATACCTTCCTTTATACAGGAGGCATACCTTCATGTATGAATGAAGGGGCAAATCTACGAAGAATTAACGGGCGGGAAAGGCTTCAACGGAAAGAAGTCCTGTCAGAGCAGAGGTGACGAAAGTAACTCGCTCATTTACTGGACCTTTGGATAATTCCAGTAACTCATACCCGCAGGTTTTGTAAACGCTGGCGATGGCCTGATAAAGCTCCTGTGCTTCCTGAAAACTTTGCCAGCGTTCGTCGTCGTTTACGTAAATTTCCAGCCAGGGCGGCGTCATAACTATCTGGTTATGGTACCGATAACGCCGAGCAGCTGTCAGGAAATCTTTGGAGACCGGTAAGCCGCCAACTTTCAGGTAAGCAATGATATCAGGAATGCCGCGATCAAAAAAGGTTAGCTCGGAAGGACTGTTTTCGAAATCCCTAATCATGGCCTCCAGAGCCAGCCGGGCAAAGCCTTCCAGATTTTTCCAGGGAACTAAGTCAGATTGAAGCTCCACTTGCTGGCGAATTAACCGACGGGAAACTTCTGCGGAAGTGGCATACCCCTGTTTCTGCAAAGCGTCAATTAAGGTAGTTTTCCCCGCCCCCGGTCCTCCAGAAATCACAATTCGATGCCTCATTTTTCTAAAACTAAAGGATAGTACATGTCGATAAAATCTTGTGTACCCGTTATTTCAGAGCTATAACCCACATTTAGGGAACAAAGCCATGAACATGTAATATTTTTTTCTCCAGAGCCAGACAGAGCTATTTCACCCTCGCAATCAGGCTGAATTTGCTTCCCGAAAGCAATAGTTAATTGTTCTATTCAAAGGGTTCTTCGTTGGTGCTGGTCTGGGGTAAGCTCGTATTGCTAATCAAATGTTATCCAATTTTTCGATTTCTTTCTTCACTTCTTCCAGCAGTTGCTGCTCGGTAGGTAAATAGAGTTGGTATTTACTGGTAATGATGGTTTTGTTACTTTCAGGCAAAGATATTTTGACCATTGCATCATTTTTATCGGTGCAAAGCAAAATGCCGATGGTGGGGTTTTCAAATTCCTGTTTTTCGTAGCGGTCATAATAATTTACGTACATCTGCAATTGCCCTAAATCCTGGTGCGTGAGTTTTTGAGTCTTTATTTCAATCACTATGAAACATTGCAACAAGCGGTTGTAAAATACCAAATCCACAAAATACTCATCCCCGTCGATATGGATTCTTTTTTGCCGGGCTACAAAAGCAAAGCCATTACCCAGTTCTAAAATAAAATCCTGCAAGTGGGTAATGATAGCCGTTTCCAGGTCTTTTTCGTAATACGATGCTTCTCTTTTAAGCCCTAAAAACTCCAGCACCATTGGGTCTTTAATGATCTCTTTGGCATCGGTGGGTTGTTTTTCATTTCGGGCTACGGCCAAAACGGCCTGTACGTCATTGCTCAACAAAAGTCGCTCAAATAACTGACTGTTGATCTGGCGTTCGAGTTGCCTTGCCGTCCAATTGTTTTTTTCAGCTTCTGCTATATAAAATTCTCTTTTGTCTTGATTATCAATACGAATAAGTAACCTGTAATGAGTCCAACTGAATTGCGAACGCAGTGCGTTCGTAATTGGGAACGTACGGTAAAACTGCCGATTCATCTCTAACTGTCGCACCGAAAATCCGGTCCCAAATTGGGGTTGAAAAGTATCGGATATGGATTTTATCAAAAAGGTCCCGTAAGTAGCCCGGTCTTCGCCCTGCTGCTCTTCCTCAACTATTACTTTTCCAATATGCCAGTACATCAGCACTCGCTCAAAGTCCACACTACGTATGGCTTTTTGCTGGGCATTGGCAATAATGGACTGAATTTGTGATAGGATATTTTTATTCAAATGCATGGGATGGCTTGTTAAAACTTTCGCTTTGGCAATTGGCCAAATTAGTCAAAGTAGCTAAAAAAACAATGGTCGTTTTTATGCAGATTTTATAGGGCATCAATGATTTTCTAGCTTATGGACGAAGAATGAAATAGCACTTTCACCTGCTCCTGGTGATGCTCAAGCATTTTTTTCTGGAAGTTACTGGATGTAATTTGCGGACGAATGAGCTGACGTCGGTTTCATTTCTTGATTGCAAAACATCTTTTAATTCATTATGAAAAAAGTTATTATCTGTCTGGCCAGTGCCTGTTTATTATCAACAGCGGCGATGGCTCAGGATATGAAGTTACCTTCTGCAAGCCCTAAAATCAGCCTGACCCAACAATTTGCTACGTCTAAAATCGAGCTGGAATATTCTCGTCCTTCGATGAGAGGTCGTAAAGTATTCGGTGAAATGATCCCTTACGGTAAAAGCTGGAGAACCGGAGCCAATGCTTTGACGAAAATCACGTTTGGTGAGGACGTTATCTTCGGCGGTCAGAAAGTGGCGGCGGGTGCGTATAGCTTATACACCATTCCCGGAAAAGACAGTTGGACGGTTATTCTGAACAGTGGCCTTCAAAGCAAGGGCGAGCAGTTTTTTGATGCGGCGAAAGACGTAGCAAAAGTTACCGTTAAGCCCGTTGTTTCCAAAGAAAATTACGAAACGTTTACGATTGATTTAAATGACATTACCAGCTCGTCTTTAACGCTGAATATTCGTTGGGAAAATGTAAAAGTCCCCGTGAAGATTGTGGCGGATAACCAGGAGAAAATCATTGTTTACCTGGAAAAGGAACTGAAGGGAAGTAATCCTCCCTACCAGGCCGCAGCGGGTTATTTCAATGAAGTGAATTACAAGCTGGAAGATGCCATCACCTACGCGGACAAAACGCTGGCAGTAAACCCTAACGCCTTCTGGATTCATTCCCTGAAAGCTCAAATCTACTCCAAATTAGGAAAGAAAAAAGAAGCTATTGAATCGGCTCAGAAAGCAGCAACAATGACGAAAGGTACTGATTTTGAGTTTGAATATGCTCATAAATTGGATCAGTTGAAAAAAGGAGCCAAGTAATACTGCTTGCAGCAGAATTGAATACAAATGCAAGGGAGGTTTTCTATCCCATAGAAAGCCTCCCTTGTATTGTTTTTAGTCGGATTTAGTGTGGAAAAGCTCTGCTTTAGGTCTGCTTTTGTCGAGAGCCATTACTTTCAGTATGTATCATCATTTTTTCGTAGAGACGTAATCAAGTCGCGTCTAGCTTTCCATACCATGACTGGTGTCTCACCAACCACGACATAAACAACAACCCCGGAGGGGTTAAACACGGATAACCCCTCCGGGGTTCAATTACGAATAGCCCCGGATGAAATCCGGGGAAGCAATTTCCCCAAGATCAAATAAGGCCGCAAAAAGTCATAAGCTCCTTCGCTTTGCTCGCAAACAGTGGTTGGTGAGACACCAACCACGGCATAAGGATAGGATTCAACGATTCTAAACAGTTTCTTAAATCTGCCTAAAAATTATCTAGGTAAGCCAAAAACATAACGTTTATCTTATTTAAGGTTTAATTGTAAATACTTAGATAACGATGACTAAATGTAAAACCCCTGATTTATATAATATACAGTTTACCAGTATCGTTTAATGAATTGAAGATTCAAATTGTTACTATTTATAAGAAACAATCTAATTCATCTAGTAAGTAATTATGTCTTTATTAATAGCGTAAATTACTTAGTGTATTTTGTTTGCCAGTGAGTTTATTCCATTCAATGGTTGCTTCCTAAGTCTAATTGATTGGGAATAAGAAGGTAAGCTAGCCCATCCAGAGTTCTTACGATCATTCTACATAAAATTGCTTAATTTTAAGGCTATTTTTTCTCGGACTTACTTCGGTCATTGCCGAAAGTCTTCGTTTAGATGATACGGATAAGTAATAAAAAATATCAAATGAGGGGCAGGGAAGGACGCATAACGTTCACGAGCTTACTTGCCTTGGTTATTCTGTTGCTCTTGCCTTTAATAATGCGGGCGGAAGAGCCCCATTCAGGTCGGGTGCTAAATTATTCGCTTAAAGACGGCTTGTCGCTAGGAGTGGTAAACAGTATTCTACAGGATAATCAGGGGCAGATGTGGTTTGCTACCAGCGATGGTCTGAATCGATTCAATGGAACGTCTTTTCAGGTTTTCAGGCATTCTTCTGCTCAGACCAATACGATTGCCGGAAATTACATCAAAAGCATTTTTAAAGATCGTCACGGAACCCTCTGGATTTCTTCGAGGGACGGTTTGAACGAGTTTATTGAAACGGAAGGGCAATTCAGGCGTTACCATCCTCAGCCCGAAGCAGGGGAGAAGAGCAGTGATATTAGTGACATCTCGCAGGCCAAAGACGGGAATCTATGGCTTTCGCTGAATGGATCGGGTTTTGCCTCTTTTCACGTCAACGACCATCGATTTACCTATTATACTCAGAAAACCTTAGCAGGACTTTCGACGAATGCGATCTTAAACGTATTCGAAGATTCGAAAGGGTTACTTTGGCTGGGCACTCGCGAGGGGGGCATTGATTTGTACCAGATTGACGCTCAGCGAAAATTGAAGAAAGCGTACCTTGATTATAGTCAGGTTCCTAAAGCCCGGGTTCACCGAATTTTTGAAGATCATCAGCAGAATATCTGGATTGCTACGGCCAAAGGGCTGGTGTTATTCAAACGCAATGAGTCCCGATTTTATAAACTCAATTTACCCACCGACTCGGGCAGCGAAATTTTTCTCTCTTTCGTAGAAACCCGGCAGCATCAACTTCTGATTGGTGTGCAGGAAGGCGGTTTATACCGAATTGATTTAAGCCAGTCCCGACGGCCCGAAGCGTTGCGGCTGGAACGGGTAAAGGCTTCAAACCAGTCACCTATCACCGGGCGTTCGGTACAGTCGCTTTTCATTGACCGGGATGAAAATGTATGGGTAGGTACTTACGGTGATGGCGTCTATCTAATCGGACATGAGCCTGAAAAATTTGCCCTGCATACCCAGCGAACCAGTCCGGCCAAAGGTGAAAATTTCATGCGTTTTTATGGCATGTGTCAGGACAAGGAGGGGAAACTATGGCTGGGAACAGACGGGGGCGGTATTTTTAAAAGTAACCCCAATGGTGAAATAATTAAACATTACGTGCCTGGAAATCAAGCGAGTGATTTAAAAGATGGGGCGGTGATTGCTGCCCATCGGGATCGGGAAAATAACCTCTGGTTTGGTACGTACTCCAAAGGACTCTTCCAGTATCATCCTCAATCCGATTCTTTTCAGCAATATGCTCATCAGGCTGACAATCCCGGTAGTCTGGAAAAAAACGACGTGCGGGTAATTTATCAGGATCGGCAGAAACAACTCTGGGTGGGCACGAATGGCGGAGGGCTAAGCTTGCTCAACCAGAAAACAGGTCAGTTTCAGCATTTTAAACCTTCTAACAGTAGCATTAATGCCAACGATGTCAGGGCTATTGTGGAAGATGCAAAAGGAAATCTCTGGATTGGAACCTATGGGGGCGGGTTGAATTATCTGGATGTTCAGACGAAGCAATTCAAGGCCTTTTTCAATCAATCCACCGATTCGTATTTTATCTCAAACCGCATCGTCATTTCGCTGGCCTTGGACGCGTCGGGCCGGTTATGGATTGGGACCGAAGGCGATGGGTTACTAGTCTATGACGTGGTCAATCAAAAGATGGATTGGTTCAATGATACCAATGGTCTGCCGAGCAATGTTATTAATTCCATTCAAATAGACGCAGCTCAGGTAGCCTGGGTGAGTACCAACAAAGGCCTTTCCAGTGTTCGGCTGAAAGACCGTAGGATACAGAATTTTGATCAGCAGAATAACCTGCAAAGGGGACAATTTAATCCCGGATCGAGCCTTTATGATGCCCAGAAAGATCTGATGTTTTTTGGAGGAACGGAAGGCTGGAATTCCTTCCAGCCCGGTCGCATTAAACCTTCGGGTTACCATCCCAAAGCCATGATTACGGGACTTCAGGTGTTTGACAAACAGGGTGGAAAAGGGAGCACACCGATGGAGGAATATGCGGGTAAACAATCCATCGTATTAGACCCTTCCCAAGCCGTCTTCACGATTCAGTTTTCTTCACTCAATTACGCCTATCCTGAAAACACGCGTTTCGCTTATCAACTGGAAGGACTGGACAAAGACTGGTATTATACCGATCAGGAACGCTCAGTTACGTACCGTTACTTGCCCGCAGGCAATTATGTTTTCAAGGTTAAAGTAGCCAATCAGGATGGGGTCTGGTTTGAGGATTACGTAAGCCTGCCCATTCAGATTCTGCCGCCTTGGTATCAATCCTGGTGGGCTTATGCGGGCTATGCTTTAGGTTTGGTGATGGTTTTGTACGGGTATCAGCGGTATCGGTTGAAACAGACAAGATTGACCTACGAGGTGCAATTGGCTCAGTTAGAAGCCCGGAAAGAGAAGGAGCTGCACGAAAAAAGACTTTCGTTTTTTACCTACATTTCGCACGAATGCCGAACGCCTTTAACCCTGATTATTAACCCCGTAAAAGAACTTTTGGCCAATCGACCGGAGGGAAAGGAGCAGTCGCACCTCACGCTGATTTACCGCAATGCCCGCCGTCTGCTGAGTATGATGGATCAGTTGTTACTCTTTCAGAAAGTAGAACTGGAAACGGATCAACTGAAACTTTCGTCGGTGAATCTCTACGAAATGGGTAATGAAGTTTTTCAGTGCTTTCTGCATCAGGCCGAGATGCACCAGATCACGTATACCTACACCTGCGAAAATGAAAATCTGGAAATTCCCTGCGACCGTGAGAAACTGGAAATTGCCTTATTTAATCTGATTTCCAATGCTTTAAAATTTACACCAGCGGGGGGCTCTGTCCAGGTAGTGATCCGGGAAAAAGAAAAACAGGTGATCCTAAGCGTAGAAGATTCAGGCATAGGCATTGATCAGCAGTCGGGTGCGGATATTTTTCAGCTTTTTCAACAGCAAAAAACAGAAAACAGAGCCAGCAAAGCCGGGTTTGGGATTGGGTTATACCTGACTAAAAATTACGTTGAAAAACACGGCGGTACGATTACCTATCAGTCGGAGAAAGGCAAGGGGACTTCGTTTTTTATCACACTTCGTAAGAAAGAAGTGGCTCCGCTTAGTCCCGTTTCCCAAAACCAGCCTTCGGTATTTTTGGAAGAACTTTCGGGAGCGGAAAACCTCGAATGGCTTCCAGCTCCGCTCATCCCGGCTAAAGGGATGATTTCTGAACTCGCTCAGGAAAAAGATACGCTAGTACTGGTGGACGATGAAGAAGACATCCGAACGTATTTGCGTCAGTTACTCGAAGATCAGTATCGCATCATTGAATGTGGCAGTGGAGAGGAAGCCCTTGCGGCGGCTCATCAATACCAACCCGATCTGATCATTAGTGATGTAATGATGGCCGGAATGTCCGGTTTGGAATTATGCCATCAGCTTAAATCAGAAGCAAGTTTGAGCCACATTCCTCTGATTCTGTTAACGGCAAGCTCGCGGCAGGAAATTGAACTGCAAAGCATGGAAGAGCGGGCCGATGCTTTCCTGCGAAAGCCTTTCGAGCCTAGTCTATTGTTAGCTCAGATTGCCTCCATTCTGAAAAACCGGAAGGACTTACGAAGTTTCTTTTATAATGAAATCACGCTTCAATCCAGTTCTTTCAAAGTCTCGCCAGAGTATAAAGAATTCCTTCAGGATTGCATCCAGATTGTAGAACGACACGTGATGGATTCGGGCTTTAATACAAAAGTGCTGTCCGCTGAAATTGGCTTGAGTCAGTCCACGTTGTACAATCGAATCAAATCCATTTCCGGAAAATCCATTAATGAATTCATTCGTTTTATCCGCCTGAGAAAAGCGGCTCAATTGCTGCTAAGTACGGATATTACCATTGCCGAAGCGGCCTATCAGGTTGGTATGAATGATGCAAAATATTTCCGGGAACAGTTTCATAAACTTTTCGGGATGAACCCTTCAGAATACGTCAAAAAATACCGAAAAGCCTTCCACGAAAACCAGACACTCGGCCAGCAATTCTTCAAAGGGTAAGGCCTGAAATGGGGGAGTAAATCACCGAAATGGTCAATTTTTTATGGGAAATGACCCTTTTTAATGAATTACCCCCCATCAAATGTGAGATTGTCCCCCTATGGTGCTGTTCAAATAATCCTAGTTTTGTTCGGTTAAATTATAGAACGAATCCCACTCCGTTTTTCTCCATTTCCATGAGATGAAGAAGTACAACCTGTGCTGATCCCAGCCACAGCAGAGAAACTACGGCCTGTTGATTCCTATTTTATCCTAATCATTAGATCTATTTTAAATCCGTTTATGGAAAAACTTTTTCTTGAAAAATGGGTGCTGCCTCAACCCTTCAGAGGCGTGCTGAGTAATCCAGTGAAGCAGTTATTGCTCCTGCTCCTGATCGGCATTAGCTCCGTTCAGAGTTTTGCTCAGACTACTCAGATTCGTGGAGTAATTAGCTCGTCCGACGGGCAGCCTTTACCTGGTGCCACGGTAGTAGTCAAAGGCACTACCCAGGGTACAACAACCGATAATGAGGGTAAGTATACGCTGAATGTACCTGCGAACGCCACTACAATCGTGGTTAGTTATGTAGGATACATCAGTCAGGAAGTGGGGATCGCCAATCGCAGTCAGATTGACGTTTCTCTAACCGCTAATAACGAGACATTGAATGAAGTGGTGGTCGTAGGTTACGGCACGCAGAAAAAAGCAACCTTAACCGGATCGGTTTCGGAAGTAAAAGGAGCGGACATTGTGAAAAGTCCCCAGCCTAACCTTTCGAACTCACTGGCGGGTCGTTTCTCGGGTTTCGTAGCCAACAACCGGGGCGGCGAGCCGGGTTATGACGGATCAAGCTATAAAATTCGTGGTTTTGCCACAACGGGTAACAGCGATGTACTGATCGTGGTGGATGGAATTCCCGGTCAGGTAGGCGGTCTGGATCGTCTGGACCCGAACGATGTCGAAAGTATTTCCATCTTGAAAGATGCTTCGGCGGCGGTTTACGGTTCGCGGGCAGCCAACGGGGTTATTCTGGTAACGACTAAACGCGGAACCACGGGTAAGCCTGTGATTTCCTACAGTTTCAATCAGGGCTTTTCGTCACCTACGCGTTTGCCTAAAATGGCCGATGCCGCGACTTTCGCCACGATTATGAACGAGATTGATTATTATAACAATCCGTCGGGGGGCATGAACCAGTTTTATTCAGCCGAGCAAATTGAAAAATTCCGTAACGGTTCAGATCCGATCAATTACCCCAATACCAACTGGCAAAAGGTGGCTTTGAAGCCTGTTGCTCCCCAAAATCAGCAAAGCCTGTCCATTAATGGCGGTACGGAAAACGTGAAGTATTACGTTTCGCTGGGTACAATTTATCAGGATGCTTTATACCGCAATGGAGCAACGAAGTACAAGCAGTATAACTTCCGTTCAAACATTGACGCGAACGTTACGAAAGATTTCAAAGTAAGTCTGATGCTTTCAGGTCGTCAGGAAGATCGGAAATTCCCCGTTTCTTCGGCGGGCAATACCTTCCGCTCCATTTATCGGGCTTACCCAACGGTGATTGATCAATACCCTAATGGATATTATTCAACGGGTGTGGAAAACAGTAACCCTGCCGTGCTAGGTACAGCTATGGGTGGAACTACGAATAACCCCACGTCGATTTTCAACGGTATTTTACGGGCAAGTTATAACCTCCCCTTCGTAGAAGGACTGTCGCTGGAAGGCTTCTATTCAGCGGACAAATCGTTCAATTTCTCCCGTACGTTCAGCATTCCTTACACGTTGTATAATTACAACAGTACGAGCAATACTTATCAGCCCGTCGTGGCGGGTGGTTCGGCAGGCAAACCTTCCCTGACTCAGTCGCAAACGAACATTACCAACTTAACCCAGCACATTCGTTTGAACTACGTGCGTCAACTGGGCAAACACAATGTAAATGCGTTTGTGGCTTATGAGCAAAACCGCCGCAACGACATTCTGATGGGAGCCAGCCGGATTAACTTCCCCACGGCTTCTACGCCCGAACTTTCGCAGGGGGGTGCTGCCGCTACCGACAAGAATAACTCAGGAAGCAGCGTAAACTTTACCCGTAAGAGTTACATCGGTCGTGTGGCTTATAACTTCGACGAGAAATACCTGGCTGAAGTGCAGGCCCGGGTGGACGGTTCGTCCAATTTCCCCGTAGGAAAGCAGTACGGTTTCTTCCCCTCGGTATCTGCTGGTTACCGGATTTCTCAGGAAGACTGGTTCAGGAACAGCGTAAATTTCATTGACGACTTGAAAATTCGTGCGTCATACGGAACGCTGGGTAATGATAACGTAGCTCAGTTCCAATATTACAACAACTACAGTTTCAATAACCAGTATGTAACGGGTGCCAATATCATCACCACGGGTATTGATTTAACGAAACTGGCGAACCCTCAGATTACCTGGGAGACGGCGAAAAAACTGGATATTGGTATTAACGCAACGTTCCTGAAAAACTTTAGTCTGGAATTCATTTACTTCAATCAGCAGCGTTCGGACATTCTGGCGGCTCGTAATGGTTCTATTCCAGGGGTTACGGGTATCGTAAACCCTTACGGTTCAGATCGATTATTACCTGATCAAAACTTCGGTAGAGTCAATAGCAGCGGGGTTGAGGGTTCGTTAACCTACAGCCACTCGGGTCCCTTCCGTTATAGCATTTCAGGTAATGCCACGTATGCGAAGAGCAAAATCATAAACATGGACGAAGCTCCCGGCTTATTGCCGTATCAACGTCAGACGGGTGGGCCCTTGAATACGGAGTTATTATACCGTTACCTCGGCATTTTCCGTACCCAGGCCGATCTGGATCGTTATCCACACCTATCAGGAGCACAGTTGGGTGATTTAATCATCGAAGATTACAACGGCGATGGAAAAATCACGGCAGATGATCAGGTTCGTACAAAATACGGTAACGTACCTTTATTAACGTTCGGTCTGGTGCTGAACGGCGGCTACAAAGCTTTTGATCTTTCGATGGTATTCTCGGGTCAAACGATGGTTCGTCAGTTCGTCTTACCCGAATCAGGTCAGGTGGGTAACTTCTACAGTAGCTGGGCAAATAACCGCTGGAGCCCCAATAACCCCGACGGCAGCTATCCTCGTGCTGATTCCCGGGCTTCTTCTTCGATCAACGGGGGCTTGTATCCCAGCACGTTCTGGTTCAACGATGCATCGTTCGTTCGTTTGAAAAACGTTGAGTTAGGGTATACGCTTCCGCAGGACGTATTGTCTAAAATCAAAATTTCATCGCTCCGCGTGTACGCTAGTGCCTTTAACCTCTTCACGATCACGAAAGTGAAGGATTATGATCCCGAGGGAGATAACCGTAGCGGACAATTCTATCCTCAACAGCGAATCGTGAATCTGGGTGTTAACATTAAGTTCTAATTGAGATTGATCATGAAAAATATAAAATCAACCAAACTGTTAGCGGCATTACTGGCTCTGGGGTCGATGGTAAGCTCGTGTAAGCAGGATTTTCTAAGTATCGTTCCTACGGATCGGGTTTCGGATGCGGCTATTCTATCGGATTCTGTGCTTTTTGAGGCCTATGTGGTGAATCGTTACATGGGGGTTCGCCTGACTGATAAGGAAGCCGAAGGAACGCCTCCGGGTTTTGGTCGAGGGTTCGAGTACGCCATGTGGTCGTCGCTGACGGATGAATCCATCTATAATAACGATGATAATACCTGGCTCATTCAGCGGGGACAAATCGCTCCTGAAAACACGGGTATCGCCGGAACGTTCTGGAGCCGGAGTTACCGCAGTATTCGGGAAATTAACTACGCCCTGGCGAACATTGAGCAGTTACCGATGTCGGCAGCTCGTAAACGTCAGATCAAAGCCGAACTTCGTTTCATCCGGGCTTTCCGCTATCATGATCTGATTCGTAACTATGGTAAGGCCGTACTGGTAGGCGATAAAGTTTTCCAGATTAGCGATGACCTAACCAGTCAGGAGCTGTTCAATCGTTCTTCCATTAAAGCAGGTATTGATTATGCCGTAGCCGAGCTGGATGCTGCTGCCGCTGACTTACCCTTGTCGAATGACGGAAGCTGGGCTTTAGGTCGGGCTACCAAAGGTGCCGCTCTGGCCCTCAAGTCACGATTACTTTTATACGGAGCCAGTCCCTTGTATGAAAATGCCGCCACCTGGGCTTCGGCTGCTTCGGCTGCCAAAGCGGTAATGGACTTAGGCAAGTATAGTTTATACACCGGAGGCTACGGTAACCTGTTTTTAACGAACGATAACTCGGAGATTATTTTCAGCCGGGTATACGCTCAGGGAGCCCGCCACGTGTGTCTGGAAATTTCGAATGGTCCGAATAGTTACAATGCCTGGGGTGGTAACGTGCCTTTGCAAAACCTGGTGGATGACTATGAAATGATGGACGGAACCCGTATTACGGATGCCAATACGAGCTATAATCCTAGCCGTCCGTATGCCAACCGCGATCCTCGTTTTTATGCGACGATTCTCTATAACGACGCTCCTTACCGCAACAGCACGGTTCAGACGTTCACCCCTGGCGGAAAAGACAGCAAGGATGGCCCATCCAACTGGAATACGTCTAAGACGGGTTATTACCTGAAGAAATTCATGAATGATAACCTGCCAATTGATAACCCCTGGGACGTTGCCGGAACGCAGACCTGGATTTACTTCCGTTATGCCGAAATCCTGCTTAATTACGCCGAAGCACAAAACGAAGCCAGCGGCCCGGATGCCTCGGTTTACGCAGCCGTTAATGCCGTCCGTCAGCGGACGGGCGTAGGCATGCCTGCTTTACCAACGGGGCTGACGCAGGCTCAGATGCGGGAGCGAATTCGCAATGAACGCCGGATCGAATTAGCTTTCGAAGAGCATCGTTTCTATGACGTTCGTCGCTGGAAGACGGCTTCAACCGTAGAGAATGTTCCTGCTTACGGCATTGACATCAATAAGAGCGGTACGAATTATACCTACAGTAAGAAAGTAGCCTTAACCGGTCGTGCTTTTACCGACAAACAATACTGGTTACCCATTCCACGGGCTGAAATTCAGGCTTCCAATAACAAACTGGAGCAAAATCCCGGGTATTAATCTTTCTTTGTCCCGGTGGAGGTAACTTCACCGGGATTTTTTCATCAAACCTTTCTTCTCATCCCCTCATGAAACGTATTGTTATACCCATCCTCGGATTATTTTTAAGCGGTAACGTCGCTTTTGCTCAGCAGGAAAAGTCTATTCGCATCCAGATTGATCCCAACCAGCGTTATCAGGTGGTGGAGCACTTCGGAGCTTCGGATGCCTGGTCTGGACAATTCATAGGGAACTGGCCTGCGACTCAGAAAGAAGCCATTGCTGATTTACTTTTTTCAACGGAAACTACGGCTACGGGTCAACCTAAGGGCATTGGTCTTTCGCTCTGGCGATTCAACATCGGAGCCGGAACTGCCGAGCAGGGAAAAGAAAGCGGTATCCGGGACGAATGGCGTAGGGCCGAAGGCTTCTTACAGGATGATGGAAGCTACAACTGGAACAAACAACAGGGGCAACTCTGGTTGCTGGAAGCGGCTAAGAAACGCGGCGTTCAGTCCTTTCTGGCTTTTACCAACAGTCCGCCGGTTCAGTTAACCAAAAATCATAAGGGCTTTGCTACCAACAAGCAGCCTAATTTAGATTCTGCCAACTTCGATAAGTTCGCCGATTTTCTAGCCGAAACCATCAAAGGAGTGAAAAAGAAAACGGGGGTTCTTTTTCAGTACGTAAGTCCCGTGAATGAACCCCAGTGGGACTGGAGCGACGGAGGACAGGAAGGAACACCTTTCTTTAATACGGATATTGCAGGCATTACCCGATCATTAAGTAAGGCTTTGCTTAAGGCCAAACTGCCTACAAAAATCTCCATCGCTGAGGCCGGACAGATTGATTACCTGTATTCGGAGCATAACCGAAAAGGACGCCAGAACCAGATCGCGGATTTTTTTACGAAAGGCTCAGCCAATTACGTGGGTAACCTGCCGAATCTGGTTCCTGCCATTTCAGGGCACAGTTACTTCACAACTTCGCCTTATGCTAAGGCTGTCGAGAAAAGAAAACAGTTGGCTGCGGCACTTAAACCCGGCGTGGGTTACTGGATGTCAGAGTATTGTATTCTGGGGGATAACGAAGGAGAACTCAATGCCCAGGGCCGTGATTTAGGAATCACTCCGGCTTTATACATCGCCAAAGTGATCCATAATGATCTGGTAAACGCTCAGGCCTCGGCCTGGCACTGGTGGTTGGCATTAAGCTGTTACGATTACAAAGATGGATTAGTCTACGTGGATCGGAATGAGAAAGAAGGTAAGTATTACGACTCCAAAATGCTTTGGGCATTAGGTCAATACAGCCGGTTCATCCGTCCTCAGGCCACTCGAATCAAAGCATCGACGGAAACGAGTCAGGAAGAGGTGCTGGTTTCGGCTTATAAAAACAAGAATGGTAAAGTCGTTCTGGTGGTCATTAATCCTTCCAGCGAAGCATTTAAACTACAGCTTGATAAGCCTGCCTCACTGAAGTTTTCGAAAAGTTATACTACTTCTCCATCGCAGGATATGGCTGTGGCGAAGGTTTCCTCGTCGGACTTGTCTATCGCTCCCCAAAGTATAGTTACTTTAGTGACTGAGTAAAAAGTGAATGCGTAAAAAAGGCTCGGAATTTCAAAATCCCGAGCCTTTTTCTTTATACATCAATCGCATCGTAAACCACTACTTTGTCCCATAGGGCACTGCAATCTTTGATGAATTGCTGGTGAATGGGGTGCGTCTGGTAGCTGGCCTGATCTTTCTCGTTTTCAAAAAACATAAGTTCAGAAACCGCCCAGCTTTGGTCTACTACATCGCGTTTTTCCGTATTTGCCACGATTCCAATGCGTAATTCCTTAATCGCTTCAATCTTTCTCAAGGTTTTCAAACCCGCAATGATCTTATCACGATCAGCGACGGAACCTGGGTTTTTAAGCCAGAAAAAAACGTGGTGAACGAGGGGATATTTGGCTTTCTCCGTATGAACGGGGGCGGCCATCGTTGCGGCAGTTCCAGCGGCCAAGGTAAGAGAACTAGCAAGAAAGGTACGACGCGTGTTTTTCATCAAATGGAGAATTAGAGTAAATGAAACCGAAATTCAGAATGGAAATGACGGTGTCAACAAAGATTGAATCATTACTAATCATGGCTTCCCGAATAAGCTATTCAGAAAAAGCTATTCAATAGAATGAGCAATCTATTCATTAAAAGGGGAAAATCCACTTACATGAAGAGGTTTTCGCAAGCACCAAGTCTTCTGGTCAACCGCTCAGCTAGAGCGGGCTAGGTTTGGTTCACGAAGCCAGATGGGTTTTAAAAACAAGCAACTAGTTTACGGCCCGCTTACCAACCCATGCATTTGAAGACACCAAGGATGTTATCTGCGGTCTGCTGAGGGATGACAGATACGAATGACTCATGCTCCGAATAAAGCCGGTATTGCGTTAGTCTTTTCGTTAAAAAAGCGACCAGGATGGGTTGATTTTCTCGTTCCGATAAGTCATAGGATACGTTTCCTTTACAATCCATCTTATCCATCATTTTAAGCGAATACTGACTCCCTCCTTCAAAAACGAAATAGGCTTTATCCGTTGATTTGATGCAACCATGAGCAGCTAACTTCAAATACCATATGTATTCGTTTTTATTCTTCCTGATCGTAAGATAAATGGGGTTCTGATCCTGATCAAAGATTTGAAAGTCAGCTAGTTTAATATATCCGCTGGCAACGGTTCTGACAAACTCATTACAAAAATTTTTAGGCACGGGGGAAGCGGAAGCAGATACTTGTGCAGAAGCGTTTCCAAATGCCCAAAGAAGGCACAAGGACAGTACTAATTTTTTCATTAGAAGTGGCGGCAAATACTTAGTGGGTTACAAAAATAAATAGTGACTTTAATATTCAAGACCTTAAAGTCACTATTTATCCGTTAAAAAAAGACGGCTTAGACGTATTTATAGATTATTTATTTTGCTAGTTCATCAATAGTTAAAAAATTAATATATTTTTTTATTCATATTGAAATGATTGTAAAAATATACATACAATCAAATATCAATTAATTTTTGATATACTCATAAGTATATGTACTTCAATCAATCGAGTTTAACTAATGTAAATGAAGCGACGTGAAACCCGTCCATAAAGTGAACCGAACCGCTGATGGGAATAATTCCTGTTCCTAAAGCAAGCTTAATCGTTGAGTTAGCCGCCAGTCTGATCATGTGATTTCCGCTAGTATTTAATCGAGAACTCAAACCCATAGTGGAATACTGACGTGCAATGTTATTATTGATAACAATATGCGTAAAAAAATGACCTGTTGATGAGCTAGGCGTAATAGAATAGGTAATCTGATAAATACCTCCTTTGGTTACTTTAATTGAGGTTTTATCCTCAAGAATCTGGATGTCTTTTGAATACATTAAGGAATCAAAGGCAATAGGAGTTATGGCAAAGTTAGAGCCTGTCAATGTAATACTTTCAGGATTAACTCTTAAGCCTGAAAAGTAACTGGGGGTGGTTATTTCAGATTGACGAACCAGTTTTTCCCAGGCATTCTCATGGTACGCATAGAAACCTGGTTCGTGGTCGGTTTGGTAAATCATTAGACCCGCAACGGCCGGATTTTTACCGGGACTTCCCGGACGGTTCGCGTAACTTACTCGCGGAATGAGAAGCCCCTTATCAATGGAGCTGATTTCAAACTGAGCACTAGGATCTGGATACGAGGTTCCTATACTCATTTGGGCTAACACTGAATATGAAAACAGAGTTAGCAGAAAGGCGTAGAAGTGTTTCATGGAAGGTGTGGTAGGAGGTAGGATAAATGAGCCTGATCACTAATAGAATCAGGTTTTAAAAAGCCAGAAGCTAGTTTTTAGAGCATAGGTTTGTTCCTCTTAAATAAAAAAAAAGGAGAATTAACCTATGGTAATAAAAAAGCCAATGCTGCGAAGCCAGCAGCTTTGGTGATAGTAGAGGATACATAGAAGAATTAAGTTTTAAGGTAATGGGCTAAAAATTTTCCAATACTAGGTACTTATTAAATAAACACAAAATTATTGATGGGCTATGCGTACCAGAAAGGGAATAAATCAATTTAATCTTTTAAATTGAAATGAATTTATATGACGGTTTTAAACGGTAATAAGCTCTGTAATACAACCATTTATTTACACATTAATGGAGAGAAGAGTATAGTGTGGGAAGTATCATTAGAAGTCAACTTTGTAGTAAAACAGCGGTAAAAAGCCCAGTTGATACTGCCGCTTTAAATAACTCTCTGAAGGAGCTGCTCCGGGGATTGGGACGAAGGTAACGCCCAGCACATTTTTTCTGCCGCTAATGTTGATGAGATCAATGCCGAGCTCATGATTAAGCCCTAAGGCGTTTTTTCGGAAACCTAATTTCAGATCCATTCGAAAGTAATTGGGAAATTGCTGGGTATTACGCAAAGCATCCTGAAAAACGACCTCACGTTGCAAAAGTGAAGCCTCTACATTCAGCGGTCCATAACGTCGACCTCCGGCCCAGGTTACTTTTCCGCCTGCCAGTAACGTCGTACGTTTGCGTTTGCCCACGGGCCATTCGCCGCCCGCCAGGGCATTAAGGGCAAAGCGACCGTTATAATCTGTATTTCGCCAGACCTGATCATTCGCCCGGTATTTTGAATCGTATAGCGAAGCCGTAAACAGTGCGTAATAATTCTTACTAAACTGCTTTTCAAGGGTTAACTCAACGCCGACATTGTAACCCACGCCCGTATTTTCGAGAGAATCCGGGAAGGCTCTGCTAAAAGTAGAGCCCTGATTGAGTAAAGAAAACGAAGAAGTCGAAAGAACGGAAACCGGAATCTTAGCCAATCGCTGGTAATAGGTTTCGGCTTTCAGGTGCCAGGTTTCACTCAGGCGACGATTATACCCTAATACCCAATGCTGATTGCGGGTTAGCCCCATATTTTCGTTATAACGTGAATATTGATTCCCCAGCGGTTTTTGAATAAAGTAAGTATAACTCGCCTGCGTCTGATGGTGCATGCCGTAGGCTAAACTCAGCGATTCTTTATCATTGAAGGTATACTGAAGTCCCGCTCTGGGATCAAGCCCTTTGGAATTGGAGTTTAACGTATAAACTAAAGCGTTTATTCCGGCGGTAACGGTTAATCGTTCGCTGGCTTTCACTTTTACCTGAGCAAAGGGCTGCACAAGCCAGGCCGAGGTAGCATAATCCCAGCGTCGTTCCCAGTAAGAAACCGGAAAACGGGGCTGTTCCCGTAAAATGCTATCAACGTCACTGTAACCAAACCGATCCAGAAAAACACCCGTTTTAAGGGTAGTTGAGGAGGTTAATTTTTTAGTTAAGATTGAATTAATGGAACTGCGGGCATCTTTGAAATCATACCCCATGCTGTAGTGCTTCCCTATCATCTGTCCAGAGGCCGTGTAATCAATCAGGTCGTGATTAGCCCAGCTTCGCAGGCGACTGTGCGAAAAGATGGTTCGCAGATAGGTCGTTGCATTAATCGGGAAGTCGTGTTTCACGCCGACGGTATAACTCGATGAACGGAAGTACTGATCACGGTCTTTGTCGGCGTATAAATCTTCCTGCAAATCCTCATTCTTCGAAACAACAATGTTAATAGCACTGGTGCCTCCTATCCCAAACACCGAGAACGTTCCGGCTTTAGCCGTTGGGAAATTGAGTTTGAAAGTTAAATCCTGATAGTTAGGTACGGCAGAAGTGCCAATCTGAATACCTAATTTCTGAAAAACATCAAGTGTAGAATACCGATAGGCTACCAGAAAGGAAGAACGATTTTTCCGGGAAATAGGCCCTTCCAGCACTCCCTCCAAACCCAAAAGACCTGCTTGAAGTGTTCCTTCTGTTTTTTCATTGTTACCCGAGCGAAGGCTCAGGTCAAAGACGCCCGCCAAGGCATTGCCGTATTCAGCGGGAAAGGCTCCGGTAAAAAATTCAGAATTTCCCAGGGTTTTACTATTCAGCATGGTAACCGAACCGCCCTGGCTGCCCGGAATGACAAAATGGCTGGGATTAGGAATGTTAACGCCTTCCAGCCGCCAAAGCAAGCCCTGAGGAGAGTTACCCCGAATGACAATATCATTACGCGAGTCGTCAGAACCCTGTACGCCCGCGAAGTTGGAAGCCATCCGGGCGGGATCATCCCGGCTGGCGGCATAACGCCCCGTTTCTTCCACTGAAAAAGGTTGAGAGCTGAGTAAGGCCATCTCATTTTTGGGCGTGGTTCGGCCACTTACCCGTACTTCCCGCAATTGTTGGGTATTACTTTCCAGCTCAATGGCTAAAACAGTTTCTTTGCCGCTTACTACAATTAAGTTGCTGATTTGTTTGGTGTTATAGCCCACGCAGGAAACCCGAAAAGAGCGACGGCCAACGGGTATATTGGTCAATTTGAAGTATCCTTCCGGGTCGGTAATGACACCAGCCCCCGAGCTGGAGTCCTGCATGACTCGAAAGCTTGCTCCGGGCAGGGCGGATTTGGTTTCGGCGTCTACCACGCGACCACGTACGGTTTGCGTTAGATTTTGGGCAAATGCAGCATGGGTAAAGAGTAGAAAAAATAAGTAAATATATTTCATAGGCGAAGCCAGAAAATGCAGTTGGAGTGATGCTAATTTTCCTGCAAGAAATACAAACTTCAGGAGAAAAGTTATAAGATCTTCCTTATAGAATTTTTTCTATAAGAAAATGCCCAATCGGTTAAAGGATCTTCTAAAATTGATAATCGTCGGAATCTGACGCGAGTCCTGGCTTCTGAAATCATCACCAGTTGAGAGTCGAAAGGTAAGAGAAGAGACGTTTGCGTTACTAACGCGAAATAATAGGTAGTAGAAATACAAACACCTGCCGAACGAAGGAAGTGAAAGCATAACAGGAACCCCTTTGTCTTTGATAAACAAGATTCGGTATTCACCTCTGCAATTCCGATAGAAATACTAAAGATTTCAATTCTTTTGGGATTATTGTGTCCCGCTGGCCCGATATTCGTTGCATCATTTCTACTAAACCTCTTGAAACATGTTCAGTCGATTTTCACTTTTTTGTTTCTTTACGTTAGTTAGTTTGCAAAGCTTACGAGCTCAGGTCATGAGCGATTCGCTTCAAATTGAAGGAAATTACCGAACCTTTTACTTCAATAAACCTGCCGCCACCGAAAAACCTCAAAATCTGGTGTTCGTCATGCACGGATCAGGAGGAAATGGTCGCGACATGATGCGTTCGACCGAGTCGATGGAAAAAGAAGCAAAAGCTTCCCACACCTTAGTGGTCTATCCCAGCGGCTATAAACGCTACTGGAACGAATGCCGTAAAGCGTCTCCGGCTCTGGCCAATAAGGAAGACGTGAACGAGCAGGCGTTCTTTGCGGGCATGATCGACTATTTCCAAAAAAAATACGGAGTTAATCCCAAGCGTGTTTTTGCGGTTGGCACTTCAGGAGGTGGACACATGGCTTACAAACTGGCTTTAACCATGCCTGAACAATTTCGGGCGGTTACGGCCATTATCGCCAATTTACCCGATACAGATAACATGGACTGCGTACCGGCGGGTAAGGCGGTCCCGATTATGATTATCAACGGGACAGAAGATAATGTAAACCCTTACCAGGGTGGGGTCGTTGACTTAGGACCAGCTATGAACATGGGCCGGGTACGTTCCACCGAGCGATCCTTGGCTTACTGGGCTGATTTGGCGGGTTATCAGGGAAAACCCAAGCTGGAAAAACTTCCCGATACGGACGCAAACGATGGCCGAACCATTGAAAAATATTCGTATCAGGCCCGAAATAAACCAGATGTGATTTTATTGAAAGTAATTGGCGGGAAACACGATTACCCCCATGACATTGACGTACACGTAGAAGCCCTTCGTTTTTTTCTACGTCAGAACTAAGGAGGTTGATTCAAAGGGTACGCACATGAATGTAAAAATCTGGATTCTTTACGGCTGGTTTACTATGCTTGCAACGTCTGGTTTGGCTCAGTCCATTCATCCCGATATTCTGGAAAAACCCTGGGCGGCTCACTGGATTTCTCCCGCCAATATTTCTCCTCAGGGTTACGGGGTCTACCTGTTTCGGAAAACGCTTCGGTTACCCACCCGGCCCGAGCAATATATAATTCATATTTCTGCGGATAACCGTTACAAGCTTTATGTAAACGGTAATCTGGCTTCCATGGGGCCCATTCGGGGCGATTTGCAGCACTGGCATTACCAAACGCTGGATATTTCAGGTCTTCTGAAAGACGGAGATAACCTCATTGCGGCGGAGGTTTGGAATGAAGGAGAATTTCGACCCGAGGCCCAGATTTCGCTTCGAACGGGATTGATTATTCAGGGGAACACTGCGAGCGAGGCCGGAATTAACACGAACGAAACCTGGAAAACGTTTCAACAGACAGATTATCAGCCCATTTCAGTGAAAATGCAGGCGTATTACGTAGCGGGTCCGGGCGAATTTATAAAGATGAATTCAGCCCTTAGAAACTGGCGAAACGCTGATTTTGATGACAGCCGCTGGGCTGCTGCCCGATTACTCATGCCCGGTGTGCCTAAAGATGTGAAAGGCGGTTTTGGGACGGTCAGTGGCTGGATGTTAACCCCGGCGACCATTCCCGAAATGGAACTCAAGCCGCAGCGTTTTGCTCAGATTCGTCGGGCGGCTGGTGTCAGAATTCCCGAAGGCTACCCGGCGAAAGCCTCCGCCTTAACCATTCCTGCCCACTCCACTGCAACGTTGTTGTTTGATCAGGGGGAGTTAACCAATGCTTATCCCGTTCTTTCTTTTCAGGGTGGAAAAGATGCGTCGATCACTTTGCACTATACTGAAGCTCTGTATTCGAAATTTCCCGTCAAAGGCAATCGTAATGAGATAGAGGGGAAAGTGATCATAGGAAGGAAAGATAGTTTAATAGCGGATGGAAGTCCGGCACAACGCTTTACTACCCTTCAGTGGCGGACTTTTCGTTACGTCGAAGTGAAGGTCCTTACCAAAGATGAACCGCTCATTCTGGAGGATTTTAGCAGTGTGTTTACGGGTTACCCGTTTCCCTATCAGGCCCATTTTGAAAGTGACCAGCCTGAATTATCGCAGATTATCAAAGTAGGATGGCACACCGCCCGCCTTTGTGCGGTAGAAACGTATATGGATTGTCCGTATTATGAGCAGTTGCAATACATCGGCGACGCCCGCATTCAGGCTTTGATTTCGCTTTATAATACAGGTGATGATCGACTAGTAAAGCAGGCTCTCAGTCAAATGGATCAATCCCGACAGCCGGAGGGAGTTACCCTCAGCCGCCATCCTTCTTACACGCCGCAATACATTCCTACCTTCTCCTTGTGGTATATCGGGATGCTGCATGATTACTGGAAGTATGGGAACGATCAGGCTTTTATCAAAGCTAAACTGAACGGCGTACGCCAGATTCTTGCCTATTTCCAGCAGTATCAACAGCCAGACGGTTCATTAATGGGTCTGCCTTATTGGGTGTTTACGGATTGGGTAACGGCCAGCGACTGGAATGATGGCGTCGCTCCGAAAAGCAAGGATGGGAGCTCCTGTGTGGTGGATTTACAGTTACTATGGGCTTATCAGGCAGCGGCTGAGCTGGAAAGGGAATTAGGTTATGAGGAAATCAGTCGTCGGTATGTTAAACAGGCTGAAGTATTAAAAGCGTCTGTTAAACAAAAATATTGGGAGCCTCGACGGAAGCTTTTTGCGGATCGAATGGAAAAAGACCGATTTTCCCAGCATAGTAATGCACTGGCGATTTTGACTGGGGTTATAACGGGAGCGGAAGCAAAAGACTTGGCTCAACGCCTGTTACAGGACCATAACCTAGCTTCTGCCTCCATCTATTTCAAGTACTATTTGCATCAGGCCTGTATTCGGGCTGGCTTGGGGAATGAATATCTGCAATGGTTGGGAAAATGGCGTGAAAACCTGTCCATGGGACTAACAACCTGGGCCGAAATGTCAGATATTAACGAGTCTCGCTCGGATTGTCATGCCTGGGGCTCCAGTCCTAATATTGAGTTATATCGAACGGTTTTGGGCATTGATAGCCAGTCTCCGGGATTTAGTGAAGTAAAAATTGAGCCCCATTTGGGTAACCTGAAAAAAGCATCGGGGACCATCCCGCATTCCCAAGGCCCCATTACGGTGTCCTACGAACTACAGGAGTCGGAATGGCAGATGATTATTCAGACTTCTATCCAAGGAGAATTCATCTGGAAAGGAAAGAGTTACCGTCTAAAACCAGGAAGTAATACGTTCCATATAAAAGAATAAGTTAACCAAAGGGACAAAGTGACAGCCTGTCACTTTGGTTTTGTTAGTGAGGTAACCTGTAGTCAAGAATCAGTAGGATTTTAATTCTCAAGTAAAAGTTTATTAATTAATAAGTAAAGGTATGAATTTCAGTTGTTTGGTAGCGATTTATGAAAAGCTTTGAAAGGTAGAAAAGCTTTATGAAAATCAAAGAATGATGGAGCTTACTTCCATTGATGAACCCGGCTTTAATTCTGTTGTGTTACTTTAGTAGTTCTATTTTCTACACTCCTTTATGCCTGATTTTCGCTTGAAAACAAGCCTAGGCGTTTCATAGTTTTGTTTTTGAACTTAGATCACGCCCTTAAAAAAATGACTAAACCTATCCTGACTCTATTGGCTGCCGCCGTAGCCCTGGCTTCCTGTTCAGAAAAAAAGCCTTCGCACGAAGGTTCTGCCGATAGTACGTTGGCCCCCGTTGAAACCAAGGAGCCTAACTCAGCTTACAAACCGGCTTTTGAAGGACAAACGCGTATTGCGGGGGTCAAAACTTCAACCCCTTACGAATCAAAAGCCATCAGTGATGGCCTGAAAAATCCCTGGGGCATTACCAGCCTGCCCGATGGTCGACTCATCATTACTGAGAAATCAGGGACGATGCGTATTGCCAAAGTGACGGGTGAACTGAGCGAACCTATTACGGGGATTCCAACCGTTAACCCTGATGGCCAGGGTGGTTTGCTGGGGATTCGGGTAGACCCCGATTTTGAGCAAAATCGCATGATTTACTGGGTGTTTTCTGAAAAACGCCCTGACGGTAATCTGACGGCTGTAGCGAAAGGAAAGCTTTCGGCTGACGAGAAAAAGATTGAAGGAGCAACGGTTATCTACCGGGCTACCCCCGCCTACAAAGGCGATTTACACTATGGAGGACGCATCCTGATTGACAAAGATGGAAATCTCGTGGTCAGTACTGGTGAGCGTTCAGATACCGTTACGCGTCCGCAGGCTCAATTCCTGAATTCAAGTCTGGGGAAAGTCCTGAAAATTACTAAAGACGGGAAAGCCGTGGCTGGAAACCCCTTCGAAGGAAAAGCGGATGCTAAACCTGAGATTTATTCATACGGTCACCGTAACGTACAGGGGCTGGCATTCCACCCGGTTACAGGTGATCTTTGGGAAACCGAATTCGGTCCTCGGGGTGGCGACGAATTGAACCGCATCGAGCCGGGTAAAAACTACGGCTGGCCTACAATCACGTACGGGATCGAGTACGCCGGACCCAAAGTAGGCGAAGGTATCCAGCAGAAAGAAGGACTCGAACAGCCTGTTTATTACTGGGACCCCGTCGTTTCTCCCAGTGGAATTACCTTCTATACGGGTGACGCTATTCCCGAGTGGAAGAATAATCTTTTCATCAGCGGATTGAGCAGTACACACATTGCCCGACTGGTGATTGAAAATAACAAAGTGGTTGGCGAAGAACGCCTCCTTGAGAAAGAAGGCCAGCGGTTCCGGGACATTACCCAAGGTAAAGACGGAGCTTTGTACGCGATTACGGATCAGGGGAAACTGTATCGAATCTCTAAAAAGTAGTCTGAGTATTTTTCGATAACACAAAAAGGAGCATTTGGAAACAGTGCTCCTTTTCTATTATTGAAAATTAAATCCTATATTAATGAGTGCTACATCAAGAGGTAATCATGAGAAGCAGCTTGCATTTTCTTAAGCTATTTATATAAAAAATTCATTTAAAATAAAAAATTATATAGTTGAGTTTAAATTTAATGTGGTTATTTAAGTACTTATTGCTAATTATGGACAGCCTTGATAGGGAAACCTACCTGAGCTGGTTCATATTTTTAGCATTTTATGCAACACGATCAACCTTATTAAAGTACAGTGTCTGAATACATGGAAAATATATATGAAGACCTTCCGACCTATGCCTTTTTGCAGGGCGGGGGGGAAATGGGAGAGTTAATTCGAACCTATGACTGGTCCAGTTGTCCATTGCAGACGCCCGATCAGTGGCCTTCCAGTCTTAAAACGATTATCCCGCTCATTTTACATGCCAAAGTCCCCATGTTTGTGTGGTGGGGTAAAGAACTTATTCAATTTTATAATGATGCCTACCGGGATCTGCTGGTTGCTGGTGGTCGGCATCCCCATTTTCTTGGGAAAAGTGCTTATCAGTGCTGGCCTGAATCCTGGGGGATTATTAAGCCTCTGATTGATCAGGTGTTAGAGGGTGAGGGGGTGTATATGGAAAATCTGCTCATACCACATTATCGATACGGCACTTTACTCGATTCCTATTGGACCTTCGGTTATAGTCCAATCTATGATGAGGAAAATCATCCTGTAGGAGTATTGGTTAACTGCACCGAAACTACGCAAACCGTGGTAAGCCAGCAGCAATTGGAAATCAGTGAAGCATTTTCTCAACAGATATTTCATAGTTCGCCAGTTGCCAAATGCGTATTTATGGGCGAAAATATGGTCATTCAGATGGTGAATGAAAGCATGTTAACGCTTCTGGGCCGGGACCGATCCATTATCGGGAAAACATTCATGGAAGTCATGCCTGAGCTGACGGTTACCCCCCTTATGGGTCGATTGCGGCAGGTTTTGGCAACGGGAGAAACGTATATTCAACCCGAAGAAAAACAGGAACTGATTCGGTTTGGGCAACCCTATACCGGTTATTACCACTATACCTGCTCCGTACTCAAAAATGAAATCGGAGAAAATACGGGTGTAATTGTTGCGGTCATTGAAATAACTGACCAGGTTCGGATCCGGCAACAGGTGGAAGAACGTGAGGCTCAATACCGTGACCTTTCCGAACATCTGGAGCAGGTGGTGAAATTCCGCACGGAAGAACTGGAGGCAAGCAATGAGGAATTGGTAAGTTCTAACGAAGAGTTGCAGGAGTTGAATAAGCAATTGCAACTGGCAAATGACCGGTTACAGCAATTTGCTTATGTGGCTAGCCATGATTTACAGGAACCCCTTCGAAAAATTCAGACCTTTAGTTCTTTACTCAGTCAGAAGTACGAGCAGCAATTCGATGAATCGGGACTGATGATGCTTTCGAGGATGTATAAGGCTGGAGAGCAGATGTCAACCTTAATTAATGATCTGCTTGCTTATTCGCGGCTAATATCTCCTTCCGAAGAGTTTAACACCATTTCGTTGCAGCAAATCATCGCCTCAGTCCTGGAAACGCTGGAACTCACCATTGAACAGTCTGGTGCCATCATCAGTATTGAACCTTTGCCCACGGTCAGAGGAGATGCGATGCAACTGGGACAGCTCTTTCAGAATTTGATTTCGAATGCCCTGAAATTCACCAAAAAAGACCAGATGCCCCGTATTAGTATTGCGGCTGAATTAGTACTGGAAAAGGATTTTCCAAAATCCCTTAAACCTACTGCTAAAGCGGAATGCTATCATCTGATACGCGTAAAAGATGAAGGGGTTGGTTTTGATTCTAAGTACGCCAGCCGAATTTTTGGGGTATTCGAACGCCTGCACACTAAACAGGAATTTGCAGGTACGGGTATTGGCCTGGCTATTTGTCAGCGTGTGGTAGAGAATCACGGTGGAGCGATTTACGCGGAGAGCGAAGTAAATAAAGGAGCTACCTTCCACGTATATCTACCAGCGTAAGCTCTTAACTACCCTGGGTCGGCATCACCCATGACTTATATAATTGTTGCCAGACTTCCTGTAAACCTTCAAACGTAGGAGGTTTGCTGATAAAACTACTGACTCCATTGTCGTAAGCTTGTCGGATCGTAGACTCAGTCGTGGTGGTAGAGAGCATGATTACGGGTATTTTAGACCAGCTGGAAGAGTTCTTGAGTTCCCGCACAAACTCCATGCCG
Source organism: Siphonobacter sp. SORGH_AS_0500 (assembly GCF_031453245.1). Classification (NCBI taxonomy): domain Bacteria; kingdom Pseudomonadati; phylum Bacteroidota; class Cytophagia; order Cytophagales; family Cytophagaceae; genus Siphonobacter; species Siphonobacter sp. SORGH_AS_0500. The sequence continues at coordinate 255,999 of NZ_JAVIYT010000008.1, forward strand.
TCCATGAAAGGCATGTTCAAGTCAGTTATAATCAGGGCTGGAGGCGTCTCCATCGTTTCCAGCATGTCAAGAGCATTTTCTCCATCCCGGGCAAAAGCCAGTTGGCAGTTCAACTTGGACTTATGCATGGCTGTTTCGAGCAAGAGGCGGTCATCATCATCATCTTCAACAACCAGAATAACAAAGGAGCTAGACATAAATTTATAAGAGCGGGGTAGTAGGGTAGTAGGACCCAAAATGGGAATAGTAATTATTTACTAACTGGACAAAAATACACTTAATCTTATTAACTCTATTTTCATTTGCTAATTTTCTGACTTATGTAGACCTATATCACATCAATTAGTGATTAGCATAAATCAGATGAATGTGTAAAGTAATAAAAATGGATCAGTATTAAAACAGAGGTCTTTCCGTTAATTAATTCACAGGATGCATTTTACAAAAAAACTGAGAGATTACTGTTTAGGTTTTGAACTAGTATGCCTATACGCCTTTGAACTACTAACAAATAACGGTGATTCGTTATGCTATTCATTACTTATTATGGTTGATATAAAAGACTTCAAAACTTGTATTAGCCGAAACCTCCCGAATTTTCCCTATTTGTAAACTTTCAGCGAAAACCCGGTAAGGCTTGTTCTGTGTTTTCATCAATTTCAGGTATTCAGGAACCTGAAGGGGCTGCTTTAACCTTTTCAATTCAATGAAGAAAGCCAGGTAAATAGGTTATCATTAAATTTTGTAACGCTTACAATGTATTTTTTTATTAATGAACTGAATCGGCTAATCCTTAGCTTATTAGCATAGATAAAACTAAGTTTTGTACATTCATTCTATGCTTCATCAATGAACAGAAACACGTACAAATAGGCCAGAATGGAAGCCACAAAACCAAACATAAATATGTTATAGGCAATGCGAAGAAGCTTATATTTCTTACCTAAAACCACACCCAGATAATAAATATCACGAGTCATACTGCCGTATAAAAAATCGGAATTATGCATCATGGCCGAGATCCCGTGTTCGTAATCTTTAAGACTCATGTTATAAAAGTTACCGAAGAATAGCAAATTCGCTTTTTGCTGCTCAATGTCTTCCCGACTAAAGGTCCCCTGCGTAACGTTAGGTCGCGTTGCCAGTACGGAAAAGATGATGGTAAGGACTGCCGTTGATAAAAACAGAGCCGTAGGGGGAATCAAAGAAGGGTGATTTTCAAGACGATGCGAAAGCACCGACACCACAACTGATACCATGATTGAATTGACGGAAATCATGATGTTCGCTTTACTATCCGCAATTTCACTCAGTCGAAGGTGATTGGAAGAGGTAGTGCGGAACATCGTTTCGATGCCACGTTCGGGGTTATCTTTCTTTTTCTTTTTTTCAGGAACTTCTGTTTGCTCTTTTTTATCCTGTTTTTCGAGTAAGCGTTCAAGATTTGCGGTTTTACCCGACTGGTAGATGCTGCGGGCGTAGTGGGTGAAATACTGGTGATTCTGAAAAAACAGTATATTCGCCGTTCGCCAGTCTGCTCCCGAAAGCGTATAGCCCTTCAGTAATTCTACTTCCTGCCGTAGCAGTTTCGATTTTTCTTTGTAATCAGCACTAGCCAGGTGACACAGATCGGCATCGCAGATGATTTCTTCAAGCAAAGTATTCGGTTTTTGAGGCATCCGGGTGGCTAAAATGCAGGCCCGAACCTGAGCTATGAAAGAGTCACTAAAGCCTTTCTTGTTCAGATAATCGGCGGCTAGTTCAGCACTTTTCTGTTCATGCTCGGCGGCTGAACCATAGAGGTAACCCAAATCATGAAACCACGCGGCTGCCATCACGATCTGATAAGGTTCTGTACTCAACTGATAATGCTGACTGAGGGTATGTACCGCTGCTACGACTTCCCGTGTATGCGTTAGGGTATGATAGACCAGCTCAGGGACCACTCGATCCTGATACGTCTGAACGACATGTGCTTCAACCTGAGAAAAATCCAACTCCATCATTACATCAATTTTTTGGTAAGGTAAAAGGTTTATGCTTAAAAACGGAAACCCAACGAGGCATACGGTAAAGCACCTTCGTTGGAAAAAGCCACGGAGGCATTAAAAATAAGGAGTTGAGCTGGTGAAATATACAGCCCGGCTCCGTAACCATCGTGCCATTTTTGGGAGGTTTCATTCCTGGCCCATACGCGACCTACGTCATTGAAGAGGGTCAAACCAACCGTTCCCGGGAATAAATAGGAGTTGAAATCAAAAAGCTTCGTTCGCAGTTCGATATTATGATAGACCATTTTGTCTCCGGCAAAACGGTACTTTCGAAAACCGCGAAGATTATCTTGTCCACCGAGGTACTGTAACTGATAAAAGGCTGGGTTTCCGTACGTTAATCCTCCCCCCAAACGATTCACAATCACAAATCGGGCCTTTTGGCTGAAACTGGCATGAATACTAAGATCTGTCGTAAACTGACTCAAATGATTGCGATCATTACCAAAACCCTGCAACGTGGTTGCCCGCGTGTCCCAGTGCAGTCCCCGGGTAGGCAGGGTGGGGTGATTCCGATTATCAATTAAAAACGAGGCCTGAAACCCAGCGTAGGCCTGTTGCCGCAAAAAGGTTCGGTTTTCAGGTAAGGTGTATAGATAATCTTCCAGAAAGCGGCCTCTGTTGTCTTCAAGATCTACGTTGAAATACTGAAAAACCGGGCCAGCCGTAACCTGTACCTGCTGACTCAGGTTTCGTTTTAAGGTAACGGCAACCGTGCTCAAGTCGTAACGCGTCCGGTAGTATCGGATGCGGCGATTTTTATCATAGGCTGTTTCATTTCCAATGCCAAAAAAGTTGGTAACGTTATCCGGGGCTCGCAAAATGGCATTAATCCAGAGATCATTTTTCCCAAGTACGTTGGTGAAAATTCCGTCGTATTTAATGGCGGTAGCGTTAGTGGCCAGGGCATGACTGATTAACAACCGATTCATGGAGGCATAGGGAGCCTTGCGGAAATGATGCTTCGTCAACTGAAATCCGGCCCCAAGCAAAACGCCATCGTCCACGTTAAAGCCCGCTGAAGCTAAGGGAGCGAGTCGATCGTACTGAAAGGCGTGCGCATCGAAGTGGTTAATACTGGCCGAAGTCGAGGTATGAATCTGAGCGTTTTGACTGCTCGGAAACGTATTATTTTCCGTGGAAAGGTCATAAATCAGATTTTCACATTTTTTGCTTTCGTTCACCTGATACCGATCCAAACCCGGTCCGCCGATCATACGTATTTTTATTTTTCGGGATGATTTTCCCGTCACTATAAACTGATCGTTGCCCGCCTGTCCATACACGCGAATTTCGCGGGTTTGTTTGGGGTCAAAAAGGCGGGAATAAAGTTGCTGTTTAAGCGTACTGTCTTTGCCAATCTTGAAAATGTGAAGAGCTATTTTGCCGTCATTCTGGTGTTCAATACTGAAACGCTCCATCTTATCCGAAGCGGCAATGTCTACTTCTTTGGCTAAAAAACGATAATAGGTAAGGCCATACTTTTGCAGGCGGTCCCGGCGGGCTTTCAGCGTTTTTAAAATTTCATCACCCGATTGCCGGCGAATAGGATCGGGCAAGGTCTGGATGGCTTTTTCAAACACCGCATCGCTCCAGGCCGATTGAAGCTTGGCAATCGTCTTTTCCCAATCGGCCTGACTTAAGTTATTCAGAAAGAGCCGATCAAAGTAACGGGCATTGTACATGAAACCGTTCACGTTGGACAGATTTTCCCGAAAACCCTGAAATTTGGGCTGAATCCACGAACGGGAAGCGATATACGGGAATAAACCATCAGACTTGAAAAAGACCTGATCGCGGTCACGGGGGACGGGCTGATAGACTTTCCCGTTTTTAGTTTTATGACTAATCCAACGCCATTGATCCTCGTGCCGATCCCAGTCGCCTATCAATAAATCCAGGAGTCGAGCCTCCAAAACGGCTTGTTGGTCAACCTGATTATCATTGTCTTTCTGTAAAGCTTCCAGCAATTTCGGCGTACTTACGCTTTTGTCCGAATCAGGATTGCGTTCCTCCAGTAAGCAAACGGTATTGGCAAAGTCAACGCCATACATGCCCAGGGCTGGATCATCGGGCACAAAAAAGAGCCGTGGGTGGGCATGTGGTACCGCTGCCGCCTCGGCCAGAACTGGAACGACCAGCGGAGCAAAGGGAAAAGCCGCCGAAATTTGATCCTGGATGACATCGCGGGCAACGGTTTGGCGGAGGTAATCGGGAAGGGCTTTTTCGGGGGCTTTCTGGATGGTTCGCAAAACCCATTCTTTACCGGAAGCGTCTTTCAGTCGTAATGATTTCGTTTGCTGGCCGCCGCCGCGTTGGAGAATCGTAAATCCACCCTCCACCTTGTTAATGTCAAAAACCGGAAAGGAAACGGGCGTAGCCCAGGTTTTTCGGTAATTTTCGCCAAAAAGAAGCCGATGAAATCTGCTGACTTTATCGTAATCCGACGCGATAGAAACGTGAACCGAATCAGGCCAGGTTTGGGTGGGCGTTCGAGTAGAATTTGATGGCGTTGTCAAGTTAATTCTGAAAAGTGTAGCCGAGTGAGCCAGCGTAGCCTCGGCGGCTTCATTAACTGTATAAAAATCTGACCGAACGCGACCATCCGTTAATTCATCAAGAACGACATAACCCCATTCGCCACTCACGAATGAAGCTTTCTTACCTTTTTTTACCCGTTCCCGATTGATGCCTGACCCACTGACAATGAAATTCCGATTATGATCAACGATGTGTTGGAGGGCATGGTCGTGTCCTGAGACAAACACGACGTTGGGGGCGGGCTCCAGGGCCTTTTCCAGCACTTGGGCCATGTGTTTGTAAATAGGGTTGGGTAAATCCTGAACCGTTCCAAACACGCCCCGGGCAATCGGATAGATCGAACCGATGAGGGGTAAAGGAATGTAAAGCTTGGGGTTTATATCCGTCAGCGGAAAAATATGTTGCTTTAGGGTATAGTAACCTCCGTGAATTCCATAACTACGAAAGGGCTGGTGCGTAGCCAGAATAATACCTTTATCTTTATTCAGGTAAACCAGTTCCGAAAGTCGGGCGACCACTTCATCCTGGGTTTTACAGGCACAATCCGATTCTTTCCCCGGCTTTTCGTTAGGGTGTAACCACCATTGGGTATCAATAATAATCAATACCAGATGATCATTGAGGTTCACCAGTTCCGGTCCGGGGCAGCCGCCTTTGGGCAAGAGCTGGATATGGGGAGCGTGCAAACTGTCGAGCCACTGGCCCTGCCGTTTGATTTTCTCCCATCCGTCGGCGTGATCTTTGCTCCAGTCGTGGTTACCTGGAATGAATAGAACCTGAGACGATTTGTTGAGCCCTAAGGCAGCCTGATACCGCAAAATCGTTGTTAGCGAATCGTAATCTGGCGAGCTTGAATCAGATAAACCTCTGGGATATACGTTATCTCCCAGATACAAAAGTGTCGTATGTGGATCGTCAAAGGAATACCGATTGCGAACGGCATCTACCACCGGATTTTTCCCCTTGTATAATCGCCCCGCATCACCAATTAATACCAACCGATGCCGAACCGAATCAGGTCTGGTCTGCTGAGCGTAGGTAAGGCCCGATGAAAGGAAGAAAGCTAATCCTAAGAATGCTATTAATTTATATAAGTTCAGGAAGGTATTCATCCGTTCATTATCTGATGTTATAGTCTGACCTGTTCCAGTTGTAAATCCTGCACCGGGGCCGAGTTTGTATACTGGATTCGAAGTCGAATGGCTTTCAGGCCTACTAATCCCTGAACGGGTTCAAGTTCAAGGTATTCAATTTCAGCCGCAATCTGATTTTTCTCCTGTAACTGATGAATCAGCGGTAAAAAATCCGAAATTTCCTGCTGATTCATGTACACCAGAGCAATCTGGTCGGGCTGCGTCAGGCGTTCTCCACTGCCCAAAACTACGGCTTTATCGATCCGTTTTTTAATAACTTCGTAACGAATGCTGTACGAACCTTCTACATCAAAACGATGCTCGTCTTCGCGGAAACTAATGGCAACGGGTTGAGCATGAGCCAGGATCAACTGCGTGGTTTGCAAAGGAAGGGGCAGATGCGGTAGTAAGCGATGGGTTAACTGAGCCATTTCGATCATGGACGTTAATTGCCACAAACGAAGCCGACGCAGATCATCCGCTACAAAAGGGGTTTTTGGAGCAATGGACTGACCGACGTAGATATTATATTCCATGCCGTCCGTCCGGTACTTTTCGAAGTAATGCGGATAGACCGACTGAAGTTTTTGTTCTTCCTGTTCGATGTAACTGTTAACGGTCGAGTTGATCCAGTCCAGACTTTGTTCGTAATCTCGCTGAGCCCGGTGAAAAATCCCGCTCTGCGGATCGGTTTGCCTGAAGTAAGATTCAATTGGCTCCTGAAGTTCTTTCTGAGATTGCTGCAAATGCCGTAAATAGGGGCTTACCTGCTGAATCAAAAACAAAGTAATACTTTCCTCATCGTCAGGACTAAGGTCTAGTAGCAGTACATTCTGATAATGCTTATTCCATTCCAGCAAAGCCTCGTGGCGATACTCCCGCTCTTTTACTTTTTCCAGCAAATGCTCAACGCCGGACAATTGCTGGCTCAAATCGTGCCGAACGGCCCGGTGACGTTCACTGGAAGAGTTTCGAATGTCAACGGCTCCGTAAAGTGGATATACCTGCGGAAAACGGACGCGGGCAAGTTCTGGCTGAGTAGGCTTGCGGTTCCCCGCTTTCAGGTATTGCCAGGCTACCTCATTGAATTTCCACTCCACCGCGGGTTGCAGGGACGTAAAACGCTGTCGGATTAACCGATCCACATTTTTGTTGAATTCATTAATCTGAAACAACAGTAACTCCCGCACCAGTGGCACTACTTTCTCAACTTTAAAGAGGACTTCTTCTCCCAGTGAGTCGGCGTTTTCGGAAGCCATTTCAATAACTCCAATCAATTCATCGCCTGCTTTAATGGGATAAAGCATGAAACTTTTTAATCCGTTGTTATGCAGTAATCGTAACTCTGGTTCAGCAAATTGATTTAAATCGCAAAACAGGTGTGGATGATCGTGCTGCTTTAATCGCTGAGCAATGGTTTTCTGAATGTCAGGCTGCTGTAGTAAATCACCGTGCTGTTCGCACGTTCGAATTTGCGTGAAGAAAACGCTTCGGTTACTAAACTGCGGATGAAAAACGTACGTATCGTTTACCTTAAAGAAAGGCATCAACCCGATATGAATGTCAGGAAGACCGCACAAGTCACGTAAGGCTTTCTCGAAACGGTTATAAATAAGTTCTTCGGAATCCGTTTGTAAATGGATAAAAACCTCTTTCAACTGCTGTAAGGAACTTTCTTCCGTAATGTCTTCCACCAGAAACACACAAAAACCAGAGAGTGTAAACAAATGAAGAGGTAGGGTAGAAGTCATTTGCTCGAAAGAGCGGTACCCTTTCGCAAACTCCACCCACTCATTTTGCAGCGGGGGTAATTCAGATTGATAATACTGTGGCTCTACGAAATTGACATTTACCTTTAGTCGGTAATATTTCGTAATGCCACGTTCCGTTTTCTGAAAGGATATGGATGGAGTTAACTCCTTTATAAACCGAATAGTATAACAGTTTTCCAGAATCAGCTGGTAAAAGTAGCGAAGCTTATCCGTGGGATTTTTATGTTCTTCATTCCCCATTTCCAAAGCAGGGGTAATGTACTGGATGAAGGTATCCGAAGCGTGAAAAAGCTCCAGTGGGATGGGGAGTCCAAAGGCATAGGGAATTTCCCGCTCCGTACCCACGATGGGTAACACGCTTAACTTCAGTAACTGGGCAATGGCTTCAAGCTGATCGGGCGTATAGGTTTCCTCAATAGAGTCGGCGGGGATAAGTGGATTTAGTTGTTCCAGTAAGTAATCAACCACTTGCGACTGCACGTCGCCGGCGGGAATAGTAGCCTTTCGTTGTGTTAAATACTTAATAAAAGGCTTGAAAGATAACCGAAGGTCCATCGGATGAGCGGGAATTTCGGGAAGATTCAAATGGGTATCCATTAGCAGGACTATTAATTCATGGCAATTAGAATAATAATTGAAACCGTGGGCTTTGGGTTCATTAAGTTGAAAATATTGTATGAAATACGCTTTTTATGTGATAAACGAATAGCCTTAGTTTCAAAATAATGCCGCTGTAAAGTAAAAACCTCCCAAATCGCCGAATTTGGGAGGTTTTTCTGAGTCAGGACTCTATTAAGGTATCATCGTCGGCCCCGTGTGTAAGGCGTTTGAGTGGTTTGAGTAACAAGAGAATTAACCCGCCAAAAAGTATACAGAAAATGGCAATGCCCGTGAAGGTCTGAAGCTCGCCCCAGTGTTCGGAATACGCTCCAATCATACCCGCCAGCTTCTCGCCGAGTCCGGTTGCTGCCCAGTAGGCTCCCATGATGATCGAAGCATATTGAGCCGGAGCCAGTTTGGTAATGAAAGATAACGCTACGGGAGACGAAGAAAGCTCGCCTATTACGTGAAATAAATAAGCCAGAATGAGCCAGTACATGGCAGCCTGACCCATTTGCTCGTACTGCAGAGCGGCGGCAGTCATGAAGAAAAAGCCGGAACCCATGATCATGGTACCAATGGCCATTTTCGCTAATGACGAACTTTCTTTGCCTTTCAAAGCCCGGCGAGTCCAGAAATTAGCAATCAACGTACCGAGTGAGATAACAAAAAAGCCCGTTAAGGACTGAAACCAGGAAGCCGGAATTTCCATGCCCAATAAGTGACGATTGGTTTTCTGCTCGGCATAAAGGTTCATTAATCCTCCGGCCTGTTCGTAAGCTCCCCAGAACGTAACCACAATCAGGAAAGAAAGTAACAACACCCAGATGCGGTCTTTTTCGACTTGAGTTAGCGGCTGACGAAGTTTGGCACGATCTTCCGCGTGGCTACTTTTGCCGAGAAAGTCACCCACACCCACCAGATGCTTTTGACCCTGAGCGTAGAGAATCAGGCTTAACAACATGCCAATGCCCGCCAGAGCAAAGCCGTAGTGCCAGCCGTATTGGTACGCCACCCACCCCACCAGAATCGGAGCAAACGCCGCCCCCAGGTTAATGCCGATGTAAAAAATTGTAAATCCCTTATCCCGACGTATATCATGTTGAGCGTATAACCCACCTACCATCGTCGAAATATTAGGTTTCAGCAAGCCCACACCGAGTACAATCAGGAAAATACCGCCGTAAAAGGCCTGCATGTTCTGGAAGGCTAATGTTAAATGCCCTAATGCCAGCAGTAACGCTCCAATTAAAACAGTTTTTTTCTGCCCTAAAAAGCGATCGGCTAGGTAGCCGCCGGGCAAACTGGCCATGTAGACGCTAAAGCCGTACCAGCCATAGAAAGTAAGTGCTTCAGCATTGGTCCAGCCGAGTCCGGGGTTGGCACCGGTAACTGAAGCGGTGAGGTATAGAACCAGAATGGCACGCATGCCGTAGTAACTGAATCGTTCCCAAAGTTCGGTCATAAAAAGGACAAAAAGACCTTTCGGATGGCCGAACCACTGGGCTTGTGAAGGAGGCGTCATTCGTCAATGAGATGAGGGGAAAATGGAAAAATTAGGATTAGGGGCGGGGTAACAAATCTTGAATGTACATGGGGATTCCCGAGAATCGCTTATTAAGCTGCCGAATATAATGAGTTTTTAAGTTTTGAAAGCGGGGAATGTGCTATATAGTCAGGAGGCGTTCTGGTCTGTTTTAAAACAATCGATGTAGACCGTGTACTTATAAAACTCACGATTTATGTGAAAATTTTCTGCTTTCCTTTTTTCTGTCTAGTGAAAAATGGAAGGTGGTTTATGCAGTCATTGCTAATGTTTTTTTCAACGAATGCAGGGGTATATCGTAGAAGTATGACTAGAGGGAGGTTGCTGAAAAGAGATAGCGAATCATGTTTCAACTAAGCTGGCATTCGATTTTTGAGTACAATTCTAAAACTTCAACACTATGAAAGGATTAGGAATTGGGCTTATCGTAATCGGAGCCATTATGGTCATCTGGACCGGATTTTCGTACACCAAAAAAGAAAAAGTGGTTGATGTAGGACCAATCGAAATCTCAGCCGATAAAAAAGAATCTGTTAACTGGCCGCCTTATATCGGTGGATTGCTGGTGCTGGGCGGAATCGTTATTGTGGCTACTGCGAAAAAAAGCTAATAGGGGTGATTGTCACAAATCGCCTCAACTTTGGCACTTTCAGCATCTTCGACAAGGTTAGATTTGCCGTAGGTTTGTCGTATCAAACGACACAAACCTATGGCAACTTTTGAGAAGATAACCATCGAAACGCTCATTAACGCACCCGTTGAAAAAGTATGGAAACTATGGAGCGAACCCGAACATATGATGCAATGGAACACAGCTTCTGAAGACTGGCATACAACGCAGGCAACGAACGATTTGCGTACGGGTGGTACATTTTCATCCCGCATGCAAGCAAAAGACGGCAGCTTTGGTTTTGACTTTAGTGGAACGTATACCGAGGTAATTCCTCAGTCGTTGATTGCCTATGTGCTTGGAGATGAACGTACGGTGACCATTACTTTCTCAGCCAAAGGCGATCAGACACTAGTGGTAGAAACGTTCGACGCAGAGACTACGAATCCAGTCGCCATGCAGCAGGAAGGCTGGCAGCGTATTCTGGATAATTTCAAGAAATACGCTGAGCATAACTGAGTTATTTTGAAGAGTATCGATTTGCCCTATTGCTGCCAGCTGAAAAGCTGGCAGCTTTGTTTTTGGGATAATCAAAATAGGTTTGATGTTAGTTTTTTGGGTTTACTAGTGGCTCAGGCTGCCAGCAAAAGGGCTGGCAGCGGCACTAGATAACTCTGCTATTGAAGATCTTCCAGCTATAGCTTTCTAGCTAATGTAGCCGCTGCCAGCCTTTCTGCTGGCAGCATTGCTTGGGGATAATTAAAATAGGTTCGATGTCGGGTTTTGAGTTTAGTAGGAGCTCATGCTGCCAGCAGAAAGGCTGGTAGCGGCATTACTGGGGTAGCTGTTGTTCTAACAAGTTAGCCTGACCAGCTTTTCCGCTGGCAGCGGAATCTCTAGCGGTATCTTTGTTGCTCAGCTTTTTCGGCTTTATATATTAAAGCAGTCTAAGTCAGATTCGTAATCCTAACCTAAGCCAATTTTCCTTCCAGAACCGGGCGTTTATCTTCGGTGTTGTCAATAATGGAAAGACTGCGGCGGAATTTAAGGGTGGCTTTATCGCCTTCGATGTGCACACGCAATGTATCATAATGAGCCGATTCGATGTAGCGGAGGGTAATTAAAAACGTTTGCTCATCACTCCAGGCTCCGCTGGTTGCCAAGCGGGTTGGTAATTCTTTAGGTAAGGTAGAACGGGTTAATTTCAGGGCAGTTAGGGGCAGGCTGGTAGTGCCTAACTTCCAATAGCCAATCCCTCCTTCAATGCGATGTTCACGAGTACCGTCTTTCAACATCAACGTAAAATCTTTTCCGTGAAAATTTAACTGAACCTGACTGATGCCCTGAGCATTCGACTCGACTGAAATTTTCTTACTGCTAAGGGTAGCCGTTAACGGAGAAGTGGGCGAACCCGGCGTAAGGGGTAATGCCAGCGAAGTAAGTTTTTTCTTTAATTCCTGCTGTACTCCAGCCGAACCCAATTGTCCCACGGCGGGAAGAATATGATTCCATACCGCATTCAGAATGCCTTGCATGTTACCACTTTCACTGGTCGTCACTACCACCATTTCTTTTTCAGGAATGACGATACAAAACTGGCCGAAAGCCCCGTCGCCCCGATAGGCATTATGCCGGCATCGCCAGAATTGATACCCGTATCCCTGTAGCCAGTCGTTACTTTCTTTGGGTTGATTGCCTCCTTTGGATTCTACCTGAGCCTGGGTCGCTTCCTTAATCCAATCGGCTGGTATTAGTTGTTTGCCCTGCCATTTGCCTTCCTGCAAGTACAGTTGTCCAAATTTGGCAATGTCCTCGGTGCGGAGTCTCAATCCCCAACCTCCGGTATTAATCCCTTTAGGGTCAATTTCCCAGTCGGCTCCGGTAATGTCCAGGGGTTTGAATAACCGGGGTGTCAGGTAATCCAGCAGTTTTTCTCCCGTTAACTTTTCGATCAGGGCCGAGAGCATGTAAGTCGCTCCGCTGTTATAGACGTAGAAGGTACCCGGCTGGTGCTGAACGGGTTGTTCAAAAAAGGCTTTCACCCAATCATCGGTTTGTGAAATGGGTCCAGTTGTATCCTTATCATGGCCCGTTGACATGGTTAATAAATCTTTCACCCGCATGGCGGCTAGGTTAGCACTGACACTGGCGGGAGCTTTATCAGGAAAAAAGGAAAGAATTTTGTCTTCCACCCGAAGTCGTTTTTCGCTCACCGCAAAACCAATGGCCGTAGAAGTAAAGCTTTTACTGAGCGAGTATAACGTATGTTTAAGATCGGCCTGATAGGGTTTCCACCAGCCTTCGGCGATTACTTTACCTTTCCTCAAAATCATCAAACTGTGTAGGTTGAGTTTTTCATTTTCAACGGTTTGAATGAAGTTTAGCAGGCCTTCCGAAGAAACCCCCTGAGCTTCGGGAGTTGTTCGGGGAAAAGCAGAACCGGGCGAAACGGCCCAGACCGGTAAAGACGAAAGAAGGCTGGCTTGAGCGGTCAGAAAGCCCGCTTGCTTAAGAAATTCACGACGATTTAGAGGCATGTGAGGTAGTTTTGAAAATTTTGTAAAAATCTAAGAAATATCTTCATTGAATAAAAATAAAAAATATCTACTTTTAATAGGGGATAAGGCAGAGTCAGTGGTCATAGGGTCAGGTACTTCGGTTATGGAAACAAAGGAAGAAGAATCGTGACAGGAAAACCGAAATGTTGTGCTCTTTAAACATTCATAATCAACAGTTATTACAGGAAAGCTTATGGTTAAGTTTGCACTGATTCCACTTGTATTGATAACCTTTTCGCTGGTCAATTCATTCACAGCCCGGGCGGACGGAAAGCCTCCTCTGGCCATATCCAAACAGTTGTTTTCGCTTCAGTTGAGTCGTAACTCTAACACGGTTATGTATGACGCAAACATTGGAGCAAACCAAAAACTTAATCCTGAGAAACCGATTGATGTTTACTGGATTCGTCATGAAGAACAGGGCCAACGCGAAAGCCTATCCAAAATTCAATGGAAATTGGCGTATGGATACACACATACCAAAACCAGTGCGGATACGTATTCAGTAAAGATCAATGCTTTTAAGGACCGAGCTTTTCGTGTGGAAGTGAATGAGGGAAAAGCAGTTGCTCTGGCTACGATTGATGGAAAGAAGTCTTACCTGCAAAAGATTTTCGTGCAGCTCGATCCGAATTCTTTCCTGATTCCCAAAGTTCAGTATGTAGAGCTGTTTGGGGTTGAGGTTCAGGGCAATAAATCTGTTTATGAACGCATCTTACCCAAATAAAATTTAGTATTAAATCGGATGTGAATTATTGCAAGGGCTCTTTTGTGGGTGTATAACTGGAAGTTTCGACCACTGTAGAGCACAAGACCATAATGATAAGGGGTATAACCAAAGAAGCCGATGCTGCAAGCATCGGCTTCTTTGGTTACTGAAAATGTTAACATTAACAACCCGTGCCGTCCAGAATAATCTGATTTCCGTTTTGACGAATGTGTAACTGGAAAGAATCCGCAATTACTTTAAGAATTGTGTCCAGACTGTCTTTGGTGTCGAATGGGACGTTCAACTGACAGTTCTTAATCCGATCATTAGCTAACTGAATATCTGCCTGGTATACTTCCCGAAGCGTTTCAATCACTTCCGACAAAGGCGTTTTTTCAAAAATTAGCTTGCCTGTCTTATAGGCAAAAACGTTCGGATTCAGATGGGCTGTGGTTTCAATGGTGTGCGAAGCCGAGTCAAAGGAAGCCTGCTGATTTTTAACAAGAGAAACTTCTTTCTTCATCGCTGTAAAAAGTACTTTTCCCGTTCGAACGGCTACTCTGACGTTGGAGTTATACGCCCGAACACTGAATGAAGTCCCAACCACCCGCACAGTTGTGCCATTTGCTTCAATAATAAACGGTTGCGAAGGATTGGGCGTGATGTCAAAAAAGCCTTCGCCTTTCAGTTGAACTACCCGCTGACCTTTTTCAAAACGTTGGGGATACGTCAACTGACTGCCTCGGTTAAGTAACACCATACTGCCATCGGGTAAGTGTTGCTCCAAAGCCTGTTCAGTTGCTGTAGCTACCTGCTGGGGAGCTTGTCCGAATGGATTAAACATAAACCAGCATAATCCGAAAACTACCAGAATGGCAGCGGCGGCGGGCCAGAAATTTCTACGTTTAATCGGAATTACTTTGGCTTCCGATGCTATGTCGAGCGTTTGAACAGCAGGAAGGCCAAGTTTGTTTTTGACGCTATGCCAGGCTGCTTCCGTATCCACCGCGGCGGCGGGACTTTTGAGTACGGCACTCGACTCCCAGATTTGCTGTAGACGGTCAAATTCCCGCTGATGGTTTTCCCCGTTGGTAGGGTCGTGTCTTAACAGCCACTGCTGAACCTGCTCAGTTTCAGCCTCGTTGGTTTCGCCAGCCAGGTATTTTCCGAGTAGGCTATCATCTATACTATCCTGATTAGCCATGTTGGGAAGGGTGGTTAAAAATCGTAATGGTTAGTCATACACATGAATGCCTAGTAAAATGAGTAAGGGTAAATAATCCGCTAATTCGGTCCGCAAGATTCGCAGGGCTTTCCCGATCTGATTTTCAACCGTTTTAATGGATAAGCCCAACTGATCGGCGATTTCTTGATACTTTAATTCTTCAAAACGACTCATCATAAAAATCAGTCGGCACTGCTCGGGCAATCGTTCGATGGCCCGCTGTAACTGAATATCCAGTTCGGAGGCCATTAATTCCTGCACCGGACTTTGGTAAACATCGGAACCGTCGGCTTGCACATAACTCTGATACTCTGCCTGAACGGATAGATGTTTAATTCGGTTCAGACAGCGATTATGAACGGCCCGGTAGAGGTAGGATTTCAGCGAAGTCGTAATGACTAGTGAATCGCGTTTTTCCCAGAAAGCCAGAAACATGGCCTGCACGACCTCCTCGGCATCATCCCAGTCTTTTAAAAACGAAAATCCGTATTGGCATAAAGGGGAATATTGTTGCCGAAATAACAGCTCAAACGTGCGTTCATTGCCCGTTCGAATGGCCTCCAGAAATTGCTGATCTGTTAAGATCTCCGCCCCTTTTTTGTCATTCATGATTTGATGGTCTGCTAGGATGACATCTCAAACGGTCTTTCCCCTACCGAAGGATGAATTTTTTTAATATAGGCATTGAAAGCGTGGGAGAGAAGTCACTCCCACGCTTTTGTGATTATACATCAGGCCGCTACGACCGTATTATTTTTCTTCGACAATTTTAAAAAGCGGAATAACAGAAAGACGGAAGCAAAAGTAAGTCCACTAATAAAACCTAGCCACATCCCAGAAGCACCCATGTTGCCGTGGAAAGCGAACCAGTAACCCAGCGGTAAGCCCACCACCCAATAGGCAATAGCAATGATAACGGTAGGCACCTGGACGTCTTTAATGCCCCGCAATAACCCAGCTCCGATGGCCTGCGTACTGTCAGAAATCTGGAAAACGGCGGCAAAAAGTAATAATAAGCTAGCAAGCTGTAATACTTCTGTGTTCTTATTAAAGAAAGTTGGCAACTGATCGCGAAGCAGAACGAACCCAACGGCACAAAGTGTTCCATAGATTAGGGCTGTTACCAGCGTACTCTTACCGATGGTGGCAATGAGTGGCCAGTTGGAACGTCCCAGGGAGTTACTTACCCGAATCGACCCGGCCTGGGCCAAGCCCATGGATACCATGAATGTAAAGGAAGCACAGCTCAGGGCAATCTGGTGAGCGGCCTGAGCGATGGCACTGATCGTTCCGATAATAATGCCGGAAACAGCAAAAGCTCCGGCTTCCATGCCAATCTGTAAACTGCTGGGAATGCCAATGTGCAACAATTCCCGCATGGTAGTTCCGCTCAGATACCACTGTGATTTACGAACCGCCATGTATTTCCGAAAATTAGGATGATAGATGACATAAAGCGTAATGGCGATGAAAATTAAAGTCCGCGTAATGAGCGTCGCCCAGCCTGCTCCGATGAGTTCAAGTCGGGGAAAACCTAAGTTACCATAAATGAGTAACCAGTTTAGAAAGGCATTGATGGGCAGAGCCGACAGCGAGAAAAACATGGCCGTGCGGGTAAGCTCTAGTCCATCGGTGAATTGCTTGAGCGTCATGAATAACAACATCGGAATAATAGACAATCCCATGAGTTTCATGAAGGGCAACGCCAGTGCTACTACCTCTGGGTCCTGTTTGAAATAAAACAGAATATGGTTCCCGAAAAAGAGCGTCAGAGAAATGAGCAGAGCCGTTAAGGTGCAAAGAATGAAGCCATTGTAGAGGTAATGTGAAACCTGCTGACTATCATGACGACCATGAGCCAGCGACACCATCTGCGAAACAGAAATAGTCATCCCAATACCGATGACAAACGGGATGTTGACGGTATTCAGAACCAGAGCTGCGGCTGCTAATTGTTTATAACTAATGGCCCCGACCATCGCAGTATCAATGATATGCAGCACCATCTGAGCCAATTCTCCGATAATAATGGGAAAAGCTAATCGTAAAGTTTTAAATGCCTCCGTTTTCATGACTAGTGGAAAGATAATAACGCAATTGAGCCGCGAAGGTACGGAGGATTCCAGCGAAGCCCTAGTAGAGTGACAAAGAAAGAGATGGGGAAGTGGTTTATCCCCAGATCTGTCATCCAGAGCGAAGCGAAGGACCTTATAGATTTTGACAGGTTGCTTGGCCCTGGGAAACTCCGTTAGCCCGCGTTGGAAATGTGGATGATCACGACTGGAGCGAGATTCCATCTCGTTCCTACTCATAAGGCAGGTTCCCACCTGCTTTTATGCTCCGAACCTCTCAGCCAGAGCGAAGGTAACTCACTGTACTTTGAATCAGAAAAGTTTATATCGAATCCTATACAAGTTCTAATCATAGGTTCAACAATCCTATGTTTCAGACTACCTCCAATAAGTTTATATTATTAAAATATAAGTAATAGATATTGGAAAAAGATAACAGATATGTCGATTTTTGTGTTTAAATCTAGAAATAAGACAATTAGAAACGATGAAACAGAAGCAGGGACTTATCATTACACTTGGATTATTAACTGCGGTTGCTCCATTTTCAATTGACACTTATTTACCAGCCTTCACCGTTATTTCCCGGGATCTTCAGGCCGACATTAGTTATGTCGCCTATTCATTAACCAGTTTTTTCATTGGTATTTCTTTAGGTCAGGCTCTGTGCGGTCCCTTACTGGATCGCTTTGGTAGAAAGAAACCCCTGTTGATTGGTTTGGGCTTGTATGTGCTCGCCGCTATAGCCTGTGCCAGTGTACAAAGTGTGAACTGGCTGATTGCCATTCGTTTTCTCCTGGCCTTAGGGGGTTGCGTAGGGATGGTAGCGAGTCGGGCGGTGGTTAGAGATTTGTTTACTCCGCAGGAAATGGCGGGCGTTTTATCTACTCTGATGCTGATTATGGGCGTTTCTCCCATCATCGCACCCACCATTGGCGGTTATATCTCAGAAGTAGCTGGCTGGCGGTATATATTCGGATTTCTGGCTTTGGTTGGAGTCACGTTGATTATGCTGGTGCTTCGCTATTTACCCGAAAGTAAACCCGCTGATCCCAGTATTTCCCTAAAACCTGCCCGTATTTTAAAGGATTATGGAACGGTGTTAAAAGAACCGATTTTCTCCATTCACTCCCTGGTAGCGGGTATGGCTTCGGGAAGCATGTTTTCTTACATTGCAGGTTCGCCTTTTGTGTTCATGAAATTGCATAACCTTTCTCAAACCGAATACGGCTGGGCTTTTGGATTTAATGCCTGCGGGATGATACTGGGAAGTCAGGTGAATCGTTTTTGGTTGAAACGTGCCAAAAGTGAAGAGATCCTGAAGAAGATCAGTGCATTTCAGTGGATCACGGCCCTGTTACTGATCATGGGTACCGTGCTGAACCTGTTCAATGCCATGGGTTTGTTAAGTATTATGTTCATATATCTGTTCTTCCATGGATTTATTAGCCCCAATGCAGCCGCGACGGCCTTGTTTCCCTTCAAACGTTACGCGGGTAGTGCTTCGGCGTTATTGGGTTGTATTCAGATGTTAATCGGGGCGGCGGCTTCGGGTCTGGTGAGTTACTTCCATAATGGTACCGCCCTGCCGATGGTGGTAGGAATGGCCCTTTCTTCGACCCTGGGTTACTTTTTATTAATCTCTCCGAAACTAGCCCGGCGAAATCTTCAGCCTGTAAGCGGTTCCTGAAAATCAAATCCAGTACCTTCGTAGGGCATTATCCCTATGAACGCCTGTATTCGTGGAATTACGTCAGCTAAGGTATTTTATTGAAGTCGCGAAAGAATTGCATTTTGGCAAAGCTGCTCAGAATCTTTTCGTATCACAACCCGCACTAAGTCAGCAGATTCAATTGCTGGAAAGTGAGCTGGGAGTAGAGCTGTTCGACTCGACCCGACGTAAGCAGTTCCGTAGGGTCGAATTGACCCCCGCCGGACAGGTGTTTCTCAATGAAGCTCATAAAGTAATTCGGGCGTCTCAACGGGCAGTAGAGTTAACTCGTCAAACGGCTCATAAAGGAACGCTTGTCAAGTTGGGTATCTACAAAATGTTACTTCGCGAACGGATAGTGGAGATACTAACCCTTTTTTCCGAACATTTTCCCGAAGTAAACATCCAGCTCGTCGAGTTACCAACCTACATAAGCGTACAGGAGGCTCTGGTGGAAGGGACCATTCAATTAGGAATGACCCTTTGGCCTCTTCGGCTGGATGCTTTGCAGGGACACGTGTATCGAAAAGGGCATCTTTGTGTGATCTTACCTAAAAATCATCGGCTTGCGTCTCAGGCTGAACTTCATTTAAATTCGCTCAAAAAGGAAAAATGGATTGAAATTCCGGCTACGCTTCATCCTTTTTATACACAGGTAGAATCCATTTTTCAGCAAGCGGGAATTAACCGTAAAGCCTCTATAACTCAGGAAGTTTCTTCGCTGGACTTAGTGGGTGAACTGGTAAGTATGAACCAGGGAATTGCTCTGGTACCCATCCTCTTCGACTGGACTCGTTACCCTGACATTCTCGTTAAAAACATTCAGTGGGACGCAGATCAGCATCCTTTAGAAATTGAATACGCCATTGCCTACCATCCTGAACACCTGACTCCCCGGTTGAAGTAAATGATTCAGACCTTGCCCAGCCTGCCCTAGGCATGCTTTTCTAAGGCTTTGTGGCTTATTTTTAGACACACCCTTATGAAAAAGGTTTTTATTACCCTGGTAATTCTTATCATTCTGGCTGGAACAGGTTGGTTTCTATTCAAGCGATACGAACGTAAAAATGCGAATCCGGTCTCTGGTCTGAAGCCACGCGTAGAAATGAGTTTGGCGGAAATTTCGTCCATTACCGATTCTACGATGGAAATGTCCATGAAAATGCTGATTGACAACCCCTTACCCTTGGGAATGGATATTGAAAATTTTGCTTATCAGGTAAAAGTGGATGGGGTTCAGATTATCGAAAGCGATTACATGAAGCCGCTCAAGATTGAGCCCAGAGACAGCGTTACGATTGATATTCCTACGGAGTTAAAGATTGATACGTTTTCTAAAGTGGCAAAAAGAGGAGAAGCGGCGGGTCAGGATAGTGCTTTATACCAGTTTGAAGTCTTCTTAAAACTGGCGAAACCAGTGCTGGGTCACGATACACTTCGAATCGAAATGGAAAAACGATTGCCTTTGTATCACCTTCCAGAAATTGAAGTAGTGGGCATTGACCTGGAAAAATTCAAGCTCAAAAAATCTGAACTGAATGTAGACCTTCGGTTTATTAATAAAAATGACTTCGCCATTCAGTTTAAAAACATGAGGTATTCCATCGACCTGGGTAAAGAAAAAACTACAATCAATGGTCAATCACCGGGAGTTACCCGTGTTCCTGCCAAAAGTGATAAAGTGTACCAGATTCCGGTGCAGGTGGAACTCGGAAAAATGATTAGTGCAGGCACACAAATGCTGTTTCAGGGTAAAAAATTCCCTTTCACCGTCCATCTTCGTTCGCAGATAATATCAGATAACGATATGCTCAAAAATAGCAAGTTAAACATGAGAATTAGAGGCAATATGGAAGACATGAAAGCCGCGAAGAAGATGGTGGAAATGAAGTGATAGTGAAGAGATTGGTTAAAAAGAAGTAAGCTTCTCCATTTCGGGAGAACCATAGGGGGAAGAATTTATGCTGCCATCTGTCATCGAGAGCGAAGCAGAGGAGGTAACTTGGTTGCTTCCCTGGATGAAATTCGGGACAGGGTTGCTATTTATGCCGTGGTTGGTGTCTCACCAACCACGAGGAAGTCGCGTCTTTATCCTTTCAAAACCAGAAGACGTTTCTTCGCAGCTACTGTCCTCACCTGTCCTCTCGAACGAAGAAAGACCTTCTGTAAAACGGCACGGCTAAAGTTTCCTCATGACCGAGATAAGTTAATAAAACCCAAAAGATCCTTCGCTTCGCTCTGGACGACAGGTCGGAGGTAAGGTTTTCTTCCCACGGCTCGCTCGAACGGAGGGAGAGGTTAACTCACTTTTATTTAAATCTCACTTTTAGGATAATTTTAGGAATGTTTGGGTATAAATTGAATCATGAATTCTTTATACTGAAAAGTTTGCAAAGAATACATGACTCAGAAAAGAAGTAGCTTTAATGAAAATAATGACTTACTTCTTACTGAAAACGCCTCTATTAACCTTCTATTTCCATGCAAAAATCCCGGAGAGATTTTATTGTCAAAGCCGCACTAGGAACCGCTGGTATCACTTTCGGTGGTCTGGCCCAGGGCATGTCTGCCAAAAGTTATTCCCGTATTATAGGGGCTAATGATCGTTTAAATCTGGCAATTGCCGGTTTAGGTCGTCGACTAGGAGCTTATTTTGATCCCATTGCCCGTAAAGACAGTAATGTGCAACTCATTACGCTTTGTGACGTGATGAAAAAGCAGCGGGAATCCGCCGTGAAGCAATTTTCCAAACACATTGATTACACCCCAAAGCTGGAAAATGATATTCGGAAAGTGATTGAAGACAAGAATATCGACGTATTAATCAATGCTACGCCTGACCACTGGCATGCTCCGGGAACCTGGATGGCCGTTCAGGCGGGTAAGCATGTGTATGTGGAGAAACCTTGCAGTCATAATCCCCATGAAGGCGAGTTACTGGTTGCTTTTCAGAAGAAGTATAACAAGGTAATTCAGATGGGTAATCAGCAGCGTTCGTCTCCTGAAACCATCGATATTATTCATCAAATTCATAACGGAGCCATTGGAACCCCTTATAAAGCGGTGGCTTTTTATTCAGCTACTCGCGGGGAAGTGCCCATTCCGAAGAAAGCACCGATTCCAGAAGGCTTAGACTGGGATTTATTTCAGGGACCCGCTCCTCGCACGGACTATACGCACGACACCTGGGACTATAACTGGCACTGGTACGGTTGGATGTATGGTACGGCAGAAAGTGGTAATAACGCTACCCACGAACTGGACATAGCCCGTTGGGCCTTGCAGGTTGAATACCCGGAATTTGTAGAGGTAGAGGCGGCCAAACGTCATTTCCTGGACGATGGTTGGGCGGTATATGATACGATGGATGCAACTTTCAAATTTGGTGGTAATAAAATCATCAAGTGGGATGGAAAAAGCCGCAGCGGGTATAAAACGTACGGTACTGATCGCGGAACGATCATCTATGGCTCTACGGGTAGTGTATACGTAGATCGGGATGGCTACAAGTTATACAGTCGCGAAGGTAAATTGCTGAAAGACAGCAAGGCCAAAGGTTCTGAAGCGGGTACGGCATTAGGAGGCGGTGGCGACATGACGACGGGCCATATGGTTAACTTCTTCGAAGCCATTCGGGGAAAAGCCAAACAAAATTCACCCATCGACGAAGGAGCGAAAAGTACTTTACTCTGTCACTTAGCTAACATTGCCTATCGTACCAATAAGTCATTCAAAGTGGATTCGAAAAATGGCCGTATTCAGGACAAGGAAGCCATGAAACTTTGGAGTCGGGACTACGAAAAAGGCTGGGAGCCAAAACTATAAGAATGGCATTTCTGGAAAAGCCTGGGTTATTTATTAGCCCAGGCTTTTTACTGTTTTATAAGTACTAGTTCCGTTTATCGATGGATAATAACCGTTTGTAAATAAATTAGCAATCAAGTAATTAAGTGTATCTATATTACATAGTACCTTGTAATGCAATATATCTATGAAATCATTTTCAATCTTAGTACTGGTGGGCGTGACGGCCCTTTCTTCGTGCTCTAACGAAACGAAAATTTCAGTTATTGAAAACGATACTAGTTACAAACTAGATGCAAAATTTGACAATTCCCGAACCTTCGCGGTTCGGGAATACGTCAATGATTATTATAAACCAGTTCAGGTAATCCCATTGAATTCTTCGGACGTTACCTACGCAGTAACACTGCCAGATCACACTAAATTTAGGATTGAAGCCTCCAAAGGAGAGCTTCATTTGCAGTTTGATAAAAAAGAAAATACGCCAGCGGCCTATGCTCGGCTAAAGTCTTTCAGTACAGGGCTGGGGAGTGTAATTACGAATTAATAAGCTTTCTAATAGAGTCGATCAGGAAAACTAATACAGAAATTTCCGTTTTCCTGAAGTTTGCGAAACTCCTTTGGACTCAGGCCCGTATACTGTTTAAAGTCTTTAATGAAATGACTCTGGTCATGATACCCGAACGCTTCGATGAGATCAAACCAGGGGGTATCGGGTTGATTGATTACCTGTTGAATCACTTTTTTGAATCGTAGAAAACGAAGTAGTTCTTTGGGTGAATAGCCTACGTATTTCTTAAAACGTAACTGAACCGTTCGCTCCGAAAGCGAATGATGATCGGCCATGACCTTAACGGGATTCAGTACGTCTTGATGAAACAGGGAAGCATGATCCAATAGCGTTGAAGCCGCATCCTCCGAAGGACTTAATTCGCGTAAAATATGCGAGGTAAGATAGGCTACGCGTGGATCAAAATCAGGAATATCCACTAGCGAAAGATAGAGAGCATTCAAACTCGGAAAAGCTAAAACGGATTCGTTTTCGGTTAAGCTTTCAATAGTAATTTTTTCAAGGGATAAAAAGCGAAAAAATCCATCCAGCGTAAACCCAATAACCAGTAGATCATCACCAGGTCTCAGTTCATAATTTAGCATTTGTCGAAGGGGGCCAATCAGGGTAACCTGGCTGAATGAATGCTCTGCTAATGCCTTGTTCCCAAAGGAATAACGGATGGGATCACCGAAATTAAATACCAGCATTAACTCCAGATTGGGAGATAAATGCTGAATGATAGGTTCTGAATGGATCGGAATCTGAACGGCGTAAAAGTGATCAATTACGCCTGCCAGTCGCGAGTCGGGCTTTTGTTTATACGTAATCATTCCTTAATTGATTTTCCTTACTTGGCACAAGAGAGAGGCAGGTAATCAGGGCTAGTCTGAGGAATAACTTGCTTGCAAGAACGGATTTTTCTAGGTTTCGGCTTCATTACCAGACATACGCTCATGGAAAATACATTCAAAGCTCTGCTCATCAGGGAAGAAAACGGCCAGTTTTTGAAACAAGTTCAGCAAGTACCGCTAAGCTCCTTACCTGATCACGATACCTTGATTCGGGTAACGTATTCTTCTTTAAACTATAAAGATGCCCTGTCCGCGACTGGTAATAAGGGAGTTACCCGTACTTTTCCGCACGTTCCGGGCATTGATGCGGTAGGCGTGGTAGAGGAATCTTCAGGAAAGCTCTGGAAGAAAGGAGATCAGGTTTTAGTAACTGGTTTTGATTTGGGAATGAATACCTGGGGCGGGTACGGACAGTACATCCGGGTTCCGGGCGAGTGGATAGTAGCCTTGCCCCCAAACCTACAACCTCAGGAAGCCATGGCTTTGGGAACGGCGGGCTTTACTGCCGGACTTTGCGTTGACAAACTTGTTCAGGCTGGAATTAAGCCTTCTGATGGCCCAATCGCCGTAAGTGGAGCGACGGGTGGCGTAGGAAGTATCAGTCTGCAACTGTTAAGTAAGCTGGGCTACCAGACCGTAGGTATTTCAGGCAAGAAAAATACTGATTTACAACAACAATTAAACGGAACGGAGTGGTTGGATCGGCAGGAATTCACGGACGAAAGTAAACGGGCTTTGCTGAAACCTCGTTTTGCGGGTGCCATTGATACCGTTGGTGGAAGTGTATTAACCACTCTGGTACGCTCACTTCAGTATAATGGCGTAGTGGCTGCCTGCGGAATGGCTCAATCCGGTGATTTAAACCTGACGGTTTTCCCTTTTATCCTTAATGGCGTAAGCTTATTAGGCGTGGATTCGGTTCAGGCATCCATGCCAGTCCGGCAACGGGTTTGGAACTTACTAGCCAACGAATGGAAACCCGAACAGCTAGTGAGCTTTACTAAACAATTAACGCTGGAGGAGCTCCTGGAGCAAATAGGCCAAATGTTAGCAGGCCAAACGGAAGGAAGAACGTTGGTGAAGCTTTGGTAATAAGCTCTTAGATGTTGTTGGATCGTAAGACATAGAAGGTGTTATGCCGTTGTTGGTGTCTGAAAAAGTGTCACCAACAACGGCGGAGCGATTTTGCTAGCATACTACTATACTGGTTCGGCTGTAAAAAGTTGATTATCAAACGATCGACTAACAACCAAAAACTATCAACTAATTAAATGGTAACAACCAAACGTTTCCCATCTGACACCTCCATTTCCCACAATTTCTCAATGTCCGATAACTTCACTTCTATCGTCTCTACTTTGAGCTGGTTATCAGCGGCCAGTTGAAACATTTCTGGAAGTATTTCTGTAAATAACAGCTTCATTTCATCTCTTGTCCAGCTTCCTAAACCTGATCCTGAAAGCTGAAGATCTACACTGCGTAAATTCTCTGCTGATAACTGAATTTTGTCGCCTGTTACCGAACCGATGGAAATAAATCTGGTCTTGTAGGTAAAGGAGCCATTTCCTTTTAGAGACGCAAGTAAAAGTTCAGCCGTGTGGCCCCACAAATAATCCAGGATGATATCTATGGGCGTATTATTGTGTATGGCTTTCAGCTGGGCGATAAATGCTTCATCGGTTTGTGTCGTCAAAACCGTTTCGTCGGCCCCTAATGCTACTAGGGATTGGAGCGAGGCCTGATTTCTGCCCGTAACGATTACTTTTTTCGCTCCGTAATGCTTGGCCACCTGAATGGCAATTTTACCGGTAAATCCCGTTGCTCCGTTGATTAAAACGGTTTCGCCTGGTTTTATAGCTGCTCTGAAACGAAGAGCCATTGCCGAGCCCGCAACCGCATTGGGTAAGGCACAAGCCGAAGCATCATCCATCCCATCGGGTACCTTTACTATTTTTCTTTTATCAACAATGGCTTTTTCTGCCATCATACCTTCGCCCAAAGCATAGACTCTGGTGCCGTCTGCCAGCAAACCGACCCCATCGCCGCCAATTACTATCGCGTTCTGTCTCCCGACTTCGGCTGAGTAATGAGTGCCTTTTACCCTGCCTTTGTCGAAATTTTTGATGGCTGCTGCTTTTACAGAGATTACTAATTCGTCGTCATTTTTTACGCCTGGTTCTGGAAAATCGGCGTATTGGGGCATTTCGCCCTGCTGGAAAATTACTGCTGCTTTCATTTTATTGGTTTAAACGATGGTAAGTGAAGTACGAAGTGAGTAAGAGGGCCAATGCCAGTAATGCAAAAGAAGATGAGATCAGCGAATCGCCTGAGGCAAGATGGGCAATGAACCCCGAGACAACCGTGATGAAAAAACCTGCGTAAGCCCATTCTTTCGGGTTGTTCCTAACTACAGGAAGCAACAAAGCTGCCGTTCCTAAAATCTTGGCAATAGCCAATTCTACCCGGAAGTAATCGGGAAAGCCAAAATGAACGCAAAGTCTTTTTGCTTCTTCGGAAGTTAAATACGCCTTGGCGTTTGCCAACATCCAGACCGCAAAAAGACCCGTCGATATCCAGTAAATTATTTTTTGAGACTTCATTTTACATTGCCATTGAGTACAATGCAAAACTATTCGGAGGCCTATCAGGCAAGCGATAACATATGTTATCAAATTCAGACCTGTTATTTTCCTTTCAGCAGCTTACTTTTTACCCGACTTAAATGGACAGTAGTAATCCCCAGGTAAGAAGCAATGTAATGTTGCGGGATACGCTGAATGATTTGGGGTTGGGTTTCTAGGAGATGAAGATAGCGTTGCTGCGGCGTGTCTCTTATGAAGGAGAGACAATGTTTCATGTAATGGATATTCCGGTCAAATAAGGTATCGATGAGCTTTTCACGTACTTTAGGGATTTCAAAGCCGTCACGCATGATCTGATCCATATCTTGCTTATCGATGACCCATAAAGTGCTGGGCTCTATGGTTTCCAAGGTTACAATACTTGGAATATTCTTCTTGAAACTTTCTACGGACGATACTCTTTCATTCTCGAAAAAAAACTGAAAGGTTACGTCTTTTCCATCGTTGTTAAACCAGACCCTAATACATCCTTTTTCAATAAAAAACGCCTTTTTTGAGATTTCGCCCTCCTGTATCAACACCTTTTTCGCAGGAACCTGTATTCTTTTGAAATAACTCGCATACTGATTCCATTGCTTATCGTCAAATGGCAGTATGCTTTTCAGCTTTTCTAACATAGATGGTTGCATTTTGGGAAAGATGAATGTATAATGGCAGTAGGTAGCATAAATTATGAATTTGTAGATGGTTATGCTTTATACCAACGACCTGGAGAAAGACTTTAACTCATAATCAATAGAATATGAAATTATTAGCAAAAAATGAAGAGGTTATTTCTTTCTTATCGGATAAGGAGAGTTTGATAAGTGGTACTATCAAAAAAATTAGTATACAAATTAAGAGCAATATTTTATTTATTGGTTTAGATATAACATTAATGTATTCAAAAAAGTACAAATCTATTTATCTTGAATTTGAAGCAATCAAAGAATATGGGTTCTATTATTTAGCTGATAGTTCTTTCTCAACTATTGAAATATATAAATTTTTTAAAAATGAAAATTTATTTTATATCTCATTCGATCCAACCAATGAAGAACTCATTATGGATAAAAACGACAATGATTTTATCTTAGCAGAGAAGGTATCATTGTACCAAAGTTCCGGATAGGGATAAAGAACTTGTGGCTTTACATAGCTACGCTGTTTCAAGTGTCGCGACGATAGCGTTCCACTTGGAATAGCTTGGGTAATTACTTAATACCATAATTATATTTTGTTTTAAGAATAGGAAATCTTTAAAGGTGGCCATTCATCATAATAATCCTTTTCATATTTTTCTATTGGATCTCCTGTTAAGCCTACAGCATAATCAAATAGACTAAAGTCAAATGTAAAAGGAATTTCATTATCAAAAAAATCTTTCATCAGTTATTTGATTACCTAGAAGTTCAAAGAGCTTTTCATAGGAAATGTGAGATATGTTTATGAATCCAAAAACAAAGTCAGCCTTTTTTAAAACTACCTCTAGGTTAACTTGATAAAAATATTTTTTAGCATTTTTCATTTTTTTAGTTTATTTAAAGGCTGTCTAAAAATGGTATGCTGAATAAACGCTTGTTTGAGCCTGTCATCCAGAGCGAAGGACCTTTTACGGTTGCGAACGTACTGGGGACATGAAGAAAATAGATTACCCTCAAAGCCGTCCTAGGCTTGAGAAGCTCTCTCTTTGAGAGGAAACAAGGGGAACCTTGATCATTAGATCACAACGATTGTAAAGTTTAGACAGTCTCTTAGAAATAAAAATTATAAAGTACATCTTATCTATAGTAACTAAGATGCTAAAATGAGTTTTTAAGGAGATGTGATTTTAATTAGAGTATCATCAATTAAAATGATTTAGAGTTAACTAATAGATTCTGAAATTTTAACTAACTCTTCTTTTTCTTTGTCTAATTTTTCAATGTATTCTTTTACTTCTTTATTTATATCTTCATTACTATCTAAAACATTTACTTTAAATAAAATATAGTCTTTAAAAGAATCAATATTTAAATCATTTTGTTTGTACACAATCTCATATAACTTAAGTATATCCTGTAAATTAAATTGATTATATAAATAAGAAGAATTTAATAATTGAAGTTTATCAGCAACTAAGCTTACAAGCTCTGTTGAATAAAACATCCCAGGCTCTATTTTGGAGACGAAATCAACAAAATCCTGGTCGTTACCATTTTTTTGCCTATAGTATGTAATTGCTGCTGATAGCTGCTCCTGATTCTTGTAGATTTTTTCTATGATTTCTTTTAGGTCTAAATTCATCATTTTATCTTATTTTTTTAACATAACTATTCACTTTAGATTTGCCAATTTAATTATTTTTCATATTAGTTCCAGTGGAAATCTTATATAACGATGTGGGGAGACACATTAACACTCAGTTAGAAACCGTTTCCCAATCCCTCCGCAGTCGCTCGGCTCTGTCTAGTAACGATACAGTGTAGTAGACCTCTGGCCGATGGTTGCAAGGATCTTTTGCTGAAGAAAGGTGTTCTTTATCCGCTACTAGTTCGCATCTTACCGGCCAGAAGCTCAGTAGCCACTCGGCTAGAGCCGAGCGACTGTGTAAAGGTTAGTAAAGATTCCTTAAGACCAAGCACTTCACCAAAGGGAATAAGGTTCTTCGCTACGCTCTGAATGACAGAAAAAAATGAAAGAGTAATAGCATAGCTAGGAACGACAGGAGATATTAAGCAATAAAAAAGGCACATGTTCAATCATGTGCCTTTTTGTGCGATGTGGTTAAAATCGTTTTCCGAAGGAAACACCCAGCCAGGGGCTTAATCCGAAATTGTTGATGATAGGAGTGAGCATGATCCGCCAAATCCACTCATCATAGGTGTGGCGACGGTAACCAATGCTGGGAATATAACTCGTGAAATGGTCGGCATCCGGGTTGGTTGAGGCTCCACGAAGTTTGCCATCTGCCCGGGCAAAGGTAACGCCCACGCCCATTTCAATGTAAGACTTTTCTTCTTCTAACGTAAACAAGTAGTTGGCTCCCAGTGGAATAGTGAGGTATTTGGCGTTGTGATGGTAATACCCCAGGCCTGCCCGAAGACCAAATTTAGGCTTATCCGTTAGCTGTAGTTCATAATTCAGAGAACCGTATAACCCAGGTCCACCCGCTTCGACGTATACGCTGTGTTGAGATAAACTTGCAAAAGTGGTAGGATAGGTTTGACCTGAAGCCACACCCATTATCAATAAGCAGAATATTAGTATAAAGGTTGATTTCATAAGCGAGCGTAAAATGAACAAAGGCAGCTTTTCTCTAAACAGAATTATAACCCCGGTTGTTGCTAAATCTTTTCATAGACTTGGTTTGCGATGAAAGTTTAACAGTAGCTGATAATCCAGATTCGTTGGCTGATTGCAAAGAAAGTATTTAAAATCTTCTCATTTTCGGCCACTTAAACCACTGGCACAACCGAAAAAATAGGGCTCATGCCTTACTTCCAGTCCAGCATCTTCAAATACCTGTTTTACGTAGGAAGTATTTTTAAACTTTTCAGTATAAATCCAGAGCATTCGGTAATCCTCGGGATTTCCCAGAAAAAGTTTTCCCAGGATTGGAATAACTTTTCCTAAGTAAAATTTATAAAGCAAAGCGAGCATTTTATTGGATGGCTTTGATACTTCTACAAAAGTAAACACACCTCCTGGTTTTAAAATGCGGGTTACCTCTTTGGCCAGGATTTGAAGCTGCTCCTGATTAAAGGTCTTCAAACCATAGGCACAGGAAACATAATCGAAATAACCAGTGGGTAATTGATTAGCCAAAATATTCTGACATGTAATCTGTATTTTATTATCAAATTTTCTGGCATTTTTCAGCTGACTTTGCCGAACCATTTGTTCTGAAAAGTCCAACGCCCAGATGTCTGCTTTGGGGAAATTTTTATGGAGAAATTCCCAGTTTTCACCCAATCCTGAAAGTAAATCAATGATTTGTATGGGTTCCTGAGAGGCTCCTAATTTCCGTAAAAACTGTTTTCTCCAGCGAATGGAAAACCCAAACGAGGTAATGTAATTCATCCGCTCATAAGAGCCGGACATTTGATTAAATAGTTCTTTAACGTAATCAGGTTCGTAAATGTCTGGCATCTAATGACTTAATAATATTTGGTTTGTACAGGTGCACAAATATAAAAGCGAATGCTACAGGTAATAAAAATTTGGGATCATTGGTAATGGCTTCAGAAGATTGCTTAAAATGTCGAATCGTTAGCATTATTAATGCGAATCATGGGTTTTGAAATCTTTATTGATCACGAAACGAATGGAATCATTATGGATGAGGGGGAAACAAAGCCGCTCTCTGTCATCTCGAACGTAAGGAGAGACCTTCTGGAATGGGATTGGCTTCGTTGTTCAGCAAGCGTCGATGGGAGCAAGCCTAATTTCGTTTAGGATAAGGTGTTCTCTGACCAGCTTCTGATTTGCATGCTATCGGCCAGAGGCCTAGAGCTAAGTGGTCACTCGGCTAGAGCCGAGCGACTGCGGGAGAAAACCCCTTCCTATTTAAAAAGAATTTGGTCGGAATGATCCGTTGACTTTTTGTGTTGCCCAATCAGATGAACATGCTTTCAGCCCGTGTTTGGGGTTCGGAAAGGTGGGCAAATGTAATTTTAAGCAGAAAAGGGGTGGGAAATCACTCATTTTTCATGCTCCTTCCTTCAACTTGGATTTTTTTCTGAAAAACGGTCGAATCACGCTACCTTTGTAGCAAGTACTAAGCTTTTATCTAGCATTACGACTCCAAACATGATTTATTTCTTTTCTGCCGATCAGGTTACTGTTTACGCGGTTGAAACCCAGCAGTCTTTGACTGACGCGGACATTTCTAAATTGAACTGGCTCTTCGGAGATTCATCCTTATTGCCAGAAACTACGATCAATCAGGTGTTTACGGGCCCGCGGGCAACCATGATCACCCCCTGGAGTACCAATGCTGTAGAGATTACCCAGAATATGAATATTACGGGAATCAGCCGAATCGAAGAGTTTACGAAAGTAGCGGCTGATTTCACCGGTTTTGATCCGATGGTTTCTCAGAAATATGAGGAACTCAATCAGGAAATCTTCACCATCAACATCGAACCCGAACCGATTATCGAGCTGGATGATATTGCCGCTTATAACAAACAGGAGGGTCTTTCGCTGAGTGATGAAGAGGTAGAATACCTTAATAATCTTTCAGAAAAATTAGGTCGGAAGCTTACCGATGCCGAAGTATTTGGCTTTTCGCAGGTTAATTCCGAGCACTGCCGTCACAAAATCTTCAATGGCACTTTCGTGATTGACGGTGAAGCTAAACCTACTTCTCTGTTCAAACTGATTCGTAAAACGTCGGAAACCAATCCTAATGGAATTGTTTCGGCGTATAAAGATAACGTGGCGTTCGTGAAGGGCCCTCGCGTGCAACAGTTTGCACCGAAACGTCCCGACGTTCCCGAATTTTACGAGGTAAAAGAGTTTGACTCGGTCATCTCTCTGAAAGCCGAAACGCATAACTTCCCAACGACGGTTGAGCCTTTCAGCGGTGCTGCTACGGGTTCGGGTGGAGAAATTCGTGACCGCTTAGCCGGTGGTCAGGGAGCCATTCCTCTGGCGGGAACGGCGGTTTACATGACGGCTCTTTCTCGTCTGGAAAAAGATCGTCCCTGGGAGAAGGGTGTCGCTGAGCGTAAATGGTTATACCAAACGCCGATGGACATTCTGATTAAAGCGTCTAACGGTGCCACCGATTTTGGTAATAAATTCGGCCAACCCCTGATTACGGGTTCGGTATTAACCTTTGAACACGAAGAAGACGGTCGCACGCTGGGTTACGATAAAGTAATCATGCAGGCGGGTGGAATTGGCTACGGCAAAGCCGAGCAAGCTATTAAGCACCAGCCCCAACAGGGCGATCAGATCGTTGTAATGGGTGGAGATAACTATCGCATTGGCTTAGGCGGTGCGGCGGTGTCTTCGGCTGATACGGGGAAATTCGGTTCAGGGATTGAGTTAAACGCCATTCAGCGTTCAAACCCTGAAATGCAGAAACGCGTTGCTAACGCCGTCCGTGGATTGGTGGAAAGTGATAACAACCCCATCGTTTCGATTCACGATCACGGAGCCGGTGGACACCTGAACTGTCTGTCCGAATTGATTGAAGATACGGGCGGATCTATTGATCTGGATAAGTTACCCGTGGGCGATCCTACGCTTTCAGCGAAAGAAATTGTAGGTAATGAGTCGCAGGAGCGGATGGGCTTAGTGATTGGCTCTGCTGATGTGGAAACCCTGCAACGCATTGCTGAACGCGAGCGGGCTCCCATGTATAACGTAGGTGAAGTAACCGCCGACCATCGCTTTACCATTGCGTCTCACACAAAAGACGCAAAACCGATGGATCTGGCACTGGCTGATATGTTTGGCAGTGCTCCCAAAACCATCATGGTTGACGAAACGGTAGAACGTACCTATCAGCCCGTTACTTATGATGTGTATGAATTAGAAACCTATCTGGAGGCCGTTCTTCAACTCGAAGCGGTGGCTAGTAAAGACTGGTTAACCAATAAAGTAGACCGTTGTGTAGGTGGTCGCGTAGCGAAACAGCAGAATGTCGGTCCCCTGCACTTACCCCTCAATAACGTTGGGGTAATGGCTCTGGATTTTCAGGGTAAAGACGGGATTGCTACTTCCATCGGTCACGCCCCAATCTCGGCTCTGATTGATCCGGCAGCGGGTAGTCGTAATGCGGTTGCCGAAGCTCTTTCAAACATCATCTGGGCTCCGCTTGAGGAAGGTCTGAAAAGCGTTTCGCTGTCGGCTAACTGGATGTGGGCCTGTAAGAACAAGGGCGAAGACGCTCGTTTATACCAGGCCGTTCAAGCCTGTTCTGATTTTGCGATTAGTTTAGGAATCAACATTCCAACGGGTAAAGATTCGCTGTCCATGAAGCAGAAATATCCCAACGCGGATGTGATTGCTCCCGGAACGGTGATTATCTCCGCAGGTGCCCCCTGTAATGACGTGCGTGGCGTGATTGAGCCCGTTTTACAAAAAGACGGCGGTTCGATTTACTACATTAACCTCTCGGGCGACCAATACAAGCTGGGTGGTTCTTCGCTGGCTCAGATTCTAAACCGAATTGGTAACGAAACCCCGGACGTAGTAAATGCCGAAGCGTTCAAAACCGCTTTCGATGCCATTCAGGAATTGATCAAAGCCGGAAAAATTCAGGCGGGTCACGATGTAGGCAGCGGTGGTTTGATTACGACCTTACTCGAACTTTGCTTTGCGGATCGCAACCTCGGAGCTACCCTGGACCTGACTTCCTTAGGGCAGCAGGATAGCGTAGCGAAACTTTTCGCTGAAAATATTAGTATCGTATTCCAGGCAGATGCTTCAGTTGAGGAGATTCTGACTGCCAAAGGAGTGACCTTCCATAAAATTGGTGAAGTAACGGCTGAAGCTACGGTAACGATCAAAGATCAGGACGCAAGCTGGTCACTGAACGTCGATCACCTGCGTGATGTATGGTTCAAGACGTCTTACCTGCTCGATCAGAAACAAAGTGGTGTGGCCAAAGCAACAGAGCGTTTTGAGAATTATAAAAATCACCTGTTGCAATACCATTTTCCTACACAGTTCACGGGTAAAAAACCAGTAATTGAAGGCTACCGCCCGAAAGCAGCCGTTCTTCGGGAGAAAGGAAGTAATTCCGAACGCGAACTGGCAAATGCTTTATACCTGGCGGGCTTCGAAGTGAAAGACGTTCACATGACGGATTTGATTTCGGGTCGGGAAACGCTGGAAGACATTCAGTTCCTCGGTGCAGTAGGTGGGTTCTCTAACTCCGACGTACTAGGTTCGGCTAAAGGCTGGGCTGGTTCGTTCCTGTATAACGAAAAGGCGAAACAGGCTATTGAGAAGTTTTTCCAACGCGAAGACACCCTTTCCGTAGGGATTTGTAACGGCTGTCAGCTCTTCATCGAGTTAGGATTGATTAACCCTGACCATGAAGTGAAGCCTAAAATGAAACATAACGAAAGCCACAAACACGAAAGCTTGTTTACTTCGGTAACCATTCAGGAGAACAATTCCGTGATGCTTTCAACATTGGCGGGTAGTACACTCGGGGTTTGGATTTCGCACGGTGAAGGTCGTTTTGAGCTTCCTTACGACGAAAGCGAATACCAGATCACGGCGAAGTACACCTATCACACGTATCCGGCTAACCCCAACGGTTCCAGCTTTGATACCGCAATGATGTGCGATAAAACGGGTCGCCACCTGGTGATGATGCCTCACGCCGAACGTTCGGCCTTGCAGTGGCACTGGCCTTATTATCCTGCGGGTCGTAAAGATGAAGTTTCTCCCTGGATGGAAGCTTTTGTCAATGCCAAAAACTGGTTAGTAGAGAAACAATAATTGGTAATTATTCGATAGTAAAAGCGGACCCGCGAAAGTGGGTCCGCTTTTGCCTTTATAACATCCATTTACGCTCGGTGGTGAAGGAAATCGTTAACCACATCTGGTAATCGCCTTTGATTAGGTCATACAACTCCTGACGAATCCGATCCAGTTCAATCAGGGGCTTCTGAGCCTGATCTTTAGGTAACAGGAAGTCAATTTCTACGGTATAACTGCTGCCCGTTTTAGCGACGCGAACCAGTAAATCTGTAAAACGATACTGTTGGGCAATTTTTTCCGAAGCTTCGTGAATCTTGTCTTCTACTTCGTCGTCGGGAGCAAACTGAAGTAACTCTTTGATGTTTTTCCAGAACGTACGAGCCGGAATTCGCATGAACAACAGCGAAATAATCAAAACAATGATGGGGTCTAAGTAAGGAATGATGCTGGAGAAGCTCGTATCCTTTAAAAAGTAGCTCAGCGAAAGCACGACTAAAACGCCGAAACTCAGCAAGGCATCCAGTTGCCACTCATTCGCCTCAATCAAAACGTAATCCGACTTTAATTGCCGGGCTTTTTTACGGAAGTATAATCCTAAACCAATGCAAACGATAATCGAGGTAATCAGGTAAGGAAAGGCAATGGTTAATTCTACTTTTCGTCCGCCGTTCAGAATGTCAATAATGGAAGTGGCGAAGGAATAGAGGCACAGGAAAATGATGATGAGCGATTGAACGGAGATATAAAGTGGTTCAAACTGCGAGCGGCCAAAAGGTAGGTTATCGTCGTCGGGCTTGCGGACAAAGTTGGTGACAAACAACGAAACCCCGGACATACTGATCCCGACGAGCGAAAAGAGTGCATCAAAAATAATGGATTTTGAATCGCCGAGAATACCAATGGCTACTGCCCAGACGGTTAATAGGGAGCCAATGGCAATGGAAAGTTTTATCAACTTTCGTGCTTTGAGTTTTTTACGGCGGGGGTTCATGACTATAGAAGCATATACTAACTAACCAAAAGGGAAGCGAAGAAGTTAGATTCTTTTGAAATATTTACAAATACTTAATACAGCAAAGATACCTTCAGGACTCAATTTTAAATAGTTGAAAAAGTATCAGTTTACGTTAAATTAGGAACAGTTTAAGTGGAAGAGGGATTAGAAAAGAGCTGTTTTGAATTATTAACAATAGATTCTGCTGGTGAAGGTTGGATAGGCCATATGATTTACGCACATTTGCCTTTCTCTGAACAGGCTTTTACCATCCATTAACATGCAACGTCGTCATTTTTTGAAACAATCCGGTCTTCTTGCTGCCGGTGCCTTCACGCTTCAACAGTCCAAGCTTTGGGCTGCCCCCTCTAAAACGATTAGTCCGTTCGGTGTTCAGTTATACAGTGCCCGTGACGTACTTCCCAAAGATCCTAAGGGCATCATGACCCAGTTGGCTCAATTCGGTTACAAGCAATTCGAAAGCTACAGTGGTCCTAAAGGTTTCTTATGGGGCATGGAACCCAAAGAAATCAAAACCTTCCTCGGTGATTTAGGCGTGAAAATGGTTTCTACACATTTCGATTTCGGTAAAGCAGCCAATAGCTCTGATCAACTGAAAAAAGACATCGAAATGGCAAAAGGGGCGGGCCTGAGTTACCTGTTGTGTCCTTACATCGGTGCACAAAAGAGCTGGGATGACTGGAAGAAAATCGCCGATAATTTTAATAAAGTAGGTGAAGAAGTAAAGAAAAGCGGTTTGAAGTTTGGTTACCACAACCACGATTATTCCTTCAAGCCCCTCGATGGTAAATTACCACAGGAGTTCTTACTCGAAAATACGGATCCTAAAAACGTAATGTTTGAGCTGGATCTTTGCTGGATTGACGTGGCAGGTGTTGACACCGCCGAGCACCTGAAGAAATACGGCAAACGTTACGAACTCTGCCACATCAAAGATTATACCGTAAAAGGGGGCAGACCCGTACAAAACGACATCGGTGAAGGAGCAGTGAATTTCAAGAAAACCCTGCGGAGCGTACTTGATAACAGCAGTATCAAATACTTCCTGGTTGAGCAGGAAGAATACCCCAGTTCACCCATGGAAAGTCTGAAAAAAGACGCTGAGTACATGAAGAAACTTAGTGTTTAAGATTCAGTTTTTTATACAAGAAAGGGACAGCGAGAGCTGTCCCTTTCTTGTATAAAATGCATCAGTATAACGATTCTATTCCTGTAGAGATATAAATGTTTCTACTTCGGCCTGGTCTCCGTCATGGTATTTTATCCCATGAACCGTAAAGTCAGCCTTATAAGCCCGTTTTAAGTCTTTATTGCCCCAAATTTCTACCCAGGTATTGAAAACAGCTTCGGGCATTTTTCCTTTGGATATGAATTTCTGATACACCGAAGTTTCGATGGTCATTCCTACAAAACCTTTTGGGATCGTTTCTAAGGAACGCACGGGTAAACCAATAAGGGTAGTATAAGAACCGGTAAAGTCAGTTTCATAGTCGGTGTAGACAGCATAGATATCGTCACTGACTTTGTTAGGAATTTGCTTTTGGATGTCTTCACCCCAAAATCTGCCCCATAGTGCCTCAATGTCTTTGGCAGACTGTCCGTTTGCATTGGTTGTTCTCGTTGAAATCCCGATTACATAAAATTCCTGAATGGTTTGATTACTCATTGCTTTGAATGGATTTTTTAAGATTGAGTGATGAACGACAGAAGCGTTGTATAGAAGAATAAACCTGTACAAGCTTCTGATGACCCTCTGCTGTAGATCACGTTGTAAAAGTAGAAGGCTCTTATGACAACCCTATGTCAGGAGTAGCGAACGTTATTTACGAGTATCAAACTATTCTATGAAGGTCATTGAATGACGTTTAAAGGGTTAACTGGGTATCAACAACGCTAAACGCAATGCTCGGTAACCATTTCTCAATCTGCAAAAGGTACTAATCAATCCGTTTTCTTAGGATAGGCTACTTCAAAGAACTTACGACAAAGGTTGTTAGTAGCTATTGATAAAACTTATCCATTAAACTCATTTGTTTTTGGGTAGATAAATCAAGGCAATCGAAACGCTTGTAAGAGCAGAAAGAGCCCATATCTTTATCGCCATTAATAAAGATTGCACCAATAAGAATCACGTATTTACAGGGATAATTGGTTTTACTCACCAATGTTTCAACGCGTTCGTTAATGGCTTCGTACATGACTTCTGTCGCTTCAAATAGTTGATTAGCAGCAGATTTTATTCGATCAGCCTTTTTCAAAAAGATTTGTTCGATGGTGTTCATCTGATAATCCAAATCAGTGACGTTGCCCGCTTCGATCTGGTTATTCAAAAGCTTCCCCAATGCACCTTTCGCAGCCCCACAACAGGCTGAATTTTCGCTTTGCCCTATTCGATGAATTTCCCCAATAGTCCCATCTTTGGTTATGCCAATGTGAGGGGCATAAAATACAACGACGGCTCCATCTTCCGGAACGTGGTGGGCAAAAGCATTCATTCCGGTAACTCCTGCAAAAGGATAGCCGTTTAAACCTCCCATATGAAAAGGCCCTAGCATTTCATAAGCCCTGGGTGGGTATTGAATCGCATTGACATCATCACAACACATACTATCGGCGTGCATGAGCTGGTTAGGTTTTAATCCTAATTCGTTTTCAATCACGTCGAGTAATTGGTTTACGGTATCTTCGGTTGTCTTAGCGTTTGGATACCACTTCTGTACAGTTTCTAGGTTGGTCATCAAAAGATTTGTTTTGTTTGCTCAATAACTGCTTAAAGCACAATGGTATGTTGGGCTGAGATGGCAGGTGGTAAATCTTTTTCACCTAGCATTTCTCTTAAATCTATTTCTATATTTCGGCTTATCTGCGTAATGGGAATATCGTTCGCTCCTCCCTCAAATGGATTTTCGGTACTTTCGCCAATTTGTTCTAACACGAGAAAAACCCAGCCTAAAATGATACTGAATGGAATGGTTAACCATACCATGCTTTCGCCAAATTTTTCAGTCAATTTTGAAAATTCCCCTATAAAGCCGAGCGGGAGTAATAGGCAAAACAAGTTTGTAAAGTAGAGATTGATGCTCGAAAACTGACGCGGATAAGGGAAGTTCTTAATCCTTTCGCATTTGCCTTGCTGATCGTATAAATCTTTTAACTGATTGGCTAAAGCCACATAGTTATAATCTGAAATGATACCTCGTTCATTCAACGTCTTTAGTCGTGAGGATTGCCGGGCAATGGTTTGTGTAGCTCTGTTCTTGGTAGAAAGGATGTACTGACATTCTTCTGCACTTAAAAAAGTTTTCAATTCTTCATCCAGACTGCTCTCCCATTCAGGCACTTGGTAATATTGCAGGTATTCTTTATTGTAACTTTTTGTTTTAATGTTTTCCCAACTCTTTGTTTCCCTCAGTTGAAAACGCAAGGCGGTAAGCCACGCAAAATGACGGTAGATGATTTCTTTATGTAAGGCGGCCTGTTCTACTTTATCGCTAGTGCGTACAAAATCCTTTACCATGATACCCAATGCCCTACTGCTGTTGATAATAGCCCCATAAATTTGCCGGGCTTCCCACATTCGGTTATAGGTTTGTGTGTTTTTAAATCCTGAAATAAAGGCTGTTGCGGTACCTAACAAAGCAACCGGTACCCACGGAATAGCCAACCATTTTATATCCAGGAAGTAAAAGAGCACGGTGGGAATGGTGCTTAGTAAAAGCATTTTGTAAATCTTGGTTCTCGTCCAAGGAATGAAGTGCAGGAGTTTATAGTGGCTGGCTATGTTCATTTATTTTGTACTGGATGAAAATTTACTCAAAAGAATACCTACTAAAACGACTGTGTAGAATTGCCCGGCAATCCCAATAAAAGCAGTGATGAGTTTAGTAATGTGATGATTGGGGGTGATGTCTCCAAAGCCTATGCTGGTAAAAGTGATGGAACAGAAATAGACAAGGTCGATATAGATAGCCGCTGGCGAAGAAGTATCAATCCCTTTAAAAGACTGTAAGTTTTGATACATGCAATATTGTAACAGAAAAACAGAGATTTCTATCAGTAGTAAGTACCCACAAATGGATGCGGTGATGACGTCGCTATTGATGTAACTGGGTTTTAATAAGAACCGAAGCAGTTCCAAAAACATAAATACAAAAAATACTACGTAATTGATGTTGAGAAAAGTAAAATACCAGGGCACCCCCTTAAAAAATGGGATGCCCATGGGTAGTACTAACACAACTATAAAATGCAGGTTTCTGAACCAATGCCGCCAACTGCTTTTACCGGTAAACATAAAAATGCTTCCTAGTCCTAACACCAGCATATTGATTGGCCAGATGGTTGTGGTATAGAAATCTAAATCGGTAATGAAAATTCCGATAAACAGATGTTGAACTAACGCGAAAAGCAAAAATTCGTACTTGAGTTTTTGTAACCTGCTTATTAACTCACGCATATTTATTTTCCTTGTCCAATGTCCAATCTATCAAATTTACCCTCAGCGTTTTGATGAAATTTGAAGAATACTTTGAACGTTCCCCATTGCCCTGCGAAGAAATCTCCATAAATGCTTTTACCTTCATTCTCTACCTTGTCAATGCTCAGAAATTTTTCTTTATGATTGAAAGCATTATCAAAAAATGATTTAAAGTTCAAAGTTCTGCCATCATCTGTAAAAACGGGGTCTTTTGTGAAGAAAGAATAAAAGGTAGACTTATCTCCACTTTGTAAAGCATCAAATGCTTTTTTTACCGTTTCGTTAATTAATTTACTGGTGTCCATTTTATTAATAATTTGAAGGTTTTGTAATTCTGATTTTTGAGTTGGGATTACCTGTTTACTTTGCCTACAAGCAGCGAAGCTACTTGTAGTTAGTATGATAAAAAGTGTATATAAATTTTTCATACCGTTTTAGTAAGCGGATGCTGCAAATAAATAATAATTAAATTCAGTAATAAAAAAGGTACTTCTATAGCTACCCCTTTCAAGTCTTTGTCTAATGCATGCAAACAAATAATCATTAAAATACCTGCTGCCATCAGGAAATTACCCCATACAAATGTTTTAGGAAACAAGATTAATAAGGCTGCTATCATGGTAACTAAACCGTTGACCATGATAGCAGTTTTGCTAAAGTTCCACTTACCGAACATTTCCAGCATTTCGGCTTTTCCTGAAAACATTGCGTAGCCCTGTTTCATACCCATGAATACAGCGATAAGAATCAGGATTGAGTTGATGATTTTTAGTATCATAACGAAAGGTTTATGTTAATGCCAAAGGCAAACGACGAATGCCATTTGCCTTTGTAAGAATCATTAAATCAACTTTTATCGGGTGGTGTAACCACCATTGGCAAAGATGGTTTGCCCGGTAATCCACCAGCCATCCGTAACTAAAAATTCTACTAATGGGGCGATGTCTTCAATTTTAGTTAAGCCACCCAAAGCCGACGCAGATTTATGGTAAGCAACCGCATCTTCACTTTCTTGGCCGTAGAAAAAGGGTGTATCCATGGGGCCGGGTGCAACCGCGGTAACAGAAATGCCGCGTCCGCCGAATTCCTTAGAAGCGGCTCTGGTGAAGTGTTCTACGGGAGCTTTGGCACCTGCATACGTAGAGTAGTAGCCAGTAAAGGCAGCTAACAACGAGGTCACGATGGTGCAAATTTTGCCCTGGTCATTCAGGTGTTTCCCTGCTTCCTGTAAGAAGAAATAGGCTTGCTTTGCATTTACGTCCATCATGGTGTCGTACTCTTCTTCCGTAGTTTCAGTAAACGGCTTTTTAAGTACCATCCCAACGGTGTTAATGGCAATATCTACTCCACCAAACGTTTCTTTGGCTTTAGCGAAAAGACTGGTGATATTGGCAATGTTGGTTAAATCGCTTTGAACCAGAATCGCTTCACCACCCTTGTTTTTGATTTCTGCCAGGGTTTGTTCTGCTTCCGCTTTCGTTTGATCACTATTGTAATGAACTACTACTTTTGCACCTTTTGAGGCCATACTTTTACTCAACAAACCACCCAGATTCTTTGCACCGCCTGCAATGATTACCACTTTTCCGTTTAAATCGTTCTTTGACATAGTAGGAGTATTATTAAATGTTAACCCTGCAAAGGTCAAGAAGCGGAAGGTCTATTTCATGGTGAACTTTTCGGAACTTTTATGGAGGAAGTCATTTTTTGTAGTCTTTCCGAAATTCACCAGCGGTTTGCCCGGTAAATTTTTTAAAAAACTTACCAAAATTGGAGGGATCGTAAGTTAGTTTTTTAGCTATTTCAGCAATAGATAGATCGGAGTCTACCAAAAGTGATTTTGCTTTGTTGACAATTTTAAGGTCATAGAAATGACAAGGATGATGCCCGGTTGTTTGTTGTATTGTATCGGAAAGATGGGTGTGTGAAACATACAATTCTTGAGCGATTTGATTGAGTTTTAAAAAATCGTCAAACTGACCATTTACCACGTCTTCAATATGTTTATCGAGAAAGGCGAAATATTGATTAGTAATTTCCTCGCTTCGTTTAATCTTGCTTTCAGCCATAATTATTTATAAATGTTGAAGGTAAATTTTACTAAAATAGTATACATATAATTTATATTATTCAATAAACAAAATTCTATATTTTAGAGCTTGTCAGAATTTGTTAATAATATTCTGTTTTAGTTCTACTTTCATTAATTACACCCATTCTAGAGTGTGAGCTATTTTCTTTTATACGTATCACTATTTGGTTTACGACTTCTTGTGCATCAGCTTTTCTTTGAAATAAATTCTGGTCTAATGCCATGAAGATTAAGTAGTTAAATATTTATAGCTATTTAATTTTTGTTATTTATATAAGCTGAGGTGAATTTCTTTCATACCAGATGTTTCTTCTATAGCAATTGTTTTTGTTTAAGTTCTGCTCAATTTCGCATATTTCTCAAATAAAAGTAATAATCCAGTATCTACCTAGCTTTAGGTATTGAAAATACTTAACTAGTGATTATAATTGATATTCAACTATAAGTATATGTAATCATATTGTCCTTTTGATGCTTTTACTTTCTTATCAGAAACTCTTTAGGCGTATTCGAGATATTCGAAATGACAGATTAGGGATAATTTTATTGCCCCTCAAACGAAAGGCGTTCCGGGTAAGCCTACCCGGAACGCCTTTCGTCTGTACGCTCTTATTACTTCCAGCTTTCGCTATGATCATGCGGGAAATCTTCGCTACTCCAGATTTTCTGGGCACTCCACTTTTCGGGAGCGTCCTTCCAAAATGGATCGTTTTCGGGTAAACCTAAGGGTAGAAAGATATTCGAAGCAATGTACAAACTGCCCTGATTGTTATAAAAATCGGCCAGATCGGGCTGTGAACCGTATAGGCCGATGGTTAACCAGCCTTTCTCGTACGTTGAGGGACTTTCGAGGGTTTTACGAATTACCGCCGTCAGGGCACATCGTACCTGAGCAGGTTTCAGCGTAGCAGGCAAGGCTTTTCGCCAAGCCATATCAGCCAAATGATGAAAAGCTGCTCCCCGATAGACAATAGAACGACCCGTGGCAGGGTAGGTTCCGTCGGTATTGATGAGGCGTTCCTGAATAACGGCATATCGCTCATTCCGCTTTTTGATT
This sequence comes from Siphonobacter sp. SORGH_AS_0500, assembly GCF_031453245.1. Taxonomy (NCBI): domain Bacteria; kingdom Pseudomonadati; phylum Bacteroidota; class Cytophagia; order Cytophagales; family Cytophagaceae; genus Siphonobacter; species Siphonobacter sp. SORGH_AS_0500. The sequence goes on from NZ_JAVIYT010000008.1 coordinate 299,427, forward strand.
TTAGCAATCATGCCGTTGTAAGATCCGGTTTTCTGACCAATGACCTGCGTGATGGCGGCCAGATAGGGGTGAATGACGTAGCTGTTGTAATAATCATAGGCAAAGGTGGTGCCGTCGTTGTACATGCCATCTCCCACGTACCATTGTTCCAGTTGCTGAAGAGCATAATCGACCCGCATGGGGTCCCATTCATAGCCAAATCGGCAAAAGAACGTTTCGGTGAGAGCCGAGAACAACAACCAGTTGGAAAATACGGGTTTAAACTGACGCGTCGTACGAAGGGCTTTCGCTAGCCGATCCTGATCCGTTTTTGAAAGATGCTCGAAAAGCCAGGGAGCCCGAAGAAAAGCGTAGGCAAGGTAAGAAGCATCGACAATTTGCTGACCACCGATATTGAAGGTCATGTAATCTTTGGCCGTAGAATCCAGGGCATTTGAAATGCCTTTCAGAGCCCAGGCCCGGTACTGATTACGCAGGGCCACTTCTTCCGCCGGACCACCTTCTCCCTGAAGCCACGGAGCGATACCGCTCAATACCCGACCTAACACTTCGACGTACTGCACCTGAATGCGGTGTTCGCGGTTGTCGATGCGTTTGGAAGTGACCTTTGGCATCATGATACGCAGACTGTCCTGAGCCAGGTAATACATCACTGGACGCACCATCTGATCCATTTTGGTTAGCCAGAACTGGCGATCGTTTTGAGTTATGGGTGGATTAACGGTACCTTTTTTAGTCTTTTTTTGAGCGAAAAGAGGGCTAAAACCCAGGCAGAGGCCGAAGGTAATGAGGCAAAGAATACGTTTCATTAGGGGAGAAAAATTCAGGAAAATAAAATGAAAAATACTTTGGTTATGAATGCCACTTTTAGAAAGTAATACGGGCATACTACTGGTAGCTACACGTATATCTTTGACCTGTCATCCAGAGCGAAGGACCTTACTTAGTAGTCGCGTTTGTTCCTTATTGGCAAGTTTGCTATCTCCCGCAGTCGCTTGGCTCTGCCGAGTGAGGAAATGGAGTGCAGGACTCTGGCCGATGGTAGGTAAAGCTTTTAGGGTAAGCAAGTCTGTTAGTTTCTGGTCTATTTCTTTGCCTCAGACGGCCAGAGGCCTACAGTTATGCGGTCACTCGGCAGAGCCGAGCGACTGCGGAGGAGAAAGCAAAGCGGGCACTTGCCAAGGTTACTAACCCATCCCTTTTCTGAGCATGGATGAATGATAAAAGAACGTCACCCGCAACCACTTAATGCTTAACCGGATCAGGCTTTTTAGTGAGATGGCGATGTAATTCACAACCCGCCAGCAGAAAAGCTCCTACTCCAAAATTGGTGGTGGAATGGGCATCTACAATCTGACCGGGGATGGCTTTTTCGCCAATGGGTTGCACGTAACCAATCTTTCCGTCGGGCTGTAAAGCTACGGTTGAAAGGTACTCCCAAGCCTTGAGAGCCGCTGGTAAGTAGGTTTTTTTAGGTAAATAGCCGTGATTGATTCCCCAAAGCATGCCGTAGGTAAAGAAAGCCGTTCCGCTGGTTTCGGGACCGGGAGCGTGCTCGGGATCGAGCATGCTGCGGGTCCAGTAGCCTTCTTTCTGCTGAGCTTTTAGAATGGCTTCAGCCAGTCCCAGAAACTTGGTTTCATACGTTTTCCGGTGCGGATCATTCTTAGGTAAATCCTGCAAAACTTTGGCTAATCCGGCAAAGACCCAGCCGTCGCCACGAGCCCAGAAATCTTTTTTCCCATTCGCACTTTTATGCTTGGGATACACGTATTTAGCATCGCGGTAATATAGTTTTTCTTCCGCGTCATACATGATAGTATTGGCGTAAGAAAAGTATTCATTCAGTTTTTCCAAGTATTGTTTGTCTCCCGTCACTTTATGGAGCTTTGTCATGACAGGCATTACCATGTATAACCCGTCCGCCCACCACCAGTAGTCCGATTTCGGTGTGCTCATTTCATAAGTCATCACTTCTTTCGCTCGGGCAATTTTATGAGGTTCGGGTTTCAGGTTATACAGGTCTATGTACGTCTGGAAGCAAATCTGCCAGTCTCCAAACAATACATAATCGTCCGTTTCACCATAAGAATATTTCCAGTTTTCAGGCTGGGTTGATTTAGCTCCTTTCCATTCATTTTGTTCGGCCCAGGCTTCGGAGTATTGACGGTATTTTTCGTTTCCGGTACGAAAATACGCCTCCATATTTCCCGTGTGATACGCAGCATTGTCCCAGAAAGCTCGACCCTGTTTCGGATTTTTCGTTTGCCAGTAGTCATTTGCTTTTTCAATGTCCTGTAAAACGGCCTTGGCCGAAGGCTTCTTCTGGGCGTAGGTAACAAGCGTGCCGCACAGCAGAACAATGCTGAGGTAAGTGGTTTTAATCATGGGAGATCGTAATGGAATGGGAAGAGGAGCTCTTCCCATAAATTTGGAATTTACTTTAATAAGCGGACTTCATAAATTGGCCCGGTTTCTGAGCCGGCTGGAGCTTCGAATTTGATGAGAAGGGTATCCGATTTCTGAGCTGCTTCGGGTAAGGCATAGGTTTTCGTGAAGAAACCTTTACCGTCATTTTTCTCTAGCTGTACCTTTTCCAGGAGGGCACCATTGAGGTACAGATGAAAACGTTGCGGAGCATCATCCGAATGGAACGTTAACTGCAAGCTGCGGGCGGCCTGATTTTTGTTTTTTAATGAATAACTAAACCAGCCTTTGGCCCGACGGAAATGCACGTCTTCGTGTACGCCAATATCTGTTTTCTCACCCTGAAAGCCATGATCGGATTCGGGTTGCTGCTCACCCGTAGCAATTTTATCTACCGTCGAGTTTTCCAGCTTCAGCGTTAACTCATCGCTTTTTTCCAGTTCTTTCAGTCGGGCTTTCTGATTCTCGGGAGAGGCATAAGGCCAGTAAATCATGTACCGACTTTCATGAATTTGATAAAAAGGTTGTAGTTCAGCCGCTTGTCCCGCCAGACGGAAACGTAAATGCTGACCGGAAACGGGTTTAATACTGGCCACTAAATCATTTGGATTCGATTGGATCAGCAAAGGAGCCTGGGCTAAAGGCGTCATAGGTCCGTGGGCAATGTGACCCATCCGGCTGTCATCGGCATATAATCCAGCTAGATTCTGCTTGCCCGTGGCACTTGCCAGAACGATGGGGCCGTGTACGAACGATACCCAGGCCGAGGAATCAGGTAACACTTCGGCGGTGGTGGTCATGGGCAAGCTCAGGCTAAGTTGATCGCCGGTTTTCCAGGTGCGGTCAATGATTACGTAACCTTTATCATCCGCCGAAACGTTTACTGGTTTTCCGTTCACTTTTACCTGAAAACCTTTGGCCCAAAGGGGTTGACGCAGGTGCAAAGCCAATCGCGTAGGCTTTGTTACTTTGAAGCTTAGTCGACTCTGTTCTTCTTCGGGAAAACGCGTTTGTTGGGTTAAGGTTAATCCTTTTTCTTTCCAGGTTAAGACCGAAGGAATAAAGAGATTCACGTATAAGCTGGATGCATCATGAGCATAAATCAACTGGCCATATTTGCCGTGGTTTTCCATGCCCGAACCCACGCAACACCAGAAGCCTTCCTGCGGCTGGGAATACACGCGGTAATGTTGTGGACGCATCGGCGTAAAGTACACAAATCCGCCTTTCTCAGGGTTTTGCGAGGAGAGGATGTGGTTATATAACGTTCGTTCGTAATAATCTACGTAGGCTGAAGAGGGCTGACGGCGGTATAGATCTTCCGTCAGTTTCAGCATGTTATAACTGTTGCAGGTTTCGGGGCCTTCCACGGAATTTACCATTGACGTGAAATTGGTAGCGGGGTGAAAGTGCTCCCGCACGCTATTTCCACCGATGGAAACCGTACGATGATGTACTACCGTTTGCCAGAAGAAATCCGCTGCGTTGGCCCAGGCGGCGTCCTGATCCTGCTGAGCTACGCGTAAATAACCAATGACTTTAGGAATCTGCATGTTTGCATGCAGGCCGTTGAGTTGATCTTTCTGGTTTAAAAGTGGTTGGAGTGTCGATTGATCCGAAAAACGCCGGGCGAGCTTCAGGTATTTTTTATCCCCCGTAATGGCCGCTACATCGGCAAAAACTTCGTTCAGACCGCCGTGTTCGGAAATTAATAACTGCTGGATCTGCTCATCGCTCAACGAAGCCGTAAGGTTTAGCATCCAGTCGGTTAACGCGATCAGCATTCCTTTGGCTTGTTGATTGCCCGCAATAAGGTACGCATCCCTTAAACCCGCGAAGGTTTTATGAATATTGTACAGTGGTACCCATTTGTGGTTGAGTGAAAAAGTACCCGCGTCAATTTTTCCGTTTTTAATCTCGGCCCAGATGACCTTTCCGCCCGGAATACCTCCGACATAACCATCGCCATTTTTTCGCTGACAGGAATCCAGTACACTGACCATGTAATTCAGTCGGCGAGTTGCGTCTTTGTCTCCCGTTGCAGCAACCATTTGAGCCAGAGCCGTGAGGTAATGGCCGCCAATGTGACCATCCAAACCCGTATTTTCCCAGTTTCCATAACTTTTAACCGCTGACGAAAGTCCAGCTTCCCGGCGGTAAGGAGCCAGAAGGCGTTCGGGATTCAGTTTAAGGATGTACGCTAAATCGGTTTGTTGGGCTTGCTGGAAAGGGCCGGGTAATAGTCGGACGGATGAAAGAGGGAATGTTTCGACTTGCTGGGCCTGAGTAGAGCTGAACAGGAGCGAAAGCGTCAGTGCTGATCCGAGGGTTTTGAGGCTTAACTTTTTCATGTAATACCAGAAATTCCTTTTCTATTATGAGGTTAACGTTTTCTAATATGAGGTTAATGTTGAAAGATAACCTTCATTTTAGAATTTAATTATTAAATGCCGATTTAATACGCTGGCCAGTTGACCTTTTAACGAAGGCGGACTGTTTTCATAATGGAACGAGTAACCATAGAAAAGGAATGTCTTTCAATTGATTAAGGTAGTAACGTGTCTCCTCGTTCGTCCGCGACTATGTTGCGAATGCCTGAGAAAAGCGTCTGCGACGCTCAGTGTTACAAACGCGGAGGGCGTATTGCTGGCAGCGTGGCCCGGCCAGATTTTCGCTGGCAGTGGTATGCCCGTAAAAGTAAAATCGTTTACTAATTTTATAGAGCAAACCCAATAAAACACAAGAATCCTGGCTGGAGTAACCCAGCCAGGACTTTTCATCGAATCACTAATTATACCCAGGGTTCTGTTCCAGTACGGCATCTTTATTAAGCTGAATTTCCGTTAAAGGAATAGGCATTAATAAATGCGTATTGCTCAGACCGCGAGTCGGGTTAAAGCCATTGTTTCCGTTCAGACGCGTGGCACGCTCTACCAGCGTTTTGGTTCGCATGAGTGTCATCCGGCGGTTTTCTTCCCCAACCAGTTCCCGAACGCGTTCATCCAAAACAAAATTGAGGGTCATCTCTGAGGAAGAAACTTTACCTACACTCGGATAACCTGGGAAGGCCCGCTCGCGAAGCGTATTGATGCTGGTTGCGGCTGCTTCGAGTTTCCCCTGTTTTACCTGAGCTTCGGCCAGTAGCAAATAAGTTTCACCGAGACGCATCAGTACCATGTCCTTGATCATCGCATAGCCAAACGTATCGTTTGGATCGAACTGATACCATTTGGTCGTGTGCGGTGCCAGGTTAAATACCGTATCTGCTCCTGCGTAGGGGACGGGTTTACCGAAGGTCGATGGTTTGCTGGCATCGTTATAAACATATCGGCGACGAATGTTGTAGGGCGAGTTACGAATGTCTCCGGGCTTATAAAGTTCATAAAGAACCCAGTTACTCAATCGCAGACGACCCAGTGCCCGACCTCCCGTAGAATCGGAGAGAGCCATACCCGGTACATTGTGGTAAGCCGCTCCCCATACCCGGCGGTGTTGCGGGTTATCGGTGATACCACCAACAACGGTATTGGGGTTTTCCTGCTCCAGTACCCAGATCGCTTCCGTGTTACCCTGTACCCGACGCTGGTTTCCGTAAATGAACATGTCGTGGTAATAGTCACCGGGTTGCGTCGACTGAATGCCGTAGCGACCTTTCACTAATTTGAATCGACCACTGTTGATGATGCTCTGTAACTGAGCCTCTGCCAAATCGGGTTTGTCCATTCGCAGGTAGGCTTCCGCCAGCAGTTGCATAGCCATGAATTTATTCGCCCGGCCATAAAGCTTTCCTTTAGTGTTACTCCCCACGCTTTCAATGTCGGGTAAGTTATTTACTGCAAAGGTCAAATCTTCTACGATCACTTTATTTACCTCATCGAGTGAAGCCCGTACGAAGTCTGTTTTAGGTGCGGACAGAGCTTTCGTAATAACCGGAACCCCACCAAAACAGGTTGCCAGGTTGTTATAGGCGTAAGCTCTGAAAAACTTGGCTTCAGCACTGATGCGATTTTTACCTCCCTGACTGATTGCCGTTAAACTGGGGTCCTCAACAGAGTTAATGATCGTATTGGTGAGGTTTACCATGATGTAGTTCCGGTTCCAGAAATAACTTGCTGCTCCGTCCGTAGGCGTTAGCAGGGTATAGTTGTAATACGGAATTTCGATCCCTTGCTGATTGGGCGTTGCATTGGCAACGTCCGTACCTACTTGCCAGACGCTAAGCCAGCCTTGTTGACCAGACCAAGAGTAATACGTACTGGTATGGTTGTAAAGACCCACCAGCGATGAATTAAGACCCAGCGAATCATTTAACGTAATGGGGGTATACGAAGAATAAGGTTTTTCGTCAAGAAAGCTTTTCTGACAGGAAGACGTTGCCAGTACTACCGCCGCGAGGGCAGCCAGCTTTACATATATTTTTTTCATTATGATCAAGATTAGGGTCGCGTATTAACGAAGCGAAACATTTAAGCCTAGTACCAGCGAGCGGGTCAATGGATAGTTATTTGTCCAATCCCCAGAGCCTCGACTGCTTTGTACTGCTTCGGGATCCCAGCCAATCCAGTTAGTAAAGGTGTACAGGTTCCGACCACTGGCGTATACCGTGAGACTACCGAGACCTAATTTATTCGCCAGATTCTGGTTCAGATTGTAGCTCAGCGTTACGTCCTTGATCCGGGTATAACTCGCGTCCGAAGCATAACCATATCCCCGCGTATTACGGTAGGCCAGCGAAGGCCGGGTATTGCTCTGATTGTCAGCCGTCCAATAGCCTACGGCGATAGGCGTATTCCGTTTTCCGGTTTCATCGGCGTAGGTAAGGTCGGCGTTGTTACGAGTTACCCCCTGTACAGTTTGCAGGAACACACTCAGGTGGAAGTTTTTGTAATGGAAGGTGTTAGTTAAACCGCCCGTCCATTTAGGAGCCGTTTGTCCGAGAATAATCCGGTCGCCATCGGGGGTAATCTTGCCATCGCCATTGAGATCGGCAAATTTCAAATCTCCAGCTACGGCACTTGGATCCTGATCGGCTGGGTTTTCGCCCTGTTGCCATACGCCAACCATTTTGTAGTCATAGATGACACTGATGGGCTTGCCAATAAACCAACGGTTTCCTAAGTCATCTTTTTTGTCTCCGTACAGGTCCACGATGCGGTTCCGGTTCGAAGCAAATACCAGTGTCGTTTCCCACTTGAAATCTGAGGCGGTCAGGTTACGAGTGTTCAGTGTTACTTCAACCCCTGTGTTGGAGGTTTCGCCCAGGTTATCAAATACGCTGGAATAGCCCGTCATGATGGGTAAACTCCGCAGTAAAAGCAGGCCTTTGGTGCGGTTCTTGTATAACTCCACACTACCGTTGATGCGATCATTGAAAAGTCCGAAATCAACGCCTAAGTTCTGGCTCACCGTCGTTTCCCATTGCAGGTTGTTGTTACCCAGGTTACCGGGGAAGGTGCCGATGGTACTGATGCCGTTGAAAGGCGAGCGACCTGTGCTGGAAGTAGTAATGGTTCGGTATACACTGATGGCTTCGTTACCTGTTTTTCCGTAGGAGAAACGCAATTTCAGGTTATTCACGATGCTCTGGTTTTTCATGAATGCTTCATTGCTGATATTCCAGCCCAAAGCAGCCGAGGGGAACAAACCATATTTCGTAGTGTTACCTCCAAAAACCGACGAGCCGTCATTCCGGGCAGTAACAGTGAACAGATACCGACTATCGTAGGAGTAATTAATCCGGCCCATCTGAGAATTCAGGGCATAACGGTCCGCATACGAGGTGCTCGACTGCGTGGCTCCGGCACCCAGGTTATTGAACGAAAGCTGATCATTCACAAACCCCGTAGATGAACCCGTCGTAGTACCGTACTTCCGTTGTTGAGCACTGTACAGACCCGTAAAATCGAAGTGGTGCTTACCGAAGTCTTTGCTGTAGGAAATGATGTTTTCCAGCGTGAAACTGTTGGTTTCCGAGTAAGACGTGTACGCCGATCCCAACAAGTCATTGGCCGCTCGTCCGCTATAGCTGCCGAAGCGGGTTGGAATGTAGGAATAACCAATGTTCATGCGGTATTTCAGACCTTCCAGTTTACCGGGTAACTTCACCTCCACGTATCCGTTGCCGTTCAGATTGGTATTGCGATCCAGTCGGTCGGTCGTCAGGCCCAGCAAGGGGTTAGCGTACAACTGCTCAGGGAACATGGGGAAAATCTTGTAAGTCCCGTTGGTATTGTACATCTGACCGTAAGGGCTCATGGCCGAAGCATTCAGCAAATTGGCCCGACCGCCATCGCGGTTGTTATTGGCAATAAAAAGTGAAGTTCCAACGGTCAGGAAGTCCGTCAGGGTAACGTCCAGATTGGAACGGAAACTGGCCCGCTTGTACTGATAGCCCTTAACTACGCCTTTCTGATCCAGGAATTCCCCGGAAACAAAATACCGAACGTTGGGAGAACCACCCGAAATACTCAGGTTATGATCCTGTAAAACGCCCGTTTGGGTAGATTCCTTAATCCAGTCGGTAGTAATACCAGCGTTGTAGTTAGGAAGCTCGTCGTAGTTAGGAACCGGGAAAGGAGCTTTCTGACCCGTTTGTGTGATAAAATCAGCGTACTTCTGTACGTATTCAGCTCCGTTTCGTGGACGAAGAATGTGAGCAAACTCTTCAAACCCTACGTAATTGTTGTAACGAATGGTAGGCTTGCCCGTGTTTCCACGTTTGGTGGTAATCAGGATAACCCCGTTGGCTCCATTCGTACCGTAGATAGCTACGGCAGAGGCATCCTTCAGGATTTCCATCGACTCGATGTCGTTGGGGTTAATGTCGTTCAGCGAACCTCCGGTTTTACTCAGCGGAATACCATCCACTACCACAAACGGGCCCGAGTTGGCATTGATCGAGTTTTGCCCCCGAACGATGGTGGTAGGCGTTGCACCGGGAACAGAGGAAGGCTGGGAGATGTTTACCCCCGCTACCGAGCCCTGAACGGCCTGCAACACGTTGGTAACGGGCAACTGCGACAGACGAGCTTTAGGTACGGAGGCAACCGCCCCTGTAATATCCGATCGCTTCTGCGTACCATAACCCACAACGACCACCTCACTCAGAGCCCTGCTGTCGTCTTTAAGCTGTACGTTCAGGGTCGTTTGAGAACCTACGACTACCTCCTGAGTGGCATACCCTACGTAAGAGAATACCAGTATGGGGTTTGTTGCCCGGTCAGGAATCTGGAGTTTGAAGTTCCCGTCGGAGTCCGTGTTGGTACCCAGGTTCGTTCCTTTGAGCGAAACACTCGTACCAGGAATCCCCTGCCCGTTGGCATCGGTCACCTTACCAGTGATAATGATAGCCGCCTGAGTACTTCGGTTATTGGTCGAAGGTACTAATGACTGGCCGGTCCAGGGCTGAGCAAATAATCCACCTGGCTGGTGTAAAATCGCTCCACAAATGAGTAGCCATTTGAATTTCATAGAATGTACAGGAGGGGTGTCTAACTATTTGTAGAATTAATGTTCAATAGAAGGACATTGGTTAAACTTATTACTTGAATAGTCCAAAAGTAGAGGGGCAGGTGCAGAAGAGTAGGGGAAAAATTCGTCAAAAAGCGGGGGTAAATTTGATTCGATCCAATTCAGGATCAGATCATTAAATTTTGAGTGAGAATTGTACGGGCTGAAATGAATTTACCACCAAAAAAAAATCAGCTGACGCAGATGCACCAGCTGATTCGATACGATTGGAGACTATTGAACTTATTTTTTCTTTTTCAAAGAGACGGGTTTTATACCATTAAACGTGGGTTGAACTTTCTTAATGCTGCCGTCGGCGTTAAACGTTAAAGCATCAATACAGGTTTCGCGATTGTAGCCCGCCGCATCACCCATCGTGATTCCGTCGGGATAATGGAAACGGTGGTAAACGATGTACCATTCGTCTTTACCGGGAATCTGAATGATGGAGTTATGCCCTGTTCCGTAGATGCCCAGATTCTTATCTTTTTCAATAACGATGTTGTTTGCAGGAATCGTAATAGGTCCCAAAGGTGATTTGGAGGTACCGTAACGAACGCGGTAATTTTCGCTACGAGTGTCGTCTTCCGACCAGAAGAAGTAATACGTCCCTTTCCGATATACGACATAGGTGCCTTCCCGGAAGGTAGGGTCAGGAGTAATAACTTTCTCAGTTTCGGGCTTAATCGAAAGCAGATCATCGCTAAGCTCAGCAACGGCCATATAGCCATTCCCCCAGTATAAGTAACTCTTGTTGGTTTTGGGATCAGTGAATACATCTGGATCAATCTCCTGACCCCCATTTACCCCTTTAGGATGTTTATCAATAAATGGCTTCCCGAAATCCGTGAAAGGACCCGTGGGCTCGTCCGCCGTAGCTAATCCGATTTTCTGGGCTCCTGAATAAAAATAGAAGTACTTATACTTGCCGTTAATCTTTTTCTCCACAATACACGGTGCCCAGGCGTTACGGTTGGCCCAGGTAGTTTGCTTGGGCAAATCCAGAATGACGCCTTCATCATGCCAGTTGACGAGGTTATCCGAAGAAAATACTTTGAAAGAAGTTCCTGACCAGGAATGATAACCATCACTAGTGGGATACAGGTAGAACTTACCCGTTTTCTCAGCGTATAAGATCTCAGGATCAGCGTAATAACCACCCAGAATGGGGTTGTTGGCTAAGGGCCATTTCTGAGTCAATGCCTGATACTCAGCATTGGTAATGGGAAGAACCGTACCGTGGCGAGGCAGAAAATTCATCGAAATTTCATGATCGACCTTCGTGAATTTCTTCAGATCCTTACTTGTCGTAAACTCGTAGCGACCCTTCGTATAAACATCGTACATCAAAATGTACGAATCCGAATTATTAAGCTTGAAAACACCCGAGCCTTCAACGGGATCTTTAGTCTGCTGCAAATACTCGTCATGCTGGGTGTAAGGGCCCGTTAAATTCTTCGCTGTAGACTGCTTGATTCCGTTACCATTGCCTTCCGTTTTATAAAACAAATGATACACGCCATCTTTATTAATAATGTCGGCATCAATGCAGGAACCGCCCTGTGGGTTGGTAAAGAGTAACTTAGGGGCACTTTCTAAAGCCGTAAAATCGGCATTAGCGTAGGCATAGTAGACCTTATCCGCATCCTGACCAAAACGCATGGACCAGTAGATCATGTATTTTTTCGCAACAGGGTCGTAAATGGTTTGGGGTGCCCAAACGCGATTTACGTCTTTAAACTCGGGGTAAGTTTTGGTTATGTCAATTTTGCTGGATTCCCAGTTTACCAAATCCTTTGACTTGAGTAATACCATGCCGTGATTCGGCCCCCAGCCATATTTAACGGTGTGCATATCCGTTGCCACCATGTAAAACGACTGGCCATCTTCCGAGCGAAGAATATGCGGATCCCGCACACCGCCCGTTGCACTAATCGCCTCCGAAGCAATGACAGGTTGATTATAATTTAAAGCTTTGTAGTTATAACCATCTTTGCTAACCGCAAAACGAATGGCTTCCTGATTATTTCCTTTTCCAATGAAATAGACAAACAGGTAAGCTGAATTAGGTTCTTTTTTCGGGGGAGTACTGGCTAACGTTGGTTCCAGACAGCCGATCAGCATGAACAGAACGAATGAAAGCCACTGCAAACGTAAAATCATAGATTTAGGGAAATATGTGAATGGTTACTTGTAAATGAAAAAGAATTAGGTCAACTTATAATACCCTCGTTGCGTAAAATCTTATTCACTATGTCATTTATTAGTAGGCAAAAATACATTCAGTTTTAATGGGAAGACAGGCTAGAATTCGTCAAAACAGAGGTGCATTTTAGTTAATGGGTATGCAGGGCATTTACAAATACGTCTTTTTCTTCTGGGGCCTGGCCCTTTTTCCTTTCCTGAGCTCAGCTCAGTCTGAGACGGGACAGTTTCGATTTGAGCACATTACCGTGAATGAGGGCCTCTCTCACAGCGATGCTATGTGCGTAACGCAGGACCCCTTAGGTTTCATCTGGATCGGAACAAACAAAGGACTGGATCGTTACGATGGGCATGAGCTGAAGAAATACGAATTACCCCTCAATGATCAGACAGGAACCGCAGTCAACCGCATCCGCACCTTACACATCGACCAGAAAGGTCATCTCTGGACCGGTGTTGAGCGGGCGGGACTTTATTGGTATAATGCCGATTATGACCGCTTTTTCAGCATCAGGGAACGGCCCGGTGCTCAGTCGCACCCTCTACTTGTGCAGCAACTGGCTCGGGTCAATATCAATGCCATGGCCTCCGATGCTTCCAATCGCATGTGGATTGCTACGCATCAGCTAGGGCTTTTCTGTATTCAGTTTACTCCCACAGGAGCCATTCAATATATCCGGAAAATCGATTTACCCGGCTTATCAGAACCTACCATTACCCGACTCAGCCTAGATCAGCGGGGGCAGTTATGGATTGGTACGATGGATCATGGGTTATGGGTACTGAATCGTCCCGGCACTTCTACGATGGCCACTCAGGTGAAGGTCCTTAAAGATACTAACATCCGGGCCTTACATCTCGACCGTCGTGGTGATTTATGGATTGGCAGTGGAGGCCAGGTCTTTTGGGTCGATTCAAAATCTCTGTCGAACGGGATAAATATCCAGCCTGAAGCTTTAAAACGGAGTTTTGCAGAAATTGAAAGCCTGTATCTGGATTCTGCTCACCGACTTTGGATTGGCACGAGTTATGGGCTTTTGCTAGTGAATGCCGGTACGCTTGCGGGCGTTCCGGTGGATGAAAAGCAGGTGCATATTTTTCTTCCCCATGACAATGATCCTCATAGTATTAACTCGGTTCGGGTACATAACATGATGGAAGACCGTTTCCATAATGTCTGGCTGGCAACCTCGGCGGGCGGTTTGAATTTGCTGAAGCTTCAATCGAAAGCCTTTGGGCTACTTCGTCGGCAAATGTTAGGATCAACAACCCCGGCTCATAACTATATCAACGCCGTTTATAAAGACGAAAAAGCCCAGCGGCTCTGGATGGGAACCCGGAACGGTTTTGCGAGTTATGACCTGAAAACCAAAACCTATCGTGACTACCTGAATCGTCCGACTTTTGGTCAGGATAATGGTGTAGACGTGTCCGCCTTTTATCAGGATCGAAAAGGAACGCTTTGGATTGGAACCCGTTACCGGGGTCTGATGCGATTGACGGGTACGGGCGATCTGTTTTCTCTGCCTGCTATGCCGCTGAGTTCCGGCTGGAATTCTGTCAGTATTGAAAACATCACGCAGGACCGTCACGGGATTATTTGGATAGCCACATTCAACGCCGGAATTCTGGCTTATGCCGAAGACGGCACCTTTCTACAGGCCTTTTCGTCGCAGAATAAAACGATGCCAACCCGGCAGTTTACTTCTTTATTATACGATCCTTCGCAAGACGTTCTTTGGGCCAGCACCCGAGATCGCGGCGTATTGAAACTGAAAATTACGGGCAGTAAATTACAAGTACTGAAAGAGTTTGGACATCAGCCGGAAAATATTCACAGCCTGAAAACTAATTACGCCTGGCCTTTAGTAAAAGACCGGCAAGGGAATATCTGGGTAGGAACCATTGGCGGGGGCTTGCATCGGATTTCAGCAAAGAACGAAACCATTGATCGATACGACAGACGAGTTCCAGAAAAGGACGTAGAAAGTATGTTGATGGATGAGTCGGGTAACCTTTGGATTGGAGGAGCGGGTTTATACGAATTTAATCCGCAGAAGAACCAGCTCTTACATTATGATGTGACGGATGGTTTACAGAGTAATTCCTTTAAAGTTGGAGCGGCTTTTCGCTCAAATGATGGGACGCTTTACATGGGTGGAATCAATGGAATTACGTATTTCAAACCCGCCGACATTCGCCCGAATCCGTATCCACCACTGGTTCAGATCACGGATCTTAGAATTCACAATCAGTCAGTTACTGCTGGCGATACCCTGAATGGGCGGGTTTTGATTAGTCAATCCTTCGCCGACTCGCCGAAAATGGAGCTATATGCTTCGGAAAACGATTTTTCCTTAACCTTCGTTGGATTGAATTACGCCAATCCTAAAAAACAGCGATACGCTTACCAACTGGAAGGATACACGAAGGATTGGGTGGAATTACCTGCCGGACAGCGGACGGCCAGTTTTTCCAATTTACCGGCCGGAGACTATATTTTCCGCGTTCGGGCGACGAATGGCGACGATGTCTGGTCTACGAATTCGCTGAGCTTACCTATTACCGTTTTGCCTCCCTGGTGGAAAAGCTGGTGGGCCTACGTAATCTATGCATTGGTAATCAGTGGTGCGTTATTCGTGTATCGAGGTATTGCTACGGCTCAGCAGGATCTGAAAAATAAGCTGGCTTTTGAAAAATTCCAGAACGAAAAAGAGAAGGAATTAACGGATTTGAAACTGCGGTTTTTTACGAACGTTTCGCACGAATTGAGAACGCCCTTGACCTTGATTTTGGGGCCTATAGAAGAACTGTTATCAAGTAGAAATCAATGGCCGGGCCTTAAGGAAAAGGTAGTGCTCATGCACGGTCAGACCCGTAAGCTGTTGGATTTGGTCAATCAGTTACTCGACTTTAGAAAAGTGGAATCCGGCCATTTGAGCCTGAAAGCGAGCAAGGAAAACATTACTAGTTTTGTAACCGAGTTATTCCTCATCTTCAAGTTAAAAGCCGAAGAGAAAGAATTGGATTATGAGTTGATAAGTCCGCAGGAAGCCATTCCGCTTTACTTTGATCGTGACAAACTGGAAATCATCCTGACCAATCTGCTTTCTAACGCCTTTAAATATACGCCATCTAAAGGGAAGGTGCGTTTTTACCTGGAGGTGGTTGGAGATTATCACCAGAACGGCGTGTTTACCAAAGGTCATCTCACGAATCATTACCTGGAGATTCGGGTGCGTGACTGGGGCACGGGGATGCAGGAAGCGGAACTGGAGCATATTTTTGATCCTTATTACCAGGCTTCACACACGGAAACCTTACGAGTGATGGGTTCCGGGATTGGTCTTTCGCTGGTGAAGCAGTGGGTTGAGCGGCATCAGGGAGAAATTAGCGTTGTCAGCTCGCCCGGCAACGGAACCACCTTTACCGTTCGTCTGCCTTTTGGTCCGGCTCATTTACAGGAAGGCGATTTACGTACGGCAGAGCCCGTAATCGATACGTCCATAACCCCCGAAAATCTGGAAACCCTGGCAGAACCCCTTTTACCACCCAGCCGATTGCCTAACTCTCTGCGATTATTAATTGTGGAGGATAACGAGGAACTGCGGACGTATTTACAGCAATTATTCGTTGATGATTTTGAAGTAATAACTGCCAAAGATGGGCTGGAAGGTTGGACTCAGGCTTTAACATATTTGCCCGACTTGATTGTCAGTGATATTATGATGCCTGGAAGCGATGGGTTGGAGTTATGCCGGAAAGTAAAGCAGCACCCCAAAACTGCTCACATTCCAGTCGTATTACTTACGGCCCGGGCGGCGGCTTTGTATGAACTGGAAGGACTCGAAACGGGAGCGGACGATTACGTCTCCAAGCCTTTCCATCCGAAAGTTCTGGTCGCCAAGGTTACGGGTTTGCTACAAAACCGAATGAAGCTGCGGGAGTATTATCACCGTCAGATTTTGCTGGAACCGGGTGAAGTAGTGATTCCTGATGCCGACAAGCAATTCCTGGAAAAAGCAATGCAGATTGTTGAAAGCCAGCTCCAGGAACCAGACTTTAACGTGCAAATACTGGTTCAGGAAATGGGTATGAGTCAGTCGGTCTTTTATCGCCGACTCAAAAGCATTACCGGACAAACCGTGGTCGAATTCATTCGCGATGTACGAATGAAGCGAGCCGCTCAGTTACTAGCCAGCACGAACATCCGCGTGTCTGATGTGGCGTATCAGGTAGGAATTGAGGATGTAAAATACTTCAGGAAGATGTTCCAGAAGCTCTATAATGTTCCTCCTTCAGAATACGCCAGACAATTTCGAACGACGGAAGTAGTGGATGATTTGTCGGAGCTCTGATTCTAAATGAGTTACACTTGTCTCTAACGGGGTTAAAGGGCTAATGACTTCCTTTTTATGAAATCATATCCCAATACTTCGGAAGGTCCTTCGTTTGGGATGGCCAGTAAAGGGGGAACTAACTTAGGTAAGTCCTCAAAAGGTATAAATTACAAACAGACTTAGACTGACAATTAAAGCGGCTAAGCCGATGATAAGCCACTGTTGAAAACGACTGGTACGTTGGGTTGGGTAGTTGGACTTCATGCTTACTGATAATTTTATACAATAATAGGTAGGAAGTCGCTCGCAAGAGGGTGTCTTTTTCGCTTCAAATAGGGGTCAAAATTGATAGGGCGGCTACAATTAGTAGTTAGTTCTGCTAAATAGATAGGTATATCGATTCATAAGTCTTAAAACGCGGTCTAAAATGTGTAATTGAAGACCTTGATATGAATCGAAATATGGATGCTAGGCTTGAGGGATAACGGCAGGAGGAACCTGCATTAGGGTAGGAACGAGATAGAATTTCGCACCAGTAAGTAGCAGGCTTATTTCTTCACCTGTCCTCTCGAATGAAGTGAGAGAATTTGAGGTCCCTCGCAGTCGCTCGGCTCTAGCCGAGTGACTGCGGAAACAACCCCGGAGGGGTTGAATATGAATAGCCCCGGATGAAATCCGGGGACTCGTACGGTTACAAACGCTTTCCCCAAAAATCCGCGTTGAAAACGCGGACTAACGTAGAGTCATCTTCCCTGAGTAAAAGCCGACAACTTATTTTTTGTATACTTTATCCTCCGCTTGCAACATTTTCATTTTTCCTTACTCTTTGGTAAAAACAACGAGACTCTAAGCCTAATGTCCTTTCAGTCCGCGAGCTTTTGCGGATAGAACCTTCAAACATTTTCCTACGATGAGATTTTTACTTTCCATGGCCATATTGGCTTTATGGGCTGGAAATACTTTGGCCCAATCCACGCATCCCGGCAGCCTGACGGGTTCGCTGGTAGATTCTACGACCCGCCAGAAAATTCCCTTTGCTAACGCCGCTCTTTATCAGGGAACCACTTTAATCACGGGAGCTACCACGGATAGTGAAGGAATTTTCCTGATCCAGTCACTGCCCTTGGGAAAGTATACGCTTACCGTATCCTCCGTCGGTTACCTGAAGCGGAGTCTGGAAGTGGTATTAAGTAGCCATCAACCTAAGCTTGAGCTGGGAACGTTAGCAGTAATTTCGGAAAACCGAACGCTGAGCGAAGTAACTGTTTCGGCTCAAAAGGCTCTGTTTGAAGAAAAAGGAGACCGATTGGTTTATAATGCTGAAAAAGACATTTCTAACGTGGGCGGCTCGGCGGCGGATATGCTTCGAAAAGTGCCGGGTTTAAGTGTAGATTTGGATGGAACGGTTCAGATGCGGGGAAATAGTAACATTCGGGTACTGATCAATGGAAAACCTTCGGCTCTGATGGCCCGGAATCTGGCCGATGCCCTCCGCCAAATGCCTGCGGATAACATTCGCTCGGTTGAAATAATCACCAGTCCGGGAGCGAAATACGATGCAGAAGGGTCGGCGGGAGTCATTAATATCATTACCAAGAAAGCACTGAAGGGCTTTAACGGTTCGGTCATGGCGTCTCAGGGTACGCTAAACCGCAGTATAAACACGAAACTAGCCTTAAAGACGAATAAACTTGGGTTTGCTTTAACGGCCAATGGTAACCAGTTTCGGAATATTCGTGAATCAGAACTAATTCGGACGACGCTGGTGGATGGAAATCCGTCCCGCTATTTAAATCAGAAAAGCAAGGCTGATAACGTCGGAACGGGTGGTTATACTGAAATGAGTCTGGATTATGATCCTGATTCAACCAATCATATTAATTTTTCAATCAATGCCTGGGGTGGTTCGTATCCTAAAAACAGTGTAGTAGTTAATCAATTATCTGATGCGAATCATACCCCCCTACAGACGTTTCGCAATGAAACCCGTTTTCGAAATCCGTACGGGAATAGCCAATTTGATTTAGGATACACAAAAACATTTCGCAAACCCGAACAGGAATTTTCTTTTCTGACGCAATTCAGTCGAATGCCCGATAACTATTTCTACGACACTGATCGCTATAACTTTGAGAATCAGCTTATTTTTCGGCAGAAAAGTATGAATTACAGTAGAAACAAAGAATTCACTTTACAGGCAGATTATACGCATCCCTTCCAATGGCGAACCAGCCGGGATACCACTCGCCTGAAATTAGAATTGGGCTTGAAAGCCATTCGCCGGGATATTGGCAGTGAGTTCAATGTCGAACAATCCGTGGATGGTCAATCTCCGCTGATCCCTGACCCGACGCAATCCAACGACTTTGTTTATCTGCAAAACGTCTATTCGGCGTATGTGGCTTTGCGGGCTGAAACCAAGTCCAAATTTAGCTTCAACTTGGGCACGCGATTGGAACGCACCGTCATTGATGGTGATTTCCAAAGTACGCAAACGCATTTAGCGAATGCGTATAATAATCTGATTCCCAGTCTTACTATTGCAAAGAAGGTAGGTACGCAGACCTTTAAAACCAGTTACACCCAACGTATTCAACGACCCATGCTTTGGTATTTGAATCCCTGGGTAAACGCCAGCGATCCGCAAAATCTGGAAACGGGTAATCCTTACCTGAAGCCTGAACTCAATCATGCTCTGGAAGTGGGGCATAGCATGTCTACCAAAGCCGGATTATCCGTTAATACTGCTTTATACGCCCGAACGACAAATAATGCCATTGAATATTTTCGAACCGTGGATGCTACTGGCGTAGCCATAAGCAAGCCCCAAAACATGGGTCAACGCAAATCGCTGGGATTGAACATCAACGTATCGGGACAGGCAAGGAAAAACTGGACTTTAAACGGTAGCGTTGATTTTCGATACATTGATATCTACAGTCCGGCTCTTCAGCAGGGCAATTCGGGAGGTATAAGCAATTTCAGTGTCAACAGCACCTACAAATTTCCGCATAATATCACTTTTCAGACCAATGCGAACGTAGGCACTGGTTGGATCAATTTACAGGGCCGGGGTACTGGGTATTACTGGTATGGTTTTGCCCTGAAGCGGGAATTCTGGGCGAAAAAAGCCAGCCTTACACTGGGGGTCAATAACCCTTTCAACCGGGGAATGCGACAAACCTATCAGCAGTTCTCCCCCACATTTGAGTCAACTACCCGCTCGTTTTATGTGAACCGTTCGGCTCGTTTAGCTTTCGAGTGGCGGTTTGGCAAGATGACCACCTCTGGAAAACAGGGCCGAAAAATCAGTAATGATGACGGGGGAGGCCGTTAAACAAAGCAGTAATAACCTCAGCTGGGCGAATCTAACCGCCTGGCTGAGGTCATTCCTTAGGCTTGATGCGACTAAACTGTTTCGGCTTTGTCCCGATGTGTTCGTAAAAAACTTTCGAAAAATGACTCAGGTTGGTAAAACCCAGAGCATAACCTACTTCAGAAACAGAGCGTTGCTCGGCTTGTAGTAAGCGGGCGGCCTCTTTCATTCGGAATTCCTGGTAATAACTGAAAATGCTGTTCCCAAAAATCTGTTTGAATAAACGCTTCAGCTTGGTTGGACTCATGTGAGCGGCTAAAGCCAGTTCGTTAATAACGGGCGGCGTATCCAGGTGTGCCAGCATGTGTTCTTTAGCCCGGTAAATGGCTTCCACATCCTGACTATTCAGGGCATATACCTGTTTCTCCTCTCGCTTCTCCAGAGCTATTAACAACTGGCAGATCAATTCTTCCGCCTTGATTCGGGCCCAAAACAGTTCGAAGGTTTCGCTGATGGGTTGATTCACGAGTTCGTCGATAATCTTTTGAATAGGGGGATGAACCAATTCTTCAAAAATCAGAGGTTGCGTATTCGTGAGCAAGCTTCGTAAAATCGGCGATTTTTCCGACGCAGTGAAAAGACCCTTCAGGTAATGAGCATCGACTTCAATGTTAATCACTTCCGTATTGGAGTGAATAGAAATGACACTTTCGGTATGCAGTTGACTCGTCGCAATTAATACGCTAGGAACCCGCTTTTTTAAGGAGTGTAAGCCCGTTTTGACCAGGACATGCTGAAACTTGAAAAGAATCGTTGGCGTAGGAGAAGCTACGTCTGGATTTTCCAGAATCAGATCTTCCTTCAACTCATAATTCAGAATCAATAATCGAAGATGTTCCGTAAAGACATAGCCTGTGCAGTACCCGGAACCCTGGTCTGCCGGGATTTCAACGCTATGGTTCTTTACCTCCGTGTTTAAACGGAGAGCCAATGAGGCTAATACCTTAGGGATCGTAGGAAATGTTTCTGCAGGCATGAAATGTCTTATACGACTATTTTTTGGTGTAAAGTAGCTATTTTACCCGTAAAGTATCATAGACTTTTGTGTAGTTATTAACGAACGCAAAATCATGATCCTTACCAATAAAAAAATAGCAGTGATTGGAGCGGGCCCCGTAGGCTTGACCATGGCCCGATTACTCCAGCAGCACCATATCGACGTAACTGTTTACGAGCGGGATGCCTACGCGGAGGCAAGAATCTGGGGTGGCACGCTGGATTTACACAAAAATTCCGGTCAGGAAGCCATGAAAGCAGCGGGGTTACTGGAAAGTTATTACGTCCAGGCCCGACCTATGGCAAGAACTATCGTTGATGAAAAAGGGGGAGTGTTGGCTGTTACTGAACCCACGCCCGAAAATCGATTCGATAACCCTGAAATAAATCGAAACGATTTAAGAAAAATGTTGCTCGAAAGTTTAGCGACTGATACCGTCGTTTGGGACAGAAAATGCACGGGGCTGCAAGAGCACCACGGAAAATGGCTATTGTCCTTTGAACATCAAATTCAGGCGGAGGCTGATGTGGTCATAGTCGCCAATGGGGGAATGTCCGGCATTCGAAGGCTGGTAACCGATGCAGAAGTAGAGGAAACCGGAAGTTTTATCATTCAGGGAGAAATCGTTGAGCCGGAAAAGCATTGCCCCGAATTCTACCGACTGTGCAATGATACGATTCTGATGAGTTCGTATCAGGGGAACGTGCTGGTGGTAAACCCCAATAATAAGGGAGCCTTAACGTACGGAATTATAGCTAAAAAACCTGATGACTGGGCGTTTAGTACCGGCCCGGCCTTTCGGGATGATATCATGCCTTTCCTTTCTTCAAGGTTCCGCCACTGGGGGGAATGTTACCAGCAATTATTCCGGGTTACTCCTTCTTTCTGGGCGTTACCTATCCGAAAATTACCCTTAACCAAACCCTGGAAAACCAATCGTCCTTTACCAATTACGCTCATCGGAGATGCCGCCCATTTAATGCCTCCTTTTGCGGGTAAAGGTGTCAATACGGGTTTGGAGGATGCCTTATTATTAGCCCATAATCTGACGAACGGAAAATTCGAAAGCATTGACGCCGCCATTCAGAACTACGAAGAGCGAATGATGATCTATGCTTCGGCGGCCCAACAGGAATCCATCGAGAACGAGCGAATGATGATTGCTGATACTTTCTCTTTTAGCTGAATCTCTATTCGTCAGAATCTTATGTTTCGAGTAATCATCGAGCCTAGCCGCTGCCAGCGTTTTTGTTGGCAGCGGCTAGGTTAAGCAGGCAAGTAATCATTGCTCGCTTCTTTGGGTAGTTAATGGTAGCTAACGAGTAGAGTTATGAATAGGCTAGTCACAGGGCTTGAATCAGGAACGTTAATGCCTGGTTTAACGTGAGTATAGGTATAATTTTTTTAACAAATGGTTATGCATACTTACGAACAACTATGAAAGCCATTTGGAATGATCAGGTGATTGCAGAAAGCGATCAAACCATTGTGATCGAAGGTAACCATTACTTCCCTCCTGAGTCCATTCATCGGCAATGGCTCATTGATTCCCCAACGCATACGGTGTGCCCCTGGAAAGGAGTAGCCTCTTATTTTACCTTGCTGGTGGATGGTCAGGAAAATAAAGATGCCGCCTGGGTATATCCAGACCCTAAACCCGCGGCGGCTGAAATCAAAGCCTATGTAGCTTTCTG
Source organism: Siphonobacter sp. SORGH_AS_0500 (assembly GCF_031453245.1). Classification (NCBI taxonomy): domain Bacteria; kingdom Pseudomonadati; phylum Bacteroidota; class Cytophagia; order Cytophagales; family Cytophagaceae; genus Siphonobacter; species Siphonobacter sp. SORGH_AS_0500. Next base: position 321,975 of record NZ_JAVIYT010000008.1, read on the forward strand.
GAAAGGCGTTCGGATCGAAGCCTGATTCCTTCCTTCATTTATTCATCATACCTCTTCGGTTTTCTTAGTGTTTTACATGAAAAAGTACGATATTATTATCATTGGGGCCGGACAGGCGGGTGTTCCCCTAGCCATGAAATATGCGAAAGCTGGACAAAAAACAGTCCTGATTGAAAAAGAATTAGTGGGAGGCTCCTGCGTTAATTATGGATGTACGCCTACCAAAACCATGATTGCCTCTGCTCAACTGGCGTACAAGGTGGCTCACGGTGCCGAGATGGGGATTGATATTTCTGGCTATCAGGTCAATATGACTAAGATTCGGGATCGGAAAGAGGAAGTGGTAACGATGAAACGTTCGGCTTCGGAAGAAAAGCTCGAAGAACTGGAAAATCTGGATCTGATCTACGGTAACGCAAAATTTACGGGTGATAAGACCTTAGTCGTAAGGGGAAAATCGGGAAAGGAAGAAGCATTAACGGCGGACCTGATCTTCATTAATACGGGAACGCGGCCTTCCATTCCTGATGTCGAAGGACTTTCGGAGGTTGACTATTTAACCAATAAATCCATTCTGGAATTAACCGAAGTTCCTGACCATTTACTCATCATTGGCGGAGGTTACATTGGTATGGAATTTGGCCAGATGTTTCGTCGGTTTGGAAGTGAAGTTACCATTGTAGAATCTTCCGAACGATTGCTATCCAAGGAAGATGAGGACGTGGTTAATGCATTGGAAAGCATATTGACCGATGAAGGAATTACGATTCTAAAAGGCTATAAACTAGAAGCAATATCGAAAAAAGATGCTTCCATTGAAGCCAGTCTGGCGTCTGATTCGGGTGAAAAAAAGGTATCTGCTTCTCATGTTTTGATTGCCGTAGGTCGCGAGCCCAACAGCCTTGATTTAGGGCTGGAAAGTACAGGTATTAAGGTTGATGAAAAAGGATACATCCAAGTGAATGAGACCTTGGAAACATCAGTATCCGGCATTTACGCTCTGGGGGAAGCCAACGGCGGTCCCGCCTTTACCCACATCGCGTATGACGATTACCGAATCGTGTCCGAAAACTTACTCAACCAAGGAAACCGCTCTACCAGTGATCGTCCTTTTCCTTACTGCATGTTTACTGATCCGCAATTAGGTCGGGTAGGGTTAACCGAACAGGAGGCCCGCAAAAAAGGATTGGCTATTCAGATTGCTAAAATGGAGGCCAAAAGTGTAGCCCGTTCGCAGGAAGTGGGCGAGACCTGTGGCCTGTGGAAAGTGGTGCTGGAAAAGGAAACGGGTAAAATCCTCGGAGCAGCCATTCTGAGTTCGGAAGGCGGGGAAATTATGTCGTTTTTAGAGATAGCCATGATGGGTAATCTGACGTATGAGCAATTGCAAAATGGCGTTTTTGCTCATCCTACCTACGCCGAATCGCTAAATAATCTTTTTACAAAACTTGAAGAATGATCGTTGCTGAGCGGCTAACCAAGGCGTTCGATGGATTGAAAGCCGTTGATAACGTGTCTTTTGAGGTGAAAGAGGGCCAGACGATGATTTTGTTGGGCACCAGCGGTTGTGGGAAAACCACCACGCTGAAAATGCTGAACCGTTTGATCGAAGCGGATTCGGGGCGGGTATGGATTCAGGGGAAAGATATTTTCTCAACAAAACCCGAAGAACTACGCCGAAACATGGGGTACGTTTCCCAAAATAATGGGCTGTTTCCTCACCTGACAGTAGCCGAAAACATTGCCGTAGTTCCCGGCTTATTGAAGTGGGAAAAGTCGAAAACCCGGCAACGGACCGAAAGCCTTCTGGACCAGTTGAATCTGCCTTATCGGAGTTACGCTCATAAATATCCTGATGAATTAAGTGGAGGTCAAAAACAACGCGTGGCCCTGGCCCGAGCGTTGGTGTCCGACCCACCCCTGTTATTAATGGACGAACCTTTCGGAGCATTAGATCCTCTGACCCGCTCAGCTATCCACCAGGAATTCAGAGAATTACCTGAACTACAACGCAAAACCGTAGTCATGGTAACTCACGACATGGCCGAGGCTTTTGAACTGGGCGACCAGATCGCTTTGATGCATCAGGGAACGATCCGGCAGCTAGGAACGCCGGAAGAACTAATGTTCAGACCCGCAAGCGACTTCGTCAAAGATTTCTTTCAGCACCAACGGTATCAGCTTGAGTTAAAAGCTTTGAAACTAAAGGAGATATGGCCTTTTCTTTCGGATAGTCAGGAGTTAATTACGCCAACCCTTCAGAGTGAACAAAGTCTTTGGGAGGCGATGGAATGGTTGGCAGAAAAGAAGCCCGCAGTGGTGAAAAATGAGTTAACGAATTCCTTAAAAACCCTCAGTTTACCGATTCTTCAAACCGCGTATCAGCAGTATAAAGACCAGTTTTAATGGAGCAGACTTTAGGGCAATTCATGCAGCAGCAGGCTCCCAAGCTTTGGCAACAAACGTTGACTCATACCGGGTTAACCTGTATGTCACTGCTATTGTCCGTACTGGTAGCCCTGCCATTGGGCATATTCATCGCCCGGAAACCCAAAGCCGCCGGAGTGGTATTGGGTATCGCGGGTATATTACAAACCATTCCCAGCATTGCTCTGCTGGGTTTTCTGATTCCATTGCTGGGCATCGGGGCTATCCCTGCCATTACTGCCCTGTTTTTGTATGCTTTATTACCCGTCATTCGGAACACATTTACGGGCATTACCGGAGTAGATCCTGCCATTACCGAGTCTGCTCGGGGTTTGGGGATGAATTCCTGGCAGGTGTTAACTCAGGTAGAAATACCTCTGGCCCTGCCCGTGATTCTGGCGGGTATCCGTACGGCGGCGGTGATCAACGTCGGCGTAGCTACCCTGGCGGCTTACATTGCTGCGGGTGGGCTGGGCGAATTCATTTTTGGCGGAATTTCCCTTAATAATACCCACATGATTCTGGCGGGAGCCATTCCAGCGGCCTTGCTGGCTCTGGCTTTCGATGTTGTATTGTCCTTCGTCCAGAAACTGTCGAGTCGTCGCCTTCGCAAAGCGGTATGGATTATCCCTGCGATCTTGTTATTAAGTAGTTCGGCTTACGTTATTCCCAGCTCCCAGCAAAAGATGTTGGCTGGGTTTACTCCCGAATTTATGGGCCGCGAGGATGGGTATCTGGGACTTACTTCCGTGTATAAACTCGACATTCCGACGGTGGTCATCAGCGATGCGGTCATGTATAAAGCGGCCTTCGAGCAAAAAATTGATGTCATCAGTGGCTACAGCACCGATGGCCGCCTGAAGGCGTATGATCTGGTAACCTTAACCGACGACAAAGGTATTTTTCCGCCGTATTATGCGGCTCCGGTGGTGCGGGTGGAGGTGTTAAAAACCTATCCAGAGGTGGAGCCGACGCTTAACCTGCTGGCCGGGAAAATCAATGACTCCGTCATGACCGAGCTCAATTATCGGGTGGATTATCGTAAACAGTTACCCGAACAGGTAGCCCGCGAATTTCTACAAAGCCAAGGGTTGTTGAAAAATCAGGAAACTTCTAGAGAAGGAAAAATCCGGCTGGGCTCTAAAATTTTTGGCGAGCAGTACATTCTGGTACATATGTATAAACTGCTGCTGGAAGGGTATACGCCGTTATCGGTTGAATTGAAAACGGGTTTGGGTGGTACGAAAATCTGCTTTGATGCCCTCACTCACGGAGAAATTGACCTCTATCCCGAATACACAGGAACGGGTTTATTAACCATTTTAAAAGCCTCGACCGCTCAACAGAAGCAGCTCGGACCCAACCGCGACCGGGTCTATGCTTTTGTTCAGAAAGAGTTTCAGAAAAAGTACCAGTTACAGTGGCTTAGTCCCATTGGATTTAATAATGCGTACGCACTCATGATGCGGCGTTCGCAGGCTCAGGCCTTTGGCATACACACCATATCAGACTTATCAACCTATGTTTCCAACCACCATCTCCAGCCTTAAGGAAGCCTATCTGGAAGTAAGGGATTACTCCAGAATGATTTGCGAACCGCTTGAAATTGAGGATTATGTTCCGCAACCCGTGGCTTTTGTGAGTCCGCCCAAATGGCACCTGGCTCATTCTACCTGGTTTTTTGAAACCTTCATTCTGAAAAATTACAAGCCTGATTATCAGGTTTTCCACGATGACTTTAACTACCTCTTCAACAGTTATTATAACAATGTAGGAGATCGGGTGCTGAGAACGGATCGCGGTAACATGACCCGCCCTTCCGTTGAAAAAGTCTACGCCTACCGCCAGTATGTCGATCAGCACATGGAAGATTTGCTGGATACGCTGGAAGACCCCGAAGCATTGAAATTGATTGAGTTGGGGCTACACCACGAACAGCAACATCAGGAACTGCTGGTTACGGATATTAAATACATTCTGGGCCATAACCCTACTTTCCCGGTGTATTCCCACGAACAATCTTTATCGGACGCCAGAAATCGGCAAAGCGGCTGGCTAAGTGTAGAGGAAGGCGTATATAACGTAGGGTATGCAGGTGATGGCTTTTGTTTCGATAATGAATTAGGACGACATAAGGTCTACATACAACCCTTCGAAATCAATAAATCGCTAGTTACAAATGCCGAATACCTGGAATTTATGCAGGCAGGAGGCTATACAGACTTTAATCTGTGGCTGGACGAGGGATGGTCATGGGTTAAAGAAAATGAAATAAAAGCCCCTATGTATTGGCATAGAATTAACGGGGAATGGCATACGTATACATTAGCGGGCCTGGAGAAGTTAGATCCTGATGCCGTATTGAGTCACGTTAGTTATTACGAGGCTGCTGCTTTTGCTCAGTGGAAAGGCCTGCGTCTGCCTACCGAGTTTGAGTGGGAAGTAGCCGCCGACCAGCTTGACTGGGGGCAACGCTGGGAGTGGACGAATAGTGCGTATTTACCCTATCCGGGTTTCACGAAAGCGGCAGGAGCTGTGGGCGAGTATAATGGAAAATTCATGGTGAATCAAATGGTGCTCCGCGGGGCTTCCGTTGCTACTTCTCCCAAACACAGTCGCAAAAGCTATCGTAACTTTTTCCACGCACCCGAACGCTGGCAGTTCACCGGCATTCGTCTGGTGAAATGAGTTGTTAGTTATTAGTGGTTGGTAGATAGCATAGAATTAATAACTAACAACCAGAGAAACCAACCGCCAGAAAACAAAAAACATCAACCCAAACACGAACAACCTCACACGAATGGTTACTACGGCATTTCATCAGGCAATTGAGGAGGGTCTATCCGCTTCCAGTAAATACATTTCTTCCCAGTTTTTTTATGATGACCAGGGAAGCCGGATTTTTCAGGACATTATGCGAATGCCTGAGTATTATCCCACCAGTTGTGAGTTTGAAATCCTTTCATTTCAGGCTTTACAAATTATTAATAAACTGGATTTTTCCGAGCCTTTCAATATCGTGGAATTAGGGGCGGGAGATGGTATCAAAACGCTTCAACTGCTTCGTAAACTCACGGAATTGGGGGCCTATTTTAACTATGTCCCGATTGATATTTCGGCAGAGGCCATTCAGGCTCTGGAAGAAAACATGTCCCGTGAATTACCTTCTTTATCCATTAAATCATTGGTAGGGGACTATTTCACGCAGATGGAAGTACTGGCTCAATCGGACATTCCATGTCTGTTTTTATTTCTGGGAGGAAACATTGGTAACTACGAAGCCCCGCAAGTGGATGATCTGTTAAGCCAGTTTTACGAGCAAATGAAACCCGGAGATAAATTACTGACGGGTTTCGATTTACAGAAAAACCCAATTACCATTCGCCGGGCTTACGATGATTCACAGGGAATTACGAAGGCTTTTAACATCAACTTATTACACCGCATCAACCGCGAAATGGGTGGTATGTTTTTACCGGATCAATTTGATTTTTATTGCGACTACAATCCTAAAAATGGTGAGGTAAGAAGTTATCTGGTAAGCTTAAAAAGCCAGGACGTGTACATCGAAGATCTGGAACGCAGCTTCCATTTTGATCAGAATGAACTCATCTGGACGGAGTTATCCCGTAAATATACGTTTGCTGAAATAGAGCAGTTAGCCAGAAAAAATGGATTTAAAGTAGTGAATCATTTTCTGGATTGTAAACATTACTTTACCGATAGTTTGTGGGTGAAGTAAGGCTTTTTAGAAAAAAGGAGTGGTATTTATGTTTGGATACCACTCCTTTTTTATTGATTAATGGAAAAGAGCAGCCTCAGAATCCTGCTGCACGTCTATCTGTCGGGTAATCGTTCTTCTTCCGACCAACAATACCAGCAAAGCAATGCTGGCCGATCCTGCCATCCCTATGACCATCGGCAAAGCAGAAGGTTCTTCAAACTGACTCATCAATACCGATATCAGCGTACCCATACCCATTTGTAACGCTCCCATCAGAGCCGACGCACTTCCTGCATTCTTGGTAAAGGGAGCCAGCGATAAAGCCGCTGCGTTAGGGTTCGTAAAACCAATGCAACTCAGAAATAAGAACAGGAAGACCAGGGTAATGGGCAGCGTCAGCCAGCCGCTAATGGCTACAAACAGGAAAGTAAAGGCAATGATCACCTGACTAGTCAGAGCTACAATTACAATTTTTTCGCTTTTGTAGGTACGAAGTAATAAGGTGTTGACCTGACTTGAGCCAATAAAACCAACAGAAAGAAAGGCGAATATCCAGCCGTAGACTTTTTCATCGGTATGGAAAACCTCCATAAACAAAATGGGTGAGCCGGAGACGTAGGCAAAAAGTCCCGAAAAAGCGATGGCTCCGGTGAAAGCATAGGTATAAAACTGAGGCTCCCGTAAGACCTTCCAGAAGTTGAGCAGGATAGGTTTTGGCTTTAGCGAAATCGAAGAATCGGGCTTGTAACTGTCTGGTAGCCACAAGAAAACGGCTAGTAAGATAGCTATTCCCATGCCCGTAAGAATAATAAATACCATTTCCCAACCGTAAGCCGAGGTGACATAGCCACCCACGGTGGGGGCAATCATGGGGGAAGCCCCAACGACCAGCAGAAGGAGAGAAAATACCTTGGCATTATCCTGCACGGGAAATAAGTCACGTACCATGGCAACCGATGCCACCGCCGCGGCACAACTGCCAATAGCCTGAATAACCCGCATGAAGATGAGAGCATTGATATCATCGGCAAACGCACAACCGGCGGAAGCCAGGATGTAAATGACCAGTCCAATAAACAATGGTTTTTTTCGGCCAAAGCGGTCGAGTAAAGGACCATAGAGTAGTTGTCCCACGGATATACCAATGAAAAAGCCGGATAGGGAAAGCGAGACTTTGGCAGCGGTTGTGTTCAGGGCTTTGGCAATGGCCGGAAAACCCGGAAGGTACATATCAATGGAAAAAGGACCTAACGCAGTAAGACTGCCCAAAATCAGAATTAAAAAGAAATACGTTTTTTTAGACATTAGGAAAGAAAGAGTAAAGACCCCAGCTAATGAAGAAGGATTAAGTTTGATAATTACTATACACTAAAACGGAAGTAATAATTTCAAATACCCCAAAATTAGGGCTGAACTCAACCAAACCGGTTCTTTAGTAACGACTCTGGGGAATCGTTTACAGGCAGTTAGGAAGTAACGTTGCCCATTAACTTCTGCTTTAAAATTTCAGCCCGCTCCCGGCCCGCCTCGTAATGAGGATCAAGTTTGATGGCCAGTTCCAGGTATTCCAGCGATTGCGGTCGGTGCTTTTTCGACTGATGCTGATTGGCCCAGGCCCAGTAAGTAAAACTCATCGTTTTGGCGTCTGCATAGATAGAATTCTGCTGGTATTTTTCAATGATCGACTGGAAATCATGCCGGGCTACTTTGCGTTTGCTAAAGAAAAACCACGGCAGATTCTCCGCCACACTTCCCCGCAGAAATTCAGGAGTACTGGATACCGTAGCGTAGGTACGAACCGCTTCATCAAATAAAGCAAATGCTTTGCCGAGCAGACTTAACTTCTTCGTCTCGGCTCCTACCAGCGAAAGAGCGGAGGCACGATAGGCCAAAATAACCGGGAGCAATTCAGGCGTCGCATCAGAACTTTCCGCTAATTCCGTAAGTAGATCGAAGCTTTTCTGAGCGTAGCCCCGGTAACTGGTTTTGGACAAAAACGACAGGTTGAGGGCTACTTCGTGATAAACCACCCCGAGCCTGACTTTAGGAAGTTCATTTGGATGACGGGTGGCTTCCTGCTCAACCGCCACTAGTTTGTCCTTCAGGTAAGTGTGGTCAATGATTTCGATGACGTCCTGTAACTGTTGTTCGTAACTTCTAACCTTTTCCAAAGTAAGAAGCTGAGGGTTTAAATGGGTAGCTGCCATGAAGAGTGTCTTTGTGTGTTAAGATGGCACAAAGGTCAGCCCCTCATTAGGCTCCAGACGTTGACTTAAGTTAGCTTCGTTCCTGCAAGGCAATTCTTTTCCGAATTCGGCTCAAACTTTCGGGGCTAATTCCCAAAAAGTTTGCAATGTATTTCTGTTGTACTTTCTGAAACAGATCGGGGTGTTTTTTTAGGAGATTCTTATACCGCTCCTCGGGCTTCTCGGACGACAGCGACATAGCAATTTCGGTAGCTCGTTGGGCAACCATTTCAGCCATTAACCTCCCAAAGGTTTCGTATTTGGGACATTGCTGGTATAACTGAAGCAGGTTTTCTCTTTTAATCAGCAACAGGTCTGTTTCCTGCAACGCCTGTAACGAAAAAATACTGGGCACGCGGTGGGTAAGGCTAGTCAAGTCGGTCAAAAAACTATGCTGAAACGAAAAGTCGCAGGTTTTCTCGACGCCCTCTTTGGTATGAAAATGGCGAACAATCCCCTCGTTAACGAAAACAATGAACTGGCAGACATGGCCTTCCTGCAAGAGAAATTCATGGCGTTGTAGGTGCAGAGGCACAAAATACGTGTCTAGTAAGGCAAGTTCTTCAGAGGTTAACGAGACAAATTGCTGGCAGTAGTGTTTGAGGAGTTGAGTAGTCATGAATGAACCTGAGGTACCGTACCGATTTTGGTTGCCAATATTAACTACTCTTGGTCAGGTTTCAGTTATGATCTATTCACTTGAGTGAGGGGGAAGCTTGCAGATGCTTTCTAACAATTCATAATCGTCAAACGGTAAACCTAACTCCCGGGGCTGGTCTGCGACGCTCAGGGTTACAAACGCAGATTAAAGAAGAAAAAAGAAATACGTTATGGCTGTCATTGAAAAAGGTACATCTAGTTGCTCAATTAAAGGATTGCCTGAATTCCAGAGGACTCTGTTTTGTCTTAGTTTTGAAGAGTTTACTGAAGGACTGTGAATGCTCAAAACCCAAGTCATACGCAATTTCGCTAACCGTCAGATCGGTGGTGGATAGTTTTTCCTTCGCTTTGTCAATGAGTTTATTGTGCAAGTGTTGCTGCGTGGTCTGGCCCGTTAGTTGCTTTAATAAACTATTCAAATATTTGGGAGACATCTGAAGCTTGTCTGCGATATACTGAACGGTGGGTAATCCTTTCGTGAGTAAAGCGTCGTTATCAAAATAATGGGTTAATACTTCTTCCAGTCTATCCAGCGTTTTATGACTACTAATTTTTCGGGTAATAAACTGACGCTCATAAAACCGTTGGGCATAAGTGAAGAGCAACTCCAGTTGGGCTATAATAACCTCTTGACTGAATTTATCGATATTTGAATGATACTCACTTCGAATATGATCTACAATACCGTTAATGATGGATTCTTCCTTATCTGACAGAAACAAAGCTTCACGGGCCGCATAAGCGAAATATTCGTATTGCCTGATTTTTTTGGCTAAAGGCGTATTCCAGAGAAAATCGGGGTGAATAAACAACATCCATCCTTCCAGATTCACCGGGATACTTTCGTCCTGCCCCCGCAGAATTTGTCCGGGAGACATAAACGCCATCAACCCTTCGTCGAAGTCGTATTTCTGTTGACCGTAGAGGAGTTTGTCACAGCCTCTTTTAAGCGACACGACGTAAAAATCAAGCAGAACCGCCCGGATATCCGAATGATTTTTAAATCCAGATACATCAATAATCCCAATCAGGGGATGATGAGGCTTGGGCAGGCCTAACAGGTGGTGGATTTCAGATATGGATTTAATTCGGTAGGGTTTTTCAAGAGCCATAATGAGGTTTCATTTTAAGGTTCGAGGGGATGTTTTAGCCAAATGAGAACCAACGGCAGGGCAAGAAAGGGGATTTCCATCAAAGCAAAGCGACTTTGCCCGGCATTTAAGGCAAAAGCCATGAGTAAAACGATACTAATAGCATTCAAACTATTACCAAGGAAAAAGGTTGGCGGGAAAAACAGCATCAACCCTACCACGATCGAAAATACGCCTAAATATGGAAGAATGGTTTTGTTAATACCCAATTGTGTCATCATCTCGGTTTGCTCAGGACTGGTAGCCTGGAAAGAATCCCATCCGTGTTTAATACTTAAAAACGCGGAAACAAGCAGGAGTAATAGGCTAATTATTTTCATACAAGAATAGTAAAAGATTGAGAAACTAATTTCCGTACATGGTTGATGCCCCCATCCTGGCCTGCTGAGAAATGATGAATCGGGGAGCCAATCGGCTAAGAATTCGGATTACTTTAGACAGACCGGGAAAAACCTCATCTTTATCTTTCCGCATGCCTTCGATGCCCGCGGCCACAATTTTTTCCGGAGCCATCAGTAAGCTGGAATCAAAGCCGTCTTCGTTCTTGAATTGATCATTTAGGGGTGTGGACGATCCCGGAGCTACCAATTCAATTACCTTGACCCTGGTGTTTTTTAACTGCACCCGCAGAGCCATTGTATAGGCACGTAATCCGGATTTGCTGCCGCTATAGATGGGTGAAATCGGTAATGCTAGCAATGCAATACCAGAAGTAACGTTCATGATAGCCGCGTGGGGCTGTTGTTTGAGGTGGGGCAAAAACTGTTGCACCATTCGGATCGGCCCCATCAGATTGATTTCTATTTCACGGGTAATATCCGGCAGGGTCTGAGGCTGGTGAAGACTAAGTTTCCGCATCTCACCAGCGTTGTTGATGAGCATATTTAGGTTCGGAAATTGGCGGATCACCTGTTCATGCAAATCAATGATGTCTTCCACCTTACTCACATCACTTTGAATGATATGGACATCAGGAAGTTTTTGCTTTACGGCCCGTAACTTTTCTGAATTTCTGCCAGTAATGATAACGGTATTTCCCATAGCCAGGAGCTGGGAAGCGAATTCATAGCCAAATCCACTTGTACCGCCCGTAATAAGGATGGTGTTGTTTTGTAGTACCATGGTCTCTTTGTTTGATTGGGACAAAGTTCGATCTGGTTCAGGCAACGGATGTAGCCAAAAAAGACAATCTTGAAGTGAAAAGAGAGGAAGTTATTGCTGGTAAATCAGGGAGGGTTTGGAAGGCAGAAGGAACCTGCCGTTAGTTTAGGAACTAGATAGAATATCGCAGCTGAGGTTAACTCATACCTGTCTCAAATGTTGGAAGAGACCTTATTGTAAAAGGGGACGGGGTATAATCGAACTACTCTGGAGGCATTGCAAAGCTTCTACACGAGAGAAAATAATAAATGGGTTATTCGTAAATAACCAAGATTAATAACTCTTTTTCCAGGTAATGATATAAAAGTGTAAAGCGGAGTTCTATATAAATAGAAACTAAAGCAAGCAGCCCGCAGCCCAAAGGTGGAGTAAAAATCTATCAATCGAAGTCATAGAAATACTAAACAAAAGGCTGCCCGAATTCCGGGCAGCCTTTGTTGAAATAAGTTAATTACCTTAGGGGACAGTTCTAGAAACCATATCTGGCTCCCAACTGGAACTGATAAGGGTTGCCGCTTAGGTTAGATACCCCTGCGTTGGTATTCACTGCGTATTTGTAATTGTTGGTAGTGGGGTCAAATCCAGCACGAGATAATAAGGCAGTAGCTCCCAAAGCGTGATTAACGCCCCAGTCTCTCTTCAGCATGTTAGCCACGTTAAACAGGTCGCAGGAAAGCTCCACGTATTGTTTCTGGAACGTTTTCATTTTGTAAGTCAAACGCATGTCAACAGTTCCATAGAAGGGGTTAACGCCACCATTGCGTTCGGCAACTTTACCGAAGCTATTACGGATGTAATCCTTCATGCTATTCTCCACCTTGGGGTTATTTAAAATAGCATTAATTCCGTCTTTCAAGTATTGGGGAGTTTCGGCTTTGTTAGGATCAAAAACAAAGGCTAAATCGTTCGTTTCTACGAAGTCACCGTTGATGTTACCGTTAACAATCATCGAGTAACGAGTGCCGCTGAATCCTGAGAAGCGAAAGCCCAGATTAAAGCCATAGAACGAAGGGGTATTTCCGTATACGACTACCTTGTTTCTGAAATGGTTGTCCGAATAATTCATTTTGTTCAATGTACGGGGATCTCCAGCCGTGTATTGAACCAAGGTGGCCGTATTTGCTACGTTTCCGTTGTACGAAGTATTATCCATCGTCTGGTTCCAGGTATACGAGGCTGCGATTTCACCGTCCTTATAGTATTTGTAGTTCGCATCCACTACTAACGCAGCCTGATTTACCTTCCCTAAGCTTTCCAGTTCCAGAATACGACCCACTTGGTCTGTTTTGCGGCCCAGCGTCCAGTTCTGAGAGCCGTTTGAAGTGTTAATGCTAGATGCAGGAACATACACTGGACGATTTCCTTCCTGAGATAAGGTGAAGAAAGGCTGGTCTACCATGTTTTTGTCGATATACGTGTAGTTATTACGAGCAAAAGACATGTAACCAGCGATACTCATGCGGAAATTACGAGTAAAGAAGTGGCTATACGAACCGTTGATTTTGTATACCGTTGGTACTTTAGCATCCTTACCATTCATGTTAATGGTGTAGAGTTTCGGAACGCTGGTATTATTAACTAAGTCAACGCCCGGAGCCGAAGCGGGATTTTTACGGTAGGCAGGAAAATCGGGGGTAGGAACCAGATTTCCGGTTACGTCGATACTTACGATCTTACTACCATCGAATAACATATTGTTAATCATAGAGTAAGGGTTCAACGCCGATCCTAAAATACCACCGCCGACACGGATGATATCTTTACCGTTCTGATGGATGTCCCAGGTAGCCTGTACGCGAGGTTGTACCTGAAGCGTGGTTAGTTTATTATCAGTGCGTAAGCCCAGCGTGTTGAATACCGTCTGATTAAAGTTAGCCCGAGTCAGATAATCAGTATAGTCGATACGAACCCCAGCGGTGATGTCCAGACCCGGTCTGATCGTCGTTTGTGCCTGAGCGTATACATTGGGACAAAGAATATCGAAGATGATGTTATGATTGTTATTCAGATATACATCCCGCGTAAAGCGATAAGGGGCCAGATTATTGAAGGCTGTTAAACCAGTAAACCAGAAACGACCATTGGTTTCACTACCGTAAATCGAATTCTGTTTGGTATAGGTCAGACCCGCTCCAAACGTAAAGTTGAATTTGTTAGTATTCACATACAAATTGTTTACGAGCTGGATCAGGTGGTTATTGAAATAATCACCTCCATAGCGTTGACCACCGAGCTGAACGTTGGTATACAAAAATTTGGTAGTGTCACTAGGGTTGACCGATGCAATATTACCAACCGTTGCTCTCGGAATGTTATCCGAGGGTAACTGGGGATTGGCAAACATTTGGTTATACTCCCAAAAATGTTGCAACTTCAACTCGTTCGTCACTTTCGTATTGATGGTTGTTCGTAATGAACCCATCAAACTGTTCGTCATACTTTTACGGGTACTGTATACTTCATAGAGGTTAATAGTAGTATTATCGCCGTCCGACTGGTTATCCATATCGTAAATGAAGTTATTACGAATCGTCAGCAGGTTTTTGGAATTGAGCTGCCAGTCAATACGACCAAACAGGGCATGGGTATTTTTAAAGCGGTTAAACTGACCAAATTGCGGAGCATTGCCAACGCCGTATTTGCTACGGGCAATCTTTAAAAATTGGTCTTCTGTGGCCTGGGTAATGTTGTACCGCAGAACATCGGCTGCGGTTTGAATCGGAGCAATCAATAGAGGTAAGGTACTTTCCTGACGATCCCAGGCCACAAAGAAGTGAGCTTTATCTTTGACGATAGGACCACCCAGCGAGAATCCGTACTGAGACGTATGGAAAGGATAGTTTCGAGGCTGGCCATTCAATCCGTAGCGGCTTGCAAGTCCATTGGTTCTTAAGAAGGTAAAGGCACTCCCGCTGAGGGTGTTAGTACCCGATTTGGTAACGGTACTAATGGTTCCACCCCCTGCATTGCCATACGTAACGTCATATTGATTCGTAACCACTTGAAATTCCCGTACCGCTTCCATCGTAATGCTGTAGGCTCCGGCAGTTTGCCCCCCGGCAATGGTTCCCCTCGCAGCCATACCATCAATGGTGTAATTGGTAGCAGAGCCTAGTTGCCCACCCAAGCTATTACCCGTACTTAAGGGAGAAAGGTCTGAAAGAGTACTGAAGTTACGTCCGTTGACGGGCAGTCGATTGATGTCCTTGGCCGTTACCGCCGTGGCTGTCCCGATGTTTTCGATCTTGTTTCCTAAAGAAGTTGCAGAAATAACTACATCTTGCAACTGTTCCGTCTTTTCTACCAACTGGAAGGAAAGCTGTAAAAGGTCCCCCTGGTTGAGTGAAAATCCAGTTTGTGTCTGGGTCGCCATTCCTACGTACTGAACCGTAACGGAATAAGGAGAACCCAGGGGCAATTCCTTCATGAGAAACTCGCCTTTCTCATTTGAAATGGTAGCGGTCTTAAAACCAGTAGACTCATTTTTAATCTGTACTGTAGCCTTATCCAGGGGCTTGCCGTCCTGAGTCGTTATTTTTCCAGCAACACCTGCCAAGTTGGTTTGAGCACTGGAAAAATGGGCAATAAACAGAATAAAGATTAATAAAAATTTGGGGAGATTGACCATGGTATATGCATGTTTATACTACGGCCCAAATATCCCCAGACAACATTTTTTAGATATTAATGATCTGTTATGTTACATTGAATTATTGGCGTGCAATGTTTCCCCATTGTTTACAAAATGCCATTTCTAGTGAAAGAATAGGAAAAAATGGTAGATCGCTCTTGGTTTTGTACAATAGTTGACAAAAACTGGTTACAAGATTAGTCCGCGTTTCCAATGCGGATTCAGGGGAACAGCATCTGCGACGCTACCGCATGATAAATACTATTGGCCAGCATCCACAACACGGTTGCGAATGCTGGCCAATAGTCCAACAAATTTATTCCGACCGCACCTCTAATAAACTTTCACTCTTCAGATACATCTGCTGCAAGGCCTGTAAGGTTTCAGGATTGGGGTTTTCCCAGAGTTCGCGTTTGGCGGCTTCGAGTAGTCGTTCGGTAATGGCATTGAGAGCCCAGGGGTTACTTTGTTCAAAAAACTGCTGTAATCTGGGATCAAGAGCGTAGGTTTCGGCCACTTTTTCGTACATCCAGTCTTCCATGACCTGAGCCGTGGCATCGTATCCAAAGAGGTAATCCACCGTAGCTGTTAACTCCAGCCCGCCTTTATAGCCGTGCCGCTGAATGCTTTCCAGCCATTTCGGATTAACCACTCGCGAACGAAACACCCGAAGGGTTTCTTCTTTCAAATCCCGTACGACGGGCTGGGCTGGATTCTGGGAGTCACCAAAATAATGCTTCGGCTGCTGACCCGTCAGGCTACGAATGGTGGCAATCATTCCGCCATGAAATTGCAGGTAATCGTCACTATCGAAAATATCGTGTTCGCGGTTATCCTGGTTATGTAAGGCCACCTGAACGGTGCTGAGTCGTTGTTGAAATTCCTGTCGGGCGTCCACTCCCTGAGCACTTTTACCGTACGCGAAGCCCCCCCAGTTCACATAAGCCTGAGCAAAGTCGGCATCGGTTTGCCAGTTCTTTTCGTTAATCAGGGGTAATATTCCGGCTCCGTAACTCCCCGGAGCCGCTCCAAAAATGCGGAAGCTGGCCCGCTCTTCGGCTTCTTCAATGGGCAGTTCGGAAAGCTCGGCTAAATCGCGGAGGTAATGTTTACGAACAAAATTTTGCTCATCCGACTCATCCAGAGCAATAACCTGCTGGACGGCCTCGTCGATTAACTCAATCAAATGCGGAAAAGCATCCCGGAAAAATCCACTGATTCGGGTCGTTACATCAATTCGGGGACGCCCTAATGCTTCGATGGGAATGACTTCTACCGAAGTAATCTGCCTACTTTCAGCCTGCCAGATGGGACGAACGCCGAGCAGAGCCAATACTTCGGCTACATCATCGCCGTGGGTTCGCATCGCACTGGTGCCCCAAATGCTGATCCCCACACTTTCAGGATACGTGCCCGTTTCTTTTTTATGCCGATCCAATACTTCGCGGGCCAGTTGCTGACCTACCTCCCAGGCCGCCTGTGAGGGCAGGGCTCGTGGGTCTACAGCGTAAAAATTGCGTCCCGTGGGCAGAATATGAGCCATGCCCCTGGTGGGAGCCCCACTAGGTCCAGCAGGAACGTAACCGCCTGAGAGTCCATGTAACAAGTGATGAATCTCGTTTTCGGTCTGAGCCAGGTTGGGAATTAGTTTTGTACAAACGTATACTAAAATGGGCCTCAGCGACTGCAAGCTGGAAGCGTCTTTTAAAAACGTTTCGCTCAATACCTGATCAATGCGGGCAGGCTGAAAATGATACTTGTCCAGCAGCGAAAACAGATGCTTCCCTAGCTCGTTAATGGTTTCAAGGGCATCGGAAAGCGTGATGATGGGTCGGCTGGCTAAGGTCTGAAAATCAGCCCGAACGCTGGGTAATCGCTGCCCTTTAGGCTGATGTAAATCAGGCAAATCAAAAATCCGGGCGATGGTGTCGGGCAAGGACGGGTAATCCAGATTGGAAAGCCGCGTCATGGATTGCAGCATATCAACCAGAGCCTCGCCCTGCGGCATTTGACCGAGCGTATGCAGTCCGTTTCGAATTTGGGCGGCCCCCAGTTCACATAAGTATCCGTCAATGTCTTCGATGAGGTGGGCAATGTCCTTACCTGCCATTTCCGTCAGCGTCACCGGCACGCCTTCCGGGGTTAGCTCATCGTCCCATTCGTGTTTATGATCGCCGTGATCGCGGCTGAGCATCGCAGAAAGATCCGCCTGCAAATTGGTCTGTTGAATTAACTCCCAGATTTGCCGTTGCAGCAAAGGCAGCTTGGCCGGATCGAGCGTTTCTACCTGATAATATTCATCGACCAACTGCGTTAACTGAGCCAGCTCGCCGTAACTATCCGCCGAAGTCATGGGGGGCGTCAGGTGATCTACCACCACCGCGTGAGCCCGTCGCTTGGCCTGCGAGCCTTCGCCGGGATCATTAATGATGAAGGGGTAAAACAGGGGCATATCGCCCAGAATGGCATCGGGGAAACAGTTTTCGGAAAGACCAATGCCCTTGCCGGGTAACCATTCTAATGTGCCGTGTTTCCCTACGTGAACGATGGCGTCGGCCCGGTAACTTTCTTTGATCCAGCGGTAAGCTGCGTAGTAATGATGCGTGGGGGGTAAATCGGGCTGGTGGTAAATGGCATCCGGGTCCATGCCGTAACCCCGGGGCGGTTGCAATAACACCACCACATGGCCGAGATCAATACCCGCCAGAGAAATACAGCCCTCGTGAACGTACGTTTCACCCGGTGGGGGTCCCCACTGCTTTAGCATTTTCTGCTGCAACGCTTCTGGTAACTCTTTAAACCAACCTTCGTAGGTTTTGGCCGGAATGCGGGCAATGGCCCGGGAAAGTTGTTCGGGCGTTAAGTAGGTTTCATCGTACGAACAGCGGTCAATTAATTCATGAATGAGCTGAGTGCCACTTTCTGGAAGATTATCCACACAATACCCTTCCGCCAGCATCGCTTCCAGCATCTGCATTAAGGAGGCCGGAGCATCTAGTCCTACCGCATTTCCGATCTGGGAAGCCTTGCTGTTGGAATTCGTAAAAATAAACGCAATTTTCTTCTGAGGGTTCGGTATGTAGCGAAGCCGGGCCATTCGGTAGGCAAGTCCCGTGATACGTTCCACCCGGTTTTCGACGGGCTCGTAATGCGTTACTTCCTTATTTTTTTCCTTGAATGAAAGCGGAACGGTAATGATTCGCCCGTCAAATTCGGGAATGGCTACGTTCATGGCCGTATCCAAGGGGCTTAACCCGCGGCTGGATAACTCCCATGGAATGCGACCCATGCCGCTGGTAATGGCCTGAAGAATGGGTACATCCAGAGCCAGTAAACTTTCCTGCGGTTTATTACCCGTTGCCCGCACGTCTGTCATGGCGTAGGAAACCGTGTTAATCAGGGCATCAATCCGAACGCCCTGATTAAAAAAATCAAAGGCATAAGGTTGTCGGGTTTCAGGGTTTACCGTTTTTAAGGAAGAGGTATAAATGGGTAATACATTCACTGACTTTTCTTCCAGCGAACGAATCAGGGCATCCACAAAAGGCGTGTTTCCACTGATCCAGTGGGAACGATAGAAGGTAATACCGATGGTAGGAAGCTGAGGCTGATAATACCGCTGCCAGTCACTCCACTCCGCATTTTCGGGTAATTCTGGATGGTAAATGCCGTGTTCGGGCAGGGTCAATGGAGCTTCCGATCCAAAACCTGTCATTAATAAATGATCGGCAACGTAGTACAACAGGGACGTTAAGTTAGCATAACCTCCCGCCTGAATATACGCTAATACGTCCTGCTGAATGGCGGGAGAAACGCTCGAAATCGCCGCAAATTCTGGGTTTAAATCGCCCGTTCCACTAATAACGATCAGGTGTTGATGGTGCTTTTTGGCCCGTTTAACCAGTTCACTAAAACCTGGAATACTACTGGGGCGACCGTGAATCCGAACGATAATAATTTGAGCCGCTCCAATTTCCCGTTCCAGTAACTGAGCCATGTGGGCTTCGCTTTTGATGGCGAGCAAACTCATACCCAGGGTCTTCGGAAAATCATCGGGTAAATCCTGCATCGCCCGACTCAGGGTTAATAAGTCGGTATCCGCGTGCGTGAGAAAGACGATTCCGTCCGTGGGGGATGGCGTAATACCCAGCAGCGTTGAGGTCTCCGAACCCTTCCAGGTATAATATTGAAATACAAATTCGCTGATTTCTGCCGGGGGTGTTAAGAACCGATCCGCCGCAATCATCGAATCGATGTAATCAAAAATTGCCCGGATGTGCCATTCGCTGTTAATCGAATGAAACCACACAGAATGTCCATCGAATAGCAAGGTCGCTACGTTGGCCAGCGTGCAGGGGCCGAGGCAGCCGCCTTTGGTTAGGTGCACCTTGTTACGCATTTTCCGGCGAAGCCATTCTTCCTTATACACATCCACCAGCACCGGGGCATACCCCCGGTCGGTGCGACCGCAACAGCAGGCGTTGTAACAATAGGATAAATGTCCGCGTCGCTGGACGATATTAATGGCTTTGCCATCGGGTCGCATGACCCGCTGCCGCTTGATTTCAGACATGGCTAGTAGTGAGGCGGCCCGATTGCTCAAGCCAGTCCATGATAAATTCGGGCTGCTCCGCCCAGTAGATATGAGCGTAAGTAGCTAATGTATTTTGATACTGAAAAAGTTTGGTAGTTACGGGGGCTCCTTTCGCCGAGGTGATCGTCGCAACCGAAGGCAACGATTCATCTTCCTGAATCTTGGAATAATGAAATTCATGCCCCCGAAATTCCCGGCCTTTCCAGTGCATCCGGCGATACCCCAGCGTTAACTTTCGGTTTTGCATGGTCGTCTGGTAAGGGAAAAGACCGACCATGTCAAACGTTTGATTGGCATCGTTGGTCATCCTTTTTCCCAAATACATCAACCCTCCGCATTCGGCATAAGTGATTCCTCCGTTTTCACTGTAGGCACGAATGCTTTCCAGCATCGAACGGTTTTTACTTAACCTTTGGGCATGTAGTTCAGGATAACCGCCGGGCAAATACAGAAAATCCGTTTCGGGTAAAACGGCATCCTCAAGCGGGCTAAAAAAGGTAAGATCAGCCCAGGGTTTCAACGCTTCGAGATTGGCGGGGTAATAAAACGAAAAAGCCTCATCCTGAGCTACGGCCATTCGAAAGCGTTTGAATGGCCGTCCGCTGTTCCGTTGGGGAGTGCAAATTTCACGGTTGCATAGTTCCAGTAACCGATCTACCTGAACCGTTTGCGGAAGGGCATCGGCGATGCGTTGAATAATGGCTTCGTAATCGGTTTCCGAAGAAATATGTAAACCCAAATGCCGCGAGGGAATCTCAAAATCGGGGTTTGACGGTAAATAGCCGAGCACTTCAATGCCCACGTCTTCACTGGCTTCCTTCAAAAACTGGTAATGTGTTGGGGTATTGACGTTATTGAAAATGACCCCTGCGATCTGAATTTCGGGTTTAAAGTGTTTATATCCGTATAAAAGCGGAGCCGCCGAATAGGCCATGGCTTTGGCATTTACGACGAGAATGATGGGAATGCTAAGTAAGGTAGCCAGGTGAGCACTACTGTTTTGCATCCGATCCGATCCATCAAAAAGGCCCATGACGGCTTCACTTACGGCGATGTCCGACGGGCTGGCGTATCGGGTATATAACTCCTGTACGTGAGCTTCTGAAGAAAGAAAGGTATCCAGATTCAGGCTGGTTTTTCCGGCTGCCGTAGCGTGATGACGCGAGTCAATGTAATCCGGGCCACATTTGAAAGGTTGAACGCGGTAACCCCGTTGCCTCAGCACGCGGAGTAACCCCAGCGTCAGAGTAGTCTTTCCGGAGCCGCTGGAGGGAGCCGCAATCATGAAGTGTGTCACGTTCATTATACTCAAGTGCTACTTTAGTTAGAATTGATAACTGACTTATCAACAGTGTTTTTAGAACTACTGGTTAATGCCTTTCTGGCTTTTGAAATCTTTCGTTTCAGCCATTTGTAGGTTAAGACCAAACCCGTACTGCTGGCGGCCATGCCCCCGAGTAATAAGGCGATGAGCGTAATATCCCAAAGCGGTCGGCGGTAGAATAGAAAGCTAAAATCCAGGCTGTGCAAACCGTGGTAGAGCCAGCGTTCGAGCCGGGTCAGGCTTTGATGTTTATAGACTACCTGACTCGTTTTTAAATCTACGTAATACCAGATTTGTTCCGGGGTGTCCAGTTTTACTCGTAAAATCGGTAATCGTTTTTCTCCGTTTTTCGAGTAATAGTAATCATCGTAAGCAGTAAGAATTTTTGTTTCCAATACCGGGCTTTGGGGATGCAAGGTACGAATGCTTTGCTCGATTGTCCCTGAATCAAAACGTTCAAAGGGTTCTGCTCCCGTCTGATTCGCTAACAGAAGTCGGGTATGATGGTCGTCCTGAAAAGCCAGGTAATAGGGCTTACCGTTGAATTGAATCAACTGAATTTCTTTGATCGTTAAATCATTCGACAACTTCTGAAAAGCATGGGCGGGAGTAACCGTGAAGAGTGTAGGGTTAAGCGGGCCGCCCATCCACTGCTCGGTTTCTTTGAGAGAAAGTCGGCTGGAAGGGGCCCAGTTCCAGGGACTCATGGAAAACAATCCGCTCAGAACCCAGGTGAAAGCGAAAAAGCCAAAGATAAATCCGGTATAATGATGCCAGCGAAACCAGCGTTTTTTGTAAGGACTAAAAGCCAGTGAATCAGGATTTTTTCGTGTAAAACGAAGGAACCCCATCCCAATGCCAGCCAGGCACATCATGCAGCCCATTACCGAAATCCAGATGACTACCTGACTCCAGACGGGCCGCTGCCGAATCAAAAAAGTCGGATAGATCCAGTGCGGAATGGGGCCCAGCCAGGCCAGGAAGCGTTGACGAGCCGTAACACTTTGCACGACTTCATTTGAAAAAGGGGAAACGTAGATATACGCACCGTCGTTCATTTTCAGTCGATACACTTCAGGCAGATAGCCCTGGTAGCGGTGGGCAGCCATCCACTGGTCAATTTGGGTTAGCTTTTCGACTTGCCTGACTTCCGCTTTTGTCCAGTTTTGGGCTAATTTACGGGCTAAGGCTTCATTCCCGTAGGGTAGAACGGTAGCGGAATCAGCGTAAAGACTCAGGTGACGGTTTTGTAAAGTAATGATCCGGTAGACCGGACGATTCAATACCATGCCCAGACGGATAGATTTGATAGAATCACTGAGCCCTGTTTTATCAAGAACTTCTGCTGGAGTAAGCAGACAGGTACTCCAATCTATCTTGGCCGTTTGCTGAAACTTCTGATGGGATTTTAGGGTGGGATACGACACGTACATCATCATGATTCCCGACAGAAACCAGATGAGAAAAATCAGGCTTAGGGCAAACCCGAGATACCGATGAATCAGCCGTACCGCTTTAGTAAATCTTTTCACAGAACATGGTAAAAACCGCTGATTTTCAGACCAGCGGCTTAAGAGTTTAGAGTTGATAACTAATCGTGAGTAGGTAATGTCGGGTAGCTCCGGGATAAAACTGCCGGGTTAGAATTACGTTTGTAAAGTAACGTTCGTTGAACAGGTTATTCACATTGGCCCGAATATCTACCCGGCTCATCTGGTAACCCAGGGCCGCATCAACCGTTTTGTAAGCGGGTAATTGGTACGTATTGGCAGCGTTCGCGAAGGCCTTGCTCTGGAAGTTAAAGCCTGCTCCGGCATTTAAGCCTTTCAAAGTCGTTTGCTGAATGGTGTAATTAATCCAGGCATTCACCAAGTGTTTGGGAGCGAGAATAGCCGCGTTTCCGGCAACGGGATTTACCTCGGCACTGGCAAAAGGTAAATATTGAGCCTGCGTGAAGGTATAACCTGCCGTAAGATCAAGTCCGGCGACTGGATTACCCTGAGCTTCTATTTCAACCCCTTTCGATTCTGCCGAACCTATGCGTTTGAAGATACCACCGGACAAACTTTCCACCTGATTATCTTTCCGCATGTAGTAAATGGAGGCATTGGCCGAAAACCTGGAAGATAATTCCAGTCGGGAACCCACTTCCGCCTGATAACCCGTTTCGGGATCGAAGGTCTCGCCGTTGGGAGCCACGCGACGGGAAGGCTTGAAGTAAGTTGAATAAGAAGCGTATACCGATAATGGTTCAATGGGTTGATACACCAGCCCTAGTCGATACGTCAGGGCATTACGGGCAATGGTTGAGGTGGCCCCGTAAGAGGTGACGTGACGTTCCCGATCCACCTGATCGGTATAATAATCTCCTTTGAAGAGGTCGTAACGTAATCCGACTAAGGCTTTGATTTTCTCGGAAAAACGGATGAAATCCTGTAGATAAATGCCGTGAACCGTTTCTATCGTAGCCCGGTAGTAAGTATCATAATAGTTGAGGTAGCCTTGGTTTTCGATAGGGTTGACAACTGGAATTTTAGCAAACTTGCCGGGCCCATCAATTGTACCGTTGTACGTTTTTCGGTCCAGATAGTTCAGCGAATAGCCCAACAATACTTTCTGCGAAATTTTGCCTGTATTCCAGTCATAGGTTAACTCCAACTGGTTTTGGAGGGGTTTGGTCAGGTGATTGAAGTAATAGGGGAACGAGCGGGTAATGGAATCGAGTCGGGAATTGAGGCTTAACTCTTCCGTTGAGAAATAGTCAATGTTATCATCCGAATACGAAAGTTGATTCGAGAGTTTCAGGTGAGGCGTTAACTCCCGCACGTAACGAAGCTGGAAATCCGTCCGTGTGTGTTTTAGAAAATCAGCAGGATCATTATAGCGAGTCGTGATATCCATGCCGGGTACCAGAGCCCCACCTGCCAGTACTGGAATGCCTGAATCGGTTCGGTAAACATCCTTGTTGGCTCCCACGGCAAGATAAAAGTAATCTTTGCTGGTGGGCGTGTATTCCAAAGCTACGTACGCATTATTGGTAGCCACACCCGCCTGCCGAAATCCGTCGGTATTAGACACGCCAAAATCCATGCGGTAACGAAGTTGGGTGTTGATGGAACCACCTGCTCCGGCCCGCATGCGGCGGGTATTAAAGCTCCCGTAGCTGGTCGAAAAATTGGCTCTGAAATCAGCCGTGGGTTGTTTACGAACGATGTTAATGATACCCCCTAAAGCCGAGTGCCCAAAAAGCACCGAAGCAGGGCCTTTTAAAACTTCGATCCGTTCCACATTGGCGAGGTTGGTGTTGGGTGCACTGGTGGAGATGTTATGCCGCTCATCGCGAACACCATCCACCAATAACACAAAGTTGCTGAAACCCCGAATGGTAAAGTGTTGAAAACCACCGTAGGTATTATTGGAACGCACACCCGTGGTATTTTTCATGGCATCGCCCAGATCGTCAATGCCGCGTTGTTCGATGGTTTTGACCGTAACTGAGCTGACTGACAAAGGCAAATCACGAATGGGAACGTCGATTTTGTTAAGGGCTGAAAACGAACGGTTTCGCTGACTGGTAATGGTTACTAACGAGAGCTCGTGCGTTTTTTGATTGAGCTGATAACGTAGTGGCAGACGTTCGCCGGCTTTCACCGTTACCTGAGTTTGATGTGCTTCATAACCTACCCCGCTGACGGTTAACGTATAAGTACCGGTAGGAATGTTTAGTAGCTGAAAACTACCCTCGGCATCCGTGGTAACGCCAAAAGTAGTGGCCTCCAGGCGAATGGAAATGCCGGGTAAGGGTTCTTGATTCTCGGTTTCAACGCGGCCTTCGAGTGAACCGTTTTTTTGTTGAGCGTAACTCTTTAGCCAGACGCTAAGGATAAATGCCAGGGTAGATAAAATGATTTTACTACTCAATCGTGAAGTAGAAGTGGGGAGCATAACTTTTAACAAAAAAGGTTAAAAGCTCTCGGCTTACCTTCCAGTCAATCAGGAACCAGGGAAACAGAAGAAGTCAGTAGAGTTTACGTATAGACGCGACGGTGCATGCACGGCTGTGCCTACCATCCATAAACTCCCCTTTGACGACGCTCTAACCCGTGAAAGCATGATCAGCTAAGAATAAAGGCAGGTCTCCTGACTCGTCCCCTCCCAAACGCCTTCCCATATCCTAACGACACAGTGGCTTTATTGTCAAGGAGTTTACTCAGTTGTCCGTTTTTAGTTTGCCGTTTTCAGTTAATGACCACTGAAAACAGAAAATTGAAAACAGAAAACGGAGCGGAACTTACAGTTGCACGACAGTTCGTGATTTGCACACGATTCCCTATTAATCTGCAGTTAAGCAGAACCTTTTTCCGTGGAAAAATGAAGTAAAGAACTTGAATGAAGGAACAAAAGTAGGGTATAATTCAGCCGTTTATGGACTTACGTTCAATAATAAATTTTCCAGGTGAGGTCTGAACGTTAAAAATAATCGTACTTTCGCGGCTCAATTGGTGCCTTTTCTGCCCGTCAGAAGAAGCTTAAAAGGGAATCCGGTGCAATCCCGGAGCAGTACCCGCTGCTGTAATTTCTACTTAGTTTACAGTTTGCCGTTTACGGTTTTCAATTAGTTTACTACTAACTGAAAACGGCAAACTAAAAACGGACAACTAAGTAAACTCTAAACATTAATGCCACTCCAGCGTGCTGGGGGAAGGCGTTTGGAGTGGAAAGAGCCAGAAGACCTGCCTGTTAAACATACCATTCATGCTTTCGGGAAGAAAGGCAGGAGGCTTCACATGCTTAGGAGGTGTTTCCACCTCTGTCCTGTTTCCCGTGTATACACTCAAAAGGGAAACAAATGATCAATCCTTTATTACTCGATTCGCTGGTGTTGGGCATACAACATTCCTTTGAACCCGATCATATGGCTGCCGTTTCCGTGTTGGCCAGTGAAAGAAAAAAAGGCCAGCTTTGGCGAGTCATCTGGCGGTCTTCGCACTGGGCTTTAGGGCATTCCTTTACGCTGATTCTCTTTGCCTGCCTGATTCTGCTGCTGAAATCCCAGATCTCGGAAGAGGTGGCTTCCTACGTGGAGTTTCTGGTGGGCCCTTTAATGATCTGGCTGGGGGTAGTAGCCATCCGGCGAAATTTTGTTCCGGCACCCATTCAAACGCCGGAAGAGGCCAAAATCAGCCGTTCCTTCGGAGTAGGCATGATCCACGGATTGGCCGGAACGGGAGGAGCCTGTACCGTAGCCTTGACCCTGGCGGCCAAAGATGCCAGCACCGCCGTTTGGATTATTATTCTGCAAAGCCTCGGCATTATCGTAGCGATGACTTTGTACGGTTGCATTCTGGCTTTTTCGCTGAAGCAGGTCGTGCAGCGGGCCGAAAAAGCCCTGGTAATCATCAATTATGCCGTAGGTATTTTCTCCATCCTCATTGGATTCGTAACCCTTTACGAATCTTTTCAGTAATCCTTAGCACTTTTTTCCCCTTTTTCATTTTATATATTTTTACATGCGTTTTACGCCTTATTCGCTGGGACTGGCTCTGCTGGCTCACCAGGCTTTAGCTCAAACTCCGGCTGATTCCAGCCGCAATCTTAATCCGGTGGTGGTAACGGCTACCCGTTCCGAAACCCGACTGGATCGCATTCCCCAAACGTTAAAACTGATTAATCGGGCGGATCTGGACTTAACCCCTGCAAACGATCTGACTGACCTAGTTAAAAAAACGGCGGGCGTACAGGTAATTCAGTATCCGAATCTTTCCTCGGGGGTGGGAATCCGTGGGTTCCGTCCGCAGTTTTCGGGTTTGAATCAGCGGACGTTATTACTCATTGACGGTCGTCCGGCGGGAGCGACGAATCTTTCCACGATTCAGTTATCGGCCATCGACCACATTGAAGTTCTGAAAGGTCCTGCTTCGGCTTTGTACGGTTCACAGGCCATGGGAGGGGTGATTAACGTGATTACCCGTCGTTCGAAAGGAACGCCTACCGGAAACGCTTTTGCCGAATATGGTAGTTTTCAAACGCTTCAGGCTGGCTTTTCTTCGGGGGGTAACCTGACCAGCAAACTCGATTACGATTTATCCTTCGCTTATTTTGAACGGGGAAAAGATTACAAAATCGGGAAAGACAACTGGCTACGAAATGCGTTCGGTTTTAAAAACGCCGTGAAGTATTACGCCAAGGGTACGAGTGAAGAAGTAGATGATCGTCGTGACGATGGTCAGACGCGGCCTTACACCCAATTACAGTATTACTCAGGAGCGTTGCGATTAGGATACCAGATTGCGGAAAACTGGCGGGTAGACGTTCGCGGCGAAAGATTCCAGGCTCGCAATGTTCAATCCCCCGGTGACATTGCTTACGGAATTACGGAAGCCAGTAGTAAGGATGTCGAGCGGGCTTCGCTGGAAGCTTCCTTAACCGGACAAATCGGTGCTCACCAGCCTAGTCTGAAGGTGTTTACTGCCGATGAGGCGAATAATAACTATACCCTGAATGCTTCCGGTAAACCCGTCATCCCTTACCGCTCGAATCGCACGGCAAATGCCTGGTCGGGTTTACAGGTGAAAGATGTGTGGAAGTTAGGACAGCATTCGCTGGTGCTGGGTTATGATTATACCAATGCCTCGACGCAGGGTCGCCGCTGGAGTGATGCCACAACCGAGCGTGCTCCCACGCAGCCCGATTATGCTCTGATTTCTTCGGCTTTTTACGCCCAGGCAACGCTGAACGTTGATAAACTAACGATCCAACCCGGCCTGCGTTGGGATCAGATTACTTTTGATGTCAAGCAAACCCCTTTATTAACGTCGTACCGGGCGGGGAAGAAAACCAATCCCTTCCTGAGTCCTA
The DNA here is from genome assembly GCF_031453245.1 of Siphonobacter sp. SORGH_AS_0500. Classification (NCBI taxonomy): domain Bacteria; kingdom Pseudomonadati; phylum Bacteroidota; class Cytophagia; order Cytophagales; family Cytophagaceae; genus Siphonobacter; species Siphonobacter sp. SORGH_AS_0500. The sequence continues at coordinate 349,751 of NZ_JAVIYT010000008.1, forward strand.
ACCTGGGGGTGACCTATCAGTTGCCTCAGCATTTAAGAATCAAAGCGACTGTAGGGCGTGCCTTTGTAACCCCCGATGCTTACAATGTAGCGGGGTATTCCGAAGCCCGAACCACCGCCGGGAAAATTGCCGTAACCAGCGGAAACCCTGACTTAGCGAATGAAAGTAGCTGGAGCTGGGATGTGGGGGTGGACTACCAGCATCAGGGTTTCTACGCTAATGCAACGTATTTCTCTACCCAGGTGAAAAACCGCATTGCCCGCGTCGTACGGACGGTAAATGAGCCGTTTGGCAATGGGGATGTGATTGTTTCGAGAACTACGTTTATTAATGCCGCCGATTCGGATATAAACGGTCTGGAAGCGGAGGCGGGTTATGACTTTGGTTATAATCAGAAACACGCCCTTCGTCTTTTTGGTAACCTGACAACGATGTTCAAAGCTCAGGAGGTAATTGTCGGAACGGATGAATCCCGGACGGAACGGATGATTGCCAATGTGGCGAAAACCAATGTCAATTACGGACTAGAATTTGATAACCGTAAAAACCTGCGTCTGCGATTAACGGGCCGTTACGTCGGTACCCGCCGCGATATTGATTATACAGATGCCTTGAATCCGGAAATTGAGTATACGCCATTCATGGTGGTTGATCTGGTGGCTGCGTATACGCTTGAGAAAAAGCACACGCTGACTTTGTTACTCAATAACCTAACGGACGAAAACTACTACGAAAAACGCGGTTATAACATGCCCGGTCGGAGTGTTTCGTTACGGTATGCCCTTCAGTTTTAAAGTACTGCTTGTTTTGAGTATGAAAAGGCCTTTCCCATTGGGGAAGGCCTTTTGTCTTAGTAATAAACGTTTGGTAAGGATGTTAATGGTTTGATAGTTAGCTGGTTAGTAGTGATAACGTAGAAATGGCGAGCTTAAAAATGAATTAAAATACGCATTTCCGCTGGCGGATGGCTGAGAAAAAGAGTTCAGTATACAAACTCAAAACTTGAACCATGAAAGGATTAGCTTGTATTGCTCTATTAACCATTTCAAATGCCTTTATGACGCTGGCCTGGTACGGACATTTGCAGGTAAAGCAATGGCCCCAACTGGCGAAACTATCTTTATTCGGCATCATTGCCCTGAGCTGGGGCTTAGCCTTCTTCGAATACGTATTTCAGGTGCCAGCCAACCGTATTGGCTCGGACGAGACGGGAGGGCCCTTTTCTCTCTTCCAATTGAAGATCATTCAGGAAGTAGTCTCCCTGACGGTGTTTACACTGATGACGGTATATCTGTTTAAAACGGATCGACTGGCCTGGAACCATGCCGTTGGGTTTGTCTTTTTAGTAATTGCGGTGTTTTTCATTTTCAAGAAATGGTAAGGTCTTCTACCGTTACTCCGCAGCCTTCCCGGCAAAGTTTGTCGGCACTGGACAAAGCCAATTTTCTACTCGCCGACGTTCGCGATGGTATGGGCCCTTATCTGGCTATTTATCTGATGGTCAGCTTAAAATGGAAGCCTCAGGACATTGGCATTGCCATGTCCGTAATGGGTATTACAACCGTAGTAATGCAAACGCCCGCTGGGATACTGGTGGATCGTACGACACGAAAAAAGTTGTTTACGATACTGGCTTCCAGCTTAATGGCCGTGGCCGCTCTGCTTACCATCCTGCTGCCTAGTTACCCCGTCATTATGGGCGGTCAGGTGTTGATGGGCATTTCTGCTGCCTGGTTTACACCCGCCGTGGCCGCGATCACGCTTGGGCTGGTGGGCCATCAGGCTCTGGATGCCCGTATTGGTCGCAATGAAACGTTTAATCATGCGGGTAATGTTGTAGCGGCATTACTGGCGGGTATAATTGGTTACTTTCTAAGCAGTAAGGGAATTTTCGTGTTGTTGGCCCTGATGTCCGTTTTAAGCAGCTTAAGTATCTGGCAAATCAAGAGCGAAGAGATCAATGACGAGCTAGCCCGCGGCAGTGGGGAAGCCAACGAGAGCGAGGCAAGTCCATGGAAATCATTATTGGCCAAGCCTTCTCTGTTGTTTTTTGCTTTGGCCTGTGTGTTGTTTCATTTTGCTAATGCCGCTATGTTACCCTTACTGGGGCAGCGTCTCTCCCTGAAAGCCGATGCTGGAGGAGCGTCACTGTATATGTCGGCCTGTATCATCGTTGCACAAGTTGTCATGATTCCCGTCAGTGCCTGGGTGGGGAAGAAGGCTTCGTCGGGCCGCAAACGGTTGTTACTGATCGCTTTTCTGGTTTTGCCGATTCGAGGCGTACTCTATACTCTTACCAGCGATGAAGAATTACTGGTATGCATTCAGATTTTGGATGGGGTTGGAGCCGGAATTTTTGGCGTATTATCCATTCTCATCGTATCGGATTTAACGCAGGGGTCTGGTTTATTTAACACCGTTCAGGGAGCCATTGCTACGGCGGTGGGGCTAGGAGCTTCGTTAAGTAATGCGTTTGCGGGCTTTTTACTTCAACGGAGTAATTTTCAAACGGTTTTTCTGGTCCTCGCCGCCATTGCCCTCGCCGCTCTTATCCTCGTCTGGCTGGGCGTTCCTGAAACCCAGAAGTCCAGTGAAAAAGCTCAGGTTGCCTAAGCTATTACTTACCATGCAGCCTGTCATCCAGAGCGAAGCGAAGGACCTTGCTTAGTGGTCGGCTTTGCTTCTTATGGGCAAGTTTTCTATTTCCCCGCAGTCACTCGGCAGAGCCGAGCGACTGCGGTATACTTCTAGAATTCAATCATCCTTTCCTGTCATCCAGAGCGAAGCGAAGGACCTTGCTTAGTGGTCGGCTTTGCTTCTTATGGGCAAGTTTCTATTTCCGCAGTCACTCAGCTCTGTCGATCGACTGTGGGAGCTTTTGCAATGGAAAACGCCTTGATTTACCTTCCTGCAGAAATGTAAATTAAGGCATGTAAGAAAACCCGGGTTAGCTTACGAAGCCTGTCGATATGGGGTATTTCTCAGAAGCTTCAGGTTATTGAGTTCTGGAATAATCACTAGGTCATGCTCCGTGACAATGCCTCGGGCAATCCAGTTCATTACGGTACCGTGCGATTTATTGTAAAGACGGCAGTAATCGGTAATAGTTACCCATTCGCCAAGTTTGTATTCTACGCCGTTGTAAACGACAGCTCCCTTGATTGAATTAATGATGCGTTCAGCGTCGGCCGTAAACTGTTCAAACTCCAGCTTGTCTTTCTCTAGTTTTTCAAAATTTGTAACCGGAGGAACATAATCCGGTAATTGCTCTAGTTCGATCCTAAATTGATCGTTAAGCCGAATCCGTTCGTCTAAATCGGTCACATTCGTTGCTAATTTTCTGTATTTTTCTTGAAGTTCTAAAGCTGTCATGGTAAGTTCTTTTGATTATTTAATAATACGTTTTTTGTTGTAAGTCGTTGAATATCAGTAAATTAACTAACAAATATGGATATAATCTTAATAGGGGCTGGGTCTGTACGATTATCGAAGTATTTCGTTTATTTGGTCAATTTGTCTTTTGTAAGATTTTGCTTTCTTTATCGTTAAATCATATTCTTCTCGTGTGGTGTTTAAGTCAAATTGTAGGATTTCTTCCATTTGGGCGAGATGTTTTTTTAGGGTTTCTCTTAATTCTTGAAGGTCTTTTCTTTCCTGATCTGTCATCTTTGTGGGGGAGTGATGATATAAAGATCAGTAGTGTTAAGTTATTTAACAAATGTTTTCAGGTATAAATAAGCTTCATCAGGAATCGTTCGACCCTGCCGAGTGACAAGTAGAGTGCAGGTCTCTGGCCGAGAGCAGCCAAAGCTTTTTTAGGTTAGGCAAACCTTTTGCTTTCTAGTAGATTTCTTTGCCTCAGACGGCCAGAGGCCTACAGTTATACGGTCACTCGGCAGAGCCGAGCGACTGCGGAGGGCAATGACTAATTCAATAATTGAAAATATAAATAATCTTTTTACAGGAAATATTTCGAAACTTTTGGTCCTGGGGCTGTTAATGAAGTAATGAAAGAGATTTTCAATGGTGGAAGTCGTTTGATTTTAGAAGTTATGAGGATAGAATGAAACTTGAACAAGAGTTAATTAAAAAGGTACACAATGAATAAGTTTATAAATTTTATGATTTTATATGCAAGCCTGTTATTAGGTGAAACAATAAGCAGTTTTTTAATCGTTTTAGTCTACTTTAGTTTTGAAGAATTAGATTTAAAAGGTAGTTTAGATGCGGCTTTTTTATGGAATGTATGGAGATTGATATTTCATGGTTTGCCGTTTACTATGCTGTACTTTTTGATATTTAAATATATAGAAAACATTAATTTGGAAAAACCATTATTGTTTTCTATTTTTAATTTATTAGTTTATATTTCATTATCTGTTTTATCAAGGATGATTTGGGGTAATAATGTTCCATTATCTCCAACAGTAATGATGTTTTGGATAACTTGTGTATCGATTATTATCTGCCCTATTATCTTGGGTAAAATACCGTATTTTAAAAAAATAATGGAAAATTTATAATAAAAAATAAGAGTGTAATTATCCTTATATAATTCTAAACTATTTTAAGTGTCAAGCTATTAGAGCTGAATTATAACAGTTTAGGATGAAAGGTAAAATGTTACAAAACATATCAAATGAATTTTTTATAGAATAATGGATTTATTGGAAACAATTCCAATAGACAACTAATATCATGCAAAAATATTTACAACTTCTGTGGGTCTTCAGCCTGCTGAGCAGCACTTACTTTGCCCAAATTCAGGGCAAAGTCTATCAGGATGGCAACGCCAGCGGCACCCAGGATGCCTTTGAATCTGGCATACCGGGTATTCGCGTCGCGGCCCTCAATGCCCAGTCCCAACTCATCGATCAGAACTCTGGCCGATGGTAGCCAGAGCACTTTAGGTCAGGCAAACCTTTCGCTTTTGGTAGACTTCTTTGCCTGAGACGGCCAGAGGCCTATGCGGTCACTAGGCAGAACCCGAGCGGCTACGGAGATAAGGATTCTCATAAAATTCAAAAGGGCTTCATTCAAAATCGAATGAACCCCTTCTTGGTTTTCAAAAGTTACCCGCGATGGTAAGTCTCAGCCCATTTTTTCAATTGTCGCTGATGAGCTTCCGTTAATTGGCCGGGAATTAATCGCCATTTCCAGCACGCTTCGTTCCCGGCTGGCGTATTCATGCGAGCGGATTCGTCTAGTCCCAACACATCCTGTACGGGAAGTATGGCGGTTTGAGCTACCGACGAATACACCAAGCGAATGAGAACAAAGTGAATGGTTTCTTCTTTTAAAGGTCCACCCAGGTATTCTTCCAGTCGGCGATGGTCATCGGGGCTTAAATCGTTCCGGTACCAGCCTTTAGTCGTATTATTATCATGGGTTCCCGTATAGGCAATGCTTAAGGGAGAATGATTATGCACGATGTTCACCGAGTACGGCATGTCTTCGCTGAATGCAAAATGAAGCACTCGCATCCCCGGTAGCACACAGGCATCGCGGAGTTCGTACACGTCCGTTCCGATATCGCCGAGGTCTTCTGCTACGAGAGGAAGACTGCCGAGTTTTTCCCGAAGCACGTCAAAGAAAGCAGTACCGGGCCCGGGTTTCCATTCGCCATTTTTAGCCGATTTTTCCTGAGCGGGAACTTCCCAGTAACTGGCAAAAGCCCGGAAGTGGTCGAGCCTCAGTAAGTCGTACAGTTCCATGTTCTTGCTGATTCGATTGAGCCACCAGTCGTATTTTCGGGCTTTCAGAACATCCCAACGATAAATGGGCATGCCCCAGCGTTGACCATCTTCGTTGAAATAGTCCGGTGGTACGCCCGCTACACAGGTCATATTCCGCTCTTCGTCGAGATGGAAAATATCAGGATTGGCCCAGACGTCTACCGAATCATAACTCGGATAAAAGGGTAAGTCCCCAAAGAGCTTCACATTCCGAATGTTACTGTATCGCCGAAGCTGATGCCACTGCCGGAAGAAAATAAACTGAATCCATTGCTGATAAACCAGAGCCTCCGCCTGTTCTTCCCGGAATTGTTGTAGGGTAACCGCGTCGCGAAGTTTAAAGGACTCGGACCATTCGTGCCAGGGCTTATGATCCTGTTGCTGCTTGATGACTACATACAGCACAAAATCATCCAGCCATTCGGCTTCGTTTTGGCAAAAATTTTCAAACTCTCGTTTCAGTAAAGGCCGTTTTTGGTACTGGGCATAGGCCTGTTCCAGCAATTGATGCTTCAATGCCAGAGCCTGCTCAAAATCCGCCTCGGGCGTTTCCATAATTCGGTATTCCGATAAATCACCCAATAAGCCCTCGGCCTGTAATAGCTCAGGGCTAATCAGCATGGGGTTCCCGGCCCGGCTGGAAATGGAACTGTACGGCGAAAAACCCTGGTCTGCTCCGGTTGGGTTAAGCGGTAATAACTGCCAGTATGTCTGTTTACTCTTGCTCAGAAAATCAGCGAATTTATAGGCCTCAGGTCCTAAATCGCCTACCCCGAAAGCAGAGGGCAATGAAGTGACTGCCAATAATAACCCCGCCGAACGATCCCGAATGTCGGGCTGACCTTTGAGTAAAGCCAGCGGTAACTCACTGAATAAATCCTGAACGAGCCACTCAGAAGTGAGGGACGCCAAACCCAGCAGGTTTTGCCAGTTTTGAGGAGCGTCTTCGGGAATAATCACGCGGGTGTCTTTCCAGTCAATTTCCAGTACTTCATGAATGGAGCCAATCTGAGCCGCGTGCAGCGGAACCGCCACGACGTACCAGTTTTGCTTGTACCGACGGGCAAAAGCCAGCACGTGATCCTTGTAGGTACCTTCAACTGTTAAGGGCAGATAAAGTCCCTCGGTGAAAGTATCGACGTTTTCTTTGCGTTCCTGAAATAACGCATGCGTTAACCAAAGCTTGATTTGGCCCGAATAGCGGTGCTGCCATAAAGCCCGCCAATCGAGCGACTCGATGTCATTCAAGTATTGTTCCCGTAATGAATAGTCAACCGGACGGCGGTTATCAGGATCTACCAGACTTAAATCCCAAAGTTCCGTTCCCTGATATACGTCGGGAACACCGGGCGAAGTGAATTTCAGTAAGGTCTGCGAAAGTGAATTGACAATGCCCCAATCGCAAACGCTGCGATGAAATCCTTCGAAGGTCTTATAAAAATCGCTGGATTTGTTGAGTAAGGAAGACGCAAAATCCTTGGCTGCCTGCTCGTAATTTTCATTCGGTTGCGTCCAGCCAGAATTCACTTTTCCTTCCCGCAGAGCCTTGGGTAAGTATTCGTGCAAACGGTTTTCGAAATCATCTTCGTCCTGACCGGGCATGGGATGAGCTCCTACAACTGTCTGGTAAATCAGGTATTGATCGTTCGGTTCCAGCTTCGTTTGCGGGTGCATGGAAAACCAGTTACTAACGGTTTCAATCCATAGTTCTGGCAAATCCGTCAGGGCGTTGAGTCTGGCCCGTACATCTTCCCCGCGTTTCGTATCGTGGGTTGAGGTACCATTTAAGGACAGGGGCCAATGTTCCTGCCGATCCTGCATTAACTCGTGGTAGTGTTCGGAGGTAATCCCAAATTCCTCAACCGAATCACCCACTTCATTATGCCCGATGAAACGGGTATAGGTATACAACAACGTGTCTTCCACACCTTTCGCCATGAGAGGCCCGGAGAACTGCATGCAGCGTTGGTAAAAAGGCAACGCTTCTTCCAGGGTCAACGTTTTTTCGAAGGCATTAATCGAGGCTTTTTTCTCGGGATACTTTTTACGAATAGCCTTGAAAATTTCTTTGTTGGCTTGCTGTTCTTCTTCCCCCAGCGGCCAGGCGTTTCCGTAATAGCGATATACCGGGCAATGAATGAGGTAAAGAGCAATGGTGTCTTTCAATGCCTCCTTTTCTAGCGTCGGTAAGTTCAGGCTCTCATACAAACGCACCAGGTTATCCAGTTCCCCGCCCATGTGGTCGAGGAGGATCATGGCTTTTTTCTGGTGAATCTGTTCCTGCGTAGGCGTTTGATCACCCGTGAGCCGTTGGTAATACTTCGTAAAAGGTTTCTCAGCGGCCTTATTCGTAAACAGATTATTGACGTATGAAAGAAAATCATACCCCGTATTTCCCTGAATCGGCCAGCTTTCATTCAGTTTTTCGCCGGGTTCCAGAATTTTCTCAACGGTAATGTACGTTTTCGGTCCGGCTAAATCCCGAAGATGTTCGAGGTAACTGCTGGGATCATACAAGCCATCGATGTGGTCAATGCGTAAGCCCTGAAAAACACCCGTATCTACCAGTGTTTTAATGTATTTATGAAAATGCTCAAAAACTTCAGGCTTCTGAATATTCAAACAGATCAAACCATTTACCGTAAAAAAGCGGCGGAAGTTGATTTGCTTATCCGTTTCGGCATAATGACAAAGTCGAAAGAACTGGTTTTTAGCCAGTTCCAGTAACTGTTCCTTTGACTGGTTAATCTTTTTCAATTGGGCTTCAATGGCGGCCACAAGCTCTTCATCTTCCTGCAAAGGCTGAAGTAATAATTCACTCAACTGAACGCCATACAAACCATTGTCCGTAATGTCTTCGAGTTTTTGGAGCGAATCAAGTAACGTTTTTGCCGCCGGAATCTTCTCCAGAATACTGGCGTAACTGGCAGGATTAACCGGGAATTCTGATTCGTCGTATAAATTCCAAACCAGTTGACCTCGGCGATAGGCCAATTGCAACTGATTTTCCTGGATTACCTTTTCCAGCGTATCGCCCAGAAAGGGGGCCATGATCTGCCCCGGACTTACCGGGTTGTCCCAGTCAATGTCGAAAAAATCGGCATAGACCGAACGTTTGCCTTTTTGAAATACGTCCCAGATCCAGAGGTTAGCCGGGCTATAGGCCATGTGGTTCGGCACAATATCCTGTAACCACTGGAAACCTTCTTCGTGAATTTCCTGAGAAATGCGTTCAAAATCTGCTTCATTACCGATTTCCGGGTTAATGCGATGCGGATTGAGCCCGTCGTACCCGTGCGTGCTGCCGGGTGTGGATTCAAAAATGGGCGAAGCATAAATCGTGCTAACGCCCAGTTTTTTCAGGTAAGGAATAATCGCTTCGAATTCTTTCAGCGAAAAGTCCTTATGAAACTGAAAGCGGTACGTGGCGATGGGGTTATTCATGGGAATAAATTAAAATCGATTCGGGTTGAAGAGTTAATTCGCTACGGGCCTGAAGTTCATCGGGAGAAGCTTTCTCGCCACCCCATTGAGGGTCCGCAGAATCAAGACATTTTTTCCAAATGGGAGCCTGATCAGAAACAGTAATGACGTAAGGATCAGAAGAAAAATTCATGCAAATTAAAAGCTGTTGCAAACCTTCCCAGCGACGCACGACGATGACATCTTTGGCTTCGTCGACCGTGACCTCCATATCCCGTCGATCCGCTTTGCGAATCAGGGCATGGTCCTTGCGAATCTGGATGAGCTGCTTGTAATAGTTGTAAAGCGTGTGATGAATGTGATCCTGTTGTAAGCCCCACTCAAGTTTAGACTGATCGAACGTATCCTGAATGGTAGGGTCGGGGGCTTCTCCTTCGCCATGAAAGGCTGCGAATTCCCGCTTTCTTCCTTCGCGAACTGCCGTTGAAAGTTCCGGGTCGGTATGATCGGTAAAGTAGAGGAAGGGCCGGGATTCTGCCCATTCTTCGCCCATGAATAGCAAGGGTAAAAATGGACTTGTGATTACGGAGCCAGCCATTAACTTCAGCATCTCGAAGTTCGTCAACTGACTCGACCGATCTCCATTCATGCGGTTTCCGATGTGATCGTGGTTTTGAGAAAAAACCACGAACTGATGACTCGGGAACGGGTCCGTTGGGGTACCAAACGTTTTGTTTCTTCGGAAGGTGTATTCTCCTGTGTGTACATAGGCATTTTGGTAGGCTTTGGCAAAGGCTGCCGTTCCGTCCATATCGGCGTAATAGCCCGTACGCTCGCCTCCGGCTGATACCCGGAGGGCATGGTGAAATTCATCACTCCACTGGGCGTCCATGCCGTAACCTCCCTTTTCAAACGAGTTAATGAACCGCGTATCGTTTAACTCCATCTCTACGATCAGGTAATGATTTCGGCCCGTTTGCTGGGAAAGCTCATTCACGTATTGCTTGATTTCTTTCAGAATATGCACCGGACTAAAATCCCGAATGGCATGAACCGCATCAAGCCTTAACCCATCGATATGAAAATCACGGAACCACATCAATGCATTTTCAATGAAGTAGTCGCGAACGCCATCGCTCCATTCATCATCGAAATTGATAGCTTCGCCCCAAGGCGTCAGGTATTGCTTGGTGAAGTAAGGGCCGTATAAAGAGAAGTAGTTTCCATCTGGCCCCATGTGGTTGTAGACTACGTCCAAAACGACGGCAATGCCTTTTTCGTGACAGGCATTAACCATATGCTTTAAGCCTTCAGCTCCACCGTAAGAATCCTGAACGGCAAAGGGATATACTCCATCATAACCCCAGTTCCGTTTACCAGGAAATTGAGCAACCGGCATCAATTCAATAGCCGTTATGCCTAAATCAACCAGGTAATCCAGTTTGGATTCAACGCCAGCAAAGGTGCCTGCTTCCGAAAATGTACCGACGTGAAGTTCGTAGAAAATGTAATCTTCGAGGTTTGGGTTTTTCCAGGACTGGTCAGTCCAGTCATACGAGCTAATGTTGAGAGCTCTGGAAGATCCGTGAACGCCATAAGGCTGGCTGATGGAAGCCGGATCGGGAACGTGGCGACCGTCGTTGAGAACAAACTGATATAAATCGCCAGGTTTTAATTCAGGGGTGGTTAATTCCCAATAGCCAAATTTATCTTTCTGTAACGGATACATCGTCCGTGTTTGGTCCAGATAAATTTCTACTGATTCAAGCAGGGGGGCCCACACCACAATGTGGGCCTCTCCTGCCTGATTGAAATTCACCCCGAGGCTGCGAGCACTCAGGTCTATTTCTTTCATGGTTAATGAGTCGAAAGCGGGCTTTTCAGTACAACGACTGATCGGCCTTCTACGGTTATCTTTTCTCCGTTATCGTATTTTTCTCCATTCTCATCGACGTAGTTGTTGTAGCTATCCACCACTTTCACCCAGTTACCGCCCCATTTTTTCGAGGGAATCTGGTATTCAATGGGTTCATAGTGAGCGTTGAAAAGCACGTAAAAACTGTCGTCAAGAATCCGTTCACCTTTTTCACTGACCGACTTAATAGCGTGACCACTCAAATAAACGCCCAGTGATTTAGCGTAACCGTTTTGCCAGTCTTCATCACTCATTTCGTTGCCGTCGGGCAGGAACCAGGCGATATCCTCGCGATCTGTTCCCTGAACGGGCTGACCTTTAAACCAGCCTCTACGGCAGAATACGGGGTGATCCTGGCTAAACTTGATGATTTTCTTGGTGTATTCCAGCAGGTCCACATCCTGGTTATCCCAGTGGAGCCAGGAAATTTCGTTGTCCTGGCAGTAGGCGTTGTTGTTACCTCCCTGCGTACGGCCAAACTCATCCCCAGCCACCAACATCGCTACCCCTTGCGAGAGGAAAAGCGTGGTCAGGAAATTACGTTTTTGCTGTTGACGTAACTTATTGATTTCTTCGTCATCCGTTGGGCCTTCGACGCCACAGTTCCAGGAGCGGTTATGGCTTTCTCCATCATTATTATCCTCACCATTGGCTTCGTTATGTTTGTCATTGTAACAAACCAGATCGTTGAGGGTAAAGCCGTCGTGAGCGGTAATGAAATTAACACTAGCGGTTGGGCTGCGGTAATCTTCACGGTATAAATCAGGACTACCCAGGAAGCGGCTGGCAAATTCGCCGAGCTTACTGTCTGCACCTCTCCAGTAATCACGCACGCAATCCCGGTACATACCATTCCATTCGGCCCAGCCGGGGGGGAACTTACCCACCTGATAACCGCCTTCACCTACATCCCAGGGTTCTGCGATGAGTTTTGACTGCGAGATAATAGGATCTTGATAGATGACGTCAAAGAAAGAATTCAGTTTATCAACGTCGTGTAAACCACGAGCCAGCGTTGAGGCTAAATCAAAGCGGAACCCATCTACGTGCATCTCCTGAACCCAGTAACGAAGGCTGTCCATGATTAAACGCAGAACGTTAGGTTGCATCACGTTGAGCGTATTACCCGTGCCCGTGTAATCATTGTAGTAACGACCTTCGTGCAAACGGTAATAAGCCGCATTGTCGATACCTTTGAACGAGAGCGTTGGACCTTTTTCGTTACCTTCTGCCGTATGGTTATATACGACGTCAAGAATTACTTCAATGCCGGCTTTGTGAAGTTCTTTCACCATCGTTTTGAACTCGGTAACCTGCTCGCCGCGTACACCTGAACTGGAGTATTCTGCATCAGGAGAGAAGAATCCGATGGAGTTGTAACCCCAGTAATTCTTCAGCCCTTTTTCGATCAGATGGCTGTCGTTAATGAACGAGTGAATGGGCATTAACTCTACCGCGGTGACACCCAGTTCTTTCAGGTATTTGATGGTAACAGGATGTCCCAGGGCTGCGTAAGTACCCCGGATTTCTTCGGGAATTTCGGGATGTAACTGCGTAAAGCCTTTTACGTGCGTTTCGTAAACAATCGTGTGGTTGTAAGGAATCTTGGGGAACGTATCACCTTCCCAGTCGAAATTCGTGTCAATAACCACTGATTTAGGCACGTAAGGAGCACTGTCACTCTCACTGAAAGTCAGGTCTTCTTCGCCCATTTGGTACGAGAAAAGTGACTCGTTCCATTCGACGGTACCCGCTAAAGCCTTCGTATAGGGATCGATCAATAATTTGTTACGATTGAATCGGTGACCGTTTTCAGGTTCATAGGGACCGTCTACCCGATAGCCGTACAATTGTCCGGGTTGTAGTCCTGGAATGTAAACGTGCCAGATGTGATAGGCTCGTTCCAGTAAAGGAATGGTAGTAGTTTCAGACTGACCAGAAATTTCATCAAACAGACATAAATCAATTGCTGTAGCATTTTCTGCAAAAATGGCAAAGTTTACACCTTCACCATCATATGTTGCCCCTAGCGGAAAAGGAGAGCCAGGGTAAGTAGTAGTGGACTTCATTCGTTGGGTTTCGTATAGTTTAAGTTGACTATAAGATTAGCCTTGTTTGGTTGATTACGTTATAACAGGCATTTCCTAAGTACACTTTATTAGTTAAAAAACTAGTGGCAATAACCGCGTCAATCATAATTGTAGAAAATTGAGGAAAAATGGGTATGACCTCAGCGAACTTACCAAAAAGTTTCTAGTTTGTTTCCAGGGATTCACCCATGTATACTGCCACGCTCCAGGGTAATAATTGTATTGACGTATTAGCATATACGTTTTCTGGGAAAGTCTTTTCATGCGTGGATTCACTAAAACGAGTTTCGTAGGAGTGAACAAGCAAATCCCATTGTTCGCATCTATGCGGAACCTTTGCCTCTACTTGCTGATCGGACAGATTAAAAAAGGCACTCAGGTAATGCGTACCCGACGAATTTTGACGAATTAACACAAAGCCAGATTCATCAATGGTTTGTACCTGGGTAGAACTCCGGCTGAAGTTTTGAAGAATGGGTTGGGTTTTACGAAGCTGAATCAGAGCCTGATACCACTCAAGCATTTGCTGATGTTTCCCTTCTTTTCGTTGATCCCAGTCCAATACCGAATCCTGAAAGGTTTTTTTATCCTGAGGATCGGGCGGTGCTTCCTCTTTCCCTTCATTGAATGATTTGAAGTCTTCTTTACGACCCTTCTGTACCATTTCAATTAATTCCGGTTTGGAATGACTGATGAAGTATAGAAAAGGCGTTTGAGCGGCATATTCCTCGCCCATGAACAACATCGGAACGCTGGGGCTCAGCATCATGGCGGCAGCGGCTACTTTGAGTCGATCTGCACTTAGTAACATCGACAATCGTTCGCCGAGGAGTCGGTTTCCCGCCTGATCGTGGTTATCAATAAACGCGATAAACTGGTGCCCGGGTAAACTAACGGAGGAGGCTCCAAATCTTCGTTTGCGGACCTTATTGAATTCTCCACTGTGCACAAAACCATCGGTATAGGCTTTGGCTAGCTGGTCCATCCGGCCAAAATCAGGGTAACGTTTCAGTCCTTCTTTTTCATCAATGATGGAATAGAGGGAATGATGAAAATCGTCAAACCACTGAGCCGTGAAGCCCCAGCCACCCGTATCTACCGATTTTAATACTTTCGGGTCATTCAAATCGCTTTCGGCAATGAGTACAACCAATCGACCCAGGCGTAGCTCCAGTTCATGAACTTTCTCGTGAAGCAATTGCCAGAAGTTAACTGCACTTTGATCGAAAATAGTGTGAATGGCGTCAAATCGCAGGCCATCTACGTGGAATTCTTCAATCCAGTATAGGGCATTCAAAATAAAAAATTCTTTGACGGCATCACTCCAGGCACCGTCCAGATTCATGGCTCCTCCCCAGGGCGTACAGTATTTGTCGGTGTGGTAAGGGCCAAATTCTTCCAGGTAATTTCCTTCGGGACCCACGTGATTATATACCACATCGAGGTAGACGGCAATGCCTTCCGCGTGGCAGGCATCCACCAGTTTTTTGAAACCCTCCGGCCCGCCGTACGTATTTTGAACGGCATACAGAAACACGCCGTCATACCCCCAATTGCGACCGCCAGGGAATTGGGCGATGGGCATAATCTCGATGGCATTAACGCCAAAAGCTTTTAATTCTTTCAGTCGTGGGATAATGGCTTCGAAGGTGCCTTCCGGCGTAAAGGTACCAACGTGTAATTCATACAGAATCACCTCCGGAAACGGCACCCCTTTCCAGGTTTGATCCTGCCATGGGTAGGTCCGATGGTTAATGACTTCGGAAGGACCATGAACGCCTTCGGGCTGAAATTGAGAAGCAGGATCGGGGTAATGATGCTTATTTTCAGGCCGGAAAAAGTAACGAGTACCGGGTTCAATTTCCGAAAGAGTGAGCTCAAAATAACCTGATCGGGATTTAGTCATGGGTAGAATTTCTTCTTTTGGATGCACTAACTCCAGCATCATCTGCTCTTTCTCGGGAGCCCAGACCGTAAAGGTACACGAGCCATTGCCTTGATAATGAGAGCCTACTTTTTTCATAGGAAACAGTTGAAGAATTGATTATGGTAAGGTAAAGGAATAAAAAGTAAGGCGTTAATGTAAACGAATAATAATTCCCTGATCGCCGCTGAGAGCAAAGTAGCTGTCTACCTCCTGACCTTCTTCTTCGGGAAGGGTGGAGAGGACGATGGTTCCCTTAAACGCATCGTGTTCGGGTTTGAAATAAGCGGGGCGGTGCGTCAGGTTTAGTACGATCAGAAAAGCCGGAGCATTTTCATGCGTTCGCTTATAAGCCAGAATCTGTTGATCTGAATAAACCGGAATGTAATCACCAGCGGTAAATGAAAGTTCTTTCTGTCGCAGGTCAATCAGTCTTTTATAGAGGGTTAACATGGAGAAAGGGTTGTCTTTCTCTGATTCCACATTTAGACGTCGATAGGTACTGGAAAGCCGAAGCCAGGGTTTTTCGGAACTAAATCCAGCGTAGGTGGAGGCATTCCACTGCATCGGCGTTCGGGCAGGATCCCGGCTGAGGTTTTTATCGGGCATGTTCAGCCCTTGTGGGTCCTGTACTTCTGAAAACGGAATCGGAACGTCCTGCATGCCAATTTCGTCTCCGTAATAAATGGTCGGTGTACCCCGTAACGTCAGCAGTAACAATGCCGCTACCCGAGCCTGTTGCAAGCCTACGCGGCTGGTAATGCGGGGTTGATCGTGGTTACCTAGCACCCAGTTTGGCCAGCCGTATTCGGGTAAGGCTCCTTCGTACTGACTGATGGCTGCCGCCAGTTGAGTAGCATTCCAGGGAAGGTTAAGGAGTTGAAAGTTAAAGGGTAAATGGGCTCCCGAGCCGTTTTCCCCGTAATAAGTCACCAGTTTATGAACGGGCAGATAGATTTCACCGATCATCATTCGCTCCTCGTAAGCGTCCAGTACTTCCCGCATCTGGCGAACGATGTCGTGTACTTCGGGCTGGTCGGTAGAGTACACCGCTAATAACTGATCGACCGTAGCCTGATGAGGCTGATAGTCAGGGTTAATCGGATTATTACGGAAATGAGCGTCCTTCACCATGTGCCACATCACATCTACCCGAAACCCGTCAATGCCTTTTTTCAGCCAGTAATGCATGACATTCATCATGGCTTCCCGCACCTCGGGGTTTCGCCAGTTCAGATCAGGCTGTTCTTTCAAAAACGCATGGTAGTAATACTGCTGAGTGGTTTCGTCCCATTCCCAGGCGGTGCCCCCGAACATAGCAAGCCAGTTATTCGGTTCCGAACCATCGGGTAATGCATCTTTCCAGATATACCAGTCGCGTTTGGGGTTATCCCGGGAAGATTTCGATTCCAGAAACCAGGGGTGCTGATCGGAAGTATGATTAGGGACAAGGTCAAGAATCAGTTTCATACCCCGCTGGTGCACTTCTTCCAGTAATTGGTCAAAATCGTCCATTGATCCAAAAATGGGATGAATTCCTTGGTAATCAGATATGTCGTAGCCATAGTCGGCCATCGGTGAAGGATAAATAGGGGAAAGCCATACGGCCTGGATACCCAGCCATTTTAAATAATCCAGCCGATTAATGACACCTTGTAAATCACCAATTCCGTCGGCATTGCTATCCTGAAAAGAGCGGGGATAGATTTGGTAAATTATACCCGATTGCCACCAAAGTTGCTGATTTTTCACTTGAGATTGGGAGGCCATTCCGTACGGAGTCATTTCATTCAAAGGTTGTTTTGAGCCTTATCGTAAAAAAACTATTCTTCCGTCTCGATGGGTGGTAACCAGTTCTGATCTCCACACTGGGGACATTTATCTTCCGTAGTAGATTTCTCGGGCATGTGGTTCCCGCAGTTTTTACACACCATAATGTCCTCTGATTTTTTCTGCTCATCTACTAACTTTTTGTCCCAGTTAGGAATTACGGAAAGCCCAGGAATGGGAGGCTCTTCCTTAATCAACGTAAACTTGCCGTTTGCTTCCAGATAGAGTCGTCGAACCTGACCCAGATGTAAAAGTCCTTCTGAGCGGAGTTGGGCAAAGAGGCGTTCGCGGGTAATGCGACTTCTTCTCATCTGCTCCAGATTTAGGATGCCATTCTGTACCAGAATATCGATTTCATCCTGCGTAATGGCTTCAAAGCGTTCATTACGCGAAGCAATTCGGGCAATTAGCCGTTGCCCCAATACGATGATAATGGCGATGGCCACCGCCGGTAACAAGCCCCGGTCCGGGGATAACACCGGCATACCGATAGCCGCAGCCAGGGAGGTCAGGGCTGCCATTTCGTTACGGTTCATCTGAGAAGCCATTCGCCGACCCATGAAACGCATGGATACCATGAGCAGCAGGTACGTGAAAGCCATGCGGAGCAGGATTTCGAAAAAATAATCCACGGGCAGCTCGCCCATCAGAATCCGCATCCAGTCGGTAATGTGTATATCTTCGGGTTTCATGGCGAAAGTCTATAAAACGGCATCTGCCCAATCGCTGGATTGGCAGGTGGGGCAAGGGTTGGATTTCTCTGATTTAGGCACACTCTGTCCACAAAAACTACAGGCAACGGTATCATCCAGTACGTTCTGAATGTTGTGTATTTCTTCGTCGGCTACATTGGGAGGTAAAGTAGACAGACCGGGTAGGGCTTCTTTTCGCTCATAAATGCTGAATAAACCCGAAGCTTCGAGGTACACCCGTTTCGCCTGTCCCAGATTATACACACTTTTTCGGCGAAGTTCCGTAAAAAGCTGTTGCCGGGAAACGCGGTTGCCCGCCAGGCTATCCACCTGAATAACTCCGTCAATCACCAGAACGCTCACCGTGCCCTGCATGATTTTTTCAACCTTCTTGTTATTAAACCCCCAGAGAGTCGTCAGCCGTTGATACACCAGAGCACAGATCATGGCAAATATTCCCAGGGCAATTCCCCGATCTGGAGCCTGCATGGAGGGAGAGATGATGGCCCCTGTAGTTAGCATTACGGCCATTTCCGTGATGGAAAGTTGCCCATTCATGCGTTTCCCGAGAAAACGCATGATGATCAATAAGAAGAGGTAAATGAATAAAGTACGGAACAGTACTTCAAAGAAGAATTCTGGTGGGGCCATTCCCCAGAGAATTCGTTCCCAGTCGCTTAGATGAATCTCATCCTTTTTCATAGATAGTGCGGGCCGCCCGTGTGGGAGCAGAGCGGATGCTAAAAAAAAGGATGCCTATTTTATTGAGGCAGGTTGATGTACTATTATTTAATATGTTAACTTACTGATTACTAGTTAATTAAAGAAAACAATTTTCTATTACCTATTTTTTATGATAACCTCCGTCGCTATTGGGGTATAACAAGGTAAGTACTGCTTGTACTATTCAGCCTTCAACCTTTGTGTAAAAAGTCCCCCGAACAATCGGGGGACTTTTTTATTTCGTGAGGATAATACCCGTAAATGCCTCTAGTTCAGGTAACACAAATTGAACGGTGTCATTTGTATACGTAAAAGGAATGGCCTTACTTTTTCCAAGTTGCTGGATTTTGGAAGGTTTGAAAGATGACTTTAGGCGGAACGTCAGATTTCGCACGGGTAAAGGTTCGAAGTAGGTATTTCCGCTGAAACCCGTCAGGTTAACCAGGTGTAAAATCAGCCCGTCCGTCGTTTTTTTGGTGAGAGCCGCAGGGGTGTTTTCCGTAAATTCCTGAAGTATCACTTCAACCCGATCTGGAGCATTGGTTTGGATGGCCTTACTCAAATGAGGATCTAAATGATCAATAAGATCAAGTAAAATGTTTTTATGCTCCTGATAACCGTGCAGGTAATAGAGTCTTCCCAGGTTAACAGGTAACAGAGCATTGACGGCTTTTCCGTAAGAATGTAACCCTAAAGCGTAATAACCCGTGGAATCGTGGCCGCCAATGATTTCGGGTGGACCGGGGCGACCTTTAGCGAGCATGGGTAATTGTTTTTGCGTCTGTTCCGTCCAATCGTATTTTCCCAGATTGAACTTCCACATGATCATTTTCTGACCCGCTAGCCGCCTAAACATGGACTGATGAACGGGAGTGAGGTAGTAACCGCTTCCTTCGGCTTCCATCTGAGTCGTTTTCGCTCCAAATAATTCCCGTAGTGCTTCCGGGTGATCGGATAAACTCCGGTTCGTAGCCACTAAATGAGTGCCGTTGCGACTGAGTTCTTTTAGCACTTCCACGGAGGCGGCGGGCAAAAAGGTAATATCTGGCAAAAGGATCAAGGCATATTTCTTCAAATCTTCCGCTCGCTTCTGAAGCTGAGCATCCTCGATGATGTCATAAGACAAATGGGCTTCTTTCAGCATGAGCTGAATGCCCCGATACTCCTGCATGGGTAAGCCGCTGGGCCAGGAGCCGGGTGCAATCAGAGCAATTTTGGCGGTGGTTTTATACCTTCCAAAGTACTTTTCATGGGCTTTATGAAACCCGTAGACTTCCCGTATTACTTTATAGTTTCGCTCGTCTTCATAATCCTGCATATCGCCCATCATACTTAAATCGAGTCCTGACCCATTGGCGATGTTTTCATACAATCGAATCCTTACCTCGTTGGGCTCCACCGCATTATACCGCGATTGAAACGAAATCTGCTGGATACTGGCATTACTGATGGTGTGATGGGGAAAGGTATGAATAGCGTTATTCACATTATCAGAAGCGGAGTAAGGCCAATAAGGCAGGCTATTCGTCTGTGATTCATGACGGATGATGTCTACATACTCGTCCATATACGTGCAAAGAGCTACGTTTTCATTTTTGGATTTGATCAGCTCATGCAGGCCTTTGGTCCAGTCTTCAACGGTGTATTGCTTAAAGGCTAAATACTTCTGAAAAACCGGATCGGTCTTGTCCTCTTTCGTGGGCAGGGCGAGCCCTTTACTGTATTCAGCAAAGCGTTTCTGGTCGTGCTCATTCTGATCAATGCCATGATACACCCCTTCGTAAGGATTGTTCACCTGGTAACCCGGCATATTCAGGAAAATCCCGTCGATGGGAAACGTATCCAGTACTTCCGCAATAATATCAAACGCCTTTTGCTGGACGTAAGGAGCATTAATCGAAACTACTACCATGTCCGTATTGTACACCCGCTCGCCTTTGGGAGAAAGGTAACACCAGTCTGGGTGAGCCTTGAAAATGCTTTCGTGAATACGACTAAAATCAAACCGAACCATAACCTTAATACCGGCAAGGTGACATTGGTCAATGATGTCTTTCATTACCGTTTCTGAACGCAGGTACGGGTTATGGTAATGAAAATCCAGTTGCGTGGGATAGAAAGCCATGATGCCGCCGATGTTAATAATCAACGTATTGGCGAAGCAGCGTTTCAGGTCAGCAACGACAGAATCGGCGTTCAAAGTGGCCGCCTCGGTGGCGGGTAAATTGAACTGAATGGTGCGAAGATTATTGATTTTCCACCAGGGGTAATCGGCAGGCCAGCTCTTCGGCGATTGAGCCATTAAGGCACTGGCCGTAAGTAGTATGGCCAGTACGGAGGTAATAAATCGACACATCATAAATCAGATTTAGAGAGAAGTTACGAAGGTAAAGGAAGGACTGCATTTCAGGGGATTTTCCTGAGAAAAGGAAATTAGAATTCAATGAGAATACCCAAAAACGGGGGGAGCTCGCATGATCCTTTTAAAGGAATAAACACTCAATAATTAACCCACCCGGTTAACGACCCATTTATTCATCCCTATGACGCAAGCTACTATTGATCAATATGGCGTGATTGGTAATATGAATACCGCCGCTCTGGTCTCCCACTACGGATCTATCGACTTTTTGTGTTTGCCCCGCTTTGATTCACCCTCGGTTTTTACGGCTATGCTGGATGCCGAAAAAGGAGGAAATTTCTCGATCATCCCAACCCTGAATGACCTATCTTATAAACAGATTTACTTAACGGATACGGCGATTTTAGTAACCCGATTTTTTTCGGATTATGGCATTGCGGAAGTAGCCGATTTCATGCCCGTCCACGAGGAAGGTTCCCGGATGACTCTGATTCGGAAAGTAACCGCCGTGCGGGGTAATGTAGAATTCAAACTTACCTGTCGGCCCCGCTTTAACTATTCCCAGAGCGAGCATCGTACTGAGTTCGTTGAAAAAGGAGTGAAGTTCACGGCAGAAAATGATCAGATTCTTCACCTCTACAGTGACATTGAGATGAAGCTTGAAGAAAATGATGTAATTACGCTTTTTACACTCAAGGAGGGTGAAACCCAGTGTTTTATCCTTTGCGATGGAAACGATGAAATCACGGATGGAGTAACGGATTTCTGTAAAAGCCATTACGAAGATACCCACCATTTCTGGAAAGAATGGACGCAGAAATGTACATACAAAGGTCGCTGGCGGGAAATGGTCATTCGGTCGGCCATTACATTGAAGCTTCTTTCTTCGCATCAGTACGGCTCGGTTGTGGCTGCCCCTACGTTTGCCCTGCCCGAAACGCTGGGCGGTGAGCGAAATTGGGATTACCGCTACTGCTGGATTCGGGATTCTGCCTTTACCATGTTTGCTTTCCTTCGGCTGGGGTTCATCGACGAAGCCCGCACGTTTATGCATTGGGTGGAAACCCATTGCCTTGACGAACCGTTGCAACTGATGTATAAGGTGGATGGAACACGGCCCGATGATGAAGTGGAGCTCAAGCATTTCAAAGGATACAAGGATTCAAAACCTGTATTGATTGGAAATGGAGCCGTAGATCAGAAGCAAATGGATATTTATGGAGAGTTAATCGACACGATTTATCTTTTCAATAAATATGGCGGACACTTAACCTACGAATTCTGGCAAAAACTATCGGTTGAAGTCGAATACGTATGTGACCATTGGCAAACGCCCGATCATGGCATGTGGGAAATTCGTGGCAAGGAGCGGCAGTTTCTGCACTCTTTTATGATGTGTTGGGTAGCCTTAGACCGGGCTATTAAAATTGGCGAAGAACGTTCGTTTCCCTACCCGCGTGAAAAGTGGTATCACACCCGTAATGAAATCTACGATTACGTGTATAATGAATTCTGGTCGGAAGAAAAGCAGTCATTCGTGCAGTATAAAGGCGGCCACGAACTGGATGCTTCCGTTTTATTAATGCCAGCGGTCCAGTTTATTACTTCGAATGAGCCGCGTTGGCAGAAAACGCTTCAGGCCATTGAGCGAGAGTTAAAACTGGACGTTCTGATTTACCGCTATAACAATGCAGAATCGAACATTGACGGTCTGGACGGAGAAGAAGGAACCTTTACGATGTGTTCGTTCTGGTTTGTCGAATGTCTGGCTAAAGGAGGGCAGGTAGAACGGGCGAGTAACTTCTTCGAGAAGATTCTCGGTTATTCCAACAGCTTGGGTCTGTTCTCGGAGCAGATCAGTAAACGAGGCGAGCAGCTAGGCAATTATCCGCAGGCACTCACGCATCTGGCTCTGATTACCGCCGCCATCGAACTGGATCGCGTTATGACAGAATAGCCAATCTTCAAATCATACCTAAGGGCTGAGCTACTTCAAGTTAGTAGCTCAGCCCTATTTTTTGGTTCATTGATGAGTAGGGTAGGAGGGTTAACCTATTCTGCTTTTTTGAATTCCTCCAGAGCTTTCCGTAATTCATGATTATCCCGTGAAAGCGATTCAACCTGTGATTTAAGAAAAGCAATCTGGTGGAGAAGGGCATCAACCGTACGATCAGTTTCCTGCCAGGGTGCAGCCGTATCCAATGTATCCGCCTGATGCGAATAAGCCCGGCAGGTAGACGAACAGAATTTGGCAGTTGACCGAGAAGCAAAGAACGGCGTTCCACACCATTGACAGGTCTTCTCGAATACTTTAGCGTTATGTTTAAAACCTTCTCTTGATAAACGTGGCATAGTACGATCAGTTGAGGTGAAAATCTGGTGTAAATATAAATAGTTTTTGTAACGTTATTGTTACGTTATAATAATTATTTACAAATTTATGGCAATTACGTTCATCTTATTGGTATATCTATTTATGATATATATTATTTCTAACCTTTATCTACCATTTCTATGAATTATAACCCTGAATATATCCTTAACAATCTCATAGATAATCTGGAAGGAAGTAATGCTCATGTTACTTTTGAAGATGCAGTTGCGAATTTAAATCCGGTTTATCGTACAAAAGTCTACGCTGAATTGCCTTATAGCATCTGGCAATTGGTAGAACATATTCGCATTGCTCAATGGGATATTGTAGAATTCAGTACCTCTTCGGCTCATCAGTCGCCCCAATGGCCGGAGGGGTACTGGCCCAATCCTACATCAGAAATCAGCGAACAGCAGTGGCAAACCTCGCTTCAGCAAATCAAGGATGACCGGAGTCGATTTATCGATCTCTTGAGAGCTAATCGCAATCATCTGTTTACCGCCTTTCCTTACGGTGACGGCCAGCATCTGTTCAAAGAGGCCCTATTAATCATTGATCATACCTCTTATCACACGGGGGAAATTCTGCTTCTCAGAAGGCTGTTTAATAACTGGAATTAAGTATTACTACCATTTTACGCAATAGGAGCAATGCGTTTAGTGGTTATTTACTTAACATAACTATAATTATAAAACTTTTTATGTATACTATTAAGATCTTCTCTTTATTACTATCCCTAATAACATTATTCTTCTTTACGTCTTAACGTGGTATCTGTAAATATTTCATTTTTTACTTCTGAAGATAATTCCAAGAAACGTTCATACTGTTTGAGTACATCCGCGATGATTTCTTTTTCGTTGAAATATTCAATTGTGTATCCCGGGCGATTATCACCAAAAAATGTTTCAGGGATATACGACTGAGTGCCCCGAACGCCGGGAATATTCTTTTCCTGAACTAATGAAGCCGAAATCGTTTTGAGCTGACTGCGAACGCCGTAGGTAAAATCTTCAATTGATTCGTGCTTAATGGTCAGAGCAATTCCTACTGGATTTTCCTGCGGGTGAACCGTCGCCCGAATTCCCTTGCGGTTAAACTCCGAAGCTAATTCGTGTAAGGCGGGCTTCACTACCTGCTCAATGAAGGTTTCCACGTAAGCCTGATTTTTAAAAGAAAGAATGCGTTGCAGGCGATCTTTCCATAATTCTCCAGACCAGTTTCGAGTGGATGGCGAGAACGATTTGGAATAATAATAGTCATCTACCAGTAATCCCTGAATCAGGCTGTAACAAAACAAGAGCATAATCACTGCAAACGGCAGAGCTGTGATTAAGGTCATGGTTTGCAGGGATTGCAGGCCTCCCGCATTCAGTAACACCAAAGCCACCAGGGCCAATAATCCGCCCCAGGCCACCAGTTGCCATTTAGGAGACCGTTCTGCATTGGCAGTAGAAATACTGTTCATCACGAAAATGCCGGAGTCAGCTGAGGTAACGAAAAAGATAAAAATGATAAAGATCGCCAGGCTACTGGTGATCGAACTAGCCGGGAAATAATCTAAAAATCTGAAAAGTAGTTCGTCGGTTCGGGTTACCAGAGCAGTTAAAGCTCCACCGGCTACATTTCGGTCCAGCCAGGTGGCACTGTTCCCAAACACGGTCATCCATAAAAAATTAAAGGCGGTTGGAATCAATAACACGGCAATAATAAACTCGCGGATCGTCCGGCCTTTTGATATCTGGGCAATGAACAAGCCTACATACGGTGACCACGAAATCCACCAGGCCCAGTATAGAATAGTCCATCTGAAATACCAGGGCTGCACGGACGGTTCGTACGCATGGGTATTGAAGGTTAGACTTAGAAATTGGTTTAAATAATCCCCTATCCCTTCCGAAAGCGTACCTAACAAAAACACGGTTGGTCCAAAAATCAGGACGAAAAGCATCAATAATACAGCACTTATTATGTTCAGTTGACTTAAAAACTTTACTCCCTTATTCACTCCTGAGGTGGCAGAAAGAATAGAGATTGCCATAATGATTAGGACAATAGGAACCTGATAAGTAAAGCTTTTGCCCGGCACAATGCCTAGTTCTACCAGCCCTGCATTAAGCTGAACTACTCCAAAACCCAACGTAGTAGTAATCCCGAAAAACGTACTGCAAAGGGCGAAAGTATCAATGGCATTACCCGCCATTCCATTGATGCGGTTCTTGAGGATTGGGTAAAAGCAACTACGAAGCGAGAGAGGCAACTTGTAGCGGTACGTAAAATAGGCGAGCGATAGTCCCACTACTCCGTAGATAGCCCAGGCGTGAATGCCCCAGTGAAAGAACGTATAGAGTTGAGCGTCTTTGGCTCGCTGTATCTCACTATACTCAGCAAACGTTACGTCGGAGAAGTGCGAAAGAGGCTCTGATACGCTAAAATACATGAGTCCAATGCCCATTCCTGCGGCAAAAAGCATGGATATCCAGGAGAGAAATGAATACTCAGGGACTTCGTTTTCATTGCCTAAGGTAACCGAGCCGTACTTACTGAAAACGAGAGCCAGTAGAAAAAAAACGAATAAGGTAACTGACCACACATACACCCAATTCAGGTTAATGAATATCCAATCCTGCACATGCCCCAGAACAGACGCCGTTGCATCAGGAAAAAAACTGGAAACAAAGGTGACAAACAGGATGAATAGTAAGCTGGGAAAAGTAATCCCTTTATGAAAGGTAGTTTGGGCAAAGATCGATGTCAGCCTGCTCATAATCGGTACATAGGTTTAAACACGTAGGCAATGAAAACAACCGTTATCCATACACTTTGTTATGCTTCAACCCTATTAACCTCCCCTACCAGAGCGATCATGCGTAAAGGCATGTACACCTAACACTATCCCGATCAAAGAAGAAGCCCGGTGAATCGTATCCGCCGGGCCTCTCCTTTAATCAATTATCTAGCTCAATAACTTACATAGGCTTGTCGGGCAGGTGCGTTGCCTGTAACCAAAAGCTTTGTACGCTACTCCAGAAGTGTTTTAAGTCTTCGAAACTGCTGGGTTTAACCACGTATCCATTGGCTCCCAGACGATAAGCTCTATCAATGATTACCTGATCATCCGAAGTAGTTAACATCAGAATGGGTAAAGTCTTAAGTTTTTCGTCTTTTCTAATTCGTTCGAGCAAAGCCATACCATTCAGACCTGGCATATTAATATCGAGTAATAACAACGAAGGCCATTTCCCCACCTGCGTTAATAATTCCCAGGCTTCTTCACCGTTCTTGGCAAATTCCAGGGTAAAATTCCGGGGTGATTCATCAAAAGATTCCCTAAGCAAGAAACGATCATCTTCGTCATCTTCTGCGGATACTATTAAAAATGAACTTCTTGGCATAAAGCAATTACTTGATATTTAATGAATTAGAATGTCGGCGTTGGGACCTATATCCTATCCAATGATGAAGTTTGGTTAACGCTTTAACGTATTTAGATGAAATTTTTTTAAGAAACTCAGGGCAATCAGGGTCATTAATGGAATGAATCAACCACGAAACATATCTCTTCATTTATCTATTTAAGGGCCATCCCCCATTACTTTGTGAAGCTTTCCACTTCAGCACCTTTTAACAAGGTATAAACCATTGCTGTACTTATGCTCAAAACAAGATTTCTGTTTTTTATAAAATCAGGTAGGAAGTACAAAGTCTACTTGCGTAATTAGTTTAGGAAGCACACGAATGAGCCGGATCGTCTTTGCCAATGACTAAGAGATTTCAAGATTCTTCTAGTATTCATAAGTACATACCTCTATTTTTCTATAAAAAAGCGTAAAGTTCTTCCTCAGATACCTTAACTGAAGTAATCAAAGGTATAGTAATAATAAGTCATTACCAAAGAGCAAGCCGACAATTAAATTGCCTATTCACTCTCACTTAACAATTAGAATTGGAATTAGTCATTAATACGCGGAACCTGAGCACTGTGGGACCAGAACATGGTTAGTGCGGACCAAAAGCTAAGCATTCCACTGAGGTCTTCGGGCTTGCTTAGATAGGCGTTAACTCCCAGTTTGTAAGCCTTGGTCATTAACTCATCGGTGGTAAACATAGAAAACATCAGCACCGGTACGTGGTTGTACCGGGGCGATTCTTTGAGCTGAGAAAGTAACTCAAGGCCATTAATCCCCGGAAGATCATAATCCAGCAGAATTAATAAAGGGCGGTAAATAGGTTGCTCCAGATACTGCTGGGCCTGCTCAGCTGAAGAACAAAACTCAAACTGAAAAGCGGGACGGCTTCTTTCGAAACCTAGTTTTAATAGTTCCTGATATTCGGGATTATCCTCTACGATCAGTACAGTAGGTTTTGCCATGGCGTAGGTAAATAAAAAAATACTAGAAAATGATTAATAGTAAAAAACTGTGCAAAAGTAACAGGAAACTATCTTTCTGAACTCATACGCGTTTTACATTCTTTACTAAAGATCAAATAACGCCGAATACGTAGGCATTAATACTGATGAACGACTCCTGGTTGTAAGTACTGTTCGTAAGATGTCATACCCTATACAAATTAGCTTTAAACCATTACTAAGGTGCTTTTTAATGCTTACGCACGTTTTCCAGGTATACAAACACATGGATGGCATGGTTGAAGCGGTAGGTGCGTAACTGGTCGTTAGGCATACGCTGAATGGCAAACTGGTTTAAGTAGCCAAGTTCAACGCGGAGGTTCTTCCTGATGGATCTGCCGATGGCCAGGTACGTTCGGTTTTGATCAAAGTGAGTAAGTGATGGGGAAATCACGACCATAGGCTCCACACTGAGATGGGTATACCATTGTTCGTGAAAGGGATTAATCCAGCGAGCCATGCCCCGTAACCGAACGTTAAAGCGATCGGCTAATACTTCCTGCGATTCGCCATCAGAGAGAAATATGTAGGAAGTAGCCAAGGTATCGGTGTGGGAAGGCCAGCGGAATTCCGCCCGATAACGTTGGATAAATTCCCCCTTCTTTAAAGGTTTGGTGATTTGTAATTGGGGGATTATGCGAATTTCCTGAAAAAAGGTTATGGGCTGATACTGGTTGACTTTTCCCCAGTTCCACCATAACCCAATGGGAGAAAGTGACACTCGAACGGGTTTTGAAAGTTGATAATTAACCCAGGGCCGGAACACCTGCAAGAGGGGGTGTCGGAACACCTGTATATCCCGGCCATTGTCGTCGGCCTGCCGTCGATACTGATGATCCAGTTGAAAACTCCACTTTCCCGAAGTCTTATAAACGTAGTTTAATTCCGTCCAGAATACCGCCCGGTGTCGTACTTCATTTGTATACGATTGTCCATAAGCCTGCCCTCCCAAGCAGCAAAACATCAGGAATAAATAACGAATCATTTTTTATCAGGCTATACCAGTCAAACCCTCCTACCTCACTACATAACCGGGGGTGAAGCATAAAGTTATGTAGTAAGGAACTAGATAAGGTTTGAGCTCTATTCCTGAACCTTTGTCTAAACTTGAATCGTTTTTGCCCTTACTGAACCGAAGGCGGAGGCGTTGCGGTACCCCAATTTTTGTTAGGTTGGCTCCCCATGACAAACACTAAGGTGCCACCCTGCATCAGCTCATCCCGATAGAGCCAGCAATTGGTTAGCGGTTTACCATTGAAAGTAGCCGATTGTACATATACGTGTTCAGCAGAATTCTGGCGGGCTACCACACGTAACCTTTTCCCATTCCCTAGTCGGATAGTTGCCCGATCAAAAGCGGGGCTTCCCAGCTCAATAATGGGTCTTCGGTCCGTAAACCCTTTGACGTCGAATAAGCCCAGAGAGGCCATTACGTACCACGACCCCAATTGCCCCTGATCCTCGTCCTGTCCGTACCCATAGCCGTGAATAGGTTGCGTGCCGTAAAACTCGTCGCAGATGGCACGCGTCCATTTTTGAGTGAGCCAGGGTTTCTCTGAAAAGTTAAAAAGCCAGCTACTGTGCAGGTTAGGCTGGTTACCATGGTTATACATGGACTTGATTCCCGCGAAGGCATCGATTTCTTTCCCACCTCCAAACGCATTTTTCTGAGCCGTCGTAAAAATGCTGTCGAGTCGGTTATTGAATTCTTCTTTTCCAATGGTTTCAATCAGAGCTTTCGGATTTTGCGGCACAAAAAAGGTGTATTGCACGGCATTGCCTTCCTGAAATCCCCGCCAGGGTTCGTACGGATCAAAAGCCTCGATGAACGTTCCATCGGCCTTTTTCGGTCGAATCAGTTTCAGTTTCGGATCATAAAGCCGTCTCCAGCCATTGGAGAGCTTTATCAATTGCTGATAATCCTGTTCTTTACCCAAAGCTTTGGCCAGTTGGGCGGCGGCAAAAGTACTGAAGCTATATTCCAGGGTATGAGAAGCCGAAAAGTGTGAACCCGTCGAATCGGTCTGGTCTTCGCCAAGGTAAGGTACGTATCCGCGTTTCACAAAGGTCTCTACATCCCGCTTGCCCGCTCCGATGGGTCGGTTTCGTCCCAGCAGTTCATTCGCCTTAATGGCCTGATACGCCAACTGGGTATCGTAGTCGCGTATCCCCGACTGATAAGCTCCGGCAATGGCCAGCCCTACAAAATTAGTCCCGACCCCCGAAACGAAGTTACTGTTGACGATTCCATCACCAAACCAGCCCCGTTCCTTGTAAACTTCTAGCTGGGTATGCACAAAATCGCTGTAACGCTCGGGATATGAAAGAGCCCATAGTTGCGTCAGATTCCAGTAAGCTCCCCAAATGGCATCGGTATTGTAAAAGTTATGACTGAATGTTCCGTTTTTATCGCGGGGTAACTGCCCTACGGTACCATCGTGACGGGGAAAAGAGCCGTTCACATCATTGGCAACTCCCCGGCCGAGCAGGGCATGAAACAGACCCGTATAGAATTTCACCTTGTTCGTTTCACTGCCTTCCACAACGATCTTGCCTAATTCAGCCTGCCACGTATTTCTGGCTCTTTGACGAGCGGTTTCGAAAGAAAGTCCCGAAGCTTCCGCCGTGAAATTAGCCTTTGCATTCGCAATGGAGGTGTACGATAATCCTACTTTCACTTCAATAGCTTCTTTTTCAGTGGTGGCGTATTCCAGAAAAAGCCCGGCTCCCTTTCCGGTAGCTCTTTGACTCTTCCGTTGAATGCCCGAGTCCGTGAAGGCTCCCACAGCGGTAGGTTTTTTACTCACTTCTCCCCAGAAATACATCGACACCTGCCCGTTGGGATCGTAGGTTCTTACGTATTTGGGGTAGGTGGTCACCAATCCCTCAAAATGGGTATCATCTATCATGCGAACCTCGGCCTTTCTAACTTCCCCGCTTTCTCCCTGTACATGTCCGACGTCTAAAATGATTCTTGACTGTTCGTGTTTAGGAAACGTATACCGATGAAAACCCACATGAGTAGTTGCCGTCAATTCGGCGGTGATGCGGTAATCTTCCAATAAAACCTTATAGTAACCGGGCTCTGCCACCTGATTTTTTCGATCAAATCTGGATCGATAGCCAGTGTCCGGGCTTTCCAGCTCGCCGGGCTTCACCTTTAATTCACCCGTAGTCGGCATAAAACTCACCCCACCCACCTGCCACTCATGAAAATGCACAAACCCTTCAATGGACTCATGCCGGGTATCGTAACCTATTGCTTCCCAGCCCTGCTTATTGCCATAGTGCCCATTGGTGGAAGGAGCCAGTTTGGCCATCCCATGCGGCAGAGCGGCGGGTGTATAAAAAAACCAACGGCTGTGGGCGGTTCCGATGTTAGCATCTACGTAGGCCAGGATCTTCGGTGCCTTTACGGCACAAGAGGTTAACAAGCCTAACAGGCCAGCAATAACGAATGAGCGGAGGTAACTAACTCGCGTAATCAGCCGAGCCATTGAATAGCGTGTATGAGGCATACTTACTTTTTAGGTTTAGAGACGTTTCTAAAGGGAATAGAAGAAGTGCGGTTAAACGAACTCTCTTCATTGCTCATTAGGCATGATTACTAATGACATTTGCTTAAAGAAAAAAGGTCATAAACGCACTTCTGCCCCTATCCGCTCGAACCAATGGAGAAGCCTTCCTTGGAATGGGACGAACTTGACTAGAAGCTAATTAATGCTCACTCAAGAAGTGGTATCCAATGCGAAGTAAGGTTTTTCGCTTTGCTTTGAATGACAGCAGAGTAAAGGTAGTCGTGTGGCTTTGTTACCTTCAGCTTCTTTCCATCTCCTAGCCAGACGCGATGAAGTCGCGTCTTTACCTTTAACAACCGCAGTCGCTCGGCTCCAGCCGAGTGACGATCTGGTCTGGCAGGCCTCTGGCCGATGGTAGAAAGTTTCTTTTTGTTTGGGAAAGAAGTGCTGGGACCTGTTACCAATTCGCCCCCGAGCGATTGTGAGAGTAATAAGGCCCTTCGCTATGAGAATAACGGCAAGTAGGAACCTGCCGTTATCGCAGAAACGAGATGGGATCTCGCTCCAGGGGTAATTTTAACTGCTCGTCCGCGACGCTCAGTGTTACTACCGTCTTCTAAGATTAATGATGAGATAATACACCTTTGTAGTCATCAGTAATGATTAACTGCTTGATCTGATTTTTTTTCCAGGCATCGGCCCCGGGCAAAATGGGCGAAACAGGAATATCCTCTCGGTTTTGTTTCTTTTCGGCAGTTGAAATACCAAAACGTTGATCCCTCTGGGTTAGCAGGCTGTCTTCCAGTTGCCCTTCTTCTGTGAAGCCCATCATTACCATCGGATGCCCCATGGGCAATACCAGATCTTTGTCGGTGTGCCAGGTATGGAAAGTCTTTCCGTAAGTAGTCACGAGTTTCTCCATCAGCTCATGCTCGGCTGCCTGAGGAATGCCCGGGGCTATCAGACTTCCCGACTTAACTTCATAGCGATGACTATGCCAGAGCTTACGCTCTTCCTGAGGTAGAGATTTAAAAATCCGTTCAGAAACGATGTATTCAATACCCATAATTTTAGCATCAGCATCGTTACCATCATAAATAATACACTGTATTAACTCATCATTTACCTGATGGCAGTAATGATGAGCTTCCATCTGTCCTTTCATATTACCATTGTAAAAATGAAAGCCATTTAGATACATGTTCAGTGCTTTCAACGGTTTTTTATCTTGTAATAAATCCGCTCCTATTTCCAGAGCTTTATCTTTTCCTGTTTTTTCTTTACCAGGAGATTCTACGTTAGAAGATGTATTTTTTCCGCCGCAGGAA
Source organism: Siphonobacter sp. SORGH_AS_0500 (assembly GCF_031453245.1). NCBI lineage: Bacteria > Pseudomonadati > Bacteroidota > Cytophagia > Cytophagales > Cytophagaceae > Siphonobacter > Siphonobacter sp. SORGH_AS_0500. The sequence goes on from NZ_JAVIYT010000008.1 coordinate 382,076, forward strand.
AAAACCGTAGCAATAATAAATAAACCAGGCAGGATGAATTTCATAAGCTTATGATTTTTTCTAATCAAAGCTGTAAAAAAGCATTCCTTATCTGTCAAGATAAATCAAAAATAGTACTATAATTAATTAGGCCATATAGAACATAATTAATTCTAACTAAGCTTGCAAACGATGATAATAATTAGATAAATAACTTAATCAATGATTAACATCATTAAAACCTATCGTATTCTTATCAATTCACATAATATAAACCATGTTTAATGGCAAATACAATCAAATCAACCGTTCGATTTACTTTAAACTTTTTCATAATATTCTTATAATGTTCCTGAGCGGTATGAACACTTATTTTTAAATGATAAGCCGTTTCCTTAATCGTGAATCCGTTGCATACCTGGTTCAACACTTGTCGCTCTCGCGGAGTCAGGTGAAATACTATTTTCTCATCTACAAGAATATGATCTACCAGGCTTTTCCGAATATTAGTGCTTAAGTATTGACTATTAAGCATTACACTATCGATAGCCCGTTTGATCTCCACGAGTGATTCATCTTTTGAGACGTAAGCATCGGCTCCCAATCGTAATGCATAACGAATCGTATTCGCATCATTGAGAGCCGAGACGATAATAAACTTACTAGAGTCAAATTCTTTCCGGTACTCGACCATGAAGTCCAGACCAGCCTGTTCAGGCATTAACAAATCCAGGATAATCACATCTACTTCACCGCGTCCCGTATCCCCCAAAAAATCAGCCGTTTTCAGGTAATAAGTAATCAGGGCATCCGTATAATAAGTTGATAAAATTATCTTTAATGACTCTCCAATAACGGTGTGGTCATCGATAATTGCTATAGTCATAAAGGGAACGTATATCTAGGAGTGTTAGCAAGAATTAAGTAAAGGTACACATCGCGACTAATTTATTAATATTTATTTAACTTTATTCAGTATTGATTTGACTCCTTAGGTTAATGGGTCCTATTTCATCCCCCCAAATTTAGGGGGATGAAATAGGACCCATTACGTTATTTTTATAGAATAATTTAAATCCCATCTTTGTCACAATTCAATAACATGGTGGGGTTTTTAAATAAATAACTGGCGGTTATACTTATTACACGAACCTCATAATGTTATTGAATTACTTTTAAAAGTAAATAGCGTGTATTCACGCCATCTATTCTACTCTTGACTTATTAAAAAGATATTATCCAACCACTCCGCTATGAACAGCATTACTTCAATTCTAGGGTATACTCCCAAGAAGATAGGGGTATTCAAAACCGCTTCCATGGCTGATCTGCCGAACGACATTCGACTATTCAGATCACTTAAATCCAGTTTTCCTGAAGCAACGTTGGTCTGGATTTCTTCGAAAGATTCCAAAGAACTGGTAAAGCGATTTTCAGGGGTAGTGAATGAATACATCAACTGCCCTGATTACGCGAACCATAACCACTCTCATTTGAATTTCAGCTGGTTTACAGAAGCCATGCAACAGCAGCAATGGGATGTAATCATTCAAATTGATTCGAACAAACCTTCTGTAGATAAGTGGCTTGAACTCTGGAATCCAAGACTTTTAGTAAGGTATTCCCTGGAAAGTAATTGTCCGTTTAAGCATACCTTAATACTATCATTAAAACCCGCTCTTGCTAAAGAGTGTGTACAAACGCATCTATTGAATTCACTGGGCATTCCGGCCAGTCCCAATGGATTCCAATTTCCTTCGACTGAATCAGATAAACGGGCCTTTACCCAATTGTACCCTGAACTTTTCCAGCACCCATTCGTATGCATTCATATGGAAAATCCGGCGGTGCAAACCTGGCCTATGTGTTATTATACCATGATTGCCTACTTATTGGCTGACCATGGGTATAGCCTCGTTTTTATTGCTAATGAAGAACAGCAAACCAGTATTCTGGAAATTTGCCAACACATTGAGTCTCCAACGTTCAGCTTTTTACGGGAAAACTTATGCTGGAGCAACCTGGCCTATTTAATCAATCAATCCTCATTAGTCATCGGTGATGATACAGACATGGCTCAGCTCGCCGTTCATCTGGACGTGCCCAGCGTCTGGCTGAGTACCCGCGGACACCAGCTTCAGTTTCATGAATCCCGTTCAAAATCAGTGCACATCCTCAAAGAATCTCAACCCATTAAGGAAGTGATTCATGAAATCAGTACACTGCTTCATCTTAACCAGGAGAATTTCTGGTAATCATTACATTTTTTCCAACAGTCTTTTACTCTTAAAACCTTCCAGGTTCAGTGTAGCCATAGGGAACAACTTTTTGACAAAAGTAACAGTGGCTATACTCATGGATTAAATCAATACTTTGAATTCATCGGAGCTATTGATTTTTCTTTTTACACCATGCAACCAGCATTCGAAAAACAGCTTTCGTATATTATTAGCCGTCAGCATGAAATTGTAGACGCCTGGCATGAAACATGCTTGCAAGATTCTCAGTTTAGTCACCTGGTTAATCATTTTAATTTACAGTTCATCATGGGAGAATTAGTAGCTCGTCTTACCCAGCTTCCATCGAAAGCACCTATTACTTCTTCTTTAGTAATGGAAAGTTTAATTCCGCCGGAAAAGAGGAGTATTAATACCTGCCAGTTTTTCATCCGTCAGTTACATCATTTACAGAAAGTCATTACGCGTGAACTAGAATCATACGCTTCTTCGCAAAGCTCGGAAGAAACTAATCAACGCTGGGAATTTCGTCAAACGGTTATGACTTTGATTGAAGAATGGATTGAAGAAACCTTACAGGTTTGTGCGGAAACCATGACTAAAAATTCTTCTAATTTTTTTAATCAATCGACTTTAACGGATGAACAGATTGGCATTTTGCGGGCATTCATTCATGATACGCGGGGTAATTTGGGAGCGATTAGTGGAGCATCCGTTTTATTAGGTACCGCAGACATCAGCGAATCTCAACGACAGATTTTCAATGAAGTTTTACAACGAAATGTAAAGGAAATTCAACTTGTGTTAAATGAGCTCTTTGAGTTTTGTAATGTAGGCAAGAAATCTTTACATCTGTCTTCAACCAATGTGGCCCAGGTAATTAAAGAAGTAGTAGCAGAAGTCCAAGTTAATAAACCAACGCTTGTTGCTATTCATACCTACGGTCCCGATTTGTTACTGGCAGTAACTGACGTAGAAAAACTAAGTACCATTTTACACAGAACTTTACAGTTCATTTTACTACAAATGCCTAAGGGGTCAGTGAGTATTTCTTACGCCTCTGCAATCGAAGAAAATAGCTGGACTTTAAATATTCAGTTTTCAGAATCTGGATTTTCCTTTGATAATAGAGAAAAAATACTAAGTAAGATGGGTCATACTTTTGAGTTCACTGCTAACCTTTCCTCTCGTCAAAAACTAAGCTTATATATGGTCAGAATTTTAAGTACATTATTGAATGCCAGGCTGGCTATCGAAGATAAAAAATGGATTTACATTAAGTTTCCATTGTCTATCATTGGTGGATCTTAAATTAAAACAAAAGGGATTAACTCAATAAAACTAAATCCTTGAGTTAATCCCTTCTAGTCTATATTAAGCTTTATCATCAAAATAATCTTACCTTTAAAGTAATTCTACTTAGGGCAACAAAACGGCGTTTACTACGTGAATAATACCATTTTTCTGCATTTGATCCGGTAAGTTAATAATCGCCTGCGTTCCTTTTTTATCCGTGAAAATAAGTTTCTTATTTTTCTCCACTACCATTACTATTTCGTCGGAAATGGTTTTTAATCTGGCTACGCCATTTCCCTTTGCAATGGCCTGACGGAGTTGTTGCGTTGTAAATTTACCGGGAACAATGTGCAGAGACATTACCTTCCTCAGATCGACGGCCTGATTTTCCTCCAGTAATTTTGAAACGTGAGTAGATCCATAAAAAGCAGAATCGGAAGGAGCAAAGACCGTGTAAGGCCCCGGTCCCTGTAGCGTTTGTACCAATCCCACTCCCCGAATGGCCGACATGAACATATAGAACAAATGGGAATTATTAATGTTCTGAACAATGTCTTTCTTCGCATCCATGGGTACCCGTTTCCGTCCCCCTAACTGACCCGTGGTGTCGTACGTGGCCTTCATGGAACGAGGGCCAGGCTTGGCCATTTGATTGGCTCGCTGGTCATGCTGCTGCCCGTAGGCCAGGCCCGCACTAGTGACCAGGATAAATAAGAATATTGTTTTCATGGCTAATCATGGTTTACCAGCTTTTAAATAAGCTGAAGGTGAGGTCTAATCTGTAGGTTAACGATATCACTGCGTAACGGTTGACTCAGGACAAACCCTACCGCCTGGGCAATGTCATCGGCGTGTAACATCTCTAGTTCCTGCTGTTTCTGCTTTTGCTCTTCCTCGGAAGCGGGCTGCATGGGCGTAGCTACGGCTCCGGGTTCAATCAGACTTACTTTTATACCCAGGGGATTTACTTCTTTTCGAAGGCTTTCCGTAAAACCCTGAATGCCAGCTTTGGTAGCCACGTAAACCGAGCTGCCTTCTTCCCGCACATCTGCACTCATGGAACCTATGTAAACCAGATGTCCGGCCCCTGTTTCCTTCATCCGTTTGATCGCTTCTCTGCTGCAAGCCAGGTAACCCATGAGGTTGGTTTCGATCACATACCGCCAGTTTTCCTCCTCCATGATTCCGCTGGCCGCCAAGGCCGCATTGTTAATCAGCACATCAATCCCCCCTAGCTGGCTGTCCACTTTTTTAAAGACAAGTTCGATGGCCCGGGGCATACTGACGTCTGCTACGCAACCATGGGCCGAATGGCCGCTTTCTTGAATGGCCTGTAAGGTTTCCTTTAGTTCATTTTCATGACGTCCTACAATGAGTACGTTGGCACCCTGAGCGGCTAATAAGACAGCCGTCGCCCGGCCAATGCCCGTAGTTCCGCCGGTAATCAGGATGCGTTTTCCTTCCAGAGAAGTAGGTTCGATGGTGTTCATAATGCATTCGTTTTTAGCTCCAATACGTAAGGGTTACTTCTGTTCCACCGCGTAATTCATATTCCCGAAAGGTGTGGGCGTGATCTTCGTTACAAGGCGTAACTTCGTTCTTGTCCTCACCCACCAGGCATTGGGTATAAGGTAGAATTCCTTTAGGCGATAAAAGGCGAAGTTTGCAAGTACCCAGGTCGCTACCGCCGATCACCAGCGTTACTTTTCCTTCTTTGGATGATTCACTCAGAAAATCGGCCCGGAAAACGGGATATTCCACAAAGATTTGAAAGGGAACTTTCGGGAAAGAGTGGTAAGCGTAGCTAGTTAAGACAAAAGCCATCGCTGCTCCATACACTTCCTGGCCTACCTGTCCCGATTGTTGCCAGCCGCTCCGCAAGTCTTCAATGGGAATACTCAGGTTCCGCATGGTAGTCCCTTCTTTCGGTTGCATGCAAATCAGAGCCGGAGGAGTCTGATCAGGGTAAAAAAACTGGCCCCGGTGCAAAAGATATTTGCCGTATTCGGCCAGTAAGTAATTCAACTCGCGGGGAGCTACCTGATGCACTTCCTTGACATAAGCGGTTAACGCCGCCAGCGATTCCGCCTCTTCGTAAGCGGAGATATATTCGGCATCTCGCAGAGGCGACAGCCCCATGAATATAGAATAGTCTTTCCCGTACCCGAAGTCACATTCCCATAACCACATCTTGGCCAGTATATTCGCTACACAGAGGTAACTCAGTTCGAGATAGGTTCGGTTATTAGTGATCTTCCAGAGCCGGGCCAAGGCAACTCCGCTCATGATGGTATTATTAGACTGATAAAGCAGACTGAACTCCAAGTTTAGTAGTCGCTGGGCCGATTTTTCTGCTTCTTCAAGGTAGATTTCTTCTTTCGTAAACTCATAAGCCTGAAGCATTACGTGTATGTATAGACCCGGCACATCATGCTCACCGCCGGCTCCCGGCTCGGTTTCGGCTTTCATCACCGAGAAATCATTCATGTAATAGAAAACCGGCCATTCATAATTGAAATGGTGAGCGGCTTTTATCAGGTAAGATAACGATTCAAAAAAAATGGAATGAGCGGCTTCATGCCCAAAACTTGCTAATCGCCCCGTGTTTATTAATATATGCAACAGATACCAGGAATCAATGATTTCAGGTTTTTCCTCCTCACTTAGCTCTTCGTCGGGTTTCTTGAATTTTACGCCGGGAAGCCAGCGGGTAAGCACCTTTAGTTCTTTCTTGAAAAACGTAGGTATACTCCGCATCAAATCCTGAGATAGAGCGTAAGAGGTGGTTTGCTTCCATTGTTCGTACTCCAGTAAAGGAATCAGAATGGCCAATTGAACCATACTTTCCGGTGGCTTCTCGTACGAATCTACGTACGCATTGAGGTATACCTGTTGATTGATAATCTGTTTACAAGCCTTCGAACGGTTTAAGCTTATCAGGGTTCGCTGAGCCCGGCTTGGCCAGTCTACATAACTGGTTGGAGTTTTAGGTAACTGGTCATAAATAAGAGCTAAGGATTCAATAAACTCCAGCGGTTTTGCCAGTTGTGTAGCTTCCGAAGCCTGATTAATCACCAGAAACGCATCCGAAAGCAGATACGTCTGATCGGCTTTCAAAGGGGTTTGACTAGGAGGTAAGGCAAAGCCTAGTTCCGGCCATTCTCCTCCCACGCAGTTAGTAGGCTCGGTGTGCGATGACTCAAAATAGGGATTTAACGAGGTAAAATTCTGTATGTACAGGGCACTACCAGCCCCCGGTAGATCAAAATAAAGTAACCCCACAGCCGGTCCTTTCTGAGCAATTTTCACATCGACTTCCGACTGCGGATAAAGGTCTCTGGGTAAGGCACTTAAAAATAATTTCTGACGCGTCTTTAGCTGATTCGTGTAGCGTACAAGTCCTTTTTCGGGATCAATGATGGCAAAGCTTACCTGAAAAAGCCCTAAACTTCCCTGGATCGTAAAGCAGATCCGCTCCGTTGTATATTCGGTGATCTGACAGGATTCAAAACCTTGCGGATCAAAACAGGCCCGAATGGCAAACTGCGGGCCTTCGGGATAAGCATAAATGATCCAGAGTGAATTAGTATCGACCAGGTAGGTCCATTTTCCCTTACTATAAAGGAAAGCCAGCACTTGCTGATTTTCACTTTCGAATACGGCTTGTATACCGGCGGCCCACTGGGAGACGCCGGAGGTAGTAGAGACGGTGGTACTAGTCATACGTTTATTAGGTTTAGCAGAAATCTTCTTGTTTATTTCAGAACGACGATGAAATAAACGGCTACTAATCAAAGACTTCTAAGCGTACTTTTGAATTTCTGCCCACAGATCCGGGGCATCGGCTTCGCTAAAGGGCAGGTATTGAACTTCCGTGAAATACGGCGTCCCCTGCCCCGAAGCGAAAACCGCATAATAGGCATTCTGGGTGTCTCGCATTACGCCAGCCCAGGTGTCTTCGGCCAGTGGTAAGGAAGGTTTTTGAAAGTCTTCGGCTGTGGTTAGCAATTCCAGAACCTTTTTAGCGAAATCATCGATTGAACCTACCATCTTTTTATCATCAAAAAAGGTAGATCCTGAGCGTTGGATAGGTTTCATACTAAAGAGCAGATAGGATTAAAGGCTGGACAGGAGATCAATCATGAATCAAAAGCTTAAGGAGTAAAAACGGCCCGCATGCAGTGATCGCGTTTTTCGTAAAACAGGTCATAGGCTTTCTGGCCGTCTTCCAGTCCTACCTGATGCGTAATGAGGTACGATGGATCTACTTTGCCGTCACGTACGTATTCCAGCAAGCGGGGAATGTATTTCTGAGCGTGCATTTGTCCCATCTTGAAAGTCAGTGCTTTATTCATGGCCGCTCCCATGGGAATTTTATCAACGAAACCACTGTAAACGCCAACGATGGACACCGTTCCGCCTTTGCGGCAAGCCATGATGGCTTCCCTTAAAACAATAGGCCGATCATTCTCCAGCCGCACCCATTGCTTCACGCGGTCGTAGTAATAGCCGGGTCCTTCGCCAAAGGCTTCCATTCCTACCGCATCTATACATACGTCAGGGCCTCGACCGCCCGTTAACTCTTTCAGAGCTTCCTGAATATTCACTTCCCGGTAATTGAGCAAATGCGTAGCTCCGGCGTGAGCCTGGGCAATGCGAAGTCGTTCGGGGTGACCGTCAATAGCAATGATGCGTTCGGCCCCCAATATACGTGCACTCTGTATGGCCATTTGACCTACGCCGCCGCATCCCCATACCGCCACCACCATCCCCGGTTTTATACCGGCCATATCAGCGGCCATGAAGCCCGTAGGAAAGGCATCGGAACAAAAAACAACGGATTCGTCTGAAAGTCCTTCCGGCACTAAAAAGGCTCCCTGATCGGCAAAAGGCACACGGATGTACTCGGCATGGCTACCAGCATACCCGCCGAAAGCATGAGAATACCCAAAAATGGCCGCTACCGAATCCCCATACATTTTCTCTAACAGATGAGCATTCGGATTGGTGTTATCGCATAAAGAGTAGGTCTGTTCCTGACAGTGCTGACATTCACCACAGGCAATCACCGAACCGACGACAACCCGATCCCCTTTCTTTAGCTTTTTTACTTCAGGACCTACTTCCACAATCTCCCCCATAAATTCGTGGCCTAATACATCCCCCGCCATTACCGTAGGGACATAGCCATTAATGAGGTGCAAGTCCGACCCGCACACGGAAGACATGTGGACGCGAACAATGGCATCATGAGGATTAATAAGTTGAGGATCAGGAATCGTTTCGACTCTTAAGTCCCGAATACCGTTATAACAGAGGGCTTTCATAGGCAGTTTGATAGGTAGATGGTGAACCCGTCACGGACTTTCCGGACGGATGAGCTTCGCTAACAGGCAATTCTCCCGTTTCAAAGAATTGTTTAAACCGACGAATATCTTCCTTGACCATTTGCTCAAAAGCAGGGTTAAGCCAACCCGCCAGAGCGTGCCCTACGTAACCCACGGGTGGTTGGTAGGTAATGTGTACGTGTACTTCCGTGCCCCGATCACCGGGAGCATCGGCAAAGTATACCTCACCCACGTGATCTACACTGGCCTCTGCAACCGATTGCCAGTGAAGCCATTCTCCTTCCGTTTCGCCGGTAATGTCGGCATCCCATTCAATGAACCCTACCCCGCCCGGCAAAGGTGCCTCCCAGTGCGAACGATGCGAGTCCAGGACCGTAACCCGACTCAGATGCTGCATAAAACTGGGTAGGTTTTCTAACTGCCGCCAGTAGGCATACACGTCCGCTCGGGGCCGATTGATGGTCAAACTTCGCTTAATGGTCAATGGCTTTGGATTGCTTTCAGCGGTATTTCGTCCCACGGCTTTATTCACGGGACAATACCCGGATAAGCCCCGAAAAAGCAGGTAAGCCCCCGCTCCCAATACGGCCCAGCGATTCAGAGGTTTGCGAAAGGCATACGTTGTAAGAAGAGCTCCACCGAAAGCGGAAACCATTCGTTCCGTAGAGCCGATGTTTACTTTACCAGATCCTCTAATGATAGGTTCCAGACGCTCTTTTTCAAAAGAATAATCATGAATTGAATTCATAATAGATTCAAATAAAGGTTTCACTTAAAAACATAACAGAGCGTTA
>NZ_JAVIYT010000009.1:0-43141 GCF_031453245.1 Siphonobacter sp. SORGH_AS_0500
AGACAGAAAAAATTCTTGGAAAGATGACCATACATCAGATCAAATAATAAATACTCATACTTTACTATTTATTTAATTAGCATGATAACCCTTAATTAAATTGTAAAGTATGAGTACTTGTATAAAGATAAAATTTGGCAATAATTTGTTATTTCATTTATTATTAATTACCTGATGAAATAACAAATTATTATTAAATTTATTATAGTACTGATAAAGGGTTATTACATCATTTTTTTTGTGAAAAATGTTTCATTGATAATGATATTATAGGCGTAATCAAGTAGAATTACATTTATTTACTTTAGTAACTTATATCCATATAAAGTACTAGCTATGGATAATGACCATGAGAGAATTTAAAATATCCATCATCTAATTTTAAAATTGCTTTAATGCATATCCGTCTAACGGTTCGAGTAACATATATTTATTGTAAAATCGATGATAAAGGAGGAACATAAAGAACGAGAACTAGTAGATCGTTTACTATTGAAAAATCAAGCTAGTTGGAAAGAGCTGTATAATCTTTATGCTGCTAATTTATTCACGGTATGCTCTCGCTACGTTAGAGAAAAAGAGGATGCTAAAGATATATTACAAAATAGTTTTATAAAAATGTTTCATTCTATTACAGAATTTGAATATAGAGGAATAGGTTCTTTACGAGCTTGGATGTCTAGAATAGTCATTAACGAGTCATTAAAACATATAAAAAAATACGCTAAATTGGACTTTACCACTGAATTAGGAACTTTAGCTGATACAGTTACTGATGAAGAGCCTGATTTAGAGCAAATAGATGAATCAGATCTACTTGAACTTATAGCGACTTTACCTATTGGATATAGAACTGTTTTCAATCTATACGTTTTTGAAGAAAAAAGCCATAAAGAAATTGCTAATTTGCTAGACATTGCTGAGAACTCTTCAGCTTCACAATTTCACAGAGCAAAAAGTCTGTTAGTTCGTAAATTGAAGAATCATAAAAGAAGTGCAATATGAATGAAAAATGGTTAAATAAACTACGCGATAAGCTCGATGGATATTCAGAAAATCCACCAGAAGACTTATGGAAGGATATAGAAAAAGAACTTTTTAGCTCCCCACGTAAAAAGGGAATATTCATTAAGTATAATAAATATTCCTTTACAGTATCTAAAAAACATATTTATACCGCAAGCATAGCTATCTTATTTCTTTTGATTTTAAATGTAGCTTTTTTTAAAGAATACATTAACCAGACTAAATCAATCTCTAATCCCATTGTAGCAAACAATACTACTCAAAGTAATGATGATTATAAACGCAAGAAAAGTATTAAAGATCAAGATTATAACAATGACAATACTGTACTTAGCAGTTCTATTGGCGAATATAATACCATAAAACATTCTGATTATTATTCATTGGATAAAAAGCAAATCATTGAAAAAAAACAAATATTGGATGATTTAAAACAAGTTGCTATTAATGATTTTACTGCTTTGATTAAACAACAGACGGATAATTCAAAAGTAAATAAAAGTAATTTTATTGCCAGCCCTTATTTATTCGATCGAACCGTCTCCTGGGAAACCCTAGTGAAAAATATAGATAAGATGGATAGTACTAATCTCGCTAAAGCTAAAACAGATCAGCAACCTCTATTGAAAGAAATAAAAGATACTTTGGAAGAGGAAATAGCCCAGGTAAAAACTAGACACAAGGTTAAACCTTTTGCTATGAACCTAACTACAGGTCAAATGTTTAGTGATGCTAGTCAACAGTTTAGTGGCTATACCAGTAGTGATGGAAATCCTATTGTCGGTGAAGAGTTACCAGGCACTCCGTTCAAAGAACTATATGACGATATACTATTAGCTAATGAGCTTGAAGCTGTAGCGACCGATGTCAAGTATAAAGCTCCTATCACCGCTAGTATATCTGCTCAACATCAGTTAACTGAAAAGTTAAGCTTTGTTTATGGGTTAAGTTATACGAAGCTGAAATCTCAGCTACAGTCAGGAAGTGCGAATTCATATGTAAAACGTGAACTTACACTACACTACATCGGTATCCCAATCCAGCTTAATTTTAATATTATGAAGTATAAGAGTTTTACTAGTTATCTAACCATTGGGTCCCATATTAAAAAAGCAGTAACTGGTTCATACCAAGATAGCTATACTTTACACAATCAAACTACTATTGGAATTTCGGAGCGTGTTACAGATAAGCCTTTACATATTGCAGCTCGTACTTCAATAGGTTTTCAATATTTATTAACACCTAAGCTTAGTATCTTGGCAGAGCCAGGGATTGAATATTATTTTATAAATAAAAGTAGTTTAGAGACTATTTACCAAAAAGACCCTCTAAAGTTTAATCTAAATTTAGGAGTTCGATTTATGCTATCTAAATAATACATATTAGGTATTAGAATAATTAATTCTACACGATATAGTGTACTAGGAATAGTAAAACTATTTCAACTACCTGCTCTTAATTTTTACCCTAAAACTTAAAGGTCGTATCGAACAATATCAAAACCTGTGACAATGGATATGGCCGCAGTTAATTCAAATCGTGTAGTAAAAACGACTCTCCTCATTTCAACGTACAACTGGCCTGAAGCTCTGCACCTTTGTTTACTCAGTGTCAGTCGTCAGTCCGTTCTTCCAGACGAGGTTATCATTGCCGACGATGGTTCAACGATTGAGACGTATGATCTGATTGAAAGCCTGAGAAAGACGTTTCCTGTGCCTCTGATTCACGTGTGGCAGGAGGACGAAGGTTTTCAATTAGCTAAAATTCGCAATAAGGCCATTGCCAGAGCTACCCAGGATTACATCATTCAGGTGGACGGAGACCTTATTCTTCACAAACATTTCATTGAAGATCATCTGGAACTCAGCAAACCGGGCACGTTTATGACCGGCAGCCGGGTTTTGATGAACAAGCGTTTGTCAGAAAAGACAATACAAACTGGTAAACTAGTATTTCATCCCATACAAGATGGGTTAAAAAACAAATTCAATGTTCTACGTATAAAAATTTTAAGGAAATATTTTTCGAAACGATATCATATTTATGATTGTATGAAATTAAGAGGATGTAATATGGCGTTCTGGCGTGAGGATCTGATCAGAGTCAATGGCTATAATGAAGATTTTTACGGTTGGGGAAGAGAAGATAACGATATTGCTTTACGCTTAATGCACGCAGGAATTGCCAAACAAGTTTTAAAATTTGGTGGAATTGCTTTTCACTTACATCATATTCTAAATAGTAGTAATGTTTCTAAATCAAATGAAAAGTGTTTAGTTCAAACTATACTTACGAAACAATACAGATGCAATAATGGTATTGATCAATATTTAAAGTTAATCCCCTTATAGTCAATACATAAAAACTATACACACTTTTATCATTAATTTGTAATATATATACTATCAATTACAAATTACTAACTATAAATAAATGTTCCTCTAGGACTAATGAAAGCCAATTCAACGAATTCATTAACTACATTAAAGACAATGAAAGCACTTATAGTCAATTTATCAGTAAGCTTATTTTTTATTTATGCTCTAGCTTGTAAAGAATACATAATAAGAATAATAGCCGTACATAAAGATGATACTTCTGCCAATGTCAATGAAACGGATATACCTTTTAAGGTTGCTCAAGGGTATTACATAAATAATTCAGTCCATGGTCGATTAGCTTATCCTAATATCTATACACAACATGATTTAGATACTTTTTTCAGTTCGTCTTCCATGATGGGTAAAGAAGAAATATCAACCTCAATCGATTTCTCTAAACAATTTGTTATTGCCTTAACAGAGCCTAAAGTAGAGGAGGATTTTTTTTTACACCCTATTAGCCTAAAAAAAGACAGGGAGGGTCAAATTATTTTGAATTATAAGAAGGAATTAGGTTTAAAGCAAACTTATGCTTCTACAGCTTTTGTTTTGATAATTGTAGATAAAAAGTATGATGCATCAGTAGTGTTAAATGAAATTGATGAGTGAACGAGTGTTTAATGAGTATTCGTTTGAGTTTACTGGCTTACTTATGCTTATGGGTGATTCTCTTTAATCATGCCGCTGAAGCTCAAACGTACATCATCGCTATTCAAGGAGCGGCTCTCTATATTTTACTCGAAAAAGAAAAGCGGCCCCGCTGGGCGTATACCTGTGCGGGGCTGGTCGTTTTGCTGGCCATTTTTCCTGCCACGGACCTTTGTCCCCCCCTCTGGCGTAGGGAGTTTTTCTATCCCTACCTCATGAAAGTCATTCCCTGTACGCTGATTTGGTTTGTTTTACAATTTGAATTGATTAGTCGTGGGCTTCAACAACGTAAGTACCGAACCCCTGAGAATCAGCCTAGTTATTCCCTGCTATAACCCCTCGGAAGGCTGGAGTAATTTGATTCTGAAACGTATGCAGGAACTCAAGGCCATTTGGCCCGCATACGAACTTGAATGCATCATTTCAAACGACGGTTCTACCCGTTTGCAAATGGAAGAAGTCGAACGCTTGAGCCGGGAGACGGGTATCCTTTTCTTAAACAATCAGGAAAACCAGGGCAAAGGAGCGTCCATTCGTAAAGGGGCGGCTTCTTCGCACGGTGAAATTATTATTTATACCGACATTGATTTTCCCTTCGGCATCGAACCGGTGGTAGAGATGGTGGAGTTACTGCAAGTCAACCCCAGATGTCAGTTTGTGTATGGGGCTCGCAGTAAACAGTATTTCCGGCAGTTACCTTTCAAGCGGAAGGTAATATCCCAGTGTCTGAAAATGCTGAATGTATTTCTGCTTTCCCCCCGAATCAAAGATACGCAGGCGGGTATCAAGGCTCTGCGTCGGGAGGTATTGAATGAAATGCTGGCTACGCAAACCAATTCATTTGTGTTTGAAATTGAGTTTATTCGAAAACTCATGCAGAGAAAAGTAGAGATTCGTTCGGTGGCGGTAAGTCCTGAACCCGGTTTGGTATTTAGTGACTTTGGCTCGCAGACGCTTTGGCGGGAACTCATTAATCTGGTTCGTATCTTTACCCGGAAAGCTCCCATTGCGACGGCAGTGGAAATACCCATGATAGAAATCCAACCCGAGACGTATGCAGGCGGTTACGCTGACTTTTGATCTGGAAGAATTCGATATTCCCGAGGAGTACGGGCAGTTTATTTCTTTCAGAAACATCATGCAGCGTATGGCCTCTTTATGCTAGTGAAAAAAAGCGTATCTGAAATGGTATTACCGACGATCTGAAGACGGAATATCTTAAACAGGGATGTGATTTCCTGCCTCTATAAACTATACGTATAGGCATTAGCGTTACGCAGCAACGCAAATTCTGCCACTTTACTAAGATATCGGATTTCATGAACTTTTGCATCCGCTACATTGGGAACAGCAATTTGGCAGAGAAGTCAATTTTCTCATTAAATGTTCCTATCAGACTACTACAAACAAACTAAATCCTATTAACTCAATATCTAGAACCTTGTGGCTCATCTCATCGACCTGAAAACATTTACCGACGAACGTGGTAACCTTACGGTAGTCGAAAAAGTAATTCCTTTTCCAATTAAACGTATTTTCTACATTTATGGCGTAGATAATTCGATTCGGGGCGGACATCGGCATCATCATACTATACAGGCCGCTATATGTTTGCAAGGAACCTGTACCATTTACAATGATAACAGTCAGCATAAGCAGCAATTTGTTCTTAATTCAGCCGACAAGTGCCTAATTCTTAATCCTGAAGACTGGCATCAAATGGATGACTTTTCCGAAGATGCCATTCTTATGGTACTTGCTTCTGAATACTTCACACCGGAAGATTATATATACGAAAGATATTAATTGGTAGGGGTTGAAAGGTGAATAAGAATACTATTCTGTAGCATATAGTATACGGTCTCCTATCCAAAAGAAGTAAGGAAAGAACTTAACTGGGAGAATTATTTGTACTCGAAGCTACAGACTTTAGTTTTTACTAGTATAAAGTGTGAAATAACTCCTACGTGTTGGCGAATAACCCCATGATTCATTATTCTCATCAGAACAGCGTTCGTCTCGTAGCGAAGGGAACATTTAAAATATATATGTTTTCCAGAGCTATCCCCATTGTGCACCTGTTGTAAGCGAGTTTACAAAACTTGTACCGAGAGGAAGATTGACACATAAGTGCTATTGAAGAGTAATGTTTGTCTACTACACATCGCTTAATTAAAAATGCAAAAAAGGGTATCACTAGTGAAAGTTTTACTTCTACAGTTGTCTATTCCTATTTTGATAATCAGTTGCATAACTTACTTTTGGGAACATACGCGAGTGGTGAATATAAGCATGCATTCGAAAACGTAGTTTTGTTTTATCAGGAAAACTTATAATTATCAGCTTCACGTCCTATCAACTTCTTAAAAGACTACTGAAGTGTACAATTAAACGAAATCAACTATGCCTTTTAGGTGCTGTATAAAGATAAAAATGCTATCTGAATACAATAGAATTTTTACAATCGATGGGTAAAACTAGAATAAGGGTAGATTTTAAAGGATTTGAATCAATACTTAATCCTTCTACTAAACTTGTCAATACGAAGAATATATTACGAAAAAGAAGTAGAGTAATCTAAACAAACTTGAAATCTTATTAAAGATATATACAATTCAGAATTTGAATTGAAAGCATAATGCTAGAAATCGATTCTTTGCTTTGTACATATCTAGAAGAGTAAACGCCAAACTGCTTTCCCGCTCAACTTTCTAGTAGCTTGACCACTCGTTGAACCTGCTTGATGGTAAACGCTTTTCCCCGACGGGTCAAAAAGCCATTGGCATTAAAGAGGCGGGTGATCTCGGCCCAGCTGTGCCCCCCCTTGCGAAGCGACTCGGCCAGGAGTCCGGCTTTACGGTTATTTTCATGGGTCCGGGCATTGGCTTGCTGAACGCTTCGCCCCTTCTGTCTACTTTCTTCCGTTAGATTTAAAGGATTTCCCAGCGTCTCCCCTCGCTTTTTTTTCTCAGCTAGGGCGAGCCGGGTCCGCTCGGCAATGAGCTCCCGTTCGTACTGAGCCAGGGTAGCCATCATGCCAATGGTCAGGGTATTGGCCTCGGGCATATCCACGCAAACAAACTCCACGCCCGCATCCCGAAGCGTGAAGACAAAAGCAACATTACGCGTGAGTCGGTCGAGCTTGGCAATGAGAAGGACGGCCCCGTGAGCTTTGCAATACGCGATGGCGGCCTGAAGCTGGGGGCGATCATTCTTTCGGCCCGATTCAATATCGGTGAATCGCTTGATCTCTTCTCCTTTATTTTTTAAGAACGCATCGACGGCCGCTTGCTGAGCTTCGAGTCCCAGACCCGATCGGCCCTGGCGTTGGGTGGAAACCCGGAAGTAAGCAACATAAGCTTGAAGCATGACAAATTGACAAAAGAGAGAAATGAGCAAAAAAGGAGTGTTCCACGGGTAAAGTTAAGTAAAAAGATTAAGAATGACATTCTATCAACGTCCGTTCTTAAAATGTTATAAAACCACAAACATTACCTAAAATTATATGCGCTCTATTTGCCAAAGCTGAAAACAATGATTTTTTACCTTTTAAATACCTGATAGACAATTAGTTATAAAAGTTGCACTCGTTTTGGCCTTACAAACAATCTAATAGCTTTAAAATCAACACTTTACTAGAAAGAAAATTATAAAATAGCTAATCAATCCCTCTTTTACGCCCGCCCTATCACCTTTTGGAAATTTCCATTTTTGATTTTCTCGAATAGCTGAAAGTGGAAATATTCTGGTATTTCTCCCCCAATCGTTCGTCATCGGATCGCGTCAGAGTCATAGGGCGATTAAGGCCGGGAGTCGGTTCCCTTTAAAAAGTATAACAAATCTATATTCATTCCTGACTCACGCTAAGCTACCCGATCAGCTCTTTCTTAATTTAACAGTCGTTAACTGTATCTTACAAGGGGTAGCGTTTTCCTGCTCTACCACAAGTTGCCTCTCACGGCCTTTGGGTAGCCAGTCCTTACCGTAGGTAGGTTCTAGTTAACTTCAGGGTTATTCTCCCCCATGACTTGTATGGGTGATTTGAGAGGATCAGGCCTATCTACTACAGCTCGCTTAATAGAACGAAGCAGGATAGATGACCCTGTTCAATAAAACTACTTTTTACTCTTTTCATTAAACACCACAGCCGTTACTAGTACCTATTTAGTGCCTTTCTTTTAAGCATTGTAAGCCTAGACTAGTCTCAAATATTTTTCCAACTTCTAACCTTACCTTTTGCTTAATTATCCATCTCTTCTCAGGCGAGGTTATGGCTTGATAGCGTACCTGAAGTACTGATACATCAATTCAAAGCACTATTCAACATGCTGGCTTTTTTCAGCTCTACCCAACTCATTATCTATTACTGAATTGATGATGAGTTAGGCAGAGGTATTGACTACTCCGGGAAAACATTGAATCTTTTGTACCGGTATTTCTCGGGCATGCACCGAAGGATTGAAGCCGAATCAAGCTTCTAGGTAATCGCTCGGTATTTACCGACAAATACCGAGCGATCCTAAAGATCTCATCCTCGATACGCCGTAAGTGTACTGATTACATGAGATTCTTTCCCGGGCAATGTCCGGCATATTCCGGTCAAATATTTGTACCGGGCACTGCTCGGCAAATGCCCGGTATCTATCGGTACTCAGCCGATCGTGTGGTTTCTCGGTATTTCCCCGGCAAATACCGAGTCTTGCGGTCTACTAATGTTTTGATTTATTTCTCGGCAATCATCGGAAAGGTTGCCTACACTCTTGACTTGAAAACAAGTGCCCTTTTACCTAAAAAAACACCGGTATTTCTCAGGCATTTACCGAGTAGTGCCCGGTGTAGCATTCTACCGGTAACTACCGGCATTTGCCCAGGAAAAAGTTAGTCTGAGATTAGCCTTTTCTTGGGTTTATCTAAGGCTCGGTTCCCAGCCACACCTTAAATCACTGATAATCAGAGATACTATTTCCTCTGATTCAGTACAGCTCTTCTCTTCTAGCAATCTTTTCACACTTCTCTCAACCAATATTCTTCGGCATTTACCGATTTAGATTTTCTATCCGCTCATTTGTTAACGAATGCTTTTTGCCCGGATAATGTCCCAGAAATACCGAGCCTTTTTCGCAAGACACTAGTACCGACATAGATATCCCCTTTATTAGATACACTAAGAGGGCTGATCTTTCCTTATATTCTCTATTAACCTGACTATCGTACCTTTCTCTTCAGATTATATTTGGGTACTGCAAAGAGTCCTTTTCATCGAATTATGAATCCATTGCTTGGCTGCTCTCATGGGCCCGCTGATTCTTTTTAAGCTGCTTTCTAACCCCCCAATCCTGCCCCTTGGATCTTAATTAAGTTTCGGCTCTCAAGGACTCTAATCGTTTGCAAAGAGGATTATGAGTGCTGGTTGATCTTCTCATCTAATACCTTCAACTCAAACGTCCGATCTTTTTCTGTTTTTCACCGATAAACCATATCTAAAAATAATAGATCGGTACGAGAAAAAAATATAGTATAACTGGCTCAACTTTTTCCGCTACCCCCTTTTTTAGTTAATCAAA
Source organism: Siphonobacter sp. SORGH_AS_0500 (assembly GCF_031453245.1). Classification (NCBI taxonomy): domain Bacteria; kingdom Pseudomonadati; phylum Bacteroidota; class Cytophagia; order Cytophagales; family Cytophagaceae; genus Siphonobacter; species Siphonobacter sp. SORGH_AS_0500. The sequence goes on from NZ_JAVIYT010000009.1 coordinate 9,623, forward strand.
TGTTAGCTCCGGCGGAAATTCAGCAATTGTTAAACTCATTGCTAGCTGATTCACCTATTTTACCTATGCTTTTGACTGAGGTCATAGTCGCTCAAACTTTTCAAGTTTAAGGTTGTCATTGGCTAGACGTCTAATAGAATGTTACAGATAATAGTGTATTACTAACTTGAATGGATAAGTACCACAGCAACAAATACTAGCACGGAGAAGGGTCTGGTGGGCAAAATTGTGATTTTGGGTGGGCGTGATTTCATAAAAAGTAGGCAGGTTAAAGGTTGTACTTTACTAAGATTAGGTATCGATTCGGCAGCCCAATTTGGCTGGATCTATTCAAGATTAAATACTTTCTTAAAAGCCTTGTGCTCTTTTAAAGAGCACTACTGAATTTAAGTAGATATACTCACAAATCACAGTTTCTTTAAAATTCAGGTAGTGTTCTATATAAATCTGAAAAAATGATTGTAATATGCTCAAAATTTAATAAAACCTATTTCTACTAATAATTGCTTTATTATTAGTAGATTAACGATTAACTATGGTGCTGTAACTTATACTAAAAATTACACTATTTTCTATATGTATTTAGCACTTAATCTGGTGTTATTCGAGGTAAGCTCAGAGAGTAACAAATCAATCTAGAGGTAAAGACAGCATCATGTGATCAGCGTACAGCTATCAAATCCTTTGCAAAGCGTAGGACAGGCATCCTGAAGAATGTTGCTACCCATGATTTCATTCATTCAGGCTCTTGCCAGTAAACAATGATGCACCCTGGCAATTATGGATAAGTACCTGTCATTGCAGGTATAGAAGCAACCTGAAACCTTCCTCTCCCCTGTTAAAAGTCATTAAGCCGACTTAACTCCAGAGCTATTATTTAGCACTAAAACACCATCATTACTTACACTATTTTTCAACCATATGTAGCACCAAATTTTACTTATATTCTATTATAAAACAGATAATTATGATAATAATCAATATTATGAAACTAAAGTATATTATTCATTTTAATACCAACACAAATGAATTAGGAACCCATAGTCATTCAAAGCATGACCACTGCCTGCATCAACTCATCTTTTTATAATTAGCAGGCGGGGAAGCGAATGACTGGAAATGTAACCAGAGAGAAGGAAGCAGGATTTCGACGCACGACCGAGTGGGGTTACTTTACAGGTCTATAAAATGACTGCATACTGTTGATACTGCCGACCCAATTCAGACTTTTCTCAGATGCCTGTTATCAGACTCACCCTGACGCTTAATAAGGCTAATAAATTCAGAACGCTTAGGCATCTCTGAAACTGATTTCATCAACCGTTTTCAGATTCAGTCTTGATTCGCCTGTTTGATGATACGATCTTATTGTTTCACACCAGAAAGTACCTATATTTGGTGCATCTATCCATACTGGAAACAGCACTATTTTTCAACCATTATCAGCACTAAAATTTGTCTCTAAATATATGATTATCACAGTCGGAGGAACTAAAGGTGGAAGCGGAAAAACAACCATCTCAACAAATATTACCGTTTGGCTGGCCCGGCAGGGCAAGGATGTCTTGCTGGTAGATGCCGATGATCAGGCATCTGCGATGTCCTTCACAGGGTTTCGGCATAACACACTTCAGGGAGAGGTAGGCTATACCCCAGTAAAGCTGACCGGAGATAAGATCTTCACCTATATCAAATCCATGGAGAAGAAGTTCACCGATATCGTCATTGATACGGGTGGCCGGGATACGGTGTCTCAGCGGGCTGCTTTATTGGTTTCTGATCTGTATCTGGTTCCGTTTGTACCCCGGAGTTTTGAGATGTGGACGCTGGGAACGGTGGATCAATTAGTCGGAGAGGTGAAAGCCATGAATCCGGGATTACAACCGAAAGCTTTCCTGAATCGGGTGGAGCCGAGAAGTAACTACGTCGCCGGTGCCGTCGAATTGCTACAGAACTCTCAAAACCTCATTCCGGTTATGGCTCAGTTAGGAGATCGGGTGGTGTATGCCCATTCGGCCGTGCAGGGCCTGGGTATCATCGAGTACCGCCCCAGTGATAAAACGGCAGAGCAGGAATTCAATGCTCTCATGCAGGAGATTTTAGAAACAACTACTGACCACACGTCCCATTAATATGGCAGCGAAACCGAAACCACAAATTCAGCTACCGACCAAGGAAGCTCTGGAATTTATTCATAAAGGCGGAAGCGTCCCGAAGCACATCGAGGCACGGGAAGAACCTGCCGAATCAGGCGATGTCAAACGGGCCTATAATGTTCCCATTTATCAGAGCCAGATCGATGACATTAAATCAATCATTGAATCCATGCCGGAACGTAAACGACCTTCTCTGCGGAAGTATCTGGCCGAAGCCATCGAACAGCGGATTGAGCGGGATAAGAAGATTAGTGCCAGAAAACAGTCCTAATCAGTACTATTCTTTACACCAGAAGTAGCATTATTTATTGCACAAAATGTCGTGCTATATCATTACCTTAATTAATTGTACACCAATACTTTTCACTAGTAAAATGAATAGTTAGTAACTACTATACCAGTGAAAATCCCATATTCTCAGCCAGAGGCTGATAGATGTCCAGTACCTGCTTCAGTTTTTCAGGATAGATCTGCTGAAAATAATGAAGCTTGAGCCCCTGAATCATACCTGAGCCTTCCTTTACCTGGTCGGCCAGGGTTTCAGGCGTCAGGTTCAGTTTGTTGAAAAGCGAAATGGCAATTTCCAGGTGTACGGGTATGCGTTCCTGCTGGCTCAGGTTCTGAACGAAATCCATGAACAGGCGAGCTTCCTGAGGGTTTTGCAAAGTCACCACCATCACTTCGTTGATTCGGTTGGCGTAGATATCCCGCAGGGTGTTACGGGCCGACTCCTGAGAATCCTGTACTTTAGGCTTTGCTACCTTATGCACCACCGGAGTAACGACCTCTTTTACCTTACCGGCAACAGGAGGTCGTTTGTTGGCTACCATCTTAGACAGATAGGCCACCGGATTATTGATATCATTCCGTTGTTCCAGATAAGCAAGGCCCAGCTCCAGGTTAGTTTTAACCTGCTCCGTGCCATGCTTATCAATCCAGCCTTGATAAATGGATCGGGACACCAAGTACTTCTTCAGCCGGGTAAACAGTGGATCCTCGGGGGCAGGAACCGGTTCAGCTAATTCCAGCTCATCCGGATCGGAAAGCTCTAACGACGGTTTTCCTTTCAAAGCAAAGCAAACCGTATGGGCTACCCGTTGCCGCTTTAGCTCCGTAATGTCCAGAATCTGAATATCCGTTTCGCGATTAATCTCCTCCATGCAGCGGAGCAGTATCCGGTTTTTAAACTCAGCATACCTCTTGTAAGTGTCAGGAGGCACAGAAAGCATGAATCTTAACTCATCAACCGGATATTTGGGATAAGCCGTGTGTTGCCGAAGCCGATGCTTCAGGATCATGTACAGCTTGATGGAATAGGGGGAAGCCAGCTGCGTGAGATATTTAGTCGAAATACTCAGGTATTCACTTTTCAGTTGCAGCAGGTATGGTTTCAGATCCGGATGAAAGCGAACCAGAATGTGCGTCTTATTTTCCTCTAGTAAGGGTTCTGCCTTCTTATCCAGCACTGGAATAGTAATCTTATAAGGTTCGCCATCGAGTTCACCGATGCGGGAAAAAGTTCGATGGGATAAATTAAATACAGCTTCTCGCAGCAACTCATACTGGCCCCCAAAATCTTTCAGGCCATTTTCCCTGATGATATCACTAATGCTGATTCGCTGCAAGGCAAATTCATCGTCATCTCTGTGTAGAGTAGCCAGCAGATGAAAGAAGACCCGATATTCATTAATAGAAAAACTGCTCTGAGCTTCTATCAGGCCATCCTTACCAGCTTTGATCTGGATGTATTTCTTCACCGGAACTACATCCCGGACTTCTTCAATGAAAAGAGGCTTGGAAGGCTTTGCCATAGTACTCACGTTTCCAGCGGTGTAACGAATTCAGAAATAAATCTCCGAGAAATATGTCACCGACCAGAAAGGTTAAAGGTCAGAAAATCAAAGCTTTACTATACATCAGATGCATAATGCAACTTTAGTCAAATATAGCCGAAACTTTTGATTGTACCGAGATATTTGTCACCGAGACCGAGAAATATGTCATGGAAGAACCTTTTATTCACCCAATATAAACATTTACATGCCTTAAAATCAATTCATTATTAAATAAGAATTCATCAATATTTCCAAAATCAGTGATTTCCGAGAAATATGTCACCGAAATCGAGAAATGTGTCACCGAGACCGAGAAATATGTCATTTACTCCGAGAAATATGTCACCTAAATCGAGAAATGTGTCACTGAGCTATCCGTAATAAATTGAATATCAAATACTTATTAAGCCGCAAAATAGATATCAAAATAAAATCAAAGTAATAATCAAAACTTTTGAGGATTCGAGATTTTTGTCACTAAAGTGATTCATAAAAAATAATTTATTGATTTTCAGGTATCTAGATACTAGTTGTAATAAATATCCAGATTATAAAGTAGTAAGGTTGGTGACAAAAATCTCGGTCAGTATTGAAGACGTAGAATCTTGTTTATCGTTTAAAAATAAAAAATTATGATTTAATATCGTTATAGTATCGTTATAATAATTTATTATTTCATTTTATATATCGTTTTCATGACAGAGTTATGCTACGTTTAACTCTTTAGTTGTATTTATTACACTAGCATTCTTCAAGTGGCTATTTTCAGACACCTTTAATTTATAAGGCCGATTAAAGGCCTCCTGAGACACTTTAAAATAACTGGCCAGTGTTCGGATCACTTCTTTAGATAATCCTTTCTTATAATGAAGAATATCAGAAACTAATCCTTTACTCACGCCTAAGATTTCAACCAAGTCTTTCGCTTTTATTGATCGGTCTTTCATCAGTGAAGAAAGTAACTCAATTGGATCTGCCAGAGATAGGGCTTCGTGTTCTTCGTCCCACTTTTCAATTAAATACGTCAGCAGCTCTATTTCATCCTGGGCACTTACATCCGAACGGTCTACAAGTCCTTCTAATACCGTGCAATACTCCTGATACTGCTGTTCTGTCTTAATTACCTTGTATTTTAGCTCTTCCATTTTAGTATCGATTTACAGTATACTGTTCATTGTTTTTACAGAGTTTATCATAGTCCGCATGTGTTCCAATCCAGCAAACGGGAATCTTCTCCTAAACTCTGGCGGTGGCGAAGATACAGCCGATCACTAAACTGCTGAATCTTACGGAGCGGCTCTTGCAAGTCATGACTAGCTACGTAAGCAAACTGCTCCAGACTCTCATTCGAGCGTACTAATTTCTCATTGAGTTCGGCCAGATTCTCAATGGATGAGGTCAGTTCCTCATTGGTCGCTTCTAATTCTTCCGTTCTCTTCTGAACCAGGAATTCCAGGGCTGCCTTTGTTTCGTAGTGATTGGTTACATCCCTAACTAATCCATCTACGTGCGTGGGCTGTCCTTCCAGATTTTTCCTGACTTGACCAACGGTTTGCAATATTCGCTTTTGCTCAGTCTGAGCATTAATAACGGTATATTCTACCTGGTAAGCACTACTGGAACCCGGCTGTAACGAATCCCTATAAATTTGAAGGACTTTTTGCTGATCGCTCTTTAGAATTACCCCCACTGAACTTTCAATATCTGTGACTTCAGGCAGGCCGTACCAGGCAGCTACTTTGGGAGATTTAACTAATTTATTAGTAGCTAAGTCAATAGTGTAGGTACCTAGATCAGCTAGATCGATCATGGATTGAAGAATCTCCTGACTTTCCTTAAAAGCCTGCTTCGCTCTCGCTTCTCCCGTTACATCTACGGCAATATCAAGAATGGCATATACGTTTCCTTCTTCATTAAAAACGGGGCTATAGGTGATGTTATAGATATTATGGGTCATTACCCCATTTTGTACAATTTTCACCTGAGAGCCATACGAGTGAAAACGTTGACCAGTGGTAAAAACATCATCCAGAATTTGTAGAAAAGGCTGATTTTCACTAACCAGCTCAGGCATTACCTCCCGTAAAGGCTTCCCTACAATATCGGGACCTTTGCCAACGATATCGATAAAGGTCTGGTTTGGGTTTTCAATGATTAAATCCCGACCCATAAACAGACCAATGGCTACGGGTGCCGTGGAAACAATGGAACGAAGTTTAGCTTCACTAGCTCGTAAACTTTCTTCGGCTAGTTTCTGCTCATGTACTTCTACTACTGTACCAATCATGCCGAGATAATTTCCTTCATTATCAAATCTAGGACTCCCTTTATCAATGGCCCAGCGGTAGGTACCATCATTCCTACGCAGGCGGTAAAGGATATCGAAGGAAAGGTGCTTCTCATTAGCCTCCAGGAACCTCTGAGCTGACGCCTGTTTATCCTCGGGGTGAGTGGCATTGAGCCATCCAAATCCTTCGGCCTGAGTTTTGGTCTGACCCGTGTATTCATACCATTGTCTGTTTAGGAAACTACAGCTGCCATCAGGCTCAGTCGTCCAAATCATAGCCGGTACGGTATCCGTAACTCTCCTGGCATACGTCTCGCTTTCCTGATTTCTAGCAAAGTCTGGCAGGGATTCTTCTGCCGTGGACAATATACCTACCACCTGTCCTGTTTCATCTGTCACTGGGCTAAAGCTTAACTGGTACTGTCTAGCTTCTTCTGCTGGTTGTACAGGCTTGTAAATAAACACATCCGTTTTCTCTCCCCTCCAGGTCTGTTCAAGCGATGGACCTAATTCTTTCCACACGATCTGAATTGGCTGACCCAAGGATGTGGGATGATCCAGTAGAGCACTATAAGATGTGTTGGGAAAGAAAAGAAAGTCCTGCCCCCAAAATAAAGCTATTTTAGTTGGAGACCGAAGCACGGTACCAAGCGTAATTTGAAGGCTAAGAGGCCAAAGATCCGGATCTCTCAGTGAAGAAGCACTCCAATCCAAAGAAGCCAGCTGTTGCCCCATTTCTCCCGTATTTTGAAAAAGAGGGTACATATAGAGACTAGAATGTTATAACGTTAACAATTTTACGTTCTTAAAGAAGACGAAGGCAAAGTAAGAGATGATGGTAATTTAACTCCAAGGGTAGGAAAAGTGTTTAAACGTACGTTACTCCTCGCGTTAGATGAATTCATCTTACTTTCATGAAGATTAGTAATCTCTATCAAAAACTCTTTTTCAGGTAATTAGCTCTATTTCAATGAGTGATGGGGGGAAACGCCTTTCACTAGAAATCGTTACTTTAATCCACAGTAGTGTTGGTTAGGCAACGACATCTACTGCTTAAATTAGTCTTGAGTATGACCTTATTCGAATTACCGTAGAAAGAATAAAAGAATAGCAGGAAGGTGACTTTTTAAAATTATAAAGATTCGTAAAGGGGATTGTTTGTAAAATGTTACACATGAAAGAAGACATTCAGATGTTGCGTGAATGCCCTCCATTATTTGACTAGCCGTTCATGAAAATTAGACCTTATACCCTGAATGTAGCTTGCTGCCGGCGAGCAAACCCTACCATCAAAATTAACACGGGTACTTCGATCAAGGGTCCAATCACGGCAGCAAAGGCAGCTCCTGAATTGATCCCGAAAACAGCAATAGCTACCGCTATACCTAATTCAAAATTGTTGCCAGCGGCCGTGAATGCCAGTGATGTCGATTTTGAATAGCCAGCTCCCGCTCGTTTAGATAGGTAGAAGGCTGAAAAGAACATGATGGCAAAGTAGACCGTAAGCGGCATAGCAATACGTACCACGTCCAGAGGAATGCTTACCATCAACTGCCCTTTCAAACTAAACATGACTACAATCGTAAACAGTAACGCAATTAAAGTAAGCGGGCTAATGGCAGGCAGGAACTTGGTTTCGTACCATTCCTGACTAAACACCCGGCTTAATACTTCTCTGGAGAAAATACCCAAAAGGAAAGGAATGCCCAGGTACACAAAGACGCTTTGAGCTACTTCACCCATGGTAATAGCTACTTCAAAGCCTTGCAAACCGAATAAGGGAGGTAGCAGGGTTACAAATACATACGCATAGACCGAGTAAAAGAGTACCTGAAAAATACTGTTAAAAGCTACCAGCCCAGCGGCATACACCCGATCTCCTCCGGCCAGATCATTCCAGACGATGACCATCGCAATACAACGGGCAATACCGATCATGATTAAGCCCGTCATGTATTCCGGTTTATCAGCTAGAAACGCGACTGCTAACCCAAACATTAATACCGGCCCAATAATCCAGTTTTGCACGAGCGATAAAAGCAAGATCCGGGTGTTCTCAAACACGAGGGGCAATTCCCGATAGCGAACTTTTGCCAGTGGCGGATACATCATTAGGATCAAGCCAATGGCTAAGGGGATATTCGTTGAGCCTGAACTAAACTGATTGACGAAGGCAGGGGCATCCGGGAAAAAGTAACCCAGCGATACGCCTATGAGCATCGCCAGGAAAATCCAGAGCGTCAAATAACGATCCAGAAAAGAAAGCCGTTTTTCTTGCATTCCGAATTGCCTCTAAGCAGGCACGTTTTGATTGATAAATTTCTGGCTAAATTGCTTGATTTCATCCCGTACCCGCCGAAAAGACGTTACCAAATCTTCCCCTTCTGTATGTCCCGGATCAGAAAAGCTTTGATGAATCATTTGCCCCGCGGATGGAAAATAGGGGCACTGCTCCCGGGCGTTATCACAGACGGTAATGACGTAGTCAAAGGCCATTCCGGTGTACTCATCGACATGATTAGACGTGTGATGGGAAATATCAATTCCATCTTCAGCCATGACCTGGATAGCAACCGGGTTTACTCCTTTGGGATCTACTCCGGCACTGTAGACCTGAGCCCGGTCTCCGGCAAAGTGTTGCAGATAGCCTTCGGCCAATTGGCTGCGGGCTGAATTGCCCGTACATAATACCAGAATCTTTTTCATAAGAAAGAATGGTTAACAACCAAGAGAACCGGGTGTACAGGTAGCACCTTCGGCTACGATTTCTAACGCTGTTTTTTCGGCAACAGGGGCACAGCACGCCGAATCCGATGCTGTTATGCCACAAGCTTCGTTACGGCTCAGGGCTTTGCATTGCGTATAGTCAGGTACGAGGTGAACAATAAAGTCTTCTGAGGAAGTGGAAAACTCACCGGGATATAGTTGGCGGGTGTCGAACCTGGCATTACCAAACTCAATTTTCACTACGGCTAAAGGATTCAGGGGCAGGGATTTTTCAACGAGGTTAATAATCTCAAGGGCTTTGCTCACTCTCATGGAACGCTCTGCCTCCCTGACGGGTGGTTCCCAGAGCTGTACGATAACTTCCGTCCAGCTGTTCATCTTTCCCCCACAATCAACGGATATAATGGGAGCCTGCTTGATCTCCGTAATGTGAAACGACGCATCCACGTGTTGCCCGGGTTGGTACTCAAAGGCCAGGTGTAGGTCTGGATTTGCTTCCAGCGTACTTTTAAACGCCTGCCAGATCATAGGACTGATTTGATTGGCCATAGTGATTATTGGTTTATTGTAATATTACGATAGATATATTCAAAAAAAAGCAGCACTACTTGCAGCAGGAAACTTCGGTATTGGTTTCTAATAAGCTTCCAAAGGCTTGTTTGGCTTCTTGCCAGACCGCTGGGTTAATGCAATAGCAGACGCGGGGGGGATTGATTTCTCCCTGAATGATGCCAATGCGTTTGAGTTCCTTGAGATGCTGCGAAACGGTAGCTTGAGCCAGATCTAATTCATCGACCAGATCTCCACACACACACGCTTTTTTAGCCGCCAGCATTTGTAGGATAGCCACGCGAGCAGGATGTGAAAAGGCTTTAGCCAAATCCGCAATCCGGTTTTGGTCGGCAGTGAAACGCTCCGTTTTAGTAACTCCCATGAGACAAAGTTAAATAAATGAATGTTAATCGTAATAGTACGATAACTATTTCTATTAACTTAGAAACATAGATCCTATACTTTAGAGTTATTAGTACACGTTGAGTCCGAATAGAAATTCAGTCATCCGATTTTAACCTTATCTGGTAAAGAAGTATTGAAAGAGTAAGAATACCTGCCTTTAAGGCTAATACATTTTTTATTAGTTATTGAAAATGAACTAACTACCTTGGGCATAGGTTTTACAAGAACAAGAGGGGTCTATTCATAACAGAGCCTTTTAAAAGTACTCCATTTTACTTTCTCACACTGCCTCGCTTTTGGGTTAGCCCCCTGATTCGGTTCGGTTTTACCAACGATCATGACTACATCCAAACGATTCCATTCTCCTGCTGCTTTTTTAGTCCTGGTTTCTTCGTTTTCGCTGGCGATAGTCTCTTTCTGCTAGCGATCGTTTACGCTATCGCTTCTGGTATTCACCACTAAAGCCTGCGGCTTTGCTTCCAGGCGTCTTTTGGACTTATGCTATACTTACCACAGTACCAACCCTTTTTCTATGAACCATCAACTCAGGTTTACCAACGTCTCCCAATCGCAATTTTTTGCTACGCTGCGGGAGCGAACAGATACTTATTTTAAAAAGCAGGCTCTTTCCCCGCATGCCAATCCTGCCATGTGGCTTAAGGCGGGCCTGTTTCTGGGTGGCTTTCTGCTGCTTTACGGACTTCTACTGTCTAATCAATTTGGCCCCTGGACCATGCTGGGTTTCTGCGTAGGCCTTGGCCTGTTTGCCGCTTTTATTGGATTTAACGTTTCTCACGATGCCCTGCACGGAGCCTTTTCATCCAAAGTCTGGATTAATCGGTGGTTAGGGAAGAGTTTCTATCTCATGGGGGCTAATCCCTACGTCTGGAAAATGACGCATAATGTTGTTCATCATACCTACACCAACATCCCCGGCCACGATGAAGACATTGAAATTGCACCGGGCTTAATCCGGCTTGATTCCGATGAACCCCTTCGTTCCTGGCAACGCTACCAGCATGTTTATGCTTTTGGTTTGTATTCACTGGCTTCGCTTTCATGGGTTTTCCGAAAGGACTATCTGAAGTTTTTCAAAGCTAAAATCGGGCAAAAGGAGAATACCGGTCATCCCAAAAGCGAATACATAAACCTGTTTGCCGGTAAATTCATCTACTATTTCTGTCTACTGGTATTACCCTACCTAATCCTTGACTTAAGCTGGTGGCAGGTGGGTATTGGCTTTCTGGCTATGCACCTGACGGAAGGCATCGTACTGGGGCTGGTCTTTCAGCTTGCTCACGTAGTGGAAGGGACGGCTTTTCCTACGCCTACCCAACAGGGCGATATCGAAGAAGCCTGGGCGGTTCATCAGCTGCGAACGACGGCTAATTTTGCTCCTCATTCCAAGGTAGCGGCGTTTTTCCTGGGCGGTCTGAATCGTCAGATTGAACACCATTTGTTTCCCAAAGTATGCCATATTCACTACCCAGCCCTGACGGCAATCGTGAAGCAGACGGCGGCTGACTTTAATTTACCCTATCTGGAAAACCGAAGCTTTTTATCGGCCTTACGCTCTCATTATCGCTTGTTAAAAATTCAGGGTCAGCCCGCTCTTGTGTAATGGAGCAGGCCTCGCCTGATCTGGTACCGTTTTCACACTTTATACTTCTGATTATGACGCATTTGCTGTTTGCTCTGCTAAATCAAGTTCTTTTGTTTCTTAAAACCGCCGACTGGACGGATCTTAAACAACGAAGTTTTCGACCCGTGATCGTACCGGATTTAATTAGAGTAAACTGGAACGAGGAATCAGTACCGGGTCTCGTACATCTTATCCCTGGATCCCTACTATTCAGTTTATGGGACGCGATGCCCCTTTACAAAGATTACCTAACTACGCATGGCTTCGATGACCTATAGAGACTCATCGAAGCCATGCGTAGTTAAGTGCAGATAACTGTATTATTTATACGTCATACGTATAAAGGCTAATGACGCGACCAGCGAGCCTGTTCGTAGTCAAGCTCTTTTTCTTTAGCCCGAAGAATCTCATCATCAAATCGATTCTGTTTTTGGATTCTCCTCAAGCCCCGCCTCCGGACTTCAATGAGTTCAAGCATGATTTTTCGATACAGATCCTGAACCGTTCGTAAGCCAGAGCCCTGATCCCTGGATTGTAACGTCTTTTGCGTAATCAAAAGATACGAATCAAGCTGAGCTTTAATTCGCTCAATGGCTTCGTATTGCTCTATTTCGGAACTATAATGCGTTTCCAGATGCTCCAGGGAGAGTTGATTGAGTTCCAGACGAAGGGATTCCATTTGCTTTTGAGCAGGAATCTGCTCAGCAGTTTCTTTAATGCCCAGCCATTTAATCACGAGCGGTAAGGTAAGCCCCTGTAACACCAGTGTGATTAGAATGATAACGAACGTAAGGAACAGAATCAGATTTCGATGCGGGAATGTCTCGCCCCCCTCTGCTAACGTCAAAGGTATAGCCAGGGCTGAAGCCAGCGACACTACGCCCCGCATACCAGCCCAGCCAATGAGAAAAGAAAACTTCAATCCAGGGTGAGGCTCTAATGAGGACGGGCTGGCCGAAAGCCATTGGGCGGCAAAAAAGGAAAGATACACCAAAACGATACGAATGATTATCACCAGAGCACTCATCAGTAAAGAATAATAAATGACCTGCCCTACTGTGTAATCCTGTAGCCCCTGGATAATCAGCGGTAACTGAAGACCGATGATGGTAAATACAAATCCATTCAGGAGGAAACCAACCGTTGCCCAAACCTCCCGGGTTTGCTGGCGGGTTTGGTAATTGAGAAAGGTACTCGAACGAGCCGATAGTAGCAAGCCCCCACTGACGACTGCCATCACGCCTGACCAGTGAAAGTGCTCGGCCGCTACGTACATGAGATACGGAGCGATTAGGGTAATGGGCGTAATGATACGAGAGGTACCACCCCAATACCGCATGATCAGGTAAAGGATATAGGCTATACTTACCCCGACGCCTACTCCCATCAAGGAAAGAATTACGAAATCAGCGACTGCCTCGTGAAAGGTAAAACTCCCCGTTAACAGAGCCGCCAGAGCAAAGCGGAAAATGGTTAGCGAAGCCGCGTCATTAACTAAACTTTCGCCTTCCAGAATCGTCTGTGCTCGCTTGGGTACATCCAGTCCCCGCAAGACGGAAGTAGCCGCAATGGCATCGGGCGGTGAGATAATGCCCCCCAGTAAAAAACCCAAAGACAAGGTAAATCCAGGAATTAGAGCTACAGAAAAATAGGCAATGGCCAGTGAAGTAACCAGTACCAGGCCAAACCCTAAACTCAGGATGGATCTTTTCCACCTCCAGAGCTGCTGCCAGGAAGATTCCCAGGCGGCTTCAAAAAGTAAGGGAGGTAAAAATATTAAAAATACCAGATCCGGCTCAATGATCAGGGCTGGGATTGCCGGAATAAAACTGATACCCAGACCTCCGATTACTAAAAATATGGGATAAGCGATCTTCAGGCGTTGACTCACCATGTAAAGCAAGGCCATGATGAAAAAAAGAGTGATGATCAGTAATAAGTTTTCATGAATCATAGCGTAAAATTAAAGTCCCTGAAAAGAGAGGGTCCAGCAAAGTTTCTGGTGTAAAGGCATCGTTCATAGCTGATAGACCACGGCATTGATGTGCATGCCTGCCCCCACGGAAGCCAACAGAATAAGATCATTGGGATGTAGCTGATAGTGCTCTAGTTCACCCGTAAGAACCTGATGAAGCAGCGTAGGGATGGTAGCCACTGAGCTATTCCCCATCCAGCTGATATTCATGGGCATAACATAATCCGGAGGCGTTTTCCCGTACAAGGTATAGAACTCCCGGAGAATGGCTTCGTCCATTTTCTCATTGGCCTGATGAATAAAAATCATTTTTAATTCATCAATGGATCTTCCGCTCTCATCCAGGCATTTTTTCATGGCCGGAGGTACTTCCCGAAGGGCATATTCATAAACCTTATGGCCTTTCATTTTAATAAACAAGGGAGACTCTTCTGAACCATCGTTTGCTTGCTGAGAATAAATAAAAGAAGCTTCGGTTTGCGTATCCGAGCGGGCGATACTGTTCAAAAAACCACGCTTAGAATCCGTTTTAGTTAGAATACAGGCTCCAGCTCCATCAGCAAAAATCATAGCATCCCGATCACTCGCATCGATCACGCGGGAAAGGGTCTCCGTTCCGATCACTAAAATGCTCGAAGCTACTCCACTGCGAATAGCCTGATCAGCCTGCATCAGAGCCAAGAGCCAGCTCGGGCAACCGAAAATAAGATCATAGGCAATGCAATAAGGGTTTTTAATTCCCAAGCCCTGCTTCATACGGGCGGCCAGAGACGGAACCTGATCCCGGGGAGCCCCATTATGGGCCATATCTCCGTAATTATGAGCGACAATGATTTGATCCAGCTTTTCGGGGTTGATCTGAGCTTGGTCAAGAGCCTGTCTGGCAGCCTCCAGTCCCATCAGAGAGGCGGTCATGCCCGCAGCCGCATAACGGCGTTGCTGAATACCCGTGATGGCCGCAAATTTTCTGATGGTCGTTTCAGTGGGATGAGATACCGGGGTTTGATCAGGGTTATAAAATTGGGAAGAAAGAAAATCTTCATTCGGAATTGCAAGCGTCGGAATGTAGGCACCAGTGCCCGTAATCAGGGATTGAATCATAGAAAAATATCTCTTGAACCCTTAAAGCAATAGGCAGCAGGAGCGTGAAAGGTAAGTAGTGAGAAAAAGGAAGTTCGATTCTTCAAACGTTCACACAGGTCGAACGTAATACTAATTAAATTAAGCTCTTCAGACTTAGCTTAGATACAATAAAACCTATGTAGATGAAAGATAATAAATATACACCATAAAACCTAACATGTTGCTATAGAAATGGATAGGTTCATAGCTATTGGTATTTTACTGGTTATGATTTGTCTGCTACATGTTTAATAAAACTAATTCACAGCCTATTCTACACATTTTTCTAAGACCTCACTAACGCCAATGCTTCGACCGTACGCTTTGGCAGTAGGCTTGCCAGGTGAATCACCTGTCCTTTTTTTAAGTAATGAAATCATAATCGCTAAAGCAATCTGTAATTGCGGCCTTTTCCATTGTTTGAAATTCTCGTTACTGGCCATCTGCTTTAGAAGTACTTTCAGGTGTCACGTGCGTGCCAATACATCTATCCTGGTTGAATACTCTTCATTATTTTGGATCTATTGCCTAAAATGTCCTAATAAGTATTTTCTTTGATTGAAAAGAAAATAAAAATACAGTTGAATAGATAAAAGCATTACCCAGCCTACAAAAGGATCCAGAAAAGCAGACCCATGATCAATTATGCTGTGGTTCGATTCGAGAGTGGAAGAACTCAAGGATAGCCATAGAATAAGAATTATTAACGATATCCACTATACGTTACTTCCTTTTCACTGATCCATCTATCGATGATTGGATAAGTCAAGTCATGGACTTAAAGCATCTTCAGAAAGATAGATGAACCTTAAAAGATAGTTATAGAAAGTAGGCTCTGTCTGATTCAAAAGCGAATCAGGCAGGCTTCTGTGCAACGTTACCAATCTAAAGGGCTTGCTTCACTACTAATAAAGTAACCAATGCAGTCTTTGATGAACCATTGTCTTCCCTCAAGTAAGTAGGTATCTTCTTATTCAAGGCTATATCCTGACCTACAAACTCGCGTATGTTTTTGATTTGCTATAAAATATACTCCGTTTGGGGTTCTGGTATACGGACCCCATTCAGGTTAAAATAAGTTTTTACCTCATAAGCATGGTTGCTATACTCCAACTCTGGAGATTTGCTGCTCCATTGTTTACGCAACTAAAATGTCATTCACATAGGCCTGACAGGGGGCATCTCAAATGCAAAGGTTGGTGTTCATCTGTTTCGAAATTTTTCTCATCGCCCAGATACACGTAAGTAGTGATTATATCTTAGATTCTTCTTTGGTTTGTAACGCTTCTATAGTCTGGAAGTTGCTTACTGGTAATTTAAAAGTGAGTGTAAGAAACGATCGATAGCCTTCGTAATTAAATTCACGTAAATCCCTGACAAAAAGGCTAATGCTAAGCTATTACTAGTGAGAACTAGGTAGACGAGATCATTTACTAATAAAGCGAAGCTTCGGCATAAGAGTTACCATTAATAAGTTATTTTCAAAAACGTTTTAGCTCCGTCGGAGGAAAATCAAACTGTACCTGAGGGATTGCCAAGCAAAATGTACCCTGGATAGCCTGCTCATGTACAGTTAAGCTTCTTAATGGCTCAGCGGACACTTCGATGCTTCGATGAAAGGTGATGCGTTCCTTATCGATTTGATAACAGGCTACTAAAGCAATGAATCAGGAGCGAAAAGGTGTAGAAAAGCATCAACTAACCTTTATATAAGAGAAGCATACCTATTAATTGAATATACATTAAGTAAATACCCAGGAAGCTCAAAACACAATGGCAACTCCGAGTGCTTGAAGAAAAGGATACTGCACAGGACTGACTCAATCTACTTAACTTAAAAAAAACATTATTGTAAAAAATATTTTAAAGCTAAAAATAATACCTTGCATACCTCAATAAATACTGGATCATTATATTAGAATAAAATAGGCTCTTTTGGACATAAAATTTATAGTAGTGTATGTTTCTGATATAGAATTGATATTTAAAATGTATTCGTGGTAATAATTAAGGTAGAAAACAGTTGATAAAATTAATCTAAGTCAAATAAAGATACCTTAATTGATAAAAAATTAGTCAATATAAAACTCCCGATGGTTTGCAACACATCGGGAGCAATAATGGCCATTCTGATTACTCCATTCCGCCAAATGGTAAAACAGATATGAAAGATAGTGTTAAATTTGAACTGTTTACAGATTATTTATTAAATAGATAATTTAAGACTAATATTAGATAAGATTATTGCAAAGGTGTTTATATCTAGCTACAGATATTATCTATTTAAAGAAATTCCGCAAATAATTTCCTGAGAACATTTACCTTGTAAGTACTCGATTGCGGCTACGGCAATGGCTCGCCCTCGTACCGTTTTTAAGTGTTCAAATCCTATGAATTTTTCTCTCCTTTCCTTTAAGATCGTAACCGCTTCAGTAAACCCTTCTTTTTGCGAAAAATTGAAAGGCTCTTCTATATTAGAATCGTCCAACATAAGCTGTAATCGATTTATGGCGGTTTGTATTTCTAACGAACTGGTTTTTTTGCTCATAAGATTAAATATTTATCTAGTATAATTTATTAAAAATGCGAGCAAATGAATAAGGAACGGAATTCTTCAGACTATTTTATTCATATGAATTATTTCATACTATTTACCTTCTTTATTGAAATTGATTTATGTCCTGAAATTTAAAACAGGAAGAAAGCATAAATACACCTATTAAATATTTTTATTTTACTTATAATGATAGGTATTTACACTGATTATTATCTAAAGTCACACAACAGCACCGCCAAACTATTTATTAATCTATAATCAAACTTATTAACGTTCAAATATGTTTAATTATAGTAACGACTTTTAATAAAGTTAAACTTTTTTTAAAAAATATTCCATTCTGAAATTCGCTTATTTGAGTGATTATAATAATTATAATTGATAAATATCAATTATAATTATTAACTACTTATATTTCGTTTTTCTTTTGCTTACAAGCGTAATTTAAATATCTTTTGAACCTTACCTCTTACATTGTCTTCATTTCAGTAAAATAATTATTAAGTTCTGTCATCATTTTTATTATAACTCCATTATGCTGTTTATAAAGATATCTCATGAAAAATAAACTCGAGTTTACTTATAATCCAAAATCGGTAGTGCTTACAAGAGTAGAACAATTAGGCCAAACCTTTTATAAAGAAAAAAGGCTTTCATTAACTGCCAATCATGCTTTCCCTCCTTTGCTTTTACTAGCTCGATTAAAAAAATTGATAGAAAAGCCTTCATTTAAAGTTGGTTCTTTAGAAGAAAGGTTTTGGAAAAAAGATTTTGCAGAAATGATTATTCTTACAGACAATCTATTAATGAAGGCTAGTAATGCAGGACATCGCATTGACTTCATAAAGGGGGTTGGAGTAGGTGGGAAAGTTCAAGACATTACTTCACTAGTGGCTTGGATGCGAAAACAACTATCAGAATTAGAGTCTGAGCTAATAGGTGGCTCCTCTACAAGCCGTTTAAATCGGTATTACAATGCTGGTACTGGGTATTTTGAAAATGGAGCTTTTTTTACAGTTGAATATGACGACGAATTGGGATTTTTCATTGATGATCAACGAATTTATTTAAATCAACAGATCAAAAGAGTATTGAGAGAATTAGAAATATTATTTCATTCTCCCTCTTAAGCTAGAAGAAAGGCATTGCTTTTAAAATTAGTGATTCATTAGGCTTAATTTTTACAATTAAGTAACTTATATCTACAAACTTTATTTAAATAATTATGTTTTATATGTAAAACATAAGGTTATATCAGTACTTGTAATGATTAAATATTTGTGCCTTTAGCACTATTATTCTGTAATCTACAACTCCATTTACTTATAAATACTAAAGAGTATTATTAGAATTAGTTATACTAAATGAATTCCTCTATTGTAATAAATATTTCCTTAATCATAAGGAGACTTTCTTAATGTGATTCAAGATAGATCTATTAGCTTTTCATGCAAAGTCGAGCCATAAGATAACTCACCGTCGATTCGGCTCCTTGGTTCAAATTAATTTGAAATTCTTCTAGACCATCATAACATCCACCGGTGCAGGAATTGTAGATAATTTGCTGCAAATGATTGTTACCTAAAAACCAGCTAAAAGCCGTTCGCATTTTTGTATCGTAACCTTCTTGCGGATATATTTCGTTGAATCGGGCTAAAGCCAATACCGTGTATGCTACATCAATAGGTTGTTCGCCATAGGGGGCGGCGTGTCCTCCTTTCATAAGCCATTGCTGATTTGAAATAACCTTAATTTGATGATTAGTAAACGTCTGGTCTAGCAGAAAATCAAATGATTCTTTGGCAATAGATTGATAGTTGGTGTTACCTGTTTGCAGAAATGCACATAACATAGCATCGGGTAAGACACTATTCCCATAGGTAAGGTAGCTTTCAAACCAGTTCCAATTGACTTCAGCCTCATGCCTATACATGCGTTCCAGGCGATTGGCTAAGGTTTCTAATAAGGTTAAGTGTTGAAGCGACTGAACTGAATCCAAATAATAATACATACCTTTAATAGCGAAAGCCATTGCCCGAGTAGAATAAATGCTATTCCAATAGGAAGTAGCCTTTTCAAATAATAGTTTAGCTCGTGCCAGCATCAACGGTGGCAGTAAACTTGCTTTCGATACCATAAATCCCAAGGACCACAAAGCTCTGCCATTGGCATCTTCTAAATTTGTTTCCCAGTTCTGAGCCGTAAAGTTTCCATGTTTATCCACATAATTGAGAAAATATCCTTCTTCCTTCCAGCAATATTCAATAAAAGATAAATAAATTTCTACATAGGATAAGTCTATACTATCTAGGGTTAGTTCATAATGCATACATAAAGCTACCAAGGCCCGGGCATTGTCATCCAACGTATAACCCGTTTCGAGATCAGGCTGATTGTTTTGGGCGAATTGAACCATGCCTTTGTGGGTACTCAATTTTTTAAAATGATAAAGTTCTATATCAGGCAAATCATAATGAAGAGGTATACTGGGTGAATGAAGACTAGAAAAAAGTTTAGCGTAGGCAATGGCGATATTCTCCCAGCACGTTGAAGCCATCTTCTGTAAAACTTTCTCATGCATGGTTTCTTGAAGTGCTTTATTATTTAACAGACTACTGACTTCTTCAGCTAATTGAGCAGAATTCTGAAATTCAATGATAACGCCTGCACCGTTTGATAGTACCTCCAAGGCATAAGGAACAGGGGTCGAAATGATTGGACGACCATAACTCATCGCGTAAGCAAAAGTATCTTTTGCTATTTGATTAGTATTTTGTGAAGTAAATATACAAATATCGCATAGCTGGATGTAATCTAGTAAATCATTTAAGGGCAGGCAATCATCAATAAAACGAACGTAATGACCCAGTTTTAACTCTTTTATCAAAGCTTTAAGCAAACTTCGGTACTGTTCTCCTTGGGCTCTAAGAACACTTGGATGTGTCTTGCCAATAATTAAAAAACAAACGTTTGGATTAGTTTGAATGACTGTAGGCAAGGCTCTTAAAGTCATTTCGATACTTTTATCTGGACTCAGCAAACCCAATGAAGCCAATACCTTTCGATTAGACAGACCAAGCGTCCGCTTAAGTTCTTGTCGATCTTTATAATGAACCAAGTGAGTACCATAAGGTATAATTTCAATTAAATTGAATTCCACTCCATACTGTTGTTGCAATAACTGAGCAGAATGATAAGTCAGTACCACTATTTTACTAACGGCATGTTTTATACGCCTTACCCATTCAAGCTCGTCTGATTCAGGCTCCGATAGAACAGTATGAAAAACCAGAATAATAGGCTTATTTATTTTCTCTATAAGACTAAAAAAAGCCTCTTTAGATCCTACAGGAAATAAACCAAATTCATACTGAATGAGAATAATTTTAATTTTAGTATCTTCATTAATAGCTTCGGCTAAAGATTGGAATTTTTCAATATTATTTACATTCAACTGAAAAATAACTTCTGGAGGATATACGTGAATGGTATTTTCAGTTTTCAAAGCACATACTTTTGAAGAATACGTATGGCCAAACTTATTAGCTACAGTATTTAATAAGTTTTTAGAATACTTAGCAACACTATCTTCCTCAGTCAGATACGAAGAGAGCGTTAAAATTTCATGGGTAAGAGAGGTATTAGAAAGAAACATGGAAGGGATATGAATGCGTAGTTTAAAAATGCTTGAGACTAGGCTATGAAAATTATGAAGTGCTTGATACCTAATTTTTATACTCGAAATACAGATCTTTCCTGATAGTAAAGCTATCAATTTAATAAGATACGAGGGATATCTTTATTTTAAAAAGATACCGATACCTAATTACTGTATATTGTTTGATATAATTACTGTTTGTAAAAATATTAATAAGGGTGTATATTTTTAATTTCATAGGTTACTCGGCCTTTATTATCCTGTCCAGTAACATAACAATGAATCAATTCAAACAATTGAACTCCTGGAAATTCTTTTGCAAATGTAGCAATTACTTCCTGAATAGATTGAGAAGAAAAATTACCGGAAGAAAAACGCTTATTTTCTAAATCAGCATAGCGGCTAACAGCTTTGGCAGGAATATATTTTGCTCTAATGATTAAAGAAGTATGCCCAATCGGATGTTCTTTAAAACGATAATATTCAAAATAATCATCCCATTGTTTAATTTGTTCTTTTTTGCTTAGACGTGATTGCTCTTTCATAGAATATATATATATATTATGTAATAGTACTATTGTTATAATTTTCATTTTATGAAAGTTAGGATTAATAATTGATACTTACTAATTAAAATGCAAATAAAATCTATAATATTTTATCTTATCATTGAACAACTATTCTTATAATAGATCACAAGCAATAGGGGTATCAATATACCCTATCGAGCTAGATTTAGGCTTTAATAGTTAACTATAATAGTAAGAGACCGCGGTCATATAAATTTCCAAAATTAATTATAATCTTGTCTGGGCTTCCGTATCTTAGCAATTGCATATATTATTATTTCTCATATTTATCACTAAAAACCTCAAATTACCTTGTAACTATGAAATTTTCATAGCTACATATCATCTCACTTTTAACCTTGGAATTTCTTATCCGAGGATGCACTCTCGCCGGCCTGTTGTGCCCACTACTCGACCAGAACCCGCTTGATGGGGCATTTGGTGGCGGTGGAAGCCCGCGAGTTATCCCAAGAAGCCATCACCACGCTCCTGCATGCCAAAGACCTGCAGGCTCCCGCCATCGTCGATCATTTCTACTATCCCAGGCTAGTGGATGCCGTTGAAGAACAGCTGATTGTCAATCAGGCCCCTTTCGTTCGGGGAACGGATGGCGAGAGCCGGGATTACCGAGTCATGTTTGATCAAACCCGCCGCTCGGATCTGTTTTCAACGCCGGCTAAAGACTACCTGTTAACCAAACAAATCCACCGGATCTATTCCACGTTTGCACTGGAAGATTTCAGGAAATATTATCAGATCTATGAAAAAGAAGTCAGGGATCAGGATCTGCTCGCTCGAAGTTACAACGATTTTTCCCTGGAGTTTAACAGCAGCCGACAAGATATTACCTCCGTTGCTTTGCTGGAGGAGTCCGGTGCGAAGGCTAAGCTGGAGCAGGTTCTTGAGAAGCACGCCGGTAAGATCGTCTACGTGGACTTCTGGGCGAGCTGGTGCATGCCGTGCCGGGCGGCCATGAAAGCGTCCCAGGAGCTACGCCAGTCACTTTCCAAGGAGAAAGTGGTATTTGTCTACCTGTCCATTGATGATAACAAGACGTCCTGGCAGAAAGCCAGCGTCAAAGAAAAGCTGAGTGACTACCCCGAAAACTACCTCATTGTCAACCCCCGGACATCGGCCTTTTTAAAGAAAGCCAAGCTCGAGGCCATTCCCCGGTACATGATCTTCGATAAATCGGGTCGGCTGATGTATCCGAATGCTCCACGGGTGGAAGGCAAGGACATTGATCTGCTGTTGACTCAACTCGCCCGAAAACCGTAACGATTCAGCCCCCCCAAAAGGGGGGCTTTTGAGGAGTAGTTAGCTGAGTACGGTCTCAAAACACCACTTTTGGTGCAGAAATCCATTCTTATAACTCTGTCCGTATTCTTTCTTCCGAGTAACCATGCAAAACCTATTTCAGAAAAATACCGATGAGTATGCCTTGAAATCCATATGCTGCTAGTCTGACAAAGTATAGTGGTTCCTTATGTTAGCATTAAGGTTAACCTTTTACCGATGTACCTTTAAAGCATGTAAAATAATCCTTTATTCATTTACTATTTCTTTACCCTTCAGACCATTTTCATAAGCCGGACGTTCGAGCCGTTCTGGCAATTAAGGGTATGCGTAATTTTTTTCTTTGCGTTACTGCTGAACGTCTTATAAGGGTTCGTTTGTAAAATGCCATAGGATTTTTTGTCATTTCTCTTCTCTTATATTGGACATTTTTAAGAAATACGGTTTTTAGCCTAACTATTGAGTAGCGATTTTATCAATTGTAGATCCATTCATTTTCGAAATGAATGTAAAAAACTTGGAAAAAGAACTTATTTTCAAGTTTCTATTTTAACACCTCCATGAGCTTACCTATTGATTTTGAAAGTCTTATTAACCATACTTCGGTCGAGTCAGACCGCGTTGAGTTCAAAGAAGGCTGGAATCCGAATGCCATTTACCGCAGTATCTGTGCCTTTGCTAATGACTTTGATAACCTTGGAGGGGGGTACATCATCGTGGGGATTGAGGAAAAGGATGGCATTGCTCAGCGTCCGGTGAAGGGACTGCCATTGGAGCAATTGGATAAGATTCAACGGGAAATGATCGGATTCAATCAACTAATTCGGCCCGAATATTACCCCAGGCTATTCATTGAAGATGTAGATCAAAAGAAGCTATTGGTGATCTGGATACCGGGAAGCTCTAACCGGCCTCACCAGGTACCAGAAGTCATTACCGATAAGCAAAAGACCTTTCACTACTATATTCGAAAGTATGCTAATTCCGTCAAAGCTTCTCTGCCCGAGCAGCAGGAACTCATTAGTTTGGCCAATCAGGTACCTTTCGATGATCGCCCGAATACGCAGGCCAGCTTGGAAGATATTTCTTTGTTCTGGATCAGAGAGTACTTGCAGCAAACGAATAGCCGGCTCTTGGATAACCTGGAACAAACTGCCAAGCGGGATTTACTCCAGCAAATGGCTTTGCTTTCTGGACCCCTTGAACAAGAATTCCCTCGCAACGTCTCCTTGATGCTTTTCTCGGAGCGGCCAGATCGGTTCTTTCCTTATACCTATATCGAAGTAGTCCGGTACACACAGGGCCCCGCCGATCGAGACTTTACAGAAACTCGTTTTACTGGACCCGTTCACCATCAGATCAGGCAACTCACCGATTACCTGATTTCACAGGTCCTTTTAGAAAAAGTGATTAAACTCGAATCCCAGGCAGAATCGATTCGAGTTTTCAATTACCCCTTGATTGCTTTACAAGAAGCCATTGCTAACTGCATTTTCCACCGGGATTATCAGGTAAGAGAACCCATTAAGGTATTTATCCATCCAGATAAGATTATACTTTTTAATTCGGGAGGGCCTGATCGGTCTGTAAAGCTGGATGATCTACGCCTTGGACACCCCAGACCAAAACGCTATCGGAATCGAAGATTGGGCGATTTCCTGAAAGCCTTGCGATTGACGGAAGGCCATGCCACGGGTATAGCTTTGATCATGAAAACCTTAAAGCAGAACGGCTCCCCAGTGGCTGAATTTGATATAGATGACGAGCGTACGTACTTCGAAGTCACCTTTCCCATACACCCTGAGTTTGTCAAGGGGGAAGAAAGGCCTTTCTTCAATTTTAGAACGCCAAAAACGAGTAGATTTCTAAAGTATTTATCAGAACAAGTTCTTGCTTTTGAAGAAGCACCTTTATCTAAGGAACAAATAAAAACCTATCAGTCAATCATAGAGAACCTAGAACCTTCTTCGCTTGCCATTATTTCAGCCATGGCTAATAATCCCCCAATGAAAAGAAAAGAGGTTTTAGAAAGGATTGGCTTGAGTAATCAAACCAAAAATGCGGAGCGGTACTTAGAACCCTTGATTCTACTGAAAGTAGTTAGCCCAGTCATTAAAACAAGGCCTAACAGCCCTTTACAGCGGTATATGCTTACCGAAAGGGGACAAAATATGGCTCGTTGGCTAGCGGAAGAGAATCAAAAGTAACTAAGTAGTAACTAAGCAGCAACTAAGCTTGCCTACTAAGGTAGAAGATGCAACGGACTATTGTATACCCCTAAAAGAGCTTGACAGTGAATCTTTAAAATCAAGAAAGTCAACTCTATACTAAATCGTAAGAAAAGTTTAAAAGATGCTGCTTTTCGTTGGCGACTAATTGAAGCGTACCGAATCGGTTTAATCAGCGAAAACCAGATTTTGAAGCACACTAAAATTTGTCGAACTTGTCTTCGTGGTTGGAATCGAGCCTACCAGTACTATCGGCGGCGACGCTACGATCCTCAATCAATCATGAACAAGGAAAAAGATGAGATAGCCCTGCTCCAGAAGCAGTTAGCGGATACTCAGAAGTTACTTAAGTATGAACGACTCAAGTCTGAGTCGTTGGAGACATTGTCGAAAAGACGGGGTCGCCCGTGCGACTCAAAATTCCCATCCGAAAAAAGTCTGGGCCGCACGGCGTACCGTCCAAGCAGTAGATTATATGAGTTTGCATCACCCTTTAGTAAGCATGCAGACACTATGTAGCCTGCTGTGACGACAGTCCGATTGGGATGAGTCGGCAAGCTTGGTATGAGCGAAAGAATCGGCAAGAAAAATGCGAACTTCATCAAGCTCTATTATTAGATGAGGTCAGAAAAATCAGATTAGAACTACCCTGCGTTGGTGTTGAGATCTTACATCATCAGCTCAAAGAGTTCCGAAAGCTCCACGGGATAAAAATAGGCCGATATAAGCTTAATAAGTTATTGATAGTCAGCTGATTAATTAAAAATCGGCGGAAATCATATATTAAAACCACTTGGTCTCATCATCACTTCTACAAGTATCCTAACTTGATAAAAGAATTGAAAGTAAATGAACCTAATCGGTTATGGACGGTCCGCCGCTGCGGTTAGTGACATAACGTATATTCCTTTACTAAAAGGCTTCGCCTATCTGAGCTTAGTAACGGACGCGTACTCAAGAAAAATTGTAGACTGGACTTATATCCGTCTTTGCAACTGGAAGGCCTTTAGCTGCTTTAAAAATGCTTTAAAAGTAAAGACTGGTGCAAGCTTAATCCATCATCGCTCCGGCGACCCGGTCAGATCGAGGGTTACAGTACTGTAGTTATCAGTATACTGACTTACTAAAACAAGCAAATATTACCATCAGCATGACTCAGCAAGGAGACCCCTACGAGAATGCAGTAGCTGAGCGAGTCAATCGTACAGTAAAGGAAGATGGCTGCTTAATCGGACTTTTTTTAACTTCGAAATGGCCCAGAAAGCGGTTGAGAAAGCCATTGAAAGTTACAATCACTTCCGCCCACACCGTAGCTGTGTATATCCTACCGCACCGGCGTGCCCGGTCCTAATCCAGCTCATCGAATGAAAGGTGAGCTACCTAAAAAATGGCGGGTTCGTAAATCCTATAAACAAGAAATTAGTCAATATTTTAAAGCGAGTTTACCTATTTAATTTGATACCAAAACTGTCAACTATTTTTAGTGTAATACATACCTTTCCAACGAAAGGAAATGTCATAGGGTCTCTTTTATTGAAACACCAACGGTCTATATAGGCTATGAAAAGTTCATTTGGAAAAGCTTTATCTTATTAGGGGAAGCCGCTTATGCTTTTTTCCTGGCTCCCTAGCAGGCTATGCTGGTTACTTGTTTGTATACTTTATTGTGCATGCCTATAAACCTCCCAGAAATGTATTTAAATGGTTGTGGATCTATCACGCCATTCACCATTATAAAAACGATACACTTAACTATGGGGTTTCTTCTCCGCTGTGGAACTATATTTTTTAAACGTATTCTTCCAAAGGATAAAAAAATAAAAGGCACTCCATTTAGATGGAATACCTTTTATCTTTTAGATGGGAATGGCTTAAACTTCCTTCTCTCTGGGAATAATACGAGGTTTTTCTTCGTATTCAATTCCAGAAAATAGATAGATATAAATGACTCTGGAAATTCTAAAATTAAAAGGCATTAATGCTAACATTAAACCGATGGAAACGCCAATGTAAGCAAAAGCAGAAGGGTCGCCAAAGAAGTTATAAAGCACAATGGCTGTAGCCAGTACAATTCCGACTGAAAGGGCGTAGCTCACATAAGTAGCTCCAATAAAAAAACCCGGTTCGCTTTCATACCGCTGTCCACAGTGGGGACAAAAGGTATACATCTGATCAAACTTTTTTAATTTCCAAAAGGGATACTTAAACATGTTACCATGCCGGCAATGGGGGCACTTAGCCAGGAGCATGCCTTGTAATGGACTTCTTTTCATAGGCGTATATGGAGCTTAATATCACTAAGAATTCCGTTTCCGAAATTCCTCTGGAGTGATTTTCGTGTATTTTTTAAAGAACTTCGTGAAGTAAGAATTATCACTGAAATTTAAAGCATAAGAAATCTCCGAAATATTCATTCCGAAGTTGATGAGGAGGCGTTTAGCTTCTAATAGAATTCGATTGCGAATCAACTCTCCTGCCTGCATTCCTAAGTGTTCCTTACAAAGAGCATTTAAATGATTAGGCGTTACAAAAAGTAACTTAGCGTATTCCATGGGAAGACGCATGGTCAGAAAGTTTTTGTCAATGAGCTTTTGATAGTTTTTTAAAATGATGTAGTTATAATTAGTTACAGAAAGCGTAGACTTAGCCGCCGTATACGATTCAATAGAGAAAAAGATGTCTAAAAGTAGTGTTCTCAATCGATCTACACGTGGCAAGGATGTATGATTATGTTGTGAAAGGAGTTGCTCAAATCGGCTAACCAAAGATTCATGAATAGCTTCGGGCAAATTAATGACGCTTTCCTGGGCTATGCCGCTAAAAAATGAAAACGTTTCCAGGTAATCGGGTCGTAAGAGAAAGGATTGAAAAAAGGCACTGGAAAAATTCACCACGTAGCCATCTACCTCACTCGTAAAATCCCAGGAATGAACCTGGCCTGGAATCATAAAATAAATCTGGAAAGGCTGAACCATAAAACTTTCAAAGTCAATGGCATGGCTACCCGCTCCTTTCGTAAAAAGAATAAGATGGTAAAAATCATGACGATGCAGGAGTCGTAAATTCTTATGTTCTTGGAGGTATTCATCGAACCTCTGGATCAAAAAATCCTCTGGCCGGTATTAGGTCAGGGAATGAATGTTAATCATCGGAATCCTGGCAGCAGTAGATGAATGTTTCATAAAGCAGTCTCTTCCTGATTGATTAGTCGGGCTTGCCCGGTTTGATAGGCTTTAATACAACCCAGACATTGCTTGATCGTTATTTCCAGTTGATGAAGATCACTAAGATCTCCCCATATATGCCGTACTGACACTGATAACCACGGCTCCAGCCTCAAATCAGCTTTCTATACTGGCCTGATTCGGCTGGAAATAGCTTTACGATTTCCGCTCCGGCCTGCTGAGCCTGATAAATTTCTGTGAATGTACCCACGCCCGGAATCTAGGGTAGGCACGCCTTCTTACATACTACAGCCTACGGATGGATTATAAAATGGGACCTACAATAAAATCTGCTCCTGCGTGAATAAATTTTTCTGCCGTGGCTGGATCATAGATCGTGTCTGCCCCCAATGATAGATCGGGCAAATGCATGTATATATAGCTACCTACGTAAAGCCACGAAAAGTGTATAGGCATTCTCACCCCGATTAGCAAACTCAAAGATGCGGATTCCAGCTGTGTAGCAACTACGTAGCACCTGCACACAGGTTGATAGATCGAGATTATAAAACAGCGTCACCAAGCCCGTTTCCCCTACATAATTTATGGTTTCATCGTACAAATGTCTAATCATCGCTTGAGTTAGTTGTTACGCTCGAAGCTTTTTCATAGGAGAAACAGACTCAGTAACTTCGTTTCGGTATCCTGTTCCCCATACTAGTGAAGATGAAGGGATACTCCCTTATTAATTCTCACGTAGATATTAGCAGTCCAAAAGTAAGTGAGATTCCTTAGGGTTATAAAGTATAGATTCGCGATTTTATGGTACTAATTACCGATCCCTACTTAGCTCCATTCGTTTTTAGCAAAAGCAGTGCTGATAGACCTTGTAAGTCTTGGCATGAAAATTCTATCACACTTGAACATTCTGAGTACTTGATAGACGCTTCACAGCAGGGGGAGTAAGTTTGCATATGTCATGATCATGTATCCTTTCATGTTGGAAACTGTAAGCTGAATTACTGGTGTATATCGGTTTTATGCTGATTCAGGATGGCGAAAAAAATTAGCTTATCAGGTATCGCTCTAGACGAATATAAAGAATACAAACAGCCCTTCTTTCCAAGGTTAAGGGCTGTTTATTTCTACTCTTACTTTAAAAGGCTTACTACCCGTGCTTTTAGTTCTTCATAAGGAAGGTACCCCTGTTCAAGTAGGTACAGTTGGTCGTCCTTTTCAGCCAACATCGTCGGATAAGAACGGGCATAACTAGCTGCCTTTTTAAATACGTCCTGCGTCATTTGCTTGAATTCGTTTGTTTTGAAGAAATTTAAAAATTGGTTTTCATTGATTTGAAGCTTTGCAAGTATCTCTATGTAGGTTGAATCCAGATTATAGTCTTTGCCATGAAGAAATCTTGCTTTTAGCACTTCTACCGCAAAGGGCATGATTTGATTCGGAGCAATCATGCTTACCGTCACAATGGCTTTTGAGGGTATTTCACTATCTAATACCACGTCATGGCGATTCTTTATGAAGTCCAGGTAAGCGGATCCAAATAATACGCCCGTATGATGAGTAATGGAGGCATCATGCTTTAAAAAGTAATTCATCATGGCCGTAGACTGGATGCGAGTATTTGCTCCCGACCACATGCCACCTGGCAGTACTTCAAATTCTACCTGCTCTTTGAAATCTTCAAATAAACGTACGGTATTGTCGATATTTCCATAGCACCAACCACAGATTGGGTCCATGACATAAATGATTTTCATTTTTCAGACTTTTGTTTAAGTGCATGTCGTGGTGAACGACTTCACATGTGATTTAACACTGTAATAGGCTACAGTGAAACGGCAGCCCATATACTGGAGATTTTCGATCTCATCGACGGCCAGGTCTTCTATCTAAAAATACTTCCACCTTTAGCATTATAGACCGGAGTACCTAATCCGAGAGTATCCTTTTCTTTCGCCGCAAGTACCTTGATACATTTCAATGGCTGGACTCAAAAAGGTCCAATCCAACTCTTGCTTGTTTTCTAATCATTCAGGCACCAATTGATGCAACTTTCATCATCATATTTTTAATTGTGTTTACTGTAATAATAATTATTACAGTATTGGGTAAAAAAATTAACTAAACTTTTTACTGAAATCTTCGACTGTAATTTTTCCGATCTGTTTCAAAAAAGCAGCATCGGCCGAGGCAAACAAATCGGTCAGATGAGTATTGATTTGTTTACCAATGGGGCAATCAGGATTAGGCGTGTTGGATCGTCCGAGCACAGAGGATATGTTTATTGACCGATACACCTCAGATAAGGGAATTTTCGAAGCAGGTTTGCCTAAGCAATACCCTCCCCCTTTACCTTCTTTACTCTCTACAAAGCCATACGCCCGAAGATTGCGGATCTCTTTTCGAACCACAGCCGGGTTAATATTGATACTATTCGCGATAAATTCAGACGAAAGTAATTGCTCCTTATTAAGTTGAAGCAGGGTAAGTATATGTAACGCTGTAGCAAACCTTACGTTATTCATAACTGTAATATTTTTTATTACAGTACAAAGTTAGGTGATTTTTATGTAATAGTTGATTCCATAGGTTAATTAAGTTGAAAACCCCAATCGTGAGTAAGTATTCCCGATTGGAAGTAAACATGCCTGCGTAGAAGTGACTTTGTACAAAATCAGTTGAACAATCTAAAATTAAATGATTGAATAGATTTTTATCTCATAACTGTGCCAGACCAAAGGGTGAATAAAGGGGGTCAGACGTTGCCCTGTAAAGGTTTGTTTACCTAACGATCAAAGAAATGGCTCAAAAAGTAGTCCAAAAATCTATTAACAATTACAATCACCTCCGGTTACACCGTAGCTGTGAATATCTAACCGCACCGGCAGCCTGGTACTGCTCAAGCTCATCGAATAAAAGTTAACTACCTAAAAATAAGAAACTTATGAATCTTTGAAGCAAAAAGATAGTCAATACTCTGAAACGAATTTACCTGTTTAATTTGCCCCAAGATTGTCAACTATTTTTAGTATGATACGGTAGCGACTCAAATACGTTGATAAGCAAAAAAGAACTGGTCTCTTGATCAAGGTAGTCATTGTAAGCTAGGGCGGCTACGCTACCAGGAATCCGAAGTTCACTGATTTTAACCTGATTCCTTGCAGTTGAGGGAAGGGATACGAAGTGGGTTGTCCAAAAAACGAAAGCAACGATTTGACCACTGAAATGATCCTCCGCCACCATAACCACCACGATTGTTTTTTCTGCCTACGAAGATCTGGCTTACATCGACTTTCAGAATGATATTTCGATTCTTAAAAACAGGATTGCTAGAATGACGTGGCACTTTCTAAATGGCTAATTTCAGCACGCAAGCGGTATCGCAAACTCCGCTGCCATTGAGTACTAGTTTACTAATACGGTTTCTACATGTGGATTGTGAGCTTGATCCCACAATCGCAGATGCCATATCATTTAATAAGAATACTTTGACCACGATGCTGACAAGCATTGCTTTTAAAACGATTACATGGATATTAATTCAACACATTTGTCCCTCTACTGCATCCCGCAAACTAATAATATTCCATAAAATACATTTGAGATCCATTTAAAACAAGCACTTTATTCCCTTTAGTTCATTGAAATGCTATTACACGTAGACTTGGGCCAATATATACTTACCTAGTGCTTTTAGTTAGAGCCATGCCTCTCTCAATAAAAGATCTAATCATTAAATAAAAAGTCTTGCAAAATATTATGAATTGATGTTCGAAGAAACTATACGTAAGCTAATTCATTAATAGGAAAATAGATTATATATTAAAAATACAAACAAACTGTAGTTAAGACAAACATTTAGGCTCAAATAATAAGTAAAGATATAATATCTATACATACAAATAGTATATTCTTAAGATCGACTAACAAATCTTCTTTAAAGCATAGCTATCCAGTAGTTAAATCTAGGTTAACTATTTAAAAATAATCTATTGTAACGTGTAAAATGAGTGAGCTGATGGGCCAAATATTAAAAATTCCACACAAAGGATCCTGCATAAATAAATTTATAATTTACTGATTATCAGGTCATTAATTATTTATTTGAAAAAAATATTTTTTTTTATGCAAGATATCGTTCATGAAAGTATTTACAATCAAACAAACAAATTATATACATCTTATCTTAATTAAAAGAGAAACATGAAAACGTTGCCATTGTACAAAACCTTATTTACCTTATTAACGCTTGTCGGATTATTCTTTACTTCTTGTAAAAAGGATGATGGCTTTTACATCAATCCTGGTGATACTAAAGTTGTAGTAGGAGAATATTCGGGAAGTGTAAGTGTACAAGGTAAATCGCCTCAAGCAACATCCATAACTATCAATGATACTACTATGATCCTCAAAGATGTTCCAATGTTTGAAATCATTGCTTCGGTTATTAAAGATACGAATAAGGCTCAGGATGCTGTAAATAAAATAGGTAAGCAAAATCTTGAGATTGAATATACCAGTATTCTTGACGAAAACAAGAACATTGAATTTATTAATTCTCCTAAAAATATAACTTTCGATATGCAAGAGGATGGGAAGACTAAAAAAGTGGTTGTAAGTTATAAAACAAAGGACTTACCCGTTTACAATACAAAAACCAAAAACTTGAATTTTGATATGGAAACTTCTCAAATAACTGTAGACGGTCAGGTGATGAATAGTGCTTCTATAAAGTTTACCTATACTAATCTGATTAAAAAATAAGACAGTTTAGGCATTGCAAGATCGTAAGTTAGAACCCTTGTAATAATCAAGTTCATTGCACTCGTAAACATTTAATTAATAAAACCATGAAACCAAAAAAAGTATTAGGTCAATCTATTGTAATAATGGCAGTAGTTATGACTTGTTTAAGTCTAGAAGTGTATGCATCAGTGGAAAGAACTGTAAGTAACAGATCTTTTAGAGCAACATTACTGATGCTTAGTGATGTCAAAACTAATACTCCAATTCCTTACCGCGTAGCGAAACATTATTTTGCAAAAAACAATGTAAATCATAGCGAATATAAGAAAATTGATAATCAAACTGAATTTGATAATCTTTTTGGCTCAGCAACTACTATGCATGAGACACCAACGAAGATTAATTTTAGCAAACAATCTATTTTAGCTTTAGTAGGGAAAGAAACGGCGTATGATACTGAACTAATTCCTGAATCGGTAATAAAATTAAGTAATGGTGATGTTCAGGTAAGCTATAGAAAAAAGGTAAGTAAAGTAAAACAAACCAGTACAAGTATACCAGTGTTACTATTAGTTGTTGACA